>NZ_JBYHFL010000002.1:73219-824499 GCF_058222935.1 Nocardia sp. JCM 38205 | reverse complement strand
GGGAGAAAGAACCCCCCAAACCCCCCCCCCCCCCCCCCCCCAAAACACCCCCCCCCGCGCTGACAGAGAGTGCGGGAGGTGCTTACTTACCGCCCTGGCTCGCGACGGCGGCGGCACCCGCGGCGGCGGCCTCCGGGTCGAGGTATTCGCGCGGGCGCACCGGGCGCAGGTTCTCGTCGAGCTCGTAGCGCAGTGGGATGCCGGTGGGGATGTTGAGGCCGGCGATATCGTCATCGGAGATCTGGTCCAGGTGCTTGACCAGGGCGCGCAGCGAGTTGCCGTGCGCGGCGACCAGCACGGTCTTGCCCGAGAGCAGCTCCTTGGAGATGGTCGACTCCCAGTAGGGCACCATCCGGTTCACCACGTCGAGCAGGCATTCGGTGCGCGGCACCTCGATGCCGTCGTACCGCGGATCGCCGGTCTGGCTGTACTCGTTGTCGGCCTCGATCGGCGGCGGCGGGGTGTCGTAGCTGCGACGCCACAGCATGAACTGCTCATCGCCGTACTTGTCGCGGATCTGGGCCTTGTTCTTGCCCTGCAACTCGCCGTAGTGGCGCTCGTTCAGACGCCAGTCGCGCACCACCGGAATCCAGTGCCGGTCGGCGGCGTCCAGCGCGATGTTGGCGGTGCTGATCGCGCGGCGCAGCAGCGAGGTGTAGACGATGTCGGGCAGGATGCCGTGCTCGGCCAGCAGTTCACCGGCCCGCTTGCCCTCGGCGATGCCCTTGTCCGTCAGATGGACGTCCACCCAGCCGGTGAACAGATTGAGGGCATTCCATTCGCTCTCGCCGTGGCGCAGCAACACGAGGGTGTACGTCATGCGGGCCATCCTGCCATGGCCGGATCGGCGGCGTGCGTGCACCTCGAGCGGTGGACGCGCCGGTCAGGAGGTCGACCGGAATCAGCCGGGCGCGGGCAGGTCCGCTGCGAGGATGGCGGCGCCGACCAGGGTCGCTCCGTCGGCGAGGGCGGACCGTTCCACCCGGAGCTCGCGGATGAAGTTCAGCCCGGCGTGCCGGGTGATCGCCGCGCGCATCGGCGCCCACAGCGGTTCCCCCGAGTGCGCGAAGCCGCCGCCGATGACGACGGTGTCGACATCGAGCAGCGCCGCGGCCGAACTGATGGCCTGCCCGAGGGCGGTGCCCGCCCGTTCGAGCGCGGCGACGGCGATCGGATCACCGGCCGCGGCGGCCCGCGCCAACTCGGCCCCGTCCGCACCCGGCCAGCCCTGCTCTCTGGCCCACCGCGCCGACGACATCCCGCTCGCGATGGCCTCGACGCAGCCGTATCCGCCACAGGCGCACGGCACATCCCAGCCGGGCACCACGATGTGGCCGATGTGGCCCGCATTGCCGGTACGCCCGACGGCGACGCGGCCATCCACCAGCAGTCCGCCGCCGATCCCGGACGAGACCGTCATCGCCAGCGCGTTCGGCACACCGCGCAGCGCGCCCGAATGTTGTTCGGCCAGTGCGAGACACGCACCGTCGATGGCGAATCGCACTGCGGCACCGGGAAACAGCTCGCCGACCGCGGCCCCGATCGCGAAACCGTCGCGCCACTCCGGGATATTGAGTGGGCCGGTGACTCCCGCAGGCACATCCACGGGCCCCGCCGATCCGATCCCGACCGCGCGCACCGGTTCCCCCGCGGCCACCGCGAGCAGCAGCGACCGGCACGCCGCCCACACCCCCGACTCCGGAACCGCGACCCGCCGCACCGCGCTCACCCGGCCCGCATCGTCGACGACCCCGGCCGCGAACTTCGTCGCCCCGATATCGAGCGCCAGAATCGCCACGTAGCCTCCCTGATCGATGTGCCGGGGCGATTGTCGCCCACAGCGGACGGGCTCGGTGGGCGACATAGCAGGCCCGGTGGTCCGGGCCGTACAGCTCCGTCGCCCGCAGGCAATGCCGGTGTCGAGAATTCGCTGGCATTCGGCCCTCGAATCCACGCATGCTCAGCACGTGACCGATGACAACCCGCAGATCGTGACCATCTTCCGCTCGCGCCTACGCCCGGACGCCGAGGCCAACGGCTACGCCGCCATGGCCGAACGGATGGAGGAACGCGCTCGCGCCATGCCCGGTTTCGTCGAGATCAAGTCCTACACCGCCGCCGACGGGGAACGGGTCTCTATCGTCGTCTTCGACAACCGCGCCCATCACGACGCGTGGCGCAACGACGCCGAGCACCGCAACGCCCAGCGTCTCGGTCGCACCGATTTCTACAGCGAGTACTCCGTCACCGTCTGCGAACAGCGGCGGCACCACAGTTTCCGGCGGGCATCGGGCGAGGTCTAGTACCGGCCCATCCGCACCGGTGCTCAGCGGAGGCGGCACGCCGAACCGGCGGGTCGCCTGCTCGCGACCCGCCGGTTCCTTCGCGTGTCAGCCCGCTGCCGGAAACCTCATGCCATTTCCGGCACCCGCAGGTGCGCGATCGCCAGTTCGAACTCGCGCACGTCGAGCGCTTCGACCCCGGTCTGCCTGGCGGCGTCCACGCGCAGGGCCGCCGACTGTTCGCGGCTGCGCCGCATGGCCTCGGCATCGTCATAGGTGGTGCAGGACACGGCCCGGCCGGACTTGCGGTTGACCATCAGGCTCGCGCTACAGAACCCGTCGAGTTCCTCCATCGCGGGCAGGGTGCTGGCCTTGTAGACCTCGACGGCCGCGTCGATGCGGCTGGCATCGGTCTTCACCCAGGTCGCGCGCACGCAGGCGCCCTCGTGGGTGCGGTGGGCCCGGTGCAAGCCGGCGATTTCCCATTCTTCGACGTGCGCGCTCCCGCCGAACAAGGCGATCGCGCGTTCACGGATCGGGCCCACCCGCTCCGTGCTCGCATGCATGGCGTCCTCGGTCTCCCAGGAGCTGGTGGCGATGCAGCGGCCACTGGTCCGGTCGACCATCAGGGACAATCCGACGCACCCTGGTATCTCTTGGAGTTCTGGCAGCACGACATCACGCATATGCGCAATCCCGGCGTCGATAGCGGAGGGTTGCGCCAAAATCGTGGTAGATCGCGCGTACACGATCCACCCCCTCTCTGCTTCGGGGCAGCGCCCGGTGGCGCCACCGGTGCTCTTCACGATGCTCCCCTGCCGGCGCGTTAGGCAAGGGTCCGCACTGATCGTCCCCGGCTGCGGGATGCACCGGGCCGGCCGGCCGGGCCATTCCGCCGACCGGCGCACGACATCGGGCTAGCCGTGCTGCGGATAGTGCTGATCGAGCCACTGTTCGAAGGTCGGGCCCGCGATGATCGCACCCGGACCGGGCAGCAGCGCACCCGCGGCGAGGAGATCCCGGTTCGGATCGTCGTCGTCGACGATCTCCTCGACCCGCGCCGGGCTACCGCGCCGTGCGGCCAGCCGCGCGGTGGCCGCGGCCAGGTTCAGTTCCTCCGGACCGGCGATCTCGGTCATCTCCAGGGCGGAGTCGGCCAGCACCAGCGTCACCATCTGCTCCGCGACTGTGCGCGCGGCGACGAGTCGAGTTCGAGTCGCCGGGACGTAGGCGGTGTCACCGCGGGTGGTCCACTCCAGCATCATCTCGGTGAATTCGTGGAACTGCGCGGCCCGCAGAATCCGCACCGGCACCGGGCCTTCCCGATATGCACGCTCATGGGCGAGCTTGCCGGCGTAGTGGCCGGCCGGGAACGCATCGATGCCGATGATCGACACCAGGACGATCCGCCGCACCCCCGCCGCCGAGGCCGCCTCCTGGACGTTCCGGGCGATGGTGGCGAAGAAGTCCTGTACCGCAGCGGTTTCCGTGGTCGACGCGTTGGTCGCGTCGACCACCACGTCCGCTCCGGCCAGCGCCGGAGCCAGTCCCGCGCCGGACAAGGCGTCCACGCCCGCCGCCCGCGTCAGTTCGGCCACCTCATGGCCCTGATTCTGCAGAACAGCCACGACCTCACGGCCGATCCGTCCGCTCGCACCGAGCACCGCAACTCGCATCACTACCTCCTGCATCCGGCGTTGTCATCACACCGACGAGGTGGTGCCCGCGAGTGTGACAAAGCGCCGCCGAGAGCTATTCGGCCGAGGCTTCCGCGCGGCCGGCTCAGGAGGTGCGGCGGGCGAAGCGGCCGGGGTCGGCCTGATCGCGCGGCTTGACGATGATCTGGTCGAGGTTGACGTGCGGCGGCCGGGAGGCGGTGAAGGCGACGATTTCGGCGATGTCCTGGGCGACCAGTGGATCGATGCCTTCGTAGACCTTGACGGCGCGCTCCTCGTCACCGGAGAAGCGGACCAGGGAGAACTCGGTTTCCACTGCGCCCGGGGCGATTTCGGTGAGGCGGACCGGTTTGCCGAGCAGTTCGCCGCGCAGAGTGCGGTGCAGCACGGCCTGGGCGTGCTTGGCCGAGGTGTAGCCGGAGCCGTTGTCGTAGGCGTGGAAGGCGGCCACGGAGGTGATGGTGACGATGAGCCCGTCACCGGAGTCGATGAGCTTGGGCAGCAGCGCCTTGGTCACCCGCAGGGTGCCGAGCACATTGGTCTCCCACATCCAACGCCAGTCGTCGAGGTCGGCCTCGGCGACCGTCGCCAGGCCCTTGGCCCCGCCCGCGTTGTTGACCAGCACGTCCACCCGGTCGATCGCGTCGGTGAACGCCCGCACCGAGTCGTCGGAGGTCACGTCGAGTTCGAGGGCCGTCCCGCCGATCTCCTCGGCCAGCCGCTGCAGTCGATCGAGCCTGCGGGCCCCGACGTACACGTGGTAGCCCTGCTTCGCGAGCTCGCGAGCGGTGGCCGCACCGATTCCCGAACTCGCTCCGGTGACGACGGCGGTACGTGTGCTCGTGGCTGCGTCGACTGTTCCCTCGCTGCGCTCACTCATGACTCCGAGCCTAAGGTGCCCCCACCGGCATCGCCGCGCGCCCGCTACGGATCACACCACCGGACGCCGATCGCGCGCTCGGCGGAGCCGCCGCGTCCGGCGAGCCGCTAGCCTGACGCCATGGGTATTCGGGAAGTCGTCAGCGCGGACGGAACCAGCATCGTCTACCGGGTCAGCGGGCCAGCCGAGGGCACACCGCTGGTGCTGCTGCACGGATGGTCGGCGAACCTGCGGTGCTGGGGCCGGGCCGCCGACGATCTCGCCGAGCGGTACCGCGTCATCGCGGTCGACCTGCGCGGGCACGGCTATTCGGGGGCACCGCGGGCCGGCTACGACGACCCGAAGAACTGGGCCGCCGACCTGGCCGCGGTGCTGTCCGCCGAATCCATCGAGTCCGGCGCGGTGCTGCTCGGCTGGTCCTACGGCGGCATCGCCATCAGCGACTACCTGACCGCCTACGGCACCGGCGCGATCGCCGGCGTGATCTTCAGCGGCTCGCTGGCCAATATCGGCCCCGACGTCCCGGGTGCGGCGGTCGGCCCGGCCATGCAGGCCGCGATTCCATCGGTGTTCGAGGAAAGCGCGGGCCGGGCCATGCGAGGTTTCGCTGCGTTCGGCAACTCCAATACCGGACCGGGCGCCGACAAGGGCGTCGACGCACAGCGCCTGTTCGGCGCCAGCCTCTCGACTCCGCCGTTCGTCCGCAAGGCGCTGTTCTACCGCACCGTGGACAACTCCGAGACCCTGCGCAACCTCGACATTCCGGTGCTGGTGCTGCACGGCACCGCCGATCCCGTTGTCCCGATCGACAACGGCCGCTATATCGCCGAGCTGGCCCCGAAATCGCGCACCTCGTTCTGGGCGGACGCCCAGCACGGGCTGTTCATCGAGGACCGCGAACGCTTCGTCACCGAGGTCAGCGAGTTCATCGACGAGCTGTGAACCGGCACGCTCGAACGGACACGCGGCACCCGAGCGGTGCGCCCCGAAACGCGGCCGTGAGCGGGCTCACAGTCGGCCTGTGATGGCTGTCACTCGACGGGAAGCGGGCACCTGAACGCGGCGTTACACGATGCAGTATGGACAGTGTGAGTCAACGCCCGGAACCACGGCCCCGTCGGATCGCCGTGTTGTCGGTGCATACCTCACCACTCGCGCAACCGGGCACCGGCGATGCGGGCGGCATGAACGTCTACGTGCTGCAGACCGCCATCGAGCTGGCCCGGCGTGGCACCGAGGTGGAGATCTTCACCCGGGCCACCTCCTCGAATGTTCCCCCGGTGCAGGAAGCCGCACCGGGTGTGCTGGTGCGCAATGTGGTGGCGGGCCCCTTCGAGGGCCTGGACAAACACGATCTGCCCACGCAACTCTGCCCGTTCACCGCCGAGGTGCTGCGCCAGGAGGCCAGGCATCTGCCCGGCCATTACGACCTGGTGCATTCGCATTACTGGCTGTCCGGCCAGGTCGGCTGGCTGGCCAGAGACCGCTGGCGGGTGCCGCTGATCCACACCGCGCACACCCTCGCCGCGGTGAAGAACGCAGCGCTGGCCGAAGGCGACTGCCCGGAGCCGGCGACCCGCGAGATCGGCGAGAAGCAGGTGATCGCGGAGGCCGACCGGATGGTGGCCAATACCGGTGAGGAGGCGCGCCAGCTGGTCGAGCTGTACGGCGCCGACCCCGCCCGGATCGACGTGGTGCCGCCCGGCGCGGATCTGAGCCGCTACCGGCCCGGCGACAAGGCCGCCGCGCGCGCGGAGTTCGGCCTGCCCCGCGACGAGCAGGTGGTCGCGTTCATCGGCCGGATCCAGCCGTTGAAGGCGCCCGATGTGCTGGTGCGAGCCGCGGCGGAGGTATTGCGCCGCGAACCGCATCGCAAGCTGCGGGTGCTGATCGTCGGCGGCCCGTCGGGCAGCGGCCTGAAACGCCCGGACGCGCTCATCGAACTGGCCGCCGAACTCGGCATCGCCGATCGGGTGACGTTCTTGCCGCCGCAATCCTCGGACCGGCTGGTACAGATCTACCGCGCCGCCGATCTGGTCGCCGTGCCCAGCTACAACGAATCCTTCGGCCTGGTCGCGCTGGAAGCGCAGGCCAGCGGAACTCCGGTGCTGGCCGCCGATGTGGGCGGGCTCGGCACCGCCGTCGACGACGGGCGCACCGGCCTGCTGGTGCCCGGACATCGCACCGACGATTGGGCCGATGCCCTGACCACCTTGCTCGACGCGCCGGCCCGGCTGGAACTGATGGGCGCCCGCGCGGTCGAGCACGCCGCGGGTTTCTCCTGGGCGCACACCGCCGACGGGCTGCTGGCGAGCTATTCGGCGGCGCTGTCCCGCTACACCGACGACCGCGCCGGCCTCGCCGCTCTCTCGGCCCGCACGACTATCCTCGGCGACAGTCAGGCCAGATCGCGGGCGCTGTGGCGGCGCCGGACAGGAGCACGCCGATGAGCCAGGTACCCGAAGCGGCCGCCGTCGCCGACGTGATCGACGCGACGCTGGCCGACCGCGAGATCGAATACACCCGTCCCGCCGAAGACACCTTCGTCGTGGTGCTGCCCGGCGAGCGCAAGCTGAAGACCACGCTCATGCTCACCGTCGGCAAGCACGGTGTGCGCATCGAATCGTTCGTCTGCCGCAAACCCGACGAGAACTTCGAAGGCGTCTACAAGTACCTGCTGCGCCGCAACCGCAAGCTCTACGGCGTGGCCTACACCCTGGACCGGGTGGGCGACATCTACCTGGTGGGCCGGATCTCCAACCATGCGGTCGACCCCGATGAACTCGACCGCATCTTCGGCCAGGTGCTCGAGGCCGTCGACTTCGATTTCAACACCCTGCTCGAACTGGGGTTCGCCGAATCCATCCGCAAGGAATGGAAGTGGCGGGTATCGCGGGGCGAATCGTTGAAGAATCTGCGCGCGTTCGAGCATCTGATCGACGAATCCTCCGACACGCCTTAGGATTCGCAGATTCGCGATCTCGGCGTCGACGGTGCTCGGAATCTCGGCGCGTCGGTCGATACCGGGCTCAGCGTCCACCCGCCGGCTGCGGCGGGACCGGAGTCGCGGAGATAGTGGTGGCAGGCTTGCCGTTCAACGCCGACATCGATGTCCACGTTTCCCAGTCGATGGTCCAGTCGTAGAGATCGCCGTCGGCCGCCGACAGTTCGATCCTGGTGCCGGTGACCTCGACCGGATCGCCGTACAACGCCGTCGCGAAATAGGCCTCGGCGTCGGCGGGCGAGAGATTGATGCACCCGTTGGTGACATTCGCCGCGCCCTGCGCCGATAGCGATTCCGGATTGGCGTGGATGAACTCGCCGTTGTTGGAGATCCGCACCGCCCACCGTTCGCGCACGTTCTCGTAGTACGGCGGATTCGACATCATGAAGTCTTCGTACTTCTCGGTCACCACATGAATGCCCGAGCGGGTGACGTTGCGCGCCTCATTGCCCTCGCCGTAGCTCACCGGGAAATCGAAGATGACCGCACCGTCGCGCACCACCTGCATGCGGTGGCTCGGCGCGTTCGCCTTGACGATCTGGGCGCGGCCGATGGTGAAATCGGAGGTGATATCGGAGTCGCCGTAATTGCCGTTGCCGAGGTCGAGCCCGTAGAGCATGGCCGCCACATGCACGCTGGTGCCGGGGGTCCAGTACTCCTTGGGCCGCCAGTGCAGCCGCGAGCCGCCGTTGTCGTCGGGGAACCAGGCCCATGCGCCCTCGGTGGGCGGATTCGTGGTGACGGTGAGCGCCTTCTCCACCGCGGCCTTGTTCTGCACCGGCGCCTTGAACTGGACGATGATCGGGGCGGCGATGCCGACTTCCTGACCGTCTCCGATATTCAGGGTGGCCGGCACGGTGGCCTTCGGCGCGAGCGTGCTGAAAGTGCCGTCGATCGGGACTGGCTTGCCGTCGGTGCCGATAGCGGTGCCGGTCCAGGTGTAGGAGGAGTCGTAGCCGAGCGGCTCGGTGGTGCGGTAGCTGCGCTTGTCCGGCGACATCTCACCGGTGACCTGCCTGCCGTTGGCGTTGGTCAGCGCGATCTGGTTGATGGTGCCGTTCTCGACGGTCACCGAGACCGGTGCGGTCGGGTTGACGTCGGCGGCGTCGTCGCCGGGCGTGATGGTGACCGAGGCGATCGGTTCGTCCGGCGCCGGGCCGGAGCCTTCGCCCCGGTCGATGGTGCATCCGGCGATCAGCGCCACCACCGCGAGCAGCACACCCGCCACAGCGGCAGCCGGCCGGAACGTGTCTGGTCGGTTGCTCACCCCATCGAATCTACGCCCGGCTAATCGGTGGTCGGCCCATCCTCTGGTCGAATCGGGCGCGTGGCGGTGTGTGTTCGGCCACGTCGAGGGCGATGTTTGCCGACAGCGCATCGCCTGGCCACAGCAATCGCGCAGCAACTCGATCGGGGTGAGTTCTACAGCGTGATCCCCACGGTGACCGGCTCGGGAACCAGCCCGATGCCGAACCGATCGGCAACCCCGTCTCTGACCGTGCGCGCCAGCGCGGCCAGATCGGCCGCCGTCGCCCGGCCGCGATTGGTCAATGCCAGCGTGTGCTTGGTCGACAGCCGGGCGGCGGCCTCCGGCCCCGGGAACCCCTTCCCGAAGCCTGCCCGCTCGATCAGCCAACCCGCCGACAGCTTCACCCCGTCCGGTGCGGGATAGGTCGGAATCGCGACGTCGCCGACATGCGCGCGGATCGCGGCCAGCACCTGCTCGGCCCGCTCCTGCGGCACCACCGGATTGGTGAAGAACGACCCCGCGCTCCAGGTGTCGTGATCGGCCGGGTCGAGCACCATCCCCTTGCCCGCGCGCAGCTTCAGCACGGCCTCCCTGACCTGCCCGGCGGGCCGTGTTTCGCCGTCGCCGGCGCCGAGCACGCGGGCGAGTTCGCCGTACCGCAGCGGGGCGCTGTGCCCGCTCGGATCGAGCGCGAACTCGACCGCGAGCACCACCGCCCGATCACTGTGCTTGAGCACGCTGGTGCGATATCCGAACCCGAGTTCGGCCGGTTCGGCCCAGCGGATATCGCCGGTGCCGCGGTCGAGCAGCCGGACCCGGCGCAGCAGCCGATCGACCTCGACGCCGTAGGCGCCCACGTTCTGCACCGGCGTCGCCCCGGCCGACCCCGGGATTCCGGACAGGCATTCCAGACCGCCGAACCCGGCGTCGACGGTGGCCGCGACCACCGCGTCCCAGTTCGCGCCCGCCTCCGCGAGCACACCGTCGGCGCCGAAGGTGACGGCGGTATTGCCCACCCGCACCACCACACCGTCGAAGCCGGCATCGCCGATGAGCAGGTTGGAGCCACCGGCGAGCAGCAGCAGCGGGATACCCGCGCCGTCGAGGGCACGGACCGTCGCGACCAGGGCGTCGGTGCTCGCGCATTCGGCGACGATGGCCGGCCCGCCCACCCGCAGCGTCGTCAGTTCCGCCAGCCGCACCTCGTCGCGGACCGTCGCACCGGTCCCCGACAGCAGGTCACGCACGTGTTCCGAGGACACCAACCGTGAAGTTCGCACAGCCAGACGGTAGCGTGTCCGTCCATGGCTACACCCCTGGCGTATACGGCCAGCTACACCCATCCGGCTGCCGCCGTGCGCGCCGCCGTCGCCGACAAGCAGTACTGGACGGACCGGATCGCGGCCGTCGGCGGGCCGAATGCCCGGCTGGAGTCGGTCACCGTCGAGGGCGATCAGGTGCGCGTCGAGATGGTGCAGGCCATCGCCGCCGAACTGCTGCCCTCCGCCATCACCGCCGTGCGCCCGGGTGACCTGATCATTCCCCGGATCGAGAGCTGGACCGGCAACTCCGCCACCTTCGAGGCCCGCGTCGAGGGCGCGCCGGCCGAGGTCCGCGGCACCATCACCCTCAGCGATGCCGGCGCGGGCTCCACCGCCGTGATCGACGGCAGCATCGAGGTGAAGGTTCCGCTGTTCGGCGGCAAGATCGAGGCCGCCATCGCCGAACGCCTCACCGAGCTGCTGGCCGAGGAGACCGAGTTCACCAACGCCTGGATCTCCGAGAGCTGACGCGTTGTGACGCCGACGGCGTCGCCGGGGACCGGTTTGTGCCCGGTCACTTCTTCCGCTGCCCGGCGATGCCGTGACAACCGGTCCCGGTAACGTAACCGCCCATGGCTCGCCGACTGGACTACTCCGCCCGCTACCCGCTGCACACCACCAAAGAGCTGTACGCGGCGCTGTCGAACCGGGATTACTGGGAGGCCCGGATGGAGGAGATGCGCAAGTACTCCCCCAACGAAGTGATCAGCCTCGAGTCCAACGACGACGGCATCGAGGTGGTGCTGCACCACATCCTGCCGCGCGACACCCTGCCCGAGATCGCGCAGACGGTGATCCGCAAGGACATGGTGATCACCCGTAAGGAGAGCTACGGCCCGTTCGGTCCCGAGGTGGAGGGCAAATACTCTGCGTCCATCCCGGCGGGCCCCGGCAGCCTCACCGGAACGATGCGGCTGTTCCCCACCGAGATCGGCTGCACCATGCGCATCTCCTCCGAGGCGAAGGTGTTCATCCCGATGGTCGGTCCGCGCCTGGAGCAGCTGATGCTGGTGAACCTCGTCGACCTGTTCCGTGCCGAGGCCGAGGTGACCCAGCAGTGGCTGGAAGAACAAAACCCCACCAGCTGAATCCGATAGGCACGATCACTCGCGGCACCACCGGCGTCAACCGGTTACGTCGCAGCGACCGCTGGCTGATCAACGACGACCTGGTCACCACCCGTCTGCACGCCGCCGCCGATCCGCTGGTGGTCGACCTCGGCTACGGCGCGAGCCCGTGGACCACCTTCGAACTGGCCGCCCGGTTGCGCACGGTGCGCCCGGACGTGCGCGTGGTCGGGCTGGAAATCGACCCGGATCGGGTGGTGCCGGGCCGCGACGGCGTCAGCTTCGCGCGCGGTGGTTTCGAGCTCGCCGGCCTGCGCCCGGTCCTCGTGCGCGCGTTCAACGTGCTGCGCCAATACCCGGAAGCGGCCGTCCCCGACGCCTGGTCGACCATCCTGTCCGGCCTTGCCCCCGGCGGCCTGCTCATCGACGGCACCTGCGACGAACTCGGCCGCCGCAGCGCCTGGGTCCTGCTCGACCACACCGGACCGCTATCGCTGACACTGGCCTGGGACCCGTTCACCGTCGACCGCCCCTCCGATATCGCCGAACGTCTCCCGAAGGCGCTGATCCACCGCAACATCCCCGGTGAAGGCGTACACGCACTCCTCGCCGCCGCCGACCGGGCCTGGTCCCACGCGGCGCCGCTGGCGCCGTTCGGTCCACGTGTGCGCTGGCGCGCGGCCGCAAACCTGTTGCGCGACCAGGGTTTCCCAGTGCGGGAGTACCGCAGGAGAATGCGCGACAACGTGCTATCGGTGCCGTGGGAAGTGGTGGCGCCGCTGCACCTGTATGAGCCGGTAGCCGTTCGCATCTGAGCCCGCAGACCACTCCGGTGGCACGCACATACTGGGTTTCTGCACTTAAATATTTCGGATGGAATATTCCTGGTGGGCTCCAATCTCGTTGTCTGCGAATGACTTACAACTGATTCGATAGTGCTATCGTGGTGCTCGGGGGTCTCGAGCGGTATCTGCGTGCAACAGCGAATCATCTGTCGCGGAAATGGGATGGTTGGTACCGGGCCGAAATGCCCGGATGATGCAAAAGCCCAGGATTCCTCCCGCGGCAGTGCCATTGCTCTACCCGTTTGCGGGTCGACCGGCCCGCCCTCGATGGGGAGGAACAGATGCAGGACACCACTTTGCCGCGCCGCCGACTGGGCAGTTATCTCACGGACTGGCGCACCCGCGCCGGGCTCAGCCTGAAGCAGGCGGCAGACCTACTCGGCATCGGTGCCACCAGCTTGTACCGGCTCGAGCACGGACAGAACGGCAGAGTCAACATAGGCCACGTCGAAGCGGCCTGCGAGCTGTATGGAGTGCCCGAACACCTCGTCGCCGCCTTCACCGGGCTGGCGCGGCAGACCAGCGAGAAGAGTTGGTGGCATGAGTTCGGGGATCTGATCCCCGAAAACTTCGACGTGTACATGGGGCTGGAATCTGCTGCGCAGAAGTTCATCTCGTACCACGTGGAGTTGGTGCCGGGAATCTTGCAGACTGCGGATTACACACGTGCGGTCGTGCGGGATGGGTATCCCGATAAGACCGCGGCCGAACATGAACGCCGCGTGCAGATGCGGCAGTACCGGCAGATGATCGTCACCCGCAAGCGGCGGCCACTCGAGGTCGATGTCGTGCTGCACGAATCCGTTCTGCGCCGCGTCATCGGCAGTCCCAAGATCTCCGCCGTGCAGTTGAAGCACTTGGCCGACATGAGTACTCGACCCAACGTCACCGTCTGTGTGCTTCCCTTTGCCGCAGGTGCTCCGACCACGGCGGTAAGCACCGGCCAATTCATCATCCTGAGCTTCGGCAACGACGCGACCGGAGCCCCGGCCGAGCCCTCCGTCGTCTACATCCCCGGCTACGTCGGTGACCTGTATTTGGAGAAACCTCAGGACGTGACCCGGTACCATCTGGCGCATAAGGCAATTCGGGACGCAGCCTTGGACGAAGTGGACAGCAGGGCTCTGCTCCGGCAGGTAGCGAAGGAGTTTCTAGCATGAACCTTGATCTATCCGGCGCCCGGTGGTTCAAGAGCCGCCATAGCGACGCCTCCAAAGAGTGCGTAGAAGTCGCCTTCGTCGACGGAGGCTTGGTAGGTGTCCGCGACTCCAAGAACCCCACCGGCGGCGCGCTGGTGTTCGGTCCGGGTGAGTGGGACGCATTCACCGCCGGAGTAGCGGACGGCAAGTTCGACCGCTGAGTCGTCAGAGCGGGAGCCGTGGGCAGACGTTGTCCAAGGCTCCCGTTTCACTGGTCGCTGCGTGAGCGCGCGTCGACCACAGCCCGGAGGGGCGTGGCTGCACCGTCGGCTGAGATCGCCGGCTCGGCAACACTTGCCCTAACCTTCACTATGCGCTGGGCTCTCATATTTTGAGCACTGTTGACCCGAACAGGCACTCACACCGGGATCCACCCCGGCCACCACGGGGGTACATTGTCTGGCCCGCAGACTGTCACTGGATAGTCGCCGCCCGGATTATGACGCCAGGCAAAGACAATCCAGACGATCGCCAGTACGCCGAGCAAACCCACTATCGGCGCCAGCACAAATCGTGCCGCCACTATATTGCTCCGCCGCGCAGCGAATGCGTTCACGAAATACCACCATGCACCAGCAGCCAAGAATAATAGGGGCGCATACAAAAATAGCAAAGTAAACGTATTTCCGGAATTTTCGCCGACGTCGCAAGCGCTCCAGGACCGACCGAGAAGCACAGCTCCCGAAAAGGCGGTGAGCAATCCGATGACAGTCGATCCAAGGATTCGGAGACCTGCCCCGCCCCCACCCAACGGCGCCTCGGAGCTTGTAACCGAGGTCATTTCGTAGACCGAATCTGCGGGACTTCCTGTCCGGCGACCGCATCAGCCAGAGTTACTGGGTCTACCTGCATATTCCCCTACCACCAGTCTCGACTTCGACGTTATCGAAAACCGTATCGAAACGTTCGCAGGAGCTCGGGGGCGCGTCGGTCGGCGTTCCTAACCGGCGGCCAGCGCCCGGCGCACGCGTACCGACGCCCAGGTACCCAAAGTCTCACCAGCCATGCGGATTTCGGTGGCGTCGCAGCGGTGGATGGCCAGCGCGTCGGCGACCACCTCGTCGAGGGCGGATTGGGCGATATCGGATTCGGCGAGATCGAGCACCGTACGGACGGGGGTGGTGACCAGGAAGGGGCCTGCGGATTCGAGATCGGCGCTCGGTAGTCGCCTGCGCTGTACCACCACCCGCTGGGTGACCGGTGGTCGTCCGGCGGCTGCGGACAGGTGCAGGTAGGTCGGGTGCAGCCGGCCGATTCCGTGCAGGTCGGCGGCACTCTGATGGGAGACGGCCACCGCGCCGTCGAACCAGGCCGCCCACATGGCGCATTCGTCGAGCGGGCCGTCCGGCCAGTTGGCCATCCGCAGCATTCCGACGCCGGTTCTGGTCACCGAACCGTTGCCGAGGCAGGCGCGAATCCGATCGGCGCAACCGGTGCGCAACACCTGACTGGTGGTGAAGAAGCCGGCGTGACGGCCGGCCAGCCGGCACAGCACCCGCCAACCCCGCCCGGAATCGGCACTCGAGGGCGCGAGAGGATCCGGAAGGAAACCCGGGCTGAACCGCGCCGCTTCACCGGCCATGGGAACCAGAGTACGTGGCAAACCTGTGGCTCATGTCACAATCGGTGGGTGCAGCTCCGTTACCGGTACCGCCTCAACCCCACGCCGGGCCACCGGGTGGCACTGGCGCGGGCGTTCGGGTGCGCTCGGGTCGTGTTCAACGACGCTGTCGCAGCACGGGAGGCAGCCCGACTTGCCGGCGTGCCGCTCCCGAAAGATGGGGAGCTGTCGAAAGTCCTCACGGCAGCAAAGGCCACGCCCGAACGAGCGTGGCTGGGTGAGGTGTCGTCGGTGGTGTTGCAGCAGGCGCTCGCCGACGCGAACACCGCTTACCGCAACTTCTTCGCGTCGGTCACCGGAAAACGTCAAGGCCCGCGACTCGGCACGCCCAGGTTCCGGTCGCGCCGCGACAACCGGCAAACGATCCGGTTCACCCGCAACGCCCGCTTCGCGGTGACGCCGGGCGGGAAACTTCGGCTGCCGAAGATCGGCGACGTGGCGGTGACGTGGTCGAGGGAGCTGCCGGCCCCGCCGTCGTCGGTGACGGTTATCAAGGACGCGGCAGGCCGGTACTTCGCTAGCTTCGTCATCGAGGTAGACCCAGAGCCAATGCCCCAGGTCGACACCGAAGTGGGTATCGACCTCGGGCTGGCCACATTCGCGGTGTTGTCGAACGGCAAGACAATCCTGTCTCCGAAGTTCTTCCGGCAGGCCGAACGCCGGCTCCGAAAGGCGCAGCAGAATCTGTCCCGAAAGGAAAAAGGCTCGAAGAACCGGGCCAAGGCTCGGGTGAAGGTCGCCCGGGCGCATGCACGGGTGCGGGACGCGCGGCTGGACTTCGCACACAAACAGGCCACGACAGTGATCCGCGAGAACCAAGCGGTCTACGTCGAGGACTTGTGCGTTTCCGGGCTGGCCCGGACCCGCCTCGCGAAGTCGGTCTACGATGCCGGCTGGGGGTTGTTCCTACGCCTGATAGAGGAGAAAGCCACCCGGTACGGACGCACGGTCGTGAAGATCAACCGCTGGTTCCCGTCGTCCCAGATTTGCTCGACGTGCGGCCGGGTCGATGGACCGAAACCGCTCCGGGTGCGCACCTGGGCGTGCCCGTGCGGGGTGATCCACGATCGGGATCTGAACGCTGCCATCAACATCCTCGCCGCCGGACGGGCGGAGAGACGAAACGCCTGCGGAGAGACGGTCAGCCTCCCCGCGTGAGTGGGGAGCACGACTCTGTGAAACAGGAACCCACCGAGAGCGCCGACGGCGCTGGTAGGAATCCCCGCCCTTCAGGCCGGGGAGGACGTCAAGAGACATCCCTCACCGCACCCTCAGAGCCGACACAGAAACGTCGGGAAGAATCTGGTCCATGCCCACGAAGATCCGCTCCACCCTGACGGTCAGTCGCCGCACCCTGGTGATCGCCCTCGTCGCGGTGGCCGTGCTGCTGGCGACCGTGCTGGTCGGCGGCGAGGCCTACGCGCGGCACGCGGTCTCGAGCTGCGTGAGCAGCCAGTTCGAGAAAGAGATGGGCTCCAAGATCGACGTCGGATTCGGTGCCAAGCCGATGCTGGTCACCTGGGTCGACGGCAAGTTGCCCGAGGTGAACGTCAACAGCGACGACGTGAAGTTCGGCCCGGCGGTCGGCATGCAGGTGCAGGCGACCTTCCGTGACATCGAGGTCACCGACAACGGTCGCGGGGGCGCCGCGATCGGCCGCTCCACCGCCGACGTCACCTGGAGCAACGACGGCATCGCCAAGACTCTCGGCGGGTTGGTGAGCAATGTCAGCTCTTCGGCGGCCGAGGGCAAGCTGACCATGGAGGTCCTCGGCGGCCTCGCTCAGGTGCAGGTCCAGCCGCAGGTGATCAACGGCGCCGTGCAGGTCGACGTCGAATCCGCGCACGTGCTCGGCATCGGACTGCCGACCGATCTGGTGCAGGGCATCGCCGATCTGCTGTCGGAGAGCTTGCAGATGTACCCGTTCGAGATGAAGCCGACGGGCTTGCAGGTCACCGATGACGGCATCCACGTGCAGCTGGCCGGCGGCCGCACCGAGCTGCCGGCGAGCAGCGAAGGCAGCTCCTCCTGCTGAGCGCCCGGCGTGCCCGACGACACCGCACCGGCCCGAGTTCAGGCCGCGAATCCCTCCAGTACCGCACGGGATTTGGACAATCCGAGCCGGGTGGCGCCTGCCGCGATGAGCGCGGCGGCGGCCTCGGCGGTGCGGATGCCACCGCTGGCCTTGATCCCGAGCCTGCCGCCGACGGTCTCGGCCATCAGCTCGACCGCGTGCACGTCGGCGCCGCCCGCGGGATGAAATCCGGTGGAGGTCTTCACGAAATCGGCGCCCGCCTGCTCGGCCGCCCGGCAGACCTGCACGATCGCCTCGTCCGGCAGCGCGGCCGATTCGATGATGACCTTCAGCAGCGCCCGGTCGCCGATCGCCTCTCGGACGGTCACGATATCGGCGAGCACCGCGCTGTAGTCGCCGGCGACGGCGGCGCCGACGTCGATGACCATATCCACCTCGGCCGCGCCCTGATCGACGGCGAGCCGCGCCTCCGCCCCCTTGACCAGCGAATGATGTTTGCCGGACGGGAATCCGGCCACCGTGGCCACCACCAGCCCCGGCGCGCGCACCGGCAGCATCGACGGCGACACGCAGATGGCGTACACGCCGAGTTCGCGGGCCTCGCGTACCAGTTCTTCCACCTGCTCGGCGGTCGCCTCCGGCGCCAGCAGGGTGTGGTCGATCATGTCGGCCACTTCGGCCCGGGTCAGCGACGCGGAATCTGCCATGGGGACAAAGTCTGGCATATCGCCTGCACACCGTTCGGCCCGGCGGAATCCCGATTGCGCGACGCGGGCGCTTCACGCACACTGCTGTTGGTCGGGAAGAGAGGACAACCGTGCTGATCCGACGCGAACGCGCCGGCGACACCGACGCCATCGCCGCAGTCCACCGCAGCGCCTTCGGCCCGCAGTACACCGGCCAGGAGGCCATCGAACCCCCCGAGGTCGATCTGGTCGAACGGCTACGCAGCGATCCCGGCTGGATCCCGACGCTGTCCATGGTCGCGGTGGAGCATGATGCCGTCGTCGGGCATGTCTGCCTCACCCGTGCCGCTGTCGGCCCGTTCCCGGTGCTCGCGCTCGGACCGATCGGAGTGCAGGCGGGCCATCAGGGTGACGGTGTGGGCGCGGCGCTCATGCATGCCGTCATCGGGGCGGCCGACGCTCTCGACGAACCCTTGATCGGGCTGGTCGGCCACCTGGATTACTACCCGCGCTTCGGCTTCGTCCCCGGCGCCCGCCTCGGCATCGCACCGGATGAATCGAGCTGGGCGAGCCACTTCCAGGTCCGTGCCCTCACGGCCTACGACGCCCAGATCGTCGGCGAGTTCCGTTACGCGGAGCCCTTCTACGGCTGATCGCGGTGGCCCGCGGCGCACTCGGTGCGAGCGGGCCTTGCTCACCTGCGAGGATGGGCGCATGAGTGCTGCTCCCTCCGCCCCCGACGATCGTCGTTACGTGCTGACCCTCGGCTGCCCGGACCGTCCGGGCATCATCGCCGAGATCACCTCGTTCATCGCGGGCTTCGGCGGATCGATCGTGGAGGCCGGTTACCACTCCGATGTGGAGACCGGCTGGTTCTTCACCCGGCAGGCCATCAAGGCTTCCACGGTGCCGTTCGATCTCGGTGAGCTGCGCACCCGCTTCGCCGACGTGGCGGCGAGCCTCGGCTCAGAAACCGACTGGCAACTGCTCGATTCGGGCGCGCGGCGCCGGGCGGTGCTGCTGGTCAGCAAGGATGGCCACTGCCTGCACGACCTGCTCGGCCGGGCGGCCTCCGGTGAGCTGCCCGCCACCATCGAGGCGGTGATCGGCAACCATCTCGATCTGGCCGAGATGGCCGAAGCGCACGGGGTGAAGTTCCATCATGTGCCGTTCCCGAAGGACCCGGCCGAGCGCGGCCCCGCCTTCGAGCAGGTCCGCGCCCTGGTCGACCAGCACGACCCGCACGCGGTGGTGCTGGCCCGCTTCATGCAGGTGCTGCCCGCGGAACTGTGCGAGCACTGGGCGGGCAAGGCGATCAACATCCACCACAGCTTCCTGCCCTCGTTCGTCGGCGCCCGGCCGTACCACCAGGCCTTCGCGCGCGGGGTCAAACTCATCGGCGCGACCTGTCACTACGTGACCCCCGAACTGGACGCCGGCCCGATCATCGAACAGGACGTCATCCGCATCGACCACGCCGACGACGTCCGCGACATGGTGCGTCAGGGCCGCGATATCGAGCGGGTGGTGCTGGCGCGCGGCCTGCGCTGGCATCTGGAGGGCCGGGTGCTGGTGCACGGCCGGCGGACGGTCGTCTTCTCCTGACCGGGTCGTCGCGCAGGCTCCGGCGAGTTCACACCGGCTGTGACCTGTGTGGGCTCGCCATAAGGTATGGGACGCCTCGGAATGGGATGCCGCAGCCGGCTTCGCAAATCACGGTCGAGCAAGGGGTCGCCGGCGCCCCAGCCGTCGAGATCGGCAGGCGTCGAACCGACCACGCAGGCTGGTGCAAGCTCAGCCGACGGCTTCGACCGGCTGGTACACCGAGTCGAGCACGCGCCCCAGTTCCTCGTTGAAGCGTTCGTAGGCTTCCACGTTCCCGAGGTGCCCGGTCGGCAGCACCTCATAGCGAACCAGACTGCCCACCTCCGCGAGGATTTCGGCGAGCTGCTCGGAGTGCACCGGGGGCGTCATATCGTCGAACGCTCCGGCCAGCAATGTGGTGGGGACGACCAGATTCCGTGCGGATTCGCCGAGATGCATATCGGCGAGGAGGAAGCCGAACTTCGCGCGGACCGAGGCCGGACAGGAGCGCACGACGGCCATGCTGAAATCGACCAGCTCGCGCGGGGCGTCCAGGGTCATGATCTGCCGCGCGAAGGCCCAGCGGACGGGGGCGATCGGCGGGAAGACGATGGGGGTGCCGAGGCCGAGGCGACCGAACCAGAACGGCAGCGGGATGATGCGGCCGCCGAGCCAGGACAGCGGCTTGTTGAACGGCGGCACCACGGTGGTCTCGGCGATCAGCGAATGCGGGCCGGTATTGCTGAGCAACACGGCTTCGGCCTGCGCGCGGACCCGGTCGGGATGCTTGCCCGCCCAGGCCTGCAGGGTCATGCCGCCGAGGCTGTGGCCGACGAGGACGGCGCGCTGGCCGGGACGCAGGGCGGTGTCGAGGACCGCGCAGAGATCGTCGGCGAGCAGATCGCAGTCGAGGGGGCTGGAGCCCAGTTCGCTCTCGCCGTGGCCGCGCTGATCGTAGGCGATGACGCGGTATTCGCCGGCGAAGGCGTTGATCTGCGGATACCAGTATTCGATGGCGCAGGTCCAGCCGTGCACCAGCACGATGACGTTGCCGTCGGCCGGTCCGTACGCGTGGACGCGCAGCTTGACGCCGTCCGGGGTGGTCACCGGAATGACGTCGTGCGGAACGGTCGGCGGGTTCAGTGCGGCGTTCTGGTAGGTACGTGACCGCAGGTTCGCACGGTGCACGTCCAGCAGGCCCCGAAGCTGGGTCGGGAGGCTCGCCAACGCCGTCGGCAACATTGCACGCATCGGACACTCCTTTGTGTTACTGATAGATACAGTAACCACTGGAGCGCGTGCTAGCTAGTGCTAGCAGTCAGAAAACTCCGGAGAACCGCGCGTCACCAGCGCAGACGGCAACGAAATTTTTTTCGGGTACGGCCGCTGTTCCGAAGGGCCAACCCTGGGCTGGTCAACAACCACCCACGCTGCTGCCCCAGGCCCGCGACCAGGGCAGAGTCGCGTCTTACCAGCGCGGACCGCGCTGGATCTCGTCCACCTTCGGCCGCACATCGGCGAGATAGATGCCCGTCGCGATGATGGCGATGAAGGCGAACAACCCCAGCCCCGCGAACGACAGCAGCAGAAGCAGCACCGCCACGCCGAGGATCGCCAGCCAGATCGGCTTGGTCAGCTTGTCTACCGCAGTAAACGCGTCCGGACGCTGACGTAGGGCATGAATCAGCGCGAAGATGGTCGCGCCGAAAGCCAGCAGCCACAGCACGAGCACGATAAGGCCGGTCACACCCTGCGCAATTTCCACTCCACCATGATAGGAGCAACCACCGCGGCCCACCGGCTACCGAGGGCGAGGAAACGAAAAGCGACGACCCCGCGCACCGGATCGGTACGCGGGGTCGTCGAGTAGCGCGACCGCAGGCCCATCACCGGACGTGCGGCAGGCGAATCAAGCCTTCTTCGCGGCGGTCTTGCGCGCCGGGGCCTTCTTCGCGGGGGTCTCGGCCTTGGCGGCGGGAGCCTTGGCCGGAGCCTTCTTGGCGGCGGGCGCCTTCTTGGCGGGGGCGGGCGCGGTCTCGGTGGTGACCTCGACGACCTCGGCGTCGACGACGGCGTCGGCAGCAGCCTCGGCCTCTTCCTCGACGACCTTGGCGGAACGGCCGATCAGGTCGTTGACCCGGCCCAGCACGTCCTCGGCCCGCTCGGCCGCGTCCTTGTACAGCGACTCGACCCGGCCGACCTGCTCCTCGACCAGGTGGTTGGCGCGCAGCCGCTCCACGGTCTCCTCACCGCGCACGGCGAGGTCGGAGTACAGGTCGAGAACCTGGCGGTAGTACTGCTCGGCCAGCTTGCGCAGCTCCTCGGGGGTGAACTTCTCGCGCAGCTCGGCGAGATCCTCCGGCAGCTCCGACGGCAGGCCGGAGAGGCGCTCGCGCAGCGAGTCGAACTGGCCCTGGACGTCGGCGGGGAGGTTGGCGATGCGCTCGCGGGCCTCGTCGACGCGGCCGGTGACATCGGCGGACTGGGCGCGCTCGCGCACCTGGGTCACGGCGTCGAGGACCGCGGTGTAGACGGCGTCACCGGCGCCCACGGTCGCGTAGAGCGGCTTGGTGGTGGCGTTGTCGGTCATGTTTCGTTCTCCTGGCGTGGCGGAGTGTCGGTCGTAATATGCGGAACGGCGCTGTCCCAGTCATCCCCCCCTGATTCGTTCCCTCCGTTTTCCCGGCGAAACGATTCGTAAATATCCAGCAAGACCTGCTTTTGCCGTTCACTGATCGTCGTGTCGGCGAGCAGGGCGTCCCGGACCGGGCTGTGCGGCCGTTGTTCGAGATAGCCGGCCCGTACGTACAACACCTCCGAGGACACTCGCAGTGCCTTGGCGATCTGCGCGAGCACCTCGGCGGAGGGGTTGCGCAATCCGCGCTCGATCTGACTGAGATACGGGTTGCTCACCCCCGCCAGCTGTGCGAGCTGGCGCAGCGAGACCTGGGCGGCCTCACGTTGCGCCCTGATGAAACCTCCGATGTCGTGCGCCGCGTTGGAGACGCGACCCCCCCGTTCCCCGAGACCGGAACCATCGTCCGGCTCCTCGGTGTGCTGGGCGGAAACCTCGGGCTGGTCTGCCATCACTCACCTTCTGGCGGTAGTACGTAACCAATGGTAGGACAGGGTGCTAGCTATTGCAAGCACTTGTGTTAGCACCCTTCGGGCAAATTTCCGGCAGCGCTGTCTCAGCCGCCGAACATCAGGTGCGACACCGTGTAGATGGCAAGTCCGGCAAGCGAACCGACCACCGTGCCGTTGATCCGGATGAATTGCAGGTCACGCCCGACCTGCAATTCGATCTTCTTACTCGCTTCTTCCGCATCCCACCTGGCAACGGTATCGCTGACGATGGTCGCGATCTCGTCGGCGTAGTTGGCCGCCAGATACCGTGCGCCGCGCTCGATCCAGCCATCCACTTTGCCGCGCGTGATCTCATCATCGCGCAGTTGCTCGCCGAGCGCTTGCACGTTTTCGGCAACCTTGCGGCGCAGCGTGCTGTTGGGGTCGTCGGCGGATTCCAGGATCAGCCGTTTGGCCGCGCGCCAGGTCGCCTCCGCCATACCGGTGATCTCCTCGCGGCCCATGATCTGGGACTTGATCCGTTCGGCCTTGGCGATCATCGCCTCGTCGTGCTGGAGGTCGTCGGCGAACTGCTCGAGGAAGCGGTTGGCGGCCAGGCGCACCTCGTGATCGGGCGTCGAGCGCACCTTCCAGGTGAATTCGACGACCTCGCGGTAGATCTTCTCCGACAACATGATGTTGACGAACTTCGGCGCCCACTGCGGAGCGTCGCGCAGCACCACCCGGTCGATGGTCTCCTGACTGCCGAGCGCCCATTGATGGGCGCGCTCGGCCAGCAGATCCAGCAGCGGCAGCTGACGATTGTCGGCGAGCAACTCGGCCAGCACCCGCCCGATCGGCGGACCCCACTGCGGTTCGGCGATCCGCTTGACGATGGTGTTGTCGATGACCTGCTCGACGTCCTCGTCACGCAGTACTCCGACCACGGCGCGCAGAATGGTCGAACTCTCCTGCGCCACGCGCGCGGCATTGGCCGGCTCGGCCATCCAACGGCCGACCCGCCACGACACCTGCGCCGAGTTGACCTTCGCGGTCACCACCTCGGGCGAGAGGAAATTGGTGCCGACGAAGCTGCCGAGGCTGGCACCGAGCTGATCCTTTTTGCGCTTGATGATGGCGGTGTGCGGGATGGGCAGACCGAGTGGATGCCGGAACAGCGCCGTCACCGCGAACCAGTCGGCCAGTGCGCCGACCATGCCCGCCTCGGACGCGGCCCGCACATAACCGACCCAATCGCCGCCGCCGCCGCGCGACTCGAGCCAGCGGCAGCCGAGATAGATCGCGGTCGCCAGCGCCAGCAGTCCGGTGGCCAGCGACTTCATCTTCCACAGATCACGACGTTTGCTCGCGTCATCGGTGAAGGAGGTGAAGCTGCTCGGCATCGTCGGCTGCGCGCCGGCGGCCTCGGAGCTACGGTCGCCGAGGACCGCGGTATCGCCGGGAGCGTTGTGCATGTCCTCCATTCTGCTGGCCTTTGCGCTCCGGCAGCGTCGCCGTGCGCAACCGGAGGGTCGCCGAGAGTGGCCTCATCGGTGTGACTCCGCTCGCATCCACCCCCCGAATGCGGTGATCGGCACCCCAAAAGGTCCTGCTGGGGAGTAATGGGACCTAAGCTGGGTGACACGGATCCGTTTCGAACGAGGGAGCCCACCCTGTCCACCGAAGACCTTGTCGACGTCGGTGAGCGCGCCGAGCGACCGGCGGCGGTGCGCACCGGCAACACCGATGGCCGCAAACGCCGGTGGCGACAGCACAAGATCGACCGCCGCGAAGAGCTGGTCGACGGCACCCTGGCCGCCGTACGCGCCCGCGGCAGCAGCGCCGGAATGGACGAGATCGCCGCCGAGATCGGCGTCTCCAAGACGGTGCTCTACCGCTATTTCGCGGACAAGAACGATCTGGTCCACGCCACCATGCAGCGGTTCATCGAGATCACGCTGATGCCGCGCGTCTACGGCGCGATCAGCCTGGATGCCGACGAGTACCAGCTGGTGCGCACCGCGCTCGGTGAGTACGTCGGCGCGGTCGACGAGGACCCCGAGGTCTATCGGTTCATCATGGGCAACGGCTCGGCCGACCAGTCCTCGCTGGCCGAATTCGAGAAGCTGTTCGCCGAGGTGGTCGCCGCCGCCATCATCAGCAGGGCCGACGATCTCGGGATCGAGACCGAGGGCGCGCTGCTGTGGTCGTATGTGCTGGTCGGCGGCATCCAGCTGGCGACGCACTGGTGGACCACGGACAAGACCATGTCGCGGGAGGAAGTCATCGATTACCTGTCGATGATGGCCTGGAGCGCGATCGAGGGCATGGCGCGCGCGGGCGGCTCGCGCACCAAGTTCAACGCCATGCCGCATGTGCTGCCGAAGCCCGTGGACACCCCCGAGATCGCCGAAGGCACCGTCTGAGCCAGTCGTGGCCCCGGATGTGACACGGGACTCGACATCGCGGCGCGGTTGGTTAGTCTGAACGCCAGCGGGGCGCTACAGAGGGGTTGCGTCTCCGTTCGCGCGTCGGCACCAACGGAGGTACCTCGATGGCGAAACAAGTGCCGACATCCCGGCTGGCTCGCGGGACGAAGCTCGGCGCGGTCGCGGCCGGATCCGTGCTGCGCAATCAGCGCGCGCGGCTGTCCATGCGCGGCCGCTCGGAAGCGGTGCGCGCGAAGATGGCCGAGGAATCCATGATCCGCACCACCGAACAGGTGGTCATGGTGCTTGGCACCATGAAGGGCGTGGCCATGAAGCTCGGCCAGATGATGTCGGTGCTGGATCTGGATCTGGTGCCGCCCGATCATCGCGAACGTTTCCAGAAGCGCCTCGCGGTGCTGCGCAATGCCGCGCCGACGGTGTCGTTCGAGGCCATGCGCGCGGTGATCGAGGAAGATTTCGGCCGCCCGCTCGACGAGGTGTTCGCCGAGTTCGAATCCGAACCGGTGGCGGCGGCCTCGATCGGCCAGGTCTACCGCGGGCGGCTGCACGACGGGCGCAAGGTCGCGGTGAAGGTGCAGTATCCGGGCATCGATATCGCGGTGCGCGCGGATCTGAAGAACCTGGCGATGTTTCGCCGGGTTCTGCAATCGGCGATGCCGTGGGTGACGCCGGCGGTGCTGGACGAACTTCGGCTGAATATGGAGGCCGAACTCGATTACCACGCCGAAGCCGAGACCCAGCGGCAGATCTCCGAGCTCTACGCCGGGCATCCGTTCATCGTGGTGCCCAGGCCGGTGCCGGAGCTGAGTACCCGGCGGGTGCTGGTCAGCGAATACCTGGTGGGCAGCGGTTTCGAAGAGATCAAGGAGATGCCGCAGGCCGAACGGGACCGGATCGGTGAGATCATCTACCGCTTCTATGTGGGTTCGCTGTTCGTGTTCAACGAGTTCTGCGGCGATCCGCATCCCGGCAATGTCATGCTCACCGAAGACGGGCGGGTCGGGTTTCTCGATTTCGGCCTGTTCAACCGGATGGATCCCGAGCACGTCCAGTTCGAGGCGGCGTGTCTGCGCGCGGCCGCCGAGGACCGCGCAGAAGACCTGCGGCAGTTGATGATCCAGCGGGGGGTGATCGACTCGCCCGAGGAGATCGGCCCGGAGGAATGCCTCGAGTATGTGCTCGCCGCCTCCGAATGGTGTCTCATCGATGAGGAGTTGACCATCACTCCGGAACTGGCCAGCGGCGCCTTCCTGCTCGCCGTCGACCCGCGGGCCAGCGAATTCACCGGGATGAAGCAGCAGAACCTGCCGCCGGAGCATCTGTTCTCCCGGCGCGCGGACTTCCTCACCTTCGGCATGCTCGGCCAGCTCGAGGCGACGGCCAACTGGCATCGCATCTCCCGTGAATGGCTCTACGGCGAGCCGCCGGTGACCGAACTCGGTCAGCAGCATCACCGCTGGCTGGCCGAACGCACCGGCGACGACACTGCACGATCCGGCAAGACTCGACACAAGGCATGAGGGAACATATGGCGGACAGCCGCGAATTCGATCTGATCCTCTTCGGCGCGACGGGTTTCGTCGGGAAGCTCACCGCGCAGTATCTGCTGGGCGCCGCGCCGGCGGACGCCAAGATCGCATTGGCCGGACGCTCGGTGGACAAGCTGACCAGGGTCCGCGATGAACTCGGCCCCGCGGCCGCGAAGTGGGAGCTGGTGGTCGCGGACGCGGCCGATCAGCCCGCCCTTGATGCGCTCGCCGCCCGCACCACCGTCGTGGTGACCACGGTGGGGCCGTACCTGCGTTACGGGCTGCCGTTGGTCGCCGCCTGCGCCGAGGCGGGCACCCATTACGCCGATCTCACCGGCGAGCCGTTGTTCATCCGCGAGGCGATCGACCAGTATCACGAGCAGGCCGTCGGCACCGGGGCCAAGATCGTCAATTCCTGTGGCTACGACTCGGTTCCGTCGGATCTGAGCGTGTATCAGCTGTACCGGCGAACCGTCGAGGACAATACCGGCGAACTCACCGACACCACGTTGATCGCCTCGCTCAAGGGCGGGGTCAGCGGCGGCACCATCGATTCCGGGCGCGCGATGATGGAGGCGGTGGCCGCCGATCCGGCCAAGCAGTCGGTGCTCAGCCACCCGTATTCGCTGAGCCCGGACAAGTCGATGGACCCGGATGTGGGCAGGCAGTCCGATCAGGCGTTGCAGAAGGCGAGCTCCATCGACCCGAGCCTGGACGGCTGGGTGGGCACCTTCGTGATGGCCATGCACAACACCAAGATCGTGCGCCGCTCCAACGGGCTGCTCGGCTGGGTGTACGGCAAGAACTTCCGCTACCGCGAGGTGATGAGCGCGGGTAAATCGCCGGTGGCGCCACTGGTGGCGGCCGGTATGTCGGGCGGGATCGTGGCCACGATGGCGGCGGGCGCGCTGCTCTCGCGGGTGAGCGCCGGCCGCAAGCTGCTGGATCGGGTGCTGCCCAAGCCGGGCACCGGCCCCAGCGAGCAGGCGCGTACCAGCGGCTGGTTCACCATGAAGACCTACGCGCACACCACCTCGGGCGCGAAATACGTCGCGACCTTCGCCGGGCAGGGCGATCCCGGCTATCAGGCGACGGCGGTGCTGCTCGGCGAGAGCGGGCTGTGCCTGGCCTTCGACGGGGCGAAGCTGCCGGAACTCGCGGGTGTGCTCACGCCGGCCGCGGCGATGGGCGATGCGCTCACCGAACGGCTGCGGGCGGCCGGGATGACCATCGAGGTCGAGCGCGCCTGAACCCGGCACGGCAATGAATCTCTCGCGGACAATGGAGTCGGCTCGATGAATCTCGCTCGGCGCACGATGAACAACCCGGCGCTGGCCGCGGTGTACGAACGGGCCTGGCGGCCTACGCTGTTCTATCTGGCCAGCGGCCGCACCACCGCGGCGGATCGGCGTTACGCGGCCGATTCGCTGCGGCTGCACAAGGCGCATCGGGTGCTCGATATCGCCTGCGGTCCAGGCAATTTCACGCGATATCTGAGTGAGCGGCTGCCCGAGGACGGTTACGCGGTCGGGGTGGATTACTCGCCGCCGATGCTGGCAAGGGCCGTGGCAGACAACGCGGGGCCGCGGGTGGGTTACCTGCGCGGCGATGCCCGGTTCCTGCCGTTCGCCGACGGATCCTTCGACGCGGTGTGCTGTTTCGGTGCGCTGTATCTGATTCCGGACCCGTTGGCGGCGGCGCGGGAGATGATCCGGGTGCTGGCGCCGGGCGGCCGGATCGCGATCACCACCAGCCACCGCGATGATTCGGCGTTCGGGCATGCGAGCCGGATCGTCGGCGGCTGGTCAGGTCTGCGGGTGTTCGACACCGAGACGTTCCCGGCCTTGTTCGCCGAGCACGGATTGGTCGAGATCGATCAGGAGATCCATCGGCTGCTGCAATACGTGTCGGCGACCCGTCCGGGCTGAGATCTCGCGTCGCCGGCCGGGCCGATCGCGCAGTCAGGGCGAGATCTAATTCGCTACCTCCGCTGCCGAATACGAAGTCGACCACATCAGCTTCGGCCAGCGGTGCACCGTGCTCTGCCGGGAGGCCGGTGACGCCGTCGCAGCGCGGATGTTCAAGTCGGGAGCCGATGTGGCGGTGCGGTTTTCACGCAGGTTCCGGTGGTCGGATCGGGTCCGCGAGCCACCACCACTATCGTGCGCGACATCACAGCCCGGTTCCGGTGCAGGCTTCCGAAGGCGGCGACACCGCGCATTTCCGACCGGTAGAGTCCGAATCGACGCGGCGGGGATGTGATGGACCGAGCGGAAGGGGGAGCCCAGGATGGCGGTACCGGAAACGGGGCAGAGCCGGGCTCGGCAGCTGTACGTCGCGGCGGTGGACGGCGGTGCAACGCCGTTCGAACTCGACGAGGACGTGGCCACGAATCTGGCCGCGGCCTGCGACATCCTGGTCGACGATCTGGATCGGGCCAGAGCCGGATCACATGTGATCACCGAGGTTTCCGGGTTCCCCGACCTACCCACCGGCCATGCGCTGGCCCGCGGATTCGGCATGAAGGGTCGCGAATATCTCGACACGTTGACCGCCCTCCAAGAGACCGCGCTGCTCTACAAGGCGGCTTATCTGGCGGCGGGCAAGAAGTTCGCCGACGCCGAGGCCGCCAACAAGGCCGCGATCGACCTCGTCGCCGCGCATCTGGCGCCGCGGTGAGGCGGGCCGTCGAGGGAGGAACGCACCATGGCTGACGACGCCGTACCCACCGGTGATACCGATCCCCCATACGCACCGGAGCGTGAACATTTCATCGGCTACACCCATCAGGAGATCTGGGACCGCGTGCACGAGGTGATGGATCCGGCCGCGCTCGACCGCGCGGCGGCGGTCTGGCAGGCCAATGCCACCGCGCTGGCCGAGGCGTTCCGCGTATTCGGCGATGCCACCGCTCGCGAGTTCGCGCGGTGGTCGGGACAGACCGCCGACGCGGCCGCACAGGCCACCCGTGATTTCATTCGCGTTGGCACCGATGCTCACGAGGTGTGCGCTGCGATCGCCGCGCTGTTCGAACTGGATCGCGACGCGGCGCAAACGGTTCGGGCTGCGATCCCGCCGCCGCAGCCGTATCGTCCGCTCGACGATCCCGCCGCCGAGGCCGTGCACGGCGGGCAACGAAGAATGGATCACGACATCGCGGCGGCGGCCGTCACCGCCGACGTCCAGGACCTCATGACACACGTCTACTCCCCCGCCATCCCCGCTTCGGGAGACCGGGTGCCCCGCTTCGCGGTACCCCGCACCGATTCCACCGGCGGCGGGAGCCTGCCACTGTGAAATGGGTACTCACCCCGGACGAATTCAGCTACGTCTGGCAGAACGAAACCGATCTGGATCGCCGCCCCTATCCGGTCAACATGGCGCCCGCCGCCACCGTGCGCACCGAGAGCGAACACCTGCGCCTGCGATTACCGCAGCGGTTCGCCAGACAGGCCGACCCCGATCTGGCTGCCGCGCTCATGCTGTGCGCTCGCGCCGACGCCACCACCGTCACCGTGTCCGGCGAACGCACCGCCTCAGGTAACGGAGACTGCCCCGACCGCATCTTGGCCTTCGCCGCCGTGGTGCACCAGCACGCCGCGATTCTGGTGGCCGCGCCCACCACCGTGACGGTGCAGATGAGTCATGCCCGCGCCCTCGGCGAGCTGCTGGTCGAGGTGATCGGGCCGGCGCGCCCGGGCCGGGCAGGCACGCTACGCGAACCGCAGGATGCGGTGCTCGGCGCCACCGACCACGCGGGCAATGGCCAGACCTTCTCCACCAACGGTGAGCGCGGCGCCGCCCGCTTCCGTCGCGCTCTGCGCAAACCGGTCGACGGGCGCGGCTTCATCACCGTCACGGTGGAACCGGACAATCCGATGTCGCCGCCGACCCGGCATCGCACCTGGCTCGACGTCAGCGGCGACGGACGGTATCTGCTCACCACCGCCGATGAGCTCACCCTGACACCGGTGTCCGATGCCGATTTCGCCCATCAGCTGCTCAAACTCGCCCAGATTCGCTGATCGCGCCTGCGAATGTGGTAGGTCTGACGGATGGTGAAGCACTGGTCGGTTCCGGTCCGGGAAGCATTGCAGGCCGACGGCGTGCGTATCGCCGATCTGGACACCTCCGCCCGTCCCGGTTTCGACGGCGACAGGAAGCTCGGTGAGGCCCTGCTGACCGAACGCGGAAAGGTGCTGTCGGATCTTCAGGAAAAGCTGTACGCCAACGGCCGATCCGGTGATTCACGCAGCGTGCTGCTGGTGCTACAGGGTATGGACACCGCGGGCAAGGGCGGCATCGTGCGGCATGTGATCGGGTCGGTGGATCCGCAGGGCGTCGACCACGCCGCCTTCGGGGTGCCCACCGAGGAGGAGAAGCGCCACCACTACCTGTGGCGCATCCGCAAGGAGTTGCCGCGCGGCGGCCAGATCGGCGTGTTCGACCGCTCGCACTATGAAGACGTGCTGGTGGTGCGGGTGCACAATCTCGTTCCCGCCACCGTCTGGGGTGAGCGCTACGACGAGATCAACGCCTTCGAACGCGAACTCACCGATGAGGGGATCACCCTGGTGAAGGTCGCCATGTTCGTCTCCCTCGACGAACAGAAGAAGCGCCTGCGCCAACGCCTCGAACGCCCCGACAAGTACTGGAAATTCAACCCCTCCGATATCGACGAACGCGCCTACTGGCCCTCCTATCAGGAGGCCTATCAGGCCATACTCGACCGCACGAGTACCGAGCGGGCGCCCTGGTACGTCCTGCCCGCCGACCACAAGTGGTATTCCAGGCTCGCCGTCACCGAACTGCTCATCGCGGCCTTACAGGACCTGGACCTCGATTGGCCGCCGGCGCACTTCGACGTCGCCGAGCAGCTCGCCCGCCTCGACGAGGCCTGATCAGTCAGCCGGACGGCCCGCCATCGCCTACGACCGGGCGGCCGCAGGCGATGGCGATCGACTAACGCTCGTCGACGATTTCACCGTTCTGCACGGTGCCGTCCGTGGTGAGCGCCAGGGTGGCGGTGACGGGCGGGAAGGCGGCCGAGGCGTCGAGCGCGGCCGCCAGCTGCTCGGCCGTTTCCCAGCGCCATACGTCCTGGTAGGTGCCGTCGTCGAGGCGGATGAGCCGAGTCTCGACCAAGCCGTCGAAACCGGAGCGGATGCCTGCGATCACCTGGGCGCGCTGGGCCAGCATCTGCTCGAGCTCGGCCGGATCGACGGAGTAGTGGTGCACACGAACTGCGGACATGAGGATTCCTTCTTTCTCGGGTGTGATTTCACGGGACCTGGTCAGGCCGGCTGCGGACGATTGCCGAGCACGGGCGCGGCGAATCCGGCGCCGCCCGTGGGCAGCCACGCCCGGGTGGCCAAGGTGGCGGCGGCGAATGCCATCGGCCCACCCCACTTGTCGACGCCGTCTCCGGCGGCGATGTGCGAGGCAGCGGCGCCGCCGTAGACGAACACCAGTCCGGCGTAGGCCCACTCCTTGGTGCGCGGATGACCAGGGGTCAGGATCGCGGCGAGCGCGGCCACTTTGGCAGTGCCGAGGATCGTCGCGAAGTACATGGGATAGCCGAGGTGGTCGAAAACTTCTCGGACATAGCGGATGCGGGCGAGGTCCCAATAGGAACCGACCGCCGTTTCGGCCAAGACAGCGGTGATCGGGACCCAGCGCGCGAGTCTCAGCGCACGCGAGCGCGCGAGGGTGTTCGGTCTGGTCATGGGCGTGTGGCTCCTTTCGACGAATGCGGTAACCAGATTCCGCCGTGCCAGCGCCGCGAACAACGGCGTATCCTGCAACGATCGTTAATGCCTGTGTTCACGATCGGATCGGCAGTGGAGCTACGTGACATCGAGATATTCCTGACCCTCGCCGAGGAACTGCACTTCGGGCGCACCGCCCAACGCCTGCACATATCCACCGCACGGGTGAGCCAGGCGATCCGCCTCCAGGAACGCCGGTTGGGGGCGAAGCTGTTCGAACGGACCAGCCGCCGTGTGGAACTCACCCCGCTGGGCGAACGGCTGCGCGAGGAGCTCTCGGTGGGCTACCGCACCATCCAGGGCGCGATCGATTTCGCGACGGCCACCGGTCGCGGCATCGGCGGGCTGCTGCGGGTCGGATACACCGCCGCCTGGTGCGGTACCACGCTGATCGCGGCGGCGGACCGGTTCACCGCACGTTATCCGGGTGGCGAAGTGCAGATCCGCGAGGTGCAGGTGGGCGACTACCGGCAGTTGCGTGCCAGGGAGATCGAGCTGCAAATGAGTGAGTTCCCGATCGAGGAACCGGATCTCATCACCGGCCCGGTCGTCTTCGCCGAACCGAGGGCGCTGGTCATCTCATCGAATCATCCTGTGGCACAGCAGAAGTCACTGACCATGGAGGATCTGGCCGGCATCCAGCTGATCGACGGCATCGGCCCGTCGCAGGCGATCAACAGCTTCCATTTCCCGACCCACACCCCCTCCGGCGCACCGATCCCGCGCGGCCCGGCGGCGGCCACATGGCCCGAGGTTCTCACGCTCATCAGCGCGGGCAAAGGTGCCTGCCCCTGCTCTGTTCGCGCCGCCGACTTCTACCCGCGCCCCGGGCTGAGCTTCATCCCCTTCGCCGATGCTCCACCGATCGAGTTCGGCCTGGTCTGGCATGCCGACGGCCCTGTCGCCCGGATACAAGCCTTCGTCGACACAGTGCTCGAAGGCCTGGCTGCCTGAGCGGCGAGTGGCAGGTACGTTCGAACGTTTCCTCCCGGCACCGACATGGCGCGCGGCGGCTCCGCCGTTCCATACACCCTTGTCTGGAACTGGGGCGACGTCTACCATTTAATGAGACTCCGGGTCCCAGATAATTTCCCCCGGAGCTGGCACGAGGGAGACACCGATGACGCTGTCTGTGGCACGTGAGGCCGCATCCGCTGATCAGACCTACCGCGAGGTACTCCAGGGGCTGTCAGAGGGGTCGGTCAACAAGCACTTCGACCCGTACGTCGACATCGACTGGGACTCCCCCGACTACGGCGTCGACCGCACCGATCGGCGCTGGATCCTGCCCGAGGCCGATCCGCTGGGCCGCCATCCCTGGTACAAGTCGCTGCCCGTCGAGAAGCAGATCGCGATAGGTATGTGGCGCCAGGCCGGGATCGCCAAGGTGGGACTCGACTTCGAGCAACTGCTGATCCGTGGGCTCATGCAGTACGTGGTGTCGCTGCCGAACGGCGATCCGGAATTCCGCTTCATCACCCATGAAGCCGCCGAAGAGTGCAACCACACGCTCATGTTCCAGGAGATGATCAATCGCATCGGCGAGGACGTCATCGGCATGGGCTCCATCGACCGCAAGCTGACGATGATCATCTGGCCCGCGGTGAAGTACTTCCCCGAGTTCTTCTTCACCATGGTGCTCGGTGGTGAGGAACCCATCGACCATTTGCAGAAGTCGATTCTGCGCGGCGGCGACCAGATGCATCCGATGGTGCAGCGGGTCATGCAGATTCACGTGGCGGAGGAAGCGCGGCACATCTCCTTCGCGCACGAATATCTGCGCCGCAACGTGCCGAAGATGCACCCGGCCACCCGCTTCGCGCTGTCGCTGCTGTTCCCCACCGCCATGCGCATCATGTGCGAAATGATCGCGACCCCGCCGAAGGAGTTCATCGAGAAATTCGAGATCCCGCAGTCGGTGGTGAAGGACATGTACTGGCGCAGTGAGGAATCCAGCAATGCCCTGCGCGATATCTTCGCCGACGTGCGCGCATTGGCCGAACAGAGCGGTCTGATCAACCCGGTGTCGAAGCTGGTGTGGAAGGTGCTCGGCATCGACGGGAAGCCGTCGCGGTACCGGAGCGAACCGGTTCGTCGCGCGGTCGCCTGATCTCCGGGGACGTTCGCTCCCCGGGCGGGAGCCAGATGTGTCCCGCCGCCGAGGCATCGGCCCGGCGGCGGGACACCGCCGTCAGTCGGCGACGAGCCGCGTCCGCATGTGCGAGTGTTCGCGCTGCCGCCGGATGACATATGTCCCCGGCACGCTGCCGGTGGCGCCGTGTTCGGGATGCATCAGGTAGGCAACGGATTCCGCGGCGAAGATGCCGAGCGCGAGCCCGGACGGGTCGGCGACGTCGGTCGTCCACCGGCAGGTACCGGGTTCGGCGACCAGCGCGTGCGGATTCCCGCCCGCGGCGCCGCGCAGCACCTCGATGCCGTCGGGCGGGACGGGCCACCAGCTCGCGTCCGGGCTCGGCGTGACCGAGTCGAGCAGGTACAGCGGGATGACGATCAGGTCGCCCTGGGCGTGCATGCCGCGGATCACCGGGATGCGAAGGGACGCGTCGAGTTGTTCCAGGACAAGGGATTCGGTCATGGTCATCACCTCAGGTGCGGTGTAGGAGCTGGGAGTATTGCGTGCCGGTCAGGCCATAGGTCCAGGCCGCGGCGTCGACGGGATCGGTGAGATATCGGGGAACGGTCAGGCCATAGCGGCGGCGGGTGCCGTCGCGTTCGACGGAACCGTTCACCGCGACCAGCACTCGCTGGTCGTCCGGTAGCTCGTAGAGCATCAGTTCGTAGCCGTGATTGCCGGGATCGGGCGCGCAGGCCAGCAGTTCCATGCCGGCTTCCTCGACATAGGCGGGCCAGCCGAGTCGTTCGATGGCGCAACGCCGCACCTCGACATTGGTTTCCCGGTCGATGGCTTCGGCCGTGGGGTCGGTGATCACCCAGCCGGGCACCTGTGTCCCGTGCCAGAAGAACAGTTCCCAGCCGTCGGAATAGCGGATGGCGGGGCCGTCGGCGCAGTGCAGGCGCAACCGGCCCCGGTCCCCCGCATCCTCCGCCGCCAATATTTCGGGACGCTCGGAAACGACGCACAGATCCTCGTCCGGCCACCACGGGCCACAGGCCGCCGCTACCGCCGCCCACAGCTCCCACGCGCGGGCATGTTCACCTGCCCGATTGGGCGGGAAATCCGACCACACGACCGAGCCCGACCCGCAGTGCACGTTGTTCCGGATCGAACTCGGCCCGCCACCGGCTGCCATGATGATGCGGCCGATAGTGCCCGCCCATGAAGACGTCAACGGACCGGCGATGTTCTGCTCGAAGGGCTCCAGCGCGCACGCCCATCGGTCGTACTCGCGTCGCGACATACCGACGGTCACCCGCATGCGGCTGTGAATTCGCGAAAGTAACTGCACGACAGCGGGTTCAGGAGATGTTATCGGTCGCGGCCCGCGCTTGGCTCCCGGCTCACCGGTCGCACGGGCGATCAGCGGCGAGGAGACCCATCGAAAGCGTGGTGGGCCGAGACCGGCGAGTTCGTAGATTTCGGAGATGGCCGCCTCAGCGGCGCGACGATCGGCCGGTTCGGTGCACAGCATCCGGCCGAGCCATTTCTTGCGGATGTTCGCAGCTTCCCGCTGCCCGAGAACACTCACCGGATGGCGGTGGTGTCGTCCTTTCCAACGATCATGCGATCAACAGTGACAGATCGGGACAAGATCGGCAAGCACTCCTCCTGCGCAGCGTCCCGGAACCGCCTGGCATGGGCGGATCGGTGCGCGTCATCCGAAGGCGCAGTACGTGCAGCGATGCCGGGTGCTCAGGGGCTCGCATCCGAATGTCAGGTGGGTTCGACCGGCGCACGTCAGGGCGCCGGTCGTCACCGTGATTCAGCCGACGCGAATCGACCCGAGCAGGTCGAACAGTTCACCCGCCACATGCTCGGGCAGCTCGAGACCCGGGAAGTGGGTTTCGCCATTGAGCCGGGAGTAGCTGAACCACGGGTTCTCGGCGGCGAATTCGGCGTGCAGCGCATCGTATTCGGGGGCCTTCGGATGGGAGAAGACGTGCCGGATCGGCGGCGGTGTGCTCATCTTCTCCATTCGACCCATCGGGGAACCCCATGTGCGATAAGCCTTTTCGACCTCGCGCCCCGAGCGGGCCCACATGTCGTAGCCGTGCCCGCCTGCCTCGAATCGGACGTGGTTGAGCACGGTCTCGTCGGTGCTGCCGTCGAGCCAGGATCGCAGCAGTTCATCGCGCGCGGCCTTCCAGGTGGCCGGGTTCTGCAGGGCGGCGACACCGGCGGCGAACTCCGGGGGCGGCGGGGTCATGATGAGATCGAGCAGCAGGACCGCAGGCACCCGCTCGGTACCGAGCTGGTCGGCCATGTCCAGGCCGACCCAGCCGCCGTGCGCATGCGACAGCGGCACGAACGACTCGACCTCGAGCGCGTCGAGCAGCCCGATGGTGTCGGAAACCTGTTCGGCCACACCGAAATCACCAACCAGTGTGCGATCCGGTCCGTGACCACGCCAGCACACCCGGATGACGCGATGCTTGTCCCGCAAGTACGGCAGCAGCGGGTTCCAGGCGCGGTGGTCGTGGGCCCAGCCGTTGAGCAGCACGATCGCCGGCGTATCGGGTGCGTAGCCCTGGTCGTCGAAGGCGATCTCGACGCCGTTGATCTTCATCGTGTTGATCATGTTTCTCTCCTTCTCCCGAGCCGCGGCAGTGCGGGCACGGACGATTCGCCGGTTCAGGCGGCCTGATCACTGGTGGTCGGCCGGAGCCGGGTGGCAGCCAGCTGGGAATCGGTGAGACCGGGCAGGCGACCGGCCACCATCAGCAGCGGATCACGCACGGCGTCGGGCAGGCTGTTGAGCAGGCGCATGCGGTAGGACGTCTGCTGGGTGCGTTCGATGCCCGGCCGTTGCTCGCGCTCCCAGCGGAGCAGCGCCTCGGACATCGGCAGGTCGGCGCTGACGGCGGCGGCCAGCGAGACCGCGTTGATCATGGCCGTGCCTCCGCCTTGCCCCAGATACGGCGGTTGCGCGTGCGCGGCATCGCCGAGGAAGGCCACCCGGCCGCGTGACCAGGCCGCCAGCCGGATGAATTCGAAGTTGTCCCAGCGGATCTGCACGTCCGGTGTGGTGCGCAGCAGTGATTCCAGATAAGGGAAGCTGCGCACCCAGGAGTCGACGTCGATGTGGTCGCCGCGGGTGGCGGCGTCATCGGCATCGGCGACCAAGGCGAGGTAGACGTGTTCGGGGGTGCACGGGGTGTACAGCAGCCTGCGCCGGCCTTGGAAGTGCTCGAGATGTTTGACGCTGTCCGCGGCGGGAAGGTAGTCGGTGGACGCGGGCACCATGAGCCGGGCCGCGCCCTCCCGCATCCGGATGCGGCGGGTGGTGAGACCGAGCCGGTCACGCAACCGCGAATGCACACCATTGGCGACGACGACCAGATCCGCCCTCGCGGCCCGGCCGTCCTTGAACTCGACCCGTCCGTCCGGGTCGGCCGCCACAGCAGCCGAGTCGGTGACGAGGTCGACGCCGGCCCGGGTGGCCGCCTGCACCAGCGCGTCGATCAGCCGGTCACGTAGCAGTGTGTAGCAGCGCGGTCCGCCCTCGGCGTTGATATCGATCCGGTACAGGGTGCGCCCGGTGCGCGACCGGGCTTCGATCGCCGGGCCGATATGCGCGCCACGCGTGGCGTCGGCGAACGCACCGATCTCCGCGAGCGCGGATAACCCGTTGTCCCATATATAGATTCCGGCGCCGATCGCCCGGATCGCGGACTGCCGTTCGTGCAGTCGCACGGTCCAGCCCTTGCGGGCCAAGGCGGTCGCGGCGGTCAGCCCGCCGATGCCGCCGCCGATTACTTCAGCGTGCCGGTCAGCCATGGAACGCGGTCCTCTCTGGTGGAACTGGGGGCGACAGCGTTGGTCGCGGATCGGGATGTGACAGTGCCGGGCCACGCGACGCGATCGGCTCGTCCGGACGGGGCAGGATCTGGGTCGAGCCGGCAGTCGCCCGGTCTCGCCATCTGTCAGGGCGACAGCTGGGTACGCGGCGGGATGCGCCCTGTGTACGAATCCGGCAGTACCGGGATCGGGGTTCGTCGGTCACGGAATGGGTTGAGCGGCAGAAGAACCGGGCGCATGCCGGGTCCACCCGGGATCACCGGTATGGACGAAGGCGCCCCACTGCTTCCGCGTCGGCGCACCGAGCATGCGAACCTCGGCGGGCGTGAGCGGGCGCAGCATGGCCGAGTCGTGCCAGGCGGAATCGTCACCGAAGAGCAGGGGCAGTTCCAGGCAATGGCAGGCGCCGAACGGGTTGTCCGGATGCAGGGTGTGCACCCGGTAGCGGTAGACCTCGGCGCCATGCGCGGCGAACAGATCGGCGAACGCGCTGGTGCCGTCGTCGAAGGCTTTGCGCCCGACCAGGTTCTGCACGGCAGACACCAATCGTGCGCCCGCCAACGGCACCGAGCGGATCCTCGAGAACACCGGATGCGGACCGTCGTAGAACGCCCGCATTTCCTCGGCTGTCGTGCCGATCACGAGCTGCGTCCCCGCCGCACGCCCGCGCACCTCGCGTTCCCAGCGCGCCCGGTCCGGCAGCGGATCGGCCCCGGCGACCGGCAGAAAGGGCGGTGCCGAATTGAGCCCGCCCGGACCGGCGAGCTTCTTCGCCGCCGCGGCCTGCGCGGCCAGGATCTGCGTCAGCGGTGCGTCCTGTGGATCACCGCCGAGCGCGGTGAGAAACGCCTGCGCCGCCCGCTGCGCTTTCGCGGCGCTCTGAAAACCGATTCCGAACGGTGAACTCTGCACGATCGCGCGCCGGAACAGTCCGCGCGTCGATTCGATGCCGAGCATCGCGACGATGGAATGCGCCCCCGCCGACTGCCCGGCCACCGTGACCAGGCCGGGATCACCGCCGAATCCGGCGATGTGCTCGCGCACCCACTCCAGCGCGGCGATCTGGTCGAGCAATCCGAGATTGCCCGGCGCGACGCCGGGCATCCGCAGATAACCGAGCACCCCGAGCCGGTAGTTGATCGACACGACGACGATGCCGGTCTCGCGAACCAACTCGGTGGCGTCGTACAGATTCCACGCACCACCGCCCGCGAGGTAGGCCCCGCCGTGGATCCACACCATGACCGGCCTACTGCCCGGTTCGGCGGCGGCGGGCGCGGTGACGGTGAGCTCGAGGCAATCCTCGGATTGCGGCAACCGGACGGGCACGCCCATCACCGGTTCCAGCCGGCCCGGCAGCTGCGGCGCGGTAACCGGCGAGCGGTGCTGGTGCGGCCCCTCGTACGCGATCGGCTCCGGTGCGCAGAACCTTGCGGCCCTGGCATACGGGATCCCTCGGGACACCACGACGTCACTGTCGTTCATGTCGCTCCTCCTACGAATATCGCAAGTTGACTTGCGTTACCGCCACGCTAGGCCCCCGACCGAGATAACGCAAGAGCACTTGCGATAATGGGCACATGGCCGATGAGGCGAACCACACTCCGCAGTTGCGCGGCGCTCGACTGCGGCGCGCGGTCCTGGACGCGACACTCGCGCGTATCGAGGCCGTCGGCATCGACGAGGTGCGCGTGGCCGATATCGCCGCCGCCGCGGGCGTGCACGAGACCTCGATCTACCGGCGCTGGAAAACCCTGCCGAGGCTGCTGCTGGACGCGCTGCTCTCCCGGATGGAAACCCAGATCCCGATTCCGGACACCGGATCGGTGCGCGCCGACCTGCTGGAATTCATGACGATGCTGGTGGGCTTCGCGCGCAGCCCCTCCGGTGCCGCCCTCATCCGCTCCACGAGCATCACCGACACCGACGCCGAGGCCGACGCGGTCCGGCGCGAATTCTGGGCGGTGCGGCTGGCGGCCTCACAGCAGATCGTGCGCCGCGGCATCGAGCGCGGGGAGATCGCCGCGACGGTGGATCCGCGGCTCGCCATGCTGACTCTCGGCGGGCTCGTGCACATCTACATCACCCAGCTCGACGGCACGATCCCCGACGACCTCCCCGAGACCGCGGTCGACCTGCTGATGGCCGGACTCACACCGCGCTGACCAGGTCTGTACCCAATGCGCGCGAGAACACGCCGCGTATTTCGGAAACTCTCAGGTTCACCGACCATGATGTGCGCGTGCCCGCTGACGCCGGAACACCGCGTCCGGCTCTACCATCAGGGCAGCAGGCAACGCGAAAGCGAGCGAAAGGCGTGGTGAACGCACGGTGAGCAACAACCCGGGTCGGAAGAATCCGCTGGCGGCGGCCGAGCGCGCCGACCGCAACCGCAAGATCGCGATCCAGGTGGGTGTCGCGGCGGTGCTCGTCGGCCTCGTCGCCGCGATCGGCATCGGGATCGCCATGCGCGGCTCCGACTCCGAGGACCTCGGCCCGATCCCCAGCGTGATCGCGGGCGCCCCGGCGAATCCGGGCGCGACCCCGGCCGCGGAAGCCCCGGATCCGGCGGCCTCCAACGGCGCCATCATCGTCGGCAATCCGGACGCGAAGGTGACCGTGCGCGTCGTCGCCGACCTGCAATGCCCGATCTGCAAGTTGTTCGAGGAAGCCAACGGGCAGGTGCTCGCCGATGGCGTCGCCGACGGCACCGTGAAGGTCGAATACAACATCGCGTCGTTCCTCGACCAGATGTCGACCACCGAGTTCTCCTCGCGTGGCGCGAACGCCGCCTACTGCGTTACCGATACCGGCGTCGACAAGTTCCAGGCCTGGTTGCAGGCCATGTTCGCGCAGCAGCCGCCCGAGGGTGGCAACGGCCTGTCGGATGAGCAGCTGATCGAGATCGCCAAGTCGGTCGGCTACACCGATCCGAAGGTCGCGCAGTGCATCAACGATCGCACCTACGACAAGTTCGTCCAGGCCAAGTCGAAGAAGCTGCTGGATGAGGGCATCAAGGGCACGCCGACCGTCTTCGTCAACGGTGAGCAGGTCCAGACCCGTGAGGCGCTGTTCCAGCCGGGTGGGCTGGCGCCGCTGATCGCGCAGGCCGCGGGGCAGTGATCGCGGCCGCCCCCAGATCCGCCTGGGTTCTGCTGATCGGTGGTCTGGCCGGCTGGATCGCCTCGTTCACCCTCACCGTCGAACGGTTCAAGCTGTTCGTCGACCCCGCCTACCAGCCCTCGTGCAGCCTCAACCCGATCCTGTCCTGCGGCTCGGTGATGACCACCGATCAGGCGGCGCTGTTCGGGTTCCCCAACCCGATCATCGGCGTCGCCGGATTCGCGGTGGTCGTCACGCTGGCCGTGCTCGCGGTGGCCGGGGTGGCCCTGCCGCGCTGGATCTGGGTGGGGCTGTGGCTCGGCACCATCGCGGGCACGGTGTTCATCTGCTGGCTGATCTTCCAGAGTCTGTACCGGATCGGCGCGCTGTGCCCGTACTGCATGGTGGTGTGGGCGATCATCACGCCGCTGCTCGCGGTCCTCACCCAAACGCTGTGGGGTGGCTCGCGCGGGCCGATGCGGGTGGTCGCGGAATGGCGGTGGACGATCGTCGCGCTGTTCTACGCGGTGGTGCTGCTGCTGATCTTCCTGCGCTTCCAGGACTATTGGCTGTCACTGGTCTGAGCGCGGGCTAGTTCGGCGTCCCCGGCGCGAGGACGACGCGGACGGTGCGTTGCCCGCCCGGCCCGCTGACGCCCAGTTCGACGATGTCGTGCGGTCTGTGCTTGTTGATCGCGGCGCGCAGGGCGCGAGCGCTGGTGACGATCTTGCCGTCGATCGAGGTGATGACCTCGCCGTCGGCCAGTCCGGCATTGTGCGCGGGCAATCCGTAGATGGCGACGTCGACCCGGGCGCCACTCGGCTTGGCGTCGGAGATCAACACCCCGAGGGTGGCGGTGGGGCCGACGTGCACGGTCTCGGTCGGCGTTCCGGAACGGATCTGGCGCACCACCCGCATAGCGGTGTCGATGGGCACCGCGTAACCCACGGGCGGACGTTGCGCCCGCACACCAGGCTCCTCGTCCTCCTGATCACCGGACGCCGCCGCGATCACTCCCACCACCGCGCCCGAGTGATCGGCCAGCGCGCCACCGGATTGGCCGGAACTCACCTCGGCGCTCACCTCGACCATCCCGGACAGTGCCTTACGGGACAGATCCGCGGAATTCAACGCCAGGATGGTGCTGTCCAGGTCGGAGATGCGCCCGGCCACCGCTGTGGGCTCCCCGGTGCCGCCCGCATTGCCGATGGCGAGCACCTCGTCACGCACTCGCAGACCCGACGAGCTGCCGAGCCTGGCCGTCGTCAGCCCGGTGGCGCCGACCAGTCCGAGCAGGGCGATATCGGTGCTCGAGTCATAGCCGAGCACCTGCGCGTCGTAGACCAGGCCGTCCGAGACCCGGGTGACCTTCACCGACTCGGCGCCCTTGACCACGTGATGACTGGTGAGCACCTGGCCGTCGGCGGTCAGCACGATTCCCGATCCGGCCGCGCCCACCCCGAACGGCTTGGTGGCGACGTTGATGTTCACCAGCACCGGCTCGATTCCGGCCGCCACGGCCACCGGATCCAGCGGTGGACGCGGCGCGACGACGGCGGGCGCTGCCGCGGGGATCCGTTCCAGCGAAGGCCAGCCGGGCAGCTCACCGCGGTATCCGAGGAAGGCCGCGACGGCAAGGACCGTGGCGACGACGGCCGCACCCAACCGGCCGGCGCCACCCCGTCGACGGGGGTGGTCGTCCCGCAGGTCATCGCGCGAATCGTGCCGGTCGCCGTCCATGCGCCTCCCACTTCACCCGCAGCCGATCACACCATTGTCTCCCGAGCGCTCGGCTGGAGGCTCGCGAATTCCGGTCGCAGGGCGGTGAGCTGGGCTTCTACGCCCGAATCAGTCTGATTTACGGCGCCGGAGGCGGATCAATCGATGGTGCGGCCGTTCGGGTTTGGGCAGTGGTGGTGGCGCGTTCTCGGTGGGCACTTCCACGTCGTAGCGGCGGATATACGCGCCCGCGAACGCCTGCAAGGTGGCCGTCACCGGGATGGCGAGCAAGGCCCCGGTCGGCCCTAGTATCGCCGCGCCCGCGAGCACCGCGCCGAACGCGACCGCCGGATGCATGTCGAGAGTGGTGGCGGTGATCCTCGGTTGCAGCACATAGTTCTCGAACTGCTGGTACAGAATGATGAATCCGAGCACCCACAGCCCGTCGGGTGGATTGTTCACCACCGCAACCACCACCGGCAGCGCACCGGCCAGATAGGTGCCGACGGTCGGGATGAACTGCGAGACCACGCCCACCCACAACGCCAGCGCGAACGCCGAGGGCACATCGAACACCCGCAGCATGATGTAGTGCGCCAGCGTCGACACCAGCGCGAGCAGGCCACGCGAGTAGATGTAGCCGCCGGTCTTCTCCACCGCGATATCCCAGGCGCGCAACACATGCCGCTGCTTTCTCGGCGGCAACAGCGAGCAGACCGCGTTGCGGAAGCGCGGACCGTCGGCGGCGAAATAGTAGGTGAACAACAGCACCCCGAGCGCCTGGAACAGCGCAGACACGGCAGTCGTGCCGATGCCCCACACATTGCCCGCCAGGCCCATCGCCGGGCCCTCCAGGCTGGAACTCCACTCGGTGGCGTACTTCTCGATGTCGTCGCCCGACATCTCGGTGTGGAAGGTCTTGTTGATCAGGTCGACGGCCTCGTCGGCATAGCGTGGCGCGTTCTCCACCAGGGTGGTGACCTGTTCCACCAGCAGCGAGCCGAGCGTCCACACGAATGCGACCATCACCAGCAGCAGCGTCAGGAACACCGCGCCGGTGGCCGGGCCGCGCCGCCAGCCGTGCCGGGCCAGCCAGTTCACCGACGGTTCGATGGCGAAGGCGAGGAACAGCGACACCATCAGCACCGTCAGCAACCCCTGCAATTGCTGCAGTAGCCAGAACGCCGCGACGAAACCCGCCACCGTCGCCGCGGCGAGCAGGAACGCCCGCAGCAGCCACGGTGGCGGATTCAATTGGCCCGCGGAACCGGGCCGGTCTGCTGGTCTCTGATCGTCCTCGGCAGCCACCCCGTCAAGTTACCCAGGCGCGCGCGTGGCTACCGTTCGACGCCTCACATGGTCGCCACGTCGATGACGAACCGGTACCGCACGTCGCTGGCGACCACGCGGTCATACGCTCCGTCCAGTTCGTCGGCGGCGATCACCTCGATCTCGGCGCCGATGCCGTGCTCGGCGCAGAAGTTCAGCATCTCCTGGGTTTGCGCGATACCACCGATCATCGAACCCGACAGTGAGCGGCGGTAGCCGGCCAGCGTCATCGGGCGCACCGACAGCGGCTGCTCCGGCAGGCCGAGGATCACCAGGGTGCCGTCGAGGGCGAGCAGCTTCATGTACGAGTCGATCGGCAGGTCGGCCGAGACGGTGTTGATGATCAGGTCGAACTGCCCGCGCAGTTCACGGAAGGTCTGCTTGTCGCTGGTGGCGTAGTAGTGGTGGGCGCCGAAGCGCTTGCCGTCTTCCTGTTTGCTCAGCGAGTGGCTGAGCACGGTGACCTCCGCGCCGAGGGCCGCGGCGATCTTCACCCCGACGTGGCCGAGCCCGCCCATGCCGATGATGGCGACCTTCTTGCCCGGGCCGGCCTGCCAGTGCCGCAGCGGCGAGAACAGGGTGATGCCCGCGCACAGCAGCGGTGCGGCCACATCGAGCTCGATGCCGTCGGGGATGGACAGCACGAAGTTCTCGGTCACCACGACCTGGGTGGAGTAGCCGCCCATGGTGTAGCCGCCCGGTTGCACGGCGTCGGGGACGGGCGTGTTGTAGGTCATCGTGGACCCGCCGGTGCAGTACTGCTCCTCACCGGCCAGGCACGCCCGGCAGACGCCACAGGAATCGACCATGCAGCCGACGCCCACCCGGTCGCCGACCTTGTGCCTGGTCACCGCGGAGCCGACGGCCGCGACGATGCCCGCGATCTCGTGCCCGGGCACACACGGGTAATTCGCGCCGCCCCATTCGTTGCGGGCGGTGTGGATGTCGGAGTGGCAGATGCCCGCGTACTTGATGTCGATCAGCACATCGTGTGGCCCCAGCTCACGACGTTCGATGGCGACCTTCTCGAACGGCGCGTCCGGTCCGGCCATGGCGTAAGCGGTAGCAGTACTCATGCGTTCATGCCTACCGCCGCATGCGGGTGTTTGCCAACTGTCGGCTGGATCCGCCGGGTGACCAGCAGGCCGGCGGACGGGTGCACGATGCCGGTTACGGGCGTGCCGACGCTGCGGCTCGCCCGCGCTCGACTCAGCCCGCCGCGCGGGTGGCCCGGCGCGGGCGACGATGCCGGGCACCGGCACCGGTGGGCGCGGAGTCCTCGAACCGGCGCGGAGTGTCGGCGTTGTGGCCGCGCGCGTTCGAGCCGTGCGGAGCGCCGGACCGATCGGAGCGGCCGGCCTGCTCGCCGCGACGGGCGGGCTGCCTGGTGCGGCCCTGGCCGTCGGCGTGGCGGGCCTCCGAGGCACCGGTACCGCGGCGCTCGCCCTGACGTTCGTTGCGATCACCCTGCGGGCCACCGCGGCGGCCGCCGACCCGGTGTTCGGTGGCAGCCCGGCCCGCGGCCGGGCGATTGCGTCGCGAACCGCCGCGACCGGCGGACTGCGCGGCCCCCGGCTCGGCGTTACGGCGGAAGCCGCGCGTACCACGGTCGTCCTGGCGCGGGCTCGCCGCGCGATGCTCGGGCGCGGCCACCGCGCCGATCAGGGCGGTCACGGCCGGCGAGGTCGCGCTGGCACGCTGCGGGGTGACGGTGAGACCGGCCTTGCGCAGCAGCACCGCGACATCCTTGCGCTGCTCGGGCAGCACCACGGTGACCACGTCACCGGAACCGCCCGCACGCGCGGTGCGCCCGGAACGGTGCAGGTAGGCCTTGTGTTCGGCCGGCGGGTCGACGTGCACGACCAGCTCGACGTCGTCGACGTGCACGCCGCGCGCCGCGATATCGGTGGCGACCAGGACCCGCGTCGTGCCGTCGGCAAAGGCGCTGAGATTGCGGTCGCGGGCCGCTTGGGAGAGGTTGCCGTGCAGGTCGGCGGCCGGAATGCCGGAGTCGGTGAGCTGCTTGGCGAGCCTGCGGGCATGATGCTTGGTCCGCATGAACAGGATCCGGCGGCCGGTGCCGGAGGCCAGCGCGCGCACCAGATCCTTCTTGGCGTCGGCGCCCGCCACCTCGAACACGTGGTGGGTCATGGTGGGCACCGGGCTCGCGGCGGTGTCGACCGAATGCGTCACCGGCTCCCGCAGGAACCGCTTGACCAGCCGGTCCACCTCGTTGTCGAGGGTGGCCGAGAACAGCAGGCGCTGGCCGCCGGCCGGGGTGGCGGTGAGGATGCGGGTGACGGCGGGCAGGAAGCCGAGGTCGGCCATGTGATCGGCCTCGTCGAGGATGCTGATCCGCACGGCGTCGAGCGAGACGACACCCTGGCGCATCAGGTCCTCGAGCCGGCCGGGGCAGGCGACGACGATATCGGCGCCCGCACGCAGGTCACGGGTCTGCCGGTTCACCGGCACGCCACCGAAGATGGTGACCACGCGCAACCCGCAGGGCCGGGCCAGCATCTCGACGGTGGCCGCGATCTGAGTGGCGAGCTCGCGGGTGGGTGCGAGGATCAGCCCGGCGGGATGACCGGGCCTGCTGGTCGCGCCGGCGAGCCGCTCGACCATGGGGATGCTGAAGGCGAGGGTCTTGCCGCTGCCGGTTTTACCGCGGGCGAGCACATCGCGCCCGGCCATGGTGTCGGGCAGGGTGGCGGCTTGGATCGGGAACGCGCCGGTGATGCCCGCGGCGTTCATCGCATCGATCAGTGCGGCGCGCACACCGAATTCGGTGAAGGGCGCGACGGGGGCAGCCGTGGACACGGCGGCAGAAGCTTTGTCGGACATGGAGATAACAGGTGCCTTTCCGGCATCGGAGCGAGACCGCAGCGTCGCGCAGGACTCGAATCCTCACCCGATGGTGGCAGCGCCGCGATGACCGGCGCGAAAGCTGAACATCCACGACGGAGTTGGGAACCTGCGCGAAAGATCAGCGCACGGAACCTCCGCAACCCTACCGCATCCGCACCGTCTCCGTTGGCGGCCGACGCCGCCCGGCCGGACCGCTCATCGACGCGGCCGCCAGATCACTGGTCACAGCCGTGATCTCGGCGGCCTCGCCCCGACTGGGAGCTACGTCACACCTGCCGCTGCGGCCTGTCGGCCATCATCTGTCGTCCGGGGCGCGCCTCGATCGGCTCGCCCCACTCAGGTGCGCACCTCGTCCGGTGATCGCCGACGCCGAAGCCAGGGGGCCGGGCACCGCGCCGGACGTCATCCCAGACCGGCCCGCACCGCGACGGCGATTCCGCGCAGCGTCGCCTCCAGGGCATCGCGCACCCTGCGCTGACGCGTGCGGCTGTAGCGCGCGGTATCGAATTCGACCTGCACGGTCATCCGGTCGCCGACGGTGAAGACGGTCAGCTTCGGCGATATGTCCGGCGCCATAGCGAAGATGTCATCGCGGACCAAGACGAGCCCGTTCGGCAGCGAATGCGCAGGCAAGCGACCGATATTGGAGATGGTGAAGCTCGGCGGGGTCGACAGCACGGCCGCCATCACCGGATCGTCACCGACCCGCCGCGCGGCCAGCAGCACCATGGCCGCTTCCCGTCGTTCGAGGGCGTCACGGACACCGGCGTCGACCCGGCGGCTCAGCTCGACCGGACTGGCATCGTCGTCCACGAATACCGGCGTCCCGATGCCGGAGGCGAAGTTGACCAGCACGGTGTCGGGCAACGGTGGACTCACCCGGGAGCGCATATCGGCCGCGTGCCCGCAGTTCAGCAGCAGCGGCCCCGGCGCATCGAACTGCTCGCGCACCGCGACCAGCGCGGCGCCGGTGAACAGACTGTTGACCGAAACACCGTGCGCGCGGGCGGCCGCGATGAGCGCGGCGGTCTCGTCCGGTGTCGATTCGATGCGCACCATAGCGAATCGGCCACCGGGGTCGGCATTTCCGTCGTACGGAAACGCGGCAGGCGCCGAGCCCGGCAGGGCGGCCGCGACCTGCGCCCGGACCTGCGCCACCCACTCCGACACGGCGGCCTCGCCCACCAGCTCGGCCATGCGATGGTCGAGCGCCTGCGGAATCCGCTGGTCGGTCGCCGCGCTCGGGATCGGCGCGCCCGTCACGTGCGCGGTATAGTGCCGCCACAGCTGATCCAGCAGCGCGAAAGCCGATCTGCCGTCGGCGATTCCGTGATGGATGCCGAGCACGAGCTGGACCCGGTCGCCGTCGCGCAGGAGCTGGGCCCGCAACAGCCCGCTCGACCAGTCCACCGGAACGTTGACCAGCCGGAAGTATTCGGCCTCGGCTCCGGCGCGCACCTCGAGCCGAGGCCGCCAATCGTCGTCGACCACGAAGTGCTGGACGCCTGCCGCGTCGAGGACCACCTGGCTGCGCAGCAGCGGATGCGCGGCGACGACCTCATCCAGCGCCAGCCGCAGTAGTTCCTCGTCCACTCGGCCGCGCACGGTGGAGCCGATATAGAGCGGCATGCCCGCGGTGCGGACGCTGCCGACGCGGGCGTCGGGGGTGAAGTAGGCGCTCTCGAAGGGCGATAGCGGACGGTGCTCGGTCATCGGACTCTCGTTTCCCTGCGTCGGTTCGGCCTGCACCGCCGAACATACAGGCGTTTCAAACATTTGTCACAGACGTATGTTTGAAACATCCGTCACGAACAGGCGTCAGCCGGCTTGCTATGGTGCCGAGGTGGGAACTCGCGAGGATCTACTCGACGCGGCCAAGGCGTGCCTGGCCGAACGTGGCTACGCGCGCACGACGGTGCGCGATATCGTCGCCGCATCCGGCACCAACCTGGCCGCCATCAACTACCACTTCGGCACCCGCGACGCGCTGCTGCATCAGGCGATGCGGGAATCCAGCGGTGCGGCGGTCCAGCAGATCCTCGACTCGCTGGCCGCCGACGATCCCAGCGACCCGGCAGGCAGGCTCGAGACCTTCCTGCGCCGGCTGATCGACTCGTTCGGCGCGAATCCCGGCCTCTGGTCGGCCAGCATGGAAGGGCTGGCGCAGGCCATGCACGCGCCCGAGCTGCGCGCCGAGATCGGCGCCGCACAGGACGAGGCGCGACGTGGACTGGCACAGTTCGGCGGCCCCGGCGGCGACGATGCCGTCGGCGCCGTCCTGCACACCCTGATCAGCGGCCTGCTGGTGCAGTGGGTGATCGACCCCGCTCACACGCCCGGCCCCGAGCAGCTCAGCGCAGGCCTGCGCGCCCTCACCGACCGGCTCTCCCCCAACGCCACGCCCGAATAGTCCACCGACGACAAGAGCCGCCTCCCCGCGAACGGGAAAGCGGCCCTTGTGGATTCGAGCTATTCGGCTGGCGCGCCGGCTTCGGCTTCCGCCGCGGCGGCCGCTTCCGCACGCCGCCGCACCCGGCGCGCCGCCGCGACCATGTTCCGCAGCGACGGCTCCAACTGCCAGTAGTGCCTGGTCTTCAATCCGCCGTCCGGGTTCGCCCACAGCCGCTGCGGCGTGACGGCTTCGGCTGCGGCGGTGAGCAATTCATCCAGCTCATCGATATCGGGGATGCGCGCCGAACGACTTTCGTACACACCGGGGCCGACGCCGTGGCTGAGGCCCTGGCCGGAGGCGCAATCTTCCTTGAGCGCGTTGAGCACCCATTCGATGGAACGGGTGGCCACGATCGCGGTGACGTCGGCGTCGAGCTGTTCGATCGCCTCCACCACCTCGGCGCGCCCGGAATAGCCGATGTGCGTGTGGATCTGGGTTTCCGGTTTGACGCCCGAGGTGGCCAGCCGGAACGCACCGACCGCCCAGCGCAGGTACTCCTTACGCCCCTCCGGTCGCGGCGGCAGCAGTTCCCGGATGGCGGGCTCGTCGACCTGGATGATCGAGATACCCGCCTTCTCCAGATCCACCACCTCATCGCGGATCGCCAGAGCCACCTGGTCGGCGGTCTCGTACAGCGGCTGGTCCTGACGCACGAACGAGCGCGCGATCATGGTGACCGGGCCGGTGACCATGCCTTTGACCGGTTTGTCGGTCAGCGACTGCGCGTAGCTGATCCACTCCACCGACATCGGCTTCGGGCGGGAGACGTCGCCGTAGATGATCGGCGGCCGCACACACCGTGAGCCGTAGACCTGCACCCAGCCGAAATGCGTGGTGGCGAAGCCGTCGAGCAGTTCGGCGAAGTACTGGATCATGTCGTTGCGCTCGTGCTCACCGTGCACGAGCACATCGAGGCCGATATCTTCCTGCAACCGGACGGTCGCCTCGATCTCGGCTTCGATCCGCTTGCGGTATTCGTCGTAGGACAGCCGGCCTTCGCCCAGGTCGTAGCGGGCCTGGCGGATCTTGGCGGTCTGCGGGAAGGATCCGAGCGTGGTCGCGGGCACCAGCGGCAGGTTCAGCTTCGCCTGCTGGGCGGCGCGGCGCTCGGCATACGGCTCACGTTCGCGCATCTCCGGGGTGATCGCATAGACCCGCTGGCGCACGGCGTGCTTCTGTTTGAAGTGCACCTCGGTCGGGCGCTTGCGCCATTTGTCCGACGGGCCCTCGGTGAGCGCCTTGGCCAGCGAAACGACTTCGCCCACCTTCTGTTTCGCGAAGGCGAGCCGATCGGCGACATTGCCCTCGATGTCGTATTCGGCGAGCACGTCGTAGGGCACGTGCAGCAGGGTGGTTCCGGTGGAGACCACCAGGTCGGGGCAGACCTTGGCCAGCTCGTTGAGGTATTCCAGGGTGACGTAACGGTCCGCGCGCCAGACGTTCTGGCCGCTGATCACGCCCGCGTAGAGGCGCTTGCGGCGGATGCCGGGAATCTTGGCCAGATCCTCCGGGCGCATCCGGTAAGAAGCCAGATCCAGTCCGATGGCCTCGACATTGGTGCGCGCCAGAATGGTCAGCGCCTCACCGAAATCGCCGTACTGACCGGTGACCAGGATGCGCGGACGCAGCGGCGCCTTGGTCAGCCGCTCATAGGCCCGCTCGAAGGCGGCCAGCTCGGCCTCGGACCGTTCGCTGGTGAAGCACGGCTCGTCCAGCTGCACGCAGGTGGAGCCGCGCTTGGCCAGGATCTCGAACAGCTGCTCGTACACCGGCAGCAGCTTGTCCAGCAGCGACAGGGTGTCGAAACCGCCGGACTCGCCGGGGATGTGCCCGGCCTTCGACAGCAGCAGCAGCGACAACGGGCCGAGCACCACCGGCCGCAGCTCGATGCCGCGGGCCATGGCGCGATCCCATTCGTCCAGCAGCGCCTCGGGGTGCAGGGAGAACTCGGTGGTCTCGTCCAGCTCGGGCTGACGATAGTGATAGTTGGTGCCGAAGAACCGCACCAATTCCAGCGGCGGCAGATCCGGGCGGCCACGCGCCATCAGGAAGTAGAAGTCGAGCGGATCCATCCCCTCCTGCAAGTCCCGGAACCGGGCGGGCACCGCACCGAACAGCAGCGCGTTGTCGAGGATGTGGTCGTAGAAGGAGAAGGTATTGCCAGGCACCTGGGTCAACCCGGTGGCGGCCAGCTCGTCGAACTGGCGCTCCTGGATATCGCGCCCGACCTCGAGCAGCTCATCGCGGGTGATGCCGCCGTGCCAGTACGCCTCGAGCGCGCGCTTGAGTTCCCGGTGCGGCCCGATCCGCGGATATCCGAGGACGCTCGACCCGAAACCATCGGTGACGTTGACCATGACGGGGACACTCCCTTTCGATCACCTGCGCGACATCCACCAGCGGAGATGGGTGCCGCAGAACGCTGCGCTCGGCGCCGACCGATCCAACGGCCGACTGTTGAGCAGCTTATGCCCGGCAGCGGCGGCAGCTACCGGATACCCGGCGAAGTACGTCTATCGGGCCACTACGCTCGCCGCCGGTGGCGTCATGCCAGGCAATCCGACGAACCCGACCCAACGAGACAACTGATCTCGTGCGGGCCGGGTAACTCGCCGGGTACGCCCAAAATTAGTTCGGCACCCAACCGCCGGCACGGATGCCCAAACCCCATCGGCACACCGCCGCCCGCAAAATACGCGGAGAGGCGGAACTGCGAGGCGGAACTGCCAGCTACTTGCTGTTGTATTGGTAGAACCCCGCGCCGGTCTTCTTGCCGAGCAGTCCGGCCTCCACCATGCGCATCAGCAGCGGCGGCGCCGAGTACAGCGGCTCCTTGAATTCGGCGTACATCGAGTCGGCGATGGACTTGACGGTGTCGAGGCCGACGAGGTCGGTCAGCGCCAGCGGGCCCATCGGGTGGGCGCAGCCGAGCACCATGGCCTTGTCGACGTCTTCCTTGGTGGCGAAGCCGGACTCGACCATGCGGATGGCCGAGAGCAGGTACGGCACCAGCAGCGCGTTGACCACGAAACCGGAGCGGTCGGCCGAACGCACGACCTGCTTGCCCAGCACCTCACCGGCGAAGGCCTCGGCGCGCGCGGACACCGAATCGCTGGTCTTCAGCGTGGTGACCAGCTCGACCAGCGGCAGCACCGGCACCGGGTTGAAGAAGTGCATGCCGACGACCCGCTCGGGGTTGTTGGTGGCGACGGCGATCTTCATGATCGGGATGGAGGAGGTGTTGGAGGCCAGCACCGCGGCGGGATCGGTGACAACCTTGTCCAGCTCGGAGAAGATGGCGGTCTTGACCTTCTCGTCCTCGAGCACGGCCTCGACGACCAGCTGGCGATCGGCGAAATCGCCCAGGTCGGAGGTGAAACGCAGGCGCCAGGCGGCCTGCTCGCGCTCGCGTTCGGTGATCTTGCCGCTGCTCACGCCGCGATCCAGCGAGCGCAGGATGCGCGCGCGACCGGCGGCGGCCAGCTCCCGGGTCTGCTCGTAGACCAGCACGTCGACGTGCGCGCGTGCACACACCTCCGCGATTCCGGCACCCATCTGTCCGGCGCCGATGACACCGACACGTTGAATCTTTTCGCTGCTCACGTCCAGCTCCTGGGGTAGGTCTTGGCTGTCGGGGTTGTCGGCGCCCGGTGGTGACCGGCACCTTCAGTTGATCAAGTTATAGGGATGCCCTCCCGCCCGGGGCTGTTCGGGCGGGAGGGCGGTACACCCCTACCGGGGTAGAGGACTCGCTATGGAGTTGGCCTCACGGCGCCACCCGGGGGTGACGCCGTCAGACGCCGATCAGTGGAACTGACCCTCTTCGGTGGAGCCCTTCAGGGCGGCCGTCGAGGTGTTGGGGTCGACGGTGGTGGCGATGCTGTCGAAGTAGCCGGCACCGACCTCACGCTGGTGCTTGATGGCGGTGAAGCCACGCTCGGCGGCAGCCTTGAACTCGCGCTCCTGCAGGTCGACGAAGGCGGTCATGCCCTCGCGAGCGTAGCCGTGGGCCAGGTCGAACATGCCGTAGTTGAGCGAGTGGAAGCCGGCCAGGGTGATGAACTGGAACTTGAAGCCCATCGCGCCGAGCTCCTTCTGGAACTTCGCGATGGTCGCGTCGTCCAGGTGCGCCTTCCAGTTGAAGGACGGGGAGCAGTTGTAGGCCAGCAGCTGGTCCGGGAACTCCGCCTTGACGGCCTCGGCGAACTTCTTCGCGACCTCGAGGTCCGGCACGCCGGTCTCCATCCAGATCAGGTCGGAGTACGGGGCGTAGGCCTTGGCACGCGCGATGCAGGGCTCGATGCCGTTCTTCACACCGAAGAAGCCCTCGGAGGTGCGGGTGCCGTCCAGGAACTCACGGTCGCGCTCGTCGACGTCGGAGGTGATCAGGGTGGCCGCCTCGGCGTCGGTGCGGGCGATGATCACGGTGGGCACGCCGGCGACGTCGGCGGCCAGGCGAGCCGAGGTCAGGGTGCGGATGTGCTGCTGGGTCGGGATCAGCACCTTGCCACCGAGGTGGCCGCACTTCTTCTCCGAGGCGAGCTGGTCTTCCCAGTGCGAACCGGCGACGCCGGCCGCGATCATGGCCTTCTGGAGCTCGTAGACGTTGAGCGCGCCACCGAAACCGGCCTCACCGTCGGCGACGATCGGGGCCAGCCAGTTCTCGACCGAGGTGTCGCCCTCGACCTTGGCGATCTCGTCGGCGCGCAGCAGCGCGTTGTTGATGCGGCGCACGACCTGGGGCACCGAGTTGGCCGGGTACAGCGACTGGTCCGGGTAGGTGTGGCCGGACAGGTTCGCGTCACCGGCGACCTGCCAACCGGACAGGTAGATGGCCTTCAGGCCGGCGCGGACCTGCTGCACGGCCTGGTTACCGGTGAGGGCGCCGAGCGAGTTGATGTAGTCCTCGTTGTTGACGAGATCCCAGAGGATCTCCGAGCCGCGGCGAGCGAGCGTGTGCTCCTCGACGACGGTGCCCTGCAGCTTGACGACCTGCTCGGCCGTGTAGTTGCGGGTGATGCCCTTCCAGCGGGGGTTGGTGTCCCAATCCTGCTGGATTTCGGCAGCGGTCTTCGGGGTGCCGACAGTCGACATCTGTGACTCCACTTCCTCGTTCGGTCGGTGCCGCACCGTTCGTGCTCCGCTGAGGGAGGTTTCGCTCGAACTGCTGGAGCGGCAATTTGCAGGCTTGCTAGGCCCAAGGGGTGTACTTCCACACGATGGCACATCCAGAAATAGCCGTCTACCTGTTGGTACTGTGAATCTCAGCTAGGTTTCACCCGTCGTTTGCTAACTCTGCGAAATTTGCGGGCTAATTGCAAGCGTGAAATCTACTCGCGGGTAGCGCTGACATGCGGTTTTAGCGTAACGCTCGTACTGTTTGGGATCAGAGGGTGGTGCGGCACCCCGCGCGGCCGACGCGCCGGGTTGTGAGCACACTCACAGAGCTCGCGGCCGGGCCATTGTGCGACCCGTCACGCGCGGACACGCGAAGCCGCCCGGACCGGTTACCGAGCGACCACTCGTCCCACTCGCCGGAATCATCCGGCCGCATCCGCGACACGACGGCACGGCACGCCGAACCACATGGGAACCGGAACCTGCGCCGATGACCGCGGGCGATCGGCGACGCCGAGCGACCGAGCCAGCCCAATCGCTACCTGCACCGACGCGGGCCGGGCAGGATTGCGAGCGACCGATCGGGCAGACTCGACACCAGTCGTCTCCCGGACGAGCGTCCAGTTACATCGACGGCTCACGCGACGAGTCGCAGTGCGGCAGGCACAGTCGCAGTGCGTCAGACAGGAGCACCATGCGGACCACCAGCATCACCGCCGCCATCGTGACCAGCTGCGCCGCCGCGGCATTGTTGCTGCCCAGCGCGCACGCGGCGCCCGCCGAGACCGGCGTGGTCGACTCGATCCAGCCGCTCTCCCCGGCGGCGACCCTGCCCGGCTCGGTGAATTCGGTCCGCATCACCTACTCGTCCACCGGCGCGGGCGATGTCCCCATGCAGACCAGCGCCGCGGTCTACTTCCCGCCGGGGCAGGCACCCGAGGGCGGCTGGCCGGTGATCGCGTGGGCGCACGGCACCGTCGGCCTCGGTGACGACTGCGCCTACAGCATCGCCGGGCCCGGTGCGGTGGAACGGGACTGGGCCTATCTGGGTACCTGGCTGGATCAGGGCTACGCCATCGTCGCCGCCGACTACGCAGGTCTGGGCGGGCCCGGTGAGCATCCGTATCTGAACGGCGTGGTCGAGGCCCACAATGTGGTCGACGCGGTGAAGGCGGCGACGCGCCGATTCGACACGCTGTCGAACAAGTGGGTGGTGGTCGGGCAGTCACAGGGCGGCGGCGCCGCGGTGTTCACCGCGCGCTACGCCACCGAGTTCGGTGGCGGGGAACTGGATTATCGCGGCGCGGTCGGCACCGGCGTGCCCGCCTACATCGAGGACATCCTGCTGCCCCTCGGCCCGGGCATGCCGCCGATCGAGCTGAGCTCGCACACCACCGCGTACGTGCTCTACATCCTCAACGGCCTGCGCACGACCTATCCCGAGCTCGACATCGAGTCCTTCCTGACCGATGCCGGTCGCGCCTGGCTCGCGCGCGCCCGGCAGGCCTGCATCGTGGCCTTCGGCGACGAACTGAGCGCGAACAATGTCGTCGTCGGTGATCTGTTCGCCCGCCCGCTCAACCAGATTCCGAACCTGCACGGCCTGCTGCGCGGCTACATGGGCCTGCCCGAATCCGGCTACGACAAGCCGCTGTTCCTCGGCCAGGGCCTGCGCGACACCGACGTCATCACCCCGCAGACGCTGCACTTCGCCGCGACCCTTGCCGCCGCGGGCGAGCCGGTCACCCTGCACACCTATCCGACCGGCCACGACGGCGCCGTCAACGATTCGCTGCCCGACTCGCTGCCGTTCGTGCGCGACCTGTTCGCCTGACGCGGCGCGGAACCCGGCCGGATCCACGGCCCGGCTAACTCCGCGCAGCATTCATCCTCCGGTCACCACGACGTCATTCGGCTGGGTAACGATCGCCGGAATTCTCGCCGCGGCGAGAAGGCGTGTCGAGCAGGAAGGGGCCGATGGTGGCCAGGATGAGACGGCCGTGGTTGATCGCCACGGTGGCAACGGTTTCGGTGGCGGTTCTCGCCTGCGGAACCGATGACGGTGACGCGGGCCCGCCCGCAGCAGACGGCTGGCAACGCGACGCCGCGACCAGTTACCACCGGCTGGCCACCTATCCGGTCTTCCGCAATCTGCCCGCGGGCACCGCGCCGGATGCCAGCACCGTCGCGGAGATCTCGGCGGTCACCGAGGACGGCGAGACGCTGATCTACACCGACGCGCCGGGCAAGCGCATCGGCTTCCTCGACCTCAGCGATCCGGCCGCGCCCGCAGGGGCGGGCTCGATCTCGCTCGAACAGCTCGGCCATGCCGACGATCAGCCCACCTCGGTGGCGGTGGCAGGCGATTACGTGCTGGTCGTGATCGACAGCAGCGGAGGCGATTTCGCGCATCCCTCGGGCCGGGTGGATATCGTCCGGATCAGCGACCGCACCAAGGTGCACAGCATCGATCTCGGCGGCCAGCCCGACTCCATCGCGGTGAGCAAAGACGGCACCCGCGCGGCCATCGCCATCGAGAACCAGCGCGACGAGAAGTTCACCCCCGAGGGCGGCGAGGAAGGTGATCTTCCCCAGCCGCCCACCGGTTTCGTGCAGATCCTCGACCTGGCCGGCGAGCCGAACCAGTGGTCGGCGCGGCCGGTGCGCATCGACGAGAACGCCGCCCGCGACGCCGGTCTGGATACACCGCAGGACCTGGAGCCCGAGTACGTGAGCATGAACTCGCGCGGCGAAGTGGCGGTGACGCTGCAGGAGAACAACGGCATCGCCATCATCGACGCCGCGAGCGCGACCGTCCGGAAGGTGTTCTCGGCGGGCAAGGTCGGCGTCGAGGGCATCGACACCACCGAGGACGGCGCCATCGACCAGTCCGGATCGATCACCGATGTCGCGCGCGAGCCCGACGCCGTCGGCTGGATCGGCGACGGCCACATCGCGGTGGCCAACGAAGGTGATTGGAAGGGCGGCAGCCGTGGCTGGACCGTCTTCGACGCCGCCACCGGCGAGGTGGTGTGGGATGCGGGCAATACCTTCGAGCAGTTGACCGTGCGCACCGGGCTGCACGCCGAGGGCCGCGCGGAGAAGAAGGGACCGGAACCGGAGGGCCTCGCCGTCACCGAACTGGACGGAAAGCCGGTCGTGCTGGTCGGTTCCGAGCGCAGCAACTTCGTCGCGGTCTACGACGTCGCCGACCCGGCCGCGCCACGATTCCGACAGATCCTCGCGACGAATGTGGGGCCGGAGGGGATCCTGCCGATCCCGTCGCGCAATCTGCTCGCGGTGTCGTCGGAGGAAGACGATGCGGACAAGGGCCTGCGCGGCGCGGTGACGATCTTCGGCTACGGCGGCGAATTCGCCGGCAGGGGTGTGCCGCAGTTCCCGTCCGTCGTCTCCGCCGACGGCGCGAACGGCGCACCGATCGGCTGGGGCGCGCTCGGTGCGCTGAGTGCCGATCCGGCCGCCGCCGACCGCCTCTACACCGCCACCGACTCGGCGTACGGCCCGTCCCGGATCCTCGGCCTCGACGTATCGACCGAACCCGCCGTCCTCGATACCGAGCTGCCGATCACCGAGAACGGCGCCCCGGTGAGCCTGGATATCGAAGGCCTCGCCGCGCGCGCCGACGGTGGCTTCTATCTCGCGGTGGAGGGCGCGGACGGGCCGGGCAACGCCCTGGTTCAGGTGACCCGGAACGGGGTCGTCGAACGGCGTATCGCTCTGCCCGGCGAGATCAGCGCAGGACTCGGCAAGTACGGGCTGGAGGGCGTGGCCGTCCAGGGCTCGGGCGCCGAGGAAACCGTCTGGGTGGTGTTGCAACGCGAACTGAAGTCCGATCCGAAGGGCCTGACGCGGATCGGCAGGTACGCACCGGCGTCGGGCGAATGGCAGTGGTACGGCTACCAACTCGACACCACCTCGACCGACGGCGATTGGATCGGCGTCTCGGAGATCGCGGTCGACGGCGATTCGCTGCTGCTGCTCGAACGGGACAAGCTCAGCGGTCCCGCCGCCGCGGTGAAGGCCGTCTACCGGGTCGCGATTCCCGGTGCGCCGGGTGTCGTGGGCGCCGCGGCGCCCACGGTGCTGCCCAAGACCCGCGCGCACGATCTGCTGCCGGAGCTGTCGGCCACCAACGGCTGGGTGCAGGAGAAGGTGGAGGGGATGGCGATCGCCGGGAACGGCGCGCTGTATGTCGTCACCGATAACGACGGCGTCGATGACGCCACGGGTGAGACCGTCTTGATCCGGGTCGAGCTTTCCTGAGATCCGCACCGGCGGGCGGCGTCGATTCGTTTCCGGTGCCGCCCGCCGCACTGTGGCGCGAACCACTTCCCGCTGATGGTCGTAGTGTGGCGAATACCACTCTCGGCCGATCATTCATTCAGGCTTGAATTCATCGGGCGCACCGTAACGCTTTGCATGGTCTGAAAACGCTGTGACCAGGCGGCTGACCCGTTGATATGTCTCGCATTTCACAGCCCGCGCGACATTTCTTGGTGACCGGCCACAAGCCTTGGCGTGACGTTCACACGAGCGCTACCCAAGATTGCGGCAGGCACACCTATTTGTACTCCCGGGACGATATGGTGTGCGTCACGTGCGCCGGATTCGGCGACGGGCGTCGTCCGGTGAACGCCCGCGCGACCGGTGCACGGGTGGATCGGAGTTGTGTGATGCGGGACATCGTCGACGACCTGTTGCGGGTGTGGCACTCGGGCCGGACGGGCGGATTGGCGACCATTGTGCGCACCAATGGTGCGACCGATCTACCCGTGGGCGCGGCCATGCTGGTCGACCCCGACGGCGGTGTCTTCGGCTCGATCACCGCCGGCGGCATCGAAGAGGCCGCCTATGAGGCCACCGCGACCTCGGCCCGCACCGGACAGCGCGGCATGCACCGGCTCAGCGTCACCAATTCGCTCGACCCCGGCCGCGACGACGGCGTGATCGACGTATTCACCGAGCCGTTCTCGCGCGATCACTTCCCGGAGTTCCCGACGGTCGCCGCCGAAATCGCCGCGCATCGCCGGGTCACCGTTTTCACCGTGGTGTGGAATCCGGAGCCGGAGGTGATCGGCCAGCACCTGATCACCGACAAACGGCACAACACCGAACTGGTCTCGCTGCCGCAGTCCGATATCTTCGTCTCCTCGTTCGCCCCGCCGCCGCGGCTGATCATCTTCGGCGCCAATTCCTTCGCCGCGGCATTGTCGACCCAAGGGCAACTGCTCGGTTATCGAATCACCATCTGCGATACCCGGCCCAATTTCGCTACCCCGGAATCTTTTCCCGGCGCCGAAGTGGTGGTGGACTGGCCGCACCGATACCTCAATACGCTCTCGGCCGCCGGTGAGATCGACGCCGACACCGGCATCATCGTGGTCGCCCAGGATCCGAAATTCGAGATCCCACTGCTCACCGTCGCGTTGCGGCTGCCCGAGGTCGGGTACCTGGCCGCACTCGGTTCACCCTCGGTGCACGCCCGCCGCGTGGACGATCTGCGCGCGGGCGGTTTCGACGACGCACTGCTCGCGCGCCTGCACTCCCCCGCCGGCCTGAGCATCGGCGCCCGCACCCCGGCCGAAACCGCCGTCGCCATCGCCGCCGAACTGCTGGCCGCTCGGGCCGGACGCGCGGCCGGGCGCACCGGCGAACGCAGGCAATCGGTCGGCACACTCGCCCAGCGCGCGATCTGAGCCACGATGAGTTCGGCTCACCCCGAGCCGAACCACCCCCGGTTGGATGAGATGACGGCCGCGCCCGGTTACACCCAGGGTGAATCCGTTCCTCGCCCTGCTCGACGCCGAACTCCACATCGCCGGCTCGGAGATTCTGTGGCGCGAGATCGTCGGCAACGGCTTCGGCATGGCCTCGGCGCTCGGCGGTATGCGGCGGCGGGTGTGGGCGTGGCCGATCGGCATCGCGGGCAATGCGCTGCTGTTCACGGTGTTCGTCGACGGGGTGTTCAATACCCCGCAGCAGTTGAACATGGCCGGACAGGCGGGCCGTCAGCTGATGTTCGTCGCGGTCAGCGCCTACGGCTGGTGGAGTTGGTATCGCTATGCGCGCGCCGAGACCGGGCTCGAGCACCGCGGGGTCGATCCGCGCTGGGCGAGCGCACGGGAACGCTGGCTGCTGGTCGCGGCCATGGCGGTCGGCACGCTCGGCTTCGCCCAGGTCTTCGCCTGGATCGGTTCCTACGGCCCCTGGGCGGAGGCGTGGATCTTCACCGGCTCGGTGCTGGCCACCTACGGGATGGCGCGCGGATGGGCGGAGTTCTGGCTGATCTGGATCGGCGTCGATATCGTCGGCATCCCGCTGCTCGTACGAGCCGGGTACTACCCGTCGGCGGTGCTGTATCTGGTGTACGCGGGATTCGTGGCGTGGGGCTTCACGGTCTGGGTGCGCACCCTGCGCCGCGCGGCGTCGGATCGGGCCGATGAGCAACCGTCGCCCGCGCTCACACCCTAGGCCGGATCGGTTCGCCGTCTACCCGGCGGCGGACACTACCCGCGCCGGCGGGCGCGGCCACCCGCTGCCGCCGATTTCAGGCGATCGCACAAATGCCCGCCGCGAAACTTCGGGACGGCTGATAAACCCGCACCGATCGCACCCCAGCGGTTGCGCGCACCGCGTAGGCGTGGACAGTTGAGGTCGTGATCCTCACCGTGACAATGAATCCCGCCTACGACATGACCTACCGAGTCGAAGAACTCGAACGGGGTCGGGCGCATCGGGTGCGATCGGTCGAGCAGCGCATAGGGGGCAAGGGAATCAATGTCACCAGGGTGCTCAACCAGCTCGGCAAATACGCCCGCGCCACCGGTTTCGCCGACCACGCCTTCGCCGCCGCGGCCGAACTGGAACTGCCGGTCGATTTCGTACACGCGCTGCCCTGGGTGCGCAGAACCGTGGTGATCAGCGAATCCGGTTCCGGAACGGCCACCGCGCTCTGGGAGCCGGGTGCGAGGATCACCAATCCGCATGCGGCCGAACAACTCGCGGTGCGCGTGGCCGGTCTGCTGCCCGATATCTCCGGGCTGGTGATCGCCGGTTCGCTACCCGGCGGCATCGATCCGGAACTACCCGCCCAGATCGCGCGCAGCGCCCTGGAGCACGGCGTGCCGACCATCTGCGATCTGGACGGTGAGGCGATGCGACTGGCCGCGCGGCTACCCGGGGTGGTACTCACCCCCAACCGCGGTGAGCTACGACGGCTCACCGATTCCGATCCGCGGACACCCGCCGAGGTCGTCGAATCGGTGCGGCCGCTGATCGCGGGCGGCGTGCTCGCGGTGCTGGCCAAGCGGGGCGCCGAGGGCATGGTCGCGGTCACCGCCGAAGGCGCGTGGACGGCCGCGCTGCCCGAACCGCTCGCGGGCAATCCGACCGGGGCGGGCGATTCGGCCACCGCCGCCGTCATCGCGGCGCTGTCGACCAGGAAGGCGCCGGACTGGCCTGCGATCCTCACCGACGCCGTCGCCACCTCGGCCGCGGCCGTTGTCATCCCGGTCGCGGGCGAAATCGACCGCCGGCTGCGCAGCCATCTCGCACCCACCGTGCGGGTCGAGCAGATCTCCGCCGATCCGGACGGCCGCGAGATCGCCGAGGCCGTACAGCCGCGGGCCTGAACGCCTACTTGAGCACGTACGGGGATACCGAGCTGCGGTGCTCGCTGATGTCGAGCACCTTGCCCAGCGGGGGAAACGCGCGCTGCGGGCAGTTGGCACGTTCGCAGACGCGACAGCCGGCGCCGATGGGGGTGGCCTTGGCTTCGCCGAGATCGATGCCGTCGGCGTAGACCACCCGTCCGGCATGGCGGAGCTCGCAGCCGAGCCCGATCGCGAAGGTCTTGCTCGGCTGCCCGTAGGCCGTGGCACGGCGTTCGACGGTGCGCGCCACCCACAGGTACTTGCGGCCGTCGGGCATCTGCGCGATCTGGGTCATGATCTTGCCCGGATAGGCGAAGGTCTCGTACACATTCCACAGCGGACAGGTGCCGCCGCTGGAGGAGAAGTGAAACCCGGTGGCGGACTGGCGTTTCGACATATTTCCGGCCCGGTCCACCCGGACGAACGAGAACGGCACGCCGCGCAATTCCGGTCGTTGCAAAGTGGAGAGCCGGTGACAGATCGTCTCGTAGCTCTGGGTGAAGAACGCCGACAGCCGTTCGATGTCGTAGCGGAAATCCTCGGCGATTTCGTGGAAATGCGTGTACGGCAACACCGTCGCCGCGGCGAAATAGTTCGCCAACCCGAGCATGGCCAGCTTCCTGGCGTCCTCGGAGGCGAAACTTCCCTCGTCGACGAGCCTTTCCAGCAGTGGCCCGCATTCGAAATAGGCCAGTTCGGCGGCGAGTTTGAAGGTGCGCTGGCCGCCGGACAGGTGCGGTGCGATCTCGAGCCGGAGACTGTCCGGATCGTAGCGGTGCAGCACGCCCTCACCGAGGTCGATCCGCTCGATGATACGTACACCGTGCGCGCGCAGCATGCGTGCGATCTCGCTGTTCACGTCGCCGCCGTGGAACCGGATCCGATTGGCGAGTTCCTCTGCGGCGGTGTCCAATTCGTGGATGTAGTTCTGCCGCTGATAGAAATAGTCGCGCACTTCCTCGTGCGGTTTGCTGATCGTCGCGCTACCCGAGCCGTCGGCGAAACGATCCTCGGTGGCGGCCGCCAGCTGAGCGCTGGTATTCCGATAGCGGCTGTGCATGTTCACCAGCGCGCGCGCCATACTCGGATGCGCGGAGACGATTTCGGCGATCTCCTTGGCGTCGGCCTCGATACCGAGCTCGGCGTCCATCACCACTTCTTGTAGTTCGGCGATGAGCCGCGTGTCGTCCTGCGACGAGAAAAAGGTGGCATCGACGCCGAACACCTCGTTGATCCGCAGCAGCACCGGGACGGTGAGCGGACGCACGTCGTGTTCGATCTGATTCAGATAGCTCGCCGAGATCTCCAGTTGTTGAGCGAGCGAGACCTGGCTGAGCCCGCGTTCGGTCCGCAGCTGACGAAGCCGCGCCCCGACGTAAGTCTTGGCCATGCGTCCAGCTTATGGCTGATTTCGCAAACCTGCCAATAGCAGAATTAGCAGTGGGTTCGAGCAATATGTCACAGCGGCGGGTTACCGTCGTCTGGTGCTGTTCACCGATGTCGTGCGAGCGTCGGAGACCGTCCGCGCCACCCGCTCGCGGAAAACGAAGATCGCCGCGCTGGCCGAGTTGCTGAGCGCGGCGCAGGCCGACGAGCTCGCCGCCGTCGTCGCCTGGGTGTCGGGAGAATTGCGGCAGGGCCGCATCGGCACCGGCTGGCGCACCCTCACCGGGCTCGGCGAGACTGCCGCCGATACTCCCACCCTCACCGCGGCCCGGGTGGACGAGTTGTTCGGCGAACTGGCCGCCACCTCCGGCCCCGGCTCGGCGAATCGGCGCAAACAACTGCTGAGCGAGCTGTGGCGCACCGCGACCGCCGATGAGCAGGCCTTCCTGCTGCGTCTGCTGACCGGTGAGCTGCGGCAGGGCGCACTCACCGCCGTGGTCACCGAAGCGGTGGCCCGCGCCGCCGACGTCCCGCTCGAGCTCGTTCGCCGGGCCTACATGTTGTCCGGGAAGCTGCCGGTCACTGCCATCGCCGCGCTGACCGGCGGCGAAGCGGCGCTGCGCGAGTTCCGCTTGGAGGTGGGCCGCCCGATCCAGCCCATGCTCGCCTCCCCCGGCGCCGCGCTCGACGACGCCCTCGCCGAATTCGACGGCGCCGTCAGCGTGGAACACAAACTCGACGGCGCCCGCATCCAGGTACACCGCGACGGCGACCAGGTGTGGGTCTTCACCCGCACCCTGCGCGATATCACCGCCAACGTGCCCGAGCTGGTCGAGTTGGTCGCGGGACTGAACTGCACCAGCGTGGTCCTGGACGGTGAAACGCTGGCCCTCACCGACACCGGGCGTCCGCGCCCCTTCCAGGAGACGATGGCGCGGTTCGCGTCCGCTGATCCAGGGCAGGGCGTCGCCGTCCCGCCGCCATCCAGCGCATTCGGCGACTCCGGCGTGCCCGGCGGTTCCCGTGACCCCGGCGGCTCGGGCAGCCCCGGCGGTACCGGCAGCCCCGGCGACTCGGGCGGCGAAGGCAGCCCCGGCGGCTCAGGGAGCTCAGGCGGTTCAGGCGACCCCGCCGACTCGGGCGGCTCGGGTGGCTCGGTCGACCCGGCCGGCTCGGAGCCGACTGTCCCGACGGAGCTACGGCCGATGCCGACTTCCACCCGCGAGCTGCTGCTGCATCCCTACTTCTTCGATTGCCTGCATCTCGATGGCCGCGACCTGCTGGACGAGCCGCTGCTCGAACGGCGCGCGGCGCTCACGAAAGTGGCCGGGGAACACAGCATTCCCGCCCTCATCCGGCCCGATGCGGAGGCGGCGGCGGAGTACTTCGACGGGGCGCTGGCCTCGGGCCACGAAGGCGTCATGATCAAATCCCTCGACGCGCCGTACGCGGCGGGGCGGCGCGGCCGGTCCTGGCTGAAGATCAAGCCGACGCACACCCTCGACCTGCTGGTTCTCGGCGCGGAATGGGGCTACGGCCGGCGCACCGGCTACCTGTCGAATCTGCATCTCGGTGCCCGCGACCCGGCGTCCGGCGAACCGGTGATGGTCGGCAAGACCTTCAAGGGCCTCACCGACGCCCTGCTGCACTGGCAGACCGCCGAATTCCCGCGCCATGAACGCACCCGCGACCAGCACACCGTGTATCTCTGGCCGGAGCTGGTGGTGGAGATCGCCCTCGACGGCGTGCAGACCAGCACCCGCTACCCCGGCGGCGTCGCCCTGCGCTTCGCCCGGGTCGTCCGCTACCGGCCGGACAAGACGCCCGAGCAGGCCGACACGATCGATACCGTGCGCGCGTTGCTGCCGTGAGCGGACCGGCGGCGCCCCCTTTCCGCGCGGGACATGCTCGGTGTTCGTCGACGTCGACGCCGCCCGGCGGCAGGCGAGCGGCAGGGCCGGCCGAGTCGGCGCGCGGTGGCGACCGTCCGGGCTGCCAGGGGCGCGTTCAGGGTTCCGGCCAGGTGGGCGGGTCGAGCCGCGATTGGATGCGCTCCACATCGGTGTCCGACGGCATCTCGTTGGTGATCTTGGTGATGAGCACCTGGATGTCGATGCGGTCCGGGTTCTCGCCGGACCGCAGCAGTTCGGTGGCGATCTGGCGCACCTCGTCGTCGGAGAGGCGGCGGCGCAGCAGCGCCAGCAGCGGGATGTAGTCCGATTCGGGCACACCCTCGGGGTAACCGGCGCGCAGCCAGTCGATGATGGCGTTCAGGAAGGGCGGCATGGGGCATCAATCGGGCTCGGTGAGCGGTTCGGCCAGCGGCCAGCCGCCGGCCGCCAGGTGCGAGGCCACTCGCGAGATGTCGTCCGGGGCGGGCTGTTCCTTGGCGATGCGGGCGATCGCGTCCTCGATATCGGCGAGGGTGATCTCGCGCTCCGGGTTCTCCCGCGCCAGCTCCTCCGCGACGGCGGCCACCTCGTAGTCGGTGAGGTGGCGGTGCAGCACGGCGAACAGGGCGACGTAATCCGAGCGCGGCACGCCCTGCGGGTAGCCGGCGCGCAGCCAGCCGATGATCCGGCCGAGCAGCTTCGGCCGCTCCGGCTCGGACTGGATGGGGTGGGTCGAATCGGTCACTGCACGCCCTTCAGGACTCGCCGAACAGATGGATGCCGAACCTGGCGGCGAGAAACGCTTTGGCCGTATAGAGCACACCCGCCACCACCGCGGCGATCACCAACCCCAGACATACCAGAGCCCCGGCGAGCGCCGGATAGTTGCGCCGGATCACCCCGCCGTCGGCGCGGATCTCCGAGGCCGACCAGAACCGCACCCCGAACGCGAAAATCATCGGCAGCCCCGCGCCGAACACCAGACCGGCCGCGACGACCTTCCACAGCGAGTTCAGATTCGTGACAAGAGTGTGCACAGCGAGCTCCTAAACCTGGGCCGAACGATTGTGGCCGGTGTCGGGGCCAGGCGCCGGGCCGTGCCGCACATCCTCGATGATGCCGGTGTCCACGGATCCGTCGCCGCCGGCCGCTGGGCCGTCACCCGGCCATTCGTTGACGTTGGTGGTGTCGACGGGGTTGCGCCGCGACCGCAGGTAGATCAGCCCGGCCAGGCCGATCAGCAGGGCGAAGACCACGAGCACGCCGGGCAGGCCGCCGATGAAGTGCGCGATGGCCCAGCAGATGGCGCCCATGATTCCGGCGGCGGGCAGCGTCAGCAGCCAGGCCACCACCATGCGGCCCATCACACTCCAGCGCACCTCGGCGCCCTTGCCGAGTCCGGTGCCGAGGATGGAGCCGGTGGCGGTCTGCGTGGTCGACAGCGGCAGGCCGAAGTGCGCCGAGGTCAGGATGATCGCAGCCGAGGACGATTCGGCCGCAAGGCCCTGCGGCGAGTCGATTTCCACCAGCCCCTTGCCGAGGGTGCGGATGATGCGCCAGCCGCCGAGGTAGGTGCCGGCCGCGATCGCGACGGCACAGGCGGCCATCACCCACAGCGGCATCTCGTCGTCTTTGGTGAGGCTGCCGTGCGCGACCAGCGCCAGGAAGATGACGCCCATCGTCTTCTGCGCGTCGTTGGTGCCGTGCGCCAGCGAGACCAGCGACGCCGAACCCACCTGACCCCAGCGGAATCCCTCGTTGACCTTGCTTTCTTCGGCGCCGCGGGTGATCCGGTACACCAGCCAGGTGCCCACCGCGGAGACCAGGGCCGCGATGACCGGCGCGAGCACCGCCGGGATGACGATCTTGGCGAGCACGCCGCTGGATCCGTCGGCCCAGATGACCCCGCTCCAGCCGAGCGCGGCCAGGGTGGCGCCGATGAGACCGCCGAACAGGGCGTGCGAGGAACTCGACGGCAGGCCGAACAGCCAGGTGAGCAGATTCCACAGGATGCCGCCGACCAGTCCGGCGAACACGATGATCAGCAGGTCGTGCCCGGACACCGCGTCGAGTTGCACGATTCCCTTGGCCACTGTCGCCGCGACCGCCACCGACAGGAACGCACCGATCAGGTTCAGCAGCGCCGACAACGCGACCGCGACCCGTGGGCGCAGCGCCCCGGTGGCGATCGAGGTGGCCATCGCGTTGGCGGTGTCGTGGAAGCCGTTGGTGAAATCGAATACGAGTGCCGTGACGATGACGATGAGCAGAACCAGCAATTCAACGGTCACGCCGTCCAGTGTGCGGTATCCGTTTTGACGATTTTCATACGGATGCCAAATCGCGTCCGTGTCGTGTTCATCTAAGATTCCGGCACTTCGGGTAATGGCCGGAGCCCACCGTATGGCCTCCCCCTTTTATCGGTTGACCGAGAGTCACACGGGCCGAGGCGAGGCGCGAGTAGACCGCTGGCTCATGTGACTCTGGCGGCGAACCGGACCAATCGGAGGATGGCGAACCGGATCAATCGGAGGATGGACGGGGGGCCATGAGGGTCAGGATCAAGGCGAGCAGCAGTAGGGCGGCGAGGGTCCAGGACAGTGCGGCGAACCCGTGCGGGGCGGCCGCGGCGGCGACCAGGGGGCCGGTGGTGGCACCGACGTAGAAGCTGAACATGGCCACCGAGGAGGCAGCCGCTCGAGCGTCGCCGCCGAGTTCGCCCGCCGATTGCAGGACGGCGGGGGCGATGACGCCGAGACCGCCGACGAGCACGGCCAGCAGCACCGTCAGCAGGGCTACGCCCGTGCCGGCCAGGGCCGCGGCGATCATGGCGGCCGCGGCGACCAGTACGCCGAGCACGATCTGGGCGTGCCGGGAGAGCCGGGCAAGCGGAATCGCCAGCAACGGCAGGGCCAGCATGACCGGGAGGGCGCCGGCCCGCAGGGCAAGCAGTTCTCCGGATCCGTGGACCAAGCCCGCGATTTCGATGCCGGTGTACACCCCGACCATGACCGCCATGCTCAGGGCGCCCGCGATCAGCATCGGGAGCAGCGCCCGGATGCGCAGCACCGCGGGGATGGCCGCGTAGCTGTGGCGCAGGGGCAGATTCGCGGCGGCGGGGGCGTCGTCGAGCATGACCGAACGCAGCGCGAAGGCGAGCACGGCGAACGCGGCGGCGGAGCCGAGGAACACGGTGCGCCACGGGAACCAGCCGACCACCGCCTGCGACACGATCTGTGCCAATACGGTCGCGGCGAGGAACGAGGTGGCCATCGACATGGTCACCACCGCCCGGTGCCCGGGTGCTATCCGGGTGGCGACATAGGCCATGAGCGCGGGTGGAATCGACCCGACGACCAAACCCTGCACAACCCGAAGCGGGATCTCCACCGACGCACTGAAGGCCAAACCGGTCAAGAGGGTGACCACCGCGGCGGTGAGCATGCCGGTGAACAGCACCCGGCGATGACCGAACCGATCCGACAGCGGCCCGAAGAGCACGAACCCGCCCGCGTAGCCGAACGCGAACGCGCTGATGATCCAGGTCATCACACCCGCTCCGACGTGCCAATCGGATTTCATGGCGCTGAACAGGGGAATCGGTACATACATCTGGCCCGTGGCGAGCAGGGCGGAGAGGACGAAGACCGGGAGGGTCTTGGCGGTCGAAGCGTGCGCGGTGGGCGCCGGGATCGAATCGGGAAGTGCGAGAGGGGCTGTCGGCGATGCCATGCGAGGAAGCGTACGTCCGCGATCGACCATTCGTCAACCAAATAGTTGGTTTAATGGAATGGTAAAGTCTTGCCCATGACGCCCAACACCAAACGCAGCGACGCCACCAGGCAGGCTCTGTTGCGCGCGGCCCGCGACGAGTTCGCCGAATACGGGCTGGCCGGCGCAAGGGTCGACCGCATCGCCGAGGCGGCGGGCGTCAACAAGGAACGCATCTACGGGCTGTTCGGCAGCAAGGACAAGCTCTTCGACGTCATCCTGATCGACAGCCTGCGCGAGTTCATGGAGACCGTGCAGCCGCTGGCCGACACCGAGGTCGGCGATTACGTCGCCAAGCTGTTCGACTACCACCACGACAACCCGAAGCTGTTGCGCCTGATGCTGTGGGAGGCACTGCACCGCGGTGCCGACGCGCACGATATCGACGGTTGGCGCGCCGACTTCTACGAACGCAAATTCGACCGCGCCCAACAGCAATTCGGCGTCGATCAGCAGCGCGCGGGCCTGCTGCTCATCGCCCTGTGCGGAGTGGCGAACTGGGCCAACACTCTTCCGCAGACCGCGCGGCTGCTACTGGGCGACGCCGCCGACGACACCGCGACCATCCGCGCGTTCATGGCCGATTTCGCCCGCGCTGCCCTGCGCTATGACCCGAGCTCGCCGGTCAATGTCTTGACCAGCCCGAGAGAGGGGGCGCAGGCCGGTACCGCCAACGATTCCCGGCCGCCCTCCGCCCCTGAATCAGCCGCAACCGAATCCGGACGCGTGGACTGCACCGCGAATACGCCCGGCGCGAGCTCCCGCGCAGCGGGCCGCACGCAACAGGCGACCGCTGGTCCCCAGGTTTCCGGTTCCGATCCCGTCGACGCGGCAGCCGAACGCCTACGCGCCGCCCAAGCCACCGTCGAAGCCGCGCGCGCCGAGCTGGCGTCGGCCCTGCGCGACGCCCACGCCGCGGGTACCAGCGCCAACCAGCTGGCCCGCCAGGTCTCGGGGACGCTATCGCGGCCCGTCGTCCTCAAACTCCTGGCGGACTAGCGGGCGGCATCCACCGCCGGTTCGAACGCCCGCTGTACGGACCTTCCGGCTACTCGGACGCCCGGCTACTTCGGGCACTGGAGATCCGGATGCCCGGCCCCCGCTCAGAACGCCGCCTCGTCCAGCGCCATGATGTCGGTATCCAGCGCCGCGATCACGTTCTTGACCGAGGTCAGCGTGGGCAGCACGTTCCTGGCGAAGAACGTCGCCACGCCGACCTTTCCGGCGTAGAACGCACGGTCCTTCTCGCTCACCTCACCGGCGAGGGCTGCGGCGGCGATCTCGGCCTGGACCAGCAGGCGCCAGCCGATGAGTAGATCGCCGACGGCCAGCAGGAACCGCACCGAACCGAGCCCGACCTTGTAGATCTCACTCGGCTCCTGCTGCGAAGCCATCAGGTAGCCGGTGAGCGTGGCCGCCATGGTCTGCACATCGGCCAAGGCCGTGCGCAGCCGTTCGCGTTCGGGTTCGAAGCGGCCGCTCTTCGCGTCGAGGAAAGCGTTGATCTGGCCGGTCACATGGCCGATCGCCAAGCCCTTGTCGCGCACGATCTTGCGGAAGAAGAAGTCCTGCGCCTGGATGGCGGTGGTGCCCTCGTAGAGCGAGTCGATCTTCGCGTCGCGGATGTACTGCTCGATCGGGTAATCCTGCAAATAGCCCGATCCGCCCAGGGTCTGCAGCGATTCGGTGAGGTACTGGTAGGCGCGCTCGGAGCCGACGCCCTTGACGATCGGCAGCAGCAGATCGTCGACGCGGTGCGCCAGTTCCTCATCGGCCCCGGAGACCAGCTGCGCCACATCCGCGTTCTGGTGTGCGGCGGTGTAGAGGTACACCGCGCGCAGGCCCTCGGCGTAGGCCTTCTGCATGGCCAGCGAGCGACGCACATCCGGGTGATGGGTGATGGTGACGCGCGGCGCGGTCTTGTCCGTCATCTGGGTCAGGTCCGCACCCTGCACCCGCTCCTTGGCGTAGGCCAGCGCGTTCAGGTACCCGGTCGACAATGTGCCACTGGATTTGACGCCGACCATCATGCGCGCGTTCTCGATCACCTGGAACATCTGCGCGATACCGTCGTGCACCTCGCCGACCAGCCAGCCGACGGCGGGCACCTCGCCGCCGAAGGTGAGTTCGCAGGTGGGCGAGGATTTCAGGCCCATCTTGTGTTCGAGATTGGTGACGAACACGCCGTTGCGCTCGCCGAGTTCCAGCGTCTCCGGGTCGAACAGGAATTTGGGCACGTAGAACAGCGACAGGCCCTTGGTGCCCGGCCCGGCGCCTTCGGGCCGCGCCAGCACCAGATGGAAGACGTTCTCCGCGGTATCGCCGACGTCGCCGCCGGAGATGAACCGCTTCACGCCCTCGATATGCCAGGTGCCGTCCGGCTGCGCGATGGCCTTGGTCCGCCCGGCGCCCACATCGGAGCCCGCATCGGGTTCGGTGAGCACCATGGTGCCCTGCCAGCCCTTCTCGTAGCCGCGAGTCGCCCAGTGTTGCTGCTGTTCGGTGCCGATGTTGTAGAGCACCGCCGCCATCACCGGGCCCATATTGAAGAACGAGGCCGACGGGTTCGCGCAGGTGATCATCTCGTTGACCGCCCACACCAGCGCCGACGGTGCGGGCGTGCCGCCCATGCCCTCGGGCAGACCGAGCCTGCTCCAGTCGGCTTCGCGCACCGTGGTCAGGGTCCGGCGCAGCGCGTCGGGCACGGTGACGGTGTGCTCGGCGGGGACGAACCGCACCGGGTCGCGGTCGGCGGCGGCGAAGGATTCCGCTACCGGGCCCTCGGCGAGGCGTTTGACCTCGGCCAGGATCTCGCGGACGGTGTCGGAATCCAGGTCGCCGTAGGCGCCGGTGTCGAGCAGTTTGTCCAGTCCGAGCACCTCGAACAGGTTGAACTCGATATCGCGCAGGTTCGCCTTGTAATGCCCCACCGCGTCCTCCTCGACTCACCGCCCGCGGTCAGCCGACCGTGAGGGTCTTCCGGCTTGTGACTACTACGAACCGAAGCGTGCCGCACCGCTCACGAGCTACGCAACCGTAAGCACGCGCCGACCTCACCGCCCCGTACTGGACGCTTGTGCGCAAGGTTTCACCTCACGGCAACGCAGGAAACCGACTCGTCATCGAGAGATATTCCGGCGCAACAACTTCTGTCTAACGTTTCGCAGCACGAATACAGGCTCTGTATACAACCCGGTCGACAGCCGTGACCGGGGCGAACGCGCAGGTATTCGGTGCGGAACCCATGCGGTGCCGCCACCACAACTGATGAGTGAGAAGGGTTCGCCCATGTCCGATTCCTCCCGATTCCGCCGACATCGCGGCAGCGTCCGATCCCGGCGTTCGGTCAAGGCCCTCGCGGTACCGACCGCGCTCGCGCTGGCCGGCGTGCTGCTGACCGCCTGCGGCGCCAGGGACGACGCCGCCGCGGACGGCTCGAACGCCGTCTCCTGTGTCGACACCGCCAAGGACACGATCAAGATCGGTTCGCTGCATTCGCTGTCGGGCACGATGGCCATCAGCGAGGTGACCGTTGCCAATTCGACCAAGCTGGCCGTCGACCAGATCAATGCCGCGGGCGGTGTGCTGGGTAAGCGGATCGAGCTGGTCCTCGAAGACGGTGCCTCGGACCCGAAGACCTTCGCCGAGAAGGCGGAAAAGCTCATCAGCTCCGACTGTGTGGCCGCGGTATTCGGCGGTTGGACCTCGTCGAGCCGTAAGGCGATGAAACCCAAGTTCGAAAGCCTGAATTCGCTGCTGTACTACCCCGTTCAGTACGAGGGTCTGGAGGACAGCAAGAACATCTTCTACACCGGCGCGACCACCAATCAGCAGATCGTGCCCGCCCTGGACTATCTGAAGCAGAAGGGCGTGAAATCGCTGTACCTGGTCGGCAGCGACTACGTGTTCCCGCAGACCGCCAACCGTGAGATCAAGGCGTACGCATCGGCCAACGGTATCGAGATCAAGGGTGAGGATTACACCCCGCTCGGCTCCACCGATTTCTCCACGATCATCAACAAGGTGCGCAGCGCCGATGCCGACGCGGTGTTCAACACCCTCAATGGTGATTCCAATGTCGCCTTCTTCCGCGAGTACACCAACGCGGGCCTGACCGCGGCCGATATGCCGGTGGTGTCGGTGTCGATCGCCGAGGAGGAGGTGGCCGGTATCGGCGCGCAGCACATCGCGGGCCAGCTCACCGCCTGGAATTACTACCAGACCGTGGACACCCCGCAGAACAAGGCCTTCGTCGACGCCTACAAGGCCGCCTTCGGCGCCGACAAGCCCACCTCCGATCCGATGGAAGCGGCCTACGCCTCGGTGTACCTGTGGAAGAACACGGTGGAAAAGGCGAATTCCTTCGCGGTGGCCGATATTCAAGCCGCCGCCGACGGCGTGAGTTTCGAAGCACCCGAGGGCCTGGTGACCATCGACGGCAGCAACCACCACATCACCAAGACCGCACGGATCGGCGAAATTCGCGCGGACGGCCTCATCTACACGGTCTGGGATTCCGGGCAGCCCATCGCACCCGACCCCTACCTCGACACCTACCCCTGGGCCGAGGGACTGAAGTAAGCCCGGCTGCCGCGGCGGATGCCGACCGCCGCGGCAGGTTCTGGACGACCGCGGTTCGCGGCCTGGTCCGGCAGCTCACGAGCCGGATGCGACGAAGCATCCCCGCCACGGGTTGCCAGGACCCATGAGGGGGCCGCGAACCACCCGACCAGCATCAGACGCCCCGCCGAGAACAGGACCACAGGGCCGGCCACGCTACGGGCGACCCCGAGGAGCCCGGTTCGCGGCCCGTGGGCCGCGAACACGCCGCGCCAGCGGCAAGAAGATACGGAGTTTGGATGGAAGTCGTTGTAGGCCAGCTCTTCACGGGGTTGAGCCTCGGGTCGATCCTGTTGCTCGCCGCGCTCGGGCTCGCGCTGACCTTCGGTCAGATGGGCGTGATCAATATGGCGCACGGCGAGTTCATCATGGCCGGTTGTTACACCACCTACGTTGTCCAGCAGGTGGTGTCGTCGGCCGGGGTGTCGCTACTGGTGTCGTTGCTGGTCGGATTCCTGGTCGGCGGCGCGTTGGGGGCGGCGCTGGAGATGGGATTGATCCGCTGGATGTATCACCGTCCGCTGGACACGCTGCTGGTCACCTTCGGTGTCGGCCTGGTGTTGCAGCAGCTGGCTCGCGACATCTTCGGGGCGCCGGCCAAGAATGTGCTGGTCCCGGAGTGGTTGAGCGGTGGTGTCACGATCCTGGATGCCGTGGTGCCCAAGACCAGAATCTTCATCCTGGTGCTCGCCGTGGTCGCGGTGACGGCGCTGGCGATCGTGTTGAAGACGACGCCGCTGGGCCGGCGGATCCGGGCGGTGGTGCAGAACCGCGATCTCGCCGAAACCAGCGGTGTTTCTTCACGTTTCACCGATATCAGCACCTTCTTCATCGGTTCCGGGCTGGCCGGTGTCGCTGGTGTGGCGCTCACGTTGATCGGTTCCACAAGCCCCACCATCGGTCAGAGCTATGTGATCGATGCGTTCCTGGTGGTGGTGATCGGCGGGCTCGGCCAGATCAAGGGCACGGTGATCGCCGCGTTCGCGCTCGGGTTGCTCACTTCGTTCATCGAGTATTCGACGACCGCTTCGATCGCCAAGGTGATCGTCTTCGTGATCATCGTGATCTTTTTGCAGGTCCGCCCGCAGGGCCTGTTCACGGTACGGACAAGGAGCCTGGCATGACCACCGCAGCGCGCTGGTTCGCGAATCCCTCGGTCCGCGTGTGGGGCGGATTCGCCCTGGCCGCGATCTTGTTGTTCGCGGTGGCGCCCGCCGTGCTCAGCGATTTCCGGTTGAATCTGCTCGCGAAATTCCTGTGCTTCGCCATCGTGGCCGCAGGCATCGGATTGGCCTGGGGGCGTGGCGGAATGCTCACCCTCGGCCAGGGGGTGTTCTTCGGTCTCGGCGCCTACATCATGGCGATGCATCTGCAGATGGCGGATGCGGCGCGGCTCGGCAACGATGTGCCGGATTTCATGGAGATCTCCGGGATCCGGGAGCTGCCCGCGTATTGGCAGCCGTTCGCGTCGGCGCCGGTGGCGATCATCGCCATTCTCGTACTGCCCGCCCTGGTCGCCGCGGCGCTCGGTTACGGCGTGTTCAAGCGCCGGGTCAAGGGCGCGTACTTCGCCATTCTGAGTCAGGCGCTGGCGGCGGCGCTGGCGATTCTGCTCACCGGTCAGCAGACCATCGGCGGATTCACCGGGCTCTCGGATTTCCGGGCCTTCTTCGGTTTCAAGCTCACCGATCCGGTCAACCGGCAGATGCTGTTCTTCATCGCGGCGGGCACCTTGCTCGCGGTGGTCGCGGTGGTGCGTCAGCTCATGCACAGCCGATACGGGGAGCTGCTGGTGGCGGTGCGCGATCAGGAGGAGCGGGTGCGTTTCCTCGGATACGACCCGGCCAACGTGAAGATCGTCGCGTATGTGGTCGCGGCGTTCTTCGCCGGGATCGCGGGCGCGCTGTTCACGCCGATCGTCGGCATCATCTCACCGGCCGATATCGGGGTCGTGCCGTCGATCGCGTTCTTGATCGGCGTCGCCATCGGCGGCCGCACCACCTTGCTCGGCCCGGTGCTCGGCGCGATCGGGGTGGCGTGGGCGCAGACGGCGCTGTCGGAGCAGTTCCCATCCGGCTGGACCTACCTGCAAGGCGTGCTGTTCATCGTGGTGGTCGGGTTCGTGCCGGCCGGGCTGGCCGGACTGTGGCCGACGCTGCGCCGCGCGATCGCCGAACGCAGACCGAAGCCCAGCGACAGCGCACCACCGGCGCAGCCGGCCGCCGAACCCTTGCCGGTGCGGACCGAAGAGAAGGTGCACACGCGATGAGCGATCACGAACCCAAGCTCGGCGGCAACGCGGGCATGTCGAGCGAATACCTCGAAGTTCGCGGCCTGTCGGTGAGTTTCGACGGCTTCAAGGCCGTCACCGAGGTCGATCTGACGGTGTTGCAGGGCGATCTGCGTTTCCTCATCGGACCCAACGGCGCGGGCAAGACCACCCTGATCGACGCCATCACCGGCCTCACCCCGGCCACCGGCTCGGCGCAGAAATCGGGCGTGGAGCTGCTCGGCAAGAAGGTGCATCAGATCGCGCGGCTCGGCGTCGGGCGCACCTTCCAGACCGCGAGCGTTTTCGAGCAGCTGAGTGTCGTGCAGAATCTCGATATCGCCGCGGGTGCGCGACGTTCCGCGCTCACCCTGCTGCGGCGGCGCAAATCGGTGCTGCCCAGCATCGAGGAGGCGCTCGAGATCACCGGCCTCGGCGCGCTGCGCGATCAGCCCGCCGGTGTGCTCGCGCACGGCCAGAAGCAGTGGCTCGAGATCGGCATGCTGCTGGTGCAGAACGCGTCGGTGCTGCTGCTGGACGAGCCGGTCGCAGGCATGAGCGCCGAGGAGCGTGAGGAGACCGGAAATTTGTTGCGCCGCATCGGCGGCGAACGTGTCGTCGTCGTGGTCGAGCACGATATGGACTTCATGCGTGCCTTCGCCACCTCGGTGACGGTGCTCGCCGGCGGCCGGGTGTTGAGCGAAGGCACCGTGGAACAGGTGCAGGCCGATCCCAAGGTGCAGCAGGTCTACCTCGGCACCGCCGCCGAATCGAACGACGAGGAGAGCGCCGATGCTCGAATTGGCTGATATCCATTCCGGTTACGGCCGGACCGAAGTGATCCACGGCGTCTCCCTGACCGTGCCCGACGACAGCGTCGTCGCCGTCATGGGGCACAACGGCGCGGGCAAGACCACCCTGCTCCGCACCGCCGTCGGCCTGCTGACCTGCAAATCCGGCAGCATCACGTTCAATGGTGAGGTGATCACGTCACTTTCGCCCTCGCGCCGGGTGCGCCGCGGGATCGCCTACGTTCCGCAGGGGCAGCAGAGTTTTCCACAGCTGACCACAGCGGAGAACCTTCAGGTGGTGGCCGACGGCCGCAAGCGCGGCAAGGCGCTGATCGACGAATCGCTCGACCTGTTCCCCGCGCTGCGCGAACTGCTCACCCGCAAGGCCGGGCTGCTGTCGGGCGGCCAACGTCAGCAGCTCGCCATTGCCAGGGCGTTGATCACCGAACCGAAACTGCTCATCCTGGATGAGCCGACCGAGGGCATCCAGCCGTCGGTGGTCGCGGAGATCGAACGCACCATCATCGATCTCACCCGGCGCGGCGGACTGAGTGTGCTGCTGGTCGAACAGCACATCGGCTTCGCCTTGCAGGCGGCCCAGCGCTATTACGTGCTGGAATCGGGCCGGATCACGTCGTCCGGCGAAGGCGGTGCGGGCGCGGAGTCCGTGGTCCGTTCGGCGATGGCGATCTGAGCCGCCGTGACGCGACGGGGGCGGATCCCGCTGAGCGCGCAGGTGTACGAGGCGGTGCGCCGCGATCTGGCGGCCGGCGCGCTGGCCTCGACCGAGCGGCTGGGCGAGGAACGGCTCGCGGATAGTTACGGGGTGTCGCGCACACCCGTGCGCGAGGCGCTCGCCCGGCTGCTCGCCGATGGACTGGTGGAGCGCCGCGCCGACGGGCTGTACCCGTTCCGGCCGCGCCTGGACGAACTCGACCAGCTCTACGAGCTGCGTAATGTGCTGGAATCCAGGGGAATCCAGCGCGCGCTCGGCGAACCGACGCACGACCTCGAGCTGGTCCGTGCCGAACTCGAGCACTGGCGTCGGCTGGCAGCACAACCGCCCGAACCCGGGCCGGCGCTCATCGCCGCCGACGACCAGTTTCACATCGTGCTGCTGCGTTCGGCGGGCAATGCGGCGCTCGCCGACGCCCTGGCCTCGGTGCAGGTGCGGGTGCGTCCGGTGCGGACCATGGATATGCCAACCCCTGACCGCATCGCCACCATGACGGCCGAGCACATCACCATCGCCGAACAGCTACTGGCGGGCGATCCCGCCGCCGCGCTGGAAACGCTGACCTCACATATCGATTCGTCGCGTTCGCATGTGATCGCGCGGGCGAAGGCGGCGCTGCGTCTGACCAAGCTGGCGCAGGTCGTGCGGGACTGACCGGGCGGTGCTCGCGTCGGGCCGCACCGATACAGGTCGTGCGGATCGAGAGTCAACGCTCGTGTCGGCACGGGCAGGTACAGGTCGGTGCGTGCGCGACAGCGTGGCGCACTGCGTATCCCTCACGGTCACGGCCGCGCAGTACCGGCCTGCGGTAGTCAGCAACCGGGCTGAAACGGCCAGCAGGCCACTGGCTCTCGCGGCGATGCGATGCCGCCTGCAGGCACCGCGGGAACCGTAGCCCGGCTCTGCGGCGTGGCGGTGGCACCGGTCGTCGTGGTGGCGGTCGGTTCGACGTCGGGTCCGTCGGTGAGCACCGCCCGCACGATCACGCCGAGCACCACGAGCGTGCCGAGCATGCCCGCGGTGAACACCACCCACGCCGCGGCGGTCTGCCTGCCGCTGTTCTCGGGTTTCGGTTCGCGGCTCGGCGCGGGGCGGGCGGGTACCGGTTTCGGTTTCGGCGCGGCGGCGTCGAACCCTTCGGTGAGCAGATCATCGCGGGTCAGCTGGATGTCGCTGCCGCAGGATCGGATGAGCGCCGAGGCCGCGGCCAGCACGCGATCGGCGGTCCAGGCGCGCGGGCCTGCGGCGAAATTCTCCAGGTAGATCCGGAATTCGGTGGTGTCGGCGGCATTGGCGACCACCACGTCCAAGCCGGGGCGCAGGGTGGTGCGGGCGGGCCGGACCACTGCCCCACGCCACGGCAACAGCACAACGGCGCCGCAGAGATGGCCTGGGTCTTGCAGCGAATGCTCCAGCGCCGCCTTCACCTCGTGCACCGCGTGCTCGAGTTGGTCGGAAACGCTGACGCCCTCGGGTTGTTCGAGGTCGGCGGGCTGGGAGCTGATGGTCCACGGCCCGCCGCCGCCCACCTCGAGAATCCCGCTCTGCCTGCGCCGGAACCCGCGCGCCTCCAGCACGGTGACCCCGCGCGGCGTCCAGACGACGGCGTCGACCTGGCGTTTTCCGCGTTCGGGGCCCACCTGTAGATCGATGAGGGCCAGACCGGTGGTCGGGAGCCTGCGCAGGCATTCGACGAATTCCCGTTCGGGCGCGGACAGTTCCGCGTCCGACTCGATCTTCACCAGCATCGTGCACTACCCCTGACGTGCGTCCCGATCCAGCCTTCGCTCCCGGCGCCGGGCCACGCACACGCAGGGCCGCCGCCCGAGCCGTTCCGCTAGATGATGACGCCCCGCACGAGGGAAATCCACCCGAATGGCGACGACGGGCGCGCGGCGGCACCTCGGCGCGCGGTGTACCCGCAGCTCACCGCGGCCGGGTGCCATTCGGTCAAACCCACTGGACCAGTTGGTAGAGAATGCCGTTGGGGTCGGCCATCTGGAAGTAGCGTTCGCCCCATTCCTCGGTTTCGATCGGTGTGACGATCGGGACGCCTTCGGATCGCAGGCGCGCGTATTCGGTATCGATGTCGTCGACGACGAACACCACGAGCAGGCCTTCGCCCGCGCTGCCCGCGGCACTGGCCGGCTTGAAGCTCTTCAGGCCGGTGCGCAGGTAGATGAGGCTCATGCCCGCGTCGTCCCGGGCGAGCGAGACGAACCCGTCGGCCGACATCTTCTCGGTGAACCCGAGATGATCGGTGACGAACTTCGCCGAGGCCTGCGGGTCGGCGACATTGAGCGAGATGGCGGATTCGGTGATGCGCATACCGGGCTCCTTCTGATGGCGGTTCTCTTTACTAAGTACGCTATACTTTGTAGAGAAATTTCTGATACGCCGCATTGTGATGTGAATCACTCTATGGAGGTGGGATGGCCGGGCCGAAGGAACGCAGTAGCGCGGGAGACCCCGTACGGACCCTCGAGTTGCTGTGGCGGGTGCCCAGCTCGTCCGGGCGCGGGCCCAAGCAGCGCAGCAGTGTCGACGAGGTGGTCGCCGCAGCCATCGAGATCGCCGATGCCGAGGGCATCGGCGCCGTGACGATGCGCGCGGTGGCCGCCCACCTCGGGCTCACCCCGATGGCGACCTACACCTACGTCCCCGGCAAGGCCGAGCTGATCGATCTCATGCTCGACGCCGTCTACCTCGCCATGCCGCGCGCCGACCTCACCGGCCTGCCGTGGCGCGAACGGGTCGCGACCGTCGCCGCGGAGAACCGCGCGATGCTGACCGAGCACCCATGGGTGGCCTACATCCCGACCACCCGCCCGCCGCTCGGCCCGGGCCAAACCGCCAAATACGACCACGAATTGCGCGCCTTCGACGGCCTCGGCCTCGACGACGTCCAGATGGACGCCGCCCTGACCTACCTGCTCGGCTTCGTCACCTCCGTCGCGCGCATCGCGAACGACACCGCCGGCGCCGCCGCCGACACCTCCATGACCGACAGCGAATGGTGGGAACGCGCCGCGCCGCTGCTCGAATCCCTCATCTCCCCAGACCGATACCCGCTCGCCACCCGCATAGGCGCCGCCGCAGGCGCGGCCCACGATGCCGCCTACAGCGCCGATCACGCCTACGAGTTCGGGCTCGCCCGGGTGCTCGACGGACTGGAAAGATTGATCGGCCGCGCCGGCACCTGATCGACAAGCCTTGTGCCACAGCAAGATCGGTGCACATTGCGCGCACCGGCTGCGACAATGTGAATATGCCCGACGTTCGTGCTCATATCAGGAACGGGCGTCCGGTCCGCGCCCATGACCGTCGCCCGTCAGGACGCAGATACCGATCACCGCGTTATCACCACTACCGCGTCAGGCGATCATCGCGGAGCTTCGGCTCCCCGTACGGCACCCGGCCCGTGGCCGCCACCGAACGCGACACCGATATCGACAGCATCTTGGGCATCGGCATCATGTGTGTGTTCTTCGGCCTGATCGCTGGGCTGGTCGCGCTGGTGGTGAGCACTGCCGGGTCGAGCGGAGTCGATGCCGAACGGCAGCCGCCGCCGGTGCCCGTTCCCGCGCCGCCGACGGCTGCGAAACCGCCGCCGCCCCCGTGCTATCCGTTCCAGCCCGCGTGCTGACGTCACCGCTCGGCGAACAGCCACGGTTCGATGCCCGTGACGCTCGCACAGCAGACGCCGCGTCCCGGTCGGTGCTAGTGCTTCATCTCGTCGCGTTGAATGCGCAGCGCGGTGATCGTCGAGGCCAGGCCCTCGTACTGGTTTGTCAGCAGGACGATTTCGATGAGGTGGCGGTCGTCGTAGTAAGTCGCCAGCTGCTCCCAGGCGGCGTCGTCGATGTCACGGGTGGTGACCAATTGGTCGACGGCGATGAGCAGGGCCCGATGCTTTTCGGACCAGCCGGTGGCGTCCGGGCCGGTGCACACCCGGTCCAGGATCTCGGGGGTGACGCCGGCGCGCTTGCCGAGCTTGATGTGATGGTCCATCTCGTAGTCGCAGGAGCGCAGATGCGCGACCCGCAGGATGACGAGTTCGGATTCGTGCCTGGTCAGCTTGCCGCCGGGCATGAGCTTGCCGGAGTAGTGCAGCCAGCCGCGGAACAATCCGCCGGTACGGCCGAGGGTGCTGAACAGATGTGCGTCCGCGGTGCCCGCGGCCCGCGAGAGCACCTGCCAGACCACCCAATTGATCGGTCCCAGCTGACGCAATCGCCCCGGGGACACACGTGGTTGCGACGTCGAAACCATCTGCGCTCGCCTCTTTCACGAAACTCGGTGCACCCGGCCGTGCGACGACCGGACGCGCAGGCCCTGCCCGAGCCTACCCGCGCCTCGGCTGCGGGTGGGGCCCCCGGAGACCACCCACCAGCGTCCGCGGTGCGCGACAGCCCGCGCCCACCGAGTTCCCGAGTTTCCGAGCTGCCGAGCTGCCGAGCTGCCGAGCTGCCGAGCTGCCGAGCTGCCGAGACGATCGGGCCCTCCTCGGCTCCGGGTCCGGCCCCGACATGCAGAGCCGGACCTGCCCTGCGGACAAGGGCCTGCTATCGCCCGAGCAGGTCCGAAACGACGACGAACCGGTACCCGTCGGCCTTCAACGCGGCAGCGATGCCCGGGATCGCGGCCAGGGAATTCGCCCGGTTCCCGAACATGACGTGCAGCAGGATGATCGAGCCGGGTCGCACCTCTGCCACCGTCTGCTCGACGATCCGCTCGGCGCTCGGCGCGCTCCCGGAGTCGGGCTCCACATCCCACATCACCGTGGTCGTGTCGTGGTCGGAGAGATACTTCGGCAGCGTCCACAACTTTTTGCCGTAGGGCGGGCGGAAGGTGATCGGGCCCTGGTATCCGGTCCTGCGGATCTCGGTGTCGGTACGGCCCACCTCGTCGGCGACGGTGCCTGGCGTCACGAACACCATGCGCCGGTGGTTGTAGGTGTGGTTGCCGATCTCGTGACCGGCCGCCGCGATCGCCGCGCCGAACTCCGGATGCACGGCCAGATCACGCCCGTTCAGGTAGAACGTGGCGGGCACCTCGGCCTCGGCCAGCACCTTCAGTACCTCGGGAGTTTTGGTGGTCGGTCCGTCGTCCAGCGTCAGTGCGACCACCTTCTCGTCGGTGTCGACTCGATCGACGATCCGGCCGGCCAACTGGAAGGTCCGCGAGTTCATCAAGTAGTAGCCGCCGACGGCCAGCACAACGACCACCACCAACGTCACCGCCGCGCCGATCAAGACCCGGCGCTTCATCGTCGGCCCGTCATCGGTTCGGCCACACTTCTTTCAGTCGCGCGGCCGCCTCGGCGGCCTGGCGTACGCCGGCCTCGTACGCGGGTTGCAGCGCGGCGGTGCTGAACAGGTCCACTCCGAACGCTTCGATGGCGCCTGCGTCGGGCACGATCGAGATCTCCCGTCCGCAGCCGTGCTCACGGTCGGCGCGGCTGCGCGGATACACGTGTGCCAATGGCTCCATGATCACCACGACGTCGGCCCCGGCGGCCAGATCGGCGTTGATGCTGGAGCGGTAGCCACCGTCGTAGTAGTGGCTGCCGTCGATCGGGATGGGCGGGAAGACACCGGGCACGGCCGTGCTGGCGGCCAGCGCTTGCGGGAGAGTGGCGACGTCGTCGCGGGTCCACGGCCGCAGTTCACCGGTGCCCGCGTCGATGGCGGTGATCACCAGGTCCGCATCCGGCCAGTCCGCGAAGCCGACCAGCGCGCCGATCCGCTCGATATGCTCGGCCGGCTCACCGGTCCTGGCGGCCAGAGCCAGCTCGCCGATCCGCCTGCGCATCTGCCGCGGATCCTGCCCCCGCCGGCCGATGAGGCCGGTGATCTCCATCATGACCGTCGAATCGTATTGCACGGGAGCCGAATCCGACCGTTCGGCGGCCAGCAGCCGCGACAGCTCGCCGTCGCCCGCCAACACCGAGCCGACCACAGCGCCCGCGGAGGTCCCGACAAACCGATCCGCACGCGTCAGATCGATTCCCGCCTCCCGCAACCCGACCCCGAGACCGACCAGCCAGCAGATCCCTACCGGCCCGCCCCCGCCGAGCACCAGCGCGATCCGGTCCTGTTCCGCCGCCACATCAGACATGTAGGCAGGCTAACGAACACGCGCGTGATCCGCTGTGGAACTTCCACCGAGGCGGCCGATCACCGAATGAGGTCGGCAGCATCGACGCATCGACCGACGACCGCGCGGTGAGCCGCAGCGCATTGATCAGGCCCATGAACGCAAGCGACCCGGCGCGGTGCGGGTGGCACCGGCGCCGGGTCGGCAGGGACCGATCGGTTCGCGATCAGAAGTTGATCATGTGCCCCGCGAGGCCGTGGATGGCTTCTTGCAGGGCCTCACTCAACGTCGGGTGGGTGTGCACGTTGCGGGCGAGCTCGTTGACCGTGAGGTCCCACTTCTGGGCCAGGGTCAGCTCCGGCAGCAACTCGGAGACGTCGGGGCCGATGAGGTGGCCGCCGAGCAGTTCACCGTGCGTGGTGTCGGAGATGAGCTTGACGAAACCGGTGGGATCGCCGAGGCCGTGCGCCTTGCCGTTGGCGGTGAACGGGAAGGTCGCGACCTTCACGTCGTAGCCCTCGTCGCGGGCCTGCTGTTCGGTGAGACCGAAGCTGGCGACCTGCGGCTGACAGAAGGTGGCGCGTGGCATCATCCGGTAATCGCCGAGGGGCATGGTCTCCGCACCGCCGATGGTCTCGGCCGCGACCACACCCTGCGCCTCCGCGACATGCGCAAGCTGCAGCTTGGCGGTGACGTCGCCGATGGCGTAGATGTGCGGCACATTGGTGCGCATGTAGTCGTCGATCGCGATGGCGCCGCGATCGGTGAGCGCCACGCCGGTGTTCTCCAGGCCGTAGCCCTCCACCCGCGGCGCGAAGCCGACGGCCTGCAACACCTTGTCGACGGTGACGGTCTCCACCGAGCCGGACTTGTTGTCCTTGATGCTGACGGTGACCTTGGAGCCGTCGTCCTCGATGGACTGCACGGCCGCACCGGTGGTGATGGTGATGCCGAGCTTCTTGTACGCCTTGGTGATCTCCTTGGAGACGTCGGCGTCCTCATTGGGCAGCGCGCGATCGAGGAACTCGACGATGCGCACGTCGACCCCGTAGTTCTTCAGCACGTAGCCGAACTCCATGCCGATCGCGCCCGCGCCGACGATCAGGATGGATCCGGGCAGGTCGCGGGTGAGGATCTGCTCCTCGTAGGTGACGACGTTGGCGCTCAGCGAGGTGCCGGGCAGCAGCTTGGTGACGGTGCCCGTCGCGATGATCACGTTGTCGAAGGTGACGGTGTCGGTGCCGCCGTTGCTCAACGCCACCGAGAGGGTGTTCGGGTCGGTGAAGGTACCGAGACCGTCGTATTCGGTGATCTTGTTCTTCTTCATCAGGAAGTGGACGCCCTTGACCCGGCCGTCGGCGACCTTGCGGCTGCGGTCGAACGCCGCGCCGAAATCGAAGGACGCCTCACCGGAGATACCGAAGGTCTTCGCTTCCTTGGTGAAGATATGAGCCAGCTCCGCGTTGCGCAGCAGCGCCTTGGATGGGATGCAGCCCACGTTCAGGCACACGCCACCCCAGTATTTCTGCTCGACAATCGCTGTTCGCAGGCCGAGTTGAGCGGCACGAATCGCGGCGACGTAACCGCCGGGACCAGCACCGAGAACGACGACATCGTAGTGGGAAGTCACGGCTTCGAGCCTAACGCTGTTGCTGGAAGTTCACTCGCCTATCCCCCGCAATGGTGAGGAGTCGACGGCTACTCGTGAGTAGTTATTCCAGCTGTCGCGGGTGGTTACGGTGGTCCCGTGGTTACCGGGCGATACGGCAGTGCCGGTCTCAGTGCCGCGACGATGTCCGGCGGGGCCGAATCGCGGGCGCGAACGAGACCGCGGGCCGCGAGCACCGCCCGCGCCGAACCGGGCCGATCGGATCGGTTCAGCACCTCGCCGGATACCGGGCGCCTCGGCCGGTCAGACGAGCGAGTGGGCTCGTATGTCGCCCGGAGCGCCGAGGCGGACCACGTCGACGCGCGAGTGCACCGGGGCGCGGCGGCCGACGCCGACACGCTGGGCGGAACCGCCTCCACCCAGCTGATCCGCCTGGTCCGCGACACCGCGCTGCGGGCAGGCATCGCCCCCGAACGCCTCGCGACGATTCATGGCACCTCGGACGACGCACTGCGCGGCGAACTCGACCGGGTACCGATGCGCTCGCTGATCCAGCTGTGGGAGCTGCTCGCTAGCGCCGGGCCGGGTGCCGGGCTCGCCGTCGTCGAGGACGCACCGCTGGGCCGGCTCAGCACCTGGGACTATCTGATCACCACTGGCGCGACTCTCGCCGATTCGCTCACCGCGGCCCAGCCGTACCACCAGCTCGTCACCGCCGCGACCGAAGGTTTCGATCTGCACCATGCTGGTGAGCTGACCGTCGGCTACCGCACCGGGGCGGGCGATCCGGCGGTGGCCTCGGTCGTCAACGAGTACGTGCTCGGCTACTACCTGCGGCGGGCCCGCGAAGGTCTCGGCAGGAACGTCGCCCCGGCCCGGATCACCTTCAGCCATCCGGCTCCGCGCGAGCACCGGATGCTCACCGAAGCGTTCGGCACCAGCCGCATCGAGTTCGACGCGCCCGCCGACACCATCACCTTCGCCGAAGCCGACGCCCTCGCCCCGCTGGTCCGCGCCGATCCCGCTCTCGCGGAGCTGCTGCGCAGTCACGCGGATCTGGTGCTCGCCGCCGCGCGTCCGGTCGCGGGACCGCTGGACGAATTTCGTAACGCCCTCGCCGCTGCCATCGACGCGGGCGCTCCCACCCTCGCGGAGGTCGCGGCCCGGGTGGCGATGAGCCCCCGCAGCCTGCAACGACGTCTCGCCGACCACGGCACCACCTGGCGTCATGAGCTCGATCGGGTGCGATATCGCCGCGCCGAGGAGCTCCTGAGCGCCGGATCGACGACCGCCACCGTGGCTGCCCGCCTCGGCTTCACCGACGATCGCGCACTGCGCAAAGCGTTTCGGCGCTGGAGCGGAGCCGCGCCAGGAACTGTTCGGCGCCGCTGAGATTCAGCCCGCGCAGCCGGCACCGGAGCCCGACCAGTCGGCTGCCGACGGGGCCGGCGGCGGGCATCGGGGCGCCCGGGCAGGCACTCACCGCGACGACCGGACCGGCGTGTTCGGTACTGCCGTGCCGCACTCTGCCCGCCGGTAGCGCCGCGTCCGGCGGCGACGAGTCCCACTGCGGCTGGGCTGCGACTGGCTTCGTCGGCGGGCGGCGCGTCCGGACCGGTTCGTGGCATGCGCGGACCTGGGATGCGTCCCGGAACCGCCATACCTTCGTCGTATCCGGACGGACAGTCCGCGAAGCGAGAGAGGCACAACGATGCAGATCACCACCGGACAGCAGATTGCGGCCAACGAGCAAGCTCACTCGCCCGCCCCCACCACCACCCGCGAAATCCGTTTGGCCGCACGTCCTTCCGGTGCGCCGACCGCGGCCGACTTCGATCTCGTCACCACGCCGATCCCCGACCTCGCCGACGGCCAGATCCTGGTCCGCAACACCTGGATGTCGGTCGACCCGTACATGCGCGGCCGCATGGACGACAAGCCTTCCTACATTCCGCCGTTCCAGGTGGGTGCGGCGCTGGAGGGTTCGGCGCTGGGTGAGGTGATCGCGTCCCGGTTCGCCGGAATTCCGGTCGGCGCCACCGTCACCCACTTCGCGGGCTGGCGCGAGCACGCGGTGATCGACGGCGACACCGCCACCGTCATCGACCCGTCGCTCGCCGAACCACACCACTATCTCGGCGCTCTCGGCACCACCGGCCTCACCGCCTACGCGGCGCTGACCGACGTGGCTCCGGTCCGCCCGGGCGACACGGTGTTCATCTCGGCGGCGGCGGGAGCGGTCGGCAGCGTGGCCGGGCAGATCGCGCGCGAGCTCGGCGCGAGCCGGGTGATCGGTTCGGCGGGTGGCCCGGCCAAAACCGAATTGCTGACAACGGAATTCGGCTTCGACGCCGCCATCGACCACCGCGCCGGCGACCTCGCCGGCCAGTTGGCGCAGGCCGCGCCCGAGGGCATCGACGTCTACCTCGACAGCGTCGGCGGCGAACACCTCCGCGTCGCCGTCGAAGCGATGCGTCCGCACGGCCGGATCGCCCTGGTCGGCGCCATCAGCGGCTACAACGGCGACTCCACCCAGCGGGGACCGGACCTGTTCCTGGCCGCCACCAGGGAAATCACCCTGCGCGGCATGCTGGTGAACAGCTACTTCCCGATCTTCGGCGAATACATCGCCAAGGCCGCCGGATGGCTCGCCGACGGCACCCTGCGCACCCGGCACACCGTGTACGAAGGTCTCGACCAGGCCCCCGCCGCCTTCCTCGGTGTCCTCACCGGCGCGAACTCGGGCAAGATGCTGGTCCGCCTCGGATGAGACGCGGACTGCTCGCCGTCAGGGATGGGGCTCGTCATCGCCCCGCCCCTGGCCGCCCGCAGCGCCGCCGGCGAGCGTGGTCGATGCGTCGACCGTCAGTCGACCCAGACCTGCTCAGCGACCCGGCGGAAGTTCCCGCCGAACACCGCGGCTCGGTCGGCTTCGCTGAATCCGCGCTCGGCGAGCACGTTGTCCAGTCCTGGCACCTCGGCAAGGCCCAGCAGGTCTTCGGGTGGGGTCCATTGCAGGGGGCCCCACTTGGTGTACGCATCGGAGAAGGCGCCGGGATTGGTGCGGATCTCGTGGTTGAAGTCCTCGGCGTCGAACGAGTAGTCGGAACCGATGCCGATGTGGTCGATGCCGACCAGTTCCGCGCCGTATTCGATGTGGTCGGCCATCGCCAGCACCCGTTCGGCACGTTCGTGCTCGCCATTGCGGCCGAGGAAGATGCCGACGCCGTTGATCCCGATCACGCCGCCGGTGGCCGCGCAGGCCCTGGCCTGATCGTCGGTGATATTGCGCGGATGCTCCCAGACCGCGTCGAAGTTGGCGTGGCTGTAGATCATCGGGGCCTCGGTGAGTTCGGCCAGGTCCAAGCCGGTGCGGCGGGAGCAGTGCGCACCGTCGACGAACACGCCCGCCTCGTTCAACGCGCGCACCAGGTCGCGGCCGTAGCCGGTGAGCCCGGTGTCCTCGGCATCGAGGCAGCCGCAGCCTGCGGCGTTCCCGTGATTGTAGGTGGGCAGCAGCGAGCGGACGCCCAGATCGCGGAAGCGGGCGACGTTGTCCAGGTCACCGTCGAGCGGGGCCGCGTCCTCGAGGTCGAAGGCGAGTGCGATGGTGTTCGGGTCGCCGATCTCGGAAACCTTCGTGACCAGCCGGAACCGCCCGTCGGCGTGGGCGTCGGCGCGAAATTTCTGCAGTAGGGCGAGGGTGTCGGCGCTCGACTGCGGCGAATAGCCGACGTTCACCGACAGGTACGACCCCAGCGGGTAGCGCGCCAGCTCGCTGACGTCGGCGGTCGGTAGCAGCGGCAGGCAGCTGTGCTGCTCCCACAGAAACGGCGGCACGGCAACCTCCTGGATAGTTCAGTATCCGAGCAGCTCATCCTATGTCTCGCCGCCGGCGGCCGAGGGTAGCCGCGTGGCGGTCGTCACCGCTGGGCAACAATGTGAGGATGAGCGGCGTTGACGAGGAAGTGACTGATCCGTATCTCTGGCTCGAAGAGGTGACCGGCGAGGCCGCCCTCGACTTCGCCCGCTCGCATAACGACGTCGTGGTCGAGCGCTTCGCCTCCGCCGACCGGTTCACCGAGTTGCAGCGCCGCATCCTGGACATGCTCGACACCGACACCAAGATCGCCTACCCGGGCCGTCGCGGGCAGTGGCTGTACAACTACTGGCGCGACGCCGAACATCCGCGCGGACTGTGGCGGCGCACCACCTTCGACGAGTACGCCACCGACAACCCGGACTGGGATGTGCTGATCGACCTCGACGCCGTCGCCGCCGAGGAGGACGAGAACTGGGTGTGGGGCGGTGCGGGCGTGCTGCGACCTTCGCAGAGCCGCGCGCTCATCTCGCTCTCTCGCGGCGGCGCCGATGCGAAGGTGGTACGCGAATTCGATCTGGAGACCAGGAAGTTCATCGCTCCGGAGGATGGCGGGTTCTTCCTGCCCGAGGCGAAATCGCAGATCAGCTGGATCGACATCGACGCGGTGTACGTCGGCACCGATTTCGAGCCCGGTTCGCTCACCGATTCCGGGTATCCGCGCATCGCCAAGCGCTGGCGTCGCGGCACCCCGCTCGCGGCGGCGGAGACGGTGTTCGAGGGCGAGGCCGCCGATGTGGCGGTGTCCGCAGGCTACGACCGGACGCCCGGCTACGAGCGTCACTACATCGGGCGCGCCATCGACTTCTTCAACGAAGAGGTGTACCTGCTCGAGGCCAACGGCACCTGGCGTCAACTGGAGACACCGCTGGATGCCAGTGAATCCTGGTACAAGGACTGGTTGCTGGTGCGGTTGAAATCGCCATGGGAGGTCGGGTCGACCACCTACCCCGCCGGCGCGCTGATCGTCACGAACTTCGACGATTTCCTTTCCGGTGGACGCGATTTCGAGGTGCTCTTCGAACCCGACGCCCACACCGCCTTGCACGGCTACGGCTGGACCGAGAACCATCTACTGCTGGTCACACTCGAGGATGTGCAGACCAAGCTGTACGTCCTCACTCCCGGCGCGGACGGCTGGCGCCGCGAACCGCTCGCCGACACTCCGCCGATGTCGACCACCGGCGTGCTGAACCTCGACCCGCTCGAGGGTGGTGACGAATTCATGCTCACCACAAGCGGATTCACCACCCCCGCCACGCTGCTCGCCGGTTCCGTCGGCGGCGAGACCACCCGCCTCAAACAGGAACCCGGCTTCTTCGACACCGACGGCATCGAGACCGAACAATTCTTCGCCCGCTCCGATGACGGAACCATGGTGCCGTACTTCGTCATCCGCCACCGTGACCACAAGGACTCGCCACAGCCGACGGTGATGTCCGGGTACGGCGGCTTCGAGGTATCCCGCACCCCCGCCTACAGCGGCGCCTCCGGCATGGGCTGGCTCGAACGCGGCGGCACCTGGGTGATGACCAATATCCGCGGCGGCGGCGAATACGGTCCCGAATGGCACACCTCGGTGCAGAAAGCCAACCGGCACAAGGTGTACGAGGACTTCTCGTCCATCGCCCGCGACCTGGTGGCCCGCGGCATCACCACCCCTGAACAGCTCGGCGCCGTCGGCGGCTCGAACGGCGGCCTGCTCATGGGCGTCATGCTCACCCGCTACCCGGAACTGTTCGGCGGCATCGTCTGCCAGGTCCCGCTGCTGGACATGAAGCGCTACCACCGCCTGCTGGCCGGCGCCTCCTGGATGGCCGAATACGGCGACCCCGACAACCCCGAGGAATGGGAGTACATCAGCAAGTACTCCCCCTACCAGAACGTCCGCGCCGACAAGCAGTACCCACCCATCCTGCTCACCACCTCCACCCGCGACGACCGCGTCCACCCCGGCCACGCCCGCAAAATGGCGGCGCTGCTCGAACAACTGGGCCACCAGGTCTGGTACCACGAAAACATCGAAGGCGGCCACGGCGGCGCCGCCGACAACAAACAATCCGCGTTCCAAGCGGCGCTGATCTACGAATTCTTCACCCAGATGCTGGTGGAGAAGCGGGGGTAGGAGTTCGACGCCTTGGCCTACGCCGAGGGGCCTTCACCACGCTCGAGCAGTTCTTTCAACCGCTGATGGCTGGCCGGTGCGCCCTTGGCCGCCACGCGCCGAACCATTGGCACCAGGGCGGTGGCCGCCCCGCGGCCGTCGAAGTCGAGGGTGAAGGTCACCCGGCAGCCGTGGTCACCGCGCGGCTCGACGGTAATCGTCGCGGCCGGGCGGATCGCACCGTCGACCCCATGCGCGGCCCAGAAAGTGGATGGCTGACCACTGTGGTCGGCCATATCTGCTTGGACATGCTGCGCACCCGGACCTCGCGCCGAGAGGAGCCATTCGACCAGCGCCTACCCGAACCGGTCATCACCCGGGCGGGCGTAGACCCGGAGCAGGAGGCGGTGCTCGCGGATGCGGTGGGGCTCGCGATGCTCATCGTCCTCGGTACGCTCGCGCCGGCCGAGCGGGTCGCGTTCCTGCTACACGACATGTTCCAGATGCCGTTCGACGAGATCGCCCCGATCGTCGGCCGAACCGAGGCGGCGGCGAGACAGCTTGCCAGTCGTGCCCGTCGACGAGTCCGGGCCGCACCGATGCCCGATCCCGACCTCGGTCGACAGCGTCGGGTGGTCGACGCCTTCCTCGCCGCGGCGAGAGCCGGTGACCTGGACGCCCTTGTCGCGACTCTGGACCCCGATGTCGTCGTGCGTGCCGAAATCGGCGGCGGTGTGGTCAGGCACCTCCGAGGCGCATCGGAAATCGCCGAGCAGGCAATCGCGTTCGCGTCGCGCGCGGAGAACGCCCACCCGGCACTCGTCAACGGTGCTGCCGGTCTGGTCGCGGCGAGTCACGGTCAGCCGCTCGCCGTACTGGCCTTCACCGTCGCCGGAGGCACGATCGCCGAGCTGGACATTTTCGCCGACCGTGAACGCCTGAGCCGCCTGGACCCGGCATTTTTCGGCGACGAGCGGGCATCCGGCACCCACGACCAAAGGTACTATGGCTGACATAGCTATGGCACCCATCGAAGGAGTGGATCGTGGCCGATGCGGATGGGCATCCTGATCTCGAGGAGTTCGATCTGTCCACGGTGCTGGCCGCGCTCGCGGATGACAATCGGCGCAGCGTGATCGCGCAGTTGTATGCCGAGCCGGAGGGGACCGAGCAGTTCTGCAGTGTGTTCGGGATGCCGTGGGCGCCGTCGACGCGGACCCACCATTTCCGGGTGCTGCGCAAGGCCGGGTTGATCTGGCAGCGGGATGTGGGCAACGGCCGGATGACGAAGTTGCGGCGCGACGATATGGAGCGGGTGTTCCCCGGGCTGCTCGAGGCGATTCTCGCCGCCGACCGGCGTCGTCATCCGGCCGCGCCGGCTACCAGGTGACGGGCAGGGAGACCGGCCGGTGCACGAGCACCCCGGTTTCCCACTGAATGGTGTTCTCCGGCACCGCGAGTTCCAGGGTTGGCAGTTCGGCGACCAGGCGGCGCAGCACTTCGGTGATCTCCATCCGCGCCATCGCCGCACCCATGCAGTGATGCATACCGTAGCCGAACTGTAGGTGGCGCTTGCCATTACGTGCGGGATCGATCACTGCCGGATCGGGATACACATCCGGGTCACGGTTGGCGGCATGCGCGTCGGCGTAGACGATCTCACCGGGGTACAGCACGCCTGCGCCGAGCTGGATCTCGCGCGTGCTCACCCGGGGAAACGTCGAGATCCGACCGAGCGGAAGCAGTCGCAAGAACTCCTCCACGGCAGTGGGGATGTCGTCGGGATGATCCACCAGGTACCGCCACAACTCCGGTCGCGCCAGGGCCACATAGGCGATCTTGGTGATCACCGACAGGATGTTCTGATCCCCGCCGACCACCGAGCCGAGCAGAATCGCCGCGTATTCGGCATCGGTAACCGGCGGCGATACCGAATCGCGTGCGGCGAGCAGGTCGAGGATCAGGCCGGGCCGCAGGTCGCGGCGCCGCGCCACCAGGTCCTCGATGTAGTGGTAGAGCGTCCAGAAATCGGCGAGCAGCTTGTCCACATCGGTGTCGTGGGCCAGCTGCATCTCCCGCGACAGATGCCGGAAGTGGGCGATATCGGCGGTGGGGATGCCGAGGTAGTCCACATTGACGCCGATGGTCACCGGATCGAGCAGCGCACCCACGAGGTCGGCCGAACCGCGTTCACGCTGGGCCCGCAGCTCGGCGAGCGCATCGTCGAGCACCCGGTGCACGGCAGGCACCCGCCGGGCCATGGTGGCCGCACTGTAGGCCGAGGCCACGAAGCCCTTGAGCCGCCCGTGGCCGGGATGGTCCAGGTTGAGCAACATCTCGGTGGGCATGATCGTCGGCAGGAAGGTGGGACCGTCGTCCACATTGGTTTCCGCCCGCGCGAAGCTGACATCGGTCAGCACCGCGTGCACGTCGCGATAGGAGGTGAGGTGCGCGGCGGTATGCCCGCTGGGCAGCGTGACCTGCGGTAGTCCTCCGCGCGAATGCTCGGGCAGCGGTTCGATCATGGTGGGCGGGGCGATACCGGCGAGACCGTCGAGATCGACCCGGACCGCGTCGAGTGCGTGGGTCATGAGGTGACTCCTTCTGGGCTGGAACCGAATTCCCGGTTCTCGGTGGTTCGTGCACGACCGCGCACCGCGACGATGAGGAGGGTGAGCACGACGAGCAGGGCGATGAGAACGCCGACTGTGGTGGTGAAGGCCGTCCGGTAGACGTCGGGGTGGCCGAACTGGCCCGCCGCGGTGTCATGGGCGGCCGCTCCGCTGAGCTGCGTGCCGACGACCGCGGCCAGCACGATGGCGTAGCCGGCCACGAAGACCGCCTCGCTGCCGATGCGGAAGAAGTTCAGCAGCCCGGCCGCGGTACCACCGCGTTCGGCGGGAACCACCGACAACGCGTGTCCGTCGACCAGGCCGATCGGCAGACCGAAGCCGAGGCCGAGCAGCACCATCGGGACGATGATCCACGCGACCGAGCGGTCCTGGGACAGCGTGAGCACACCGGCGTTGCCGAGGATCAGCGCGCCGAGGCTGAGGTAGACGACCTTGCCGATGGTCAGCGCCGGGAAGCGGGTGATCAGCTGCCCGACTGCCACCGGGGCGACGAAAACCGGGATGGTCATCGCCAGCATGAGCAGCCCGGAGGTGCCGGCCGACAGGTCGGTGATACCGCTCAGGGCCGAGGGCAGATAGGTGAGCAGGGTGACGAAACCGATCGAACCGGCCACCGGCACCAGGCACATCGCCAGGAACTCCCGATTGCGCAGCAGGCCGAGATCGAGGATCGGACCGTGTTCGGCGGCAGCGGGTTTCGCCGCGGGCAGCAGCCGCGTGCCGATTCCGGCGGCGGCCAGGATCAGCGCGTGCACCACGAACACACCGCGCCAGTCCACCAGTGAGATCAGCAGGCCGGAGATGGTCGGGCCGAGGGCGAGGCCGAGGCCGTTCACCGTGCCGAAGACGGCGAAGGCCTTGGTCCGGGCCGGGCCCTCGTATGCGGCGGACAGCAGGGCGGTGGAACCGGTGAGGATGGCCGCGGCTCCGACACCGGCGAGCACCCGGGCCAGGTCGAGCACCAGCAGATTCGGCGCGGCGACGCTGCCGACGCTGCCCGCGACCACCAGCGCGGCACCGAGGCCGAAGGTGCGGCGATGCCCGATCCGGTCGCTGACCGCTCCCCACAGCAGCGTGGTGAGCGCGAACGCGATATTGAATCCGTTGACAACCCATTGCAGCGCAGTGGGATTCGAGCCCAGATCTTCGGAGATGAGTGGCAGTGCGATCGCGGTGCCCGCGATCGCCATCGGTGTGACGAACTGAGCGGCGAGCACCACGGGCAGCGTCGCCCGGCTCGGTGTCGCGCTCGGTACTTCGGATTCGGTGGTGACTGTCGACATGAATACCCCTGGGGCGGTGGATGGACTGGACGCGGAGTCGGCGACTACCCGGCCGATAGATACTATGATGCTAGTAGCTACGATCCTTCTAGTACAACCGCAACCGCGCACCGGCCCGCGACCACCCCGCCCCAGGAGAATGTGATGACCACGGCGCCCCGGCCCGACCACAGCAGCACCGATGCCCTCATCGACACCGATGTCCTGGTGGTCGGCGGCGGCCCGGTGGGCATGCTGGTCGCCGCAGAACTGGCCTTGCAGCAGATCCGGACCGTCGTCGTGGAAACCCGCACCGAACTCGATGTGCGCCCGCGCGCGGGTACGGTGCACGCGCGGTCGCTGTCGCTGCTGGCCCGTCGCGGTTATCTCCCCGGTGTCCGGCCCGAGGACATCCGCCGCGATCCGCACGGCGTGCGCCGGACGCGATTCCAATTCGCCGCCCAGCCGGTGCTCGCCCTCAGCGCGCCGAGTGTGGAACCGGCGCCGATCGCGGGGATCCCGCAGGCTCGGCTGGAGGCCGCGTTCGAGGAACGCGCCAGGGAACTCGGTGCGCGAATTCTGCGCGGCCACACCGTCACCGGGCTGACGGAAACCGCCGAAGCGGTGCGCGCCGATGTTCTCGACCTCGCCGGCGACCGCACCCTGCGGATTCGCGCGGCCTATGCCGTCGGCGCCGACGGCGCCCGCAGCCTCGTCGCGCGGACCGGCAATTTTCCCGCCACGACGTACCCGGCGAGCATGAATGCCATTGCCGGGCTTGCCGTCGCCGCAGCGCCGGAACAGATTCCGCCCGGCTGGAATCCGACGTCCACCGGCTGGACCATGCACAACCCGAACCCGTACGGCCAGGCCCGAATCATCGCGATGGATTTCAGCGGTCCACTCGAGCACCGCCCGGAACCGACCGTCGAGGAGTACCGCGACCGTCTCGGTCACGTGCTCGGCACTCCACCGGAACTGGCCGAGATCAGCCACCTGACCCGGTTCAGCGACCACGGCCGCTTCCGCACCCGCCTGCGCGAGGGACGCCTGCTGCTGGCAGGCGATGCCGCGCACAGTCACTATCCGCTGGGCGGCCAGGGCCTCAATACCGGCATGCAGGACGCGTTCGCGCTGGGCTGGCGGCTGGCCAGGGTCATCACCGGAGGCGACCCGCCCGCGATCCTGGACGACTACTCGCGCGAACGCGTGGCCGTCGCCTCGGCGGTGGTGGGCAATACCGTGCTGCAATCGCGGATGATGAACCCGCACTCCCCGCAACTGCGCGATGCCGTGCTGGCCGTGCTCGCGGTTCCGGTGATCCATGATGCCGTCGCCCAGCTCATCAGCGGGCAGTTCCAGTCCGGTTTCCAGCACGATCTGGTGCTGACCGAGGCCGATGGCCGCGAGCGCACCCTGGTGGAGTTGCTGCGCGCGGGCCGATTCGTGGCGATCCGGCCCGACGAGCACACACCGGTGCCGGACGCACCGGCCGATGCCCTGGTGGTGACCGGCAAGGTAACCCCGGACCAGACGTGGACCTCGGCCCTGATCCGGCCCGACGGTTACCTTGCCGCCACCTTGTGAGGCAATGGTCAGCCGGGCCATCGGTCGAGGACCTCACGCACCTCGGCGATGGCCTGCCCGGCATCACGGAACCGCACCGCCGTCCAGCCCGACGCCCGTGCGGCGGCACAATTCTCGGCCAGATCGTCGATCAGGACGCATTGCTCCGGTGCGACGCCCGCGGCCTCGGCCGCGATGGCGAAGATCTGCGCATCGGGTTTGCGGAACCCCACCTTGCAGGAATCGACGAGCGCACTGAGCACGTCATCGAGGTCGATCATGCTGCGCCAGTGCGGTTCCCATTCGACAACGTTGTTGCTCAGCACTCCCACCGGAGTTCCGCTGTCGGCCAGTTCGATGACGAAATCGCGCACCGCCGGGTTCACCTGGTGCCCGGCGAACCACTGCCGGCCGAAATCCGCTTCGCTGCGCGAGAGGTCGAGATCGGGTTCCTTGGCCCGGATCGCGGCATGCAGCTTGCGCACCCAGGCCCGCTCGTCGAGCAGGGCCAATTCGATCGGCGCCAGCGGCGGCAGCCCGTATTGGGCGCCGACTTCGGCGATCGCGTACTTGAACAGGTCCACCGGAATGCCCGTCACCTGCTCGTACCGCAGGAACAGCTCATCCAGCGGTGGGGAGAGCACGCCACCGAAATCGAACCAGACGAACGGCCCCGACGTGATCGGCCCGCTCACTGGACCATGGTCCAGACGTCGGCCGGGCGGAAGCGCAGTTCCACCGCACCGGCGGCGATCACATCATCGCCCTGGACCAGACTCACCTGAGCCCGCGCACCGCCGGCGTCACCGGGCACCGCGGCTACGGTGGCCTTGGCGACCGTATCGCGTTCGAACTCACCGAATTTGGTGAACTCGATATCCAGCCGATGCATCACCATGCGGCTGGTGTCCAATCCGAGTACGGCGTTCGCGGCGGCCATCGCGATCTGGCGGGCGGCCTCGAACTGCAACATGCCGGGCACATGATCGAGGGCGTGATCGAACAGCGAGGGGTGGTTGGTGTCGATGATCGTCAGCGCCGACAGCTCCAGCCCGGCCAGCACCGGGTTGGCGAGGATGGCATTGCGCGGATTGTGCCTGCCCACCGAGCCCGGCCGCATCCGCGCGACCGGCAGCTGCTCCGGAATCGTGTGCTGCGGCGGCAGGCCGAGCGATTCGCGCCCGCGCACCCGGATCCGGTTCCACACCGGCGCGGGCATCCATTGATAGACCATCACCTCCCTGGCGGCTTCGTGGCCCTCGATCTCGGCCACCATCTCCAGCGACAGGCCGATGATCTGATCGTCCCGGCGCTTCTCGCCGACCACCCGCGCCTCGATGACGCAATGTCCGGGGCAGTTGCCGATGCGCAGGGTGTCCGGATCGGCGATGGCGAAATCGGCGGAGCCGAAGATGAACTTCTCCGAACGATCCACCCCGAGAAAGGTGTGCGCGTAGTAGATGGCGACCTGCCGGAACACCTCGATCAGCAGCAGCGGATCGTAGGTGGTGGAGGTGCCGCGATGATCGCTGAAATATGAGTGGTTGCGGGGTAATTGGGCGGCGAAGACAGCTCCGCCCGGCACCGGCTGGGCGTCGGTGAGGAACACCTCGGCGATGGATTCCCGGTGCACGATGCCGCGCGGGATATTGCGGTCGAAGGTCAGGGTCGGGGTCTGCGTTGCTGCGGTCATGATCGAGCCTTCCAGGAGGGAGTGGCGGCGGTCTGGTCAGCGGACGGCGATGTCGTATGCCCAGGCGTTGACGCTGTTGCGAGGCGGGTCGAACAGCGAGGTCACGTTGTGCACGGCGGAGGTGGCGGCGACGCTGTTGCGGTCGGTGTAGAGCGGGATCGCGACGGCGTTGTCGAGCAGGTGGGCGGTGATCTGATCGAACAGCTGCTTGCGCTGCTGCCGGTCGGTCGCCTTGGTTGCGTCGATGAGCCAGCGGTCCACCTGCGGATCGGCGAGTTTGGAGCCGGCGACGATGGAGCCGATGGTGATGCCGTCGATCTGGCCGTATTTCAGGTCCGGCGAGGTGGATCCGTAGGCGCGGTTGAATTGCAGCGATAGATCCAGCCCGCCCACCTGGCGTGGGAAGGCCTCGTACTGGTTGCGCGCGAGCAGGTCGTAGACCTGGGCGTTCTCCACGAACTGCAAGTCGACCCGGATGCCGAGGTTCTGGCGCAGTTCGGCCTGCCAGGCCTTCAGGAAATCGTCTTCGGGATAGGTCGGCACGGTCGCGAGCAGCCGGATCGCCAGCTGTCGGCCGGTGCTGTCGGTGCGATAGCCGTCGGCGTCGCTGCCGGTCCAGCCGGCTTCGTCGAGCAGGGCGCGCGCGGCGGGAAGATCTGCGGTGCCGCGGTTTTCGTACTTGGCGTCGTAGTAGGCGCTGTCCGGCGAGATCAGGCTCCAGGCCCGGCGCTGGGAGCCCTTGGTGAGGCTGTCGACCACCGCGGCGATATCGACGCCCTTGGCGATGGCCCGGCGAACCCGCACATCGGTGGTCGGCCCATTGGTGAGATTGAGCATGATGACCGTGGGCGAGGCCGCCGAGCCGATCTGCTCGTACTGGAACCCGTCGATGCCGTCGAAGAGCCCGATATCGGTGGCCTTGACGGTGCCGATCGCGTCGACCTCACCGCTGCGCAGCAGACCGGCCCTGGTGGACGCCTCCGGGATGTACTTGACCACCAGCTCGTCCAGGTAGGCGGCGCCCTGATGCGTGGCGGTGGCCGGGCCCCAGCGGTAGTCGGGGTTCTTCCGGAACCTGATCTCCTGGCCCTGCACCGCCTTGTCCAAGATGAACGGCCCGGATCCGACGAGACCGGCGCCGCTGGTGAGGGCCTGCTTATCGCCGGTGAGCGTGCTCGGCGCGACGATGGCGCCGCTGAGCCCGGCCAGGGTGGACAGGAAATCCGCTCGCGGCGTGCTCAGCGTGATCCGCACCTTGTAGGGGTCGAGCACATCGACGGCGCTGACGCTCGAATACTGCAACAGCCCGAGCACCGTCCACGACGGCGACTGCGGATCGCGCAGCAGATCGATATTCGCCTTGACCGCGTTCGCGTCGAATTTCTCGCCGTTGTGGAAGGTCACGTCCTGGCGCAGGGTGAACTCGTAGACGGTGCCGTCGGGTGAGATGGTCCATTCGGTGGCCAGCCAAGGGTGGAATTGCTCTTCGCGGTCCTCGGCGATCAGGCTGTCGTAGCTGTTGCGCAGCACCTGCGAGGCGTCGAACGCCGCGCCGAAGTGGGGGTTGAGGCCGCGTTCGGGATAGTTCGGCAGGGCGATGGTGAAGGTGCCGCCCGCCTGCGGCGGCGAGGTCGGGCCGCCACCGCCGCTGCCCGGTTCCGGGTCGGAGGCGCAGCCGGCCACCGCCAAGGCCAGGGTGGCGAGCAGTAGCAGGAAGGGTCGAGTGATGCGGTTACGCACGCGAATAGCTTTCTGTGGTGGCCCGCGCGGGCAGGCGCGGAACGGATTCGAGCAGGGCACGGGTGTAGGGCGCCGTCGGTGCGGTGAAAACGTCGTCGGCCGAACCGGATTCGACGATCTCCCCGTCGTGCAGGACCAGCACGCGATGACAGATCTGCCGGACGACGGCCAGATCGTGGGAGATGAAGACGACCGCGACGTGACGTTCGCGCGCGAGTTCGGCGATCAGCGCGAGGATCTGGGCCTGGACCGAGATATCGAGCGCCGACACCGGTTCGTCGCACACCACCAGCCGCGGCTGCGCGCCGAGCGCCCTGGCGATATTGACCCGCTGCCGTTGTCCACCGGACAGCTCGCGGGGATGGCGATCGATCACCTCGGCGGGCAAATGCACCGCGTCCAGCAGCCGCCGCACCTCGGCCGCGGCGCGTTCGCCACGACCGGACCGCACGGCGACGCTTTCGGCGATGATGTCGCCGACCCGATAGCGCGGGTCGAACGAGCCCACCGAATCCTGCGCCACCAGCCCGATCTCGCCGGGACGGCGGGTGGCTCGGGTCAACGGCGCGTCACCGAAACGCATCGCACCGCTGTCGGGTTCGACGAGACCGGTGATCATCTTCGCCACCGTGGTTTTCCCGGAACCGGATTCGCCGACCACCCCGAGCACCTCGCCTGCCTGCACCTCGAATGAGATGCCGGTGGCGGCCGGGACCGAACGCCCACGCACCCGATACGACTTGCCGAGCCCGTGCGCTTGGAAGATCGGCGGCCCGGCCGGGGGCGGCGCGCCCGCGCTGCCCTGCGGCACCGCGGCCAGCAGCTGCCTGGTGTACGCGTGCGCGGGCGCTTCGATCACCTGCCGGGCCGGGCCGGACTCCACGATCCGGCCCGCTTTCATCACCAGGATCCGGTCCGCCACCGCGGCGACCACCGCCAGATCATGGCTGACCAGGATCATCGACCGGCCGCCCGCGACCTGGCGGACCAGCAGGTCGAGCACCTGCGCCTGCACCGTCACATCGAGCGCGGTGGTCGGTTCGTCGGCGATGAGGATATCCGGATCGCCGGCCAGCGCCGCGGCGATCAGTGCGCGCTGACGCTGACCACCCGACAGCTGAAAGGAATGCTGCCGCTTGCGAATCGCGGGATCGGCGATGCCGACCGAGGTCAGCAGTTCCTCGATGCGACGGTCGCGTTCGGCACGCGGGAGTGCCGGTAGGGATTCACCGATCTCGGCGGCGATCGTGCGCAGCGGGTCGAGGGCGACGAGGGCGTCCTGGAGGATCAGGCCGATCCGGGTGCCGCGGATCCGGCGCCACTGCCGCTCGGTCAGCTCCTGCGCCGAGGTGCCGAACAGGTCGAACCGGTCGGCCCGCACCCGCGCGCCGTCGCCCGCCAGGCCGACCAGGCTGCGGGTGGTCACCGATTTGCCGGAGCCCGATTCGCCGACGATGGCCAGGATCTCCCCGCGCCGCAGCTCGAAGTCGATTCCGTCGACGACATCGCCGGCGCGGCCCGCGAATCCGATGCGCAGATTCCGCACCCGCAGCACGGTCTCGGCCTCGGTGTCCGCGGATGATTCGGCGGTGGCCGTGAGCGTCATGGGTGTGCCCTCCGTTCGAAGCGGTGACCGGCGTAGCGGCCGAGCACGGTGGTCGCCAGCACGACCACCGTGATGGCGGCGCCCGGGAAGGCCACCGACCACCAGGCGATCCGCAGATCGCCGTGGCCCTCGGCGAGCATCGAGCCCCATTCCGGTTCCGGTGGTTGCGGCCCGAAGCCGAGGAAGCTCAGGGCCGCCGCGCCGAGAATGCTGGTGCCGAGCCCGAGCGTGACCACCACCGGAAGCGAACGCAGGGCGTTGGGCAGGATGTGGCGCACCACGATCCGGGTGCGCGACCGGGTGAACAGGCCCGCCTGTGCGACGTATTCGCTGCCGCGCACGGCCCGCGTCTCCGCCCGCATCACCCGCGCGAAGCGCGGTGCGGCCGCGATACCGATGGCGAGAATGAGATTCGGCGTGCCGGTGCCGGTGAAGGTGATGAGCACCAGAGCGAGCAGGATCTCCGGGAAGGCGCCGAGCAGATCGAAGGTGCGCGAGGCGATCGCGTCGACGATGCGGTTGCCGATCCCGGCGATCAGGCCGAGCGTCACCCCGATCAGTACCGCGAGTGCGGTCGCCGATACGCCGATCGTCAGCGACAGCCTGGCCCCGTGCACCACCCGGGTGAACACGTCGCGGCCGAGCTGATCGGTGCCGAACAGATGGGCGGCCGATGGCGGTTGGTGCGCGGCGAGCAGATCGGTCTGCAGGGGGTCTCCCGGCCCGAGCACGCCGGGCGCGAGCGCGGCCAGCGCCGCGAGCGCCAGCACCGCTGCCGCTGCCCATACGGCTGCCGGATGCGCGGGCAGCGCGGTAAAGCGCTGGCGTGCTGCGACTTTCGTGGTCATGGCGTGGCCTCCCGAAGTCGCGGATCGATCCAGAGGTAGGCGATGTCGACAAGCACCGTCACGGTCAGGTAGATCGCCGCGGTCAGCAGCGCGACACCGAGCACCACCGGGACATCGGAGTAGGTGACCGCCTCCACGGTTGCGCGGCCGATGCCCGCGCGGCCGAAGACTTCCTCGATCACGACCGTCCCGGTGAGCAGCCCACTGACCGCCCAGCCGGCCAGCGTCGCCGCGGGAATCAGCGAATGCCGTAGCCCGTGCCGCAACCGCAGCCGGGTGGTGCTGATCCCGCGCGAGCGTGCGGTGAGCGCGAACGGCTGCTCCAGCGCGCGCTCGATCCCCTCGCGCATCACCTGTGCGAGCACGGCGGCGATCGGCAGCGCCAGCGTGACCGCGGGCAGGATCAGCCGCTGGAACTCGTTTCCCGCCGTCACCGGCAGCACCTTCAGGGTGAAGGCGAAAATCCAGATCAGGATGAGCCCCATCCAGAACGGCGGCGCCGAGGCGAGCACGACCTCCGCTGTGCCGAGTGCGCGGCTGAACACATCGCGCCGCCCGGCGGTCAGCACGGCCAGCAGCGGCGCCAGCACCACCGCGATGAGCAGGGCGAATCCGGCGAGCTGCGCGCTGGTGCCGAGCTGTTCGCCGAACAGGATGTCGGTCACCGGTTCGCCGCGCACATAGGAGTAGCCGAGGTCACCGTGCAGCAGCCGATCCAGATGCCGCACGTACTGCACGCCGATCGGTTGATCCAGACCCCAGTCCTGTTCGATCCGCGCCCGCTGGGTGGGATCGCTCGACTCACCCATGATCGCGGTGACCGGATCACCCGGTGCGATGTGCACGGCGAGGAAGGCCAGGGTGACCGCGGCCCACATCATCGCGACCGCGGACAGCACGACGCCGACGATGCGGCCGAGCACGACGTGACGATGCGCAGTCATCGCTCAGACCTCGATGGGCGCGCCGACCAGGCTGCCCCATTCGGTCCAGGACCCGTCGTACACGCGCACCCGCCGATCACCGAGCAGCTCCTCGAAGATCAACCACCCGAGCGCGGCCCGATGCGAGAGCCGGCAGTAGGCGATGATCTCGGTGGCCGCGTCGATGCCCAGTGCGGCGACCCGCGCCCGGATCTCGGCCACCGGCCGCAACAACCCCTGCTCATCGAGCAGATCCTGCACCGGAAGACTCGACGCACCCGGAATATGCCCACCACGCTCGGCCCCGTGATCGATCGGCTCGGTGACGGGCGCCACCCGCGCGCCCGAATATTCTTCCGGCGAGCGCAGATCCACGATCGCGGTCGGCAAAGCGATCGCGGCGAGGACGTCCTCACGGCCGGCGACGAGTTCGTCAGTACGCGGAGCCACCAAGGGAAGTGGCGGTGCCGAGGGGGCGCGCGATGGGTCCGCAGGTGACACGGGCGCGGACGGTTCAGCCGCGGGCGGTATGGCCTCAGGCGGTTCAGCCGCAGACGGTCGCGAAGGTACCGGCGCACGACCGTCTCCGCGCCAGGCCGGCAGTCCTCCGTCGAGGTAGCGCAGGTCTCCGCCGACGCCGACGGCCGCCGCCACCCAGAGGGCGTAGGCGGCGAATTGGGTGGGTTCGCCGGCGAAGATCACCGTGGATTCCGCATCCGCGCCGAGGGCGTGCAGCCGGGCGGCCAGTTCGTGCGGTGCGGCGAACTCGCGGCGCGTGCGGTGCCACAGCAGGTCTTTCCAATACACCGTGCGCGCACCGGGAACGCTCGGCGCACCACCTGCTTCGCCGAGGGTGCTGCCCGGTGCCGCACCGGGCGTATTGGTCACCTCGATGACGACGACGCCCGGATCGGTCAGCCGGGAGCGCAACCATTCCGCGTCGACGACACGGCTCGTCACGACACTTCCCACCGCAGACCTCCCGCTCGTACCACCGGCTCCGTTGAGCTCGGTGGCGAAAACATAAGAGGCCCGCCACGCTGCCGGGAACACAAAAAGTCAGGCAGACTCCAATTATGTGTTCCCTGATTCGGGATACATATCCTCGGCAGCGCGTTGCCTCCCGATCGCCGAAAGGGGCCCGATGTCCGGCCACCGTGCTGCCCACCTCATTTCCGCAGGTCGGCTGCGTACCGATCCGCCGAAGCGGCTGGTGCTGCTCGACGTCCGGGCGGGTGCGGGCGGCCCCGGCTGCGCGCGACGCCATCTGCCGGGCGCACGATTCGTCGACGTCGACGCCGATCTCGCGGGCAGCGCGACCCCGTACTCCGGCGCCCGTCCGCTCCCGGAACCGGCGGATCTCACCGCGGCGTTGCAGCGCTGGGGCATTCACGCCGACAGCACGGTGGTGGTCTACGACGATGCCGGTTCGGTACCAGCTGCCCGGGCCTGGTGGGTGCTGCGGTGGGCGGGGCTGCCGGATGTGCGCGTGCTCGATGGTGGGTTACCGGCGTGGCTCGCCGCGGGCGGTCCCGTCGTGTCGGGCGAGGGCTCGGAGCCACGCGAAAAGGGCACGGCCACAGCACAACCCGGTGGGCTGCCCGTCATCGAAACCGCCGCTGTCGCCACGCTGCCGGAACGCGGAGTGCTGCTCGATGCCCGCCCGCAGTCGCACTATCGCGGCGCCGGCGAATTCGGCGGCCATATCCCCGGAGCCGTCAGCGCGCCGGTGTTCGACGATTTCGATCAGCACGGACTGCTCCGCGACGAGCAGACGCTGCGGGCCCGCTATCGCTCGCTCGGACTCACCGATGCGACCGCGGCCGCGTCCTACTGCGGTAGCGCGATGGCCGCCGCGCTCCAGGTTTTCGTGCTCGCCACCCTCGGCCACGAGATCGCCCTGTACCCGGGATCGCTATCGCAGTGGACCGCTGATCCCGCCCGTCTGGTCGTCGGCAGCGCGGTCGTCACGCCGGACCCGGTTCCCGCCCTCTGATCCGCTACCAGCCAGGAGATTCCATGGCAGACCAGCCCCGTCACGTCATCCTGAACGCCAATCTGATTCCGGGTGGCACCATCGGCAGCCCATGGCGGCGGGCCGAGGAACCCGCGGCGCATTTCGTCGGCATCGAGCATTACCTGGACGTCGCGCGCACCGCCGAACGCGGCCTGCTCGACGCCGTCTTCCTCGCCGACTCCCCCGATATCCAGGCCAAGGACTGGACCGCGCCGAGCCGGCTGCTCGACCCGTTCATCGCGCAATCGGTGATCGCCGCGCGCACCGAGCGCATCGGCCAGATCATCACCGCGACCACCTCCTACAACGACCCCTACAACCTGGCCCGCGCCTTCGCGGCGCTGTCGGCGGTCTCCGGCGGCCGGGTTGGCTGGAATTTCGTCGTCACCGGCGGCGATGCGGCGGCCCGCAACTACTCGCTGGATCAGGCGCTGCCGAAATCCGAGCGGTACGCGCGCGCCGCCGAGTTCCTCGATGTGGTGCTCGCACTCTGGGATTCGGTGCCCGCCGATGCCATCGCGGGCGACAAGGCGACCGGGCGCTATCTCGATCCTGCGGTGGTGCGCCCGATCGGCCACGATGGCAAGTTCTTCCGGGTGGCCGGCCCGTTGAAGGCGCCGCCGCTGACCCACGGCCGTCCGGTGCTGATCCAGGCCGGCGCCTCCACACATGGCGTGGAACTGGGGGCGACGACCGCCGACGCGGTGTACTCCGCGCACGTCGATCCGGCCTCGGCCGCTGCCCGCCGCACCGAACTGCGGCGGCTGGCCGCGCATGCCGGACGCGATCCCGACAGCGTGAAGCTGCTGCCCGGTCTGATCGTGGTGCTCGCCGATTCCGAGGCCGCCGCCCGGCAGCGGGAACGCGAACTGATCGACCTCATCCCCGACGAGGTCCAGCTGGTCAACCTGGCCGACCGGCTCGGCATCGCACCCACCGACCTCGATCTGGACGCGCCGTTCCCGTGGGACAAGATCCCCGCCGAGCACACCGACGCCGGTTCCCGTGGCCAGCGCGCTGTGCTGCTCGAATACGTCCGCGCCAGCGGAGCCGACACCCGCGGCGCCGCTCGGCTGCTGGCGTCGGGCAGCGTGCACGCGAAGGTGGTCGGCGGGCCGGAGCAGGTGGCCGACTTCATCACCGACTGGTTCCGCGGCGGCGCCTGCGACGGTTTCAATGTGATGATCGATGAATTGCCCGGTGGGCTGGCCGATTTCGTCGACCATGTGGTCCCGCTACTGCAACGGCGTGGCATCTTCCGCACCGAATACGCGACCACCACCCTGAGAGGGCATTACGGGCTGTGAGCGCGCCGTCATTGTTCGTCCAGCTGCGCAGCGGCCCGCCCGCCGCCGAGGTGTATCGGCACACCATCGATATCGCGGTGCGCGCCGAGCAGCTCGGATATCGCACCATCTGGTTCGCCACCCGCCATTTCCGGGCCCATCACGCGGCGCTGCCCTCGGTGTTCCCGTTTCTCACCGCCGTGGCCCAGCACACCGCGACGATCCGGCTCGGTGCCGGCGTCGTCAGCATCCCGTTCGAGCATCCGGTCCGGCTGGCGGAGGATGCCGTGGTCACCGATGCGCTCAGCGGCGGACGGCTCGAGCTCGGCGTCGGCAAGGGGCTCGGGTTCGGGCTTTCGGCCAGCAGCTGGGCCGGATTCGGCGTTCCCGACAGCGAACGGGAGTCGATCTACGCCGAGCGGCTCACCGCTGTGCACCGCATCCTGGACGACGGCCTGGTCACCGACGAGGTCGCGCTGTATCCGCCGCCGGGAACACTGCGATCGCGCATGTGGCAGTCCACCGGGAATATCGACACCGCGCGCCGCGCCGGTGCCGCCGGTGACGGCCTGCTGCCGCACGGCAATTCCCAGGCACGGGCGGGCGGCAGCGTCACCGAACTGGTCGACGCCTACCTGGAGCAGTGCCGCGGCACCCCGCGTATCGGTTCGAGCGTCGCGGTACTGCCGGGCGCGAGCGAACACGATTCGCTGGACCTGCTCGACACCGATATCGCGCTGAGTCCCGCCTTCTATCCCGAATTGTCCGGCGAATCCGAACGGCGCCGGTACCTGACGGACAATCGGATCCACATCGGATCCGCCGCGCAGATCGTGGACGAGTTGCGCGCCGATCCGGGCCGGGCAGCCGCGACCGAGGTGCTGTTCTATGTTCCGCTCGCGGTGGGCCATCCTCGGTACGGGGAATGCCTGCACCGGATCAGCACCGAGATCGCGCCGCGACTGACCACGTTGCCGATCCGATAGTACGAAAACCCCTCGGCGACGCGCTGCGACATCCGGTCGCGCCCGCTCGCCCGGCATCATTGGCAAACACGTTTTGCCCCAGCGAATTCGGCCCCATGAAGCGTTCACAGTGGCCCAGCACCGGGCTTGTGCCGCCCGGTCCATTGCGCGCCAGCGGCGCGGCGTGTGGTGCGGCCAGCGGCAACGGGCGGCGCGGAGGGCGTTGCGCGTGGTGGGCGGCGGACGGCGCACCCTCCACCCGAGAGAGCGATTCCGTTCAGTCCAAGAACTCGCGCAGGGTTGCGCCCGCCGCATCGGCCAGCAGACCGGCGAGTTCGGCAAGGGCGGCTGGATCATCGGGAAGCTGGGGCACCGCGACCCGGACCGTCCCCGGCCGCTGCGGCGCGACATGGGATTTCGCGCCCGAGCCCACGATCACCCCGTGCCTGGCCAGGCCCAGCAGTGCGCTCTGTTCATCGGCCACCTCGACCCACACGACCAGGCTGTTCACTCCGGATCGTGCGGTGACGCCACGCTCCCGCAGGGCCGCGAGCAGCCCGGAGCGCCGCGCCGCATACCGATCGCGGGCGGTCTCGATCAGTGCGGCGGTGGACCGGTCGGCGATCAGATGCGCCAAGGCATCCTGCAAGATCCGGCTGTTGGCCGCGATACCGTGCACCCGGCCGCGGATGGCTCGTTCGACAAGTTCCGCACTACCACCGATGACGCAGGTGCGGATATCCATCCCGTACGCCTTGCAGTAGCTGCGCACCCGGACGCTGCGCTCGGGGAAGAAGCCGCCGAGCGACGGAGCCTGCGCGTAGGCCAGCGGCCCGACCGCATCGTCCTCCACGATCCACGGCACCGTTTCGGCGGCGCGCAACACCTCGGCCAGTTCGGCGGCGCGGGCCTCCGACAGCGCTCCGCGCGCGGCATAGGCGCCCTCCGGTTGCAGCACCACCACCGACGGCGACCGGCGCAGCACCGCAGCCAATGCGTCCGGCAGGGCGCCGAATTCATCGGATTCGATGCCGGCCACTTCGTAGCCGACGTCGGCCAGGGTGTCGAGGAAGCCCGGCATCACCGGCTCCTCCACCGCGACCAGCGAACCCGTGTGCGCGGCGGCATGAACGGCGAGGAAAAGCCCCTCCGAACCCCCGCCCGCGGCGACGAATGCTTCGGCGGGGAAGGGCCAGCCGTCGATGACCGCGTCACGCAACCGATCGGTGATGTACTCGCGCCCCGGCCGGTTGAGCCGCTCGGTGTGCAGCCCGGCCAGCATCGCGGGCGCCAGATCCGGTTGCAGGTCGTAATCGGGGCTGCCGGTGAGCAGGTCACGATCGGCGAGCGTGCGCCCGGCCGGCGCCCGATCCATCGCGGCCACCACCGTCCCGCCGCGCCGATTGGTGGCGATGAGACCTTCCTTGCGCAGCTCACCCCACGCGGCCACGACCGTGCGCGTGCTCAATCCGCAATGCTGCGCGAGCTCCCGGATGGTGGGCAACCGCATCCCCGCCTCGAGCGAGCCGTCCCGGATCAACCGGGCGGTGACCGCCCGCACCGACTCCGAGGTATGCGACGCATTGGCCTCCAACGCCCGCACCAGCAGCGCCGACCCCGAATCCGTCACCGGTACTCCACTCGTCGCATGACAACAGTATGACGAATATATGTGTTCAGTTGGCGATTTTTGTTCCCGGCTGATGGATATATGTGCACGGTGCGCGGATCGCGCGGCCACCGTCGGATGGGACTGGTGACGCCGAGCCGCGGATCCGCCCGAACGGACGCGACGCGTCCGGCGGTGCGAGCTCAGATCCCGGTTACCGACAGAATGCGGAACGGGGTAGCAGGAGTACCGGGACCGAGCGGGCCGCCCTTGTCGAATTGCGATGCGACGACGAGGGTTCGGTCGTCGATATGCACCAGCGTCGTCGGGACCGCGAGGGTCGGATCGGACAGTTCGGCCTCGCGTTTCGCGCCGGTGCCGTCCGCGGTGATGGTCCAGCGGACGACGGTGTTCTTCATGTTCTGGGCTACCCGCAGCGTCGTGCCATCCAACTCGAGGCCGTCGCCCATCGACACCTCACCGCCGTTCAGATCGACTTTGCCGATAGCGCCTCCGGCGTCGCTGCCGAGGTCCACCCGGTAGAGATCGCCACCGGCCGAATCGACGACGAGCAGCAAGCTGCCCGCGGCATCGGCGGTGAGGCCGTTGAGGGTGTAGGCCTCGGGACCGTGCGGTTCGATCACCGGGTTCAGGTCGAAGCCAACGGTCAGTTCACCCCGGCCGCCACCAGCGATGACGCGGTTCAGGTCCGCCGGGCTGACGCGGTAGAGGACGGCGCGTTTGCTGTCGGTCAGGTAGGCGGTGCCGTCGGCGGTGATCGCGATGTCGTTGACGAAGCGCTCGCCGCTGCCGGGCACGTCGAGCCGGGCGAGCAGGGCGCGCGAGGCGATGTCGTACACGCTCACCCCGGCCGTCGAGTCGGTCACCCAGAGCCGCCCGGCCGAGTCTACGCGCAGCCCGTTCGCGGTGACGCGGCCGTCGGTGCCGCTGGGCAGGAAGACGTCGGCCCGTTCGGCCCCGGCCGCGGCGCGGTAGATCGTGCCGTCGGCGAAGGAGCCGACGTAGATGTCGCCGTTGCGCTCGTCGACCGCGATGCCCTCCGGGTAGACGCGATCGCCGGGCAGTTCGAAGGCGGTCTCGATACGCGGTGCGGGTTCCGCCGATTCCGCGGTACCGCCGCATCCGGCGAGGGTGAGAGTGGCGGTTGCCGCGAATACCGCCGCCGACCAGCGGCGAGGCGATGCGTGAGACATGGTGTGGACCCCTTTGCAGACAGCTTATTCGTAGCCAAACCGATCGGCGTGCACGAATGTAGATTAGGGTTCTAATGCTCGTCAAGACTCTAATGATGGGAAGGCTGGTTACGATGCCCGTATGACGTCCATGCCCGCCGACGAACGCATCGGTTCGTATGTCAAACGCGCCGAGCAGGCGTTGAACGCGGCCAAGAACGCCGCGCTGAAGCCGGCGGGCGTCACCGTTGCGCAGTACGCGGCCCTGCTCTACCTGGCCGAGAACCCCGGCATCTCCGCCGCCGCACTGGCCCGGCTGTGCGGTGTGACGCCGCCGACGATGAACACGGTGCTCACCAACCTCGTCGACCGCGGCCTGATCGAGCGCACCCCGCACGCCTGGCACAAGAACGTCCTCGAAACCCGGCTCACCGAGGCGGGTGAGGCGGTCATGCGCGACGCGGACGTCCGCGCCGTCGCCGTGGAGCGGGCCGTCGCGGCCGGATTCACCGCCGGGGAACGCCAGACCCTGATCGATCTGCTCACCCGTTGCGCGGACCTCTTCGACGCCACCCGGGGCGAGGCGCCCGCCGCACAAGAGCGGCACTAGCCCTAACAGGTGCGGCCGATGCCGTCGTCGAGCTGCTCTGGACCGGCGCGACGATCTTGCCGTGCAGGCCGTGCGGATCGCCGAGCCGGGCGGGCGAAGGTCGATCGGGCGAGAGCCGGGCGGGCGCGCTCGAACCCCCTCCGCTCCCGCATCTTTCGACCCGATCATGCTGCCGACACGCCCCCGCGCGCCCCGGCGGCCGGTCTACAGTGACGCTATGGCCGAGCCGAATCGGACAGCCGGCGTGCTCTACGACATCGACGGCGTGCTGGTGACTTCCTGGCGCGCCCTGCCCGGTGCACCCGATGCCGTGCGGCGCCTGGCCGAGCAGGGTCTGCGCCGCGCCTTCCTGACCAACACCACCTCGCGCACCCAGGCCGAGATCGCCGAACGGCTGTGCGCGGCGGGCATCGAGGTCTCCGCCGACGAGATCGTCACCGCGGCCCGCATGACCGTCGAATATCTGCGCCGCAACCACCCCGGCGCCCGCACCTGGGTGCTCAATCACGGCGAAATCGACGCCGACCTGGCCGGCCTGCGGCTCGACGACACCGACCCCGAGGTCGTCGTCCTCGGTGGCGCAGGCCCCGAATTCAGCCACCGCGCGCTCAGTCGCGTCGTCGAATTGATGCTCGACGGGGTACCGGTCGTCGCCATGCAGGGCGGCATGACCTGGGCCACCGACGACGGCCTGCGCATCGACACCGGCACCTACCTGCCCGGCCTCGAAGCCGCGGGCAACGCCACCGTCACCGTCATCGGGAAGCCGTCGGCCACCGGATTCCGCACCTGCGCCGCGACCATGGACCTGACACCTGAGCAGGTCGTGATGATCGGCGACGACCTGCACTCGGACGTGCTGGCCGCCCAAGATGTCGGCATGACCGGAGTCCTGGTGCGCACCGGCAAGTTCCGCACCGCCGTACTGGAAGCGTCGCCACGCCAACCGGATCACGTCATCGATTCGATAGCAGACCTACCCGCCCTCCTCGCGACCCCGAACTGACCCGCCGGCTCCCGATTCGAGCTGTCATCCGCTGAGCGCGAGGTCGTCATCGGGCTCGCAGCGTAGGCTGTGGCATTTCGGTACGGGTGAAAGCTGCGTGAGGTAGTCGGAACTTTGCGTAAGGCCACCGCCTTCGGCGGGCGCTAGCCGAGGACGAAAGCTACGAGGAAACCTGCGGCCGTGGCGATCCCGACCCACCATCCACCTTCGCGGTACGCCTCTGGCATGAGCGAATCCGCGAGGACGGCGATCGTCGCACCGCCCGCGAACGCTTGCACAGTGCTGATCTGCGTCCCGGAAAGGTTGTCGGAGAGCACGTTTCCCAGCACAGTGACCACGACCAGCACCACGCCGGTGATGGTCCATAATGCCAGTGCGCGCCCGGGCGCGAAGCCGTGCCGGTCGCGCATCAGCGCCGAACCGCCGATCGCCTCTGGCACATTCCCCACCGCCACCGCGACCAGCAGCACCACGCCCCCGCCGCCGGACAGCGAGACGCCGAGCGCGGTGTTCTCCGGAACGCCGTCGAGCACCGTGCCGAGCATCAATGCCCAGCCGATCGCGGTGGGGCCGAGCCGCTGTTCGATGAAGCGGTTCGCGACCACGTAGACCGTCGCGCCCGCGAACAGTGCGATACCGGCGATCCACGCACCCGCTTCGACGAACGCGGGCTCGAACAGTTCATTGGTCACCGCGGCGATCATGGTGCCCGCGCCGAAGGCCATCAGCGAGGCGAGCAACGGCTTCGGCAACGACCACCGCAGACCGATAACGGCGCCGAGTACCAACGGCACTGCCGTGCCCAATCCGTAGAGCAGTGCGGTCCCCATTCGGCCACGGTAGGTCAATGGGCGGTACCGCCTCTGTTTCCGCGCCGAAGCCTTCTAAATAATTCTAGAAATTCCCTTCAAAATCGCCCGTGCCGCCGTAGCTCTCGGTATCGTCCGATTCGGCAAACAGCCAGTGACACTGGCCAGATAATCCCAGATCGGAGTTCGTGTTTGACAGGTGTTCCATCCGACGTGCTCGGATAGTCGCTCGCATGCCGTCGGCGATGGGGAAGGCCGGTGAGTGTCGAACATCTCGCCTGCCCCGGCGCCACGAGCGAATAACGAGCCGACGCAGACTTGCCAACTCGGCCGACGCGCGGTCGGCCGTCAGTTGCGGCGAAGGGCCCGATCCATGACGAGGGGATCGGGCCCTTCGGTATTGTCTGCCCCAATGTCACAGGATGCGAATACGGGACGAATGTATGCCGGGCAACCCGTAGAGGACCGGCAGCGCCAGCGGCGTGCGCGTTTTCTGGAATCCGGTCTGACCGTTTTCGCGCGCGACGGATACGCCAACAGTTCGGTCGGCGCCATTTGCAAGGATGCGGGGCTGTCGTCGCGGCAGTTCTACGAGGAGTTCACCGGCCGCGAATCCTTGCTGATCGAGCTGTACGAGCAGATCCATCGGGAATCGCGCGCCGCGGTCGAGGCGGCGCTGGCGGAGCGGTCCGAAGCCAGCGCGGTGGAGAGCATCGACGCCGCGGTCCGCGCGTACGTGGAATCCATCGGCACCGATCCGCGCAAGGCCAGAGTGGCACTGGTCGAGGTGGTCGGCGCCGGACCGAAGGTGGAGAAGCTGCGGCTCGAGCTGCGCCGCATGTGGGGTTCGCTGCTCGCGGGCGCGGCCGAGGACGCCGCCATGCACGGCGAGATCCCGCCCGGCGACTACGAGATGCGGATGCTGGCCATCATCGGCGCGGTCAACTATGTGGTCGACGAATGGAGCGGCTCGGAACCGCGCCGCCCCCTCGACGACGTGATCCGCGTGCTCAGCCGGGTCATCATGGGTGCCGTCGGAGCGTGATCGAGGCCGGGTACTCCGCGTAGCCTTGGCGCGTGGAGACCGTACCGATCCAGATGCCCGACGGCAGCACCGTCCCGGTGCGGCTGCTGTCGGCCTCGGGTGCCCATCGTCATCCGGTGACGCCGGACGTGCCGCGCCCGGTCGTGGTGCTGGTGCCGGGCCTCGGCGTCCCCGGCGAGTACTACGGATACTTCGCCCGGCTGCTGTCCGAGCGCGGCTTCGACGTGGCGATCACCGAGCTACGCGGCAACGGCGCCAGCACCCCCAAACCCGACTCGTCGAGCACCTACGGCTACCACGAACTGGTCTCGGTGGATTTCCCCGCCATGTTCGAGGTGGTGCGCGACCGCTTCCCGGACAGCACGCCCTACCTGCTCGGCCACAGCATGGGCGGCCAGCTCGGCGTCATGTACGCGGCCCGCATCCGGGGCCGCCTCGGCGGGCTCATCCTGATCGCCTCCGGCACCCCCTACTACCGCGGCTACCGTGGGCTCACCGGGCCCGGCATGCTGGTCGGCACCGCCGCCGTCTCGCTGACGGCCAACCTGGCCGGCTTCTGGCCCGGTGACCGCTTCGGCCCCAACGGCTTCGGCCGCCAATCCAAAGTCCTGATCTCCGACTGGGCGCGCCTGGCCCGCACCGGCCGCTTCGTCCCCGTCGGCGCCGACATCGACTACGAGGAACGCATCGCCCGCCTCAAACTCCCGGTCCTGTCCATCACCATGACCGGCGACGACCTCACCCCCGAACCCTCCGCCCGCCACCTGCTCGAGAAGCTACCCAACGCCGACATCACCACCTGGCACGAGACGCGGCCGCTCGGGCACAACGGGTGGATCACCGATCCGGACAGCACCATTGATCGGATCGAGAAATGGTTGCGGGACAGGTGATTCGGGCTCGGGGCCGCCGGTTTCCCTACTCGGACACCGGATCTTCGGTCCGCGCACGCGCCTTCAGCACAACGCCGTGGCTCACCAGCCCCAATAGCGCCGCACCGACGACGACCTTGACGCCGTCGAGGGCATTGTTGGCCTGTTTCGTTCGGGCGTGACTGGTCCCCCACCGGCCTGTCTCATCCGGATTACACAGTTGGTCGGGCGATATCACGTAGCCGCTGATCTCGGTGAAGCTCCACCTGCGGCACACCACGTCCGAATCGAGCCACCCCGCCACTCCCCACGCGATCAATGCGCCGGTCAGCAGGAACCACGTCAGATAAGCCCACGCGTTCTCCCGCAACGTTTGCCACATGCGTCCGGCCATCCCAGCAATGTACCGACCTCCACTCGCCATGACGACGCCCACGGCACTTCCTGAGCCGGGTCGCCGAGCTCGCCATGACCGCCTGGGCCCCGTTGCGCCTCGGAGCGGTTCACGCCCCGCCGAATTCCACGATGCACCCTAGGTCATCCGAATGAAGGAGCCGGCCGGCCGCATGAGGGTTACGGGGGTACTGCGGCAGGAACGCCGAAGGCCGGCCCACCTGGTGGTGGACCGGCCTTCGGTTCGAGATGTATTGCCGGGAGGCAGTACTCAGAAGTCCATGCCGCCCATGCCGCCGGTGGGATCGGCGGGAGCGGCCGAGGCCTTCTCCGGCTTGTCGGCGACGACGGCCTCGGTGGTCAGGAACAGGGCCGCGATGGAGGCCGCGTTCTGCAGGGCCGAGCGGGTGACCTTGACCGGATCGGCGACGCCGGCGGCCAGCAGGTCCTCGTACTCGTTGGTCTGGGCGTTGAGGCCCTGACCGGCGGGCAGGTTGGAAACCTTCTCGGCGACCACGCCGGGCTCGAGGCCGGCGTTGAAGGCGATCTGCTTCAGCGGAGCCGACAGCGCGACACGCACGATGTTCGCGCCGGTCGCCTCGTCACCCTCGAGCTTCAGATCGTCCAGAGCCGGAGCCGACTGCAGCAGGGCCACGCCACCACCGGCGACGATGCCCTCTTCGACGGCAGCCTTCGCGTTGCGGACGGCGTCCTCGATGCGGTGCTTGCGCTCCTTGAGCTCGACCTCGGTCGCGGCACCGGCCTTGATGACCGCAACACCGCCGGCCAGCTTGGCCAGGCGCTCCTGCAGCTTCTCGCGGTCGTAGTCCGAATCCGAGTTCTCGATCTCGGTGCGGATCTGCGCGACGCGGCCCTTGATGGCCTCGGCGTCGCCCGCGCCCTCGACGATGGTGGTCTCGTCCTTGGTGACGACGACCTTGCGCGCCTGGCCGAGCAGCTCGATGCCCGCGGTCTCCAGCGAGAGGCCGACCTCTTCGCTGATGACCTCGCCACCGGTGAGGATGGCGATGTCGGCGAGCTGGGCCTTGCGGCGGTCACCGAAGCCCGGGGCCTTGACGGCAACGGACTTGAAGGTGCCGCGGATCTTGTTCACGACCAGGGTCGACAGGGCCTCGCCCTCGACGTCCTCGGCGATGATCAGCAGCGGCTTGCCGGCCTGGATGACCTTCTCCAGCAGCGGCAGCAGGTCCTTGACGGTGGAAACCTTCGAGCCGACCAGCAGGATGTACGGATCCTCGAGGACCGCTTCCTGACGCTCCGGGTCGGTGACGAAGTAACCCGAGATGTAGCCCTTGTCGAAGCGCATACCCTCGGTGAGCTCCAGCTGGAGGCCGAAGGTGTTGCTCTCCTCGACGGTGATGACGCCTTCCTTGCCGACCTTGTCCATGGCCTCGGCGATCAGCTCACCGATGGACGGGTCGCCGGCCGAGATACCGGCGGTAGCGGCGATCTGCTCCTTGGTCTCGACCTCCTTGGCGGTGTCGAGCAGCCTGGCGGTGACGGCCTCGACGGCCTTCTCGATGCCGCGCTTGAGACCCAGCGGGTTCGCGCCGGCCGCGACGTTGCGCAGGCCCTCGCGCACCAGCGCCTGGGCCAGCACGGTGGCGGTGGTGGTGCCGTCGCCCGCGACGTCGTCGGTCTTCTTGGCGACTTCCTTGACCAGCTCGGCGCCGATCTTCTCGTACGGGTCCTCCAGCTCGATCTCCTTGGCGATGGACACACCATCGTTGGTGATCGTGGGGGCGCCCCACTTCTTCTCCAGCACGACGTTGCGACCCTTCGGGCCCAGCGTCACCTTGACCGCGTCGGCGAGGCTGTTCAGGCCCCGCTCGAGGCCGCGACGGGCCTCTTCGTCGTACGCAATTGTCTTGGCCATTGCGGTGAGATCCTCCAAGTAATGAGGCTGACACACAGGATGACCGCATTGTCGGGCCACCCTATTTACGCTGGCCAGGCTCGGTGCCCGCGACGGACGACCAGGGGTGTCTTGGATACCCGATCTCACCGTCCCGACCTGGCACTCACGGGTAGAGAGTGCCAAGCCCTTTTTAGCACTCGCCCGTGACGAGTGCAAGGTCGGGCCCGGGCTAGCCCTGCAAACGATCGGTCACTCGCAACGCCAGCGCGAGGAACGCATCGGCGCGCCGCTCCTCCGGCGAGCGCGGCTCACCCTCGTCCACGGTGACGAGTTCGGCGTCGTTGATCAGCAGTTCGGCCTCCACCCGCATGATGGCCCGAATGAACGGCGGCGCCACCTCGGGCGGCAGGTCGCCGTTGACGATGTAACTGCCGTCATCGAGAGATTCGGTCGAGACATACGACAGCGCGCGCAACAGATCGTCGCGCCGTTCCCCCGCGATCAGGTCGGAGTTCTCATCATCCGCCATTGCTATAGGTTACCGGCAGTGCCGGCGGCGGGGCGGCCGCACGTCCAGCTGCCACCCCGCCGCGACCTTCCGGCAATCATCCGGTGATGCCGGCTCGCCGATCGGCCGCGGCGAGGCGAGCGCGGCCGGGATTCAGGATTTGTTGTTCTCGATGAGACCGGCGAGCAGTTCGACCAGATGCGCCTCCGCAGTCGATTTGTCGATGCCGATACCGGACAGCACGCCGGTACCGTTCTCCTGCTCGAGCAGGGCGAGCAGGAGATGTTCGGTGCCGATGTAGTTGTGGCCGAGCCGCAGCGCCTCGCGGAAGGTCAGTTCGAGCACCTTTTTCGCCTCGGGGTCGAACGGCACCAGCGGGGGCACCTCACCGCCACCTGGCGGCAGGGCAGCCGTGGCAGCCTCACGCACCGACTCGACCGTGGCGCCCTGGGTGAGCAATTCCTTGGCCGCGAGGCCGTCGGGTTCGGACAGCAGCGCGAGCACCAGATGCGGTGGCGCGATCTGCGTGTTACCGGCCGTGCGGGCCGCCTCCTGAGCCGCCATGACCACATTCCTGGCGCGTGGCGTGAAGCGAGCGAAGCCGGCTTCGGGGTCCATGGCACCCGCGTCACCGGGTGCTTTGGGCACGAACCGCTTCTGCGCGGCCTGTTTGGTGACGCCCATGCTCGCGCCGATATCGGTCCACGAGGCGCCGGAGCGGCGGGCCTGGTCGACGAAGTGGCCGATCAGGTGATCGGCCAGTTCGCCGAGGTGTCCGGCGGCGACCATGGCATCGGCCAATTGATCGAGGACGTTGTCGGGGCGGGCCTTTTTGATGCCTTCGATGAGGTCGTCGAGCTTGAGCGAAGAAGTCATGCGTCAACCATAGGTTGACGACCCAGTGTCGTCAACCATTGGTTGACGATTGCTACTTCGCGCCTGCCCCGGCGGCCGCGAAGCGCACGATCGTCTCCTTGACCCGCGCCGCGGTGCGCCCGGTCAGCACCATTCGTCCAGGTGCGTCGTCGGCGCGCACGAACTGGATGACGCCGTCATGACGCCCGAGGCTCAGGCACTGGAGGTAGTAGCGGAACTTCAGCTCGCCCGGTTCCCGGCCGCGCAGGCGAGCGGTGATCGCCGCGGCGGCGTAGGAGCCGGTCGGCAGCGCGGTCGCGCAGGCCATCCGCAGCTCACGATCACCGGGACCGGCGACCACAGCACTGTCGCCGGCAGCGTAGATGTTCGGATGCGAGACCGAACGCAAGGTGGCGTCGGTGCGGATCCGGCCGTGCGCGTCCACCGCGAGACCTGCCCGCGCGGCCAGCTGCGGCACACCGAAACCGGTGGTCCACACGGTGGCACGGGATTGCAGCGAGGTCCCATCGGCCAGCCGCACCGCGTCCGCACACACCTCGATGACCTTCGCCGCCGCGTGAATCCGGACACCGAGCCCTTCCAGCACCCGGCGGATATGCGTCTGCGCCCGCGGTGACAACCACGCACCCGGTTCCGTTGCGCTGACCAGCTCCACGCGGACGTCACTGCGGGATTCGGCGAGTTCGGCGGCCACTTCGATGCCGGTCGCGCCGGCGCCGACCACGACGATCGGGCCGTCCGCGGGGATGCGGGCCGCCGCTTCCGGCGTCGCCACCGAATAGGCGTATTCGGCCACGCCCGGCACCCCGGCGTCGTCGGCGACGCTGCCGAGCGCGTAGACCAGCGTGTCGTAGCCGAGCGGTTCGCGATCGGCGAATCGCAGCAGCGCGCGCTCGGCGTCGAGCTCGGTCACCCGGGCGTGCACGAAGCCGATACCCCTGGGTTCCAAGAGTTCTCGCAGTTCCCACGCCCGGGTCTGCTGGCCGGCGAAGCGCTGGTGCAGCCGCACGCGCTCGACGAAATGTGTTCGGGCATCGACCACGGTGACGTCGGCGCCGGGCGTCTTCTTCGCGAACCGGCGCGCAGCCGCCAAGCCCGCGTATCCGGCGCCGAGGACAACGATCCGATGCTGTGCGCTCATGGTGGGCTCCTCAGGGAGTGGGGACGGTGACACCACTCAGACCGGATGGCCCGCCGATCCCTGACAGCTCGCGGAAGTGAGGCCGGTCACACTGCTCGGGCGGTGCCGAATCAGCCTGGCCCGGAGGGCCTACGTGGTGACGCTCCGCTACCGCCTCCGGCCCTCGACCGGTTCAGGCGGCGGTGCGGCCGAAGTAGGCGAGCTTGCCCGGCGCGACCACCAGTCGCAGCGCCGTCACCACCTCGCCGTCGGAATCGGCGGTACAGACCGCGAGGGGCGCGCCGCCGGCCCAGGCGCAGACCGCGGGCAGCCCGTTCACCTCGACGATCTCGATCGTCACACCCGGCACCACCCAGCCGAAGAGCTTGGTGAGGTACACCGCGACCTTCGACGCACCGACCACCGGCCGCCGGGCCACACCCACCATGCCGTTACCGTCGGCCACCGAGACCACGTCGGCGGCGAGCATCTGCTCCAGTGCGGCGATTTCGCCGTTGCGGGCGGCGGCGAAGAACCGCTCCATCAGCGCACGCGCCTGCTCGGCTGGAATATCGAAGCGCGCCTTGCCATCCCGCACTCGTCGGCCCGCGCGATGGAAGATCTGCTGCGCATTGGTTTCGGTGAGCTCGAGCATTCCGGCGATCTCACGATGCGAATATCCGAAGGCCTCGCGCAGCACGAACACCGCGCGTTCGACCGGAGTGAGCCGTTCCAGCGCGGTGAGCAGCGCCAACGACACCAGCTCGCGTTCCTGCGCCGATTCCAGCGGGCCGAGCTCCCCCGCACCGGTCGGCACCGGCTCGGGCAGCCACGGCCCGACATACCTCTCCCGCCGTGCCCGCGCCGAATCCAGCCAGCTGCGACACAGATTCACCACGACCGTGGTCAACCAGGCCTGCGCCGAACGGATCTCGCCGCGATCGGCGGCTTCCCAGCGCAGGTAGGTCTCCTGCACGGCGTCCTCGGCTTCGGCCGCCGAGCCGAGCATCCGGTAGGCCAGCGAGAACAAGCGCGGACGCTCGGCTTCGAAATCCGCCAGCCCCTGTGCGTCCATCCGCCACCTCCCGCGCCGTCAGCGGTGACGATACCCGCGGCCGCTCAGCTCTCGACGCCGTTGTGTTCGCGCTTACCACCCGGACGGCGCAGCCGCAGCCGCGACGAACCGCGCATCGCCGGGCGACGGATGGCGGGCCGCCGGATCGCCGGACGCCGCCGCTGTGCCCGCCGCTGCGCCCGCCGTTCGGCCGGTTTGTGCTCCCAGGTCTCCGGCCGGGCCGCGACCCAGCGCTGCGAATACCAGGCGAACGGTATATGCCCCAGGTACAGCACGATCAGCACCAGCAGCAGCACGATCGGATAGGTGACCAGCGCGGCCGCGGCCGCCGCCACCAGCACCAGCAGCCCGGCGGCGGCCTGCGGCGCCACCGACACCGACTTCATCGCCAGGGTCGGGATGGTGCTCACCGCAAGCAGGGCGGCGAACACCACCCACGCCGAGACCATGCCGAAGCCGACCCACCAGCCGTCGCCGAACTGCACATACAGCGCGACCGGGGCCAGGGCGATGAGCGCGGCGGCGGGGGCCGGGACGCCGACGAAATACTCGCGCGCCCAGTCCGGGCGGGTGTCGTCGTCCATCAGCGTGTTGAACCGGGCCAGCCGCAGCACGATGCTCACCGCGAACAGCAGGGCGATGATCCAGCCGGTGCTGTTGTCGCTGAGCAGCCCGATGTAGAGCACGAGAGCGGGCGCGACACCGAAGGAGATGGCGTCGGAGAGCGAATCCAGCTCGGCGCCGATCTTGGTGGTGGCGGCCAGCATCCGCGCGAGCCGCCCGTCGAGGGTGTCCAGGACGGCCGCCGCGCCGATCATGGCGAGCGAGACCCCGAATTCACCGTCGAGCGCGAACTTCACCGCGGACAGTCCGGAGCACAGCGCCATGATGGTGACCATGCTCGGCAGCAGCCGGATCGACCGGCGCCGCCGTCCGGCAGTGCCCGGCTCCATCATGACCCTGCGGTCGGCAATACGGCCAGCACGGTCTCGGCACCGATGGTGCGCTGACCGACGTCGACGAGCAGTTCGGTGCCCGCCGGGAAGTAGGTGTCGACCCGGGAACCGAAACGGATCAGGCCGTAGGTGTCGCCGATGGTGAGCACGTCACCGGGCTTGGCATCGCAGACGATGCGGCGGGCCAGCAGGCCCGCGATCTGCACGACCACGATCTGGGCGCCGGACGGGGTGTCGATGACCATGCTGTTGCGCTCGTTCACCGAGCTGGCCTCGGGCAGGTCGGCCGAGCGGAACTGGCCGGCCTGATGCAGCACGGTGCGCACGGTCCCGGAGACGGGCACCCGCTGCACGTGGACATCGAGAACGGACAGGAAGATGCTGACGCGGGGCAGGGGCTGATCACCGAGGCCGAGCTCGGCGGGCGGCACCGCGGTGTCGACCAGCGCGATCTCGCCGTCGGCGGGTGCGACGACGGCGCCGGCCCGGTTGGGCGGCACCCGGTGCGGATGCCGGAAGAACGTGGCGCAGGCCGCGGCCGCCGCCAACCCGCCGCGGCGCACCCAGCGACGTTTGCCGCCGAGCACCGCGACGGCCAGTGGTGCCGCGACGAACGGCAGACCGGCCGGGTGCAACGGCGGGATCGCATGGCGCACCAGATCGGCGACGTGGCCGAGGCCGGTGCGTTCGGGCGTGCCGGGCGGGGTGGGACGGCGTGCCACAGGCTCCTCTTTCGTGCTCGGTGCAAGACGAACGCGCCGTTCGAGGCCCGTCACGGCGACGGTCTCGATGCCCGTCGACGGATGAAAGCGGTCGTCGAACAGGTTCGGCGCAAGCGTTCACACCTTACGGGAACCGCGCCCGTGGCACCCGGTGTCAGTGCGCTGAGCGGCGCCCGGTGAACAGTTTCACCAGGTAGAGCAGGATGACCGCACCGGCGAGGCAGGTGAAGAAGCTGAAGAACCAGCCGGCGCTCTCCACATCGACCCCGAACAGTGCCAGGACGAATCCGCCGAGCAGGCCGCCGATCACGCCCACCACGATATTGAGCAGAATGCCCTGTTGAGCATCGGTTTTCATGATTTTGCTGGCGATCCAGCCCGCGAGCCCCCCGATGATGATCCACGCGATGATCCCGATTCCGAGCATGGTGTCCTCGAATCTGTGGTTGGGCACGCCGCCGGTTTGCGGCGTGTGCCTGGGATATACCCGGGTCATTGTGAGAATACGCACTCGCGTGTACCCCGGGTAGCGCTAATATGAGGGAGCCTCATGTCTACGAGTTCGCGTAGTACCAGCTGATTCGTAGCTATCGACCAGTGAGGATCCACATCGATATTCGGGGACACCCCGGCGGCGCCGACGCCGCAGGTACATAGGAGACGCACCATGGCTGCTCGTTTCGCCCAGACCACTGGCGCAGAGCACACGGCGATCCTCGGGCTCGGCGTCTATCGCCCCGCCCGTGTGGTCACGAACGACGAGGTAGCGGGCCCGATCGACTCGAGCGACGAATGGATCAGGACGAGGTCCGGCATTCGCACCCGGCGCTTCGCCGACGATTCCGAAACCATCCAGAGCATGAGCGTCGCGGCCGCGCGCGGGGCGCTGGAATCGGCGGGAGTCGCCGCCGACCAGGTCGATTGCGTCATCGTCGCCACCTCGACCCATCTGCTGCTCACCCCTGCCGCGGCGCCGCAGATCGCCACCGAGCTCGGCATGAACGGTGCGGCCGCCTTCGATATCTCCGCCGGATGCGCCGGCTTCTGCCATGGGCTGGCCCTCGCCTCGGATCTGGTCCGCGCGGGCACATCGAAGAACGTGCTGGTTGTCGGGGTGGAAAAGCTCACGAACACGATCAATCCGACCGACCGCTCCACCGCGTTCCTGTTCGCCGACGGCGCGGGCGCGGTCGTGGTCGGCCCGTCCGAGGAGCAGGGCATCGCGCCCACGGTGTGGGGTTCGGACGGCACCCAGCATCACGCCATCCGCCAGGACAAGGACTGGATGGAGTTCTTCGCCGAGATCGACGAGAAGGGCCTCGACGCCGTCCGGCCGTATCTGGCGATGGAGGGCACGGCGGTGTTCCGCTGGGCGGCGCACTCGCTGGAGAAGGTGTGCCGGGAGGCCATCGACAGGGCAGGCCTGTCCACCGGCGATCTCGACGCGATGATTCCGCATCAGGCGAACGGCCGGATCATCGAGATCATGGCGCGGGTGCTGGAGCTGCCCGAGCATTGCGCGCTCGCGAACGATATCGAGGAGACCGGTAACACCTCGGCCGCCTCGATTCCGCTGGCGATGGAGCAGCTGCTGCGCACCGGGCAGTCCAAGCCGGGCGATACCGCCCTGCTCATCGCCTTCGGCGCGGGCCTGTCCTGGGCCGCGCAGGTGGTATCGCTGCCGAACTGGCAGTCCTGACGGCGCAGGCGAGGCGGGTGCGGACTACGCGCCCGCCTCGACCGCTACCTTGATCTTGGCCAGGGTTTCGTTCATGCCCTTGGTCAGCGCGTCCTCGAAGGCCTGTTCACCGCCGAGCACCCCGTCGATGGCCTTGCGCACGAGCCAGGTGACGCCGTTGGGCACGTCTCGGCGCTCGATCAGGCGGGTACCGGTGGCGCTGGGCTCGAGGGTGTAGCTCCAGACGGTGCGGTTCTCGTTCATCCGGAATGCGAAGGCCTGGTTGGGCTCGTACCGCACGATGCGCGAGGTGGTCGGCCAGCGCTTGAACCCGTCTTTGTTCAGATTGATCGTCCAGGTCCCGGCCTTCGGCGTGCCCAGCGGGACCATTTTGACGCACTGCGGACTGAACTCCGGCATCCGCTTCAGATCGGAGACGACCTTCCAGACCTTCTCCGGCGGCGCGGCGATGTCGATGGCGGCTTCGAGATTGTTCGGCAACACTGCCTCCGGTTATGTGCGACTACGAGTGACGCGCATCCTAATCGTAATGATGGCCAGGTCACATTTTCGCATGTCTGCGGGCCCGAATGTAACGAGCGGCGCACAATGGGGATAGACGAGAGAACACAGCCACCAGCGAACCGCCCGCAACAGTGAGGTGATCGGCCGTGAAACTGCGCTCCCTCCTACATCGTCATCCGCCGCAATCGAGGTCGGCAGCATCGAACCTTCCGCAATTGCCGCTGATCGAACCCGACGGTGAATCCACCCCGCGCGTCGAGGAACGTCTCGAAAGACTGCTCACCCCAAGCGAACTCGAACTGGTACTGCGTCACCGCGTGTGAGCGCACGCTCCGCCGCTACGACAGCAGCGCATACTCATGAGGTGAGTTCCCCCGCTGCACCCAAGCCGGCCATTCTCAGCGTCGACGACGACCCGGGAGTCTCCCGGGCCGTCGTGCGCGATCTGCGCCGCCGCTACGGCGCCGACTACCGCATCCTGCGCGCGGAATCGGGCCCGGCGGCCCTAGAGGCGCTGCGTGAATTGAAACTGCGCGACCAGCCGGTCGCGGTGCTGATCGCCGACTACCGCATGCCGGGCATGGACGGCATCGAATTCCTCGAACAGGCCATGGACCTGCACCCGTACGCGCGGCGGGTGCTGCTCACCGCCTACGCCGACACCAATGCCGCGATCGACGCGATCAACGTCATCGATCTCGATCACTATCTGCTCAAGCCGTGGGATCCGCCGGAAGAGAAGCTCTACCCGGTGCTGGACGCCTTGCTGGAGGCATGGCGCGGCAGCGACCAGAAACCGGTGACCGGGACCAAGGTGATCGGCAATCGATGGTCGCCGCGCTCCTCACAGGTGCGCGAATTCCTGGCCCGCAACCAGCTGCCCTACCGCTGGTACCTGGCCGACGAACCCGAGGGCGCGCGGCTGCTCGAGGCCGCCGGCGCCGATCCGCAGCGATGTCCGGTGGTGATCACCGCCGACGGGCGGGCGCTGCTGCAACCCAGCGACAGTGAACTGGCGGGCAGCGTCGGGCTCAGCACCGAACCGGTCGGCGATTTCTACGATCTGATCGTCGTCGGCGGCGGACCGGCCGGACTCGGCGCGGCCGTCTACGGCGCGTCCGAGGGTTTGCGCACGGTGCTGGTGGAACGCACCGCCACCGGCGGGCAGGCCGGGCAGAGTTCCCGGATCGAGAACTACCTCGGCTTCCCGGACGGCCTGTCCGGTGCGCAACTGGCCGACCGCGCGCGACGGCAGGCCGCCAAGTTCGGCGCCGAGGTGATCACCACCCGCGAAGTGGTCGGACTCGAGGTCAACGGGTCGGCGCGCACCGTGCGCTTCGCCGACGGCGGACGGCTGTGCGGGCACACCGTCATCATCGCGACCGGAGTGGACTATCGGCGCCATCCGGCGCCCGGGGTGGACGAATTCACCGGGCGCGGTGTGTATTACGGCTCGGCGATGACCGAAGCGGCCGAATGCGCCGAACACGACGTCTACATCGTCGGCGGTGCGAACTCGGCGGGTCAGGCCGCGATGTTCCTGTCCCGCAACGCGCGCACGGTGCATCTGGTGGTGCGGGCGGATTCGCTGGAGAAGTCCATGTCCTACTACCTGATCCAGCAGATCGCGCAGACGCCCAATATCCGCGTGCACACCCGCACCGAGGTGGTCGGCGTGGACGGCGACGATCACCTGCACACGATCGTCTTGCGCGACAACGAGACCGGGGCCGAGGAGAAGGCCGCCACCGAGCGGCTTTTCCTGTTCATCGGCGCGGCACCGCAGACCGACTGGCTCGACGGCGTGGTGGCGCGCGACGACGACGGCTACGTGCTCGCGGGCCCCGATCTGCTGGTCGAAGGCTCGCGTCCGGCCGGCTGGGAACTGCCGCGGCCGCCGCATCACCTCGAGACCAGCGTGCCAGGGGTGTTCGTGGCCGGCGACGTCCACGCCGAATCGGCCAAGCGGGTCGCCTCCGCCGTCGGTGAGGGCGCGATGGCGGTCATGCTCGTCCACCGGTACCTGGCGTAGGAGGCGGCCATGGGCTCCGAAATGATCTGCGACCCCACGGAACTGCGGACGCTGTTCCTGTTCGAGAAACTGAACGACGAGCAGCTGGCGTGGTTGTGCGCCGACGGCCGGATCGAACGCATCGAGCCGGGACCGGTCTATCGCGAAGGTGAACCGGCGACCTGTTTCTACGTGCTGATGGACGGCGAGGTGCGGTTGACCAAGCTGTCGGGCGGCCAGGAGATCGAGATGGTGCGCACCGACCATCGCGGCTCCTACGCCGGGGCGTGGGCGGCCTATCTGGGCGAGCGCGCCGATCAGCACTACGGCGGGTCGATGTACGTCACCCGGCCGTCGCGGTTCTTCGTGCTCGATGCCACCACCTTCGCGCGGATGATGCACGAATGGTTCCCGATGGCGGTGCATCTGCTGGAGGGCGCGTTCTTCGGCCAGCGCAACAACAACGCCCGCATCGCCCAGCGGGAACGCCTGCTTGCGCTCGGCTCGCTGTCGGCCGGGCTGACCCACGAACTGAACAATCCGGCCGCCGCCGCGGTGCGCGCCACCTCCGGCCTGCGCGAGCGCATCGCCGGCATGCGGCACAAGCTCGCCATGATGGCACAGGGCAAGTTCGACACCGCCTCGCTGGAATCACTGGTGCGCTTGCAGGAGGAGGCCGCGGCCCAGGTCGCCAAGGCGCCCGAGCTGACGCCGCTCGAGGCCGCCGACCGCGAGGACGTGCTCGGCGAATGGCTCGACGAGCACGGCATCGCCGACGGCTGGGATCTCGCGCCGAACTTCGTGCAGGCCGGTTTCGACGCCGACTGGCTGGACCGGGTGGCCGCGACGCTCGAGGACTGCACCCCGCAGGTGCTCGAAGGCGCCATCCGCTGGCTGAACTACACCATCGAGACCGAACTGCTGATGAACGAGATCGCCGACTCCACCGCGCGCATCTCCACCCTGGTCGGCGCGGCCAAGCAGTATTCGCAGATGGATCGGGCCCCGTTCCAGGTGGTCGATCTGCACGAACTGCTCGACAGCACGCTGGTGATGCTCAACCGCAAGATCGGCGATTCGATCCAGGTGGTCAAGGATTACGACCGTGCGCTACCGCCGGTGCCCTGCTACGCCGCCGAGCTGAATCAGGTCTGGACCAATCTGATCGACAATGCCGTGTACGCGATGGACGGGGCAGGCACGCTGACCATCCGCACCCGCCACGACAACGACTGCGCCGTCGTCCAGATCAACGACACCGGCCCCGGGGTGCCCACCGAGGTCCGCGACCGCATCTTCGAGCCGTTCTTCACCACCAAGCCGGTCGGTGAGGGCACCGGGCTCGGCCTCGACATCTCGTTCCGGATCGTGGTCAACAAACATCACGGCGACATCCGGCTCGAATCCCGCCCGGGTGACACCACATTCACCGTCTGGCTGCCGCTGCACCGGAAAGAGGACGAACCGGCGAATCTGGAATCGACAGGAGATCCGGCATGACCGAGCTACCCGAGGGCATTGATCCGGCCGTTCCGCCGAGCGGGCCCGGCTGCGTGGAATGCGAGGCCGCCGCGGGCTGGTGGGTGCATCTGCGCCGCTGCGCGCAGTGCGGACATATCGGCTGCTGCGACAGTTCACCGCAACAACACGCGAGCAAGCATGCCGCGGCGACCGGCCACCCGTTCATCCAGAGCTATGAGCCGGGCGAGGACTGGTACTGGGATTTCCGCACCGAGGAGATGTTCAGCGGCGGGCCGGAGCTGGCGCCGCCGCATCATCATCCAGAGGATCAGGGTGCGCCGGGCCCGCGGGCGCGAGTGCCCGCCGACTGGCAATCGCTGATCCACCGCTGAGCTGCGGCGACGGGAGCGTTCAGCGATCGATAAGGCGGCGGCAAGGCCCATCGCCGACAGTGGGCCACGCACCTGTCCGCGCGCCCGGCGGGCGCTCGATCCTGTGAGGCACCCATGTCGAAGAACCGTCCCTACCCGGTACGCTGCATCGGACGCGCCGGAGGCTCCGGCGCCGCTGATCACCGGGGAACCCACGATATGAAGCGAATTCCTGCGACGATTCTGTCCATCGGCGCCTTGGCGTTGGTCCTGGCCGGCTGCGGTCCGGACGAGTCCACCGAGGCGAGCGGGCTGCGCAAGGGCACAACCGATACCTCGAGCGCCTCGACCACCACCTCGGCCCGCGCGACCACCACCTCGGAGTCCAGCGAGACCTCCTCGGCGCCCACCACGACGCGCACCGGGGGCAGCACGTCCGGAACCGCTTCGCAGACCACCTGCGCCGAATTCCGCCAGCTCGACATCGCCGCGGAGAAGGCGCTGATCGAGGCGATCCTGGCCGAACACCCGGAAAGCCCGTTCGCGGGCAGCCCCAACGTCGCCCTCGGCACCGCCAAGCTGGTCTGCCTGTCCGACGAGATGGCGAACACTCCGGTCGCCGAAGCCGCGGGCATCGTCGAACCCTGAGTAGCGCCGTCCGCGACGCCGCAGGCGGCGCGAATCAGATGCAGAATGGTCAGCGATGGCTGATTTGGCTCTTACCGCGCGTCTGAATCCCTCTGCCGCCGATGCCCGCCGCGGCGTCGTGCGGTTGCATGCCGAGGTGCTCACCGCCCTCGGGCTGCGGGAATGGGATGGGATCACGCTCGTCGGTTCCCGGCGCACGGCCGCGGTGGCCGGTCTCGCGCCCGCGGGCACGCCCGCCGGGGTGGCCCTGCTCGACGACGTCACGTTGTCCAATGCCGGCCTGCGGGACAGCGCGACCGTGGTGGTCTCACCCGCGACCGTCCACGGCGGTCGGCGGATCTCGGTGAGCGGCTCGGCGCACGCCACCGGGTCGATTCCGGCGGCGACGCTGCGGCAGGCGCTGCTCGGCAAGATCGTCACCGTCGGCGATACGGTCTCGTTGCTGCCGCGTGATCTCGGCCCGGATCTGCCCGCCTCGGCCGCGAGTCAGGCGCTCTCGCGCACCTTCGGCATCGCCTGGACCACCGAACTGCTCACCGTCACCGCCACCGATCCCTCGCCGGGCCCGGTGAGCGTGCAACCCAATACCGCCGTGGACTGGGGGCCTGGAGCCATCGCACCGGTGGGCGGTAACGGCAGGCCCGCCACCGGCTCTGCCCGGGAGGACTCCTCCGCGAGCATGACCGCCGATCCGACCGGCACCGTCGCCGCCGCCGCCCGCTCCGCCCCGATCCCGGTCGAGGATCTGGTGGGCGCACACACCCAGGCGGCCAAGCTCACCGAATGGCTGACGCTGGCCCTCGATGAGCCCGAACTGCTGAAAACCCTTGGCGCATCCCCACATCTGGGTGTGCTGATCACCGGTCCGGCGGGCGTCGGCAAGGCGACGCTGGCCAGAGCGGTCACCGCACCGCGGCGCATCATCGAACTGGATGGCCCCGCCGTCGGCGCCGCCGAGAGCGGGGCACGGCTGCGTGAGGTGGCGCAGGCGGTGGCCGAGGTGAGTTCCGGGCAGGGCGGCATCCTGCTCATCACCGATATCGATGCGCTGCTGCCCGCGACCGCCGACCCGGTGGCCACGCTGATCCTGGATCAACTGCGCGCGGCCATCGCCGAACCGTGCGTCGCTTTCCTGGCCACCACCGCGCATCCGTCCGCGCTCGATCCCCGGCTGCGCGCCCCCGACCTGTGCGATCGCGAGATCGCGCTGACGCTGCCGACGGCCGCGGTGCGCCGGTCGCTGCTGGAACAACTACTGCGCAAGGTCCCGACGGGTGATCTGAAACTCGACGAGATCGCCGCGAAGACACCCGGTTTCGTGGTGTCGGATCTGGCCGCGGTGTGCCGGGAGGCGGCGCTGCGCGCGGCCTCGCGGGCCAATCGCGATCAGGCCGAACCGCAGCTGTGCCAGCAAGACCTGGTCGGGGCGCTCGAGGTGATCCGGCCGCTGTCGCGTTCCGGGATGGAAGAACTGGCCATCGGCAGCCTTGGCCTCGACGACGTCGGCGATATGGCCGAGACCAAACAGGCCCTCACCGAGACCGTGCTGTGGCCGCTGCGGCATCCGGATTCCTTCGCCCGCCTCGGTATCGAACCGCCGCGCGGGGTGCTGCTCTACGGTCCGCCCGGCTGCGGCAAGACCTATCTGGTCCGTGCGCTCGCCGGGACGGGCCAGCTCAGCGTGCACGCGGTCAAGGGTGCGGAGCTGATGGACAAGTGGGTCGGCTCGTCCGAACGCGCGGTGCGTGAGCTGTTCCAGCGGGCGCGGGATTCGGCGCCGTCGCTGATCTTCCTCGACGAGGTCGACGCGCTGGCGCCGCGCCGCGGGCAGAGCTCGGACTCCGGCGTCGGCGACCGGGTGGTCGCGGCGCTGCTCACCGAGCTCGACGGCGTCGAACCGCTGCGTGAGGTGGTGGTGCTCGGGGCCACGAACCGGCCCGAGCTGATCGATCCCGCGCTGCTGCGGCCCGGCCGCTTGGAGCGGCTGGTGTTCGTTCCGCCGCCGGACGCGCAGGCCCGGCTGGCGATCCTGACGACGGCGGGACGGTCGGTGCCGCTGGCCGCCGACGTCGATCTGGCGGCGCTGGCCGAGGACCTCGACGGGTATTCGGCCGCCGACTGCGCCGCGCTGCTGCGTGAAGCGGCGCTGGCCGCGATGCGCCGCGATGTGGCCGCGGCCGACGTCACCGCCGCCGATCTGGCCGCGGCGCGTTCGGTGGTGCGGCCCTCGCTCGACCCCGACCAGGTCGAATCGTTGCGCCGCTACGCCGACGCCAGGGCCGGCGACCGCTGAGGGCGGCGCCGCACCCGGGTCCGACCGGTTTTCCGGCTCTCCTCACCACGGCCGAAAGATCTGCGGAGGTATAGCCGGTTCGGCCGAATATGGCGGAGCACATAGCCACCTGGACACAAGTCCTACTATCCACCCACGTAGGATGGGAGCGCAGCACCCCGCCGCACCGACCCGACGGAGTGAAGTTTGCTCGGAATTCTGCTCGCCCATGCCCTGGCCGCTCTGGTGGCGCCGCTGTGCGTTCGGGCGATCGGTCGCAATGCGTTCTATCTGCTCGCCCTCGTTCCGCTCGGCAGCCTCGGCTGGGTCGCCGCGAACTGGAACGAGACGGTGCGGTCGCGGGTCAGCTGGGCGCCGAGCATCGAGATGAACATCGATCTGCGCTTCGATTCGCTGGCGGCGGTCCTGTGTGCGCTGGTGCTCGGGATCGGGTCGCTGATCCTTTTCTATTGCGGACGCTACTTCGACGACTCCGAACCGAAGCTCGGCATTTTCGCCGCGCAGATGGTCGGCTTCGCCGGCGCCATGTTCGGTCTGGTCACCAGCGACAATATGGTGTTGCTGTTCGTCTTCTGGGAGACCACGACCGTCCTGTCGTTCCTGTTGGTCGGCCACAACTCCGAACAGGCGCAGAGCCGGCGCGCGGCGATCCAGGCGCTGCTGGTGACGGCGGCGGGCGGGCTGGCGATGCTGGTCGGCATCATCATCCTCGGGATGAGCACCGGCAGTTATCTGCTGTCGGATCTGCTCGCCGCCGAACAGCCGCCAAGTGGTCTCGCGGTGAACGTCGCGGTGATGCTGATCCTGGTCGGGGCGCTCAGCAAGTCGGCCATCGTTCCGCTGCATTTCTGGTTGCCCGGCGCCATGGCCGCGCCCACCCCGGTCAGCGCCTATCTCCATGCCGCCGCCATGGTGAAGGCCGGTGTGTATCTGGTGGCGCGGCTGGCGCCGGTATTCGCGACCAACCCGGTCTGGCATCCGGTCGTGCTGGTGCTCGGCGGCGCCTCGATGCTGCTCGCCGGGGTGCGCGCGTTGCAGGTCAGCGACCTGAAATTGGTGCTGGCGTTCGGCACCGTCAGCCAGCTCGGGTTCCTCATCCTGATGGTCGGCATCGGCACGCCCGATGCCGCGCTGGCCGGGCTCGCGCTGATCGTGGCGCACGCGCTGTTCAAGGCCTGCCTGTTCATGGTGGTCGGCATCGTCGATCACGGGGCGGGCACCCGTGATCTGCGTGCGCTCACCGGCCTCGGGCGACGTGCACCGGTGCTGTACGCGGTGGCGGTGGCGGCCGCGCTGAGCATGGCGGGAATCCCGCTGATGGTCGGGTTCGTGGCCAAGGAGGGCGCCCTCGATGCCACCTTGCACGCCGACATCCTCAGTGATCCGGCCCGCATCCTGTTGACCGTGGTGGTGACGCTCGGCTCGATGCTGACGGTCGCCTATAGCGCCCGCTTCCTCTGGGGCGCGTTCGGCGACAAGCCCGGCGTCACCGAACCGGACTGGCATCGCCCCGGCGTCCTGCTGCTCGGCGCGCCGGCCGTACTGGCCGCGGGCAGCCTGGCCGCGGGCCTGGCCGCACCCGGCCTGGACAAGCTGATCAGCCCGTACGCGCGCTCCATCCCCGGGGTGCTCGGCACGCATCTGCTGCTGTGGCACGGCTTCACCGACGTCCTCGCGCTGACCATCGTGATCGTCGCGGCGGGCCTGGTGATCTTCACTTTCCGCGGCCGGATCGGGGAATCTCCACGACCGCTGCTGGGCAACGCCGACCGCGCCTACGACGCCACCCTGCGCGGTATGGACAAGCTCTCGCTGCGGATGACGGGCTCGGTGCAGCGTGGTTCGCTGCCGGTCAGCCAGGCGATCATCCTCGGCACGCTGATCATCCTGCCGTCGGTGGTGCTGGCCATGGGCACCCGCACCGGGGTGCAGCTGCGGCTGTGGGATTCACCGTTGCAGCTGGCCATCGGCGCGATCATGGTGGCGATGGCGCTCGGCGCGACGGTGCTGCGCAACAGGCTGGCCAGCGTGCTGGTCGTCGGCGTCACCGGCTACGGGTGCGGGGTGATCTTCGCGCTGCACGGCGCGCCCGATCTCGCGCTCACCCAGTTCCTGGTGGAAACGCTGACGCTGGTGGTGTTCGTGCTGGTGCTGCGCGCCTTCCCGGCCGAGATCTCCGGCTCGCGCACCGCCGGATTCAACGTCCGGCGGGCGGTGCTCGCGGCCTGCGTCGGCGCCACCGTCACCGTGCTCGGCGCGTTCGCCGTCGCGGCCCGCAGCGCCGAACCGATCTGGCATCGCATTCCCGGCGCGGCCTACGAATTCGGCGGCGGCAAGAACGCGGTGAACGTGCTGCTGGTCGACATCCGCGCCTGGGACACCCTCGGCGAGATCTCGGTGCTGGTCGTGGCGGCCACCGGTGTGGCCTCGCTGGTCTTCCGCAGCAGGCGTTTCGGCAGTGCGCCGCGCGCGGTGGACGCGCCCAACTACCGGCCGGGGCTGGTGAGCTGGCTGCCCGCGGGCCGGCTGGTCGACCGCCGCGAACGCTCGATGGTCATGCAGATCACCACCCGCCTGGTCTTCCCGACCATGATGGTGCTGTCGGTCTACTTCATCTTCTCCGGCCACAATGCCCCCGGCGGCGGGTTCGCCGGCGGTCTCACCGCCGGACTCGCACTGGTGCTGCGGTACCTGGCCGGTGGACCCTACGAACTCGGTGAGGCGCTGCCGGTGGAAGCGGGGCATCTGCTCGGTGCCGGGCTGGCGCTGGCGGCGGGCACCGCGACCACCTCGCTGATCTTCGGCGCACCACCGTTGTCGTCGGCGATTCTGGAGGTCACGCTGCCGCTGCTCGGCCACGTCAAGCTGGTGACCTCGCTGTTCTTCGATCTCGGCGTGTATCTCATCGTGGTCGGACTGGTGCTCGACGTGCTGCGCAGCCTCGGCGCGCGGCTGGACCGCGAGCTGTCCGAATCGCCGGAACCGGCCGAGGTGCGGGAGGCGACCGCATGACCGGGTCAGCGCCCGGAGGAGGCAGCTTGGGTAACCACGGAGGGCGCCCCGGGCATGCGCAGGAGGGCACCGCATGACCGGGTCAGCGCCCGGAGGAGGCAGCTTGCGTAACCACGGAGGGCGCCCCGGGCATGCGCAGGAGGGCACAGCGTGAGTGTGAACCTGACGCTGCTGATCGTCGTCGGCGTGCTGGTGGCCTGCGGGGTGTATCTGATCCTCGAGCGGGCGGTGTCGAAGATGCTGCTCGGCATGATCCTGTTCGGCAATGCGGTGAACCTGCTGGTGCTCACTATGGCGGGCGGGGACGGGAAACCGCCGATCAGCGGCGCCACCGATGACGCCCATGAGGAGATGGCCGACCCGCTGGCCCAGGCCATGGTGCTGACGGCGATCGTGATCACCATGGGCCTTGCCGCCTTCGTGCTCGCCCTCGCCTACCGCTCCTACACCCTGACCACCACCGATGATGTCGAGAACGACCCGGAGGATGTCGGGATCGCGGCCACGCGCGAGCAGGAGGATCCCGAGGAATGATGCTGTCGTCCGACCTGCTGCCGGTGCTGACGCCGCTGCCGGTGCTGATCCCGATGCTCGCGGCCGCGACGACGCTGGTGTTCGGCCGGCGTCCGCGCACCCAGCGCCTGGTCGCGCTGATCGCGCTGTCGGTGGCGGTGGTGGTCTGCGGCCTGCTGCTGTTCCTGGCCGACCGGGATGGCACCACCGCCTTGCAGGTCGGCGCCTGGGAGACGCCGATCGGCATCACCCTGGTGGTGGACCGGCTCGCGGCCGCCATGGAGCTGGTGTCGTCGATCGTGTTGCTCGCGGTCGCCATCTACGGCGCGGGCCAGAACATTCGCGATGCCGATTCCGAGCAACCCACCTCGATCTTCTGGCCCACGTATCTGGTGCTGAGCGCCGGCGTGTCGATGACGTTCCTGGCAGGCGATCTGTTCAACCTGTTCGTCGGTTTCGAGATCCTGCTGGTCGCCTCGTTCGTGCTGCTCACCCTCGGCGCCACCGAGGAACGCATCCGTGCGGGCGTGTCCTATGTGATGGTCTCGATGCTGTCGTCGCTGATCTTCCTGACCGGCATCGCCTTGACCTACGGCGCCACCGGCACGTTGAACATGGCCCAGCTGGCGCTGCGGATGGACGAGGTGCCGGTCGGCATCCGCAATGCGGTGTACGCGGTGCTGCTGGTGGCCTTCGGCATCAAGGCGGCGGTGTTCCCGCTGTCGAGCTGGTTGCCCGACTCCTATCCGACCGCGCCCGCGCCGGTGACCGCGGTCTTCGCCGGCCTGCTCACCAAGGTCGGTGTGTATTCGATCATCCGCACCTACACGCTGATCTTCCCCGACGGCGGCTTCGATAATGTGCTGCTCATCGCGGGCCTGCTGACCATGCTCGTCGGCATTCTCGGTGCGATCGCGCAGAGCGATATCCGCCGACTGCTGTCGTTCACGCTGGTCAGCCACATCGGCTACATGGTCTTCGGGGTCGGCTTGGCCAGCCGGATGGGCCTGTCGGGCGCGGTGTACTACATCGCCCACCACATTCTGGTGCAGACGGCGTTGTTCCTGGTGGTCGGCCTGATCGAACGGCAGGCGGGCTCGGCGTCGCTGCGCAGGCTCGGCGGGCTGGCCGCGGCGAGTCCGCTGCTGGCGATCTTGTTCCTGGTCCCCGCGCTGAATCTCGGTGGGATTCCGCCGTTCTCCGGCTTCGTCGGCAAGGTCGCCCTGCTCCAGGCGGGCGCGCAGAACGGCAGCGTGCTGGCCTGGACGCTGGTCGCCGGTTCGGTGGTCACCAGCCTGCTCACCCTGTATGTGGTGGCGCGGGTGTGGAGCAAGGCGTTCTGGCGGCCGCGCGCCGAGGCCACCGAAGGCCATCTGGCCGCCGCCACGCTGCCGACCCTGGTGGAGGATTCCACCGACACGCTCTACGACGAGCGCGCCGATCCCGGCCGGATGCCCGCCCTGATGGTGACCTCGACCGCCGCCCTGGTCGGGGTGGGGATCGCGCTCACGGTCTGGGCCGGGCCGATCCTGAACATCGCCGACCGGGCCGCCGACGACCTACGCGACCGCGGCGTCTACATCACCGCCGTGCTCGGATCGGAGCCGCGATGAGCCGGGAAACCGTGATCCGGATCGCCGTCCTGTGCTGGCTGGCCGCCGTGTGGGTGGCGCTGTGGGGCCGGCTCAGCGTGGCCAATGTGCTGGCCGGGCTGGTGGTCGGCGCGCTGATCATGGTGACGCTGCCGCTGCCGCGGGTACCCGTCACCGGCTGGGTGCGCCCGGTACCGCTGATCCAGCTGATCGCGGTGAGCATCTATTACGCGCTCGAATCGAGTGTGCAGGTGGCCTGGTTCGCGGTGCGGCCGGCGCCGCCGCCGATCTCGGGCGTGCTGCGGGTGTACTTCAGCTTCAAATCGGATCTGGTGCTCGTGCTGTGTACCAATCTGCTCAATCTCATTCCCGGCACCATGGTGCTGGAACTCGATCGCGAACGCTGCGTGGTGTACGTGCACGTCATGGATGTGGGCAGCGATAAGGCGGTGGACAAGTTCTACAGCACCACCCGCCGGTTGGAGCGGCTGCTGATCGCCAGCTTCCAGCGTCCGGCGGCCCGTTCGGTACCGGAGGTGAGCGCATGATCGTCGTCGCCGTGACGGCCGCGATCCTGTTGGTGGCGGCCGCGGTGATCACCGCCTACCGCACCCTGGCCGGGCCGAGCACCCTTGACCGGGTGGTCGGCATCGACTCGCTGGTGGCGATGGCCATCTGCGGGCTCGCGGTGTGGGCCGCCTACAGCCGCGACACCACCGTGGTGCCCGCCATCGTGGCGCTGGCGCTGGTCGGGTTCCTCGGCTCGGCCGCCGTCTCCCGATTCCGCGTGCGGGACGACCGATGATCGCCATCCTGGACTGGATCTCCGGCATCCTGATCGTGCTCGGCGCGGGCCTGGCCTTCACCGCGGCCATCGGCATCGTCCGGTTCCCCGACACCCTGATGCGCATGCACGCGGCCACCAAACCGCAGGTCATCGGTCTGAACCTGGTGCTGGTCGGCACCATCATCCGGGTCTACGACAGCCCGGACGCCTGGATGCTCGTGCTCGTCGGCCTGTTCACCCTGCTCACCGCACCGGTGATCGCGCATCTGATCGGCCGCACGGCCTACCGCGAGCAACGGCACCGCGACGGGTTGCTCGCCGTCAACGAACTGGGCAACGAGTTGGACCAGCGGCCGGGGAACTGAGCGGCGGGCCGGCTACTCGGCTCATCGCGTCGAATTTCGCGCGATCGAACAGCGCTCGACCAGGGCCGGGGAACCGAGCTCGGGGGCCGGCTACTCGGCTCATCGCGCTCCGCGCCGTCGAACAGCGCTCGACCGGGTGGGAACGAACCCGTGCCGCGCCTACTCGGCCGAGGCTCCGACCGATTCCAGGTCCTCGGCCCGCGCCTTCTGCCGACGGGCGAACCACGTCCCGTGGAACGCCGCCGCCACCGCCGCCAGCAGCGCCAGCACGATGGTGCCCGCGAGCACCGGATACTCCGCCATCGGCACGGCCAGGTAGCGGTAGGAGATCAGCAGCGCGGCCAGCACGAACGCACCGCCTGCGACCAGCCGGATGCGGAACCAACCCCACCCCCGCTCGGGCTCGCGCAGCGCCGACTCCACGGTCAGGCACAGCACCGCGCCCGCCACCAGGTCGACGCCGTAGTGGTAGCCGAAGCCGAGCGTCGCGGCCAGCGTGCACAGCAGCCAGAACATGCCACCCCAGCGCAGCCAGCGCGGGGCCAGGCTGCCGTCGGCAGCCCGACGGGTGTGCAGGAACACCGCGAGCGCCCATGCGGTGTGCATCGACGGCATGCAGTTGCGCGGGGTCACCGAGTCGAAATCCAGCGCCGAGGGATTGCGGTCGATCGGCGGCACCACCTGCGGCCAATAGTTGCCGAGCTGGAATCCGGCGCCGTCGGCGCCGAAGGCGAACATCGGGCCCACCACCGGGAACAGCACATAGATCAGCGGGCCGACCAGGCCGAGCACCAAGAACGTCCGCACCAGGTAGTGGCCGGGCCAGCGTCCGGTCGACACCACCCCGCGCAGCTGCCACACCGCCACCACGATCGCCGCGGCGGGCAGTTCGATGTACACCCAGTGCAGCACCGCCTCGACCGAGGGGCCGAGGGTCTCCAGCACCCGCCCCATCACCCAGGACGGGTCGCCGAGCGCGTGATCGGCGAGCATCACGTATTCGTCGAGCACCTGCGGCTGGGTGAGGATCGTGACGTGCAGCCAGACGTCACCGACCTTGGTGGCCAGGATCAGCAGCGCGCCGAGAGCCGCCGCGTGCAGGGCATTGCGCCGTTCGACGCCGTCCCAGCGCACCAGGGCCAGCACCGCGATCGCGGTCAGCACGATCACCGGGCCATTGCCCACCGTGAACGGCTCACCGGCCAGCATGCGCGCACCCGCGCAGACGACGTCGATGCCGACCGCCGCGCACAGCGCGATGATCCGCCGCCGCGCCGGCAACCCGACCAGCGCCAGCACCAGGCCGGCCCACGGCACCGTCATCGACTTCGGCGTGCCCGCGTAATCACGCCACAGACTCTCCAGCGGACCTTCGAACCCCTGCGTGGACGCCACCACCTGGAGGGCGATCAACAAGACAGGCACGGCGGCGATCGCGGTGCCGAGTGCGAGGACCCGAATCCGAGTACGCGGCATGGACAATCGGGCCGCGGCGCCAACTCTGGAGTTCGGATCTTCGACTAGCACATCGACCATGTTAAACGGCAGGTGAACGTCATCCCCCTGGCCGAGGGAACGTCAGGCGACCACGGCCCGCGCCGTTACTGGTCGAGTTCCTTGACCAGCGCGTCGACCACCGCGACAAGATCGCCCTGTGCGGCCGCCGCCACCTTGCGCTGACGCTGGTAGGAGGCGCCGCGGACGGGGATTTCGGCCACCGAGGCGAGCTCGTCGGCACAGCCGAGCAGTTTGGCCGTCGGCTCCAAACGGTTCAATAGCTCATCGAGGTCATCTGTGACGAGTCGCTCATTACTGTCGGCGTCCACGATGACGATGGCGTCGAGCCCGTAGCGCGCGGCCCGCCATTTGTTCTCCTGCACATGCCACGGCGGCAGGGTCGGCAGTTGTTCGCCGTTGTCCACCCGCCGGTCCAGGTCGACGATGAGGCAGTGGATGAACGCCGCCATCGCGGCCAGCTCGGCGCGGGTGGAGATGCCATCGCAGACGCGCACCTCGATCGTGCCCCATTTGGGTGCAGGCCGGATATCCCAGTGCATGCCGCCGAGCTGTTCGAACACACCGGTTTTGAACTGATCGTGCACGAAATACTCGAACTGGGTCCAGTTCTCGAACTGGAACGGCAGCCCCGCGGTCGGCAGCTGCTGGAACATGAGAGCGCGATTGCTGGCATAACCGGTATCGGATCCCGACCACATCGGCGAGGACGCCGACAGCGCGAGCAGATGCGGATACGACAGCAGCAGCGAGTTCAGGATCGGAAAGACCTTGTCCTGGTGCGACACTCCGACGTGCACATGCACGCCCCAGATGAGCATCTGCCTGCCCCACCACTGGGTGCGCTCGATCAGCTCGTCGTAGTGCGGTGAGCGGGTGAGCTGCTGGGCCGACCACTGCGCGAACGGATGGGTGCCGGCGCAGAACAGGTCGACGCCGAGCGGATCCGCGGCACGGCGCACCGTGTTCATGGTCGCGCTCAGGTCGTCCATCGCCTCGCCGACGCTGTTGTGCACGCCGGTGACGAGTTCGACGGTGTTGCGCAGCAGCTCCTTGGTGACCTGCGGGGTGCCGTCGTGGGCGCGCAGATCACCGACCGAATCGAAGACCGCCGCAGCGGTATTGGACAGATCGCGCGTCACCTTGTCGACGAGCGCGATCTCCCATTCGACGCCGATGGTCGGGCGGGGCGAACCGTGGAAGACAACCCTCTCGATCCCAGCCCCACCCATGCCGGCACGCTCCTACTGGATCACGCCGCAGGCGACCCGGCCGCCCGCGTCGCCGGTCGCGAGGGTCGCCTGATCCGGGCCGGTCCCGCCGGGATGGCTGTAGCGGCTGGGGATATTGGCGAAGTTGTCCGAATCGGCGTGGATGATCAGCGCCTTACCGCGGATATCGGACATGCTCACCTTGTCGGTGGTGGTGACCAGGGTGGCGTTGCCGTCCTCACGCACCTGCAGCGAGGTCAGGTCGCCGCTGGCCGGATGCGCGTTGGCGGCGCCGACCTGCAGGTGGCCACCGGCGGAGAGGAAGTCGCCCGCCGAACCACCGGTGGGTGCCACCGAATTGGGCTCACACTTGCCGACCTGGTGGATGTGCAGGCCGTGGAAACCGGGGCGCAGGCCGTGCGCCTCGATGCTGATCTTCAGGAAGCTGCCCGCCTCGGCGATGTCGGCGGTGCCGACGGTGGTGCCCGCGGCGTCCTTCAGCTCGACCTTGGTACCGCCGGCGGCCGGGGTTTCACCGTGCCCGCCGGCGCCGGTGCTGCCGTGGCCACCGCCGTGACCGCTCTCGGCACCGGCCGGAGCGGGTGAACTCGTCCACACCGGCGGGGTGGTTCCCTGGACGTCACTCGATTCCTGGCTGTTCGTGCAGGCGGTGAGGCCGAAGACGGCGATCGCCAGCACCGGGGTCACGGTCCGCCAGGACGGGCGACGAGTTGTGGACGGTGCCATCGGGGAACTCCTTTACGAGTACCGAGTTTACGAGTAAAGCTGGGTGGACACGTTGTTTTATCGGTCAAGATGATGCCACGCCCGCCGTGTCGCTCGATCCTCGGGCCGTGTCGGACTCTTGATCAGTTACCCGTCACCACGACGACCACGCCGGCGGAACCGCCGCCCAAACCAGGAATCATCGGTGCCACACCGGCGCCCAGAATCGCCGCGACGGCGTCGGCTGCCGCCTTGTCGCCGGCGGCGTTGCCGTAATAGACGGTGGTCGCGGGGATCGTGGAGCCCGCGTAGTTGCCGGCGGACGCGTTGGTCCAGCCGTTGGCCTTCAGCTGGTTCACCGTCCGGGAGGCCAATCCGGCGACCAGACTGTTGTTGAGCACCCGGATCGGCGTCGACTGATCCAGCACCGGGGTGGTGGAGGTGGTGGTGGTCGGGGCCGCCGTCGTCGTGGTCGGTTTCGCGGTGGTGGTGCGCGCGGAGGTGGCCTGCGGAGCCACCGCGACCGAGGTGGTCGTTGCCGGCGCGCTGGTCTCGGCGGCCGTCTCGGTCTCGGAGTCCGCGCTCGACAACGACATCGCGCCCAGACCGGCGAAGACGATGGCCAGTGCGATCAGCACCATCGCCAGCGCTCGCAGCGGGATCCCGCCGGAAGTGGGTTTCGGGTAACTCACCTGTTCGAGCCTAGTCCGTCACACCTGGAATCCGAGCTTGCGCGCGTCACGAGCTTTGCGCCTGCTGGCCCGAAGCCTGCGCAGCCGTTTGACCAGCATCGGGTCGGCGGCCAGCGCCTCCGGGCGGTCTACGAGCGCGTTGAGCACCTGGTAGTACCGGGTGGGCGACATCGAGAACAGCTCGCGGATGGCTTCTTCCTTGGCACCCGCGTATTTCCACCATTGGCGTTCGAAGGCCAGGATGTCGTGTTCGCGGCGGCTCAGGCCGTCGTCATCGGCCTGCTGAGTGGCCGTGACCTCGTCGCTCGTAGAAGGGCTGTCCTGGATTGCGGAAAGGTCCCGCGCTGCTGCGCCGTCCATCTTGCTCCCTCGCCGAGTCACCGTCGGACGAAATGATGCTTGTACGTCGCCGATCATTCAACCATGGGGATAGCCGATCGTGCGGTCTGTCCGACGGCGTGTCCGGTACCAGCGGTTACGCGTCGCGACGGCGGGCCGCGCGCGTTTCCCGGCTTCCGAACGGACCCGCCGAGGGGCGGCGCGCACCGCGCGAGGACGAGGCGGCAAAATTGGGCGCATGGCAATCCTCCCTATCGTCATCGTCGGCGATCCCGTTCTGCACAACCCGACCGAGCGGGTGACTCAGTCGCCGGAGGAGCTGGCCGGGCTGATCGCGGACATGTACGAGACGCTCGACGCGGCCAACGGCGTGGGCCTGGCCGCCAACCAGGTGGGGAAGCCGCTGCGGCTGTTCGTCTACGACTGCCCGGATCAGGCCGCCGACGGCACCGTCACCCGGCGTCGCGGCGCGGTGATCAACCCGGTGCTGGAGACCTCCGAGATCCCCGAGACCATGCCCGATCCCGATGACGACGAAGAGGGCTGCCTGTCGGTGCCCGGCGAGCAGTTCCCGACCGGCCGGGCCGAGTGGGCCAAGGTCACCGGCATCGACGAGCACGGCCAACCGGTGGAGATCGAGGGCAAGGGTTTCTTCGCCCGGATGTTGCAGCACGAGGTCGGCCATCTCGACGGCTTCCTCTACGTCGACGTGCTGATCGGCCGCAATGCTCGCGCCGCCAAGAAGGCGATCAAGCGCAATGGCTGGGGCACACCGGGTTTGAGCTGGCTACCCGGCACCGTGCCGGATCCGTTCGGGCATGACTGATTCCGCAGGTATTCCGCTCGGTCGCCGGGTGGTCATGCGGTATCTGCTGCCGGAGGGCTACCCGCAGCCGATGACGGATGTGATCGGCGAGTTGGTCTCACTCGACCCGCCGACGGTGCGCGGCGCCGACGGCCAGGTGGTGTCGGTGTCGACCGATCGCGTCGTCGCGTTGAAAGCGCTGGGCCCCAGGCCGATCCGTACCCGCGAGATCCGCGCGCTGGAGGCCGCGGCGGCCGACGGCTGGCCCGGCGCCGAGCACGCCTGGATCGACGGCTGGCTGGTGCGCGCCGGTAACGGCTACACCGACCGCGCGAACTCCGCTGTCCCCCTGGGCAATTCCGATGGACCACCGCTGGTTTCGGCCGACGCGCTGCAGCGGATCGGTGCCTGGATGGCCGAGCGTGGCCTGCCGTTGCGGCTGCAACTGCCCGACCGGCTGGCGCCACCGCCGTCGGGCTGGCACACCTGGGGCGAGACGGCGGTGCTCGGGATCGATCTGGACAACTTCGTGCTGCCGCGTGGTCCGTCGATGGTGCGCATCGCCCCCGCCCCCGATGCGGCGTGGCTTGACCTGCATCGCCGCCGCGGGGAGGAACCCGGCGATCCTGCCGCACCGCTGCCCGATCTCGATGTACTCACCTCGGTTCGGGCGGGTGAGGTCCGCTTCGCCTCGCTCGGACTGCCCCAGCCCATCGCGATCGGCCGTGGCGCGCTCACCGTCGCCCCGGACGGCAGGCATTGGATCGGGCTGACCTGCGTGGCGACGGCGGCTCAGCATCGCAGGCACGGCTTGGCCTCGCTGGTGTGCGCCGAGCTGATCCGCTGGGGTCGCGACCGCGGCGCCACCCACGCCTACGTGCAGGTGGAGGCCGACAACGCGGGCGCGCTCGCGCTGTACCGGGAGCTCGGCTTCCTCGACCACCATCACTACCGCTACGCCGCCCCCGGCCCCCGCATCCCGGTGGTCCGGTAGAACGGGATCAGGCCGTTCATTCACCTCTCTTCGACAAGGAACCCCGTGCGCCTCGCGACCTGGAACGTCAACTCGATCCGCTCCCGGATCGACCGAGTCGCGGCCTTCCTCGACCGCCAGGACATCGACGTGCTGGCCATCCAGGAAACCAAATGCCGCGATGACCAGTTCCCCTACGACCGCTTCGACGCGCTCGGCTACGAGGTGGCGCATCTGGGCATCAACCAGTGGAACGGGGTGGCCATCGCGTCCAGAGTCGGGCTGGCCGATGTGGAGTTGGCGTTCCCCGACCAGCCCGGCTTCGACAAGAACGCGGGCGAATCGCTGATCGCCACCCCGGTGGTGGAATCGCGCGCCATCGGCGCCACCTGCGACGGAGTGCGGGTGTGGAGCTTGTACGTGCCCAACGGCCGCGCACTCGACGACCCGCACTACGCCTACAAGCTGGAATGGCTGGCCACCCTGCGCGATAACGCCGCCCGCTGGCTCGCCGAGGACCCGCAGGCCAAGATCGCGCTGGTCGGCGACTGGAATATCGCTCCCACCGACGACGACGTCTGGTCTCCGGAGTTCTTCGCGGGCAAGACGCACACCTCGCAACCCGAACGCGACGCGTTCGCCGCGGTGCTCGACACCGGCTTCGCCGACGTCATGCGCCCCTTCGCGCCCGGCCCGGGCGTCTACACCTACTGGGACTACACCCAGCTGCGTTTCCCACGCAAAGAGGGCATGCGCATCGATTTCGTCCTCGCCTCCCCCGCGCTCGCGGCCACCGCCACCGACGCGGTGGTCGATCGTGAGGAGCGCAAGGGCAAGGGCGCCAGCGACCACGCGCCGGTGATCGCCGAGTTCACCGGCTGAGCACGCCGGTAGCGCGCAGTCCGAGGCTGCGGCGACCGGTCGCGGCACTGATACCGTTGGCGCATGAGTACCGAATCCGCGGTGCGGCCGCGTGCGCAGCATCTCGGGCCGCAACGGCGCAGGCCGCAGGTGCTCGACGCCGCCTTGGCCATCGCCATCGAACAGGGCATCGCGGCCGTCACCATCGCCGCGGTCGCCGAGCGGATGAACGTCACCCGTCCAGTGGTGTACGCGTGCTTTCCCGATCGGGTGGCGCTGATCGAGGAGTTGATCCGACGCGAGGAGGGCTACGTCGCCGACGGGGTGTTCGGCGCATTGCGCGAACGGGACGTCGACGCCGGCGAACCCGTCTTCGTCGAGGGCTTCCGCGCCCTGCTCGAAGTGGTCGCGGCCCGGCCGGAATCGTGGCTGCTGCTCTACGGCAACCCGGACCCGGCCGTCGCTGGTTCGTTCGGCCGTGGCCGCGCGCTCGTCGTGCAGCGCTGCACCCGGCTGCTGCGCCCGACGCTGCGGGCCTGGGGCATCGAGGACGCCGACCGTAAGCTTCCGGTCCTGGTCGAGCAGTGGATCTCGGCCGGTGAGGGCGCAGTGCGCAGCCTGCTCGCCGATGACGGGCAGTGGACGCCCGAGGAACTGGGCGCGTTCGTCGGCGCCGCGGTCTACCGGGCGCTGCGCAACGCCTGAGCCGGGTCGCGAGCACCTCCCATCGCGAGCCGCCCCTGACACCAGTGGTCGCGGCATACGATGGAACCGGCTGTCCGTCCGTTCGGCGGGAGGTGTGGTCATGGCTTTCTATCGGCAGGTGGGGTCGGTGCCGCCGAAGCGGCATACCCAGCATCGCGACGATCAGGGGCGCCTGTTCTACGAGGAGCTCATGGGTGAGGAGGGCTTCTCCGGCGACTCCTCGCTGCTGTATCACCGCGGGCTGCCGCCGGCGATCGTCGAGACGACGGTATGGGAGCTGCCCGATCAGTCGACGACCCCCAATCATCCGCTGCACCACCGGCATCTGCGGCTGCACGAGCTGTTCCCCGGCGACAGCTGGGCCGAGATCGACGTGGTCACCGGACGCCGATTGCTGCTCGCCAATGCCGACGTCCGCCTGTCCTACGTCGTCGCGGGCACCGCCTCTCCGCTGTACCGCAATGCCATCGGCGACGAGCTGGTCTATGTGGAATCCGGCGCCGCCGTGGTGGAGACGGTCTTCGGCGCGCTGCCCGCCCGGCAGGGCGATCAGGTGCTGATCCCGCGGGCCACCACCCACCGGTGGCTGCCGATCGGGCCCGACCCGTTGCGCACCTATGTGATCGAGGCGTCGAGTCACATCGCGCCTCCGAAGCGCTATCTGTCGAAATACGGTCAGCTGCTGGAGAATTCGCCGTACTGCGAACGCGATCTACACGGCCCGGCCGAACCGCTGCTCGCCGTCGGCACCGACATCGAAGTGCTGGTCAAGCACCGGCCGGGTGCACAGATCGCCGGCACCAGAATGGTGTACGCCACCCACCCGTTCGATGTGGTGGGCTGGGATGGCTGCCTGTATCCGTTCACCTTCAATATCAGCGATTTCGAACCGATCACCGGACGGGTGCATCAGCCGCCGCCGGTGCATCAAGCCTTCGAGGGCACCAACTTCGTGGTCTGCAATTTCGTGCCGCGCAAGGTCGACTATCACCCGCTGTCGATCCCGGTGCCCTACTACCATTCCAATGTCGATTCCGACGAGATCATGTTCTACTGCGGCGGGAACTACGAGGCCAGGCGCGGCTCGGGCATCGGGCAGGGCTCGATCTCGGTGCATCCGGGCGGCTACGCGCACGGTCCGCAGCCCGGTGCGTACGAGGCGAGCATCGGAGTGGAATTCTTCGACGAGCTGGCCGTGATGGTCGACACCTTCCGCCCGCTCGAACTCGGCGAGGGCGCGCTGGCCTGCGAAGATCCCGGTTACGCGTGGACCTGGTCCGGGCGGGGCCCGCGGTGAAGACGCGCATCGAGGTCGCGCCGGATGCACCGTTCGGGCCCGAGCATCTGCCGTACGGGGTGTTCGCCCCGGGGGGCGACGAATACCGCGTGGGGGTGCGGGTGGGCGATCACGTCATCGATCTGGCCCTCGCCCTGGACGATCCCGTCTTCGCCCGGCCCGATCTCAATGCCTTTCTGGCGCAGGGCCCGCAGCGGTGGGCGCAGGTGCGGGAGCGGGTGCGCGAACTGGTCGAGGGCGAACTCTCCGCCGATGCGGTCTGCCCGCTGGCCGCGGCGCGGCTGGCGCTTCCGGTGCGGATCGGCGACTACGTCGATTTCTACGCCAGCATCGACCACGCCACGAATCTGGGAAAGCTGCTGCGCCCGGGATCCGAACCGCTACTACCGAATTGGCGGCACCTGCCGGTCGGGTATCACGGCAGGGCCGGAACGGTCGTGGTGTCCGGCACCGATATCGCGCGTCCGCGCGGCCAACGGCGAACCGATTCGGCCACACCGGATTTCGGGCCTTCGCGGCGGCTGGATATCGAGGCCGAGCTCGGGTTCGTGGTCGGCGTCGGTTCCCCACTCGGCAGCTCGATCAGTACCGCCGCCTTCGCCGAGCATGTCTTCGGCGTCGCGCTGATCAACGACTGGTCCGCCCGCGATATCCAGGCCTGGGAATATCAGCCACTCGGGCCCTTCCTCGGGAAATCCTTCGCGACGTCGATGAGCGCGTGGATCACCCCGCTCGCGGCCCTGGAATCGGCCCGGATATCGCCACCGCCGCAGGACCCGGCGCCCCTGCCCTACCTGCGCGAAACCGAACCATGGGGCCTCGATATCGAGCTGGCCGTGCACTGGAACGGCGTTCCGGTGTCGCATCCGCCGTATGCCCGGATGTACTGGTCACCGGCCCAGATGCTGGCGCATCTCACCGTCAACGGCGCCGCCACCCGCCCCGGCGATCTCTACGCCTCCGGCACCATCTCCGGCCCCGCCGCCGGAGAATGTGGTTCGTTCATGGAACTGTCCTGGGGCGGCACCGAGCCGATCAGCCTGGACGGCGCCGAACGCACCTTCCTGCTCGACGGTGACGAGGTCACCATCACCGCCACCGCACCGGCGGCCGACGGTACCCGCCTCGGACTCGGCGAAGTCACCGGACGGATCCTGCCCGCGCACGAATGACTCCGCCGGCACGGTGGCGGGCCTCCTGTCTCGATCTGCCCGATCAGCCGGCCGCCGCTGCGCCGTTCAGCGGAAACCGCGATGAATTCCGCGCGAGCGCGCAGTCTGAATCGATAAGCCCAGTTCATCGAGCGGGAGGACACCGATCATGCAGAAGATCGTCACCAACCTCTGGTACGACGGCAACGCCGAGGAAGCCGCCGAATTCTACTGTTCGCTGTTCCCGGACTCCACGATCATCCGGGTGCTGCGGTTCAGCGACAGCGGGATGGGCGAACCGGGAGCGGTCATGACCGTCGACTTCGAACTCGCCGGTCAGCGCTTCACCGCCATCAACGGCGGCGGCGAGTTCCAGTACACCCACGCGATGTCGCTGCTGATCAATTGCGACAGCCAGGACGAGGTCGATCGGCTCTGGGACGCCCTGCTCGCCGGCGGCGGCACGGAGATCGAATGCGGCTGGCTCTACGACAAGTACGGAGTCCCGTGGCAGGTGTGGCCCACCGAAGCCGATGAATTGCTCACCGGCGATCCGGCCGCGGTCGACCGCGCGACCGCGGCGATGCTGAAGATGAAGAAGATCGACCTGCGGGCGATGCGCGCCGCCTACGAGAACGCCTGATCTGCTCACCCGGTGCGGTATCCGGCGGTGAGTTCGGATGCCGCGCCCAGGTCTGCTCCGGGCGCGCAGCGGGGCGGGTATGGTCGGGCGGGTACGCATCACGCCAACGGGGGCTCGCACCAGCGGGCTGAGAGGACGGCTAGCCCGATGCCGGGCGGATCAGGGCCGTCGACCGTATGAACCTGACCGGGTAATGCCGGCGTAGGGAGGAAAAATATGGGTTCCACCGGCCGTTCCGCGACCACCGCAGGGGTCGACACGGTGACCACCGGCCCGATCGAGGGCAGCGTCAAGCACTACGAAGAGGTCGAGGCCGACGGGCTGACCTTGCGCATCCCGGTGCGCCGGATCAATCTGACCACCGGCGCGCACTTCGACGTCTACGACACCTCGGGCCCGTACACCGACGACACCGCGACCATCGACCTCGAAGCCGGCCTGCCCAAGCTGCGCGACGAATGGCCCAAGCCGCAGATCGACGGCCCGCGCACCCAGCTGGCCTGGGCGCGGGCGGGCATCATCACCGCAGAAATGCGCTATATCGCCGCGCGCGAAGGGGTTTCACCGGAACTGGTGCGCGACGAGGTCGCCGCGGGCCGCGCGGTGATCCCCGCCAACCACCGCCATCCCGAATGCGAGCCGATGATCATCGGCAAGAAGTTCGCGGTGAAGATCAACGCCAATATCGGCAACTCCGCCGTCTCCTCCTCCATCGCCGAGGAGGTGGAGAAGATGGTGTGGGCCACCCGCTGGGGCGCCGACACCATCATGGACCTGTCCACCGGCAAGAACATCCACGAGACCCGCGAGTGGATCATGCGCAACTCGCCGGTCCCGGTGGGTACGGTGCCGATCTACCAGGCGCTGGAGAAGGTCAACGGCGATCCCACCAAGCTGACCTGGGAAATCTACCGCGATACCGTCATCGAGCAGTGCGAGCAGGGCGTCGACTACATGACGGTGCACGCGGGCGTGCTGCTGCGGTATGTGCCGCTGACGGCCAAGCGCGTCACCGGCATCGTCTCGCGCGGCGGCTCGATCATGGCGGCCTGGTGTCTGGCCCACCACAAGGAGTCGTTCCTCTACACCCACTTCGAGGAACTGTGCGAGATCCTGGCCCGCTACGACGTCACCTTCTCCCTCGGTGACGGCCTGCGCCCCGGTTCCATCGCCGACGCCAACGACGAGGCCCAGTTCGCCGAGCTGCGCACTCTCGGCGAGCTCACCAAGATCGCGAAATCGCATGGTGTGCAGGTGATGATCGAAGGCCCAGGCCACGTGCCGATGCACAAGATCGTGGAGAACGTGCGGCTGGAGGAGGAGCTGTGCGAGGAGGCGCCGTTCTACACTCTCGGCCCGCTGGCCACCGATATCGCCCCGGCCTACGACCACATCACCTCGGCCATCGGCGCCGCGATCATCGCCCAAGCCGGCACCGCGATGCTGTGCTACGTCACGCCCAAGGAGCATCTGGGCCTGCCCAACCGCGATGACGTCAAGGTCGGCGTGATCACCTACAAGATCGCCGCGCACGCCGCCGACCTCGCCAAGGGTCATCCCCGCGCCCAGCAGCGTGACGACGAATTGTCCAAGGCCCGTTTCGAATTCCGCTGGGTCGACCAGTTCAACCTGTCGCTGGATCCGGACACCGCCCGCGAATACCACGACGAGACCATGCCCGCCGAGCCGGCCAAGACCGCGCACTTCTGCTCCATGTGCGGCCCGAAGTTCTGCTCCATGCGCATCTCCGCCGACGTGCGCGAATACGCCGAGAAGCAGGGCCTCACCGATGTGGAGGCCATCGAGGCGGGCATGGCGGAGAAGTCCGCGGAGTTCGCCGACGCAGGCAAGAAGGTCTACCTGCCGGTCGTTTCCTAGCAGCACCGAGAAACGCACGCCCCCGGCCGGATTCGGCCGAGGGCGTGCGTTTGTTTCTCAGCTGTCCGGACCCCGCGGTCCATTACCATACCGACAATCGGTAATGACTCGATCAGACGCGGATAGGTGTGGGTATGGACGGCCAGGAAATACGCCAGGCGAATCTCCCCCGTACAGAACCCGCCGCACCGCGGCGTGGTTCGGCATCGGAGGCGCCTGAACGACCGTCTCGACCGCGCGGTGCGATGGACCGCAAGCAGAAGATCGGTTTCGCACTACGCGCCGCTACCGCGCAACTAGCCGGACTGCCCGGTGTCATCAAGACGACGCTGGGCGTCGGCGGCCGCTCGACAGCGGTGGAGCTGCCCGAGGCGCCACCGGACAGCAGACTCACCCGGCGTGCCTTCGAGCTGGCCGAATCCGTCTACTGCGGTGAACTACAGCAGCACTGCCTGCGCTGCTGGTACTTCGGCACAGCGTTCGCACAGATGGCCGGACACCGCTTCGACCCAGAGTTGCTCTACGTCGCAACGCTGCTGCACGACATCGCGCTGACCGATCGGTATCGGCCCACGCCGGAGCAGTCACCATGTTTCGCCGCACACGGCGGGACGGTGGCGCGAGCGCAACTGCTGACGTGGGGAGCCGCGGCTGAATTCGCCGACCTCGTCGAGGAGGCCATCGACCTGCACATGGACGTCAGAGTGGATCCCGCGCAGGGGGTGGAGGCGCACCTGTTGCACGCCGCCGCGCACCTCGATGTCGCCGGCAGCCGGATCGGCGATCTGCCACGTGCACTTCTGGCCGACATCGTGCGGATCCACCCCCGCGACCGGTTCACCGACTCCTTCCTCGTCGCCATGCGACGGGAGGCGCACGAGCGACCGGATTCTCGAGCGGCGGTGATGTGGAAGCTGGGCATGCGAGTTCCGGTGCAGTTGAATCCACTGAACAAGTCCCTGTCCAGTTGACATACACCGAGCGGCATGAGCTCCGTATGGCCGCACGCGACGGCGGCTTCTACTGTTCGAAGCGCTGATCGACGAAGTCGGCGAAGGCGACCTTGCCGGGGATGGCGCCTGCCTCGGTGAAGGCGTCGGCGATTTCCTGTTCGGAGGCGACCACCTCGTCGGTCAGCGGGATCGGCTCTTTGATCGAGCGGGTCCAGGTGGTGCGGGAGGCGTCGACGGGGATGGCGGTCAGTTCGGCGTACTTGGTGGACCACAGCTCGAGGTTGTCCGACGACCACTTGGTGGCCGCGGCGTAGCGGGTGAAGAAGTCGCGGATGGCAGCCGACTTTCCTGGGTCGTCGACGGCCTTGTTCGAGGCGACCCAGAAGTTGTAGCCGTTGGCGGCCTGATCGGCGGAGGCGATGGACTTGGCGCCGACCTCCTTTTCCGCGATGGCGGTGTAGGGATCCCAGACCGCCCAGGCGTCGACATCGCCGCGGGTCAGCGAGGCGTAGCCATCGGCGGGCGCCAGGTAGACCGGTTCCACCTCGTCCAGGCTCAGGCCCGCTTTCTGGAGTTGCAGCAGCAGGTTCGCGTTCGCCGAGCTGCCCTTGGTGACGGCGACCTTCTTGCCCTTCAGATCGGCCACCGAGGCGACCTTCGAGTCCTTGCCGACGAGAATCGCATCGCCCTTACCGGTGGCCGCCAGCGCGCCGACGATCTTGATATCGGCATTCGCGGCGGCACCGAAGATCACCGGGGTATTGCCGGTCTGCGCCAGATCGATGCCCCCGGCTCCGGCCGCCTCGATCAGCGGCGGGCCGGCTGTGAAGGTGGAGAACTCGATCTTGTACGGCAGATTCTCCAGCTGGCCGGAGGCCCGCAAGAGCACCTCGATCGAAATGGCCTTCTGATCCCCGACTTTCAAGGTCACCGCACTGAGGTCCACCGGCCCGCTCGGCGCGGGCGCGGCCTCCTCACCGCATGCGGAGGTGGCGAAGACAGCGGCGGCCACCATGGCCGCACCTGCGAGCCGGAATATCGAGAGTCGTTTCACCAGAACTGCTTTCCTGCGTAGTGGAGCGGGTGGATCAGGCGTCGACGCCGAGTAGCCGCAGCAACCGGGCGACGTGCTCGGCGGCCTCCGGCGACGAATGCGGACGCGGACGGGCGAGATCGATGCGGACCTCATCGGCGATGCGGCCGTGCTCTAGCACCAGCACACGATCGGCCAGTGCGACCGCCTCCGCGACATCGTGGGTAACCAGCAGCACCCCGAATCCGCGTTCGGCCTGCAACCGCAGCAGTAGATCGTGCATGGCCAGGCGCGTGAGCGCGTCAAGGGCGCCGAACGGTTCGTCGAGCAGCAGCAATGTCGGGTGCGCGACCAATGCCCTGGCCAGGGCGACGCGCTGGGCCTCACCGCCGGAGAGGGTGAGCGGCCAGGCCTCGGCGCGCTCGCGCAGATTCACCTGCTCGAGCAGCTGCCGGGCGATCTTCTCGTCGGCCCGGCGATTACGCGGGCTCGGCCGCCCGAGCGCGACATTGCGCACGACCGGAAGCCACGGAATGAGCCGCGCCTCCTGGAAGACGATCGTCGGCTGCGCCTGCACCGTCACTGTTCCGCGATCGGCCTGTTCGAGGCCGCCGATGATCCGCAGCAGCGTCGACTTCCCGGAGCCGCTGCGCCCGACCAACGCGACGATCTCACCGGCGGCGATCTCGACGTCGACGCCATCGAGCACGCTGCGCCCGCCGAAGCTCTTGTCCAGGCCACTGATTCGAGCCGCCGCACGCGCGGCCACTTGCTGGGTGACGGTCATGGTTGGACTCCTCGGTCGACGGACGGACGCCAGCGCAGCGCACGTTGTTCGAGCGCGCGCACGATCGCATCGGTGGCGAGCCCGAGCAGGCTGTAGATGAGCAGCCCGAAGATCACGATGTCGGTGCGCAGGAATTCGCGGGCATTGTTGATCACGAAGCCGAGGCCGGCGCTCGCGTTGATCTGCTCGGCCACGATCAGCGACAGCCAGGCGATGCCGAGACTCTGCCGCGCACCGACCAGGATCTGCGGCAACGCACCGGGCACGATGAGCAACCGCAGGCGTTCGGACAGCGACAGTTGCAGGGTGCGGCTCAGCTCCAGCAGCTTCGGATCCAGCTGACGAATACCGGCGAAGGTATTCAGGTACAGCGGGCAGAACACACCGAGGGCGATCAGGTAGATCTTCGGTTCCTCGCCGATCCCGAACCAGATGATGAACAGCGGGATCAGCCCGAACAGCGGGATGGTTCGCACCATCTGCAATGGCGGATCCAGCACGTATTCACCGGTCGTGCTGATTCCCGCGAGAATGCCGAGCACCAGCGCGAGCACCGCGCCGAGCAGGAATCCGTACAGCGCCCGCTCGCCCGACACCAGCAGCGCCTCGCCCAGTTGCCCGGACCGATACAGCTCCAGCCCGGCGTCGAGCACCACCGACGGCGCGGGAAGTTTCTTCGCCGACACCCACCCACTGCTACTGGCGATCTGCCAGATCACCAGCAGCGCGATCGGAGCCAGTGCACGCAGGAACCCCGGACGTCGATACAGCGGAACCCGCTGCTCGGCCCGCTCGGTGCGCCTCTCCATAAGCATTCGTGCATGATGCGGGCCGGCGCGGGCCCGCCGACAGGGTTGTACTCAGGGTGAATCGATCGCGCGGCCGGTCGGCCGTTTCGTCCCCGTAGAGTCACGCTCCGATGACTTACTGTCCGCCGCAGAAGAATCCGCCGTCCGAGGGGCCCGCCGGGAATCCACCGCCCGCGAACCCACCGCACCCCGGGCCCGGTCCCGCGCCGGCGCAGTATCAGTACCCGCCGCAACCGTACGGTCCGCCGCAGCTGCCGCCCGAGCCGACGTCGACACGGTCGTCGGCCCCCAGATCCAGCACGTCTTCGACACCCTGCGCGGATAGCGCGTGACCGCTCGTTAATGACAATGGTTATCATTAGCGGATGACCACAGCGCAACTACCCGTCACCGTCCTGTCCGGATTCCTCGGCGCGGGCAAGACCACCCTGCTCAACCACATCCTGGCCAACCGGGAGGGTCGCCGGGTCGCGGTGATCGTCAATGACATGAGCGAGGTGAATATCGACGCCGCGCTGGTCGCCGGGCAGGGGCATCTCGATCGCACCGAGGAGAAGCTGGTCGAGCTGACCAATGGCTGCATCTGCTGCACCCTGCGCGAAGACCTCATCGAGGCGGTGGCCCGGCTGGCCGGGGAGGGGCGGTTCGATCAACTCGTCATCGAGTCGACGGGCATTTCCGAGCCGATGCCGGTCGCCGCCACCTTCGACTGGGAGTTCGAGGACGGGTTCAGCCTCGGATCCGTCGCCCGGCTCGACACCATGGTGACGGTGGTCGACGCCTCGACCTTCCTGGCCGAGATCGCCCGCGGCCAGGCGCTGGCCGAACGGAATATGCAAGCGGGCGAGGGCGATGAACGCGGAATCGCCGATCTGCTGGCAGATCAGGTGGAATTCGCGGATGTGCTGCTGATCAACAAAACCGACCTGGTGAGCGAGAGCGCGGCCGGAGCCGTGGAGGCGGCGGTGCGGCGAATGAATCCGCGCGCCAAGGTCTTACGAACCCGCCACGGCGTGGTCGAGCTGAGCGAAGTATTGAACACCGGCCGCTACGACCCCGTCGCAGCAGCCTCCACCGAGGGCTGGGCGGAGGAGTTGGCGGGCGGTCACGTCCCGGAGACCGAGGAATACGGCATCAGCAGCCTCACCTACACCGCCGAACGCCCATTCCATCCGCAGCGGTTGTCCGAGGCGTTGGAACAACTGCGCGGCCTGCTGCGCAGCAAGGGTTTCTGCTGGATCGCGAGTCGATCCGACCTTGCCGCCATCTGGTCGCAAGCCGGGCCGAATCTGGTGTTCGAACCGGCCGCGTGGTGGTCCTCGCTCGAGATCCCGGCCGGGCAGGAGATCGTCTTCATCGGCATAAAGCTCAATCGCGACCATATTCGGGCCCTGCTCGACCGCGCGCTGCTCACCGACGCCGAAATGGATGCGGGCCCGCAGGCCTGGGCGAGCTACCCCGACCCGTTCCCCGCCTGGGGCGAACTCCACGAACACGCCTGAGCCGCCTCCCGCACGGCGACGGCCCAGGTCCGCCGGCGGGACCTGGGCCGGTGCGCGAGGATGTCAGCTCAGCTTCTCGAAGAACTGCCGGATATCGCCGGTCAAGACCGCCGGCGCCTCGTGTGCGGCGAAATGCCCTGCGGCGTCATTGGGTCCGCCGACGACCGAAACGACATCGTAGGAATTCCAGCTGACGATATTGCTGTGGTCGCGTTCGGCGAATCGCCGCATCGACTGGAAATCGCCCGTGAACATGGCCAGCGCGGTCGGCGTCGTAGTCGGCTCCGCGGGCTGCTCGCTCGCATGGGCCTGCTCGTAGTAGAAGCGAATCGAGGTGGGGCCGGTGCCGGTCAGCCAGTACAGCGCGATGTTCGCGATCACGAACTCCTTGTCCAGGCTCTCGCCGAACAGCTGCGCATTCCATCCGAGCAGCCCGAGCGGGGAATCCGCCAGCGCGTACGCCAGGGTCTGCGGCTGCTGGCTGCAGAAGACGTTGAATCCCATCTTGTTGTCCTGGAACCACTTCAGATGTTCGAGCGCAGCCAGGTCGTCAGCGGAAATGCCCTCGAACTCGGCCGGATCGCCCGACGGGAACGAGAACAGCTGGGTGACGTGCACGCCTACCACCCGATCTGGCGCGATCCGGCCGATCTCCGGCGAGATCATCGAGCCGCCATCGTTGCCGATCGCCCCGAACCGCTCATAGCCCAGCTGGGTCATCAGCTCCACCCACGCCTTGGCCGTGCGCTGCACGTTCCATCCGGTGCTGCGGGTCGGGCCGGAGAAACCGAACCCGGGCAGCGATGGGATCACCACGTGGAAGGCGGGTGCGTCGGGCGATTCCGGCGCGGTCAGCAGCTCGATGACGTCGAGGTATTCCAGCACCGAACCCGGCCAGCCATGGGTGAGGATCACCGGCAGCGCGTCCTCGCGCTCGGACCGGACGTGCAGGAAGTGGATGCTCTCACCGTCGATGTCGGCGATGAACTGAGGGTAGGCATTGAGCCGCGCCTCCACCGCCCGCCAGTCGAACTCGTCGAGCCAGTATTCGGCGAGCCCGCGCACCCGATCGCCCGGCACGCCATAGGAATCGCCGACGCCGGGCAGCTCGTCCGGCCACAGGGCGCGCTGCAACCGCTCGGTCAGGTCGTCGAGGCGGGCCTGCGGGATGTCGACAGTGAAGGGACGGACGGTCATGGCGAGCTCCTCGGGATTGGAACGGAATGGTTCGTTCTGTTCACACCGTAACAGAACGGATCATTCCGTTTCAAGTGCTAGCCTGAAGCCATGCCGAAAACATCCGACGCACCAGCTCAGAAGGGGTTGCCCGGCCGCAAGGCCCAGGCCGCCCGCAATGACAGCATCATCCTCGACGCGGCCCGGGCGGTGTTCCTCGCCGATGCCGCCGCCCCGATCTCGGCCGTCGCCGAACGCGCCGGCGTCGGCATCAGCGCGCTCTATCGCCGCTATCCGAGCAAGGACGTGCTGCTGCGCACCCTCTGTTACGACGGCCTGCGCCGTTACAACACTGAAGCCGAAGCGGCACTGGAGGATTCGGATGGCTGGCGCGGTCTCGTCGGTTTCCTGGAGCGAGTGGTGGACGCCGATGTCCACTCCCTCACCGTGCGTCTGGCGGGAACGTTCACGCCGGACGATTCGATCGTGCCCGACGTGCAGCGCTCCGGTGAGCTGACGTCGGAACTGGTCCGGCGGGCCCACGCCACCGGCCGGCTTCGCCCCGAGGTGACCGACCTCGACCTGGGATTGGTGCTCGACGCCTGCGCTGCCGTCGGCACCCCCGAACCCGAACGCACCAGACAATTGCGTCGACGAGTACTCGCCCTGCTGGTCGAGGGCATGGCCGCCGCAGGCGAACTACCCGGTCCCGCACCGCAGCCGGGAGAGTTCGCCTGGCGCTGGCAACCGCGCACCGGCCGGTGAGCATCAGTTCGAGATGCCGACCGCCCGATGCAGATAGGTGCGGTCGGTGAGCTGATCCAGCATGAAATCGGCAATGTCGGCGCGTGAGATCTTCAGCGACAGCCCGGCTTCGTCGCCGGCGAAGCCCTGCCGATAGGTGCCGGTCGCGGGCCCATCGGTGAACGCGCTCGGGCGCACGATCGTCCAGTCGAGATCGCTGGCGCGCACATACTCCTCCTGGCGGACGTGGTCGTTGTAGGCCGGCCGCAGCACCAGGCCGAACAGGATGTACTTCCACAGGAAGTTCAGGTTGGGCCTGCTGTCGCCGACACCGAGGGTGGACTGGCAGATCAACCGCTTGACGCCGTTGCGGCGCATCGCCTCGATGACGGTGCGCGTCCCCTCGGCCCGCACCACCCCCTTGCGGCCGTTGCCGAGTGAGATCAGCACCGCGTCCTGACCCGCGACGGCGCCCTCGACGGCGGCCGGGTCGAGCACATCACCCTCGAGCACCCGCAGGTTGTCGTGGGTGGTGCTCACCCGGCTCGCGTCGCGCGTGAGGGCGGTGACCTCGTGGCCCTGCCGCAAGGCCCGTTCGAGGACGTGGCGGCCGAGGGTTCCGGTGGCTCCGAAGATCGCGATTCGCATGGTGTTCTCCTGAATTCTCGAAAGCTGTTGTTTCGTTGGTGAAACCAGTACACCCGCAGCGATCGAGACGTTCCATGGTCTGCGATCTCGCAAACATAAGCGGGCGTCTCACTCCCGCTCATGATCGCTGGGCTTCAGAACCTCAGGCCCGGCCGAGCGCGAGCGCAACATTGTGCCCGCCGAAACCGAACGAATTGGTCAGCGCGTAGTCGATCCGCTGCGGACGCGCCGCGCCGGCGACGATATCGAGGTCGACGTCCGGATTCTCCAGATTGAGCGTCGGCGGCACGACCTGTTCGCGCAGCGTCAGGGCGGTGATGATGGTTTCCAACGCACCGACCGCGCCGATGGAGTGCCCGAGGGCCGATTTCGGAGCGTAGATCGACGCCGTCGGCGTGACCGCGGTGATGGCATTGGCCTCGGAGGCGTCGCCGATCGACGTCGACGTGGCGTGCGCGTTGACATGCTGGATATCCGAATCCGTCAGTCCCGCGGTGCTGATCGCCTTCCGCATCGCGCGTGCGGCACCGTTGCCCTCCGGTTCGGAGGCGACGATGTGGTAGGCGTCGGAGGTGATGCCCGCACCGAGCACCCTGGCGTGCGGGCGCGCACCCCTGGCCCGGGCGTGGCGCTCGGATTCGAGCACGACCAGCGCTCCCGCCTCACCGAAGACGAAACCGTCACGATCCCGGTCGAACGGCCGCGACGCGCGTTCGGGCTCGTCGTTGCGGGTGCTCATGGCCCGCATCATGGCGAAACTCGCGATCGGCACCGCATGGATATGGCCTTCGACGCCGCCCGCGACGACCACGTCGGCCTCGCCGGTACGGATCAGCCGCCAGGCATGCGCGATCGCCTCCGACCCCGACGAACATGCTGAGACCGGAGCGTAAACCCCTGCCCTGGCGCCGATTTCGAGACTCACCGCGGCGGCCGGACCGTTCGGCATGACCATCGGGACGGTCATCGGCGCCACCTTCCGATAACCGCCCGCGCGCATCGCGTCGACCGCGTCGATCAGGGCGTCACCACCACCGAGGCCGGTACCGATGACGACCGCGAGCCGCTCGCCGTCCACCTCCGGCGCGCCGGCCGCCCGCCACACCCGGCGGCCGAGTACCAGCGCCAGCTGTTCCACATACGAATGCCTGCGCTGCTCGACCCTGGTCAGCTCGCCCGCCGGATTCTCGGCCAGTTTGCCGCCGATCCGGACCGGAAGGCCTTCGGCGAAGTCGTCGTCCAGCGGGCCGATGCCGGTGCGGCCGCGCAGCAGCTCCGACCAGGTCGCGTCCATATCGGCGGCCAGCGAGGTGGTGGCCGCGTACGCCGTCATGACCACGCCGTCCGTCGTCACCGGAGTTTCCGAAGCGACTGTTACATTCACGATTGACATGGATACCTGTACCAATCGCTACAGTCAACCCATGGCCCGCCCTCTCGACCACGCCAAACGCACCGAGCTCCTGGCCGCCGTGGTGCGGTATATCGCCGAGCACGGCCTCGCCGACCTGTCACTTCGCCCGCTCGCCGCCGAGCTCGGCACCAGTTCACGGATGCTCATCTACTACTTCGAGACCAAGGAGAATCTGCTGGTCCAGGCGCTGGCGACACAACGACCCGATATCGCCGCCCTGTTCGCAGGCATCACCGATGCGGCCGCACTGCGGGAGCGGCTGTGGGATTTCTGGGTCGCGAACAGCGCGGGCGAGGGCGTCACCAGTGTCAAGGTGATGATGCAGGTGCTCGGCGCGGCGTGCGCACCCCACGGTCCGTACGCCGGTTACGCCGAGGAGGCCATCGGCGTCTTCGTGCAGAGCCTGTCCGCGGGCCTGCGCCGCGTCGACACCATCGACGACCCGGAAGTCGTTGCCACCCTGCTGATTTCCGGACTGCGCGGCATCCTGCAGGACCGGCTCATCACCGGCGATGCCGACCGCACCGACCGCGCGGCCCGCCGCCTGATCGAGCACACCGTGCGCTGATTCCGGTCCGCCGTTTCTGTCGGTACCCACTGCCATACTGCCGGCATGGCTGAATCCGGTAGCACCCCAGATACCAGCAAGACCATTTCCTACGACGATCCCGACGCCCCCTGGAATCGGGAGTACTCGCCCGAGGAGGTCGCCACCTGGAACGACGACATCATCCGCGAGTTCCGGGAGAACGGCGGCGCGGTCGGCGGCGATTACGCCGGCTCCACCCTGCTCATCCTCACCACCACCGGCGCCAAATCCGGCCGCCCCCACACCGTCGTCCTCGGCGCCCTCTACCGCGACGACACCCTCTATGTCAGCTCCTTCATCGAAGACCGCTACCCCGCCTGGTATCACAATGTCCGGGCGAACCCCGAGGTAACAGTCGAACTCGGCCCCACCACCTACCGAGCCACCGCCGAAGCGCTCACCGGCGAACGCTACGACGAATTCGCAGCCTGGGCGCTCCGCGAGAACCCACTGTTGGCCGATTACCAATCGAAGGTGTCGAAGCCGCTACCGCTGGTGGTGCTCACACTGGGCGAGCCGATCGAGGCGGGCAAGTCCGAATAGCCGGGCTCGAGGTCTGGTCGCAGTCCTCCCTGATGGCTCGACGACGACGCCGACTGCACCGCCCGTCCGGCTCGGGGTGACGTGCGAAACCGCCGACCGGCACCCCGATAAGGTGGGCGGGTGGAATTGCTGCCCTTGGTACCCAGTGGTCGGACGCCGGTTCGGGCGCTCACTATCGCCGGAACGGACTCGGGTGGTGGGGCCGGGATTCAGGCGGATTCGCGGACCATGGCGATGTGCGGGGTGCACGCATGTGTGGCGGTGGCAGCGGTGACGGTGCAGAACTCGGTGGGGGTGAGCGGGTTCCACGAGATTCCGCCGCAGATCGTCGCCGATCAGGTGCGGTCGGTGGTCGGGGATATCGGAGTGGGCGCGGCGAAGACCGGAATGCTGGCGTCGACGGCGATCATCGAGGCGGTAGCGGAGGTCTGCCGGGAGGTAGGTATCGGGCGGGACGGGGAGATTCCGCTGGTGGTTGACCCGGTGGCGGCCTCGATGCACGGTGATCCGCTGCTGCACGAAGAGGCACTGGACGCGGTGCGCAACACACTGTTCCCGATTGCCACCATCGTCACGCCGAACCTCGACGAAGTGCGCCTGATCAGCGGCGTCGAGGTCACCGATGAGGCGAGTGCACGCCGGGCCGCCGAGGCCCTGCACGCCTTCGGGCCGCGCTGGGTCGTGGTCAAGGGCGGGCATCTGCGCTCCTCGGAGAACAGCACCGACCTGCTCTTCGACGGCGAGCAGTTCCTCGAATTCACCGCACCCCGCATCCACACCGGCAACGACCACGGCGGCGGCGACACCCTCGCCGCGGCCCTCGCCTGCGCGCTCGCGCACGGCCACTCGGTGCCGGACGCGTTCGAATTCGCCAAGGAATGGACCCGCCGCTGCCTGGCCGCCTCCTACGACCTGGGCAAAGGCCATGGCCCGGTGTCACCGCTGTGGCGTTTGGAGTCCACGGGCCTGTCGTGACCCGTTTTTGTCGGTGGGTCGGCGCATACTGAGGTCGTCGCGAAGCACCGCTGGCCTCAACGGCGCGGCACAGCGAGAACAGCGTGGTTCGAGTGCACGCGGCACAGTTGGTCCAGCCGCGGGGCGGATTCGCTCACTCCGCGGTGAAAGCGAGGTGCAATGGCTGATCGGCATCGATGGTGAAACCGCTGAGCCTGGCATCCGCGCGGGCCAGGGCCGAGACCATCTCGGTGAGGTAAGCGACGAAACGCTCCACCGGCATCGGATCCTCGCGGAGGTTGGCGCCGAGCCACCAGTCGGTGGCCGAGGCCACCGCACCGAAAACCGAATAGATCACCAGCTCGACACCATTCGGGTCGATCGGACGTTCGTGCACCGTTCCCATGAACAGATCGGCCACCTGCCCGGCCGCCTGCCGCGCCGATAGCAGCGAACGCGGTGACTGCGCTGCACTGTCTCGGCGCTGGGCGAAATGCCCGTTCAGAATGAACCGGAAAACGTTCGGATGCTGCGTCACGACCGCCACGTATTCGTGCGCTCCACGCCGAATCAGTTCGCGCACAGGGTCATTGGTGAGATCGACGCCCTCGACGATCCGCTCCCACAGCAGGTCCCGCATCCGATCCACGATGGCGTCGTACAGATCCGCCTTATCCGCGAAATGCCGATACAGCTTGGGCTTTGCCGCCCCCGCCGCCTTGGCGATCTCCCCCATGCTGACCTCGGGCCCGACATCCCCCAGCGCCCGAAACGCCGCGTCGACGAATTCCGCCCGCACCTTCACCCGATGCTCGGCCCAGCGCTGCGTCCGCGCGTCCACCCGTCGCCCCGGAACCTCCCCCACCCCCCGGCCGCCGCGTTTCACCACGTCCGGGATCGTACTCACCGCCGGCCGACGCCAGCGGTCAGGGAGCCACCCGCCGTCACACCGCGGACAAAGAGGCGAGTACGCGCTCGGCATCCGCCGATTGCAGATGCTGCCTGATCCGTTCGGCAAACGCAGGCGCGCCTGCCTCACGCATCGCTTGAGGCAGTGCCTTCCCCCGGCGAGGAACCCAGTAGGCGAGCTGCTCACAGACCACTTTCCGCACAAGTCGGTGATTGTGGTCGTCGATCAGCGGGAAGAAGTCGTCGGCACTGTGTATCTCGTAGATCAGGTCGTCGATGCCCTCGAAGTCACAACCATTCGCGGTCAGCACGATGTCGATGTCGGCGTGGACGGCAGCACAGTGGACGTGGGCGTCGAACGAATCCGGATAGTCCAGCCCCTTGTCCACGGTGTATCCAGTGATCAGGCTGTTCTCACCAAAGGTCTGGGCGATCTTGCGACGGATACCTCCCACCTGCTCCTCAGCGAGAAATGGGTTGTTCCTTCGCCTGTGGTAGAGGGTTTCGGCCATGATGTCTTCGGTCCAGAAGACCTCGAACATCTCGTGGCCGCCGCGTAGGTAGAGCAGGCTGAGCCAATCTCGAAGAGTGCGGGAGTACAGAATGTTCGCGTCCACAAGCACTCTCGTCGCCCGCCCACCGATCATGCCGACATGCTACAAGTCGGCGAGCAGGCTACGGGTACAGATGGTCTCAGGTTCAGTCGAGCACGCCCCACTCTTCCTCCATGGCGCGGAGTTCGTCGAACGCCCTACTCTGGCGCTCCAATTGGGACCGCCGGAATGCGAGGACATCCCTGCTGTAGAGCCTGGTGTGCGAACCGACCTTGTGGGCTGGAATCTTGTTCTCCCGAACGAGTTTCATCAGAGATGGTCGCGAGACGCGCAGCATTTGCGCGGCGGCGGTTGTTGTCACCTCGTCCGGGATCGTGCCGATGGTGACCGTGGATCCGCGACCGATCAGCTCGACGATCTGCATGACGAGCGCCGACAGCTCGGGCGGCATCCTGAGGCATTGGCCGTCACCGGTGGACAGTGTGACACTCGCCGCCTGAGCTTCGGCGGCGCCGTCAGCGGAGGCCAGCACCTCGCGTGCCTGCTCGACCTCTCGCGGACTGACCGACACAGTGGCTCGCCCATCGCGATGCAGGGTCTCCATCAGTCCTCCTTCCCGAATGCGAATCGCTGTTGCTGCTGGTAGCACACTCAGCCTAGCCGTGTTTCAGTTATATGTGCAACCTTTTTCGGTTACAAATGGAGCAAGACCCCCGATCGGAGACCGAGTGAGAATGTCCCGACCGGCACAGCGTCAGCGCCCTCGGGGCCGCTGCGAGACAATGCCCTCATGTCCGAGGAAATCGTTGATGTCTCGATCACCGCGAACGATCCGGAATGGCTGGCCGAATTCACGCGGAGCCTGATCACCGACCGGCTGGCCGCCTGCGGCAATATCATCTCCGGTGTGCGGTCGATCTACCGCTGGAACGACGCCGTGCACGCCAACGGCGAGAACCTGGTGATCCTGCACACCCGGCGTTCACTGGTGAGCGCGATCATCGAACGCGCCGACGCCCAGCACGCCGACGAGACACCACAGGTGCTCGCCGTTCCGGTGGTGCAGGCGCATCCGGGGTACCGGCAGTGGGTGCTCGATTCCACCCTCGAGCCGACACTGTTCGCCTAGCCGGCGGCCGGGCGAACGGCCACCAGCTCGGCGGGCGTGTACGCGGTCAGCTTCCTGGATTCCCGGATCAGGTGCGGCTGGTCCGAATAGCCTGCGGCCGCTGCGAGTTCGGCAATGCTCGTGCCGGGTGCGGCTGCGGCGAGGCGGCGAAACCGCTGGAAACGCAGAATGCGGACGAGGGTCTTGGGTCCGTAGCCGAAGCTCTCGTCGAAGCGCCGGCGCAACGTGCGTTCGCTGAGGGCGAGTGCGCGGCCGAGAAACGGGATCAGTTGCGCCTGCGGCGGGGTGCCGCGCTCGATCAGCCGGTAGGCGGCGAGCATCGCAGGATCTGTTGTCCGCGAATCTCTTTCGACCGCCAGCAGCCGGGCGAGTGACGCTATCGTCGCCTCGGCCGAGGTCGCGTCGACCCGGCCCGCGAGGCGCCGAGCCCGGGCACCCAAGAACTCAGCGAGATCGACGCGCTGCCCCATCAGTTCCGATGCCGGGACGCCCAGCCAGGCCGACGCGGTAGCGGGCCGGAACCGCAGACCGCAGACGGTCGCACCAGCGGCGAGGACCTCGGTCTGCGGTTCCCGGTCGGGCCCCGCGACCCGCAGCCCGCCATCGATCCACTGCACATCGATGGTGGCGTCCGGGGTGATCAGCACCGGAACAGATCGCTGATCCGGCATCCGGTGGACCCAGGCCCAGCCGAAAGGTCCGATGGACATCGGCTGTTCCCGGTAGATGCCGACCGCGCCGGCGAGTTCCGCCCTCATCGGCAGTGGCCGAAACGTTCAATACCGGAGAGCCGAGGGCAAGCAGGATCGAATTCGAGCGGTCCGGGCCGGTACCGGGATCGCACCGAGTCGACGAAGGAGTTCAGCAGTGCAGCCACGAATCAGCGTCCTCACCATCGGTGTGGATGACCTGCGAAAATCGGTTGAATTCTATCGAGATGGGCTCGGCCTCGTCACCGAGGGGATCGTCGGCACCGAGTTCCCGCATGGATCGGTCGCGTTCTTCGACCTTCAGCCCGGGCTGAAACTGGCGCTGTACGCTCGCGCCGATATCGCCCACGATGCCGGCATCGACCGGTCGGATCGCAGCCCGACCGAGTTCACCATCGGCCACAATGTCGGCAGCCGCGCCGAGGTGGACCAGGTGATGGCGGCGGCGGCCGGGGCCGGAGCCCGGATCGTCAAATCGGCGCGGGACACCTTCTGGGGCGGGTATGCGGGCTATTTCCAGGACCGCGACGACCATTTGTGGGAGGTCGCGTTCAACCCCGCGTTTCTCCCCGAGCAGCAGTAGCCGTCACCTCGAATTCCGGCCGGGGCCGGAATCGACCGGCCGTCGCGGTCGACCCCGCGGCGTTAGGCCTGCGCGGTGAGGTATTCGACGAGGGCGTCGACGATGGTGCGGGTGCCCTCCTCGCGCTGGGCTCCGGTGTCGAAACCGTCCAGGTGAGCGCCGAATTCGACGAGCGTGAACTTGGTTCCGGTCGCGGTGGGCTCGAATTCCCAGGTGGCGACGGATGTGGAGATGTGCTGGCCGTTGACCCACATGTCGTAGGTGTAGACGATGCGTTCGTTATCGACGATGTCGGTGTAGGTGGCCACGAAACGCGAGGTCATCTTCTTCTCGAAGGTGCCCTCGTTGATCTCCTGGCCGCCGACCCGGAAATCGACCGAGACCTCACCCTGCTCCCAGCCTTCTTCATTGCCGAACCATTTGCTCTTGATGGTGGGGTCGGCAAAGGCCTGGAAGGCGACGGCGGGGGCGACGGGCACCTCGCGCTCGATGGTGAACTGGGCGTGGTTGATGGAACGGGTCACAGTGTCGGTCATGGTCGTTCTCCTTCGGTGGTGGTCGTTGATTCGGTGAGCAATGCCTCGAGCCGGTCCACCCGGCGCTCGGCCGGCGGACGCTGCCGCCGCATCCAGTCGATCGCGGGCCCGAAGGCACCGGGAACCAGCTGGTAGGTCCGCACCCGCCCGATCTTCGCCGAGCTGACGATCAGCCCGGCTTCCAGCGCCTTGAGGTGCTGCACGATCGTCGGCATGGCGACCTCGAACGGCGCGGCCAGATCCGAAACCGAAGCGGGCCCCTGCGCCAGCCGCTCCACGATCGCCCGACGAGTCGGATCGGTCAGCGCCCGGAACACACTGTCCAGGCTCCCGTCCGGCTCATCCCGTGAATACTTAGGCACATGCCTAAGTATTCACATCGTTGCGTCTTCGCGCAACCCCTGGATCAACTTTTAGAGCGCGATCTCCCCGTTCTCGAGGAAGACGGTCCGACCGGCTTTGTGTGCAGCGTGGGCATGCCGCAGTCGGCGGGTGAGGCGCGGGATCGTGTAGTCGGCCAGTTCGTCGACGTGGACCCATTGCCAGTGGTCGAGTTCGTCCAGCTGGAGTGTCACTTGCTGTTCGTCACCGAGCCCGCCGCAGTCGAAAACGAAGAGTATCTTGTCGCCGTCGGTGGGAGTCGGTGCCCAATCAAGCGCGAGCAGCCGCACGGGCGGACGGTCGATACCGAGTTCTTCCAGGACTTCGCGATGACATGCATCAGTCGGAGATTCGCCGGGCTCCACGTAGCCCCCGGGGATGTCCCAGCCGTTGCCGTATACCTTGTGCACGAGCAATACCTCGTCACCGCGCACGAATAGGGCGCCGGCAGCAAGACGCGCCCGGGCGAACAGCGGCTCTTCAGTCGACATTCAACACCTCACAATCCGCATTCGTTGGGCAAGACCCTGCAATGCGAACGGCGGGATTCCGCGCGTATTGCGCATCCAGGTAAGCACGAGTTGCCTGCTCAGGTAGTGATGACGGACTTGTTCGGGGGCCGCCTGCTCGGCCGCCAGAACAGCGGTGACCGATTCCTGTTTGCGGCCGGCGAGATTCAGTGCCCGCGCAAGTTCGAGCTGATGGCGAATGCGCCGCTCCAATGGGAGCGCGGAGGTGTCGATGGTCGGACCCAATCGCAGTGCGATCTGCACATCTCCGAGTTCCATTGCGGTACCGACCCTGTGGATGGCCACGTTGGATGGCCCGAACGCCGTCCACAGCCGATTCTGGTCACCGCCCAGCCGCGCGGCCGCGCGATCAGCTTCTGACAGAAACCCTTGCACAATGTCGCGTCTGTCGTCGCGGGCGCCTGCCATCGACCCGACGAGTAACAGCGTCCCGTACACGGAGAGCAGATCCTCACCCGCACCATTCAGATGCCGGTCCAAATAGCCCGCACCCGCATCCACGAGGTCGGCCGCAGGCCGGACACGACCGGTCGCCATCACGGCGAATGCCACCGATCTCAGCAGCGAGCCGACGATCACCGGATCGTCGGTGTGCTGTGCAGCGGCCAGCCCCCGCTCGGCAGCGTTCCACGCCAGATCGGTTTCGCCCAGCTTGGTCGCGACAGATGCTGCCGCCTGGTAGCTCAACGCCAATAGGCGGTGGCCGCTTCCGGTGTCATCGTTCCGGGCGAGGGTCATGGCGGCGGTCAACAGACTTGGCAGCCGCGACGCGGCCAGGCCGAACTTCGAAGCTTGATAAGCCTCGAACACGGCCGTCAAATCTCGCTGGACCGATGCAACATCGAAGGACGCGCGCCCTATGTCCGAGCCGCGCACCCAACAATCTTCCATCGAGCTGGTTCGGAGACCCCGGAAGGAAATTCTGGGGATCTGCGCCGATCAGGGCACAGGCTACGGGTCAAACCGAAACCACCAACGCTGGATGAGGCGGAACCCGTGAACAGCAATGAGTTGGAGGCCGTGCATGCGTGGGCTGCGTACTACCGTCAGCAGTTCCATCTTCCAGCCGAAGAACGCGGCGGTTACGTCCTGCTGCCCGTAACGCACACCGTCGGCATCGTGCATGTGCCGATGGTTCTCGCCGACAGAGTCATGGGATCAATGAGGGCTCGACACTGCTCCGGCCCTGTGCTGGCTCGTCATATCCGCCGGACCTTCGTCGCCGCCGTGGATTACTTGCCCGGACGCGAAGTTATGGAAGCGCTCAGCGGCCACGGCGTCTGCATACCCGTTGCCGGAACGGCGCTGATGCTTCCGACCGGACTCGGGCGCTGGACTCGCGAGGGTGCGTACTGGGTGGAGCAACCGAGACGTGACAAGCTCTTGCCGCCATTGTCGACCGTCGTCACCGCCACACTCGAGTCGACCGGCCGGGCGACCCCGTCGTCAGCCCATCGGCGGTGATTCACGATGGCGCACAAAACGTTCGTCCACGCGGACGGAGTGCTGGCCGAATCGATGTGTCAGGTCTATCTCGTGGACCTGACACCGGCGCGGGCCTGGGAGTTGCGGCATCTGCACCGATTCCATCGGCCCGACGAGTGCATCGTGCACCTCGAGGCGGCGTACCTATTGCTATTGGACGAGAGCGGTTGGCGATGATTCGCTTCGGGTGCTGCGCTCGACAGGAAAGACCGATGCTCGCCTGAGCGCCGTCAGAAACCGGTGGACAGGCGTGGGCCGCAGCGAGCGCGCGACGATTACGCGCCGACCGCGCCGGGTTTCGGGGTGGGCTGCGGCCCGAACCCAACGATCGGCAGGCGCAGCGCGGCCGGGGCGTGGGGTGGGACGATCGGGTGGCGGGGTGGGATCGGGGGGATGCGGCGGTGGGGGGTGCCCATGGGTGGGCGGGTGTCTTGTTCGCCCTTGTTCGGCCAGAGGGCGGCAGCGCGTTCGGCTTGGGCGACGATGGTCAGCGACGGGTTGACGCCGAGGTTGGCGGAGATGGCGGCGCCGTCGACGATGCTCAACGTGGGGTAGCCGTAGACGCGGTGGTAGGAGTCGATGACGCCGTGGTCGGGGTCGGCGCCGATGGCGCAGCCGCCGATGAAATGGGCGGTCATCGGGACGTCGAACAGGTCGGGCCAGGTGCTGCCAGCGGTGGCGCCGAGCTTCTCGGCGACGCGGCGGGTGGCCTCGTGACCTGCGGGAATCCAGGTGGGGTTTGGCTCGCCGTAGCCTTGTTTGCTGGCGAATTTGCGGCCGAACAACCCGCGCTTGGTGTAGGTGGTGATCGAGTTGTCGAGTGACTGCATGACCAGCAGAATCAGCGTGCGCTCGCTCCACTGCCGGGTGCGCAGCAGGCGGACGGTGCGGATCGGCTGCTTCAATGCCACCGGCAGCACCCGCACCCATGGCGGGATCCGGTGGCCGCCGTCGATGAGATAGGTCTGCAACAGGCCCATCGCATTGGAGCCCTTGCCGTAGCGCACGGGTTCGACGTGCGTATCGGGGGTGGGATGGAACGACGAGGTGATGGCGACGCCGCGAGTGATGTCCATATTCGGGTCGACCTCGGTGCGGCCGGCGCCGAGAATGGCCTCGGAATTGGTGCGGGTCAGCACGCCGAGCCGCTTCGAAAGGTTCGGCATGACGCCGGTGTCGCGCATCGTGAACAGCAGCCGCTGGGTGCCCCAGGTGCCGGCGGCCAGCACCACCCGACCGGCGCGGAAGGTGCGCTTCCCGCGCCGGGTCCAGGAACCGGTGCGGTGGGTGTCGACGAGCCAGGTGCCGTCGGGCTGGGGGCGGATCGCGGTGACCGTCGTCATCGGATGCACTTGCGCCCCAGCCTTTTCGGCGAGGCCGAGGTAATTCTTGACCAGCGTGTTCTTGGCGCCGTGCCGGCAGCCGCTCATGCATTCGCCGCATTCGATACAGCCGGTGCGGTCCGGTCCCACTCCGCCGAAATAGGGGTCGGGCACGGTTTTGCCCGGCTCGCCGAAATACACACCGACAGGCGTGGGCACGAACGTCTCGCCGACGCCCATGTCCGTGGCCACCGCCCGGATGACGTCGTCGGCGGGCGTCATATGCGGGTTGCGCACCACCCCGAGCATTCGCGCCGCCTGCTCGTAGAACGGGCTCAGCTCGTCGTCCCAGTCGGTGATATCGGCCCACTGCCGATCGGCGAAGAATGCGGGACCTGGTTTGTACAGGGTGTTCGCGTAGTTCAACGATCCCCCGCCCACTCCGGCGCCGGCCAGGATGAAACAGTCGCGCAGCCGGTGAATGCGCTGAATGCCGTAGCAGCCGAGCTTGGGCGCCCAGAGATATTTGCGCATATCCCAGTTCGTCGCCGCGAACTCGTGGTCGGCGAAACGCCGCCCCGCCTCGAGCACCGCGACCCGATAGCCCTTCTCCGTCAGCCGCAGCGCCGACACGCTGCCACCGAACCCGGAACCGACGATGAGAACGTCGACATCGAGTTCCCCGCTCATCTGCCACCTCCGCCGCCGACGTTAACAGCCGTGGACGTGCGGTTACCCAAAATTGTGCAGTATCGCAACAGTCGCGCGGCGCCCGTTCCGACGCGTCACAATGCGCCCGTCGAGCGGCGACGCCGCGTGCTCCGCCGGCGGATGACCGGAGCGCAGCACCGAACGGAACGGCACGGACGCCGCGCGGCGTGCGATCCGGGTATCGACACAAACTAGAACGTGTTCTACTTTGTTGGTGTCGGCCGAGGCCGGCCCCGCTTCGTCTCGACACCGAGGATCTCGATGGATTGGTACACCGGAAACACCGTTTACGACACGGTGCTGACAATCGCCTTCGTCTTCGCGGCGTTCGTCATCGTGGGCGGGCTGTTCGTGCAGAGCCCGTACGGGCGCTTCGCTTCGGCGAATATCGGCTTCAATCTCAACCCGAAGCTCGGCTGGTGGTTGATGGAGATTCCCGCCACCATCGTCTTCGCCGTGTTCTACCTGACCGGGCCGGACCGCTTCGAGCCCGTTCCGCTGGTCCTGGCCGGAATCTGGCTGTTGCACTATGCCAACCGCGGCTGGTTCTTCCCGCTGTCGATCCGGCAGGTGCCCGGCAAGCGCAGCAGTTTCAACATTTCCGTGCTGTCGGCCGGCGTTTTCGTCACGGCCGTGCACGGCTACCTGAACGGTTCCTTCTTCAGCCACGACTATCTCGACCAGTACGGGACGCAATGGCTGACCGATCCGCGCTTCCTGATCGGCGTCGTGGTCTATCTCGCGGGGTTCTCGCTGTTGGTCCGATCGGAATGGATCGTGCGGAATCTGCGGGACAAGAACGATCCGGGCGCGACCGAATACCGCATCCCGTTCGGTGGCGGATTCCGGTTCGTGAGCAGCCCGGCCTATCTGGGCGAACTGGTGGCCTGGGCGGGTTTCGCACTGCTCACGTGGTCGCTGGCCGGTGTGGTCATCTTCCTGATCACCGCGGGCAATCTGGTGCCGCGTGCGTTGGCGACGCACCGGTGGTACCGGGAGAAGTTCGCCGACTATCCGCGTGAGCGGAAAGCCTTGGTGCCGTATCTGATCTGAGCACCGGACGAACCGACGCGCCGAACCCGGCGGCTCGGCAGGTGCCTACACCGCACGCCCGTTCTCCAGCGCCGCGTGCAGCGTCACCGCCCACTGGTGGACGATCTGCTTACGGCGCGCGGAGTCATCGGTCAGCACGTCGGCGAGCCCGAGGCCACGAGCCATGTCCAGGGTGGCCTGGACCAGGTGGTGGGCCACCGGATCCGCATCGTCGACGCCGAGCGCCTCGACCGCACGGCGGTGCGAGACCCGGCCGAACCGCGCCTCCAGCGGGACGATGCGTTCGCGCAGTGCCGGGTCGGCGGCGGCGTGGGTCCACACCTGCAGGGCCGCTTTGAACAGCGGGCTGGTGTAGGACTCCACCAGACCCGCCACCACGGCCTCGGTGCGCCCGACACCGACGGCGGTGGCGGCAACGGTCGCCGCCTCCGCCTTGGCCTGCTCGGTCCTGGTGTCGAACATGTACTCCAGCGCCGCGGTGATCAGGTCTTCCCTGGTGGGGAAGTGGTGCTGGGCGGCCCCACGCGACACCCCGGCGCGCTCGGCGACGACGGCCACCGTCGCGGCCGCCCAGCCCATCTCGGCCAGACAGTCGATGGTCGCCTCGAGCAGCCGCTGCCGGGTGGCCCGGCTGCGGTCCTGCTTCGGTTCGTGGGGTGTCGCCATGGGCCTATTGTGCCCAGCTGGGTGGGCGCTTCTGCAGGAAGGCCGTCATGCCTTCGATCACCTCGGGGGTGCCGAAGAAGCTGCCGGAGCGCTGCGCGAGTTCCTCGGCTTCGGCATCGAACCCGGCCAGCAATGCGGCATTGACCAGCTTCTTCGATTCCGCCAGCCCCTGCGGTGAGCCCTTGCGCAGCTCCCCGCACAACCGCTTGACCTCGGCCGCGGCATCGTCGGCGGCAATGGTGACGAGCCCGATCTCCTGCGCCACCGCAGTGTCGAATTTCTCACCGGTGAGGTAGTAGCGACTGGCCGCACGCTGGTTCAGCCGCGGCAGCAGAGTCAACGAGATCATGAACGGCGCCATGCCGATCCGCACCTCGGTGAGCGCGAAACTGCTGGACGGACCGGCCACCACCAGATCGCAGGCGGCAATGATGCCCATGCCGCCCGCCCGCACATTGCCGTCGATCTGCGCGATCACCGGCTTCGGCGCGGCCACCAGTCCGCGCAGCACGTCGATCATCTGGCGGGTGCGCTGATCGGCCGCGGTGGCGGGATCGGAGTTCGCGGCCTCGCTCAGATCCGCGCCGGCACAGAAGGTAGTGCCGGTGTGGGTGAGGACGATGCCGCGCACGGCGGAATCGTCGACTGCGCGCTCGATCCCGGCCAGCAGTTCGCGAACCAGCTTGGACGACAGCGCGTTCCGGTTGTGCGGTGAATCGAAGGTCAGCGTGGCGAACCCGTCGGCCACCTCGTAGCGCACGAACGGCGCATCGGTTGTCTCGGTCATGATTGCTCGGCTCAGTAGGACTTCGGCAGACCCAGCGAATGCTGGGCGACGAAGTTGAGGATCATTTCCCGGCTCACCGGCGCGATCCGCGCGATGCGTGCCGCGCCGAGCATGGCGGCCAGGCCGTATTCGCTGGTCAGACCGGCGCCACCGTGGGTCTGGATGGCCTGGTCGAGAGCCTTGATACTCGCTTCGCCCGCCGCGTACTTGGCCATGTTGGCGGCCTCGGCGGCGCCCATCTCATCGCCGGCGTCGTAGAGGGTGGCGGCCTTCTGCATCATCAGTTTGGCCTGTTCGAGCTCGATCTTCACCTGCGCCAGTGGATGCGCGATGCCCTGGTGCGCGCCGATCGGCGTCTTCCAGACGGTGCGTTCCTTGGCGTACTCGACCGCTCGGTCGATGGCGTAGCGGCCCATGCCGACGGCCATCGCGGCACCCATGATGCGCTCCGGGTTCAGCCCGGCGAACAGCTGCATGAGTGCGGCGTCCTCCTTACCGACCAGGGCGCTCGCGGGCAGGCGGACGTCGTCGAGGAACAGCGTGAACTGGTGATCCGGCTCGATGATGTCCATCTCCTGCGGCGTCTTCTGGAAGCCGGGAGCGTCGGTGGGGACGATGAACAGCGCCGGCTTGAGCTTGCCGGTCTTGTGGTCCTCGGTACGCGAGACGATGAGCACGGCCTCGGCCTGATCGACGCCGGAGATGAAGATCTTGCGGCCGTTGAGGATCCAGTCGTCGCCGTCGCGGCGGGCGGTGGTGGTGATCTGATGCGAGTTGGACCCCGCGTCCGGTTCGGTGATGCCGAAGACCATCTTGCCGCTGCCATCGGACAGCTTCGGCAGCCAGGCCGCCTTCTGCTCGTCGGTGCCGTACTTGGTGATGATGGTGCCGCAGATGGCCGGGGAAACCACCATGAGCAGCAGGCCCGCGCCCTGAGCGGCCAGCTCCTCCATCACCAGCGCGAGCTCGTACATGCCCGCACCACCGCCGCCGTACTCCTCGGGCAGGTTGACGCCGAGGAAGCCGAGCTTGCCCGCCTCGGCCCACAGTTCGTCCAGCGGCTCGTTGGCGCGTGCCTTGGGAAGCACGTAGTCGCGGTAGTTGTACTTCGAGGCGAGTGCGGCGACGGCGGCCCGCAGTTCCTTGCGCTCGTCGGATTCGATGAAGCTCATTCCCTACTCCTGTGTCCAATTGGTCATGACCGGGGGCCCTACGTGGTTACGCTTCGCTGCCGCCTCCGGGCCTGACCCGGTCATGACGGATCTTCCGAGGGCTCGTCCACCACGGCGAGCACCGCGCCGACCTCGACCTGCTGGCCGACGGTCACATTGAGTTCGGTGAGGACGCCGGTGGCCGGGGCGACGATGGTGTGTTCCATCTTCATCGCTTCCAGCCACAGGATCGGCTGCCCGTGTTCGACCTGATCGCCGACGGCGGCGCCGAGCCGGATCACGCTGCCGGGCATGGGCGCGAGCAGCGAACCGGCGGCCACCTGATCGGCCGGGTCGGTGAAGCGCGGCAGCCTGCGCACGGCGACCGGGCCGAGCGGAGAGTCGACGCAGACCAGATCGCCGTACCGGGAGACCTCGAACTGCCTGCGCACCGGCCCGCGCTCACCGGGAACCCCGAGCACCACCCGTTCGGGCGACAGGTCGATCAGCTCGAGACCCTCATGGCCCTCGATCTGCACACCGGTACGGGTGAACCGGTAGCGCACCTCGTGGGTACCGCTGACGCGACTCTCATATGACTTGGTCTGCGGAGCAGAGGCGAGATTGCGCCAGCCACTGGGGATTCCGCCGTCCACGCGGGCGGCGCGACGGTTGGCCGCGGAATCGGCCAGCGCAGCCGCCACGATGGACAACGCCTCGTCGGCCTCGCTGACCAGCGGCGCCGACAGCGCCTCGAGACCGTGCGTATCGAAGAATGCGGTGTCGGTGTCACCGGCAAGGAAGGCCGGATGCCGCAGCACCCGTACCAGCAGGTCACGGTTGGTGACCAGGCCGTGCACCTTCGCCCGCTGCAGGGCGGTGGCCAGCAGATGTGCGGCCTCGGCGCGGGTCTCGGCGTAGGAGATGACCTTGGCCAGCATCGGGTCGTAGTGCACGCCGACCACCGAACCGTCCACCACGCCGGTATCGAGTCGCACACCCGGCTGTTCCAGGACGGTGAATTCACCTGCGGTGAACGGGATGTCGAGCTTGTGCACCGGCCCGCTCTGCGGCTGCCAATCATGGGACGGGTCCTCGGCGTAGAGCCGTACCTCGATGGAATGCCCGCGCTTGGCAGGCTGCACCGGCGGCAGCGGCAGCCCCGACGCCACCTGCAACTGCAACCGCACCAGGTCGAGTCCGGTGGTCTGCTCGGTGACCGGATGCTCCACCTGGAGACGGGTGTTCATCTCCAGGAAGAAGAAATCGCCCTTCTCGTCGGCCAGGAATTCGACGGTGCCGGCTCCCTCGTAGCCGATCGCCTCGGCGGCCAAGCGCGCGGCTTCGAAGAGCCGGTCCCGCATGCTGCGTCCATCTGCGCCGCTCACGGCCCCTGCGTGGTTACGCTCCGCTGCCGCCTGAGCTCGCAGCGCGTCGATCTTCTCGACCAGCGGCGACGGCGCTTCCTCCACGACCTTCTGATGACGACGCTGAATCGAGCATTCGCGCTCGCCGACGGCCCAGGTGGTGCCGGCGGTATCGGACATGATTTGGACCTCGATATGCCGCCCGGTCTCCAGGTACCGCTCGCAGAACACCGTCGGATCGCCGAACGCCGATTCGGCCTCGCGCCGCGCCGCCTCGATCTGGCCGGGCAGCTCGCTCAGCTCACGCACCACGCGCATGCCCCGGCCACCACCACCGGCCGAGGCCTTGATCAGCACCGGCAGCTGATCCTCGGTGACCTCGGCCGGATCCAGTTCGGCCAATACCGGAACACCGGCGGCGTCCATCATCTTCTTGGATTCGACCTTCGAGCCCATCTGCTCGATGGCGGCCACCGGCGGACCGATCCACACCAGGCCCGCATCCAGCACCGAACGCGCGAATACGGCGTTCTCGGAAAGGAATCCGTAGCCAGGATGAATCGCGTCGGCTCCGGCGGACAGTGCCGCCTCGATGATCAGCTCACCGCGCAGATAGGTCTCACCGGGGGTATTGCCGGGCAGCCGGATCGCGGCGTCGGCCTCGGCCACATGCGGGGAGTCGGCGTCGGCATCGGAGTAGACCGCGGTGGTGGCGATGCCCATGCGACGGCAGGTGGCGAACACCCGGCGCGCGATCTCACCGCGATTGGCGACCAGGACATTGGTAATCGGAGTTGTCATCGCCGAGCGCCTCACATTCGGAAGACGCCGAAGCCCTCGGCGCCCTGGATCGGGGCTGTGTGAATGGCCGACAACGCCATTCCCAGCACGGTGCGGGTATCGCGCGGATCGATGATGCCGTCGTCGTAGATCCGGCCGGACAGGAACATCGGCAGCGATTCGGCCTCGATCTGCGCCTCCACCATCGCGCTCATCGCGGCGGCGCCGTCCTCGTCGAAGGTCAGGCCCTTCGCCTCGGCGGCGGCGCGCTGCACGATGGTGATGACGCCCGCCAGCTGCGCACCGCCCATCACGGCGGACTTGGCACTCGGCCAGGCGAACAGGAAACGCGGATTGAACGCGCGCCCGCACATGCCGTAATGGCCCGCACCGTAGGAGGCGCCGATCAGCAGCGAGATGTGCGGCACCTTCGAATTCGACACCGCGTTGATCATCATCGAGCCGTGCTTGATGATGCCGCCCTGCTCATACTCCTTGCCGACCATGTAGCCGGTGGTGTTGTGCAGGAACAACAGTGGCGTATTGGACCGGTTGGCCAGCTGGATGAACTGGGTGGCCTTCTGCGATTCCTCGGAGAACAGCACACCGCGCGCGTTGGCGAGGATGCCGATCGGGTAGCCGTGCAGTTCGGCCCAGCCGGTGACCAGGCTCGATCCGTACATCGGCTTGAACTCGTCGAAATCGGAGCCGTCGACGATGCGGGCGATCACCTCGCGCGGATCGAACGGGATCTTCAGATCCGATGGCACGATCCCGAGCAGTTCCTCCGGGTCGTACAGCGGCGAGATCACCTCCGCGCGCGGCTGCGGGCCCTGCTTCTTCCAGTTCAGCCTGCGCACGATGGCGCGGCCGAGCCGGATGGCGTCCTGCTCGTCGGCGGCGAAGTAATCGGCCAGACCCGAGACGCGGGCGTGCATTTCGGCACCACCGAGGGATTCGTCGTCGGATTCCTCACCGGTGGCCATCTTCACCAGCGGCGGGCCGCCGAGGAACACCTTGGCACCCTCCTTGACCATCACCACGTAATCGGACATGCCGGGGATGTAGGCGCCACCCGCCGTGGAATTGCCGAACACCAGCGAGATGGTGGGAATGCCCGCCGCCGAGGCCTGGGTGAGATCGCGGAACATCGCACCACCCGGAATGAACACTTCCTTCTGGGTGGGCAGATCGGCACCGCCGGACTCCACCAGCGAGATCACCGGCAGCCGGTTCTGCTTGACGATCTCGTTGATTCGCAACGTCTTACGCAACGTCCACGGGTTCGAGGTACCGCCGCGCACCGTCGGATCCGGCGCCACGATCATGCATTCGACGCCCTCGACCACACCGATACCGGCGATGGTCGACGCACCCACCTGGAATTCGCTGCCCCAGGCGGCCAGCGGGCACAGCTCCAGGAACGGCGAATCCTCATCGAGCAGCAATTCGATGCGCTCACGCGCGGTGAGCTTGCCGCGCTTGTGATGCCTTGCCACCTTGTCCGGGCCGCCACCGGCGATGGCCTTGGCGAATTCGGCCTCCAGCTCGGCGAGCTTGCCCGTCATCGCCTCCGCGGCCGCGGTGTATTCCGGCGACGACGGGTCGAGGGTGGATCGGAAGGTCGTCATGACTGGTACCCCAATACTTTCGACGCCAGCATGGTCAGGATCTCGTTGGTGCCACCGCCGATGCCGAGGATGCGGACATCGCGGTAGATGCGTTCGATCTCGGATTCGCGCATGTAGCCCATGCCGCCGTGCAGCTGCACGCCCTGGTTGGCCACCCATTCGGCGGTCTCGACGGCGGTGTTCTTGGCGTGGCACACCTCCGCGATCAGGTTCTGCTCCCCCGCGGTGTGCCGCTCGACCAGTGCGCGGGTGTACACCCGGGCCAGGTCGACGCGGCGGTGCATCTCGGTGAGCGTCATCTGTACCGATTGGCGGCTGATCAGCGGACGGCCGAAGGTCTCACGGTTGCGGCACCATTCGAGGGTCAGGTCCAGCGCGCGCTGCGCCTGCGCGTACGCCTGCACCGCGAGGCCGACCCGCTCGCTGACGAACGCCGTGGCGATCTGGGCGAATCCGGTGTTCTCCGCGCCCACCAGGTTGTCCACCGGCACCCGCACATCCTGATAGGACAGTTCGGCGGTGTCGGAGGCCAGCCAGCCCATCTTCTCCAGCCTGCGCGCCACCGTGAAGCCCGGCGTATCGGTGGGCACGATGATCAGCGAAACCCCACCCGCGCCCGGCCCGCCGGTGCGCACCGCGGTGACCACGAAATCGGCGCGGCAGGCCGAAGTGATGAAGGTCTTGGCGCCGTTGATGACGTAGTGGTCGCCGTCGCGGACCGCCGAGGTGGTGAGGTGCCCGACATCGGAGCCGCCGCCCGGTTCGGTGATCGCCAGCGAACCGATCAGGTCGCCGGCCAGCGTCGGCTTCACCCAGCGCTCGATCTGTTCGGTATTGCCGGACCCGATGATGTGCGGAACCGCGATACCGCAGGTCATCAAGGATGCCCAGGCGCCGCCGGAGGCGCCCGCCTGGTGGAACTCCTCGCAGAGAATGACCGTTTCGATCGCATCACCGCCGGACCCACCCGCGGATTCCGGGAACTCGAGGCCGAGCAAGCCGAGTTCGCCCGCCTTCTTGTGCAGTTCGCGCGGGAGTTCGCCGCCGCGCTCCCAGGCGTCGAGGTCGGGCAGGATCTCCCGCTCGACGAACCGGCGCACGGTGGCGCGCAACTCTTTTCGTTCCGGCGTATCCCAGACGCTCATCGGGCACCCTCTAGCAACTCGGTCGGAATATCGACATGACGGGAGCGCAGCCATTCGCCGAGCCCCTTGGCCTGCGGATCGAAACGGGCCTGGTAGGCCACGCCCTTGCCGAGCAGGCCGGAGATGATGAAATTCAGCGCCCGCAGGTTCGGCAGCACATGCCTGGTGACCTCGAGCGAGGCGGTTTCCGGCAGCAGCTCACGCAGCCGCTCGACGGTGAGCGTGTGCACCAGCCAGCGCCACTGCTCGCCGGTGCGCACCCACACGCCGATATTGGCGTCGCCGCCCTTGTCGCCGCTGCGGGCCAGCGCGATGCTGCCCAGCGGGGCGCGCCGAGTGTCGTTGCCGGTGAAGGGTTCCGGAAGCTGCGGGGTCGGCACCGGCTCGAGCGCGCGGGTGTCGGAGGCCTGGGCGATATCGACCCGGGTGCCGTCGGCCAGCACGGCGATATGTGGCACCTCGCTCGCGTCGACGAAGCCCGGCGTGTACACGCCGTAGGGCGAACCGTTGCCCGGCAGGGTGGTGAAGCTACAGCCCGGGTAGCTGGCCAGTGCCAGCTCGACGGCGACGCTGGAGAAGGCCCGGCCCACCTTGTTCGGATCCGGATCGCGCACCACGCAGCGCAGCATGGCGCTGGCCTGTTCCTCGGTGTCGGCGTCCGGACGGTCCAGGCGGGCGAGGGTCCAGTCGAGTTCGGCGGGGCGCACGGTCAGCCAGGATTCCAGCTGACGTTGCGCCAGTTCGGCTTTCGCTTCGATATCGAGCCCGGTGAGCACGAACTCCATCTCATTGCGGAACCCGCCGAGCGTATTGAGCGAGACCTTCAACTGCGGCGGCGGCGCTTCGCCGGTCACGCCGCTGATCAGCACCCGGTCGGTGCCCTCCTGCTCCACGCGAATGGTGTCGAGCCGGGTGGTCACGTCGGGTCCGGCGTAGCGCGCGCCCTGGATTTCGTACATGAGCTGGGCCTGAACCGTGTCGACGGTGACCGCGCCGCCGGTGCCCGGATGCTTGGTGATGACGCTGCTGCCGTCGCGGCGGATCTCGGCGATCGGGAATCCGGGGCGGCCGAGGTCTTCGAGTTCGGTGAAGAAGGCGTAGTTGCCGCCGGTGGCCTGGGTGCTGCATTCGATGACGTGCCCCGCCACCACCGCGCCCGCGAGCCGGTCGTAGTCGGTGCGTTCCCAGCCGAAGTGCGCGGCGGCCGGGCCGACGATCACCGAGGCGTCGGTGACCCGCCCGGTGACGACGATGTCGGCACCGGAATTCAGGCATTCCACGATGCCCCACGCGCCGAGGTAGGCGTTGGCGGTGAGCGGGGAGCCCAGCTCGAGTTCGGCGGCGCGACCGGACAGATCGTCGCCCTCGACATGCGCGATCTTGGCATCCAGGCCCAGCTCGGCGGCGACCTTGCGCAGTTTCTCGGCCAGGCCGGCCGGGTTGAGCCCACCCGCATTGGTGACGATCTGGACATTGCGTTCCAGCGCCAGTGCGAGGCATTCCTCGATCTGCTTGACGAAGGTCTTCGCGTAGCCGAGGCTCGGATCCTTCATCCGGTCCCGGCCGAGGATCAGCATGGTCAGTTCGGCGAGATAGTCGCCGGTCAGCACGTCGAGCGGGCCGCCTTCGAGCATCTCGCGCATCGCGCTCAACCGGTCGCCGTAGAACCCGGAACAGTTGCCGATCCGGATGACGTCCGGATCGTCGGCCAGCCTACTCATCAGCGGTATGCCTCCTGTCGCGCTGGGTCGGGCCGTCGCGGCGATCGCGGGCCACCGCCACGGCGCCCGGAATCCGCGTACGGCACCAGCATCACAGGCAGTCAGGAAAAAATCAAGCTTGCGTGCTTGTTAATTGAGAGCTATCGTCCGCGGCGCATCGTCGCAGGCGAGAAGGCCGGCGGTAGCGGGAGGGCACAGCGGCAGACGCCGCCGCCAGGCGGCAGACAAGCCGCCGCCGGCATCACGGCCCACCCGAGGCAGCCGGTCCGTACCGAGGCCGACGACAGCCCGGCCGGGACGGCCCGACTGCGGGCGCGCGGCCCACAGACGGCACAATCGGCGTCATGTCCTCCAATGTCGCCGTGGTCTTTCTCTTCGCTCTCGCCGGATTCCTCATCGGCGGGGCGTACACGACCTGGAAGACAGCACGTCCACTGGCCATCGCCCTTGGCGTGTGCGCGGTACTGGCGGCGGTGGGCGCGGTCGTCTGGCTCATCTGAACGGCGAGCCCCGAAGTTCCCGGCCGCGAATGATCAAACAGAGGTGAGCCGGAAGATGCGTAGGTCTTCGGGCACACCGCTCAACGGCGCGGCGAACATCCCCCGCCGATACGGCTTCACCGTGTACCCGAGTTCTTCGAGCACCCCCGGCGAAACCGAGCGCAGGGTGGCCTCCGACAGCATGGTGCGGCCGTTGCCGCCCGCTTCCATCACCCGTGCCGCGATGGTGACGTCGACGCCGAGCCAGTCGCCGCCGATCTCCCTCGGTGTGCCGGTGTGCAGGCCGATCCGCATCTGCGGGGTATAGCCGTCCACGCTCACCTCGGCCAGCGCCCGTTTGGCCGCCACGGCCGCCTTCACCGCCGCGTCAGCGGTGGGGAACACGGCCATGACGCCGTCACCCATGCGTTTCACCACCTGACCGCCCCGTTGGGCGATGGGCGGCTCGATGGCCTTTGCCACCCGGCGCAGCAGTTCGAGGGTGGCCTCGTCACCGGCCGACAGCGACCATCGGGAGAACGACACCAGGTCGGTGAACATGACGGTGACTTCCTGGCTGCCCCGGCCGCGCCCCACCCGCTCCAGCGCCGCCTGCCAGACCTGAAGCGCGCCGAATCCGATCTCCCGGGCCGCACTCGGACGGGGACCGACGAACTTCTCCGCAGCCCGCGCGACCGCTCGCGGGCCGCCGGGACCCGAGACCGAGAGCGGATCACCGAAGGACGGATCGCCGGGGAGCTGTTCGCGGGCCTTGCGTAGCGCGCCGATCACGTCCGGGCGCTGATTGGCCGCCGTCATCAGGGCCGCGATCGCGCGCGGCCGGTGGCGACGGGAGGGCCCGGCTTCCGCCGGGGAGTCGACCGCGCCGGGATCGGCGCCGTTCGCTTCCGGTTCCGGTCCGGACACCGCACCGCCGGAAGGTGTTCTGCTCACGCCCCGAGGGTATCCCAGCCGCCCCGCACCGGTGACGCCCGTGAACGGCGCCGGCCCGGTGCGAAAGTTCGCACCGGGCCGGAAAGTACCGCACCGTCCGCCGGGCAGTGGCGGACGGTGCGAGGGGCCGCGGACCTCCCGACAAGGTCTGCTACCCACAACCCGAGTGGCGAGGGAGGGCTACTCGGGTAGTCCATATATTCGGGCTAGGCGTCGCGCTCGTTCACCGCGAACAGCGAAGCACCGAACACGATCGCGACGAAGGCGACGAAGTAGAGCAGGCTGCCCCACACGTTCCAATGCCAGTTGCCCACGGGCTCTTCCACCGCGAGGAAACGGTTGGCGTTGGCGAAGGGCAGGAACGGGGTGACGTTGCGGCCGAAGCTGCCGAAGGCGCCGAGCAGCGGCTCGATGAGCAGCGACCACAGCACGATCAGCGAGATGGCCGCCGCCGACTGCCGCACCAGCACACCGACCGCGATGGCCAGCGCCACACACAGGAAGGTGTAGATGGGCAGGCCGTAGATCGTGCGCCAGTGGCCTTCCAGCACCAGCGTGGCGGAGGCTTCGGACCCGCCGACCAGCTTGCCGACCAGGAACGCGCCGAACGCGAGCACCGTGGTGAGCACGGCGCCGTAGAACCCGACGAGCGCGGTCTTGGTGAGGATCACCAGGTTGCGGTTCGGCACCGCCTGGAACGTGGTGCGGATAACGCCGAAGCGGTATTCGCTGGTCACCGTGAGCGCCGCCATGATCATCAGCACCATGACGCCGAAACCGGACACGCCCGCGGTGACGGTGCCGATGTCGAGCGAGGGCACCTCACCCGATTCGGTCCCCGCCGTGCGCACGACCAGCGCGAACAATGCCGCGAGGCCGAGGCCGAGCACGACGACGATCGCCGAGCACCACCACGGCGACCTGGTCGAGGTCAGTTTGATCCGTTCCGCTTCCAGCACGCCGATCACAGCGCACCTCCCATCACCTGATCGTCGGTCCCGACGCCGCCACCGTGGTACTGCACGGCGCCGCCGGTCATCCGCATGAACGCCTCCTCCAGCGAGGCCCGCTGCGGCGCGAGTTCGAACAGCGTGATGTCGTTCGCGCCCGCCAGCTTGCCGACCGCGTCACTGGTGACACCGGCGATCATGAGGGCGGGGCCGTCCTGGCCGGTGCCGTCCTCGCGCACGGTCATGCCGTTGGAGGTGAGAATGCTGCGCAGCTGATCCAGCTGCGGGCTGCGCACCCGCACCGACGACTCGGAGGCGCGGTCGATGAATTCCTGGGTGGTCGAATCCGAGATGAGCTTGCCGCGCCCGATCACCACCAGGTGTTCGGCGGTCTGGGCCATCTCCGAGAGCAGATGGCTCGACACCAGCACGGTGCGGCCCTCCGCGGCCAAGCGCTGCATGAACCGGCGGATCCACAGGATGCCCTCCGGGTCGAGGCCATTGACCGGCTCGTCGAACAGCAGCACCGGCGGATCGCCGAGCAGGGCGCCGGCCAGGCCGAGTCGCTGGGACATGCCGAGGGAGAATCCGCCCGCGTTCTTACCGGCGACCTCGGACAGGCCGACCAGCCGCAGCACCTCCTCGACCCGCGATTTCGGGATGCCGTTGGAGGCGGCCATCCACTGCAGGTGAGCGCGTGCGGAGCGGTTGGGATGCACCCATTTGGCGTCGAGCAGGGCGCCCACTTCGCGCAGCGGATGGTCGAGGTCGTGGTACGGCCTGCCGTTGATCAGGGCGGTTCCGGCGGTCGGCCGGTCCAACCCGAGGATCATGCGCATCGTGGTCGACTTGCCCGCGCCGTTCGGTCCGAGGAAGCCCGTCACCTGTCCGGGACGAACGGTGAAGGTCAGATCCTGAACCGCGACGGTCTGCCCGTAGTGCTTGGACAGGCCCTTCAGTTCGATCATGCCTACAGCATTGCGCAGATCGCGCCGGCGCGCGTCGGTATAAAGGCTTGTCGTCGGTCATCCTCGAGGATGATCCGTCCCTCGGTGGTACCCCGGGTCGACCCCGAGGGACCGCTGACCGTCGCCGAGGGCGGCACACCGCCGGCGACCGGTCACCGCCGACTCTCCGGCGATGACAGACGAACGGCGGGGCTGTGCATGGCGGCGAATCGGTCTGCCGTCGCGTCAGCCGGGCGAAACGATCAGCCGAGCGCGGGCGAGGACGCCTGCGCCCAGAACCGCTTCGGGATGCGACCCGCCTCGCGGGCCAGCCGTCCCGCGCGCACAGCGTCGGCCATGGCGGCGGCCATGAGAGCCGGTTGCCTGGCGCGGGTGACGGCCGTGGCCAGCAGCACGGCCGAGCAGCCGAGTTCCATGGCCAGCGCGGCATCGCTCGCGGTACCGATCCCGGCGTCCAGGATCACCGGGACACCCGCCTCGGCCACGATCATCTCGATATTGTGCGGATTGCCGATGCCGAGGCCGGTGCCGATGGGAGCGCCGAGCGGCATCACCGCCGCACAGCCCGCCTCTTCGAGCCTGCGAGCCAGGATCGGATCGTCATTGGTGTAGGGCAGCACCACGAAACCGGCGTCGACCAGCTTTTCCGCGGCGTCGAGCAGTTCGATCGGATCGGGCAGCAGGGTGCGCTCATCGGCGACGACCTCGAGCTTGACCCAGTTGGTGTCGAGCGCCTCGCGGGCCAACTGCGCGGTGAGCACCGCCTCGGCGGCCGTGCGGCAGCCCGCGGTGTTCGGCAGCGGGGCGATATCGAGGCGCTTCAACAGATCGAGCACGCCGGTGCCGCCCGCCGCGTCGACCCGGCGCATGGCGACGGTGGTCAGCTCGGTACCGGAAGCCACCAGGGCCTCCTCCAGCACGGCCAGGCTCTCGGCGCCGCCGGTGCCCATGATGAGCCGGGAGCCGAACTGCCTGCCCGCGATCTCGAGCGGGGTATCGGCGGCCAGGTCAGCCACCTTGAACCGCCGTCAGCACGTCGATCTGCCAGCCGCGGCCGACCGGCTCGTCCCAGCGCGATTTCGGGAACACCGCACCGTCGACGGCCAGCGCCACACCCTGACAGGGCAGATCGAGCCGAGTGAGCAGTTCACGCACGGTGAGCGGTTCGGCGAACTCGTGGTCCCGGCCGTTCACGGTGACACCGATGGGCACAGATATCGCGGTCATCGAACTCCTCCTGCGGATGGGACAGCCGGCGCGGACGGCGCCGAGAAGCGTTGCGGATCAGCGGAAGCCACCTCGGGCAGCGGGGCGCCCGCCAGCTCGGCGAGCACCGCGTCGGCGGTGATGGCGGTGGTGAGCATGCCGTTGCGGCCGTGGCCGGTGGCGGCGATGATCCGGTCGGTGAGCCTGCCGATCAGCGGCAGATTGTCCGGTGTGCCCGGGCGCGAACCCGCATTCGCCTCGACCAGTTCGTATTCGCCGATACCGGGCAGGATGGCTTCGGCGTCGGCGATCAGGTCGCGGACGCCGCCGACGGTGACGGCCCGATCGAAGCCCGCCTCGTATTGCGTTGCGCCGACCACGATTCCGTCTTCGCGCGGCACCAGATACACCGGCCTGCCGTGCACCCGGGCCCGGATCACCCGGTTCGGAACGGGCTGTGCACCCGGCCGATGCCGCAGCCGCAGGATCTCGCCCTTGACCGGACGAACGGGCAGCATCGGGCACAGCCGAGCCGAGGCGGCGCCTGCGGCCAGCACGATCTGATCGTGCGGCAGGGCATCGATGTCGTCGACGGCTTCGGCCCGCACCTCGACCCCGACGGCGTCGACGGCCACCCGTAGCGCACCGAGCAACAGCCGGTTGTCGATGGCGGGTTCGGCGGTGGCGAGCATGCCTGCCCGGACGGTGCGGGCCAGTCCCGGCTCGAGTTCGCGCACCCCCGCGCGGTCGAGGATGCGCAGATCGTGGCCGTGGCCGCCGACCCAATCGGCGATGGTGTGCAGGTCAGCGGCATCGGCGGCGTCCAGCGCCACCGTCAGGGTCTGTTCGGCGACGTACACGTCGGTGCCGGTGGTGGCTTCGAGCCGCGCCGCGAAGGCGGGCCAGTGCGCGAGGGCGGCGGCGCCGAAGGCGAGGACGGCGTCCTCACCGGGCCAGCCCTCCGACAGCGGCGCCAGCATTCCGCCGGCTACCCAGGAGGCGCCGGAGGCGACGGCCGGATCGAACAGGGTGACCGTCCACCCGGCCTCGCCGGCCCGCCATGCCGCGGCGAGCCCGATGGCGCCGCCACCGACGACGGCCAGAGTGGGCATCGGTTCCTCCTCGTGTTCGCATACCCACGGTAGCGCGGCTACGGTCGAAGGCGTGCAACCCTCCCACCCGAACCGACCGCTGCCGCCACGGGAGCGCCTGGCTACCGCGCGGTTGTATCTGTGCACCGACGCCCGCAGGGAAAAGGGCGATCTGGCCAAGTTCGCCGAGGCCGCGCTCGCGGGCGGGGTCGACATCATCCAGCTACGCGACAAGGGGTCACCGGGCGAGCAGAAGTTCGGCCCGCTCGAGGCCAAGGCCGAACTCGGCGCCCTCGCCGAATTGAAGGCCGCCGCCCGCAGGCACGGTGCGCTCGTCGCGGTGAACGACCGGGCCGATCTGGCGCTGGCCGCCGGCGCGGACGTGCTGCATCTCGGTCAGGGCGATCTGCCGCCGTGGTACGCCCGGCGCATCCTCGGCCCCGACGTGGTGATCGGCCGCTCCACGCACAATCGCGCCCAGGCCGGGCTCGCCGCCATCGACGAGCACATCGATTACTTCTGCACCGGGCCGGTCTGGGCCACGCCCACCAAACCGAACCGGCAGGCCGCCGGGATCGACCTGGTCCGCTCGACCGCTGAAGCGCATCCGACCCGTCCCTGGTTCGCCATCGGCGGTATCGATACGCAGAACCTGGCGGAAGTGCTGGCCGCCGGGGCCGACCGGGTCGTGGTGGTGCGGGCGATCACCGAGGCTCGTGACCCGGAAGCCGCGGCGCGGGAGTTGAAAGCGGCGTTGCTCGCGAACGTTTGACCGCGACAGCGGCAGCGCGTGGGGCCCGCGCCCGGCACGTGGCAGGCCGATCGCCGATCAGGACAGGATCTGGCCCGTGGTCAACGCCAGCGTGGTCGACGTCTCGACCTGGTGCGCTGCGATGTCCTTCGCGGTCAGCTCCGCGAGCCCCTCGACGATCGTCGCGAAATCGCCCGGCCCGTCGGCCACCGCGTGCAGCCAGATGAAGCCCTGCTCGGCGAGGTCGACGGTGCGTGGGAGGGCCGCGGCCAGGGCCGGAGCCTGGGCGATGCCCGCCAGATCGACGCGCGCGGGCACGGCGCGCAGTTCGGGCCAGGCCAGCGCGAAACCCGGGTGCAGGGGGCGGGCGTCCACTTCGTCTTCCGGTACCCAGGCCAGCTCGACGCTCTCCCGGTTCGCACTGGTCGCCAAGGTGTGCGCCGCGTCGGCGACGACGGTCGTATAGGTCCAGCCACTCGGCGCGCAAGCCGTCACCCGTTCGGCGCGCACCCGCACGTCGGTCGAGGCGATTCCGGCTTCCTCCCATGCCTCGCGGACCGCGGCGTGCATGGGTGTCTCATGGCTGTCGCGTGCCCCGCCGGGCAGCGCCCATGTGCCGCCCTGGTGGCTCCACGGGGCACGATGCTGCAACAGGACCGCCGAGCCGCCGCCCTCCAGCGGCGCCCGCAGCAGTAGGCCGGCAGCCCCGAACTTTCCCCAGTGGCGGACCCCATCCGGTCCGCGCGACCAGCCGTCGCCGTCACCACGCATTTCGCACCATCCTCGTCACCTGGCACTCCCTATAGTGCCGCACGCGCCGCCTCGTGTGGGCGGCCTCCGCGCGACACCCGGCGAACCCGGCCGGGAACGGCGACACGCCACACACATCGGCCTCATGGCACTAACCTTGGCCGGTTGACGACGCCGACGACCGGTCACCGAGGCCGGATGAGTTGTCGGCGCACGGGACGGGGCCGGACAGAATAGGCTCCGAAACAGCGCAAACAGGCGCCCCTGAGCGGGGAGGTGGACATGACGCGGTTGGCAGCGGATCGGGCGGCGGCGGTACTGGAGCCGGCGACCGATTCCGAGCCGCCGAACGGGAGTGGGCGACGGCTCCCGGTGCGTCCGCATGTGCGGGCGATGCGTGAGCAGCTCGACCCGGCCAATCTACGGTCCTTCGCCCGGTCCACGCCGGGCCGGTTGATCGGGGTGGGCCTACTATTGGCCGTGGTGTGCCTGGCCGCCGGTGCGACGACGGCGGCGACGGTCAACGAACGCCAGAACGGGCTCGACGTACTCCTGGTCGAAACCGAACCCGATGCGCATTCCGCACACCGGATCTACACCTCGCTCTCGGTGGCCGACGCCGCCGCGGCGACCGCGTTCATCTCCGGTGGACTGGAACCACAGCACGTGCGCGACCGCTACAGCCAGGCGGTCGGCGAATCGGCGGCCGAACTCGCCGCACTGTCCGGCGAAGGCCCCGACCAGCGGTTGCGCACCGGCATCGCGACCGGGCTCCCGGTGTACACCGGGTTGATCGAGACGGCACGGGCCAACAACCGCAGCGGTTACCCGGTGGGTGCGGCCTACCTGAGCGAAGCGTCGAACCAGATGCAGACCACGCTGCTGCCGATGGCGGGTGAACTCCAGCAGCACCGCTCCGACGCGGTCGACGACGCCCAACGTCGTCATGTCCGGCCGCCGTGGATCGCGATCGCGCTGCTGGTCCTCGCCCTGGCCGGATTGGTCTGGGCCCAAGTCGATTTCGCGCGGCGCTGGCACCGCACGTTCAATCCGGGGCTGCTGCTCGCCGCGGGCGCGGTGCTGCTGTTGCTGATCTGGACGGTGGTGGCGGGATCCATCTCGGCCACCGCGATGATCCGCGGCCGCGATGACGCTGCCCGAGCGGCCGACCGCCTGACCGAGAGCCGCATCCTGGCCCAGCAGGCCAGGTCGGCGGAAACCCTGAAGTTGGTGCGCCGCGACGCCACCGGCGATTACGACCTCACCTACGACGCCAACCGCACCAGGCTCACCGAACTACTCGCCGACGACGCCCCCGGCGCCGCGGACGCTCGTGCGGCACTCGACCGTTGGCATGCCGCGCACCAACGGATGAACGAGGCCCTCGACCGTGGCGATTTCGTCGCCGCCGCGGCGGTGGCGACCGGCCCCGGCGCCGGCGATTCCGCCGCCCAGGTGGACGCCCTCGATCAGGCACTGGCCGCCGGAATCGCCGATACCAGGGACAACCTGCGCGACGACATCTCACAGAGCGCGCGGGTGCTGGATTTCCTCGCCCCGGGCGCGCTGATCCTCGGCATCCTCGGCGCGGCCTGCGTCGCCCTCGGTGTCTGGCCCCGACTGCGGGAGTATCGATGAAAACCGTTCGTACCGCGCTCGTCTTCGCCGCGGTCGCACTGATCGGCGGCTGTACGGCCGAGCCGGTCACCCGCACCGGCATCGACGGTATCGATTTCACCGAGCCGCCGCTGCCCGCGCAGGCGGCCACCATCGCGACCGACGCGAACGTCTCACCCGAACCCGAACCCGATTGCGGCGATCCGACTGCGAGCCTGCGGCCCGACAATGCCGCCGACGGGCCGACTCTCGACGCCATCCGCGCCCGTGGACGGCTGGTGGTCGGCTTGGACGCGGGTTCCAATCTGTTCAGCTTCCGCGATCCGATCAGCGGCGCCATCGTCGGCTTCGACGCCGATATCGCCAGGGAGGTCGCCCGTGATCTGCTCGGCAGCCCGGATCTGATCGAATACCGCAGCTTGTCGTCGGCCGATCGGGAGAAGGCGCTGCAAGAGCATTCGGTCGATCTGGTGGTCAAGACCATGACCGTGACCTGTGATCGGCGGCAACGGGTTTCGTTCTCCACGGTCTATTTGCTCGCGCATCAGCGGGTGCTCGCCGTGAAGGGCTCCGGCATCGAAAGCCTCGCCGACCTGGCCGGTAGGCGGGTCTGTGTGGTGGCAGGCACCACCTCGGTGGATCACATCCGGCGCTACGAGCCCAAGGCCACCATCCTGACCGTGCCCACCTGGGCCGACTGCCTGGTGGTGCTGCAACAGCGCCAGGTCGACGCCGTCAGCACCGATGACTCGATCCTGGCCGGCCTGGCCGCACAGGATCCCTACACCCATATCGTCGGGCCGAGTATCAGCGATGAGCCGTACGGCATCGGCATCTCCAAGGGCAACGACGATCTGGTGCGGTTCGTCAACAAGACCCTCGCCCGTATCCGCGCGGACGGCACCTGGACCCGCATCTACGACCGTTGGCTCTCGGTCCTCGGCGAAACCCCCCGCCCGCCCGAACCGGTCTATCAGGACTGACCATGCACGACACCGGCGCAGGCCCACACGAACCCGCGGCATCCGGCGATGCCGCGGGACCGAGTGCTGCCGCGGATCCCGGTGCGGCCGTGCCCGCCGGGGCCGATCCGGCGGACGCCGAACCCACCCGGCCCTCCGAACGTCCGGCCGGAACCCGAGGCAGGCACGCCAAAGCCGACACCGGTGCGACCCCGAGGCCATCCGATACCGTCCCGCCGCCGGAGACACCGGCCCCGATCGCGGTTCCCGCACCGACAACGATGGTCACGCCCGAGCATGCTCCGGTCGCCGCAGCCGCCGCAGACCTGCCCGGAGCAGCCGAATCGGCTGCGCACCAACCCCCGAGCACCCGGGCCACCCCAGCCGAGCCCGGCGCCACCGAGAACCGACCCCCGGCATTACCCAGCACACCGGCGGTGTCCGGCCCCCACACCGAAGCGGACGCACCACCGTCCCCCGGCACCCAAGCGTTCCCAGGGCCACCCGCCTCCCCCGGCACCCAACTCACTCCCGGCGCCCCAGATCCCCGCAACATCCACACCGACGCCGGCACCCCACCGTCCCCCGGCACCCAAGCGTCCCCGGGGCCACAGGCATCCCCCGGCACCCAAGCATTCCCAGGGCCACCCGCCTCCCCCGGCGCCCAACTCACTCCCGGCGCCCCAGATCCCCGCAACATCCACACCGACACCGGCACCCCACCGGCACCCGGCACCCAAGCGTCCCCGGGGCCACAGGCATCCCCCGGCACCCAGGCATTCCCAGGGCCACAGGATTTTCCCGGCACGCAGCTCGGCCCCGGCACCCAGGCGTTCCCCGGCACTCGAGCAACTCCTGGCCGAGTCCCCACATCAGCGAGTGATTCGGCCGCAACCATGCGCACCTCTGGTCGCAGTGTGCGCACGGCGCTCTCGCGTCCTGCGGTGCGCAAACTGGGTGCCGGGCTGGTGGAGATTCCGACGGTGGAGCCTGCCGACCCGCGCTCGGCGGTGCTCGCGAATCCGGTGGTGGCGGAGGGGAAACGGTTCTGCTGGCGGTGCGGTTCCCCGGTCGGCCGCACCACGCCGACGCATCCCGGCACCACCGTCGGCACCTGTGACAATTGCGGCGCGCCATTCGATTTCCGCCCCTCCCTGCATCCCGGCGACATGGTGTCGGGTCAGTACGAGATCCAGGGCTGCCTGGCGCACGGTGGGCTCGGCTGGATCTATCTGGCGATCGACCGAAATGTCAGTGATCGGTGGGTGGTGCTCAAGGGACTGCTGCACACCAAGGACGCCGAGGCACAGGCCGTCGCGATGGCGGAGCGGCAGTTCCTGGCCGAGGTCGCGCATCCGAGCATCGTCAAGATCCACAATTTCGTGGAGCACACCGGTTCGGACGGCACCACGGTGGGCTACATCGTCATGGAGTACGTGGGCGGGCGATCGCTGCGCGACATTCTCGACAGTTATCCGCGACCCGAGCGGATGCCGATCGCCGAGGCCATCGCCTATGTGCTCGAGGTGCTGCCCGCGCTGGACCATCTGCATTCGATCGGCCTCACCTACAACGACCTCAAGCCCGACAACGTCATGGTGACCGAGGACCAGGTCAAGATCATCGACCTCGGCGCCGTCGCCACCATCGAGGCCTACGGAAATCTCTACGGCACCAGGGGTTTCCAGGCGCCGGAGATCGCCAAGACCGGGCCGACCGTTGCCACCGACATCTACACCGTCGGCCGCACGCTCGCGGTACTGACGGTCGATATGCCGATGGAACACGGCCGCTACCTCGACGGCATCCCCGATCCGGCCGACCATCCCGTGCTGGCTCGGCACGAGTTCTTCTACCGGCTGCTGCTGTGCGCCACCGACCCGGATCCGGCGCGCCGCTTCCCCTCCGCCCGCGCCATGTCCGCGCAGTTGGCCGGCGTGCTGCGCGAGATCCTCGCGATGGAGACCGGCGTCGAACATCCACAGCTGTCCACAGTGTTCAGTCCACAGCGGGCCGGGTTCGGCACCGAGGAACTGCTGGGACAGACCGACGCCTATGCCGATGGCGTTCCGCGCAGCAGCAAGTTGTCCGCGCGTGAGGTGGCCCTCGCCCTTCCGGTGCCGGTCGTCGACCCGGCTGATCCGTCCGCACCACTGCTGTCGGCCGCCGTGCACCCCGACCCCGAGCATGCGCTCGAGGCCCTGGACGACGCACGCGAACGCGCCGCCGCCGACCCGGACAACGCACCGCCGAATCTCGAGACGGAGCTGCGGCTGGCCGAGGCACGGGTACATCTGGATCGCGGGGAACCGGCGGCCCTCACCCATGTCCTCGCCGGTATCCCGGCCGCCGAACGGGATTGGCGGGTCGATTGGTACACCGGCCTGGCCGAGCTGGTCGAACTCGATTTCGAGAAGGCCTTCGCCCGCTTCGACGCGGTGCTGAGCGTGCTGCCCGGTGAGATCGCACCCAAGCTGGCGCTCGGCGCTACCGCGGAACTGGTACTGCAACACTGGGATTCGCCCGATCCCGAGCAGTGGCGCGCGTACGCGGAGAAGTTCTACGCGACCGTCTGGCGCACCGATCACGGGGTGGTGAGCGCGGCGTTCGGTCTGTCCAGGCAGCTGATCGCGGCCGGCCGGGTCGACGACGCCGTCCATGCCCTCGACGAGGTCCCAGCCACCTCCCGTTACTTCACCACCGCGCGGATGACGGCGGTCCTGCTCCTGCTCACCGCGGCTGCGCCCGCCGAACTCGATGAGACCACCGTGCAATTCGCGGCCGCTCGAGTGCAGGCCTTGCCGTCGAACGAGCATCGCGCGGTGCAATTGCGCTTGCTGGTGCTCGGCACCGCCCTGGCCTGGTTACAGGCCGGCCACACCCCCAAACGCCCGGACGCGACGCTGCTGGGCGAGCCGTTCACCGAACGCGATCTGCGCGACGGCACCGAATCCGGCCTGCGCACCCTTGCCCGCATCTCCCCCAATCGCACCCATCGCTACGCACTGGTCGATCTCGCCAACGCCATCCGGGCACAGACCTGGTTCTGAGCGCGCCGGACGCTCCGATCCGTAACGGGGACCGGAGGACACCGACGCCTATCCGTGCTCTGCCACGACCGTCTGCGCCGCCCGCGCGATGGCGAGTTCCTCGTTCGTCGGCACGACGAGCACGGCCACCTCCGCGTCCGGAGGCGAAATGATCCGCGCCGAACGGTCTTTCGCCGTGTTGCGCTCCGGATCGACCGCGATGCCGAATCGCTCGAGCCCGGCCAGGGCGTCCGCGCGGACATCGGGGCTGTTCTCCCCGACCCCCGCGGTGAAGGTGATCGCGTCCACCCCGCCGAGCTCGATCAGGTAGGCACCGAGATAGCGGCGCAGCCGGTGGATGTAGACGTCGTAGGCCAGCCGCGCGGCCTGATCACCGCCATCGATGAGCCTGCGCAGTTCACGGAAATCGTTGACGCCGGACAGTCCCTTGAGTCCCGAATTCCGGTTGAGCAGTTGGTCGACCCGGTCGATATCCATGTTCGCGGTGCGCATCAGATGCGCGATGATGCCGGGATCGAGGTCGCCGGAACGCGTGCCCATGACCAGGCCTTCGAGCGGGGTCAGGCCCATGGTGGTATCGACCGCCCTGCCGCCCCGGATCGCCGACGCCGAGGCGCCGTTGCCGAGGTGGAAGACGATCTGCGAGACCTCTTCCGGCGCCCGCCCGAGCACTTCGGCCGCCCGCCGCGATACGTACTCGTGCGAGGTTCCGTGAAACCCGTAACGGCGAATACCGTGCGCCTGCGCGACTTTCGCGTCGATCGCGTAGGTTTTCGCGGCGTCGGGCAGATCATGGAAGAACGCGGTATCGAACACCGCCACCTGCGGGGTATCGGGCAGCAGTTCTCGCACGGCTTCGATACCCATGACATTGGCCGGATTGTGCAGCGGTGCGAGCGCGGACAGTTCGGAGATGGTGGCGATGGCGCGATCGTCGAGCAGGGTCGGCCGGTAGAACACCTCGCCGCCGTGCACCACCCGGTGCCCGACCGCGGCCACCCCCTCGCCGGACAGGTCGTGCCCGGACTCGGCGAACATCCGGAACGCCAGCCGCAGCCCCGCGGTGTGATCGGCGATCGGTCCGCGCCGCTCGACCGTCTGCCCGTCCACGGTGTGTTCGACCCGGCCGTCGTCCTCACCGATGCGCTCCACCAGGCCGGACGCGGCGACGATCCCGGATTCGGGTTCCAGCAGCTGATATTTGATCGATGACGAGCCGGAGTTGATGACCAGCACCCGTTCGTTACCCATCACGCCTCCTCCGCCGGCGCGAGCACCGCACCGCCACACCACCGGTAACCCGCCCCCCCGACCCGCTTGTTCCGCGCTGTGACCGGCCGGACAGCCGGGCTCATTCGCCCTGCGCCTGGATCGCGGTAATGGCGACGGTATTGACGATATCGGTGACCAGCGCACCGCGAGACAGATCGTTGACCGGCTTGCGCAGACCTTGCAGCACCGGACCGATCGCGATCGCACCCGCGCTGCGCTGCACCGCCTTGTAGGTGTTGTTACCGGTGTTGAGGTCGGGGAAGATGAACACCGTTGCCCGCCCGGCGACTTCGGAATCGGGCAGTTTGGCGTCGGCCACCGTCGGCTCGATCGCGGCGTCGTACTGGATCGGGCCCTCCACCAGGAGCTGGGGCGCGCGCTCACGGACCAGTTTGGTGGCCACCCGCACCTTGTCCACATCGGCGCCGCTACCGGATTCACCGGTGGAGTACGACAGCATCGCCACCCGCGGATCGATCCCGAAGCGCTCGGCGGTCGCGGCCGAGGAGATCGCGATATCGGCCAGCTGCTCCGAGGTCGGGTCGGGCACCACGGCACAGTCGCCGTAGGCGAGCACCCGGTCGGCCAGGCACATCAGGAACACGCTCGACACCGTGGACACGCCGGGCACCGTCTTGATGATCTCGAACGACGGCCGGATGGTGTGCGCGGTGGTGTGCGCGGCACCGGACACCATGCCGTCGGCAATGCCCTTGTGCACCATCATGGTGCCGAAATAGGAGATGTCGGTGACGGTTTCGCGGGCCCGCTCCAGCGTCATGCCCTTGTGTTTGCGCAGTTCGGTGTACTCCCGGGCGAACTCTTCGAGGTGTTCGGAAGTGCGCGGATCGAGCACCTCGGCGTCGGCGATGTCGACGCCGAGTTCGGCGGCGCGGGCCCGGATCGCGGTCTCGTCGCCGAGGATGATCAGGTCGGCGATCTTGCGCTGGAGCACCCGGCCGGCCGCGCGCAGGATCCGGTCGTCGTCGCCTTCGGGCAGCACGATGCGTTTACGGTCGGCCCGCGCCCGCTCGATGAGCTGGTATTCGAACATCTGCGGGGTGACCACCGTCGAGCGTGGCACCTCCAGCCTGCGCAGGAATTCGCCGGCGTCGACGTGCTGTTCCATCAGCGCCAGCGCGGTATCGACCTTGCGCGGATTGTCGGCCGACATGCGGCCGCGGGTGCGGTGCGCGGCGCCAGCGGTGTCGTAGGTGCCGAGGTTCGTGGTGAGGATCGGCAGCTTCGGCTTCAGACCCGTCATCAGGCGGGCGATGGCCGGATGCGGCAGCAGGCCGCCGTTCATGATGATGCCCGACAGCGACGGAAAGCCTTCGGCCTCATGCGCGTTCACCACGCTGAGCAGCACGTCGGACCGGTCGCCCGGTGCGATGACGACTTCCCCGTCTTCCAGCCGTTCCAGAATGTGCTCGGCCGTCATCCCGCCGACCATGATCTTCATGGCCTCGCGATGCAGCAGCTCCGGGTCGCCGCTGTACATCTCGCCGTCGATCGCGGCGCACAGTTCGGCCATGGTCGGCGCGATCAGCAGCGGCACTTCCGGCAGCGTCCACGACGGCACCTCGAAACCGGACAGCTCCGCGCACACCTGTTCCAGCTGATCGGGAGCGCAGCGATTGGCGATGATCGCGACCAGTTGCGCGTGCTCGGCCGACAGCTCCGACGAACACAGCTCGGCCAGCTGCTTCACCTCGTCGGGAGTGCGCTCGGAACCACGTACCACCAGCAGCACCGGGGCACCGAGATTCACCGCGATCCTGGCGTTGTAGCGCAGCTCGCTCGGGCTGGCCACGTCGGTGTAATCGCTGCCGACCACCACCACCGCGTCACAGGACCTGGCGACCTCGTGGAAGCGCATCACGATCTCGCTGATCGCGGCGTCCGGATCGGCGTGCACCTGCTCATAGGTGACGCCGATGGCCTGCGCGTACTCGATATCGGCCGTGCTGTGCTCGAGCAGCAACTCCAGGATGTAGTCGGGCTCGTCGGTGGAGCGGGTGATCGGCCGGAACACCCCGACCCGCGCGGTGGTCGCGCACAGCATCTGCAAGACGCCGAGCGCCACCGTGCTCTTGCCGGTGTCGCCTTCGGGTGACGCGATGTACACGGTGGACAGAGCTAGGTCGGCCATATCGCAGAGCTTAGTGAACCGGCGGCAATCGGACCGGGTGACGTTCGCCCCGCCGATATAGTCCCCGGAATGGCCGAGCCGTTTCCGAATACGCAATGGGGTTCCCGCGACAGTCTGCTCTCGCGGCTGGCGCATCCGATCGCCGCGAGCAAGCCCGGATCGTGGTTGATCCGCACGCTGACCCCCGCCGACCGCGCGGTGCTGCGCCGTACCAACGGCAAGCGCACCCTGCTCGGGCCGATCGGCGCGCCGGTCATCCTGCTCACCAGCACCGGACGCAAATCCGGGCAGCCGCGCACCCAGCCGCTGCTGTACGTGCACGACGGCGACACGCTCTACGTGGTCGGCAGCAACTTCGGCCAGGCCCACCACCCCGCGTGGACGGCGAACCTGCTGGCGAATCCGGCGGCGACGGTCGTCATCGCGGGTGAAACGATCCCGGTCACCGCGACGCCGGTGCCGGACGATGCCAAAGACGCCATCTACGAGCGATTCGTGGAAGTCACCCCGGCATACGCCGCGTACCGCGAACGCACCACCCGCGATCTGCGCATCTTCGCGCTCACCCGCGCCTGATTCGCGCCTGTCCGGGCGATGCCCGTCGAGCGCATGGTCATCCGGCACGGGCGGCGACCAGCCGATCGCCTACGCCGGCATCCGGATCCGCGTGCCATCGGCGTGCTCGGTCGACACCGGCGCCGACGACCTCTCGCGGCGGTAACCGGAGATCATGGCCCGGCCCACCGTACGAGCCGGGCCCGGCAGCCGACTAACCCAGCGCCCGCAACCGCGGCGCCAGATCGCGCTGGAACAGATCCAGGAACCGGCGCTGGTCGTGCCCGGGGGCATGGAAGACCAGGTGGTTGAGGCCCGCGTCCAGGTACGGCTTGATCTGGGCGACGGCGTCGTCGGGATCGCTGGCGACGATCCAGCGCTTGGCGATCTGCTCGATCGGCAGGGCGTCGGCGGCGGCCTCCATCTCGATCGGGTCGGTGATGGAGTGCTTCTGCTCGGCGGTCAGCGACAGCGGCGCCCAGAACCGGGTGTTCTCCAGCGCCAGTTCCGGATCGGTGTCGTAGGAGATCTTGATCTCGATCATCCGGTCGATATCGGCGACCTCGCGGCCGGCCTTGGCCGCGCCCTCGGCGACGGCGGGCATCAGCTTCTCGGTGTAGAGGTCCATGCCCTTGCCGGAGGTGCAGATGAAACCGTCACCGGCGCGGCCGGCGTACCTGGCGACCAGCGGGCCACCGGCGGCGATGTAGACGGGGATACCGCCCTTGGGCACGTCATAGATCGAGGCGCCGACGGTGCGGTAGTACTGCCCGTCGAAATCGGTGCGCTCGCCGGTCCACAGCGCGCGCATGAGCTCCACCGACTCGCGCAGCCGTGCGAAACGCTCCTTGAATTCCGGCCATTCGCCGGTGTAGCCGGTGGCGATCTCGTTGAGCGCCTCACCGGTGCCGACGCCGAGCATCACCCGGTTCGGATACAGACACCCCATGGTGGCGAAGGCCTGCGCGATCACCGCCGGGTTGTAGCGGTAGGTCGGGGTGAGCACGGAGGTGCCGAGCAGGATGCGCTCGGTGCGTTCACCGGCCGCGGCCATCCAGGCCAGCGAGAACGGCGCGTGCCCGCCCTTGTGCCGCCACGGCTGGAAGTGGTCGCTGACCGTCGCGCTGTCGAGGCCGTGTTCCTCGGCCAGCACCGCCAGCTCCACCAGCTCCCTCGGCCCGAACTGTTCGGCCGACGCCTTGTACCCGAGTTTGAGATCCGCCACCTGCGCCACTCCTGTCGCTTCGTGCGGGGTAACCGCACACCATTGCACCGCTTCCGCGATCGCCCGATACAGCCGAGGGCCGCCGGGGATTGTTCCCGGTGCCGCGCCCGATATCGCTGCCGCGCCGCACTGAGCGCGACCCGCCCTCGACCATAACCAGCGCTGCCCGGCTGCTGAACCCCCGCCGGGAGAATCGCCGCTCGGACGCACTGGCCGGGCGCGCATAGGGGTGATGTGTCACGCAATGCGGGCCGCGGCGCGGCCGATAGCGGACAATTGGCCGGGTGACCTCTGCAGACGATCGGATCCTTTCCTACCTGACCGATATGGACGGTGTGCTCGTGCACGAGGATCATCTGATCCCCGGCGCCGACGAGTTCCTCGCCGAACTGCGCGACAAAGAGATCCCGTTCCTGGTTCTCACCAACAACTCCATCCGCACGCCGCGCGATCTCCAGGCCAGGCTGCGCCACAGCGGGCTCGACATTCCGGAGTCGGCGATCTGGACCTCCGCGCTGGCCACCGCCACCTTCCTCAACGATCAACGCCCCGAGGGCACCGCCTATGTGGTCGGCGAATCCGGGCTCACCACGGCATTGCACGAGATCGGCTACGTGCTCACCGACAGCGACCCGGACTATGTGGTGCTCGGCGAGACCCGCACCTACTCGTTCGAGGCGATCACCACCGCGATCCGGCTGGTCGAGCGCGGCGCCCGGTTCATCGCCACCAACCCCGACGCCACCGGCCCCTCCCGCGACGGCGTGCTGCCCGCGACCGGATCGGTCGCCGCCCTGATCACCCGCGCGACCGGCCGGGACCCGTACTACGTCGGCAAACCCAACCCGCTGATGATGCGCTCGGCGCTGCGCCGCATCGGCGCGCATTCGCGGACCAGCGTCATGATCGGCGACCGCATGGACACCGACGTCATCTCCGGGATGGAGGCGGGCATGCGCACCGTCCTGGTGACCTCCGGCATCTCCAGCCGCGCTTCGGTCGAGCAGTACCCGTACCGCCCCACCCTCGTGGTGGATTCGGTCGCCGATCTCATCGGCCGCACCGAGACGCCGTTCGCCGGCTGAGCGGCGGGCCCGCGGAAAGCGGCACGTGTTACCTTTCGCAGAACGAACGATCGCGCGAAGGGTGCCGACGGGATGGTCAGTTTCTTCACCACCGACGGGGACCTGCTCGTCCCGGAACGGTTCGCGGTCAGCCGCTGGTCGTCGAATCAGATCGGCGGCACCGGCGTCTGCGCGGCGCTGGCCAGGCAGCTCGAACGGCATTGCCCGGCGGGGTTTGTTCCGGCCCGGCTGACGGCCGATCTGTTCCGGCCGGTGCTGAACGAGCCGCTCGCGGTGCGCAGCGAAGTGGTGCGCGAGGGTAAGCGGATCCTCGTGGCCGATGCCGAAATCGTGCAGAACGACGAGGTACGGGCCCGCGCGACCGCGGTGTTCCTGACCACCGGTTCGGAGCCGCCGGGCCAGGTGTGGAGCCCGGAGCTCGAGCTGCCGGTGCCGGAGCGGCGCCTCTCCCCCGAGGGTGAGCGCGGCCTGTTCAAGAGCGGCGACCAGGAGTGGACCCATGACATCGCCGCGAACCAGAACGCCGACCGCAAGATCTCCTGGCACAGCCTGCCGCCGCTGGTCGCCGGCGAGGAGATCACGCCATTCCAGCGCGCGGCGTTCCTCGGCGACTCCACCAACCATGTGTGCCATTGGGGTTCGGACGGCCAGGGCTACATCAACGCCGATATGACGCTCACCCTCGCGCGGCTGCCGATCGGTCACGAACTCGGGCTGCGCGCCGACAACACCATTGCCTCGGCGGGCATTTCGGTCGGCTCGGCCACCCTCTACGACCGCACCGGCCCGATCGGCACCTGCGTCGTCACCGCACTCGCCAACGCCCACCGCCAGATCGATTTCACCGCGCCGCGCTGACCTCGGCGGCCTACAGCGCCGCGTACACCGCCTCGACGAGGTCGTAGGCGCGGCGATCGCCCGCGAGCCCGTCGCGGCGCAGATTCGGGATGAAGGCGAACGCGACATCGTGGTCCGGGTCGCCCAGGCCGATCGAACCTCCCGCGCCCGGATGGCCGAAGGCGCTCGCGCGGGCCGCGGGCGGCAGCCGGAAGCTGGGCGATGGCCGCATGAAACCGAGCCCGAAAGCGCTGTCCAGCAGCAACACCTCATCGGCTCCGCGCACCCGTTCACGGATGGCCTCGCGCACTGTGTCCGGGGCGAGCAGCCGGCCACGCAGCAGATCGCGATAGAAGGTGGCAAGCGCGCGCGGGGTGGTGACCATCCCGGCGCCGGGCCAGCCGCCACCCAGCACAGCGGGATCGTTGTAGGAGCCGGCCGGATTCGTGGAGGCCCGCATGAGCAGCGAACCGGGGTCGCGGTAGGCGGCGGCCAGGTTCTGCACCGTATCGTCGCCGATCGCGAGTTCTTGTGCTGTCCACTGCGTCTGGGATTCCGGCGGGAAGCCGACGCGGGCCGCGCGAGCAGCTACCTCGGCCGGGGCACCTATCCACAACTCGCTACCGATATGCGCCCGCACGAACTCGCCGACCGTGTCGCCGGTGCGCCGTCGCACCAATTCGCCGACCAGCCAGCCGAAGGTCAGCGCGTGATAGCCGTGCCGTGTCCCCGGTGTCCATATCGGCTCCTGCGCGGCCAGGCGCGCGGCCATCGCCGCGGCGTCGGCGGCATCGGCGGGAGTCAGCGGCTGCGTGAACGCGGGTAGTCCGGCGCGGTGGGTCAGCAGGTCTTCGGTGGTGGTGTTCTCCTTGCCGAGCCTCGCGTACTCCGGCCACCAGCGGGCGACCGGCGCGGTGGGGTCGATGCCTTCCCGCTCGGCGACCATCAATGCCGCCGCCGCGGTGACGGCCTTCGTGCACGAGAACGACACGCATGGCGTATCCCGATCCCAGGCCCGCCCCGTCTTCACGTCCGCCACCCCGCCCCAGAGATCGACGACCGGCTCACCGCCGACGAAGACGGCCACGGCCGCCCCCGTATCCCGGCCGTCGGCCAGGTTGGCCTCGAACACCTCGCGTACCGCGCGAAACGCTGGATCGCATCTGCCGTCGACCGCCATAGCGAAATTAGAACACGTTTCAGCCCCGGCGAGCAGCCGTTTCATCCTGCGACCCACGACAGGTGCAGGGGTTACCCCGCAGGCCGTCTCGCCGCGGCCGTCGTCGATGGAGCCCGAGCAGGTCCCCGGACACGCCGGGTCCGCGACCGACTGCCCGCCTATTCGCGCGGTGTGCCGATGACGTCGAGCGCCGCACTGAGGCGCACCAACGCGGCAACGGTCGGCGCGAAATCGGGGCCGAGTTCGTCGGCCAACCGCTGGGCCATCACCGCATGGTGCGGACGGATCAGGGCGATCGCCGCGCGGCCGGATTCGGTGACCGCCACCAGCTTGGCGCGCCGGTGCGCCGGATTGGGGCGGTACTCGGCCAGCCCCTTGTCGACCAGCAGGTCCGCGATGCGCTGCACGCTCTGGCGGGTGATGCCCATGGCGCGGGCGATGCCGGCGACCGACTGCGGCCCGCGCAGCACGGCGCCGAGCACCTGCCACCAGGCCGCCGTCATCCCGGCCGGGGCGGCCAATTCCTCGGCGATGGCGAGGAATTGGCCGTTCAAGCGGAATGTGGTGATCGCCGCGGTACTGAACAGATCCTGCTCGGCATGGGCGGCGACAGACCGGCCGGAATCGACACTCACGAGGCCGCCGCCTTGGCCTCCCACTCGGCCAGCACGGGGTACGCGGACGCATCGCTCTTGGCGAACAGCCGGTACCAGGCATCGAGCACCTGCGGCTCGAACAGGTCGAGCCTGGCGAAGATCTCCCGGGCGAATTCCCATGGCGCGGAGGGGCCCGCGGTGATCAGGTCACCATCGGTGACCGCGGGCGCGTCGACATAGTTGGCCGCCCCGGCATATCCGCTCGCGGCGAGGTATTCGGCGGCGCCGCTGGTGTGCCGGCGCTCATCGAGCAGGCCCTCTTTGGCGAGGCCGAAGGTGGCACCGCAGATGGCGGCGACCGGAACGCCCGCTTCGAGGAACTTCCGCGCCGCGTAGGCGAAACCACTGAGTCCGCCGCGGTCCCACAGTTCCGATCCCGGCAGGATCAGCAGCGCACTGTCGGCGGCGTCGAGTTCGGCCAGCGCCAGATCCGGCACGATGCGCATCCCGCCCATGGTGGTCACGGTCTCGCCCATCGGCGCGACAGTGCGGACCTGAAAGCTACCGGGTTCGCGCTGCAAACCCACGTTGTGGTTGATCTGCGCGATCGCCGCACCCACTTCCCAGTCGGCGAGCAGATCGTAAACGGCTACGTGCACTGTCTTCGTGGTCATGACAGTATGCTGTCATGTTTGACAGGATGCTGTCAATACCTCGGATGTGAAAAAGGGCCGGCACCACCGGGCACCGGCCCTTTCCGCAGCGTACGGACGCCGCGGCGAGCGAACTCAGCTCAGCGCGTGCTCCAGATCGCCGAGCAGATCCTCCACATCCTCTAGCCCCACCGAGATGCGCACGACACCGTCGCTGAGCCCGATGGTGGCGCGTCCCTCCGGCCCCATCGCGCGATGGGTTGTGGTGGCCGGATGGGTGATCAGGGTCTTCGCATCACCCAGGTTGTTGGACAGGTCGACGATGCGCAGCCGGTTCAGCACCTCGAAGGCGCGCTTCTTCGCCTCGTGCTCGGGCGCCTTCAACTCGAAGGTGACAACGGTGCCGCCGCCGCTCATCTGACTCGCGGCCAGGTCGTATTGCGGATGCGATTCCAGGAACGGGTATTTCACCCAGCTGACAGCGTCGTTGCCCTCCAGGAACCGCGCGATCCGCAGGGCGGATTCGGTCGAATGCTTCACCCGCAGCGGCATCGTCTCCAGGCCCTTGAGCAGCGTCCAGGCGTTGAACGGGCTGAGCGCGGGGCCGGTGTGGCGCATCAGATTCTTGACCGGCCCGCCGATGTAATCCGCGGAACCGAGGATCGCACCGCCGAGCACCCGGCCCTGCCCGTCGATGTGCTTGGTGCCCGAATACACCACCACATCGGCACCGAGCTCGAAGCCGCGTTGCAGCAGGGGCGTAGCGAAGACGTTGTCCAGCACCACTTTCGCGCCCGCCGCATGGGCCAGCTCGCTCACCCGGCGCACGTCGACCAGGGTCTGCATCGGGTTGGCAGGGGTCTCGAAGAACACCGCGGTGGTCGGCACCGACAGCGCCTGCTCCCACTGGTCGAGATCCTCGCCGTCGACGAACACCGTCTCCACGCCCCAGCGCGGCAGAATCTCGTTGCACACCACGAAACACGAACCGAACAGACTGCGCGCGGCCACCAGCCGGTCACCCGCACCGAGCAGCGCGCCCAGCGCGGTGAAGACCGCTGCCATGCCGCTGGCGGTGGCGAAGCACGCTTCGGCGCCGTCGATCAGCCGCATCCGCTCCTCGAAGGTGGCGACCGTCGGATTGCCGTAGCGGGAGTAGACGAAATGCTCGACGTCACCGGTGAACGCCGCCTCGGCCGCCTCCGCACTCTCGTAGACGAAGCCCGAGGTCAGGTAGAGCGCTTCGGAGGTCTCCTCGAACCCAGAGCGCCGCAGGCCGCCGCGCACGCCGAGGGTGGCCGGACCGACGCCCTCCGGCAGCGGCCGGTCGAACGCACCGCCGGTGATCACGACTGCCGCCAGGGCAGGCCGTCGGCACGCCAGCCGGCGCTACCGCGGTGACCGAACTCGTCGAGCGGGCCCTCGAACCCCTCGCTGACGTTGTACGACGGCTCGATGCCCGCGCTGGTCGCCAGGCTGGCGGCATGCGCCGAACGCTGGCCGGAGCGACACAGGAACACCACCGGGGCATCCGGGTCACGCCCGTCGAGGATGGTGCGCAGCTGCTGGGCGAACTCGGGATTACGCGCGCCGGTGCCGTCGACCCATTCGATCAGCACGGTCTGCCGGTCGATGGCGCTGGTGTCGGGGATGCCGACGAATTTCCATTCGGCCTCGGTCCGCACGTCCACCAGAACCGCCCGGGGATCGTCGCGCAATATCTCCCACGCCTGTTTCGGAGTGATGTCGCCGGCATAAGTCATGTGTGGCACCTTCCTCGAGAATCCGCACTTGCCGCATCTGGCTTCGATGCGCGCCAGGTCGTCACCCGGAGCACCCCACCGCGGAGGAGGGTTGCCGGCCAGCAAGCCGGGGCTTGACGCTGGCACTCATGACCTGAAATGAGATTGCCTGGCCGGGGGTTGCCCTGTCAAACCCCCGATCAGGGCCTTGCGCTGGGGTTCAGTGGCAGACCAGCCAGGTGTTGTCGACCCGTTTCAGGGTCCAGTTCCCGGCTGCCTCGGCGCCATCGACCTTGCTGGTGACGGTGGCGGTCGCGCGGTCGCCCTCGACCTTCAGATCCTCGAGTTTCGTGATTTCTACGGCTTTTCCGGTCTCGCCTTCGTCCAGCCTGCCCGCCATCGGCGAGCGCTTCGGATCGAAGTCCGGGCACACCGCCTCCTCCGGCGGAAGCAGGCCGTAGCGCGAACTCACCTCACCGAAGTCACGCACCGCGGCGGCTACCCGGTCGGCCTCTGTGACATTTTTCTCAACCGGCGAGACCAGCTCGGCGATGACGATGACGGCGAGCACGAGCGCCGCGATCACCGCGGCGATGATGAACGGCGCCATCGACCGGGTCGAATCGCCGGATTCGGGCTCGTCGCCCGGTTCGCGCCGGGCCGCGCCCGGATCTGGCTGCTGATCGCTCATGAGCTGATGATCCCTTGGTCCCCCGAGGCCACTCGCGAGGCCCCCGATAGAATCGGCGGGATCGCGGCCGGTGCCGTGCAGGTGAAATCCAGCCGTGCGTCAAGTTAGCCTAAGCTAAACACCGACGCCCATTAACTGTCTCGACCAATAAGGTGCGCGTAAACGATGACCGAACAGACCGCAGCTGCACGCCCGCTCCGCATCGCGATCGTGGGTGCCGGACCGGCCGGTATCTACGCCGCCGACGCGTTGATGAAGTCGGATGCGGATGTGTCCATCGACCTCTATGAGCGCATGCCGGCGCCGTTCGGCCTGATCCGCTACGGCGTCGCCCCCGACCACCCGCGCATCAAGGGCATCATCACCGCCCTGCACAAGGTGCTCGACAAGCCGCAGGTTCGCCTGCTCGGCAATATCGATTACGGCTCCGACATCACCCTCGACGACCTGCGGGTCTACTACGACGCGGTGATCTTCTCCACCGGCGCCAACGCCGACCGCGCCCTGCCGATCCCCGGTATCGACCTGGACGGCTCCTACGGCGCCGCCGACTTCGTCTCCTGGTACGACGGCCACCCGGATGTGCCGCGCACCTGGCCGCTGGATGCGGAGAAGGTCGCCGTCCTCGGTGTCGGCAACGTCGCGCTGGACATCGCGCGCGTGCTGGCCAAGACCGGCGACGAACTGCTGCCCACGGAGATCCCGCCGAACGTCTACAAGGGCCTCAAGGAGAACAAGGCCGTCGAGGTGCACGTCTTCGGGCGTCGCGGCCCGGCGCAGGCCAAGTTCACCCCGCTGGAGCTGCGCGAACTGGATCATTCGCCGACCATCGAGGTCATCGTCGATCCCGAGGACATCGACTACGACGAGGGCTCCGAGGCCGCGCGCCGCCACTCCAAGCAGGTCGACATGGTCGCCAACACCCTCGAGCAGTGGGCCATCCGCGATCAGGGCAACCGCCCGCACCGGCTCTACCTGCACTTCTTCGAGTCGCCCGCCGAGGTGCTCGGCGACGAGAACGGCAAGGTCGTCGGCCTCAAGACCGAGCGCACCCAGCTCGACGGCACCGGCAACGTCAAGGGCACCGGCGAGTACAAGACCTGGGATGTGCAGGCGGTCTACCGCGCCGTCGGCTACCTGTCGCAGAACATCACCAACCTGCCCTTCGACGATCAGGCCGGCGTGGTGCCCAACGAGGCCGGCCGCGTGCTGGCCGACGAAGACGCCGACGGCAAGGCGCGCTACATGCCCGCCACCTACGTCACCGGCTGGATCAAGCGCGGCCCGGTCGGCCTCATCGGCCACACCAAGGGCGACGCCAACGAGACCGTGGCCTGCCTGCTCGACGACAGCAAGGACTTCACCCCCGCCGAACGCCCCGAGCCCGAAGCGGTGATCGAGTTCCTCGAGGGCAAGGGCATCCCGTTCACCACCTGGGACGGCTGGTACCGCCTCGACGCCCACGAGCGGGCCCTCGGCGAACCCGAAGGCCGCGAGCGCGTCAAGGTCGTGGAACGCGAGGACATGCTGCGCGCCAGCGAGCCGCACAAAGTCTGACCGCTCCCCGGGATCGGGGAGGCGCGAAATCCGACGCTGAGGCATGCTGTACACGTGTTCGATGCCCATGTCCACATCATCGATCCGCGGTTTCCGCTGATCGAGAATGAGGGCTACCTGCCGGAGCCCTACACCATCGATGACTATCGAAAGCGTATGTCGCGCTTCGACATCACCGGTGGGGCCGTGGTCAGCGCGTCCTTCCAGGGCAGCGATCAGAGCTATCTGCGGGCGGCGCTGGCCGAACTCGGCGAGGGCTGGGTCGGCGTCACCCGGCTGCCGCTGGACGCGGGTGACGAGGAGATCGTCGAGCTGGACAAGGTCGGGGTGCGGGCGCTGCGGTTCAACCTCAAGCGTGCCGCCGCCGACATCGCCGCCATGACATTGCAGGCGGTGCGCGCCTACGAGCTCGCGGGCTGGCATGTCGAGGTCTATATCGACGGTCAGATGCTGGCCTCGCTGCAACCGGTGGTGTTGAAGCTGCCCGCCCTGTCGGTCGACCACATGGGCATGTCCGAGGAAGGACTGCCGTTCCTGCTGGATCTGGTCGACCGCGGCGCCAGGGTGAAGGCCACCGGGTTCGGCCGCGTCGACATGGAGGTCGCCGCCGCGCTGCGCCGCATTCACGCGGTGAACCCGGAAGCCCTGATGTTCGGCACCGACCTTCCGGGCACCCGTGCGGGCAGGCCGTTCGAAGACTCGGATGTCGACCTGATCTGCGACGTGGTCGGCACCGATATGCACAAAGTGCTCGAAGACAACGCCCGCGCCTTCTACCGGCTGCCGCCGGTCCAGCGGCCGATCGCCGACCCCGATCCGACACTTCCCTTGCACGCCCCGCCCGCGCCTACCATGCCTATTCCGCGCGCGGAGCTGCCGAAATCAGGAGCGACGGATACGGTTCCGCTGCCGATCGTGGAGTGAGATCGGTCAGTATCGGCGGGCGCCGGCGAATGGCATTGCCGCCATATCGGATTCGACGACGCCTTCGCCGGACGTCGCGGCGTGAATGACCTTGCCGCCGCCGGAGTACAGCGCCGAGTGCCCGCCACCATAGAACGACACCAGGTCGCCGGGGCGTAGATCGTTGCGCGAGACGGGAGTTCCGGCGGCCAGCTGCTGATGGCTGGTACGCGGTAGGTCGACGCCCGCATGGCGGTAGGACCACTGCACCAATCCGGAGCAGTCGAAGGAATGGGGCCCGGTCGCGCCGGGGACGTAGGTCGCGCCGAGCTTGCTGCGGGCGGCGGCGATCGCGGCCTCGCCACGGGTCTGCTCGGGGACGGACGCGGGTGCTGGTGGCTGCACGCCCGGGAGCTGCGGTAGGGCGAACGGTAGCGGTGGGATGGTGAGGTCGATCGGCTCGACCCGCACCGGCATGAGCTCGGCCCTCGCGGGCACGATGGCCGGAATTTCACCTATTTTCACCTGGGGAATTTCATGTGCCGGAATGTTGTCGATTTTCGGAGCCGTGAAGCTGTCCGGCACGGTGTCCAACGGAGTTTCGAATGTGCCGATTCCTGGAACTACCAGCGGTTGCGCCGTCGCCGAGCCGGTGGCCGGTAGCAGCGCCACCGCCGCGGCCGACCCGAGTGCCAGCAGCAATACCCGGCGCAACCGGCGAGAATATCGAACGTCGTCGTCAGATGATGCCATGATGCGGTCCTCCGATGCTCACATCGAGGCCGATGGCGGACGAGCGTTGTTCACCACGGCCTTCGAATTGATTCGAAAAACGTCACGGTGATCTGTTCGGTCCAGTCGATCCGAGCGTCGATCTTTCAGTCATCGGCATGACGAGTACAGCGGAACACACCTCTGCCGTATAACGAAGCAATAACGAACCGTTATCACGAGTTAATTACATCTGATTATTCGAAAAATCTGAGCCGTGAACGCCGGGTCGTCGCCCGCAAGCCACCCGGGGCCGCTCACCGCCTCGCGAGCCGCTCCTGCTCCTTCTGGTAGGCCCGCCACGCTTGCTGCGTCGGCGTCGGCCTGGTGGTGAGCGCTTTCCAGTCCGTCGTCCGAACGAAGTTCACCACCATCAGCACCGGAAGGATGAACGCCTGGAAGAAGATCAGATAGCTGCCACCCTCGAACACGAACGCCAGATACCCGGCGTAGGCGAGGAATCCCGCCCCGAACGCCCCATTGAGCCACCGCGAGGCCTCACTCTGCCCGGCCTTCACAGCAGCCATCACCAGCATGAGCGTGCCGCTGAACACGAGCATCCAGACATACCAATCGAACACGGAGGTTCCTCCCGAGCCATCGCACCGCCCTCCGGCAGCACACCTGATGCCGCCAAGACAACCGCCCGCACCTTGCCGAACCCTTTCGAATCCCTTGCGCGCCGCCAACAGCGGCGGCGGGCACGGCAGCCGTCGCCGTCTCCGGCCTAGACGACGATCGCGGCCGCCAGCCAGACCCCCGCTGCCAGCAATGCTCCGAGCAGTTCCACCAGAATCGACAGGCCAACGCCCTTCACCGCATGCCACGTGGACTGCCAGGCCAGGCGTTGACCGCGGACCCGCTGGAGTTCGGAGATGTACACGCCGGCAATGAATCCCACGAACAGGCCGACGACCGGAATGACGAAGAAACCGATGATGCCGAGGATGGCGCCGAGGTAGAGGGAGCGGTTGGGTACGCCTGCTTCCTTCAGTTTCCGGCCGGGCCAGGTGTATTTGGTGACGCCCGAGATCACCAGCAGCACAGTGGTTATGGCGAAGACGGCCCAGGCGGTCGCGCCACCGGTGAGGAAGGCCCAGACGGCGATGGCGGCGAAGATCAGGATGACGCCGGGCAGGATGGGGATGACGATGCCGAGCAGGCCGACCACGATCACCAGGCCGACGACGATCTCGCCCCACACGCTCACTGACCAGTCCCTCCGTTGTCGGCGCGGCGGCCTCGACAGCACCGGCCCGTCCTGATGCGCTCGCGCCGTCCGACCGAAGCACGCAGCCGCGTACCGCCCGGTCGCCGGGCGAACCTTATGTCCGGATTCTGTCCTATCGGGCCAGGTCGTGCAGCATGGAGGTACGGGTCACAGCGGGCCGAGTTATTGTCGTACTGTCAATACGTCTCCGGGCGGCTCCCGGTGACGAGCACCGGCCCCCGGTGCGCAGGATTCGACGACGAACCGAGGTAGGGCGTGAGCACTCCATCCACCACGCAGGGCCCGCTCGCGGGCATCCGGGTTATCGAACTGGCCGGCATCGGCCCAGGTCCGCACGCCGCACTGCTGCTGGCCGATCTCGGCGCCGACGTGGTGCGCGTGCAGCGGGCGGGTCAATTGCCCGGCGGATTCGACCGCCCGCAGCTGCGCGGCCGCACCATCGTGGAGGCCAATCTCAAGGATCCGGCCGATGTCGAGAAGGTGCTCGGACTGCTCGACAAGGCCGACGTGCTGATCGAGGGTTTCCGTCCCGGCGTCACCGAACGCATGGGCCTCGGCCCCGACGCGGTGCTGGCCCGCAATCCGCGCCTGGTGTACGGCCGGATGACCGGCTGGGGCCAGTTCGGCCCGATGGCCGACCGCGCGGGCCACGACATCAACTACATCAGCCTCACCGGCGTGCTGCACGCCATCGGCCGCAAGGGCGAGCGTCCGGTGCCACCGCTGAACATGGTCGGCGATTTCGGCGGCGGCTCGATGTTCCTGGTGTTCGGCATCCTCGCCGCGCTGGTGGAACGGCAGACCTCCGGCAAGGGGCAGGTCATCGACGCCGCGATGGTCGATGGCGCCCTTGCCCTTTCGCACATGATCTGGGGTATGCGCGGTTCCGGCGCCTGGTCGGAGGAGCGCGGGGTGAACCTGCTCGACACCGGCATGTCCTTCTACGACACCTACGAGACCGCGGACGGCAAGTACATGGCCGTCGGCGCGATCGAGCCGCAGTTCTACGCGCAGCTGCTCGCCGGGCTCGGTATCGATCCCGAGGGCCTGCCCTATCAGATCGACCCGGCCGGCCAGGACACCCTGAAGAAGCTGTTCGCCGAACGCTTCCGCACCAAGACCCGCGACGAGTGGACCGAGATCTTCATCGGCACCGACGCCTGCGTCACCCCGGTGCTGACCTTCTCCGAAGCCACCGAGAACGAGCACATCGTGGCCCGGGAAGCCCTGCTCGACCTGGAGAACATCACCCAGCACGCCCCCGCCCCGCGCTTCTCGCGCACCCCGAACCCCACCCCCACCCCGCCGCCGACCACGGCGACGCCGATCGAATCGGTGTGGGCGGACTGACCCGAAAACCACTGAACGGCCGGGATTCTGGGAATCCCGGCCGTTCGGCGTGTCAGGGCCGGACCGATACCGGCCTCCGACATCGGCCCCGGCTCCCGCGTCGGTATGCGGCCCCGTCCCGGTGCCGGGTATCGCCCGTCGGCGGCGCGCACCCTCAGTAGCAGGTCAGCGGCTGGAGTGGTTCTGCCGCACGCGGACTCAAGGTTTCATAGGCGCGGGCGATGGATTCGGCGGCGCGGCGGAGGTCGGCCTCGGGGTGGGTGAAGGGCAGGCGCAGGAACCGTTCGAAGGCGCCCTGCACGCCGAAGCGCGGGCCGGCGGCGAGCAGGACGCCGTGGTTCGGGGCGGTGGCCGCCAAGGCGGTGGAGACCGGGGCGGGCAGCTGTGCCCACAGCGACATTCCGCCCGCACCGGGGGCGACATGCCACTCCGGCAGGTGCTCGGCCAGGGCATCCAGCAGCGCGGCCCGCTGGTCGCGCAGTTGGGTGCGGCGCCGGGCCAGGATGGTGTCGGCGTGTTCGAGCAGATAGGTGGTGGCCAGCTGATCCATCACCGGGGTGCCCAGGTCGACGGTGGCGCGGATGCCGAGCAGGCGGGTGATCAGGGACTGGCCCGCGCGAATCCAGCCGACGCGCAGACCGCCCCAGAACGACTTCGAGGCCGAACCGATGGTGATGATCTCGGTGCCGCGAGCGAACGCCGCGGTCGGCGGGGGTGGCACGTCGTCGGTGAGCGCGAGATCGGCCATGGATTCGTCGACGATGATCGACATCCTGGTCTCCCTGGCGATAGCGGCGAGCTCGGCGCGGTCCTCGGCCGGCATGAGCAGCCCGGTCGGATTGTTGAAATCCGGCACGAGATAGGCCAGCGAGGCTGCGGTCTGCCGGGCGGCGCTGCGGATTCCGTCGAGATCCCAGCCCGAATCCGGGCGCAGCGGCACCGGCACCGGGCGGGCGCCGACATCGCGGATGGCTTCGATGGCATTGGGGTAGGTGGGGTGATCGATCAGCACCCGCGCGGCCGGCGGAGCGAGCACGTTGAGCAGCAGCCGCAGGCCGTGCTGGGCGCCGAGGGTGACCAGGATCTGATCCGGGTCGGTGGGCAGGCCACGCTCGGTATAGCGGCGCGCCACGGCCTCCCGCAGCGCCAGCACGCCGACCGGATCCATACCGTGCGTGCCGAGGTAGGACGGAATGCCTTGCAGCGCAGTGGTGTACGCCTGCTCCATCTCCGGGGGCGCGGTCATGGCGGCGTAGGTGAGGTCGACGGTCGGCTGATCGGAACCGGCCATCATGGCGAGGATGCCCTTGGCCGGGCGGCTGCCGTCGTGCTGGATGCTCGGCGGCAGCGCGACCGTGCTGCGCGAACCCTGCCGGGTGATCAGGTATCCGTGTTCGCGCAGCAGCGAGTAGGTGGAGGTGATAGTGGTACGGCTGACGCCGAGGGTGGCGGCGAGGTCGCGTTCGCTGGGCAGGGCGATGCCGAGTGGCGCGCGACCGTCGTGGATGAGCAGCCGGATCCCTTCGGCCAATGCCAGGTAGGCGGGGCGCGCGGGTTTGCGCGCGGCCCCGTCGGGTTCCGGGTCGCGCCAGCTGCCGAGGTCGCGAGCCAGGCCCGCCGCACCGATCACACGTGTCGCCATACAGGCCAGTATTGCGGTAGTGGCTCTTTATCGGCAAGGCCAGTTGGCGCACGCTGGGCGAATGACCCTGTTCGTCACCCTCGCCGTCATCGTGACCTTCAGCCTGCTCGGCTACTACTACGCGCCTCGCCACACCGAGGAGGGTTGGCAGGTGGATCGGCTGCGACCGCGGGATCCGCTCAGCAACCTGCCGGTCTCGCACTACGATGAACAGCGCTTGTTCCGGGACATCGCCGCGGTGTATGCCCGCCGCGAGGACGAGGACCCGAGCGACGATGACGCCCCGGGGCGACGGCGGGGTCGCGCTGAGCCGTCGACGTGATCGACTCGACGAACGGAGCAGTCCAGTTTTTCCCACTGGACTGCTCTGACCGCACTTGTCGGTGGTACCGGGCAGACTGTCGGCTATGAACGCAGCAGTCGGCGCGCCGGTGACGGCGGCACTGTTCGATACGGCGATCGGTACCTGTGCGATCGCGTGGCGCGGCGGCGCGGTCGTGCGATTTCAGCTACCCGAGGCGAGCCTGGAGGCCACTCGCGCGCGGATCATGCGGGAGAGCCCGGAATTCGGTGCGGTGACCGAATCCGAACCGGGCGCAGCGATCGCCGACGCCATCGCAGGCATTCGAGCCCACCTCGACGGCGAGCTGGACGACCTGCGCTGGATCCCCCTGGACACCAGCACCATCCCGCAATTCCATCGGTCGGTGTACGACATCACTCGCGATATCGACCCCGGACACACCCTCAGCTACGGCGAGGTGGCCGAACGGGTCGGTGCGGCGGGCGCGGCCCAGGCCGTCGGCCAAGCCCTCGGCCGCAATCCGATTCCACTGATCATCCCCTGCCACCGGGTCCTCGCCGCCGATCACGGCCTGCACGGATTCTCCGCACCGGGCGGCATCGGCACCAAACAGCGATTGCTCCAGATCGAACGGACGCCAGGAATCGGCGAACCGACCCTCTTTTGAGCGTTGATGGAGCCCCGCGCCGCCGGGCTCATCGTGGGGTTCTTTGCCGGGGCGCACCTTTCGGGACGTCTGCCGCCAGGAGGCCCGGCATCCGATGTCGGCCCGATCCGCGATCACGCGCGGAGCTTGGCGACGAATTCGCTCAGCCGGGCATCGGCAGATGCCTCGTCCAGCGCCTCGGCCAGTGCGTCCCGGTAGGTCGGCTCGGCCCTCTGCTGCATCGTTCGGCCCTCTTCGGTGATCACCGTGTACACGCCGCGGCGGTCCTTGGGGCATAGATCGCGACGGGTGAGACCCCCCGATTCCAAGCGGGCGACCAGACGGCTGACCGAGCTCTGGTTGAGGCCGATCAGCTCAGCCAACTCTTGCATACGCAGCTCGCCATTCTCGGCCTGCGCCAGCCGGCACAGGGACTGGTACTCCGACAGCCCGATGCCGTGGCGTCGCTGCATCTCCTTGGCCAGCCGCTGGTTCACCCTGCCGTGCAGCGCCACCAGCTGATCCCAGATCGCTTCGTCCACGATTACCGCCTTCCCGGTTGACATCAGAGTACATGCAGTGACAACATCTGCATGCACTTACATTTATTGCATGTACATGCAACCTAGGGAAGGAAGTGGCCATGACCGCACAGCGCATCGAGAAGATCGCGACCACACCCGATTGGTACGCGCCGTACAAGATCTCGCAGGCAATCGCGGCCAACGGCCTGCTGTTCGTCTCCGGGCAGGCGGGCATCGACGAGCAGGGGCGCACCGTCTCGGACGACTTCCTGACCCAAGGGCGGCAGGCCTTCGCCAATATCAAGCGAGTCCTGGCCGAGGCGGGGGCCGACCTCGGAGACGTGGTGAAGGTCGGCATCTTCGTCACCGATATGGCCGCCAACCTCGACAAGATCATTCAGCTCCGCGGCGAATTCCTCAGTGAGCCCTACCCCGCCGACACCTTGCTCGAAGTGTCTTCCCTCGCTCAGCCCGACTGGCAGATCGAAGTCGAAGTCACCGCCCTCGCTCGCTGACTCTCGATCCACCTTCCCGGAAGGAAACGCATGTCCGACATCCGTCGAGACGTCAGCCCGAGGTCTCCCCGCGCAGCAAGGCGGCCAGCGACTCCCGGTCCGTCACATCCATTTTGATGCACGCCCGATACAGGTGGCCCTCCACCGTTCGCACCGAAACCGTGAGCCGGTCCGCGATCTGGCGGTTCGTCAGACCCGCGGCCACCAGGTTCGCGATCTCGCGTTCCCGGGCAGTGAGCGGAAGTGGTTGCGCCGCTTGCCGAAGCGCGGGCGTGCTCGCGCCACCGCAGGCCGCGGCGAGCCGGTTCGCGGTAGCCGCCGATTCCAGCAGACGGCGGCGGTCACCCGCACGTTCATGAGCCGAGGCGGCTTGCGCGGCCGCATCGGCGGCCGACAACATCGCACCGATACGCTCGAATTCCGCTGCGGCGGCATCGAGTCCCGGCCCATCGTGAGCGGCCAGGGCGACGGCGTGACGGGCCTGCACCTGCACCAGCCCGCCGTCGACCTTGGCGGCGAGATCGGCGAGCCTGCCCGCCACCGAATGCTCACCGAAGCGGGCCGCGGTGTGCAATGCCATGGCCTCGATGGCGTGCTGATGGGCGCGGGCGGCGGCGTCAGCGGCGTTCACGGCAATGCGGATGGCGGGCGTGATCGTGCCCTCGGCGCCGGCCAGCCACGCCTTGGCGATCTCGAGCTGCGGTTCGTAGACGGCGCTGTGCCTGCCGCCGCGCTCGGTCGCCCCCGCGATGGCCTCGGCGGCGTCACCGGCCCGGCCGAGCGCCGAATACGCCTCGGCCAGCCGCAACCGCGCCGGAAACATCCATGCCGCAGCGCCTTCGGTGGTCAAGGCGGCCAACGCCTGCTCGAGATGTTCGATACCGTCCGGGAACCGGCCCTGCGCCACATCGACGGTGCCCTGCAAGATCTTCGACATCCCCCAGGCCAGATACTGCCCCGGCGCCGAGTAGCCGAAATAGGCGGTGGCGCAGCGACGCGCGCCTTCCATGTCACCGGTGAAGGTGAGCGCGAGCACCTCGGCATGGGTGGACATGAAGCGGTTGAGCCCGTCGATATGCGATTCGACCTCGTGCCCGCGCTGGGCGTACTGCCTTGCGGCCTCACCGCGGCCCATCAGCGCCAGCGCCAGGCCGCCGCCGAAGGAGGCCCACCACACCGCCCAGGGCGGGGCATCCTCGGTGTTCATCACCGACTCGGCGTCGTCGAACGCGTCGTCGATGCGGTTCTCGTTCACCGCGCACGCCGAGGCCAAACCGGTGAGAATCGCCGCGATCTTCGGATGACTCACCTTGGAACGCACCAACGCGAGCACCTCATCGGCACGGTCGGCATCACCCATGGCCCACAACAGATTCGACACCCGGGTGCTGCCCCAGCGCGCCAGCTGCACCTCGTTGAGCTGGTCCGGATCGAAGCTGGCCAGAGTGCGTTCGGCCTCGATGCGATGGCCCTGCCACAGCAGCGCCCGCGCCAGCAGATCCGCCGACTCCACGCCGCCGCGACGTTCCACCGCCGCCCGCGCGAACCGTTCGCCCAGGGGCAGATTCGCCAGACCGATCGCATCGGCGGCCGCGGCTTCGAACAGTTCCAGATCGGCGGATTTATCGCTGTCCAGGGCCAGTTCGGCCAGCCGGATCCGGTCGGCGGCGGAGTTGATCGGCCGCTCGCTCAACGCCGAATACAACCGTCCGCGCAGGCGCCGCGCCGAAGCGATTCCCAGCCTGCGCCGGATGACCTCACCGAACAGCGGATGGTTGTAGCGCACGACCAGTTCGTGCGAGTTCTCCACCACCCGGATGACACCGCGGTTCTCGGCCGCCTCCACCGCCTCCTCACCGGCCAATTCGGCCATCACCTCGAGGTCGATGGGCTCGCAGAAGGTGAGCAGCTCCAGCACCCGCAGCACCGGCTCGGGCAGTTGTTCGACCCGATCCTCCAGCAGCGCCGCCAGTTCCGAGGTGACCGCGGCGCGTCCGCGCAACTGCCAGACCCCGTTGACCTGACGCAACGAACCGGCTTCCAGCGCACCTTCGACCAGGTGCCGCAGGAACAGCGCATTGCCGCCGGAGGATTCCCACATCAGATTCGCGGTGAAGCCCTCGAGCTGACCGCCGAGCATCGACTCCACCAGATCCACGCTCTGCCGCTGGCTGAACGGGTTCAGATCGATGCGCAGCAGATGGCCGTCCTTCCACAGTGAGGTGACCGCATCGGGCACCTGGACTCCGCTGCGCACGGTCGCGACGATGCGGGCGGCGCGGTCGATCGCCAACTGCAACAACAACGTCGCCGACAGTTGATCGAGCAGATGGGCGTCGTCGACGCCGATGATGATCGGCCCGTCGGCGAGCAGCGCCTCGCGTGCGGCCGACATGAACGTCACCGGATCGTGCGCGGTGTACACCCCGACCATATGGGCGAACACGCCGAGCGGGATGCTGCGCGCCGACTCGGTGCCTGCCACCCAGCGCACATTGCCGCCCACCGCCGCCGTGGCCTGTCTGGCCAGGGTGGTCTTGCCGACGCCCGCGTCTCCGGTGAGCACCGCGCCGACCGGGCCGTCACCGGTGAGCGCGGAGCGAATCGCCTCGAATTCGGTCGCGCGTTCGATCATCGGCCAGTTCCGAGCCATTCACATACTGTATCTTTTTGCGCCGCCTGCGGCGCCGCGGTTCGCGGCCCCTGGATGTCTCGCGGCTCAGTGACCGTTGCTTGCCTTCGGCGTGCGCAGCGATCGCTGAGACGCGAGACGGGCCGCGAACTTTGGGGCTCGGTCTCGCTTCGCTCGAAAACGCAGGCTGACCGGGCGTTGTATCGGATGCGGACGGTTTCCGACCGATGACTTCTGGTCCCAGCCGGTGCGGGCCCCGAGCACGGCGTCTGCCGCTGTTCGGGTGCGGGCTAAGGCGCCAGTACGTCGTGGCGGACGATCGTCTGATCGCGGCCGGGGCCGACGCCGATGCAGGACATGCGCGCCCCGGACAGTTCCTCGAGCCGCCGCACGTAGGCCTGGGCGTTGGCGGGCAGGTCTTCGAAGGTCCTGGCGTGCGAGATGTCTTCCCACCAGCCCGGCATTTCCTCGTAAATGGGCTTGGCGTGGTGGAACTCGGTCTGGGTGGTCGGCATCTGCTCGACTCGTTCACCGTCGACGTCGTAGGCCACGCAGATCGGCACCGTCTCCAGGCTGGACAGCACGTCGAGCTTGGTGAGGAAGTAGTCGGTGATGCCGTTGACGCGGGTGGCGTAGCGGGCGATCACGGCGTCGAACCAGCCGCAGCGGCGAGCCCGGCCGGTGGTCACGCCGACCTCGCCGCCGGTCTTGGCCAGGTAGGCGCCGGACTCGTCGAACAGCTCGGTCGGGAACGGGCCCGATCCGACGCGGGTGGTGTAGCACTTGAGGATGCCGAGCACAGTGCTGATCTTGTTCGGCCCGATGCCCGCGCCGACGGCCGCGCCGCCGGAGGTCGGGTTGGACGAGGTGACGTACGGGTAGGTGCCGTGGTCGACGTCGAGCAGAGTGCCCTGCGAGCCTTCCAGCAGCACCGTCTCGCCACGCTCGAGCGCCTGATTGAGCTTCAGCCGGGTGTCGCTGATGCGGTGCTTGAAGCGCTCGGCCTGCTCGAGCACCTCGTCGACCACCTGCTGCGGTTCCAGCGCGCGGCGGTTGTAGATCTTGACCAGCACCTGGTTCTTGAACTCGAGGGCGGCCTCCACCTTCTGGGTGAGGATCTTCTCGTCGAGCACGTCGGCGACCCGGACGCCGACGCGAGCGACCTTGTCCTGGTAGCAGGGGCCGATACCACGGCCGGTGGTGCCGATCTTGTTGTTGCCGAGGAAGCGTTCGGTGACCTTATCGATGGCCACGTGGTACGGCATGATCAGGTGCGCGTCGGCCGAGACCAGCAGGCCGGAGGTGTCGACGTCGCGCTGCTCGAGGCCGGCGAGCTCGTCGAGCAGCACGCCGGGGTCGATCACGACACCGTTGCCGATGACGTTGGTGACGCCGGGGGTGAGGATGCCGGACGGGATCAGATGCAGTGCGAAGTTGTCACCGTTGGGCAGCACCACGGTGTGGCCGGCGTTGTTGCCGCCCTGGTACCGAACCACCCATTGCACGCGCCCACCGAGTAGATCGGTAGCTTTGCCCTTGCCCTCGTCGCCCCACTGGGCGCCGATGAGGACGATTGCCGGCATGGTCGTGTCTCCTACGGTTCGACGCGCAACACCGTGTGTGTTGCAGCTACCTGCCCGTATCGAGGCGGTGGCCGGAAGCACAGTCTAGTCGACCCCCCGTGGCGGCCCAGTCGGGCCACGCACCGCGCGCCCCTTCCGACCCAGGTCGCGCTCTCTCCCCGGACAGACCGCGACCACAAACAACGGCCGACGCAAAACGAACACGGCCGCAGGCGGCGCACATCAAACACAGCTATGGTTGCTGCTAGCGGACTGACAGTCGTCCGGGTGAACGGGTAGGACGACCGACGGGAGTCGGCCGGATTCGAGGAGGGTGTACGGCAGTTTGAGTACCCACGTTCTCCGTTGCGACGGCGCACCGGTACCGATTGCCCTCGCCTCCCAGCCGACCACCCAGACCGATGCGATTCCCGATACCGGCGAGATCGATGAACTGCTTCCGGTGCTCGCCGCCGACAGCTTGCCCCGGTTGATCGTGCTCGGTGACGACGCCGCGCTGGCCGCGGTGCTCACCCATCTGATGCGCACCGAGCGGTTGAATGTGGAGGTCGGCTACGTCCCGGTCGACAAGACCTATGGCTCCCGCGCCTATGAGACGGGCACCGGCAACGCGGCCGCCAAACGCGCGCTGGAGGGCCGCGCCACCGAGGTGCCGCTGATCCGTGACGACACCGGAACGGTACTGGTCGGGCGCGCGACGCTGGTGGGTGTCGGGGGTGAAAAGCTCGAGGGCGAAGCGTACGTCGACGACACGCTGTTGTTCTCCGGCAAGGTCGCCGCCATGCTCGTCTCGCCGACGCTGGAATTGCCCGGCGTGCGCGCCACTGTCCAGCGCGGCGTGCGGAAACGACGATGGGTCAGCGGCCGCGCCGCACAGCTCGGCACTCCGGGGGCCCGTGTCACCCGGGACGGCATCGCCGGCGAACGCACCGTGCCGCGATCGACCTTCTACCGCCATCACGAATCCTGGCTGCTGGTCCGATGAGTTTTCCCGCCCGGGCCCGCCGCTCCGGTGCGGTGCGGCCGAGCCCCATATTTCTGCTGGTCGTCGCGATCACGGTGCTGGGCGGGGCGCTGGCCTGGGACGCCGATCTGGACTCGGTGCGGGCCAAGGCGGGCGTGTTCCTGCTGGTGGTGTTCGGCTGGATCGTCAGCCTGTGCCTGCACGAATTCGCGCACGCGTATGTGGCGTGGCGAGCCGGTGACCGCGAGGTGGAGCTGCGCGGCTATCTGACCCTGAATCCGTTGAAGTACAGCCATCCGCTGCTGTCGATCGTGTTGCCGATCGTGTTCATCGCACTCGGCGGTATCGGCCTGCCGGGCGGCGCGGTCTATGTGCACGCGCACAATTTCTCCACCCGGATCCAGCGCATCATCAGCGGTGCCGGACCCGCGGTGAACGTGGCGTGCGCGGCGCTGCTGCTGATCGTGCTCCGGTTGTTCGGCAGCGCCGAGGAACATGCCGCGTTTTGGTTCGGGCTGAGCTTCCTGGCGTTTCTCCAGGTGACGGCGGCGCTGCTGAATCTGATACCGATTCCCGGGCTGGACGGGTACGGGATCCTGGAGCCGTCGCTGAGTTATCAGACCCGCCGCGCACTCGACCAGTTCAAGCCGTTCGGGATGCTGATCCTGTTCGCGCTGCTGTTCACTCCGGCGATCAACCAGGTGTTCTTCGACGCGGTGTACGCGCTCTACGAGCTGTCCGGGGTGCCGTCGCTGTGGTCGCGCTGGGGCGGTTATCTCACCCGGTTCTGGACCTGAGACGACGCAGGGCCGCCCGGTCGATGGACCGGACGGCCCTGGTCTTCGCCGGCGCACCGCGGCCCCAGCGCACCGGTCACCACACCAACAATGGCCGGTTGCGCGTCGCGGTGTGCGGCGAAGTAGGCGACCGCGCCACCCCTCGTCGGCTCGGTCGGTTCTCACCGTAGGGAGCGGCGGACGGCCTCGCCCGAGTAGCGGACTACGCGAAGATCGCTCGCGCGGCGGCAGTACCGTCCCGCGCCGCACGCAGGCGCCGCGGGCACACCAACGGCGAGTCGAGTAGTCGGTTCGCCGGCACCGGTTCGACGCAGGTCAGCGGCCGGACCGGGGTGTTGCGGGGCCCTCGGGAAACGTTCCGGCCTCAGTCCTCCGGCCGTACATACGGATTCGGCACCGTCGGCGGCAGCAGCGCGATCGCGGAGATGCGCTGCATACCGCAGACCTGCATGAGATCGACCACCGTCGAACGCACCTGCGCGAACACCACATGCGCCGAAAGGCCGGCCCCGGCAACGAGCTCCGGGCGCGCGCCCTTGGCCACCGAGCGCAACACGCGCGCGGCCTCGGCCTGATCGGGTTGCTCACCTGGGTCGGCGAGCATCATCCTGCGCACCACGTCGACCGCGTGACCGAGGCTTTCCACCTCGTCGATCAGGCGCGGATCGAGGATTTCGTCGTCGCGCACCAGGGTGAGGCCGCGGCGCAGCAGCACGCGAGTGTTGCGGACGGCGTTGTCGAGTGGGTCGGCTGTGGCACGGATGCGTTCGAGCCGTTTACGGGAATTCCAGTACAGCGGGGAGATACGGCTGATCTCCCGGCCGCCTTCCAGGGTTTTGCGCAGCGAGTCCAGCTGCGCCTGGGTGGCGCGCACCGCGGTCAGCGCGTTGTGCACCTTGTCGGCGTCCTGTTCGAGCAGGCCTGCCGCGCCGTCGATGAGCGACTTGCCCATCACGCCGAGGATTTCCGCGGCCTGCTCCCTGGCCCGGCGCACCGGATGCAAGGGGATCGCGGCCACGACGACCACCCCGACCAGGCCGCCGACGAGCGCATCGATCATCCGGGAGAACCCGCCACCCGCGGTCGGCGGCATCAGCGTGGCGACGAGCACGGCCGAACCGGCCGCCTGCATCGCGATGATGGTGCCGCCGTCGAGAAACACCGCAAGGCTCATGGCCACACCGACGACCAGCGCGATCTGCCAGACACCTGTCCCGGCCTGGGAAATGAACAGATCACCGATGCCGATGCCGACCGCGACGCCGACGACGAGTTCTACCGAACGGCGCAGCCTGGCGCCGAAGGAGATGCCGATCGACACCACCGCCGCCGTCGGCGCGAAGAACGGTTGCGTATGCCCGATGAGATAGTGCGCGACGAACCAGGCAAGCGCGGCGCCGAGCGCGCACTGCAGGATCGGCAGCGCGGATAGCCGAAGACGTGTCCATGAACTGCGCAGCCGGTCCATGCCGCCGGCCCGGGCGAGGGCGACGCGAGAGGTCGGGTCGATCAACTCGGGAGCTGTCCGGTCGTGGTGCCGGCGATCAGTCCAGGCCCAGTTCCGCGGCGGCGCGCGGATCGCAATCCTCGAGCAGGTCGAGGCAGCGGGCGTATTCGTCGGATTCGCCGATGGCCCGCGCGGCCCTGGCCAGCGCGCCGACACTGCGCAGGAAGCCCTGGTTCGGCTCGTGGCTCCACGGCACCGGGCCGAAACCCTTCCAGCCGTTGCGGCGCAACAGATCGAGGCCACGGTGGTAGCCGGTGCGGGCGAAGGCGTAGGCCGCGACGACATCGTGGTCGACGCCCTGCCCGGCGGCCTCCGCGCGGGCGAGCGCGGCCTCGGCCAGATGCGCCCACGCGATCGAGGCGGCCGGATGATCGGCCGCGACCTGCACCGGATCGGCCTTGGCGAGGAGCGCGTCCTCGGCATCGGAGATTTCCGGCAGCAGTACCGGTTGCGGTCCGAGCAGATCACCGAACGAGGTCATGGGCTTCATTGTGCACCGCCGGTGCCCGGAGGGCATGTGCGGGCCGAACGCGGCGGGCCAATGGCGGCCTGGGTGGGACGCGGGCCATTAGGCTGGCCGTCGAAGTTCACAATGTTCCGCTGAGCGAGGGGTAGTGGTGTCCGACCCGAACGACGACAAGAACCCGGTGCGCAAACCCGCCGACGCCCGCACAACGGACGAACCGGCCGCACCGCCCACCTCTGCCGCCGACGGGACCGAACCCACCTCGCCGACCGCTTCGGACGCCACGGACACTGCGCGCGCCACCGACACCACCGACGCCGACGCGGACGCCCCCACCAAGGCGTTCGCGCAGGTCGACACCGGTACTGCGGGGAACAGCCGCGCGGCCGACTCGGGCGCCGGTTCCGAACCCGAACCGACCTCGGGCTCGGACTCGGGCACACGCTCGGACTCGGCCTCGGACTCAGGCGCGAATTCGGGCGCGACCTCAGGCTCGGCCTCGACGCCGCCGGGCTCCGGCCCGGACTCGGACACGACCTCAGACTCGGGCTCGACCTCGCGCCCGGACTCGGACACGACCTCAGACTCAGACTCGGGCTCGACCTCGCGCCCGGGGTCGGGCTCGGGCTCGGGCTCGGGTACACGCTCGGACTCGGGCAAGTCGGCTCCTGCGGCCGCCGAAACGTCCGGTCCGGCAGACACATCCGATGACCCCGGCGCAGAGACGGCCGAGATCTCCCGTGACCGGATCGTCGAGCGCGGCGCCCGAGAATCCGCCGGCACGCCCGCCTCCGGCGCGTCCGCCACCGGGTCCGGCGCAGCCGGCTCCCCCGCGACCGGATCTTCTGGATCCGAAAACGCTCCGGTGGCAGCAGTGCGCGAGGATGGCCGGGCCCACCCGAAATCCGGCGAGCGGCAGCGCAGTGCGGGTGCGGCCACCGGGGCCGGGGCGGGCACATCACCCGCCGACTCCGGCGTGAATCCCCCCTCGCCACAACCACCCACTACAACCGACAGCGAAGCCGACGCCGAGACCGAGGCGATCGCCACATCCGGCACAGCGCGGAAGGACGATGCGGCCGGCGCGTCACCGGACGACGGCGCCGATGCGAAAACGGTCGCCATGCGGCGGGTCGACCCCGCAAGTGGCGGCACGGCCGGAAGTGGGGCGAGCGCGACGGAAGCGGCGGCCGCCTCCGACAAGAGTGGGTCTCGCGCTGCTGCCGCAGGTGCCGCAGGTGCGGCGAACGCTCCTGGTGGGCGTGCCGCCGAGGCGGGCAAGCCACCGGCAGGCCCATCGGGTGCAGGCCACGGCGCCGATGCTGCCGGTGCCGACGCGACAGCCGATTCCGGCGGTCCCCGCGCCGATGACGACTCCGCAGGCGACGCCACCGAATCCGGATCGCCTACGGCACCGGCGGCCGCTACCTCGTCCGAGGACGCCGCGACCGTCCAGATGCGAGCCGTACCGAACCCGGCCGACGCCCAGACCGTCGCTATTCCCGTGCAGCGGGCGGGCGGTACCGATCGCGTGGCGAGTGGCGGTGCGCGGCAGCCGCTGAGTAAGCCGCCGAGCACACCGCGCCCGGCCGCGGGCCCGAAGCAGGCGGGGGCGCATGGGCCGTCGGGACCCGAGCACGGTGGCGTGCCGCCGCAGGGCAAGCGGCCGCAGCCGGGAACGACCAACAAGGGCGAGGCCGAGCGAGAGACTCCACAGCAGCCTGCGCCCGAACGAGGCGGGCCGCAGAGTCGTGGGCCGCAGGGCCGTCCACGGCAAGGTGGTGCCGAGCAGGGCGGTCCGCACCAAGGTCCGTCGGCCGGGCCATTGCAGAAGGCACCGCAACAGCGCGGGCCGCAGAGCTCCCCCGGTGGGCCGAAGCACGGCGGTTCCGCGCAGGGCACGCCGCAGCAAGGCGGCCCCGGTGCAAGGGGGCCGAAGACACCACAACCGCAAGGTGGCACCGGAGGCCCGCAACAGGGCGCGCCGCACCAGGGCGATACGCCGCAGGCAGCGGGCGCAGCGGCAGCGGGCGCAGCGGCGGCGGGCGCAGCGCAGCAGGCGTCTGGCAGCAGACAGCGTCCGGGAAGTGCGCCCTCTCCTGCGGATATGCAGCCGACGACGCCCGCGCAATCGCTGGCGGGTGGCCCGCGTCCGCCGCAGCCACGTGCGGTGGCGGCGCCGCAACGAGTGGAGCCGGCCGCCCCTGAACCGGCGGCCGAGGCCGGTCGCCGCCCCAGCCGGTGGCTGCTGGCCGTGGCCGGAGCCGTGGTGCTGGTGGTCGGGCTCATCGCGGTGCTGCTGGTCGCCGTGGTGGGCGGAGACGACAATTCGCCCGAGGCACAGATCCGCAACACCATCGGCAGCTACACCCGGGCGTTGCAGGACGGTGATCTGGAGACGCTGCGCTCCACCACCTGCGGCACGCTGCACGAGTTCTACCGGGGCATTCCCGACGATCAGTTCGCCGGGGTGCACCAGCAGTCGGTGGAGCAGGGCAGCATCCCGGTGGTCGAGAACATCCAGGCCATCCGGATCACCGAGAACACCGCCATCGCGCAGGCCACCGTCTACACCAAGGCGGATCCGGCGCGCTCGGCACGGACGTTCGATCTCCAGCACACCGAGGACGGATGGAAGGTCTGTGACCCGCCGGACAGCGCGCCGTAACGATCCGGCGGCGATGTCGCCGTATCCGGTATCGAAGGTCACAGTTACCCCCTTCTAGCTGGTCGCTGGTCCGAATCGCCAGTAGCATTGCCCGGATCATGGGCAGGGAACAATCGATGGCGCGGCCGGACGAGGTGGTGCGGACGGCAACGCTCGCGGGGCGGCGATTCCGGATCCGGGATCACTACGAGGTCGGCCGGGAAAAGATCCGCGAGTTCGCGCGCGCGGTGCAGAACGATCACCGCGCGCACCAGCACGAGGTCGATGCGCGCAAGCTGGGCTATGAGGGCATCATCGCCCCGCCCACGTTCGCCTCGGTGATCGGCATGACCGCGACCAGGGCGCTGCTGGATTCGGTGCTCACCGAATACGACCTGTCCCAGATCCTGCAGACCGACCAGGTGTTCCGGGTGCATCGGCCGATGGTCGCCGGTGACCGGATCACCAGCGAGGTCGAGATCGAATCGATCCGCCGGTTCAACGACAACGACTTCATCCACGTGAACTTCGTGTTGAAGAACCAGGACGACGAGATCGCGCAGGTGGGTTCGTCCACGATCGTGGCAAGGCGCGGGGTGGAGGTGGCCCCCGATATCACCGAAGCGGTCGCGAACATCATGATGCACGGCCGCGCCGATGCCGAGCCCACCGCGCTCGGCGAGCTGGACGCGCTCATCGAATTGGACGCCGATGCCCTCGACACCACGACGACGCCGCCCCCGGCCCCGGTGCATGCCGTTCCCGAGTTCGATCGGCTGTCGGAGGGTGCGCAGATCGAGCTCGGTACCTCCTGGCTGACCCGCGGCGATCTGGCGAATTACGCGGGCGTGTCCGGCGACTCGAACCCCATCCATTTCAGCGAACACGCCGCCAAACTGGCGGGCCTGCCGACGACGGTGGCGCACGGCCTGCTCACCATGGGCCTGGCCGGCGGCAAACTGACCTCCTGGCTGGGCGATCCGACCGCGATCGAATCGCTGAGCGTGCGCTTCGCGGGATATGTGCCGGTGCAGGCCGACGCTCGCAGCGCCGTCGAGTTCTCCGGCAAGATCAAGAAGCTGGATCCGCAGCGGCGCACCGCGACCGTCGTGCTATCCGGGACATCGCAGGGCCGCAAGCTTTTCGGTCGCGCGATCGCCGAGGTCAGGCTCGGCTGAGGCCCGGCCTCACTCCAGCTTCGCGTGCATCAGGTAGACGTTGTAATCGCTCCACGTGGTGATGTTGAAGTACAGGTCGTCCCCCGATGACCACGGGTGGATGAATCCGCCGTACAGCTCCGGGTAGTCGCGCACCGTCACCGTCGGCGTGCCATCCGACCACCCGCCCTGCGGCGAATTCGCTTCGCGCACAACGATGGCGGCCTTGGCGGTATCGAGGTAACTCATCTGCCAGACATCGCGCTCGGCGTCGTATCGCACCGACAGCTCACCGGCCGGCCCGTTGACGATCGGGGTGGCCGAGCCCGCACCGCCCACCGGCGTCCAGGATCCGTCGCGCCAGTACTGATACGCGGTGGTGTTGAGAATCTGATCCTTGGGCACTCGTGCCAGCCCGACGGCACCGAGCCGGGTATTCGGCGTGCCGAACACGTACACGTGCTCACCGTGCGGAACCATCGCGCTCACTTGGAAATTCGCGAGCCCGAAGATGTTGTCCCAGCGCGCGTGCGGATCCTTGGTCCAGGTCTGGCCGTGATCGTCGGAGTAGGCGATGCCGCCGTAGTTGGTGAAGAAGGTGCCGGGCAGGCTGTTCCAGGTCCGAATCGACATGTAGCTCATGTACTGCCGCTCACCCAGCGCGAAACCCGAGGTGGGGATGGTGGTGACCTCCACGTTGTCGAGTTTGCGGCTGGAGAGCACCTCGGCGGCGTGGCAGCGGCTGTCGGTGACCATCCGGTCGTAGGTCATGCCGTCGTCCAGCCTGCGATCGGTGCTGAAGGCCAGCACGTTGCTGCGCCAATCGCCGCCCATGCCGCCCGGCGGATGGAAGCCGCGACCGACAGTGTCGCCGAAGGCGGTGGCGATCTCGCCGGGCGCCGATTCCCACATGATGCCCAGGTCGGTGCCCTGCACCTGCCAGCGCTTATCGGTGCGGTTGACCGAATTCGCCCCGGTCTGCTTGGCCACCTCGCGCACGGCGCCCACCTTCGGGGCGGCCGGGGCCGGGGATTGCGGCGCGGCTTCGACCGGTGGCCGCACCGGCGGCGGGGGCGGCGGAACCGGCCCGGGATCCGGGCCTGGACCAGGAATCGCGAAGTGGAACGGCTTGGGGCTCAACAAGATTTCCGGGATGCCGAGCTGCTCGGCCAGGCTCGGCGGCGGTGCGGGCTCATCGGTGAGGTCCGGGCAGGGATTCATGCACGGATCGGCGGGCAGCTCCATCTGCACCCTGGTCGGCTTCGGCTCCGGCGGCTGCGGTGGCAGCACCGTGATCACCGGATAGGGGATCGGCACCTCGAGCGTTTCCGGGATCAGCGGTTCATGCGTCGGCGCCGGATCACTGCGGCACGGCCCGCTGCCCGGCACACCGTCCTGCGGTCCCGCGCCCGCCGGCACCGGCTCCGCGCACACCAGCACACCCGCGCCGAAGACCACCGCGCCGAGCGCGGCCATCACCCGCCTCGCCATCGTCGACCCCTCGTTCCATGGCTGAAGTTCGCACCAGCGTGTGACCCTACCGGCCGAAGATCATCTGCTACCGCCGAACGAGGCCGACGCGCACCAGTGCGATGTGTTCGACCAGCAGGATCCGCAGGCGAACGGCCGGTTCCGAGCCCGCGGCGCGCATCTGCGCCGACCGGCGAGCCGAAGCCACGAGGGCTCGGCCAGCGGGTGGTTTTCGCGCGCGATCACGCGGATAATCGGCGGGGAATCGCCCCCATCGCAGCCCGCCAGCGTTCTCAGGATCTACCTCATGAAGATTCCGCTCATCCCCCGCCGGGCGCTCCCCGGTGCCGCGGCCGCTTGCCTGGCCGGCGTGACTATCGCGCTCGCGCCTTTGGCCATCGCCGCGCCGGACCGCACCGACGGCCACAGCACCACCGACTGGCAGACCTCACCGAATCAACTCGACGAACCGCATCAGCGACCTACCGGATCGACCACACCGAAGGCATCGCCGTTCTACCTGACCTGCGGTGAAGCCCGTCGCGACGGTGAGGCACCGATCCGGCAGGGCCAGCGCGGATACTCACTGCGGCTCGACCCCGATCACAACGGTGTCGCCTGCGAACCCGGCGAGCCGTAACGGCGCTAGCGCGCGGCCTGGAAGACCAGCACCGTCCCCCCGATACGGATCGCGTCACCGTCGGCCAGCAGCGCGCCGGTGTCGATCGGGAGTTCGTTGACGAAGACGCCGTTGGCCGAATGCAGATCCTTGATCAGCAGCCCGGCCCGGCTCGGCATGATCTGCGCGTGATAGCGGCTGGCCTTCGGATCGTCGATCACCAGGTCGTTATCGGTCATCCGGCCGATGCGCAACCCCGCCTGGGCGACGACGACCGCGCGACCGTCCGGCATCAGGATCTGGCCGCTGCGCACCGCGCTCGGCACCTCGGTGACGGTATCGGTCATCGCCGCGGCCATCCGCTCGGCCCGCTTGAACTCCACGGTGTTCAACGGTTCCTGGCGCAGCACCCGCTGCTCGAGCTCGATCAACGCCGGGCCCGGATCGATGCCGAGTTCGTCGGCGAGCACGGTGCGCACCCGGCGACAGGCATCGAGGGCGTCGGCCTGGCGACCGGACAGATACAGCGCGGTGATCAACTGCCCCCACAGCGGTTCGCGCAGTGAATGTTCGGTGGTCATCGCCACCAACTCCCCGACCACCGAAGACGCCCGCCCGCAGGCGATTTCGGCGTCGATGCGGGCGGAGGCGGCGAGCAACCGCTCCTCGTCCATCGCGGTGGCGAAACCGTCGGCGAATTGCAGGCCCGCCAGATCGGCCAGTGCCCGGCCGTCCCATTCGCGCAGCGCGGTTCCGAACAGGTGGGCGGCCGTGGCATGGTCGCCCACCTCGGCGGCCCTGGCGGCGGCATCGCGGGCGGCCTCGAACCGGCCGAGATCGCAGGCCTCCTCGGCGATCTCCAGCCGATAGCCGGAGGACTCGGTGCGCAACACGGCGGCCGGGTCGATACCCGAATTACGCAGTGCCTTACGGATATTCGAGACGAATACCTGCAGGCTCGCGGCGTAGGAGTCGGGCGGATCCTCGTTCCACACCATGTCGGCCAGCGCCATCGACGACACCGCGCGACGCCGATTCACCGCCAACGCCGCAAGCAACGCCCGCGGCTTGGGCCCGCCGACCGCCACCGGCTCACCGCCGACGAGCAGCCGCACGGGCCCGAGCAGGCGCACCTCGAGACTCATGTGCTGTTGCCCCCGCCAGGGTTGTGGGTCAGGCGCTGATCGACCGTCCCGCGGACTTCAGATCATTGCATGCCTCGACCACACGCGCCGCCATGGACGCTTCGGCCTTCTTCAGGTAGCTACGCGGGTCGTAGGTCTTCTTGTTGCCGACCTCGCCGTCGATCTTGAGCACACCGTCGTAGTTGCTGAACATGTGGCCCGCGACCGGCCGGGTGAAGGCGTACTGGGTGTCGGTGTCGACGTTCATCTTCACCACGCCGTAGCGCAGCGAATCGTCGATCTCGGACTTCAGCGAGCCCGAACCGCCGTGGAAGACGAAGTCGAACGGCTGTGCGTCGGCGCCGAGGCCGAGCTTGGCCGCGGCCACCCGCTGACCCTCGGCCAGCACCTCGGGACGCAGCACCACGTTGCCCGGCTTGTACACACCGTGCACATTGCCGAAGGTGGCCGCGAGCAGGTACTTGCCGTTCTCGCCGGCTCCCAGCGCCTCGATGGTCTTCTCGAAGTCGGCAGGGGAGGTGTAGAGCTTCTCGTCGATGGCGGCCTCGACACCGTCTTCTTCACCGCCGACGACGCCGATCTCCACCTCGAGGATGATGTTGGCGGCCTTGGTGGCCTTCAACAGGTCCTTGGCGATCTCGAGGTTCTCATCGATCGGGATGGCCGAACCGTCCCACATGTGCGACTGGAACAGCGGGTTGCGCCCGGCGTTCACCCGCTCCTGCGAGATCGCGATCAGCGGCCGGACGAATCCGTCCAGCTTGTCCTTGGGGCAGTGGTCGGTGTGCAGCGCGATGGTGACGTCGTACTTGGCCGCCACCACGTGCGCGAACTCGGCCAGCGCGACAGCACCGGTCACCATGTCCTTCACACCCTGGCCGGAACCGAACTCCGAGCCACCGGTGGAGAACTGGATGATGCCGTCGCTACCGGCGTCGGCGAAGCCCTTGATCGCCGCGTTGATCGTCTCCGACGACGTGCAGTTGATCGCGGGGAAGGCAAAGGAGTTCGCTTTGGCCCGACCGAGCATCTCGGCGTAGACCTCCGGAGTCGCGATGGGCACTGTGAAGACCTCCGTTTTGTGCGGCAAAAAGACGATTTTGTCAGCCCCACCCTAAGCCAGCAGGCTTTCCGCCGATATCAGGGGATCATTGCGCCATTTCGCTGCCTCCTCCGCGCCTTGACCGGGGCAGGCGGGGGATGACCCGGTACTGTGGGCCGGGTGATTGCGCTCGCAGCCTCCGACGCGGTGACAAGCAACCTTGCCTTGACTCAGTTGCTCGATCCGATGTATCTGCTCACCGAGTCCTGGCTGCGGCACGCCGTCCTCCCGGCCATCCTGGTCATCGTCTTCATCGAGACCGGTCTGCTGTTCCCGCTGCTGCCAGGCGACTCGCTGCTGTTCACCGGTGGCCTGCTGGCCGCGCAACCGGATCCGCCGGTGTCGATCTGGGTGCTGGTGCCCGCCGTCACCTTCATCGCCTTCGCCGGTGACCAGTCCGGCTATTGGATAGGCCGGGCCATCGGGCCAGCGCTGTTCCAGAAGGAAGACAGCCGCTTCTTCAAGAAGCACTACGTCACCGAGACGCACGCGTTCTTCGAAAAACACGGCCCGAAGACCATCATCCTGGCCAGGTTCGTGCCGATCGTGCGTACCTTCATGCCGGTGCTGGCCGGCGTGTCCACGATGAACTACCGCAAGTTCGTCGCCTTCGACATCGTCGGCGCGATCCTGTGGGGCGGCGGCGTGACCGTCCTCGGCTACTTCCTCGGCAATGTCGCGTTCATCCGCGACCACGTCGAGGCGATCTTCCTGCTCATCGTGTTCGTGTCGATCCTGCCCGGCATCATGGCCGTCGCGAAGAAGCTGCTCGGCCGCGGTTCGGCCGAGCAGGTGGATCCCGCCCGTGATGTCGAGCTGACGGCGTCGACGAACGAGACCACGCGCTGATCGCAGTGACGCCGGCGTCCTCCACCCTCGCATTGGGCAGCTTCGAACCGCTGATCTCGGCGGGCCCCGCACTCGTCTGGACGATCGTGCTGACGTTCGTCTTCCTGGAGTGCGCCTTCATCATCGGCCTTTTCCTGCCCGGCGATTCGATGCTGATCACCGCGGGCGTGGTGATGGCCTCGCATGCCTCCGGTGAGGCGCAGGTCTGGGGCCTGTCGCTGGGCACCATGGTCGCGGCCATCGCGGGCAATCAGGTCGGTTACGTCGTCGGCAGCCGCACGGGCCACCATCTGGTGGCCCGCAAGAACGGCCGCTACATCAACACCCGCAACCTCGCCCGGGTCTCCGAGATGCTGCACCGGCACGGCTTCGTCGCGGTGCTCGTCGCCCGCTGGATCCCCTGGGTGCGCACCCTCTGCCCGATGGTGGCCGGCGCGGCGGGCATGGATCACCGCAAATACACCATCGCCAGCACCATCGGCGCCGTGCTCTGGGCCCCGGTCCTGCTGCTCATCGGCTACTACGCCGGCGGCTTCATCCAGCGCGTCCCCTGGCTGATGCCCGCCGTGGTGATCGTGCTCGTCGTCGGCCTGATCATCGGCACGATCCTCGGCATCCGCCAGTACCGCCAGGAGATGGCGCAGCCGGTCGAGGACTTCGACCTGGATGCGGCGGGAATGCCGGAGCACTGAGCGGCCGCGCGTGCCCGGTCCGCTCGTAGGTACCCGACGGACCGGAACAGCACTACGCTCGAGTGCTGGTCAGGGCGTCGAGGCCGATCTCGACCCGATTTCCCGCGAGGTCGAGGGTCGTCGTGGTCGAGCTGTCGGCCACCAGTTCGTGGGGTTCACAACCCCGCCGCGCTCACCATGTGCGCTGCTTCCACCAGCATCCAGCCCGACAACTGCACCGACAGATCGCGTTCGGGCACCTTCGACGACGTCACCGAACCACCCGAGGTGAAGTAGCCCGCGCCGGAACTGCCGCCGGGCAACTGTGCCGGTTTGCTCCAGTCGTGGCCGAACAGCGGTTCGCCTTCGACTTCGAGCCGGTTCGCCCACGCGGCCTTCGCCGAGGACAGCACGATCGATGCCGCGCACCGGCGGTCGGCTTCCTGTTCGGCGTCGTCGCCGGGCAGCATCAGGGCCACCAGGGCGAGATAGCGGATCAGGATGCCGTTGAACAGGCCGCCGTCACCGCCGCCACCGCCCTGGACGACGCCGCGCGTGGTCATCCGATCCTCGACAGCGGTGAGCAGGCGATGGACTCGCGCGAGATGTTTCGCCTCGCCGGTGTGCACGGCGAGTTCGGTCTCCACACCGAGCACGACGCCCTGGCAGTAGGTGAACACCGGGCGCTCGATCTCGCCGGAGGGCAGGTGGATGCCGTCGAGGATCAGGCCGGTTTCGGGGTCGCGCAGGGTGGCGTCGAGCCAGTCGGCCATCTCGGCGGCGCGTTCGTGGCGGCCGAGCCGCAGCAAGGCGATGGCGGCCGGGCCGTTGGCGGGCGCGTTGAAGTAGTCGGCGCCCACCCGCCACGGGATGCCGCCGCCGGTGTCGGGATCCCAGGATTCGTAGAGTTCCTTTTCCAATGCGAGCAGCGCGCCCGCCGCGTCGGCGTCCTGGGTGCGCTGCGCGCGTTCCAAAGCGATGGCCAGCCACGCCATGTCGTCGTAGTAGCGGTTGGTCCACCCGGTGATGTTGCGCAGCCGGTGCGAGCGGGCGAGCGCGCTGATGCGCTTGCGGCGCGCGGGGGTCGGCACGCGGGTGGCGGCATCGACGGCGCAGTCGATCAGATGCGCTTGCCACCAGTAATGCCAGGACAGGAACAGCCGCTCACGTTTGGTGGCGGGCCAGCCGACCACGCCGAGGGTGGTACCGGGCAATCCCCACAGCGGGCGTAGATGCCGGGAGATGATCGCGGATTCGGCCATATCGGCGCGTTCGGACCACAACGCGGGCGTCGGCTCGCTGAATTCCCCCTGACGCCGTGCGTCCCTCCGCGTGGTCATAGCTCAATGGTGCCAGGTCGGCACCGGGTTTCGCCGCCCAATTGTTACCAGGCTGTGGTCAGATCGGCATGTTGCCGGATCCACGCGTGCATGGCGATGCCCGCGGCCACGCCGGCATTGATGCTGCGGGTGGATCCGAACTGCGCGATCGACACCGTCAGCGTCGCGGCGTCGCGGGCATGATCGGTGACCCCGGGGCCCTCCTGCCCGAACAGCAGCAGGCACCGTCGCGGCAGCCGAACCGTTTCCAGCGGAACCGATCCGGGCACATTATCGACCGCGACGACGGTGAGATCCTCGCGCCGTGCGAATTCCAGCAGCGCCGCGATATCGGTGTGATGCTCGATGTGCTGATAGCGGTCGGTGACCATGGCGCCGCGCCGATTCCAGCGCCGCCTGCCGACGATGTGCACCGCCGCGGCGGCGAACGCGTTGGCGGTGCGGACGACGGTGCCGATGTTCGCGTCGTGCCCGAAGTTCTCGATCGCGACGTGGAAGGGATGCCTGCGCGCATCGATGTCGGCGACGATCGCCTCGCGCGTCCAATACCGGTAGGCGTCCACCACATTGCGGCGATCGCCTTCGGCGAGCAGCACCGGGTCCAGTCGTGGATCCTGCGGTGGCTGCCCGCCGAACTCCTCCGCCCACGGGCCGACGCCATGCGGATGCTCGCCCCATTCGGTGGGGCCGGGGAGCTGTTCCGGCAGGTCCGGCACGAGATCGGTCACGCCGTCGATGCTAATTCCCGAGGTGGGAGCCCCCGAGCCCGGCAGGGCGAACTAGGCCGAGACGCCGATCGCGATGACGACGATGATGATGTACAGAATGAAGAAGACGATCGAGATGATCAGCAGGATCGACGAGATCATCCCGCAGATGTAGCCCGCCTTGACGTTCCCCCGACCCCCGATCATTCCCCCGGAAGCATCGATCTCGGCCAGCGCCTTCTTGCCCATCGACCACGCGAACGGGCCGAGGATGCCGCACATCACCAGGCTGAGGATGCCGAGCACGAGAATGGTCGTGGCCTGCGGATGATCCTGCTGCGGCCCGTAACCGTAGGGCTGTGCGTAGCCGTAGGGCTGCGGCGCGCCATAGGGCTGTGACGGGTAGGGCTGTGACGGGTAGGGCTGAGAAGCATGCGGCTGCGAGCCATACGGGTCTTTGCCGAGGTCCGGCGGCGGGTAAGTCATGCCGGTGATGTTATCGGTGCCGCGGCTTCCCGTCGCCTGGCAGCGAGCACCGAAGTGGTGGTGGCGGCGACGTATGGGCGCAGGCGCACCGGGTGATGGGCGAGGATGGTAGTGCGAGCTACACCATCGACCCGGTGGTCAGCGCCCTCGATCGGGCCATCCGCCTCGACAACCATGGAGCTCATGACCGATTCTTCCGTCACTCAGACGCTGGTGCTCGACACACCGGCCACCGAGGAACCGACCGGGATGCGCGTGCTGCGCGCTGTGCTGCGTGCGCCCTTCACCGCACGGACCTGGAAAGAACTCGCCTATCTGATCCTGGCGTTGCTGCTCGGCATGCTCGGAACGGGCTATGTGTACCTGGCCGGCGGCCTCGGCGTCTTCGTGGCACTGACCATCATCGGGATCCCGGTGCTCGCGCTGGTGATTCTCGGCGGCAGGCTCTGGGGCCACGTCTACCGTGCGCTGGTGCGTGACCTGCTCGGCACACCGCTGGACCCGCCGCCGCCGTTCGCCCCGGCCTCCGGTCTGTTCGGATTCTTGAAGGCGGCGTTCACCGATATGCCGAGCTGGCGGGCGCTGGCATTCGTGGTGGTGCAGTCGATCGTCGGGATGGTCGGCGGGTATTTCCTGCTGATCGCGACCGCGATGATCGGGTTCACCGCGATCTCACCGCTGCCGTGGTACCTGTTCACCCCGACCAATATCGACGAGAACGGCGTGGAGCGGCATTCGCTGGCCCAGTTCGGCGACTTCTACATCGACACCTGGCCGCGGGTGCTGGGGTTCGCGGCGCTCGGCGTGCTCGGCTGCTTCGCGCTGCCGTGGCTGTTCCGGGTGGTCTGCCTGGTGCATCGGCAGCTGGCGATCTGGCTGCTCGCGCCGACCGCGCGGGACCGACGGCTGGCCGATCTGCAAGAAAGCAGGCGGGTGGCGGTCGAGGATTCCGCGGCCACACTGCGCAGGCTCGAACGCGATCTGCACGACGGCACCCAGGCACGGCTGGTCACCATCGCGATGGCGCTCGGCCGGGCCGAGGAGCGGCTCAGCCACGGCGCCGACGCCAGCGACCTGATCGCCGACGCGCACGCTGGCACCAAGGAAGCGCTGGCCGAGCTGCGCGAACTGGTGCGCGGAATCCATCCGCCCGCTTTGGAATTGGGCCTCGAACCGGCGCTGGAGACGCTGGCGGCGCGCTGCTCGGTGCCGGTGGAGCTGCGGGTGCATCTGCCGGTGCGACCGCACCCGGCGATCGAGGCCATCGCCTACTTCTCCGTCGCCGAACTGCTGACCAATGTGGTGAAACACGCCGGTGCGACCCATGCGTGGGTGTCGGTGCTGCCCTCGGGTGATGATGCGCTGGTGGTTTCGGTCCGGGACAAAGGCAGCGGCGGTGTGCTGCAACCGATTCCGGGCGAGCCGGTGGCAGGCAGCGGGCTGGCCGGGCTGGCGGCGCGGGCCGCGAGCGTGGACGGCGGCCTCACCGTCGACAGTCCCGTCGGCGGGCCGACCGTCGTCACCATCACCCTGCCGACAGCGGGCCCGCGATGAGTACCGGGGCCACCCAACCGGATTCGCTGCGCGTGGTGATCGCCGAGGACAGCGCCATCCTCCGCGACGGACTGGCCGGGCTGCTCGCCGAACGCGGGCATCAGGTGGTGGCGATGGTCGGCGACGCGACGAACCTGTCCGAGGTGGTAGCCGAACACGCACCCGACGTCGCCGTGGTCGACGTCCGGATGCCACCGACCTACACCGACGAGGGCTTGCTCGCCGCCATCGAACTACGCCGCAAATTCCCGCTCACCGGCGTGCTCGTGTTCTCCCAATGGGTGGAGACCCGCTACGCCACCGAATTGCTCGCCGCCGGTGCGAACGGCGTCGGCTACCTGCTCAAAGACCGGGTCGCCGACGTCCGCGAATTCATGGAAGCCCTCGACCGCGTCGCCACCGGCGGCACCGCACTCGACCCCGAGGTGGTGAGCCAACTGATGGGCGCCTCCCGCCAGCAACAGGCCCTCGACCGGCTCACCCCGCGCGAGCGCGAAGTGCTCGAGCTGATGGCCCAGGGCCTCACCAACGCCGCCATCGCGCGCTCCCTGACCGTCACCGAACGGGCGGTCGAGAAGCACATCGGCAATATCTTCACCAAGCTCGATCTGCCGCCCTCGGACACGCATCACCGCAGGGTGATGGCGGTGCTGCGGTTGCGGAGGTAGCTACGGCACGCTCCGTCGAGTGCCCGCAGTACGTGGCCACAATCGGCGAACTCAGCTCAACCGGTAGGCGAGCTTGGCGAACTGCCCCATCTGCTCGACCTCGACCAACCGCATTCGGTCCGAGAGGATTCGGCGCGGCAGGAGTGGGGCGCCGGACCCGAGGGTGACCGGGGTGATGCCGACGATCACCTCGTCGAGTAGGCCGGCGTCGGCGAACTGGCCGGCGAGTTCGCCGCCACCCACTATCCAGATATCGCGGTCGGCTGCGGCTGTGGTCATCTGGGCGTGGACAGGGCGGACGTCGCCCGAAACGAATCGGAGGTTCGCTCCGGGGATCGGGGGCAGATCGCGGTGGGTGAATACCCAGCACGGGCGGTCACCGTAGTTATCCGGCCAGTAGTCGGGTGGGTTGTTGGCTGCCATCCATTCGTAGGTTGTCGCGCCCATGCACATGGCGCCGACGCCGCGCAGGAACTCGTCGATGTCGCTGGTCGCAGTATCGGCGTCGGCTATGGCCAGCAGCCAATCCAGGGAGTTGTTCTGGTCGGCGATGTAGCCGTCGAGGCTGGTGGCGGTGTAATAGCGGGTCGTCATGGTGTCCGATCCTGGCACCGAACCCTGCCATCTTCTGTCAAGTTATGCCCGACCTGCCTCCCGACGGCGGCTATTCGCAGGCGATTCCGTCGTTGTCGCGATCGAGGTGCGGTGCGTAGCCGGGGTCATCACGGTGCAGGGGTGCCACGCCGGCGTCGCGGGCAGCGTCGCAGTTCTTGTAGTAGACACCAGGCGCGGGTGCTCCGGGCGCAGGCCGGGCGGGCGGGCAGAACTGGGCCGAGCCGGAGTTGCAGAGCAGGTCGGTGAGCGGATCGGCGGATGCTGCGGGTGCCGCAACGAGCAAGGCGGAGGCGGCGAGCACCCCTGCGGCAGCTACACCCAGAGCATGTGCCGGACGATGAATCGAGAGTGTCATGTGGACTTCCTGATGTCGGGCAGGAGAAGAACCCCCTGGCCACAAGCCATTTCTTGGTTCCGGAGCGACCCGGGACGGAGGGCTCCCCCCGACAGGAGACGACCGTGAGCCCACGGTAGCAATGACCCGTGGGCAACGGCAGGCAAATTACGGAAAATCGACCTATAAATTCCGTGCAGCGGGAACCGGGGCGGGTGTCGTCGCGTCGGCGATCGCCTGGGTGTCCCAGTAGAACGGACAGATCTCGGCGATGCGCGAATTCTCCATGCGCAAGGTTTGCAGGATCGGGAAGTCGAGTTCGCGGCCGGTGGCGCGGGCTCGGCCGTGGATTCTGGTGTGGACCACGGCGGTGCTGCCGGTGGCGAGGAACTGCTGGTCGAGGACGTCGAAAACCTCCCAGACGGCACTCATGGCGGTGAAGAAGCGTTCGAGACCGGCGTGGCCGCGCCAGATTCCGCCGTACGGGAGGGCGTCGGCCTGGTAGAGGACGACGTCCGGGGAGAAGTACGGCGCAAGGGTGGCGAAGGAGGCTCGGCCCGGGCCGCCTGCCGCGAGATAGCGGGCTTCGGCGGCGTACATGGCGGTGAGGACGTCGAGCGTGGTCGGGTCGGACATGCATCCGAGCATGTCGCCGGATGACCGCCGACGCTGGCGGCAAACGGACGTCGCATCCGGTCGGCGAGGTTCGGCCGATGCCGCGGCCGGCCGCTTCAGGAGGTGCCGCCGGCAAACCAGCGGCTTCCGGTTACGGCGCAGCTCACGGGCCTATCCTGGATGCGTGGGGTGATGGTGATGGACCACGTACGCGTGCTGCGAGTGGTGCTCGGGGTGACGGCCGGGTACCTGATCCTGCTCGCGGTGTGGCTGGGGTGGGTGGTGCAGCATACGCCGGACGGGACCGTCCCGTTCCAGATCATGGCGCTGGTCGGGATCTTCGGGTCGGGCATCGGGATCGGGCTGATGTGGGTGGAGCGGCCGTCGAAGGCGGATCGCCGGCTGGCGCGGCACGGTATCGAGGGGTGGGCTCGGGTGGAGCATGTGCGGCCGTTGGCGTGGACCGATCATCACAGTGAGCTGACCGAGTTGGATCTGGAGTTCACCGTGCCGGGAGCCGAAAGTTACCGGGGCACAGTTGTGTACGACGTGACACCGGCCGACAAGGAACGGCTGGCGATCGGGGAGGTCATCTCGATCCGGGTGGATCCGGAGAACCGGGATCGGGTGCTGTTCTGCCTGTGAGCGAGGCCGGCCGGAATCAATGCCGCCCACCGAATCGGTTGCGCGAGTTCAGTTCCGCCGCTCGTGCGCCTTCGGATCCGCGAGCAGGTACTGCGCCGCACCATACGTCGCGAGGATGACGCCCTCGGTCACTCGCCGCGCACGCTCACCTCGCGCGAACACACGGCGCAGCACGATCAACCCGTCGGACACGGTGAACAGCAACGCGCCGAGACCGAGGCGGCTGCGCGGATCCGCGTTCGGGATATTCAGCCCGGCAACGTTTTCCGCACCCGGCGCCAGCCCCGGATCGGAGGCGAGCACCGCGGCGGTGCCGAGCGTCGCTCCGTAGGCGGTGAGCGGGGCCGCGATCGCGGGCGCCTTGGCACGCAACAACGCAGCGGCACCGATCCACGCCAGCACCCTCGGCACCGCGACGGCCGGAACCGGCCGCGCACCATATCGCCACCACAGCGACGCGTATCCGGCCTGCATGACCGCGAACGACGACGCACCCGCGATCAGCCTGCGGTCGTCATCCGGGTCGATGAGCAGCACGTCGCCGACGGTGGCGGCGCCGAGCGAACTCAGCAGCACGGTCCGGTCGGTGGGATCGAGTTCAGCGGAACTGCGCGCGACGTCGGCCGCCAACAGCGGCATCATCAGCGGCTTGGCCACCCACTGGAACTTGTCACGACCGGTGAGCGCACCGAACACCGTGACGGCGGTGGCGGCCAGATACCCGGCGCGGAACGGGCGCATACCGTCAGAAGCTCGGCTCGGCGGGCTTCGGCGGCAGGGTGACGACCTGCCCGGCATAGCTGAGCCCGGCACCGAAGCCGAGCAGCAGCGCCAGCTGACCGCCCTTGGCCTTGCCGGTGACCAGCATTTCCTCCATGGCCAGCGGAATCGACGCGGCCGAGGTGTTGCCGGTGTTCTCGATGTCGTTGGCCATCGGGATGTCCTCGGCCAGGCCGAGGTTCTTCTTCATCAGCTCGTTGATGCGGGCATTGGCCTGGTGCGGGACGAACACCTCGATGTCCTCCTTGGACACCCCGGATTCCTCCAGCGCGGCCGACAGCGCACGCGGCAACGTCACCGCGGCCCAGCGGAAGACCTTCGGGCCCTCCATGCGCAGCGACATCCGCCCGATCGGCTCGACCGCGGGATCGGTGCCCTGCAAAGCCTGAGCCTTGTTCATGAATTCCAGGAAGTCGACGTCCTGGGCGATGGCCTCGGCGTTCTCGCCGTCACTGCCCCACACCGTCGGGGAGATACCGTTCTCCTCGCTCGGCCCGACGACGACCGCGCCCGCGCCGTCACCGAAGATCATCGCGGTGCCGCGATCGGTCGGGTCGAGGCCGACGGTCATCGTCTCGGCACCGATGACCAGCACATATTCGGCCGAACCGGCGCGGATCAGGTCGGCGGCGACACCGAGGCCGTAGCCGAAACCGCCGCAGCCGGAGGTGAGGTCGAAGGCGGGGATGCCGTTGATGCCGAGGTCGGCGGCAATGGTGGGCGCGCCGTGCGGGGTGAGCTTGAGCCAGCTGGAGGTGCACAGGATCAGCGCGCCGATCTTGGAGCGGTCGATGCCGGTGTTGTTCAGCGCGCGATCACCGGCGGCCGCGGCGATCGAACGCAGCGTTTCGTCGCCACTGATCCAGCGACGGTTGCGGATGCCGGTGCGCTCGTAGATCCACTGATCGGTGGAGTCGAGGACCTCGCACACCTCGTCATTGCTGACCACGCGCTGCGGCCGGTAAGCACCGATACCGAGCATCGCGACATTGTCGCGGCCCTTCTTGACTGCAATGCTCACCACGGCGACTCACACGACCCTTCAACTACCGAATAAATCAGCACCAGGCTAGCGGAGGGCAACTACTCAGCCCAGAGCCAGATCCTTCAGCCCGAGAATCGAGCGGTACTCCAGCCCCTCGGCGGCAATGACCTGATCGGCGCCGGTCTCCCGGTCCACCACGGTCGCCACGCCGACGACGGTCGCGCCGGCCTCACGCAGCGCGCGCACGGCGGTGAGGGGCGAGTTACCGGTGGTGGTGGTGTCCTCGACGACCAGCACCCGCTTGCCGACGATGTCGGGGCCTTCGATCTGCCGCTGCATGCCGTGGGTCTTGGCGGCCTTGCGGACCACGAACGCGTCGATCGGACGGCCGGGGGCGTGCATCACGGCCAGCGCCACCGGGTCGGCGCCCATGGTGAGCCCGCCGACGGCGTCGAAATCCCAGTCGGCAACCAGCTCGCGCAACAGTTTGCCGATCAGCGGGCCGGCCTGGTGGTGCAGCGTCGCGCGACGCAGGTCGACGTAGTAGTCGGCCTCTTTACCCGAGGACAGGGTCACCTTGCCGTGCACGACGGCGAGTTCGCGCACCAGCGCCGCCAAACTGTCCCGGTCGGTTGTTGCCTGATCGATCATCTGAGTCCTTCCGCGTGTGTTCAACGAGTCGCGTCACAGCGGTTTCGGCGAAGTCCGCCCGCCAGCACCTGCGCGTCAAGGGTACGGCGTGCGCTGTCGGCGCTGAGCAGAGCGGGTTACTTCGGCACCGGACCCTGATATGGGCGGAATCCGGGGTGGAACGGGCCGCCGGGTAGCTGCGGCGCGTCGTCGTCGGAGGCGGGGGCGCGGAAGTCGCCGGGGCGGCTGCTGCGGTCGACGGATTCGATGCGTTCGGCGACCCGCTCCTCCCGCGCGGCCGGGCGGGCGTCGGGGACGACGGCCAGGCTGGGGCGCCGGGCGGACGGCGGTTCGGGGGCGGGCCCGTCGGGACGGCTCGCGGGATCGCGATCCCGGCCGGTATCGGCCGAGGCGGGACGGGCATCGTCGGACCTGGATGGGGGCCTGGCCCCGATCACGCCCGCATCGGGCTCGGATTCGGCGGGCTCGGGTTCGTCGTAATCGGAATCGTCGTAGTCGGCGTCGTCATAGTCGGAATCGTCGTAGCCGGTGTCGAATTCGTCGTAATCGGCATCGTCGGGATCGGGCTCGGGATCGCGGAACCGGGCCGGGGCGACGCGAGCCGGACGCTCGACGGGCTCGTCGACCTCGGCCGCCCTGGCGCGGGCGCGGCCCTGCGACCGCCCGCCTTCGGGGTCGAGTCCGCGCGGCTCCGCGACCGGCGGCAACACGTGCAGCAGACCGGACAGCCGCAGCACCGCGTCGATGGCGGTCTCCCATTCCTTGGCCGTGGTGCCGACCGAGAGCATGCCGAGGGTCCAGTTGCCCTCGCTCCACAGCATCTGCACCGTCTCCGGCAGCGTCTCGATGAAGGCGACCATGCGCTGGTCGACGGCATGCCTGGCGATTTCCGGGTTGGTCGCGAAGACCACGCGATCACCGATGGCGCCGAGCAGTTCCAGATCGTGGTCCTTGGGCGGGGAGGCGGTCTTCAGCCGCATATCGACGTCGATATCGGAGCCGATCTGCCTGCGCACGGCCACCAGCGTCGCCGAATCCTCCAGGTCGAACAGCACGAACTTCTCGCCCTTGCGGATACCGGAGACCACGTCGACCGCGGACAGATAGCCCAGCTTGGCCAGCGCACCGCGCCGCCACGTCGAGGGCAGCGCCGGTTCCACCGACACATACGTATAGCCCTGGGCCTTGGCCCAGACCTGGCGCGCGTGACCGGTCCGCTGCCGCTGGAGCCGATCGAAATACAGCAGTACGACCGCACCCACGAGTGCGATCGCCGCCAACCCGAACCACATAGCCGTCATCGTCGTCTAGCCTATCGAGCCGACCGGGGGTTTGCCCGGCACCACCCGCGCGCGCCGCAGCGTTTGTGGCCGATCACGAAACTTGTCATCGTCCGCCGCCGGGAAGTGCGGTGCTGATGATGATCTTCGCGTGAATCGACCCGTCAGGGGCCTTGTCACCCTGGACGACCACGAGTTCGCCGGTGGGCAGATCTGCGGGCGATCCACCCGACAGCGAGATCACCTGGGTGTTCGCGTCGGTGGTCACCGTGACGGTCGCGCCGCCGATCGAGCTGACGGTGAGCGTGCCCGCGTTGTTGGCGGTGATGGTGCCCATGGTCGCGCCGATGCCGTCGATGCCCTCGATCCCGGGCAGGCTGGGGATGACCAGCGGCGGCGTGCTCGGGCCCGGCGTCGCGTTCGGGGTGCGGCCGGCGGTGGGCAGCGAGGACGTCGCGGAGTCACTGGCCGACGGGGTGGAATCGCCACCGCCGAACAGCAACCCGGCGACCGCACCGGCGACCGCGATCAACAGGACCACGGCCAGCCCGAGCCCGATCCACAGCCCGGTGTTGCGCTTGGGCGGGCGCGGCGGTTCACCCGAGGGCGGCATCGCGCCGAGACCGCCCATCGCCGCCGGATCGGGGGTGGGCTGGGTCGGCGGCTGCCACTGCTGAGCTTCGTACCCGCCCCACTGGCTGTCGTAGGTGGGTAGTTCGCGCGTCGGGTTGGACGGCGGCTTCCACGGCTCGTACTGGTCACCGCCCGGATACGCCGTCGGCCCGTAGGCCTCGGTGTACTCGGTGGTGTGCAGCGGATCGGTGCCGGAACCACCCGGCGAACCCAGGTGTTCGGTCGGCGAATCGTCCGGCCGCTGCCCCCACGGATCGTTCGGGTTGGTCATGCACCCAGCGTACGAGGGACGGGCGCCACGAGCATTCCTGTCGGAACACCGCGACGCCCGCCGCACCCGATCACCTGCCGACGACGAGTCCGTCCCCGTCGGGGCTGACGCCGACCTTGACGGTGTCGCCATCGGTGATCTCGCCGGCCAGCAACTCCTTGGCGAGGGTGTCGCCGATGGCCTGCTGGATCAGCCTGCGCAGCGGCCGCGCACCGTAGACCGGGTCGTAGCCGCGCACCGCCAGCCAGAACCGGGCCGAGCCGCTGACGTCCAGCGTCAGCCTGCGCTGGGCCAGGCGCTTCTGCAGCTGGTCGAGCTGGATGTCGACGATGGACTCGAGCTGTTCCTCGTTGAGCGCATGGAACATCACGACGTCGTCGAGCCGGTTCAGGAACTCCGGTTTGAAGGCCGAGCGCACGGCGTTCATCACGAAGTCCTTGTCGCCACCCGCACCGAGGTTGGAGGTGAGGATGAGGATGGTGTTGCGGAAGTCGACCGTGCGGCCCTGGCCGTCGGTCAACCGGCCCTCGTCGAGGACGGCGAGCAGGATGTCGAACACATCCGGATGCGCCTTCTCGATCTCGTCGAACAGCACCACGGTGTAGGGCCTGCGCCGCACCGCCTCGGTGAGCTGGCCGCCCTGGTCGTAGCCGACGTATCCGGGCGGCGCGCCGACCAGCCGGGCCACCGAATGCTTCTCGCTGTACTCGCTCATGTCGATGCGGACCATGGCGCGTTCGTCGTCGAAGAGGAAATCGGCCAGCGCCTTGGCCAGCTCGGTCTTACCGACGCCGGTGGGACCGACGAACATGAACGAGCCGGTCGGCCGGTTCGGGTCGGCGACGCCTGCCCGCGCCCGGCGCACGGCGTCCGACACCGCCTGCACGGCCTCTTCCTGACCGACCACGCGACGGCCCAGTTCGGACTCCATGCGCAGCAGCTTCTGGGTCTCCCCTTCGAGCATGCGGCCCACCGGAACCCCGGTCCAGGACGAGACGACTTCGGCGATGTCGTCGGGCCCGACCTCTTCCTTCAGCATGACTTCGCCGTCACCGGCCGAGGCAGAGGCCTTCTCGGCCTCGGCGAGCTGCTTTTCCAGCGTGGGGATCTTGCCGTAGCGCAGCTCGGCGGCCTTGCCGAGATCGCCGTCGCGTTCGGCCCGCTCGGAGGCTCCGCGCAGCGATTCCAGCTCCTCCTTGAGCGCGCGGACCTGGTCGATGGCGTTCTTCTCGTTCTGCCAGCGGGTGGTGAGCTGGTTGAGCTTTTCCCGGTCGTCGGCCAGTTCCGAACGCAGCTTCTCCAGCCGCTGCTTGGAGGCCTCGTCGGTTTCCTTCGCGAGCGCGACCTCTTCGATCTCGAGCCTGCGCACCGCGCGTTCGACCTCGTCGATCTCCACCGGACGCGAATCGATCTCCATGCGCAGCCGCGAGGCCGATTCGTCGACCAGGTCGATCGCCTTGTCCGGCAGGAACCGGGAGGTGATGTAGCGGTCGGACAGGGTGGCCGCGGCGACCAGCGCGGAGTCGGTGATGCGCACGCCGTGGTGCACCTCGTAGCGCTCCTTGATACCGCGCAGGATGCCGACGGTGTCCTCCACCGACGGCTCGCCGACCAGCACCTGCTGGAACCGGCGCTCGAGCGCGGCGTCCTTCTCGATGTGCTGGCGGTACTCCTCCAGCGTGGTGGCGCCGACCAGGCGCAGTTCACCGCGGGCCAGCATCGGCTTGATCATGTTGCCCGCGTCCATCGCCGATTCACCGGTGGCGCCCGCGCCGACGATGGTGTGCAGCTCGTCGATGAAGGTGATGATCTGCCCGGCGCTGTTCTTGATGTCTTCGAGCACGGCTTTGAGCCGTTCCTCGAATTCACCGCGGTATTTCGCACCGGCGACCATGGCGCCGAGGTCGAGCGAGATCACCGACTTGCCACGCAGCGATTCCGGTACGTCACCGGCGACGATGCGCTGGGCCAGCCCTTCGACGATGGCGGTCTTGCCGACGCCGGGCTCACCGATGAGCACCGGGTTGTTCTTGGTGCGCCGCGACAGCACCTGCACCACTCGGCGGATCTCGGTATCGCGGCCGATCACCGGGTCGAGCTTGCCGGAGCGGGCGGCCTCGGTGAGGTCGGTGGAGTACTTCTCCAGCGCCTGGTAGCTGCCCTCGGGGTCGGGGTTGGTGACCCGGGCGCTGCCGCGGACGGCGGTGAAGGCCTCGCGCAGGGCGTCGGCGGTGGCGCCGTACTTGGTGAGCAGCATGGTGATATCGGAATCGCCCTCGGCCAGGCCGACCATGACGTGCTCGGTGGACACGTACTCATCGCCCATCTCGGTGGCCAGTCGTTGAGCCGCGGTGATCGCGGCCAGCGCTTCGCGGCCGAGCTGGGGGGTGGTGGTGGCACCGGTCGCGCTCGGCAACCGGTCGATGATCTCTTGCGCCTCGCGTCGTACGACCGCCGGATCGGTCCCGACGGCCTTCAGCAAGGGGGCGGCGATGCCGTCGGTCTGATCCAGCAACGCCACCAGCAAGTGCGCCGGACGAATCTCCGGGTTACCCGCGGCCGAGGCCGCTTGCAAGGCAGCGGTCAGCGCCGCCTGGGTCTTGGTGGTGGGATTGAACGAGTCCACAAAGCACCTTCCTACTGGTCGATAATTTCCCCGGTGCCGAGTGCGTACAGCGGCTGCCTTCGCCGTCGGCACGGTGTCCTTCGGTTCAACGTTGGAAAGGTTGAGTCTGTTCCGCTCAACTTTGCCGATTCTAGCGACTGCGGCACGCCGGACTCGACCCGAACGCTACGCCGCGACCGTGACCGGTGAACCGGTGTTGCGCATCCAACATGTGACAAATGCCGGTAACCTGCCCATACCCACATGACCACGGCGTTTTCAGGGATACTTGCCTCGACGGAGGACCGCCGGTTACGGGTAGGTCCCCGGGCAGCTCTTCGAGGGAAAGGAAGCCCACGCCGTGGATGCGCGTTCGGCTGCGCTGGTCCGCGCCAACTTCCGTTCGGTGGTCGATTCACCGCACGGACCCGAGCGGTTGATCAGTGCGTTTTATGGTCACCTGTTCGCCGAGAATCCCGGGCTGCGGGATCTGTTCCCGCCCGCCATGGATATGCAGCCGAAACGCCTGGTCACCGCCATCCAGTACATGCTCGATCATCTCGAGGACTGGGACCGGGCACAGAAGTTCCTCGAACAGCTGGCCCGCGATCACCGCAAGTACGGCGTCGAAGCCTCCCATTACGACCTCGCCGGCCGCGCCCTGTTCGCCGCCGCCCGCACCTACAACGGTGCCGACTGGAGTGATGAACTGGCCGACGGCTGGCGCGATGTCGCCCTGCTGATCTCGGCCGCCATGGCCATCGGCGCCAACTCCGACGATTCCCCGCCCTACTGGGAGGCCACCGTCGTCGGGCACCGGCATGTGCTCGACGATCTCGCCATCGTGCGGCTGCAATCCGACAGCCCGATCCCCTATCAGGCGGGCCAGTACGTGCCGGTCGCGGTGCCGCAGCGGCCGAAGATGTGGCGGTATCTGTCGCCGGCGATTCCGGCCAATCCCTACGGCGAGATCGAATTCCACGTCCGCAAGGTCCGCGGTGGCTGGGTGAGCCCGGCCATCGTCAACGAGACCACCGTCGGCGACCGCTGGCTGATCGGCGGCCCGCTGGGCGGGCTCCATGTGGATCAGGAAAGCGGCCGGGATGTCTTGATGATCGGTTCGGGCACCGGCATCGCGCCATTGCGCGCCCAGCTCATCGAGATGGGGCAGCGCGGCATCAACCCGCGGGTGCACTTCTTCATCGGCGGGGTGTACCCGTGCGATCTGTACGACGTGGAGAACATGTGGCAGCTCTCGCAGAGCAACCCGTGGCTGACGATCGTTCCGGTGTGCGAGCAGAAGACCAACCCGTGGTGGTATCCGCATCCCGCTGCCGACGCGCCCTACGGCATGCACCGGCGCCTGGTCGGTAATCTCGGTGCGGTGGTCGCCAGCTTCGGGTCGTGGTCGGATCGCCAGATCCAGATCGCCGGCTCGGCGAAGATGATCGCCGATACCCGGCGCGCGCTGCTGGCAGTGGGCACACCGGAGTCGATCATCAGTTCCGATCCCGTCTGAGAGTAGGTATGGACATCGATCCGCATGCGCCACGCAACGGCGCGATTCCGGAAGCGCCCGTGTGGAAGTCGACCGTGGTCGGACATCATCGGCTGCGTCATGATCTCGCGGTGATCCGGCTGATCGGCGAGTTCGTGCCGTTCACCGCCGGGCAGTCGGTGGAGGTGCGGGTACCGCAGTTCCCCGGTCTGCGGCGGCGCCTGTCCCCCGCCCTGCCGCCCTCGCTGGACGGCAAGCTCGAGTTCCATGTGCGCACGGTGCCCGGCGGCTGGTGCAGCGGCGGGATCGTGGCCGATACCGCGGCCGGCGACGAGTGGACGATCGGCGCACCCGCAGGCACCTTCTTCGTCGATCCGGAGGGCGACGAGGTCGTGATGATCGCGGGCGGCACGGGTTTGGCGCCGATGCGCGCGCAGATCCTGGAACTGGCTCGTCGCGAGGTGCAGCCGCCGACCTACCTGTTCGTCGGCGGTGCATCGCCGCGCGACCTGTACGCGGCCGACATGCTGACGCTGCTGGCCGAGGAATTGCCGTGGCTGACAGTGGTTCCGGTGGTGGAGACCCCGGACGATCCCGATCTGCCGGACGAATGGTACGAGCGTTCCCGGGTGGATATCGGCTTCGCACCCGATGAGATGCTGTACGGGACGCTCGCGGAGGTGGTCGGCTCGCACGGCGCGTTCGACCGGCACCAGGTGCTGGTGTGCGGCTCGCCCGGGATGACGCGCGCGACCGTGCAGCGGCTGCTCGACACCGGGACACCGGCGGAACGAATTCAGTGGGAGGGCGGCTGATCCGGCCGCTCATGGCTCAGAAGAGCGGATCGTGACGAATGTTCATGGCTCGGGTCCCGGTAGCCATCAACCGGAACTTGGTGGTCTGCACCATCGAAGGTGAGCCGACGATCTGCACATCACGGTCGGCCCATGCGCCGTAGCCGGCGACGATCTTTCCGATCTGCCCGGTCACCCGTGGTTCGAGGCCGGGCCAGGTTCTTTCCGATTCGCCGGAATCGTAGTACCACCACGGATTCTCGGCGCGTTCGGTCACCGGCGTGACGGTGAGCCATTTGTTGGCGACCGCGAGCCGGCTCAGCGTCTCCAGGTCGTAGAGATCGCACGGATGGTGGCCGCCGACGAACAGGTGCACCTTCGGATTGATGCGTCGCTGTGACATTGCCATGAGCTGGGCGCGAAGCGGTGCGATACCGGTGCCGCAGCCGATCATCAGCATTTTGCGTTTGACGTTGCGCGGAATTCCCAATCCGCCCAGCGGGGAGCCGAGCAGCCACTGATCACCGACCGCGGTGTTGCCGACCATCGCCGGGCTGACCCAGCCACCGAGGACCGAGCGAATATGGAATTCGATCTCGCCGTTGGCATTCGCCGGGACCGCTGGCGACATATAGCGCCACATCCGCGGCCGCGAGGGGATCTGCACGCTCAGATATTGGCCCGCCGCGTATTGCATCGGCTGGTCCAATTGCAGCCGGATCACCGCCAGATTGCGGAGCACCTCGCGGCGTTCGACGACCGTTCCGGTCCACACCGGCGGTGTGCTCTCCTGTTCGGCGGCGCCGATCATGGTGTCCGAGATCAGCGCCAAGCCCTCGGTCCAGGCGCGTTCGACCTCGTCGGTCCACATCTCCGAACCGGCGAATCGGCGCATGGCCGTCTTCAACGATTCCGATACCGCCGTGTAATGGGCCCGCTGGACCCCGTACTTGCGGTGATCGCGGCCGAGCTGGGCGAGGAAGGGCAGCAACTTTTCCGGCTCCTCCAGCCGGTCGAGCGCGTATCCGATGGCCTTGACAAGGCGGTCACGCTGCGCGTCCATCGCCGCGGGAAAATAATCGCGGACACCCGGATATTCGGTGAACAAGATCGCATAAAACGACTTGGACAACCGCTCCGCCCCACCCTCTTCCGCGGCAACCGCTTTGAACGTCGTCCTGATCAACGCGACGGTCCGCGAATCCATATGCGCCACAACCCCATTTCGCATTCGAGCACTATCCGTGCCGGCGAGTGAGGTGCTGCGGGACACTCGTCAGCAGCCGTGGCTTTGGAGTGTAGGCGAGGTTTGCCGGCAGTGGAATGGACGGACGAAACATCCCACGTGCAATTCCGACAAAACAAGGGTATGGCGTACGAATTCGCGACGAAACCGACTGAAGGACTGGATAAAACGGGTGAAATCCGTCACTCGACCACTCAATATGCAAGCTTCACAATGAAGTTCGCATCCGACAGCGATCTGTCGGCAAATCCGAAACGTTCCCGGACGGACCTCGGGCCCCGACCCGGCCCACGAGCGGAGCCGGGCCGGGGCCCGAGAACTCATCCGGCGAACGGCTACCGGCGATGCCGCGGCTGCCACACCACCAGCGCGGTGCTGCGCTGCGGCGGGGTCAGATCCGCGCGGTAGTTCGCCCGCGCGCGCTCCAGTTCCGCACTCAGCTCGGCGACGCGCTGTTGCAACTGTTCGACCTGATTGGTGAGTTCGATGATGCGTTTGATGCCCGCCAGGTTGACGCCCTCGTCCTGGGACAGCCGCTGCACTTCGCGCAACAGCTCCACATCCCTTGCCGAATAGCGTCGCCCGCCGCCCGAAGTGCGTTGTGGCGTCACCAGCCCCAGCCGGTCATACGTGCGCAGCGTCTGCGCATGCATACCGGCCAATTGGGCCGCCACCGAGATCATGAAGTACTCGGCTCGCGACGGCCCACCCGACGCCTGCTTCGGATCTCCGGACATCACGCACCTGCCCATCCTGCTCGCGGATCGAAACCGCTGGCCTTCTCCGCCTCCTGCAGCGCCCGCAGCGCCTCGGTGGCGTTGTCATCCAGTTTCTGCGGCACCGCAACCTTGACGGTGACCAGCAGGTCACCGGCTCCGCCGCCGCGCTTGGGCACACCGCGGCCGCGCACCCGCAGGATGCGGCCGTCGGCGGTGCCCGGAGGCACCTTGACCCCGACCCGGCCCTCCAGCGTCGGCACCGACACCGTGGTGCCGAGGACCAGTTCGCTGTAGCTGACCGGCAGTACCAGGGTCAGGTCGTCGCCGCTGCGGCCGAAGACCCGGTCCTGGCTGACGTGCACGGTCACGTACAGATCGCCCGAGGGCGCACCGCGCAACCCGGCCTCGCCCTGCCCGGCCAGCCGGATCCGCTGCCCGTCCGCCACACCAGGAGGGATGCGGACGGTGATGGTGCGGGTCCGGTTCTGGATACCACTGCCATGGCAGTCCACGCACGGGTTGTCGATGATCGAGCCGGTACCGCGGCAGTCGTCGCACGGTTCACTGAACCCGAACGCGCCCTGGTTGCGGCTGATCACGCCGGTGCCGTTGCAGTGCGGGCAGACCCGTGGGCTGGTGCCCGGCTTGGCGCCGCTGCCGTGACAGGTGGTGCACGGCGACGGACTGGTCATCCGCAGCGGGACGGTGGCGCCCTGCGCGGCCTCACGGAACCCGAGGGTCGTCTCGGTCTCCACATCGGAACCGCGCCGGGGCCGGCTCGCCGATCGCGTGCCGCCCCGGTTGAACAGACCGCCGAACAGATCGCCGAGGCCACCGTCGGCACCGGTGGCACCGGCACCGAAGATGTCGCCGAGGTTGAACTCCTGCGAGAATCCGCCACCGGCGCCGCCGGGGGTGAATCCACCGCGCGGATAACCACCGCCGGCGAACAGCCTGCGCGTCTCGTCGTACTCCTTGCGCTTGACCGGATCCGACAGCACGGCATGCGCCTCACTGACGGTCTTGAACCTCTCCTCGGCCTTGGTGTCGCCGGGGTTGGCATCCGGATGCAGGTCACGCGCGAGCTTGCGGTAGGCCTTTTTGATCTCGTCCTGCGAGGCGCCGGAGGAGACGCCCAGCTCCTTGTAGAAGTCCTTTTCGATCCACTCCCGTTGGCTCACCGGGCATCTCCTCCTTTCGTTCCTCTTGTACGGTGCGGCTCGGCCGCGCTCTTATCCTTCGTCGGTGCCGGCATCAGCATCCGATGCCTCGGCCTGGTCCGGTGCGGGGGCTTCGCCCTGGTCGGCGGGGGCGGTGGTGGGCAGATCGCCCACGCCGTCGGTTACCCCCACCAGCGCGTGCCGAAGCACCCGGTCACCGAACCGATAACCCTTGCGCATCACGAGGCCGATCACCGGATAGTGTCCGGAACCCTCGTGCTGCACCGCCTCGTGCAGAGTCGGATCGAAAGGCTCACCCTCCGAACCGAACTCCTCGAGACCCTGTTTGCGCAGTGCGTCGCTCAGCTTGTCGGCAACCGACTTCAGCGGCCCCGATTCCAGATCGCCGTGCGCCCTGGCGCGATCGAGATCATCGAGCACGCCGAGCAATTCGGTGACAACGCCGGCCTTGGCCGCGTCGATCGCGGCCTTGCGGTCGCGCTCGACCCGGCGCCGGTAATTGGCGTACTCCGCGGTCAGACGCTGCAGGTCGGCGGTGCGCTCGGCGAGCTCGACCGCGGCGTCGGACACGGGTACCTCGGCGGCGTCGACCTCGGCGGCGTCCGGCTCGGCCGGGGCGGAACCATTGCCCGCCCCGGCAGCCTCCCTGACCTCACCGTTCTCGGGATCGATCTTGCGCTTGTCGACGAAGCTGATCGGCTCCTCGGAGTTCCCAGCGTTCGCGTTCGTCACTTCTTCTCCGTGTCGACCGGCTCGTCAACGACCTCGGCATCGACGACCTGATCGTCGTCGGCCGTCGCGGAGGCACCGTTACCGGACGCGGCGGCGTCGGCGGCGGACGACTCGTAGATCGCCTGGCCCAGCGCCTGCGACTCGGTGGCCAGCTTCTCCACGGCCGACTTGACCGCGGCGATGTCGGTGCCCTTCAGCGCCTCGTTCGCCTCGGCGATGGCCGCCTCGACCTTCTCCTTGACGTCGGCGGGCACCTTGTCCTCGTTGTCCTTGATGAACTTCTCGGTCTGGTGCACCAGCGACTCGGCCTGGTTGCGGGTCTCGGCCTCCTCGCGGCGGGCCTTGTCCTCGGCGGCGTGCGCCTCGGCGTCCTTGACCATCCGGTCGATCTCTTCCTTGGACAGGCCGGAGCCGTCCTGGATCTTGATCGTGTTCTCCTTGCCGGTGCCCTTGTCCTTCGCGGTGACGTGCACGATGCCGTTGGCATCGATGTCGAAGGTGACCTCGATCTGCGGCACGCCGCGCGGGGCCGGCGGGATGCCGGTCAGCTCGAAGGAGCCGAGCAGCTTGTTGTGCGAGGCGATCTCGCGCTCACCCTGGAACACCTGGATCTGCACCGACGGCTGGTTGTCGTCGGCGGTGGTGAAGGTTTCCGAACGCTTGGTCGGGATGGTGGTGTTGCGCTCGATGAGCTTGGTCATCACGCCACCCTTGGTCTCGATACCCAGCGACAGCGGGGTGACATCGAGCAGCAGGACGTCCTTGACCTCACCCTTGAGCACACCGGCCTGCAGGGCGGCGCCGACGGCGACGACCTCGTCCGGGTTCACGCCCTTGTTGGGCTCCTTGCCACCGGTCAGTTCCTTGACCAGCTCGGAGACGGCGGGCATACGGGTGGAACCACCGACGAGCACGACGTGGTCGATATCGGAGACCTTGATGCCCGCATCCTTGATCACGGACTGGAACGGCGCGCGGGTGCGGTCGAGCAGGTCCGAGGTGATCTTCTGGAACTCGGCACGGGTGAGCTGCTCGTCGAGGAACAGCGGGTTCTTGTCCGCGTCGACGGTGATGTAGGGCAGGTTGATCGAGGTCGACTGCGAGGACGAGAGTTCGATCTTGGCCTTCTCGGCGGCCTCACGCAGCCGCTGCATGGCCATCTTGTCCTTGGTCAGGTCGATGCCCGAGGTGCCCTTGAACTTGTCGACCAGCCACTTGACGATGCGCTCGTCCCAGTCGTCACCACCGAGGTGGTTGTCACCGGAGGTGGCACGGACCTCGACGACGCCCTCGCCGATTTCCAGCAGCGAGACGTCGAAGGTGCCGCCACCGAGGTCGAAGACCAGGATGGTCTGTTCCTTGTCGCCCTTGTCCAGGCCGTAGGCCAGCGCGGCCGCGGTGGGCTCGTTGACGATGCGGAGCACGTTCATGCCCGCGATCTGGCCGGCTTCCTTGGTGGCCTGACGCTGGGCGTCCTCGAAGTAGGCCGGGACGGTGATGACCGCGTCGGTGATCTCCTCACCGAGGTAGGCCTCAGCGTCACGCTTCAGTTTCATCAGCACGCGGGCGCTGATTTCCTGCGGGGTGTACTTCTTGTCGTCGATGCCAACGGTCCAGTCGGTGCCGATGTGGCGCTTGACGGAACGGATGGTGCGGTCGACGTTGGTCACTGCCTGGTTCTTCGCCGGCTGGCCCACCAGCACTTCGCCGTTCTTGGCGAACGCGACGACCGACGGCGTGGTGCGCGAACCCTCCGAGTTGGCGACGACGACCGGCTCACCACCTTCGAGAACGGCGACGACCGAGTTCGTGGTCCCGAGGTCGATTCCGACCGCACGAGCCATTGTTTCCTCCTATTTTTCGATGCCTGTGTGGTGTCGGGGCTATCAGCCCATATCGGCGCTTACCGCGCCATGGACCAGGCCCCTGACACTGCACGGAGCACGGTCCCAGCAACACTGAGCGTGGTCGGCTCAATCCTGCCCGTCGGCCACACCGGGCGTCAAGTCAAACTTGAGTCGAACACACTCAATGTTGCTCGATCAGCTCAACCAGCGGTGGTCAGGGTCTATTCCCCGGGGGCGAGGATTTTTTCTCGCAACCCGTCACCGCCTCGCCCATCCTCCTCCGCACACCGACAGCCGACCGGTTCGTCGAACCGAGGCGGCATGCGCGCGGAGGCGCGGCTCAGTCCGGCCGCCCGACCCCGGACGGGCGCATGAACAGGGTGGCCAGCAGCGCCGCGGCGAGCAGGGCAGCGCAGAGGTAGCTCGACAGTTCGACGGCCGAGGACATCGCTTCGCGGGCCGCGGTGGCGACGGGTTCGGTGGCACATGATCGGCGCGGCGAGGCATGCAAGTAGGTAATCAGCCCGGCCGCGTGACTCTCGCCGATGCGTCGGCCACCGACGATAACCGAGGTGGGAAGCAACGGCCCGCCCGCTCACCGCTTACCGGTGCGCACGTCTTCGGCGATGTCGTCGTCGAGGGTGACGCGGACCAGGGCGGCGGCCAGGTCGGCGACATGACCGCGCGGGGCCAGCTCGGCCAGGCGGTCGGGGTCGGTGGGCAGGTCGACGCGTTCGGCGCCGTGTAGTGCGCGCTCGTCGAAATGCGGGCGCGCCCAGGTCCACACGTCCTGCACCTCACGCAAGAAGATGTCGGCGCCCACCGGGCCGATGCCCTTGAACTGCTGGAGGAGTTCGGCGGCGCGGGTCGGGTCGTGGTCGACCTCATCGGCGAGTTTGCGCAGGTCGCCGTCGTAGCGGTCCAGGATGGTCGAGGCCATCGCACCCAAGCGGGAGGCGGTCGACTCGTCGTATCGGCGGTAGTGCGCCCGGCCGAGCGCGTCCACCAGTTCCTGCCAGTCGGCATCGGCGACGCGCTGCGGCGTGCGGTAACCGCTATCGATGAGCTCCTTGGCCGCGTCCACCGCGAGATCGGCCGAGATTCGCGTGCTGAGCAGCTCCGACAGCATCAGTAGCTGGAACAGCGGGGCCGGTGTGTCGGCCAAATGGATGCCCGCCGCGGCGGCGTACCCGGTACCCGCCCGGTCCAGCAACGCGTGCACCACATCTCGCTGTCCCATCCCTTTCCAGTGTGCAGCCCATGCGAGCGCGACGCACGGATCAGCTCACATCCGTAGCGTGAGCTGGGCGAGAATGCCTTCGGCACTGCGCGCCGCGGTGCGGCAGGCGGTGGCGGTGAACTGGTCGGCCAGCGGATGCTGGGCGCGCGCACGCCACTTACGCGCGGCGGCCACAGCTTCGGCACGCTTGGTCCCGGCATCGGTCTCGGCGGGTAGGCCGAGCCGCAGATGCGCGGCTACGCCGGAACCGCCGATGAGCCTGATCAGTTCGGCCAGCTCGGATGCGGGCAGGCCGGGTTCCTCGGTGCGCAACCGGCCGAGCAGACGCAATTCGGTGAAACCGTGATTGTCGGCGAGCAATGTGCGCACCTGCGGCAGCAGCGAATCGGCGGCGGTGCCGGGGTAGGCGGTGAGCACCCGGTCCAGCGCGCTGAGCGCCGAATGGGCCTTGAGCTGATCGGCGCGCTGACCGAACTGCACGTCGAGTACCGAGCGCAATTCGTTCACCCCGCTGCGCTCGGTGAGTTCGGCGGCAAGCGTCGTCGAATCGCGAGCGCCGAGCCGCACCAGGGTGATCGCGAGCCTGATGCCGAACAGCCCGAAACGATCGGCGAGCTGGGCGCGCAACTGCGGCGCGACCGGCAGCGGCAGATCGGGACGGGCGAAGCGGTCGGCGGACAGCAGCGCGGCCGACAGTTCCTCCATGGGCACACCTGCCAGCGCCTCGAACGCGGCGAACTCCTGCTGGCGCAGCGTCGCCGCCGCGAACGCCAGCAGCCCGGCCACCGGGATCACCGCCTGGCACAATCCGGTCCGTTCCAGTTCGGCGGCGAACCCGGCGGCCACCTCGCGCGCCGAATGCAAGGCGTCGATGCGGCCTGCGCCGATCTCGTCGGCGCGCGAGACCACCCCGATCACACCGAGCGGGCCCGCGCCGCCACCGGCGGTCCCGACCCGTTCCAGGAACCGGATGTCGGCCTCGTCGAGCCTGCGCAACAGGTAGACGACGGCGTCGGCGCCGGGAATGCTCGTATCCTCCGGCGTCAGCAGGCGGGCGGTGCGGGCCGACACCTCACGTGACAGCGACGACGTGCCGGGGGTGTCGATGATCGTGGTGGCGGCCAGGGTCGCGGCAGGCCACTCCACCTCCAGGTGGTCCACCTCGCGCCGCCCGGGCGCGCCCCAGTTCAGGCCGTCGAGATCGAAGGTCAGGCCGTGCGCGCCGGCACCGCGGCGCACCACCACGTTCGCCGCGCGACCGTCGGCGGAGAAGGCGGTGACCGCGGGCGTCGGCCCGTTGCGATACCAGGTCACCACCCGCGTGCACTCGGTCGCGTCGGTGGGCGCGATCTGCTGGCCGACCAGCGAATTCAGCAGCGTGGATTTGCCCGCTTTGAGCGAGCCGGCCAGCGCCACCCGCAACGGCTGGTCGAGCCTGCGCGCACAGTCGGCGAGCAACCCGCGCGCCCGCGGCACCTCCGCCAGTTCCCGGCGCGCCGCCCCGATCAGCCCGCGTGCCTGCGTCACGATTCCCGGCTCGGTCTCGAGCTCCGCTCTCACGCGGTCACCGTACCGGGCTGATATCCGGCGCCGCCGCCGATCCCGTCTCGGTAGACCTCATCGCCGGCGGACGCAGGGCGTCGGCGTGATTACGCAGCGCGGCCACCGCGCGCAGCTGACGTTCCAGCTCCGCGCAGCGTTCGGCGTGGCGGGCGGACTCCATGGTCGCGGCCTCCTGCGCGGCGCGCAGCGAATCGTCGATGGAACGCAGACTGCGTTGCGCGACGCCGGTGTAATGGTCACGCAACGCTCGGTGGATGCGATGCAGGCGATCCTTGGATTCCTTGCCTGCCTGGAACGCCACATCGTCGACGTAGCGGCGGACCGCGACCTTGGCCTCGTTGCGTCGCTTGGCGAGCCGGGCCTGCGCGTCGTCGCGGAACGCTTTGCCACCGACCAGCACACCCGCGCCCAGCGAGATCGGGTTGAGCAGGGCCAGCCCGGCGAACGTGCTGGCCAGGCCGACCATCAGCACACCGCCGTACGAACCGCGCATACCGACCAGCAGCTTGCTGCCGATACCGATATCGGGTTCCAGATCCGCGAGAGTGACCGCCGCCGAGCGCGATTGATCGTCCTGCTCACCCGGACGCACATCGGGCAGATCGACCGCGCCGAGTTCGATGAAATGCTCGGCCACCCGCTCACTGAGCTTCTCCGCGCGCGCACCCGTCCACAACAGGTTGTCACCGAGGGCCGAATCGACTGTCCCGGTGAGCCATTCCTCGATGCGCGCCCAATGCCTGCCCGGATCGTGATCGTCTATCCATTCCTCGGCGGTGCGGGCGACGGTGCGCAGCCGGTCGCGCAGATCGTGGTCGACGTCGCCGGCGAGATCGGTGATCCCGTCGGCGAGAGTCTGCTGCCAGGCCGCTGTGCGGCGATGCAATTCCTCGGCGGCCGCCTTGGCCGCCTGCAGCTCCGCGACCGCGGCCGCGCCCTGCCGTGGATCGCGCAGCGCGACCAGCTCGCTGCCGAGGGCGAGCGCCAGATGTTCGGCCGCCGAATGGATATCGCGGGACACCGCGATCCGCGTCGCCCGCTGATCGCGCGCCACCACCTGCTCGCGCAGGAACTGGAAGAGCACGCCGAACCCGGATTCGGCGCCGAGCTGCTTGTCCTGTAACCGCAGCGCGTGCGAACGCAGCAGCGACGACACCGCGATAATCGGCACCGGCAGCTGGGCGCGATCCAGATGGGCGCGATCGGCGGCGGCCACCTGACGCCAATGCGGATACAGGTCGATCTTGGTGAGCACCAAGGCCACTGCCGGGCAGAGCTGGCGGACCTGCCGCAGGAACGCCAGCTCGGGTTCGGTGAGTTCGGTGGAGGCATCCGAGAGCACCAGCACCGCATCGGAGGCCGGTGCCATGCCCAGAATGGTTGCCGTGCAGTTGTTTCCCTGGCCGATGCCAGGGGTGTCGACGAGGACGATGCCGTCGGCCAGCAGCTGATTCGGGGCGGTGATCTCCAAGCGGGTGGCTCGGCGATCGGCCACCACCGGGGTGCGGGTGGCGGCGGCGATGTCGTCGACGTGCACGCGCTCCTCATGGGCCCGGTCGGCGCTGGTGAACACCAGGTGGGCAGCGGGCGCCGGGCCGTGCGAGAGCACCGTCGGCACGGTGGTGGTGGCGTCGTCGCCGACCGGGCAGAGATCGCTGTTCAACAGCGCGTTGACGAACCGGCTCTTGCCCTGATCGCGCTGGCCCGCGATCACGATCCGCCGCCGCGGATCGCGGACCCGGTCGGCCGCTGTTTCCAGGCGGGCGACCAGGTCACCGCGATCCGCGGCGCGGGCAGCGGCAATGGTCTCACCGAGCACCGCGAGCAGCGACGCCGCAGGCGGTGTTGTGGTGGCCGGTACAACCATCTCGGTTGTTCTCCTTCTCGGTGCGACCGTCGTGGTCAGAGCAGAGCGTCGTCGTCCGCAGTGGGCGAGGTGGCCGCGGCGCCGGTGTCGGCGAACAGGCCGGACTCACCCGAACCGCTGAGGCCACCGTCCAGGCCGGAACCGAAGGCGCTGGAGACGTCGACGGTGGACCAGGTGCTCGCGGTGGAGTCGATGCCGGAGCTCGCCGACATCCCGAGGTCGGCCGTGGAGTCAGCGGCGGCGTCGACGGAGCCACCGAAGCCTGCCACGGCATCCGTACCGACCGTCCCGGCGGCGCCACCGAGGCCGGTCTCCAGACCGGCACCCAGCTCACCGGTGGCTCCGATCGCCGAATCGATGCCGCCGGAGACACCGGTCTCCAGACCTGTCCCCAGCTGTCCATCGAATTCGCCCGCGGCATCCGCGCCCGCGGACAGCCCACCGCCGAGCTCGGCACCGGCGCCCGCGACGCCGTCAACCGCGCCGCTCACACCGGCAGCGAGGTCACCGGCTGCGCCGACGCCTGTGGACAACCCCGTTTCGAGGCCTGTCCCCAGCTGTCCGCCGACACCGGTCACCGCGTCGGCCGCAGCGCTCACACCCGCACCGAGGCCTGTGGCGGTATCAACACCTGTGGACAACCCGGACTCCAGGCCCGCGCCCGCGCTCGAGCCGAAGTCGCTCTCGAATTCACCCACAGCTTCCACAGCGCCATCCACACCCGCGGACAGGTCGGTTTCCCCACCGAACAATCCGCCGAGACCCAGTTCGAGCCCGGTGCCCGCTTCGCCCCCACCCTCGATGACGCCCTCGAGTCCGGTGCTCACACCGCCACCGATCTCGGCCCCGGCACCGACCACTGTCCCCAGCCCAGCGGCCATCGTCGCCCCCAGATCGGCGCCGGCCTGCGCCCCACCTTCGGCGCCACCGGACACCGCGCCCTCGAGCTGCGAGCCCACTCCGGCGCCGAGCCCCACACCGGCATCCACAGCTCCGTCCAGTCCCGCGCCAACGGCGCCGGCCAGATCGGCTCCGGCCTCGACCGCACCCGCAGCCCCTGTGGACAACTCCGCTCCCAGATCCGCAGCACCATCCACAGCACCACCGACACCCGCCGCCAGCTCACCACCGCCGCCGACGACGCCACCCGCACCGGCCTCGATCCCCGCACCGATGTCACCGCCGAGCCCCACACCAGTCTCGAGCGCGCCATCAATCGCGCCACCCACACCCGCACCGAGGTCACCCCCGAATTCCAGACCGGAATCCACAGCACCACCGACACCCGCCCCCAGCTCACCACCGAGCTCCAGACCGGAGTCGATGGCACCGCCGACCCTCCCGTCGAGGTCGGTATCCACAGCCCCACCGATGCCTGCACCGAGGTCGCCGCCAAGCTCCAGACCGGAATCGATCGCGCCGCCGACACCCGCACCGAGGTCGCCAGCGAGGTCCAGACCGGAATCGATCGCGCCGCCGAGTCCCGCACCCAGCTCACCACCCAGTTCCAGGCCTGCGTCCGACGAGCCGCCGAGGCCCAGTTCGAGCCCGCTGCCGACGGAACCGCCGAGGTCCAGCCCGGTGTCGATCGCACCGTCGAGGTCGGCGCCCAGCTCGCCACCGAGTTCCAGACCGGTGTCGATCGCGCCACCGACGGCCCCACCGAGGTCGGTATCCACAGCACCGCCGATGCCGGCCCCGAGATCGCCACCCAGTTCCGCGCCCAGCTCGCCACCAAGGTCCAGACCGGTGTCGATCGCGCCACCGACGGTCCCACCGAGGTCGGTATCCACAGCCCCGCCTATGCCTGCCCCGAGGTCGCCGCCGAGTTCCGCACCGATATCGAGCGCGCCATCGATCGCGCCACCCACGCCCGCGCCGAGGTCACCACCGAGCTCCAGTCCGGTATCCACAGCCCCGCCGACGCCCGCACCGAGGTCACCCCCCAGGTCCAGCCCACCGCCGATGGCGCCGCCGAGGTCCGCGCCCAACTCACCACCAAGATCCAGACCGGTATCGATCGCGCCATCAATCGCGCCACCCACGCCCGCGCCGAGGTCACCACCCAGTTCCGCACCGGTATCCACAGCACCGCCGACACCCGCGCCGAGGTCACCCCCGAGGTCCAGCCCGCCGCCGATGGCGCCGCCGAGGTCCGCGCCCAGCTCACCACCAAGATCCAGACCGGTGTCGATGGCGCCGCCGACGGTCCCACCGAGGTCGGTATCCACAGCTCCGCCGATTCCTGCGGCCAGGTCGCCACCCAGTTCGAGGCCTGCGTCGATCGCACCATCGGCTACGCCGCCCACGCCGGCTCCGAGGTCGAGCCCGGTGTCGATCGCGCCGTCCAGCACCGCGTCGAGGTCGGTATCGATCGCACCACCGATCCCGCCGGCCAGACCACCACCGAGCTCCAGGCCCGTATCGATCGCACCGCCGATGCCGGCCGCGAGGTCACCACCCAGGTCCAGACCGGTATCGATCGCACCGCCGATCCCGCCCGACAGATCCCCGCCGAGGTCGATGCCGGTGTCGATGGCGCCGTCGACTATCGCGCCGAGGTCGATGCCGGTGTGCGCGCCGCCGCCGAGGTCGATGCCGGAGCCCAGGTCGAGGTCGATGCCGGTGTTCGCGCCACCGCCCAGATCGATGTCGATGCCGGTATTCGCACCACCACCCAGATCGATGTCGAGGTCGGTGTCGGCGGAGCCGCCGAGGTTCAGGCCGAGGTCGGCGCCAAGGTTCAGGCCTGCGTTTGCGGCCGCTCCGGCACCTACCGCGCCCACGGCGCCGATGGCGGCGCCTGCGGCGGCCTGGGCGCCGGCGGCGATGATCGCCGTCAGCTGGGAGCCGCCGCTGACCAGGGCCGATTCGGCGACCATCGGGGCTACGGCGGTGATGTCTTCTGGCGTGACGTCCGGCAGCCCGGCGGAGGCGAGGGCCTGGCAGGGGTTGAGGCAGTAGCCGGCCGCGGCTTCCGGGTCGCGCAGCAGGTCGAGGATGAACTCGAGAATCGCGTTGGGTGTCATCGAGAATCTTCTCCTGGGCTCAGCGGACCAAGATCCGCGGTCGTTGGAATGCATTTCACGCTAGGGACGCGAGTCGTTACTCCGGAACGGGGCAAAGCCCCACATTCGCGGCCCGGCACCCATTAGGGGCATTCGATCGGTTAGGGGAAATTCCCCGTATCGCCCCGAGCCGGTAACAGCGGACACGCAGCAACCGACATGCGGGTTGAGTCGGGCAGCGTCCCGATTCGTTTCCTGATCAAACAATCTCGGCATCGGCAGCGGCACTCGGTTCGAATGGGGATCTTCGGCATGACACAGCGTCTGGCGCTCGGCATTACCGTCGGGTCGGCGAATTCGGTTGCCGTACTGGCAAGCCGGGACGGCGAACCCGGCATCGACAGCGCCTCGGTGCTGACCCATCCGACCGTGCTCCGCCTAGTTCCCGGCGCGCCCGCGCTCTTCGGCACCGAGGCCATCGACGGCGGCAGGCACGCGCCCGGTGTGCGGATCGACGGTTTCGTGTCGCGAGTCGGCGACCCGGTGCCCATGCTCGCCGACGACGGCACCTCGCATACCGCATCCGACCTGGTAGCCACGGCAATCACGCGTCTCGTCGAGGAGTCGGCCGCCCCCGGCGCGACGGTGGTCGCCTGCCATCCGGCGCACTGGACCGCGCACACCGTGTCCGTGCTGCGCACCGCGCTCGACGACGCGGGCGCGGCCGATGTCGCGTTGATACCGGAACCCGTTGCGGCAGTGCGCTGGTCGTGCGCCGCGGGCCGGACCACCGGCGACGGCGCCGTACTCGTCTACGATCTCGGCGCGACCGGCCTGACGGTCTCGGTGGTGCGCACGGGTGATCGAATCGAGTTGCTCGGCGCTCCGGCGCATTCGACCGATATCGCCGGCGCCGAATTCGATCTGCTGACCATGCGCTATGTGCTGGCAAACGCTCCCACCGGAATTGATGCCGACCCCTTCGACCCCGCCGTCGAACGCGAATTGTCGGCCCTCCGGGAACGCTGCCAAATTGCGAAAGAAGAGCTTTCCACACATACCGCGACCGTGGTCACAACCGGCCCCGACGGCGCCACGGTCCGGCTGGTCCGCGACGAACTCGAAGATCTACTCCGCGCTCCGCTGCGCGATTCCATGCACCTGATCCGCGACGCGGTGCATCGCGCCGGCATCGATATCGGTGACGTCCACCAGGTTCTGCTGACCGGCGGTGGCGGTGCGATCGGGCTGCTCGCCGAACTGATCTCCTCCGAGTTCGGCCTTCCGGTGGTCTCGGCCGCCGAGCCGGCGCACACCAGTGCTCTCGGCGCGTCGGCCCTCGCGGCCGATCTCGCCGACACGGCAGTCGAAACCGTCTCGTTCGCCGCGATCGGCCACCTGCCCGACGAGTCAGACGAGCCGGCCACCGAGTCGGTACGCCCCGTGTCGGCACCGACCCCGCTCCCCCTCCCGGTCGACACCCGCAAGCCGGGAGCTGCCCGAACTCGCCGGCGCCGGATCGCCATCGTCGCGGCCGCCGCGGCCGCCCTCGGGCTGCTCGCCACCGGCACCGTCGCGGTCAGCACGGGCGCCGGGACGGGCACCCAGCATCCTGCCGCCCCTGAGCACACCTCGTCATCGACGGCAGGCACGCCCGGGACGGCCGGTGGGCCGACCACCGCCGGAGCTGGATCGGCGGCCACCGGCGGCACCGCAGGCACCGTCGCCGATGCCGGGACATCGAAAGATGGTGCCGGTCAAGCGAACCCCTCGACGCCGGGGGCGGTCACCGTCGTCAACTCACAACGCGAGGGTGCCCCCGCCGGTCCGGCCGGTTCGGCACCATCGCCCGCTGCCCCCGGGCCGGGCCAAGCGCCACAGCCCGCACCCCAAGCCCCCGCGCCCGCGCCGCAAGCCCCGCCGCCTGGACCGCAATCACCTCCGCCCGGGCCGGCTCCGCAACCACCGGCACCGGCCCCGCAGCAGCCGCCGGCGCAGACGCCGAAGCTACCCACCGACGGCCTGACCGACACGCTCGGTGAGACCGTCGAGGGTGTCGGCGGCACCGTGGGCACCGTGCTGCGCGCGCCGGGCGAGATACTCGGCGGTTCCGGTGGCTGAACCGGTACCGGCCGCGGCCTTCGATACGCTGCCCTGCGCCCGGGAGCTGTTCCGGGAACTGGATTCCGAAGCGCCCATGGTGCATCTGATCCGGGGACGTTCCGGCACGGGTAAGTCGACGCTGCTCGAGGCGGTGCGCGCCAGACTGCGCGAGCGGGGCGTCAAGGTCTTCGACACTCCGGGTGACGATGGTGCCCCGGCCGGCGCGGCCCTGGTGGTCGACAACGTCGACGTGCTCGACCACGCCGAGCTCGAATCGCTGCGCGCCGCCATCGATTCCGGCGCATGCACCGTCGTCGCGGCGGGCCGCCCCCGCCATCACGATCCGCGGCTGCGGGCCCTGTTCGACGCGGCCCTGCGGCGCGGTCGAGTCGTCGAGCTGCGCCCACTCGGTGTCGCCGAGATCGCCCCGTTCGCCAGAGAACTCGGTCTGTCGGTGCCGCGTGCCGTGGCCGCGCACATCCACAAGCAGACCGACGGGATCCGCGGCGGTGTGGTGGCGGCGTTGGCGGCGGCCAGTCAGGGCCGCCTCGATGCGGGCATCGACGCCGTCGACGCCGCGGTCGACGGCTGGGCGAGGACGGTCCTCACCGATATCGATCCGGCCCTGCTCGACACGCTGGCCGTCGCCACCACCGGAAGCGGTTTGGACGCAGGCGAACTCACCGAGGTCCTCGGCGTCGATGCCGGCACCGCCCGCGATCTGATCGACCGCGCCAGGGCCACCGCCCTCATCACCGACGCCGATCTGCTGCTCGCGCCTGCCGTGCGGCCGCTGCGCGCACTACTCGGCGAACGACGCTTCCTGACGATTCAGCGCGATCTACTCACGGCCCGCCTGGATGCCGGGCTACTGCGCGATCACACCGCCGTCTTGCTGGCCGAATCCGGCGTACGCGACGCGCGCCTGGCCGAATTCCTCTGCACCGCAGCCGAGAACAACGGCAACGACGCCGTCCGCTATTACGCCGCGGCCGCGCAGGCCGGCGCGAACCGCGACGCCATTGCGGTGCGCTGGGCCCACGCCGCGGCCCACGACGGCGATTACGACACCGCGCTGCGGCTGGCCGAACCGTTGCTCGCCCGCGACGACGCCCCCGTCGCGAATCTCGCTGCCGCCGTGCGCCTCTGTGCCTGCATCCTGACTCGGCGCGGCCTGACCGATCGCGCCGCGCGCCTCTACGCCTGGCTCGGTCCCGAGCGCGCGGGCGCCGAGTGGGCCGAAGGCGCAGCGGTCCTCTACCTCTCCGGTGACGCCGAGACGGCCGCGGCCATGGCGACAGGCGCGGGCCGCTGGCCCCCGACCGAAGCGAACACCCCCATCCGGCTCGTCGCCGAGGCGCTCGGCCATTCCCTGCACGGACGTCCGGGCGATACCGCGAACGCGATCGCCACCCTGGTGCGCGCCACCCACTCCACCACCACCCGCTTCGCGCCGTGCACTCCCACCGCGGCCGCGACCCTGCTCTGCCTGAGCACCGGGGATCCGGCCCGCGCCGCCCAGACGCTGCGCCGGGCGAACGCGAGCGGCGCCCAGTTGCCGGTGCTCTCGGCCTGGACGGCCCTGGCCTGCGGTGACGAAACCGGCGCCACCACCGCCCTCGCCGCCGTCGACTGGGATCGCCTCGACGTCCGCGACGCGCTGCTCGGCCATGCCGCAACGGTCGGTCTGGCCCGGCGCAGCGGTGATCAGGCCGCGCTGACTCAGGCCTGGCAGGCGGCCCAACCGCTGCTGGACGAGGTGGAGGCGGATCTGCTCACGCTGCTCCCGATCGGCGAGCTATGGCTGGCGAGCATCCGCTGCGACGACGAACACCGGATGACCGCGCTCGTCGAGGGCGCCAACACACTGCTCGACCGGCTCGGCCATCCGCCGGCCTGGGCCAACCTGTTCCACTGGTACGGCGTGCAGGCCGCCATCGCTCGCGAGCGCCCGGACGAACTGCTGCCGCACGCTCATGCGCTCAAGGCCGCCGCCGAGTCGGGCGACCGGCACGCGGGCGCCCTCGCCGACGCAGGCCGCACCTGGGTGCTGGTGCTGCGCGGCGAGGTGCGCGCCGACCGGGTGGAGGCCGCGGTGGCCGCGCTCGGTGCGATCGGGCTGAGCTGGGACGCGGCCCGCTTGGCCGGAGACGCCGCGCTGGCCGCGCCCGATTCGGCCACCGCCACCTCGCTGCTCAAGTTGGCGCGCACCGTGCGCGCCGATGCCCGTCCGTCGGCGCTCGCCCCGATCACCCCGCCACGACGTGCCGCCACCAGCGCCGACACCGGCGACGACGGGCTGCTCAGCGACCGGGAGAGCGAGGTCGCCGAATTGGTGCTGCTCGGCCTGACCTATCGGGAGATCGGCGCCCGGCTCTACATCTCGGCCAAGACCGTCGAACATCACGTCGCCAGGATCCGCAGGCGCCTCGGCGCTGGTTCGCGCTCGGAGCTGCTGGCCATGCTGCGCGCGATGGGGTACGGATCGCTGCTGGTCTGACGCCCGGCGGGCCGTTAACAGCGGCGATGCCGAGATCGAAATCGTCGATGGGAGGACGCAAACACTCGAACGCCGTGCGCACTACGCCTAGGCTCGAACGGGGGTTCAGATGACAGCCGAGATCGCGAACAACACGAATCGACCGAGACGCAACGGTTCACCACCGGACACCGATCCACCGGCGGCGAACGTAGCCGCCCTTACCGCCGCGCGGTCCGGCGCGATCGATGACACCGCCGTCACCCGCACACAGCCGCCGGCCGGGTTCAGGTCGGCCGAGCGCCGTGGCGCCGACCCAGGGCCCGGCCACCGATTCGAGTCCATGCCGTTCGCGCAGGCGATGTTGCGCGAACTGAACCGCCGCGACGGCCCACCACCGGTCTACCTGGTCCGTGGCCGCGCAGGCACCGGGAAATCCGCGCTGCTCGGCGCCGCCCGCGACCTGCTGACCTCGCACAACGTCAAGGTGTTCGACGATCTGGCGACCTTGCCGAAACGTCTGCTCGCCGACACCGAGCACGAGGCCGCGGCCCGGCGCGCCGTGCTCATCGATGACATCCACCTGCTCACCGCCGATGACATGCAGATGTTGAGCGCGGTGGTCGGCGCCCGCCGCCACACCGTCGTCGTCGCGGCGCAGCCACGCCCGCACGACCCCGACCTGCGCGCCCTCACCGAAACACTGGCCGGGCACGGCCGGGTGATCGAACTGCGCACGCTCGGCCTGCCGGAGTTGATGTCGTTCGCGCGGGAACTCGGGCTGCTCGTGCCGCGCCCGCTCGCCGAATACATCCATGCCCGTACCGGCGGGATTCGGGCAGGCATCGTCGCCGCCCTGCGCGCTGCCTGCGCGGCCCGCCGCGAGGCCGCGGTCGGCGCGGTGGACCTCGCCGTCGCCGGCTGGGCCACGAACCTGCTCGCGGGTCTCGCACCGGAGCTGCTCGACACCCTGGCCGTCGCGAGCGCGGGCACCGGCCTCGATGCGAGTGAGCTGGCCGAGGTGTTCGATATCGATTTCGCCTCCGCCCAGGATCTCGTCGACCGGGCCAGGGCGACTGCCCTGGTGACCGACGCCGATCTGCTGCTCGCGGCGGCCGTCGATCCGCTGCGCGCCCAGCTCGGCGTCCAGCGATTCGTCACGGTACAGCGGCGGCTGCTCATCACTCGGCTCGACGCGGGCCTGCTGCGCCCGGACACCGCGATGCTGTTCGCCGACTCCGGGGTACGCGATCCGCGATTGGCCGACTTCCTCGTCTCGGCCGCCGATCGCGCCGGCGGCGTCGAGGCGGTGCGCCTCTACTCGGCGGCCGTGGCGAGTGGTGCCGATCCCGGTGCGATCGTCGATCGCCGGGCGCTGGCCGGCCACCACATGCACACGACCGTCCCCACCGAGCCGACGCCGCAGCCGAACCCCACGCCGCCCACCCCGTTGACCGACCGCGAGCAGCAGGTCGCCGAGCTGCTGCTGCTCGGCCTCACCTACCGCGAGATCGGGTCGAGGCTCTACATCTCCGCCAAAACCGTCGAGCACCATGTGTCCCGGATACGGCGCCGGATCGGTGCCGGGTCCCGAGCAGAGTTATTGTCGATGCTCAGCGCAATGGGACACGGCCCGCTACTGGTGTGGCCGTCGCGCGGAACGATCCGGATCGAGCAGGACGCCGAAGCGAGGACATGAGGATGGCCACTGGGGTGGGCCTGCGTATCGCCGCCGAGGAGTGCACCGCGGCGATCGTGACCAACGACGGCGAGCCGGAGTACATCGTCCGTGAGCCGGTACTGCACATGTCCGACGAGGGCGACGCCGAACTCGGCGGCACCGCGCCGGCCGGGCACACCCACACCATCACCGGATTCGCCGAAGCCGTCGGCGACCCGGCCGGGATCTCGGTCGACGACGGACCCGCCTACCGGGCCGAAGACCTGGTGGCCACTGCCCTGTTCTGCCTGATCAATCTCACCGCCGACCATTTGAACGGCGCCGCGGAGTTCTACGCCACCCATCCGGGCGACTGGCCGCAGCAGCAGGTCACCGCCCTGCGCGATGCTCTCGACTATCTGGGTCTGCGTTCGGTGGTGCTGGTCAGCGAGGCCGAACTGCCCGCGGCGAGCGAACTGCCCGCCGACGCGGGCGCCGACACCCCGGCCCGGGTGTACGCCTACGGTGCTGCCGCCACGGCACTGACCGCGGTGCTGGCCACGCCCGCGGGCAACACCCCGCCGGATCCGGCGACGGCCGAGAACTCGACCCTCGACACCGACGTGATTCCCGCGGTCCCGGCTCCGGAGCCGACGGCGCAGGCGTATTCGGCCGCGATCCCGATCGCCGAGCCGCCCGCCACCGAGATGGCGGCCGAGATGGCCGCGGTCGCCCCCGAGACCACACCCGCCGAACCGGCCGCGACAGCCGAGAAACCGGCCGCCAACAGCCGCACGCCCGTGCTGATCGCGGTGGCGGCGCTCGTGGGTCTGATCCTCGGTGGCATCGGCGTCGCGGTGCTCTTCCGCGAGGACGACAGCACCCCCATTCCGCCGATACCCGATGCCAAATCCGAACAGGTGACGGCGAGCCCCACCCCGCCCGCACCGCCGCCCGGCCCGCTTCCGGTCGCACCGCCACCGACCACCGTGGCCCCGCCGGTCACCGAGGAGCCGCCGGTGACGGCAGCGCCGACGACCGAACCGGAGCCCGCGCCCGAGCCGCCGCCGAGCGAACCGCCGCCCCCGCCCACCTCGGAGCCGCCCATCAGCACCGGCAGTTCGTCGACCAGCCCGAGCCGGACGACGACGACCACCCGTCCGTTCCAGCCGATGCCGCAGCTGCCGCTGCCGCCCGCGCTGGAAATCCCCGGCACCCGCCGATAATCGCCGACCAAGTGGCGACGGGTGTGATGTGTGGCATAAAGTGATCCGCTGACCGGTCACAGCGGTATCCCGCGCACCACCGGTTCATAGCTCCACGTAGGCTGTGCGCCAACGGATTCTGCCCGTGGCCACGGATTACCTGGCACATCTGTGCCGACGAAGGGACTTCATGCGCAAGTCGGTGGCGCGTCGCGCCGCGGTCAAAGCTGCCATCGCCTCGACCGTTCTCCTCGCCCCCATGTTCGGCACCAGCCCCGCCGTGGCCGAGGCCCCGCAGCTGAAACCCGGTGAGCTACCGGCCGAGCTGGTCCAGGCCATCTCGCGCGACCTGAAGATGACCCCGACCGAGTATCTCGACCGTTCGGCACGGGCCCAGCAGCTGAGCAGCTACGCCCGCGAGTTCCGCGCCGAACGCCCGGACGCGTTCGCCGGCGCCTGGATCGGCACCGACGGCAAGCCGGTCGTCGCCGTCACCTCGCCGGACGCCGCCAAGATCGCGGCGGCCGACGGCTACCAGACCCGCCTGGCCCCGGTCTCGGCGGACAACCTGGAAACCTCGCTGACCCAGCTGAATCAGTGGATCGGCACGCTGCCGAACGAGCTGTCGAGCGCGATCAACTCGGTGGCCATCGACTTCCTCAACAGCCAGCTCGTGCTCAGCGTCGCCAACACCCCGGTGGGCCACATGCTGAACCTGCCGACGCTGATCGCCAACGTCAAGGTCATCCTCTCGCCGGGTGGTGGCGGCCCGGTCGAGCGTCGCCCGATGGGCGGCGACACCTACATCAGCGCCCCCGGCTCGCTGAAGGACACCGCGCTGCGCGGGGTCGATGTCTGCTCGTTCGGCTTCAACAGCGTCGACGCCGCTGGTAACGCGCTCAATATCAGTGCCGGACACTGCAATCCGAATCTGGGCAAGGGCGATCAGCAGGCCGGGGTCTACATGCCCAACGTGCGTGACATTCCGGCCAGCCCGGAGCTCGGCACCTTCGTGCGGGCCAACCTCGGTGGTCAGAGCGGCCTGGATTACTCGGTCATCAAGCTGAACGACCGCGCGGTGCGGGCAGGCATGGACCAGCCGTCGGTGCGCGGCGCCAACGGCACCACCCTCACCGTCACCGGCATCGCCGATCCGGTGATCGGCGCCCCGGTCTGCAAGTCGGGCCAGTCGTCCACCTTCACCTGCGGCTTCGTGGTGGCCGATCGGGTGGAGACGCAGCTGTTCACCGCCGACGGTGAGTCCAAGACCGTGCGCGGCTTCGCCAGCACCGCCTGCACCCTCGGCGGCGACAGCGGCGGCGCGATCGTCTCGGGCACCCTTGCCCTCGGCATCACCAGCGGCTCCAACGCCGCCGAGGCGCCCAGCTGCGACGAAGCCAATATCGCGCTGGCCCAGTACGGCGGCACCGCGACCCTCGGCATCCCGATCCGGCCGATCCTGGCCGACATCAACGCCTCCGCCGGTGGTGGGGTCGGCAGCGGGATCACCGTGCGCACCCGCCCGAACGCGGGCTGAGCCGCAAGGCTTTACGAACACGGTCCCGGGCCGTCCGAGCGCTGAATGTCGGCGTGCGGGCGGCCCGGTCCGCGTTTTCGCCGAGGCTGCCGGCTCAGGTAGCGCCGACGGTGCGGTATCGCGGGCGCGGCGACTCTGTACTCGTGGCGGTCGGCGGTTTTCGTGGCGCCCGACAAGGTCATCGGCACAAGATCAGTGGCGACCTACAACTCGGCGCCGTATCCGGCCCCGTACCCCGCCTGATCTGTCCGGATTCGAGCAAACCGGTCGGCCGAACAAGTAGGCATCGGAGGCTGGAGCCCATATAGTCTGGTCATGCTCCTGCCACGCATAGGTCATTTCCGGTCGCCCCGGACAGCTCCGCAACGGACTGGGATGCGAAAAGCCGCGATCGCCGCCTCGGCCGCGATCCTGCTGTTCGGCCCCACCGCAGCGGTCGCGTCAGCCCAGCCCGACACCGAACCCGGGCTGCCCGCCGAGCTCATCACCGCGGTCTCCCGCGATCTGAAGATCTCGGCCGACGAATACCTGCGCCGCGCCGACCTCGCCCAGCAGGTCGCCGCGTTCGCGGCCACCGCGCAGCGGCAGTTCCCGCAGGTGTTCGGCGGTGCGTGGCTCGACGACGCGGGCAAGGCCGTCGTCGCCCTCGCGCCGGGCTCCGGCATCGACGAGGCTCGCGCGGCCGCCGAATCCGCCGGATTCGAGGTGCGCAACGTCGCCAAGAGCCAGTCCGCGCTGCGTGGCGAGAAGAGCGCGTTCGAACGCTGGCTCGACGAACAGCCGGAGCCGGTGGCCTCGCTGGTGCGCGGCGTCGTCATCGACACCGTCAACAACAGCATCGCGGTGCGGGTGGACAAGCCCGGCCTGCCGATGCCGAGCTTCGTCGACCCGGCCCGCGTCATCGTGATGGCCCCGCCGGTCGCCGGTGAGGCGCTGCCGTCGGCCGATCCGATCGCCGAGGTCACCGGCGCTTCGCTGGCCGGTGGCGACGGCTACGCCTCGGTCGCCGGGCGCACCTCGCTGCGCTGCTCGTTCGGCTTCAACGGCGTCGACCGGGACGGTGCCACCGTCAACGTCACCGCGGGCCACTGCAACCCCGACATCGCCAGCGCCGGCGGCGGTAACGCCGCCGCCGTGCACGAGCTGCTGCCCGGCGACAAGCTCGGTGGCAAGCTCGGCACCTTCAGCAAGTCCGTGCTCGGCAACCAGGACTACTCCATCGTCCGCATCGCCGATCAGGCCCGGGATCGCTTCGCCAACAACGCTGTTCGTGTGCCCGGCGCCGCTCCGATCCTGGTCGACGGTGTCGCGACGCCCGTCGTCGGCGCCCCGGTCTGCAAGTCCGGTTCCCGTACCGGCTTCAGCTGCGGTGTGGTCAACGCCGTCGATCAGACCGTGCAGGTCGGCGACCGCCAGCTCACCCAGAGCTTCTCGGCCAATATCTGCGCCCTGCCCGGCGACAGCGGCGGCCCGATCGTGACCGGCCGTCTGGCCCTCGGTATTTCGAGCGCCTCCTCGGTGGCCGACTTCCCGGTCTGCGAGATCCCCAACCTGATCGGCGCCCTCACCGGCAACACCCCGCAGCTGTTCGCGCAGCCCGTCAGCGTGGTGCTCTCGGACAACCCGGGCCTGCGGATCCGCACCAACTAGGTTCTACGCTCGGCAGAGACGTCGAGAGGCCGGCAGCATACGTGCTGCCGGCCTCTTTCGTTCTACGGGCACTCAGTCCCGTTGGCGCCGCGCGCTCGTACCCACTGACGCCGCTCATGTCGGCCTATGACTCATTACCGCCTGATCGGCCCGCAGGGGCGCGAACCAACGAGGGATGAACCCTGGGGTTACCCCCAGGATTTTCGGATGCTCAACGGGGCCCGCGTGGCGGCGGACCCGCAATGTGGGCGCCGGAACATCCGTTGACCGGCCCGAGGGCGTTGCACATCGAGCGCGACACCCCACAAGGCGCGTATTTCGGGACGGCCGACCCACCGGACGGGGCCGAAAACGCAAACCGGCCCGCCCCTTTCGGGACGGGCCGGTCGCTCGCGGCGCGAACTGCCTCTAAGGCAATTACTTGCCGCCCTTCATGTTCTCGTCGGACCACTTGGTGGTGCCGGCAGGCGCGTTCAGGGTGTTGATCAGGTCCATACCGGCGATCGCCAGGGCAGGACCGCCGACAGCGATCGTCCCGAGGATGCCGCCGATACCGGCGAACGCGACGATAGTCGGGATCGCCGCGATGCAGCCGACGATGGTGAGGCACTCGACGAGACCGACTGCCGTGCCGATCAGACCGCCGGCGACCACACCGATCGCGGTGCCGAGAAAGCCGCCCACCGCGGTGGCGATGCCGAACTGGCTGGCGAACTCGTTCTGAGCGCGCTGGTTCTCGATGGGCGAGGCCACCGGCTTGAGGCCGAGGTTCACCGCATTGACCTTCTTGTCGGCCAGCTTGTCGGCAGGAACAGCGGCCTTGTCCGGAGTCAGCTCGAGGACCTTGCCCTCTTCCTTGACCACGGGCTTCACCGGAACCTCGACGTCGGCGACGTTGAAGGCGATCGGCAGCGAGACCACCGTCGCGCCCTTGTCGTCCTTGATCAGGTAGACGTCGTCTTCCTTGACGTCCATCGAGGACTTGGCCAGCTCGAAGGTGCCGTTCTTCAAGGTGGTGACGACGGTCTTGTCGACCAGCTTGACGGAATAGCTGATGGGCTGCGCCGCCTCGGCCGCCGGTTCAGCGTGAGCCGTGCCGAACCCCATGGCCATCGCGCCGGTCACCATCGCGGCAATCGCGGTGGTCTTGCGGAGTTTCATTCAGTTTCCAATCCATCATCAGGTTGTCCGTGCACCGATGACGCCCACGTGCGAGCTCAATCATTTCGGCCGGCAACTCCGAAATCCCCTCCGAGCATTGTGAACACAGGCACACAGAACAGAACGCCGTGAGCCTAGTCGAACGAAAGTCCAGATGCGAGATTCATTACGTATAGGAACGACCGCAAACGGGTAAGCCTGTCCTTATCTCATCGGGGTAGCGCATGCCCTTTACGGTGTTGAACAGCTCGAGTCGCATAAAGGCGGACCTGTCTTGTGTGAGCTTGATCACAGCAGAATCCGCGGTCAACCCCCAGGAAGATGGGGCACCACCCGATCGCAGATCCTACGCTGGACACCACAAGTTACCGGCGGGTAACTTACTGGCAGTTAGGATACGAGCCATCCCGAGGCGCACAGCCTCGACAGCTCGTGTTGCCTCTAAAGAAAGGTCGCGACATGAATGCCCTGACCGTGACGCTGGGCACCCTTGGAGCGGCGCTCAGCCTTCTCTGTTGGGTGTCGTTCTTTGGCGGCGCCGGAACAATGGTGCGGACGATCATGATCGGTCAGTCCGCTCCCGATCGGTGGCGGCCGTTCTTCCCGCGCTTCAAGCAGATGCTGGTGGAGTTCATCGCGCACACGCGCATGAACAAATTCCGCACCGTCGGCTGGGCGCACTGGCTGGTCATGATCGGCTTCCTCGCGGGTGCGCAGTTCTGGTTCATGGCCTACGGGCAGACCTTCAAGCCCACCTGGTCCTGGCCGTTCATCGGGGAAACCTGGTGGTTCCACCTGGGCGATGAGATCCTCGGCGTCGGCACCGTCGTCGGCATCGTGACGCTGATGGTCATCCGCCAGCTCAATCACCCGCGCCTGCCCGCGCGACTCTCCCGTTTCAGCGGGTCGAAGTTCGGCCCTGCCTACTTCGTCGAGTGGGTCGTGCTCAGCGAGGGCATCGGCATGGTGCTGGTCAAGGCGGGCGTGCTGTCGCTGCACGGCCATTCCAGCTGGACCGACCCGGTCACGGGACAGCTGGCCAAGGTGATCCCCGCCAACGTCACGCTGATCTCGATCTTCGCTTTCATCAAGCTGATGTCCGGCATGGTCTGGCTGTTCGTGGTCGGCCGCAACATCACGTGGGGTGTTGCCTGGCACCGCTTCTCGGCCTTCCCGAACATCTACTTCAAGCGTGAAGACGACGGCGGCGTGGCCCTCGGCACCGCCAAGCCGATGATGTCCAACGGCAAGGCCCTGGACATGGAGAACGTCGACCCCGATACCGACACCCTCGGTGCCGGCCGGATCGAGGACTTCTCCTGGAAGGGCTGGCTGGACTTCACCACCTGCACCGAATGTGGTCGCTGCCAGTCGCAGTGCCCGGCCTGGAACACCGGTAAGCCGCTGTCGCCGAAGCTGCTGATCATGTCGCTGCGCGACCACGGTTACGCGAAGGCGCCGTACCTGCTGGCCGGTGGCCGCAAGGACATGGGCGGCGACGAGGTGGGCCTGGTCGACGCCGAGGGCAAGCCGGACGAGGCCAAGCTGGCCAAGATCTCCGAGGCCGCGCGCGCGGAGGCCGAGCGTCCGCTGGTCGGCGGCGAGGACGTCAGCGGCATCATCGATCCCGAGGTGCTGTGGTCGTGCACCACCTGTGGTGCGTGTGTCGAGCAGTGCCCGGTGGATATCGAGCACGTCGACCACATCATCGATATGCGCCGCTACCAGGTGCTGATCGAGTCGGAGTTCCCGTCCGAGCTCGCCGGTCTGTTCAAGAACCTGGAGAACAAGGGCAACCCGTGGGGCCAGAACGCCAAGGATCGGCTCAACTGGATCAACGAGCTGGACTTCGACATCCCGGTCTTCGGTAAGGACGCCGACAGCTTCGACGGCTACGAATACCTGTTCTGGGTCGGTTGCGCCGGTGCCTACGAAGACCGCGCCAAGAAGACCACCAAGGCCGTGGCCGAGCTGCTGGCCACCGCTGGCGTGAAGTTCATGGTGCTGGGTCAGGAAGAGACCTGCACCGGTGACTCGGCGCGCCGCGCGGGTAACGAGTTCCTGTTCCAGCAGCTGGCGCAGCAGAACATCGAACTGCTGGACTCGGTGTTCGAGGGTGTCGAGCAGAAAAAGAAGAAGATCGTCGTCACCTGTGCGCACTGCTTCAACGCGCTCAACAACGAGTACCCGCAGGTGGGTGGTACCTACGAGGTGGTGCACCACACCCAGCTGCTCAACCGGCTGGTGCGGCAGAAGCAGCTGGTGCCGGTGGCGTCGGTGTCGCAGAACGTCACCTACCACGACCCCTGCTACCTGGGCCGGCACAACAAGGTCTACAACGCTCCGCGTGAGCTGATGGAGGCCTCGGGCTCGAATCTGGTCGAGATGCCGCGCCACGGCGAACGGTCCATGTGCTGTGGCGCCGGTGGTGCCCGCATGTGGATGGAAGAGCAGCTCGGCAAGCGCATCAATATCGACCGCGTGGACGAGGCGCTGACCACCAACCCGGCCAAGATCGCCACCGGCTGCCCGTTCTGCCGCGTCATGCTCACCGACGGTGTGACCGCGCGCCAGGAAGACGGCAAGGGTGAAGGTGTCGAGGTCGTCGACGTCGCCCAGCTGATGCTGGACGCGATCGAGCGGGTCGAGCCGACCAAGTTGACCGAGAACCTGACCGTCATCCAGGAACCGAAGGCCGAACCCGAGCCGGAACCCGAGCCCGAGCCCGAGCCCGAGCCGGTCGCCGAGGCCGCTCCGGCTGCGGCGAAGGCCGCTCCGACCGGTGGTGGCCTGGCCATGAAGGGCCCGGCCAAGGCTCCCGGTAAGGGTCTCGGCATGAAGGGCGCGGCCAAGGCACCCGGTGCGAAGGCTGCCGCTCCGGCCGCCGAGACGGAGGCCGCGGCTCCGGCCCCGGCCAAGGGTCTGGGCATGAAGGGCGCCGCGAAGGCACCCGGCGGCAAGGGCCTGGCCATGAAGGGCGCGGCGAAGGCGCCCGGCGCCAAGGCCGAGGCTCCGGCCGAGGCCGCTGCCGAGACTCCGGCCGCTCCGCCGGTCAAGGGTCTGGGCATGAAGGGCGCGGCCAAGGCGCCCGGCGGCAAGGGGCTCGCGATGAAGGGCGCGGCCAAGGCTCCGGGTGCGAAGGCCGCGGCTCCGGCCGAAGCCGCGGCTCCGGCTGCCGAGGGACCGGAGGCGGGCACCGAGACGGCATCGGCTCCCACCGAGACCAAGCCGACGGTCGCCGCCAAGGGTCTCGCCATGAAGTCCGGGTTCAAACGCCCCGGACCGAAGGCGCCCGGCGCCAAGGCTCCCGCGGCCGCTCCGGTGGAATCGGCTCCGGCCGAAGAGGCTGCGACGGAATCGGCCCCGGCCTCGGCTGACTCGGCTCCGGCGCAGGCCGCGACCGAATCCGCTTCGGCGCCTGCCGAATCCATGCCGACCGTGGCGGCGAAGGGTCTTGCCATGAAGTCCGGGTTCAAGCGCCCGGGACCGAAGGCGCCCGGCGCCAAGACTCCGGCCGCGAGCCCGGCTCCGGCCGACTCGGCTTCGACCGAGCAGACTCCGGCTTCGTCCGAATCGGGTTCGGCTCCGGCGGAATCCGCATCGGCTGCCGCGGAATCGGCTCCGGCCACCGCCGCATCGGAATCCACCGAGGCGGAGACGCCGGCGAACGGCAACGGCGCATCGGATGCCCCGCTGCCCACCGCCAAGCCGGGTGGTCTCGGATTCAAGTCCGGTGCGAAGGCTCCTGGCCGCAAGAGCTGAACCACCACATCCGAACAACCATGATTCGACCCGGGTCCCGCACGGCGGCCCGGGTCGAATCATGTCAGCGGCCCGCGAAATCCGCAGGGCCAGAGGGATTGCCGGACCCTACTCGGTCTCCTTCGGATGGCCGGGCATGCAACGCTCCAAGAGGACACGCCCTGCGGTCTTGCTGCCCTTCGGCGCGTGTTCGACGAAGTACCAGAGCCTGCCGCCGTCGCTGAACTTGTATTGGTATCGCTCGTAGGTCCGCCCCTGATGTGTGCCGTACCGGAATCCGCCTTTGAGCGTGTACAACCTCGCCGAGATTCGTTCCGGCTCTCGGGTTAGCACATCCCATGCGTCGACCATGGCATTACGAGCCGCGGCCAGGCAGTCGGTCCAGCCTTTTTGCGCCTCACTGGTGATAAAGATGATCTCGTACTCGGCTCGCTTCAGCGGTCGCGGGACGCCCCGCTCCTTGCTCACTCGTCGGCCCCGGGATTCGGCACCGGCACAGGCTCATCAAGGTAGTGAAGATCGGAGCCGTCCACGTGAATCCGAGGATCAGCGTATGCCTCCGCAGTGTCGCGCCACGCGGCGAGGACAGTGGTCAGCCGGGCCAGCCGACCGACGGCGAGACCGCCGCGCGCATTGTTGAGGAAGTCGGCGACAAAAGCCGGCCGCTGATCTTCGGGCAGCAATTCGATCCACGGAAATGCGATGGTCAGCCGATCGACCACCTTGCCGAGCAGCTCATCGTCGAGAGCAATCGCCAGCAATTGGGTCAGCGCGCTCAGAGTCTGCTGGTTGGCATCGGACTCCGCGGCATCGCTGAGTCGCACGGGCGGCGCGGATCGGCGAACGAGTGTCACGTCACCGTTCTTCTCCATCGCCTCGATCACCCGGTTCGGGTCCCGTAGGAACTCCGACCATGTCGCAGATGTACCCATACCCTCAGTATGTCAGAACTACTTCTGATATCTAGGCCACGGTTGGGGTGGCCGCGCCGAGCAAAACTTGATGGCATATGCCTTCAGTTTGACTCCATGCGAGAATTGCGGATAACTTCTCTCATGGGTGCCCGGAACGCGGGCGCTGCGGCGACTATGCACAGCCCTCGGGAGTATGGATGGATTTCGACTGGTCGGAGGCCGATTCGGCCTTTCGGGACGAGGTGCGGGAGTTCCTGCGGGAGAAGTTGACGCCGGAGCTTCGGGCGGCGGGGCGGTTGGCAACGAGCGTTTATCCCGACCATGAGGCCAGCATGCGGTGGCAGCAGATTCTGCACGAGCGCGGCTGGGCCGCGCCCACCTGGCCGGTGGAGTACGGCGGCTGCGACTGGACCCTCACCCAGCACTACATCTTCAACCGGGAACTGGCACTGGCCGGTGCGCCGCCGCTGTCGCCGATGGGCATCCGGATGGTGGCGCCGGGCATCATCGCCTTCGGCACCCCCGAGCAGAAGCAGTTCTTCCTCAACGGCATCCTCACCGGCGAGGTGTTCTTCTGCCAGGGCTACTCCGAACCCGAGGCCGGATCCGATCTCGCATCGCTGACCATGAGCGCGGTCGAGGACGGCGAGGACTTCATCTGCAACGGCAGCAAGATCTGGACCACCCACGCCACCGAGGCGAACTGGATCTTCTGCCTGGTCCGCACCTCGCGCACCGGCAAGAAGCAGCAGGGCATCACCTTCCTGCTGATCGATATGACCTCGCCGGGCATCGAGGTCAGGCCACTGGTGATGACCTCGGGCGAGCAGGTGCAGAATCAGGTCTTCTTCGACAATGTGCGGGTGCCGAAGAGCAATGTGCTCGGCCGCGTCGATGAGGGCTGGTCGGTGGCCAAGTACGTGCTCGTGCACGAACGCGGCGGCGCGGCCGCGCCCGCGCTACAGGTCATGGCCAAGGATCTGGCGGAGGCGGCGGCCGAGCAGCCCGGTCCGGACGGGGAACCACTGATCGACGATGCCGGATTCGCCGCGCGACTGGCCGATGCCCGCATCCGCGCCGATGTGCTGGAAATCCTCGAATACCGGACGATCTCGGCGCTGTCGCAGGGCCGCGACCCCGGACCGGCCTCGTCTATGCTGAAGATCCTCGCCACCGAACTGAGCCAGCAGCTCACCGAACTGGCGTTGCTGGCAGCCGGACCGCGCGGACGGGCCTACCAGCCGCATGCCACCAAACCTGGTGGCCCGATTGCCGAGTTCACGCCACCGGCCGATGGTTATCACAGCGGACCGCAGTGGCAGGCCGTCGCGCCGCTGCGTTATTTCAACGACCGCGCGGGTTCGATCTACGCGGGCAGCAACGAAATTCAGCGGAACATTCTCGCCAAGGCAGCATTGGGGCTCTGATGGACTTCTCACTCACCGATGAACAGCAGTTGCTGCGCGATTCCGTCGCGGGGTTCCTGACCGCGCGGTACGAGCTGGAGAAAAGTCGCAGCGCGGCCAAATCCGTGGCCGGCTGGCAGCCCGAGATCTGGCGCGGATTCGCCGAAGAGCTGGGCATTCTCGGCGCCACCCTGGCGGAGCGGGTCGACGGCATGGGCGGCGGTCCCACCGAATTGATGGTCATCGCCGAGGAATTGGGGCATGCCCTGGTGGTCGAGCCGTTCGTCGACACCGTCGTGGTCGGTGGCGGATTGCTGTCGCGAGCGGGCGGTGAGCGGGCCGACGCGGTGCTGCGGGACATCGTCGCCGGTAGTGCCCGCACCGCGTTCGCGGCGCTCGAGCCGTCGGCAGGGGAATCCGCGCACGATATCTCGCTCACCGCCCGCAGGGACGGCGACGAATGGGTGCTCGACGGTTCCAAGATCGTGGTCACCAGCGCCCCGCTGGCGACGCATCTGATCGTCAGCGCCCGCACCGGCGGAGACCGGCGCGATCGTGACGGTGTTTCGCTGTTCCTGACCGAATTCGACGCGTCGGCACCGTCCACGGGACTCGAGGTGCACAGCTATCGCACGATCGACGACCGGCAGGCCGCCGACCTCACCTTCACCGGCTTCCGCCTGCCTGCCACGGCCTTGCTCGGCGCCGAGGGCGAAGCGACCGCGATCATCGAGGCGACCCTGGAGGAAGCGATCGCCGCGGTGGCCGCCGAATCGGTCGGGCTGATGCGCAAGGTCGTCGCCGACACGGTGGAATACAGCAAACAGCGGCAGCAGTTCGGCCAGCCGATCGGCCAGTTCCAGGTATTGCAGCACCGCATGGTGGATATGTACATGGAACTCGAACAGGCCACGGCCGCCGCCTATTTGGCTGCCTTCGCGCTGTCGGGCTCACCGTCGGAGCGGGCGCGCGCCATTTCGGCGGCGAAGGTGACCATTGCCCGGGCCGCACGTTTCATCGGTCAGCAGTCGGTGCAATTGCACGGCGCGATGGGCATGACCGAGGAACTGGCCATCGGGCACTATTTCAAGCGGCTCACCGCGATAGAAAACGAATTCGGTTCCAGCGCCTATCATCTGAACCGCTACGCGCGTCTGACCAGACCGTGAGAGCCCGCGCTGCCCGGAATCCGCCGCCGGGCAGCGCGGCGTTCGACTGCGCATCTAGCAGTTCTCGAACGCCGCCTTGACGTAACCGGCGGACTGATAGAGATAGTCGTAAGCCCAGCGCGCCACCGAAAGCCGCGGCTCCGGATCCACGAAAAGCAGTTCCCCGGACCAGCATTTGCCGAGAATGTAGCGCGCGCGCGAGATATGCGGTGTGAACGTCACCACGATCACGCGCGTCCAGCCCTCCTCGCGCGCACGGCGCGCCAGGTAGCGGCCCTCGCCGCGAGTCGTGCGCGGGTCGGGGTCGAAGCATTCCACCTCGAAGCTGTATCCGCCGTGGCAGATCCGGTTCACCAACGCGCTGTGTTCGTAGGGATTGGATACCAGCACCCGCGGTGCGTAACCGTCCCGGGCGAGGGTCAACCCCAATTCCTCACGTCCGTCGTGGGCGCCACCGAGAATCAGAATCGCGTCGGCAGGAGCGGGGCCCTCGGTCTGTGGCCGCACATATACCGGCCACAGTGCCGCCGTGACGATCGCGAGCACCGCGCAGACGACGAGCACAGTCCCGCCGATCCGTCGCATCGGCCGATCCTATCCACGCCGTCCACCAGCGGTGATGCATGGCCGCGCCGAGCGGGCGGGCGCGCTCTCCCCGTTCTGGCTTGACCTTGACACCGGTATCAAGGCTTACCGTCGCCGCATGAGCACATTTCCCGCACTGGCATTGATCGACGGGCAGCCCGCCGATCCGGACACACTGGTATCCCACGCCTTCGCCGGCTTCGCGCATTTCACCGCGATGCAGATACGCGACAGCGCCGTGCGCGGGCTCGACCTGCACCTGGACCGATTGGCCGGAGCCTCGCGAACGCTGTTCGGCGCCGACCTCGCACCCGAACGGGTCCTCGCCGATCTGCGGACCGCGGTCGCCGGCTCGCCGCCCGATCTGTCGCTGGTGCTCACGGTGTTCGACTCCACCGGGGAATTCACCGGCACCTCCGCCGAACCGTCACTGCACACGCTCATCCGGACCGCGGCGCCCGCGAACGGACCGTGCGGCCCCCTCTCGCTCGCGATCTACGAACACGAACGGTTCATGCCAGAGATCAAGCATGTCGGTGAGGGCGCCAAGACCTACTACCTGCGCCGCGCTCGGGCGGCGGGGTTCGACGACGCCGCCTTCGTCGACCGGCAGGGCCGCTTGTCCGAAGCCTCCATCTGGAATCTGGCGTTCTGGGATGGGGAAACGGTCGTCTGGCCGGAGGCGGCGGTGCTCACCGGCACCATGATGGGCATCGTGCGCCGCCGGCTGCACGCGGCCGGGATACCGCAGCGGACGCAGGCGATCCGCCCGACCGACCTGCCCGGCTTCGGCGGCGCGGTGGTGCTCAATTCGTGGACACCCGCGATAGCGGTGGACCGGATCGGTGAGACCAGGCTGAGCGGTTCCTCGGAGCTGGTCGGCGTACTGCACACGGCACACGCATCGGAACCACCGACTTCCCTGGCGGACTGACGGGATATCGCCCTGGCAAGGCGGCTTCGCGCATCCAGACCACCGCGGCGGGCGAACCCGCAGGTCAGGGAAGTTTCCACTCCCTGTACATCTATTGTTGCCCGGACTCTTGCCTCGGTGTGGCGGAGTAGCCACCGGCGCGGCTTACCAATCGATCATGCGATGCACAGTCTTCGGAACCGGGTACCTGGGGGCCACGCACGCCGCGTGTATGGCCGAACTCGGGCACGACGTGATCGGGGTGGATGTCGATCCGGGCAAGGTCGCAAAGCTCTCCGACGGTGTGGTGCCGTTCTACGAGCCGGGTCTGGAGGCGGTGCTGCGCCGCAACCTGGACGCCGGACGGCTGCGCTTCACCACCTCCTACGAGGAGGCGGCCGCGCATGCCGATGTGCACTTCCTCGGGGTCGGCACGCCACAGAAGAAGGGCGAATACGCCGCCGACCTGAAATACGTGCACGCGGTGATCGACGCGCTCGCGCCGATGCTCGAGCGACCGTCGGTGATCGTCGGCAAGTCGACGGTCCCGGTCGGCACCGCCGCCGAACTCGGCGCCCGCGCCAGGGCTTTGACCTCGACCGATATCGAAGTGGCATGGAATCCGGAGTTCCTGCGCGAGGGCTTCGCGGTGCAGGACACGCTGCGCCCGGACCGGCTGGTGCTCGGTGTCGACCGCGACCGCGCCGAATCGGCATGGGTGGAACAACTGTTGCGCGAGATCTACGCCGACCTCATCGCCGCCGACATCCCGTTCCTGCTGACCGATTTGGCCACCGCTGAGCTGGTGAAGGTGTCGGCGAACGCCTTTCTGGCCACCAAGATCTCGTTTATCAACGCGGTCTCGGAGGTGTGCGAGGCCACCGGCGCCGACGTCACCGTGCTGGCCGACGCCCTCGGCTACGACGCCCGCATCGGCCGTCGCTTCCTCAACGCGGGCCTCGGATTCGGCGGCGGATGTCTGCCCAAGGACATCCGGGCCTTCATGGCGCGCGCCGGTGAACTCGGCGCCGACCACGCGCTGACCTTCCTGCGCGAGGTCGACAACATCAATATGCGCCGCCGCACCAAGATGGTGGATATGGCAACCAAGGCCTGCGGCGGATCGCTGCTCGGTGCGAATGTCGCGGTGCTCGGCGCGGCCTTCAAACCCGAATCCGACGATGTGCGCGATTCGCCCGCGCTCAACGTCGCCGGAATGATGCAGCTACACGGCGCCGTTGTCACCGTGTACGACCCGAAGGCGCTGGAGAATTCGCGCCGGGTGTTCCCGACCTTGAACTACGCCACCTCGGTGGCCGAGGCCTGCGATCGCGCGGACGTGGTGCTTGTGCTGACCGAATGGTCCGAATTCACCGCGCTGCGGCCGCACGACCTGGATCCGGTGGTGCGGGCACGGTCCATCATCGACGGCCGCAACTGTCTCCTACCGGCCACCTGGCGGGAGGCCGGATGGGTGTACGCGGGGCTCGGCACACCGTAGAGTTGCCAGTCGAGGCGGGGGCCATCAGGTAAACGGCCAGCACTGCCGCGAACTCCACAGATCTCGGTCGGTAGGGTTCGGGGACGAGCCGCCGCGTGCAGACGATGCGGGCTCACATGTCGTGGAGCGGGAAGATGAGCAGCTGATGGGTTCGGTACTGGGAGTTGCGGTGGGGGCCTGCGCCGTTCGGCTGGCCCGCCCCCACGCCGGGTACCAGCACGAGCATCTGGCCGCGCGGTCCTTCGACCTCCAGACCGTCCCGGTAGCCGAGCAGGACCCGGCCGAACTCGCCGCCCAGGCCGTCGGGGTGACGCTGGAGGCGTCCGCCGATATCGCCGCAGCGGCCATCGCCTACCGCACCGACCAGCAGGCAAGGGCGCTCCGCGCGGCCATGGCCAAACAGCAGGTCACCAACTACGAGCTGGTTCCCGAACTCAACGCGATCGTCGAATTCGCCGAGCGCAGCGGCGATATCCGCGGGGCGTCCATGCTCGTCGTCTACGACCTCGGGAGCTCGGGGCTGTCGGTGAGCATCGTCGACGTCGAGACCAGGCAGGTCCGGCACACCGAACGCACCAGCGATATCAGCGGCGACTACATCGACTCACTGATCCGCGAACAACAGATCGCCTCCGGCCGCATCGCGCACCCGCACGATCCGTCCGGTTTGGCGCAGCTGGACGCGTTGTGCAGGCAGGCCAAGGAACAGCTGTCGAGCAATACCGCGGTGGCGTTGCCCAGCGAGCAGGGCCTGGTGTTGCTGGCGCAGGAGAATTTCGAAGCGCTGATCACGCTCGCGGTGGAATCGTCCGCGCGGATGGCGCGCGAGGTGGTGATGCGCTCCGGTATGCCCGTCAACGGCGTGCTGGTGGTCGGCGGTGGCGCCCGGATTCCGCTGGTAGCGCGGGTTTTGGAGCATTCGCTAGGGCTGCCGGTCGTGGTGCCGGAAGATCCGGAGACGGTCGCTGCCCGCGGCGCCGCACTGCTGGCCCGAGCCGTGCGCGCACCGCGTCCGGTCGCGACGACGGCTGCGCGCCCTGCCCCGGACCCGGCCTTCGCCGACGACGAGCTGGCCCCGTCGTGGCTGTCGGCGCCCACCGAACGCAGGCGCGGGCGCCGCGAGATCAGCGGTGCCGCGTTGACGGTGAGCGCGCTGGCGGTGGTGGCCGCCATCGGTCTCGGGCTCGGCTACGGCCCGCAGGTGCTGGAACGCGATTCCCACACCAGCGAGGGCAACACCTCACCACTGCCGACCACACCGTCGAAGGCGAGCGCGCCGCTCCCGCAGACCGCGGTGCCCACCACCACCGAGGCCGAGGAAGCCATCGCCGAGCCACCGCCGCAGCGTCAGCGGCCGGACGAGCCCGCGCCCACCACCGTCGGCCCCAACACCATCGTGGTGGTTCCCGGGCTGCCGCCGATCATCGTTCCGACGATCCCGCCGCTGTTCCCTCCGCCGCCGCCGGGCTGAGCCGGCTTCCGACGCCGAGCGGCTCGTCGTTCGCGTGCCGCAGCGGTTGGTCACCTGCCGGTCCGTGTTCCGGTCCGCGCGGTCGGCGTGAGCAGCACCGCACATGGGCCGACCAATGGGCGGGCAGGTCCGCGCGGCGGACGGTCGGTCACCCGAGATGCGGACACCGGATCCGAACAGCCCGCGCGAACACCACCGCGACCGAACTCAGGCCTTCGCGTGGCGCGGGCGGTTGGTCACCTTCGGTGCGGGTTTCCCCGATCCGAACGGCCGCGCGAGCAGCACCGCGATACCGGTGGTCAGCGGCACCGACAGCGCGAGCGCGATACCGCCGACGGCCGATCGCGCGATCTCGATGGCCACGGCGTCGCCGACCAGTACGTCACGGATCTCCCGGCCCGCGACGCTGAACAACAGCAGCAGCGGCAGCGCACCACCGGCGTAGGCGAGCACCAGGGTGTAGACGGTGCTGGCGATGTGGTCGCGACCCACCCGCATGGCGGCGGCGAAGATCTCGCGGCGCGAGGCACCCTCGTCCAGCGCCGCCAGTTCGAAGGCGGCCGAGGCCTGGGTGATTGTGACGTCGTTGAGCACACCGAGCGAACCGATGATGAAGCCCGCCAGCAGCAGCCCGGTGATGCTGACGTGTTCGAGGTAGGTGGCGACGTTGGTGTTCTGCTCCTCCGACAGCCCGGTCAGGTCGGTGACGCCGATGGCGATCCAGGACAGCACCGCCGCGAGCACCATCGAGGTCAGTGTGCCGAGTAGGGCCGAACTGGTCCGCAGGTTCACGCCGTGCGCGAGGTAGAGCACCGCGTACAGGATCAGCGAGCCCGCGACCAGCGCGACCGGGATGGCCGGCTTGCCGTCCAGCAGGGCGGGCAGCATGAACATCACCAGCACGCCGAAGGCGAATCCGAGTCCGAGAAGTGCGCGCAGTCCACGCCAGCGCGCGACCACGATGATCACCACCACGAAGGCCAGGGCGATCAGCGTCAGCGGCAGGCCGCGCGCGTAGTCGTCGAAGGAGTAGAGCGGGGTTCCGTCGGGCGCGGTCTGCCGGACGATGCGAATGTGGTCGCCCGCTTTCAATTCCGGCTGCCCCGGCCCCGGAGCGATCTCGAGCAGCGTGTGATTGCCCTCGTGCGGCCCGGATTCGATGGCGATCAGGCTGCGCTGGCAGGTGTAGGCGTTGGTGGCGGGCGGATCCGGTTTGTCCGCGAACACCTTGCCGAGCGACGGACTGCCGCAGGCCCCCATGTCCTGCAACACCACGGTCCCCGCCTCGGTCTGCACCGCCCCGCCCCCGGCGTTCTGCATCGGCAGCGGAATATCCACCTGCTGCTCACTGGGCCACAACGCGATGGTGGCGATCACCACGACCACCCCGATGACCGCTAGTAACCCGACAACGACCCGCGCAGCGGTAGCCCCGATGGCAATCGGCCCGGAGTGATCGTGATGGTGATGGTGGTCGCTCACGCGCCGAGCTTAATGGACGTGGTTTTCAAGAGCACCGGAAGCGGTCGAGACAACCACCGAGCCCAGATTCCCCCACCAAAGAGACCTTTCACCGCCCCACAGGATCCAGATACCCACCAAGCACGGACCCGACCAACCGCCCCAACCCCAATCGGCCCAGCTGGTCTTTCTCCCCACCGCACCAACTGATCTCGCAAGATCCGGGTAACTCACCGGGTACGGGCTAACTCGCCTTTATGCAATACCGCCGGCCGCCAACGCAAAGAACCCCGCGTCTAAGTCTGGCCAAAAAAACGCGGAGAGGCGGGCAAGCCGGCGGAGAGCAGGGGGATGTCTCCGCCGGCCGCAGGGTGGCGCCCAGGGGGGTAGGCAGCCTGACCCACAAGGTCGGCTTGTCCAGGGGGGGTAGACAACCCGACCGGGCGCTCGAAAGCGCCGATGCCTACTGTACACAAAACAACTTGTTTTGCGCTAGTAAGTCTCCAAAAACCGCGATTAGACGAACATGAAGTCTGTTTTCACCGCAGGAAGCAGGGGCTGGTCCCGTTGACGGCAATGCGCTACTGGCGGTAGCTGGACAGGAAGTTGCCGAAGCGTTCGATGGCGACGGCCAGGTCACGGGCCCACGGCAAGGTGACGATCCGCAGGTGGTCGTGGTTGGGCCAGTTGAACCCGGTGCCCTGGACCATCAGGATCTTCTCCTGCAACAGCAGGTCGAGGATGAGCTTGGCGTCGTCGTGGATCTCGTAGACATTCGGGTCCAGCCGCGGGAACGCGTACAGCGCGCCCTTCGGCTTCACGCACGAGACGCCGGGAATCATGTTCAACCGCTCCCAGGCCACATCGCGCTGCTCCAGCAGCCTGCCGCCGGGCAGGATCAGATCCTCGATGCTCTGGTGGCCGCCGAGCGCCACCTGGATGGCGTGCTGCGCGGGCACATTCGGGCACAACCGGGACGAGGCCAGTAGGTCGATGCCCTCGATGAAGCCGGCCGCGTGCTCCTTCGGACCGGTGATCGCCAGCCAACCCGACCGGTAGCCCGCCACCCGGTAGGCCTTGGACAGGCCGTTGAACGTCAGGCAGAGCAGGTCCGGTGCCAGCGTCGCCAGCGAGATGTGCTTGGCGTCGTCGTAGAGGATCTTGTCGTAGATCTCATCGGCGAGCAGCAACAGCTGATGTTTGCGCGCCAGGTCGACCAGCTGCTGCAACACCTCGGTGGAGTACACCGCGCCGGTGGGATTGTTCGGGTTGATCACCAGCAGCGCCTTGGTCTTGTCGGTGATCTTCGATTCGATGTCGGCGATATCGGGCTGCCAGCCGTTGGACTCGTCGCACAGGTAATGCACCGGCGTGCCGCCCGCCAGGCTGGTCATCGCGGTCCACAGCGGATAGTCCGGGGCGGGGATGAGCACCTCGTCGCCGTTGTTCAGCAGCGCCTGCATGGTGATGGTGATCAGCTCGGACACACCATTGCCCAGGTAGACGCTGTCCACGTCGAGCTCGGGGAAACCGGGCACCAGCTCATAGCGGGTGACGATGGCGCGCCGGGCCGACAGGATCCCCTTGGATTCGGAGTAGCCCTGCGCATAGGGCAGGGCGGCGATGATGTCGCGCATGATCACATCGGGGGCCTCGAACCCGAACGGCGCCGGGTTGCCGATGTTGAGCTTGAGGATGCGATGCCCCTCGGCCTCCAGCCGTGCCGCATGCGCGAGTACCGGTCCACGGATCTCGTAGACGACGTCCTGCAGCTTCGTGGATTGCTCCAGAACACGCGGCGGGCGATGCGGATGATGACCAGTGCTCACCGCTCCATGGTGCCATCCTCGGCAATTCTCGCTCCGGGTCCCCGCCTCGCCGTCGCGTAGGGTGACCGGCGTAACTGTGGGCGGAGGAGACCGGGCGTTGGACAGCAGCAACAGCGGGGGCGGCTGGCAGAGTGGGCCGATGGGCCCGGATCACGGCTGGCAGAGTGGGTTCGGGCCGGGGACTCAGCCACCGCCGGGGGCGCCGATGCCGAACCCCGCCTTCGGCGCGCCGCTACCACCTGGACCACCACCCGGCCGTGGGCCCGGTCGCCGTATCGCGTTGATCGGCGTCGCCGTGCTGGTGGCCGCGCTGGTGATCGGCGGCGTCGGAGTCGCGATCGGCGTGACGATCAGCGACTCGGACCCGGTCGAGCAGGCCCGGCCGACGACGACCGCGCGGCCGTCAGCGCAGGATTCCCGCGAGGCGGCCCGGCAGGCGGCGTGCGATTTCACCGCCATCATGACCACCTACGACTACCGCGATCTCGAGTCGTACAAGCGGTCGGTCGACGCCGGCTCGACCGGAACGTTCAAGAGCGATTTCGACAACACCTTCCCCGACCTGAGCAACCTGATGGTCACGATGCAGATGTCGTCGACGAGCTCCGCCAACGAGTGCGTCTATCTCACCGGGAACGGCAAGCGGGCCGAGGTGAGCGTCCATGCCGACTACACCGTGACGAAAGCCTTCGAACCGGCGCCACGGAACGAGCGCCAGTCGTTCACCGTGACGATGGAGCGGGTCGACGGCCGGTGGTTGTGCTCAGGAATGGCTCCCGCCGAACCGAAATAGCGGAGCTCAGCCCGCCGACCCTGCCGCGAGCCCGTTGGCGGCGGTGCTCCCGCAGAACTCCTCGATGCGCTCGTCCAGCGCGGCGGCTTCGGTCGCGCCGTCGAAGGTGGGCGCGGCGAGGCGGCGGCGGACGCCGGTGAGCCGTTCCTCCAGTTGGGCGATGCGTTTGTCCTCGGCGAGGCCGAGCACCGGATGCAGGGCCTCGCTCGCGCCGTCGAGGCTGCCGTTGATCAGGTGCGCGGCCGCCGAATCCACCCGGGCCAGGGCCTCGGCGCCGTAGGAGCGCTGCCATGCCGGGCCGGTGGAGTACAGCTCGATCGCCTGCTCGGTCGCCGCGAGGGCGGGCTCGGCCATGCCGAGATGGATGTAGGTGGCGCCCGCGTAGTACTGCGCCTTCGCGTCCGGGAAACCGAAGACGCCGCCGATGCCATCGTGCAGGGTGTCCGAACCGGAGCCGTCGCGGGCGTCGGTGGCCGCGCGCAGGCAGCGCTCGGTATCGGCGGCACTGCCGATCTTGGACCAGATCCTGGCCTCGATATTGCTCAATCGCACCCGCGCGGTGGCCGAATCGGCGAATTCCAATCCGCTCTGGGCCAGTTCGACCGCTCGGCGTGGACGCTCCGACCAGTACTCGATGAGCGCATGCATGCCCCGGGTCCACGCGCGTAATCCGTTGTGCCCACATAATTCGGCATAGGCCCTGGCGGCGCGGATCTGTTCGGCGGCGGCATCGTAATGGCCGAGATCGGTACTGGCGTTGGCGAGCAACCCGGACAAGCTACCCGCGAGCAGATACAGATGACTGGTATCGGCGGGACGCTGCTGCCCCTCCAGCAAGCGATACACCCGCCGCCGCACCCGCAGCATCTCCACCACCATCGGGACCGGCGGAATATGCACGTAGTCGTTGGCGATTCGGGTGACGTCGGCGTCGAGCTGTTCCAATGTCATCGCGCCGATATTGGTGCTCTCGGCCCGGCTCGCGTGTTCACTGGCCTCGTGGGCAGCCGCCATTATCAGATCCCTCTCCGAAATCGCTGCTAACGCATCGCCTCTCACCGCGCCGGCGTCTATGAGGTCCAAGAGTTCCGCGTCGCTGGAATAACTGCTGTGCGCCGAGTCGCCGGCTCGCGCGTCGAATCGCGGTGTGGCGGGCTGACTGATCAGCTCCGCGAACCGTGCCCGCACCACATCGTCGGACCTGGCCAGGGAGGTATCGAGCGCGGCCTGGTTCACCGGGCGCGGATGAACCCGGCTGCCGCCCGCTTCCCATTTGGATACCAGGCGCTGGTGCACCCCCAAATGGGCGGCAAACTCCCGGATACTCATCCGCATGGCGTCGCGCAGCGCCCGGGTCTCCTTCCCTGACCACTGCCGGACCACGTTGTCTTCCCTTCGAACGAAACGTCCCCCACAGGTTACGAGCAAATTGTGAGCGCTGCCACATGCCTTTTCGACTCGAATAACTGGCAGCGCAAGGGCAGTGGAACGCCGGCGGGTCGGCGCTTGTGGCGCGCCGGGCATTACCGCGAGCCTGGAATCGGTGGCGAATCCGACTCCGACCGGCCCGGCGTCAGCGGGCCAGGGGGCTACGCGATGAACGTGGAAAAACTGAGGACGATCGACGATTGGGCGGCCTTCTACCGGCACGAATTCGGGCTGGTGGTCACCGAACGCGGCGGGTTCGTGATGCTACCGATCACCGCGAGGGCCTGCGTGATTCACCTACCCACCTGGCGCGCGGAGAAGGTCCGTGCGGCACTGGCACAGCAGGGCGTGCGAGTTCCCATGCTGGCCAGGCAGATCCGTTGGAGCTTCCTGGCCACCCCGGACAGCAGGCCAGGCGCGCAGCTCATGGAGGTGCTCAACCGCCTCGACATCGGCATACCCGCTGTCGGCAGTGCCGTCATGCTGCCCACCGGCCTCGGTCGCTGGACCAGAGAAGGCTGCTACTGGGTCGAGCCTCCGGAGCGAGGCCGACGACTGCCGCCGCTGTCGACGATCGTCACAGCCGCGCTTGCGGTGGGTGCGGATCGGCCCGACTAGAGCGGTCGGTCGCGCTCGGTCCCGGCGCATAGACGAGGAAGCTGTGCGCCGGGCCGGGCGGGGGGACAGGATCGGCGCGGGCGCCGGTCCTGATCGATACCGGAAGATGGTGCCGGTGCCGACGTCGGCCCGTTCGCGCCGGGAGCTACCGGTCCAGGCTCGGCAGCGGGAAGTTCAGGTACGCCTTCGACGGCGTCGGGCCCCGCTGACCCTGGTATTTGGAGCCGGTGGCGGCGCTGCCGTAGGGGTTCTCGGCGGGGCTGGTCAGCCGGAACAGGCACAGCTGACCGATCTTCATGCCCGGCCACAGCGTGATCGGCAGGTTCGCCACATTCGACAGCTCCAACGTGATGTGGCCGCTGAACCCGGGATCGATGAACCCCGCGGTGGAATGGGTGAGCAGGCCGAGCCGGCCCAGACTCGACTTACCCTCCAGGCGGCCCGCCAGATCGTCGGGCAGGGTGCACACCTCCAGCGTGGAGCCGAGCACGAACTCACCCGGATGCAGCACGAACGGCTCACCGGGCGCGGGCTCGACCAGACTGGTCAGCTCGTCCTGCCGCTGAGCCGGGTCGATATGGGTGTATCGGGTGTTGTTGAACACCCGGAACATCCCGTCCAGGCGCACGTCGATGCTCGACGGCTGGATCAGGTTTTCCTGGAACGGCTCGAGCCCGAGACGCCCACCGGCGATCTCCGCGCGGATGTCACGATCGGAAAGCAGCACGCGCACGAGCGTAATGGCAGGCCATCGCGGCCCGGTCACCGGGAAGTTGTCGGACCCCTGCGGCATCATCGGCCCATGTCCGATTCCGACGCAGGCAGCCACCGTCATCACGCCATCGACTACATCGAAATCGCCGTCACCGATCTGCCCGCGGCCAAACGCTTCTATACCGAGGCGTTCGGGTGGCAGTTCAACGACTACGGACCCGCATACGCCGGCATCCGAAACCCGGCCGGAGCGGAAAACGCCGAGGTCGGCGGGCTGGCGCTGGCCGAGCAGGTACGTCACGGCGGGCCGCTGGTGCTGCTGTACTCCGACGATCTGGACGGCTCGGTGCGGGCGGTCGAGGCCGCGGGCGGGACCGTCGTCAACGGGCCGTACGAATTCCCGGGCGGTCGGCGATTCCACTTCACCGATCCGAGCGGGAATGAGCTCGGGGTGTGGGCGCAGAAGTAGTTCGGCCAGGACGAGGCGTCGGTTCCGCGCGGGACCGAGCCGGGTACCACCTCGAGCCGAGGCGTAGAACCACACCCGGCCCGCGGCTTCTCCTGATGCCGCGAGGTCCTGTCGTGCGCTTCGGTCGGCGCCGACTCGCCCGGAGCGGCTAGCCGGCGACCCTTTCGCCGGCGCTCTGCACATCGGTGATCCGCGGGAATGGGCTCGCGGCCTCGAACTGGTAGGCCAGATCGAGCAGCGTACGTTCGGCGCCGTGCCGGGCCGACAGCTGGATCGAACCGGGCAGGTTCGCCGACATGCGCCCGTGTGGCAGCGATACCGCGGGCCCGCCGCCGACATTGTTGAGCGGGGTGAACCCGACGTAGTCGACGAGCTTGGCGAACAGCTCGTCGAACGGCAGGTTCGGGGAATGATCGCCGAGCAGCGGCGCCGGATGCGAGAGCACCGGGGTGAGCAGCACGTCGACGTCGGTGAAGTGGGCGTCGTAGATCGCGGGTGCGGTGCGGAGCCTTCGCACCGCGCGCATGACGCTCAGCGGCCGGCTCGTGGCCAGCGCCGACAGGCCCTTGGTGAACGGATCGCGCAAACTCGGATCGAAATGTTTGCGCTGCGCGATCCGGAACGAGGTCGACAGCAAAGCCGCCACCGCCGCCCAGTACAGCTTGAAATCCTCGATGAACTGCTCGTCGACCTGGAGCCGGGTTTCGACCAGCTCATGGCCGAGACCGGCGAAGACGGCAGCCGCTGAGTCGAGGATCGCGCCGGTCTCTTCATGCACGGCCCGACCGCGCACGTCGTGGCGGATCACGCCGATGCGCAACCGCCGCTCGCTCGGGCCCTCCACCAGGCCGATGGGTGGAAGTTTGGTGTTGGTGTGGAAGCGTTCGGCGGCCGCCAGATAATGCGCGGTATCGCGGACCGAGCGGGTCAGCACGCCCTCGGCCACCAGGTGCACCGGTAGCTGCCTGGCGCCGGGCTGGTCCAGCAGCCGGTTGCGGGTGGGTTTCAAGCCGACCAGGCCGTTGGCGGCGGCCGGGATGCGGGTCGAGCCGCCGCCGTCATTGGCGTGCGCGATCGGCACCACACCGGCCGCGACCAGCGCCGCGGATCCGCCCGAGGACGCGCCCGCCGAGTAGTCGGTGTTCCACGGGTTGCGTGTCGGCGGACGGTCGGCGTATTCGGTGCTCGCCGTGAGCCCGAACTCCGGCAGCGTGGACTTGCCGAGCGCGACGAACCCCGGATGCAGGAACTGCGCGCCCGGCCCGCTGGTACGTGCGGCCGGATGCGGATCGAAGGCGGCCGAACCGTGGCAGGTGGGCAGCCCGGCGATATCGGTGTTGTCCTTGACGAAGGCGGGCACCCCGGAGAACACCCCAGAGGCCGGCTGCGCGGCCCGCGCCCGCGCGAAGCATTCGGCCTGAATCGCGTTGAGCTGCGGGTTCACTCGCTGCGCTCGTTCGATCGCGGCCTCGATCACTTCGGCCCGCCCCACCTGCCCGTCGCGGATCGCGGCGGCCAATGCCACCGCGTCCATCTCGCCCAGCGCGTCGTCGGTGAATGCGTGCGTGGTGGTGCTCATGTGCTGGGTGTTCCTTACGTCCGGTGCGTGCGGGGCGATCCGGCTCGAACAGTGGATCGAGAACGCGGTGCCTGCCACTGCTTTCGCAGGATAACGATCCTCATGCCGCCGCGCCGCTCCTCCACGGTTCGCGCAGGTCAGCACCCCCGGCGTCCAGGGGAAGCAGATGCGCCAACAGCAGCTTGATCAGCAATACCGGCGCGAACCAGAGCAGTTCCTGCGGGACGGCGATCAGGCTGGTCACCACGACCACACCGAACGCGGTGGCCGCGAAGGCGATCGGGCGGCGCAGCGCCTCCGGCGTCCCGGTCACGATGACGGCACCGGCCATAGCCACCGTGTAGATGACGACCGCTGCGGCCCACCCGAAACCGGGTGCCACCGCCGCCAGGATGAACGGTTGCAGATGCGCTGCGACGAAGCCCAGGTGATGGATCCACGTCCGGCCAGGGCGGTGATACCAGCGTTTGGCCGAGGTCAGCGCATTCACCACCGCGCCACCGAACAGGTCGAAGGCGATGACGGTGACCACCGCGACCGCGAGCCAGGACCACCCGGCCGTTGCCGCCAGCGCGAATCCTGTTGCCGCCCCGCAGACCGCGGAACCGAAGCCGAGACCGACCTCCGACCGGGTGGCGCCCGGCGCGATCAGCCGATCGATGAGATTCATCGCCGGATTCCTTCCACGCAGATCTGGAGCACCGGGTCGACCAGATCGCGTAGCGATAAGTCGGGGTCGACCAGGGCCTGCACCAGACATCCTTCGATCGCCGCGACAATGACCGCCGCGTGCCGCGCGCCGACCCCCTCCCGTAGTTCCCCCTGCTCGGCGGCCTCGGCCAGCAGTCCTGAGATGGCGGCGCGATAGTCGCGATAGACGCCGACCAGATCGATGGGCGGATTCGCGGCCCACACATCCAGCAGAACCCGCACGTGATCGGGATGGGAGTCCAGCATCTCCATCGCGCCACGCACGAGTCGGGCGAGCCGTTGCAGCGCGGGCCCCTCACCGAGGTGGGCCAGTACCTGCTCGGTCTCGGCCATGTAGCTACCGAAGACGCCGCTGAGCAGTGCATCCCTGCTGTCGAAATACAGGTAGATGGTGCCCTTGGCGATCCCCGCCTCGGCCGCGACATCGTCTATGCGCGAGGCCGCGAACCCCTTGCGGGCAAACACCTTCGCGGCGGCATCAAGGATTTCCTGCCTGCGTGCGGCACGATCGACTACTTTCGGCATAGCCCCATAATGAATGACCAGTCAGTCATAAACAAGCCTCTGCGACCGTCATCGTTCGGCGAGCTTCCTCCGCACAAGCAAAGGCCCCGAGTGACTGATCACTCGGGGCCTTCTCTTTGAGCCGATGACGGGAATCGAACCCGCGCTGTCTGCTTGGGAAGCAGAAGTTCTACCATTGAACTACATCGGCCTACGCGTTCGCGCGTCCGCGAGCTTATCAGACCGGGCGCTGCGCTGGTCAATTCTGGTGGGCCCGCGTGGGGCTCATTCACCGCCGTCACTACGTCGTCCGGTGCGGAATACTGTCGGCGTTCGCCTCGGCCGCGGGGACGCCGTCACGTGCGGCGTCACGGCTCTTGATCGATGGGGTCGCGTGGGTCGATCCCCGTCGCGCTCGGGGGTGCACCCGCGCGCTGTTTCGGTTCGCGCCTGGACGCCTCCTCCGCCCGCACGTCGGCGCCCGGGAAAGTGACGTCTGGGCGTCGCGGCCGCGGCGGGATAGTTTTCTCACCCGGGGGCACAGCTGAGTGAAAGAGAGACCCCATGCGTAAGACAGCCGCCGCCGTCACCGTGACGGCCGCCCTCCTCGTCCCCGCACAGCTGGCCGGTTCCGGTATCGCCGCCGCCGATCCGGTGCGGCCGGTGAGCACCGGCTCCGCCGAGATGCCACCCTCCTGCGTGGGCAAGATCAATCCGATCGTGTTCTTCCTCCAGTCGCTGTCGGGTACTCAGCCTCGGCACTGTCTCTGATCCGCCGCACGGCGCTCACCCGGCTCCCAGCGCGACATATCCGCCCCACACGAGGTACATGGCGTTGACCGCGACGCCGGCGGCTTCGGCTCGGCGGGCACCGGTCCCGGTGCGCAGGCGGTCGAGCCAGAGCAGCAGGTAGACCGCGAGCATGGCAGCGGCGAGCCAACCGCCGACTGCGCGCCAGGCGGGCACGATGACCATCGCGCCGATCACGATCTCGGCGATGCCCGACACGGCGACAAGCTGTTTCGGCCCTGGCAACCAGGACGGCACCAGGCGCGCGAAGTATGCGGGGGCCAGCAGGTGTGCGAGGCCGCAACCGATGAGGAACAGTCCGAGCAGAGTCGCTGCGATAGCGTGCATGTGGTGAGCATGTCGCCGGACGGCCTGTGGCGGCTTGAACGAAACGATCGCCGCGTCGTGTTCGCCTGCGACGAATCGGCGGCCGTGTTCGCCGATACCGGAACCGCGGCGGTCGGCCGCCATGAACATCCGGCCTGGAAACTTCTGCTTCCGCTCGGCGATGGTCCGGCGGAGGTGGCGCGCACCGGTCGGCTCACCCCGCCCGCGGTCCTGATCCCGCCGCAGTGGCCGCATTCCAGCCGCATCTCCGGCGGCTACATCGGCGTCTTCGTCGACATCCCGCTGCTGCCGCGCGGTGTCGGCCCGATCGCGCTGTCGGCGCTGGACAAGCGCAGGCTCCGTGCTGCGCTGGCGATCCACGACGACCTCGACGGCGTCCCCGACCTCGAAGCGGTGCGCCGGGAGCTCCTGCTGCGCACGGGGCGGGGCGACCACCTCGATCCACGGGTGGCCCTGGCGCTCGAGCAGCTGATGGCGGCGCCCACCCTGGCCGACCTGGCACGGACCGTCGGACTGTCCGCGCCGAGGTTACGTCGCCTGGTCCACGAGCAGGTCGGTGTTCCGCTGGCGCGGCTGCGCCGGTGGCGACGGCTGCGCACCGCCATCGGCGTGCTGCCCGCAGGGTCGGTGGCCGATGCGGCCGCGCACGCGGAGTTCGCGGATCAGGCGCACCTCGCGCGGACCGCGCGGGACATGGTCGGGCGCGCGCCGTCGTCACTGCTGATCTAGCGCCGGATCGCCTCAGCTCGGCGCCTTTTCGATGCGGGTGATGCGGGTGTGGCCGTCCAGGGTGGCGACGGTGATGATCTGGTGGAAGGTGTCGGGGGGCTCGCCGGGGTACTGCTGGACCAGGTCGACGAGGAAGCGCTCGGGAGCCGAATCGGCGAGCGGGGTGATGGTGACGCAGTAGCGGGTGCCGAGCGGGACCTGGGCGATGCCGCGGTCGATGCCCGCGGCATCGGAGACCGCGGCGTCGGCGGTGACGAAATTGCGGGCGCGGTGGCCGTCGCGGGCGACGTAGTAGGCGTGTTCGAAGCCGAAGATCGCGTCGGCGCCGGAACCCGTTCCGCCGGTAGGCGTTCCGGAGACCACGGCTCCGCCGGTGCCGTCGAGCTGCTGCACGCAGCCGTCGGCGGCGTAGGGCGGCGCTTCGGCGGGCGATTCGGGCGGTGCCGACGTGGGCGTGCCCGTGGCGGTCGGCAGCTGGTTGCCGCCGTTGGGCTGCTCGGCCGAGTCGGGTGCTTGTCCGCGGACGTCGGCGGTCACGGTGCGCTTGTCGTCGCCGTCGGTCGAGGTCGAGATGACGACGGCGACAGCTGCGATCCCGATGGCCAGCCCCACACCCATCAGGATGCTCAGCGCGCGGCCGCCGCTGCCACCGTCATCGCTGGTCGAGCGCTTCGCCCGGGGTTGACGTCGGCCGCCACCGATCTTTCCGCTGCGATCGATCAGCGGCGGCAGCAGCGACGGCTCGTGGTCGCGGTAGGCGGCGACGGTCTCCTCGGGGGCGTCGTACTCCGGCTCCTGCTGCCACTGCTCGAGGTCGTCGGCGGCGGGTTGTTCGGTGGCGGCGGGCGGTTCCAGTGGGCCGGTGGGGGTTTCGAGCCAGTCGTCCCAGCTGCCTTCCCGTTGCCCGGGCCCGTCCGGCGGCGCGGCGGCCGCAGGTGGCGGCCTGCGCCTGCGCCCGCGTTTGCGCGGCGGTACCCGCACCATCGGCAGCCCGGGGTCGAACGGGTTGTCGCTCATCGGTCGTCGTCGGCGCCGATCGCGGGTGCGGTGACCATGGTCGGCAGGGCCGCCGGAACGGTCACGCCGAGCTGGCCCGGCCGCGGCTTGCGTTCCTGATCGCCGCCGCCCTGGCCGGTGCCGGGCGGAACGACCATGCCGCCGTGGTGCCCACCCGAAGGCGGCGGTGGTGCGGCGAACGGGCCACCGCCCGCGCCGCCGTCGTCGGACGGCTTGGGCTCGGCCGGAATCGAACGCGGCGGCGCCGGGGGCGGGGCCGCCATCGCGGCACCGGGGGCGGACGGGGCCGTCTCCGGTTTCGGCGCGGGACCGCCACCGAAGTCGAATGCCTTCGGCGGGACCGGGCTCCCCGGAGTGCCGGCGGGTGCGGTCGAGGCGGGGCCGGTCTCGGCGTCGTCGGCTTTGTCCGGGTTGAGGGCCCGCTCGATCGCGGTGCCTGCCTGGGCGCCGACCGTGTCGACCACTTTCAGGCCCACATCGGCGATCCGGTCGATGATCTTCGTGCCGAGTTCCACCCCGGCATCGATGGCGGTGGTGCCGAGCTGCACACCCGCCGCCACGAGCTGCTGCTGCAACTGCAACTGCATCACCAGCGCCGGGTCCATCGGCTGGCCCGGCACGGTGCCCGGCACGGTTGTGGTGGTTCCGGGGATGGTGGTGCCGGGGGTGGTGAGCACACCCTGCGGGGTGGTCATCGTCATCGGACCCATATCGCGCAACCGCTGCCGATGGCCGTCCATTTCGCCCTGGGCGGTGTTCACCACGCCGAGTGCCTCCCGGATGGCTTGGGCGGCACGGTCGATCACGGCGTCGGTTTCCGGGGCGGAGGTGGCGGTGTCCAGGATGGCGCGGGCGTCCCGCCGGAAATCGTCGATGATGACGTCGACCTCGCGGGCGGCGCGGCTGCTGGTGCCGTGCGCGTCCGACAGCAGCGCCGCGTACTGCGGCCCCCGGTCGGCCACCGCGCCGATCTCACTGCGAGTGGTGCGGATGACGGGAACCGCGGTCTCGGCGGCCTGGCCCGACCACGACGATTCCAGCGCGTGCAGACCACGGGTCTGGGTGGATTCGGTGGCGTCGGCGGTGGCCGAGGCGGTGGTCAAGGCGCCGAGCACCTGCTGATCGGGCGCGGGTGCGCCCGAGCCGAGCCCGGAACGCAAGCGCCGCAGCGGTTCGGCCAGCACCGTGACCATGGGCGGATCGGAGATCGGTTTCATGCCTGCTCACCCGCCCGGCCGAGTGCGGTGGCGGCGGTGGCGTCCAGGTCGGCGGCCGCGGCGGCCTGCCCCTGCACCGTCTGCCCGTAGGCGGTGACCAGCGTCGCGGCGGTGGTCAACGCGGTGTGGTCGTCGGCGACGGCCGCGACGAACTCGGTCGCGAAATCGGCGCCGAGCAGCCCGACGCCCGCGGCGATACGAGAGATATCGGTGCCAGGCTCCAATTGGGCCGCCGCACCCGCGAGCTCACCTGCCACCTGATCCGCGACCACCTTGTAGGTGTTCACCGCATCCGGATCGATCCGCACAGTTCGCGCCACTTCGGCCCCCTTCGCTCGTCGTTCGGGTACGACTGGACTGTAGAACAAAAGCCCTGACCCAGCGTCTTCCACGATGGGTTACCCAGCGGGACACCGCAACCCCCACGACCGAAACCGGACGCCCGCGCGTGTCGCGTCCGGTGGACGACAGCGCGTCGAGGCTCAGCCGGCGCGCAACAGCCGGAAGCGGGAGCCGTGGAAGATGAGCGGTTCGCGGTGCGGATGGGTGGCGATGCGGTCGACGCCGAGGATGACGACCTGGTGATCACCCGCAGGGACCTGCGCCTGCACGGTCCCTTCGATCCAGGCCGAGGCACCGTCGATGAACACCGCGTCACCACTGCCGTGATGCAGTTCCAGCCCCTGGAAGCGGTCGGCGGACCGGCTGCCGAGTGCGCGGGCGGCATCCTGCTGTTCGGTACCGAGCAGGCTGAGCCCGAGCTGATCGGCGCCGGTCAGGCGCGGCCAGGTGGTCGAGGTGTTCTGCACGCAGAACGACACCAGCGGCGGATCGAGCGAGACGGGCACGAAGGTCGCCACCGCCAAACCGTGCGGCACCCCGTCGAGCTGCGCGCAGACCGCGACGACACCGCTGGGGAAATTCGCGAACGCGCGGCGCAGTCCGGCGCCGTCGGCGGGTGCGGAGAACAGTTCATCCATGGTTGGCCACTCCTGTTCCGGCCAGCGCCGCGACCGCCGGGCGCCACCGCTCGGCGTAGCCGGCGATGACGCCGTCTTCGCGGAAGGTCTGATCCGACAGATAGAGCCCGGGCAGGGCCGTCGCCCCCAATTCCACCAGCACGGGCTTGAGCAGCAAGTCCGGCGCGAGGGCGTGTGCCGGTCCGGCGCCGAGCATCAGCGGTACGGCGACCACCCCGGCCAATCCGGTGCCGCCGTCGAACTGTTCGAGAAACAGCTTCAGCAGGCCGGTGTAGGTGGCCTTGAAGGTGGGGCTGGCGAATACCACCAGTTCGGAGGCGGCCACCGTCCGTACCGCCGCGCCGACCTGTGGATCGCCCCACGACAGCAGGGCGGGTCCGAACGACACCAGATCCACCACGGCCGGTTCGGATTCCGGTTGCAGGGTTTCGGCGAGCAGCCTCGCCGCGGCCAGGGTGCGCGAGGCCGGTTTCGGATTGCCGACGACCACCGTCACTGCCACTTTCGTCTCCTCACTTCTCAGATCACACCGTGCAGCGGTGGCGGGGTGCCGTGCAGCACCGACCGCCCGATGTGCTGGTACTTCCATCGGACCGGATCGTGCAGGGTATGGGTGCGGGCATTGCGCCAGAAGTGGTGCAGGTTGGCTTCGGCTGCGGCGCTGCGGGTCCCGGAGACCTCGAACAGCGCGGCGGATACGTCGTTCGCCGCGCGATCGGCGACGACCTTCGCGGTGGCGACCGCGATCGAGGCTTCGGCAACGCTGTCCGGCGTCGTGGCACCGGGCGGGTCGTGCCGTGGCCGAGCGCCCGCCGCCTGCGGTCGAGCCCGGTTGTCCTGCGGCAGATCGGCGGTGCGCTGTGGACCCTCTGCCGTGGCGGCGTCGACGGTTGCCGCAGCAGCCGACAATGTGGCCTCCGCCGTCCGCACGGCGACCGCCAGTTCCCCGAAACGCTGGACCAGCAGTGGATCGTCCACGGCCCGGTCCACCGCTGCCTCGAACCACGGCCTCGACTTGGTGCGCACGAATTCCGTTGCCGCGTCGAGCGCTCCGCGGGCGATACCGGTATCGATCGCCGCGTGGAGCAGCTGCGCGAACGCGCCGTAGCCACTGGGCGCGCCGACCGCTGCCGCCCGGGCGACCAGCTGATCGCCGGAGACCAGCACCCCGTCGAATTCGACGGTGCCGCTGCCGGTGGTGCGCTGGCCGATGCCGTGCCAGTCGTCGATGATCCGTACTCCGTCGGTGTCGGCCGGCAGGAAGGCGACGTACTCCCCCGGCGGCAGGCCGGACCGGCTCTCCGGGTCGTCGAGCCTGGTGAGCACCGCGAGGATGTCGGCGAACAGTGACCCGGTGCAGTAGAACTTCGTGCCGTCGATGCGATACCCGGAAGCCGCCGGGCGGACCGTGGTGGAGATATCGGCGACCGTCGAACCCGTGCGCTCGGACTGTGCATTCGCGATCCGGGCGCCGTCCAGCACCGCACCGAAATACCGGCTCCGCTGCTGCGGCGAACCGGCCAACCGCAGCAGGTTCAGGTACACGAAGTGGCTGTGCGGGATCTGCGCGATATTCGGATCGGCCGCGGCGAGTATGCGCAGCACGTCGGCTACCACGCTCGGCGGCAACTGCGCGCCACCGAACTCGGCGGGCACGGTGATGGCGAGCAGTCCAGAGGAGGACAGCTGATCTATTTGCGCATAGGGCAACTCGCGTTCCCGATCCCGCGCCGCCGCGCCGCCGGCGAACTCGTGCGCGAGCCGGATGGCCACCGCGCGGGCCTGCGCGGCCGAGGTGATGCGGGCGGCGCCGACGGCGGTCATCGTCCGGCCGCGACGGGCGTGCGCGCCGCCTCCAGTTCCCGTACCAGCGGCAGCACCTTGGCCCCGAAGTATTCGATCTCCTCCTGGAAGTGCAGGAATCCGCCGAGGATGAGGTCGACGCCGAGATCGCGGTAGGCCACGATCCGTTCGGCTACCTGCTCGGGTGTGCCGATCAGCTGGGTGCGGAATCCGTCGTTGTATTGCACGAGATCCTCGAAGGTGGAGTCGGCCCACATTCCCTTGCCGTCGCGGGTGGCGGCGCCGGCCTGCTGGACCGCATCGCGGAAACCCTGCACCGCGGGTTTGTTCGCCTTCTCGATGATTTCGCGGAGGGTATCGCGGGCTTCTTTCTCGGTGTCGCGGGCGATGATGAACCCGTTGAGGCCGAACTTCACCTCCCGCTGATGCTCGCGGGCGACCGCGCGCAGATCGTCCAGTTGTTCGGTGACGCCGTCGAAATCCTTGCCGTTGGAGAAGTACCAGTCGGCGTAGCGGCCACCATTGCGGCGGGCCGGGGTCGAGTTACCGCCTTGGAACAGTTCGGGATTGGGGCGTTCCGGGGTATTGAGCGGTTTCGGCTTCAGCGTGAAATCACGGATGCGGTAGAAATCGCCGCCGTAGTTCACATTGTCCTCGGTCCAGATCTTGCGGATCACCTCGAGGAATTCTGCGCTGCGCCGGTATCTTTCGTCGTGTTCGAGCCATGGTTCACCGAGCGCGGTGAATTCACCGGCGAACCAACCGGACACCACGTTGATGGCGAATCGGCCGTTGGACAGATGATCCGCGGTCGCGCCGAACTTCGCCAGCACCGCCGGATGCCACAGTCCGGGATGCACCGCCGCGATCACCTTCAGCCGCTCAGTGGCGCCGAGCAGGGCCAAGCTGAACGAGGTGGACTCGTGCTGGAATTCCGCGCCGTAGGAGGCGGTATAGCGCACCTGCGAGAGCGCGTACTCGAAACCATTGTTCTCCGCGGTCTGCGCCAGTTGCTTGTTGTACTCGAAATCCCAGCTGGTGCGCTGCTCGATATCGCTGGTCACCAGGCCACCACTCACATTGGGCACCCAATAGGCGAACCGGATCCGGTCGGCGATCTGCTCGGTGGTCATAGTTGCTCCAAGGTCGGGTTCGTCGGGCCGCCGGGCCGGTGCCGGGCGGACGGTCGGCGCACCATCCACTTCAGCACCGGGCCGGTGGCCGGACGAGGGTTTGAATCTGTGCGATCGGATCGCCGGGTCAGCCCACTGCCAGCGCGGGCGCGAACGACGACCGCTCGAACCGGCCCGCCGGTGCGAACCGGCCGAGCAGCTCGGCGGCGTCGACCCCGGTGACCTGCGTGATGTAGGCGGCGGCGTCGGCAGCCGAATCGATGGCGAGCAAGGGCTGCGGCCGGTGCAGCAGACCCACCAGCGCCGACGCGAACCGCGGTTCGACGGCCGCGGCCGCGGCCGCGAAGAACGGTTCGGCGATCTCCCCGAGCGCGGGGTCGCTGAGGAACAGCCTGGTCACCTTGTTCGCGGCGTCGCTGCGGGCGGCGAGGAAGCTGTCGTACTGCGCTTGCAACCACGCCGCGTCGAACGGGCCGTCGTGCACGGCGGCCGCCGCGATCAGCCGCTGGGCCTGGATCAAGCCGCTCTGGGCGCCCTGCCCGGCGATCGGGTCGTAGGCGACCGCGGTGTCACCGAGCGCGGCGACCACATGCCCGTTGGCCGTATGCCCGACTCCGGCCCGGACCACCGGCCGCACCGCGCCCTTCAGCCAGGAATGCGGGTCCTCGGCGATCACCTCGGTGGCGAGCACTTCCGGCAGATCCCATTCGGCGAAATCGCGGTAGAGGTCCTTGACGATGCGCAGCGCGGACTCGGCGGAATCGGCTGCGGCGAAACGCGATTCCCATTCGCTGCCCGGGCGGGCCCAGCCGAGGAACGCCCAGCTCGGGCCCGCGTCCTTGTGCAGATACGGGCCCCACCAGCCTTCGCCCTGGTCGGCGATGATGGAGAAGCCGCTGTGCGCTCCGCCGGCCTGGCCGCGGTGGGCGAACACGCCCTGATCATGGCCGAGCCCGGTGACGGTGACGGTCAGCAGGGAACGTTGTGGCTTGTCGTAGACGGTGCGCTGCGGATCGATGGCGAACAGCTCGGACAGTCCGGCCTTGCCGGTCGCGACGAGGGTCAGGTCATTGGCGGCCGCGATGGTGTCCAGCGTTTCGGGTGTGACCGGTTCGACGAGGAAGGCGCCGCCGCGCTCCCGGAAGGTGCTGAGCCGCTCGTCGGCTTTGAGCCTGGTGTCGACCGCGACGCCCACATAGCCGTCGAACTGTCCGTCGAAGGCGATGAGCTCGGCCTTGTCCGGCCCGACGATGCGCGCGCTGAGCCCGGTGTGCCTCGGCGCGCGCCCGGTGTAGCTGTCCAGTCCGAGCGCGGCCTCGGCCTGCTGGGTCTCACCGAATTCGAGGGCGGTACCGGTGGCGGGCACATCGTCGCGGAGCGCACGCTGATCGCGATCGCTGTAGAGGGTGACGTCGAAGCCTGCGTCGAGCAGGCCGAGCGCCGCAGTGACGCCGGTCTGGCCGGCGCCGATCACCGCGGCCGAACGGGTGGAGCGGGAAGCGGAATGCTGCGTTGTCATGGGTGAATGGTGCTGGTGGCCAATCTCTTCCGGCAGTATTGCGATCACGCAGAATCAATAGGGAGACCGTATGACGATGACGCATACCATGGCGGCATGTCGTTCACCGTCACCGAACTGAGCGGGGACCGCACCGAGCAGTACCGCGGTCTCGCCGAACAGGCGCGGGCACTGGTCGCCGGCGAATCCGACCGGATCGCCAATGCCGCGAACCTGTCCGCGCTGCTGTTCCACACCCTGGCCGATCTCAATTGGGCGGGCTTCTATTTCTTCGACGGGCACGAGCTGGTGGTGGGGCCGTTCCAGGGCAAGCCCGCCTGCGTGCGGATCGCCCTCGGCCGCGGGGTCTGTGGCACCGCCGCCACCACCCGCGTCACCCAGCTCGTCCCCGACGTGCACGCCTTCCCCGGCCATATCGCCTGCGACGCCGACACCCGCTCGGAAATCGTGGTCCCGCTGGTGCGGCAGGGTGAGCTGGTCGGGGTCCTCGATCTGGACAGCCCGCTACCCGCTCGCTTCGACACCATCGACCGCCTCGGGCTGGAGGCGGTGGCCGGGATATTTCTCGGCTCGTTCTGAACGGGGCGGCGCAGGGCCTGGCGCCGGGCCGCAGGCCGCGCGTGCCGATTCGGCCGACACCCCTGTTCGACTGCCCGGTGGACCGGATCAACCGCTCTCCGGTCCGTCCGATCTACACCGACGGCGCTGCCGCGACTCGACGGACGGCCTCGTCCGGCAGGGCCGTCGATCCAGGACCACCCAGCCGGTAGCGCGCTCCACGATGTTCCTCAGGAAGCCGATCACCGGCGCCGAAGAGCGCATTGCGCAGCGTGCCCGGTTGATATTCGGTGGCATAGACACCGCGCTCGGTCAGCACCGGAACCACGTGCCGGACAATGTCTTCGAAGCTGCCGGGAGTGATCGCGTAGGCGAGGTTGAAGCCGTCCAGATCGGTGCCGTCGACCCATTCCTGCAAGCGGTCGGCGACGGTTTCGCCGGAACCGACGAAGACCGGGCCCATACCGCCGATACCCGCCCACCGGCCGATATCGCGGACCGTCCATTCACGTCCGTCATCGTCGAATTCCTGGAAGGCCGCCACCGCGGATTGGATCGCGTTGCTCTCGACTTCGCCGATCGGGTCGTCGAGGTCGTATTCGGACAGGTCGATACCCATCCAGCCGGACATGAACACCAGCCCGCCCTCCACGCTGGCGTAGGACAGGTACTCCTCGTGTTTGCGTTGGGCGGCGTCGTCGGTCGCATCGGTGATGATGGTGGCGAGGGCGTAGATGCGGGCGGCGTACCGATCCCGGCCCGCAGCCTCGAGGGCGTCGCGCACCCGCGCGACCGTCTGCGCGAGCACCCGTTTCGACGGTCCCGCGATGAAGATCGCCTCGGCGTTCTCGGCCGCGAACCGCACCCCGCGTGGTGATGCGCCCGCCTGATAGATGACGGGGGTGCGCTGCGGCGACGGCTCCGACAGATGCACACCCGGCACGGTGAAATGCTTGCCACGGTGCCCGATGTGGTGCACCTTGGCCGGGTCGACATAGATGCCGCGTTCGCGGTCGCGGACCACGGCGTCGTCCTCCCAGGAACCCTCCCACAGCTTGTAGAGCACCTCGAGGTATTCGTCGGCCTGGTTGTAGCGCTCATCGTGATCGAGCTGATCGTCGGCGCCGAAATTCCGGGCCGCCGAAGGCAGATAGCCGGTCACCACATTCCAGCCGAGCCGCCCCTTGGTGAGGTGATCGAGAGTGGACAGCCTGCGCGCGAACGGATACGGATGCTCGAATCCGGTGCCGGTGGTGATGCCGAAGCCGAGATGCTCGGTGACCGCGGCCATCGCCGACACCAGCAGCAGCGGATCGGCCAGCGGGATCTGCGCGGCCTGGCGCAGCGCGGCGGTGTCGTCGCCGCCGTAGACGTCGTAGGTGCCGAGCACGTCGGCGATGAAGATGCCGTCGAACCGCCCGCGCTCCAACAGTTTCGCCAGCTCGGTCCAGTAGGACAGGTCTTTGTAGCGGTGCGATTGATCGTCGGGATGGCGCCACAGCCCGGGTGACTGATGGGCGACGCAGTTCATATCGAAGGCATTGAAACGGATCCGCCTGCTCATCGGGCCACCGCCTCGCCGCGCGCACCCGCGCTCCACGCGAACGGCAGGTCGGTGCCGTTGAGCAGGTGATCGCCGATGGCCCGTGCCTTGAAAATCGCCGGATTGTGCACCGAGATGGTGCGGGCATTACGCCAATGCCGGTCCAGCCGCAGCCGCTCCGAGACCACCGACGCCCCACCCACCTCGAACAGCTGGGTGGTCGCCGCGAGCACGGTATCGATGACGCCGAGCTGCGCCTGCGCGGCCGCCAGTTCGGCTGCCGCCAGCGATTTCTCGTCGGTCGCTCCGCTGGCGAGCACCTCGTCGAGCACATCGGCCACCGCCAGCACACTGGCCCGAGCCCCGAACGCGGCCGCCGACAGCCGCCCGATCACCTGCTGCACCAGCGGATCGGCGCGCGGCAGATCGGCGGCGGCATGGGTGTAGGTGCGGGTGCGTTCGACGACCCAGGCCCTGGCATCGCGTTCGGCGCGCGCGGCGATGCCTGCGAGCACGGCGAGCTGGACCAGTTGCAGGTACGAGGTCGCGTAGGTGGGGCCGGGCGCACCGTAGCCGGGGCCGAGGATGCGTTCTTCGGTCACCACGACGTCGGTGAATTCGGTGGTGCCGCTGGCGGTGAGTCGTTGCCCGAAGCCGTCCCAGTCGTCGTGCTGCCGGACCCCGTCGGCGTCGGCGTCGACCAGCACCCCCACCCGCTCGCCGTCGCGGTCGGCGGCCACCAGGATGTGATCGGCGTAGAGCGAGCCGGTGCTGTAGTACTTGACGCCGTTGAGCAGCCAATGGTCACCCCGAGGGGTGAGCGTGGTCCGGTAGCGGTCGACGGCGCCCACACCCGGCTCGGTGATGGCATTGCCGACCAGCGTGCCCGCCCCGACCGCGCGCAACCAGGCGTCGCGGGTCGGGCCGGGTTCGGCGAGCAACTGATCCTCGACGAAGGAGAAATGCACCCGCAGCGCCTGCGGCAGATTGGATTCGGCGGCGGCGAGATCGATGAGCAGCCGGAACAGCTGGCGGACGGTCACGCCGAAGCCACCGGCCTCCACCGGGGCCCGCAGCGCGCCGAAACCTGCCGCTTTCAGCCAGCCGATTTCCTCGTGCGGCAACCGCCGGTCGATCTCCCGCTCGACCGCGCCCGCGGCGATCCGGTCGAAAATCGGCGCGAAGGTCGCGTCCAGCTCAGCGTCGGAAACAGATGTCGCGGATGTCATCGGCCAACGATCACCCAACGCGCCGCCGAGATCACCGGTTACGCGCAGCGCGATCGAAACGCACACCTGTCGGTGCCCCGGGCTATGGTCGCGTCGTGACTGGCGAGCGGTACACGTTTACGGCGCGCGTGTGGGAACACCACGGGCAGGGCGCGTGGCATTTCGTCGATCTGCCCGAGGACATCGCCGATGAGATCGAGGAGATCTACGGGCACCGCTCGGGCGGGTTCGGCTCGGTGCGGGTCCGGGTCACGATCGGTGGCAGCCGATGGTCGACGTCGCTGTTCCCCGACAAGTCCAGGGGCACGTATGTGTTGCCGGTGAAGAAGCCGGTCCGCGTCGCCGAGGATCTGGTGGCCGGGTCGCGGGCGCGGATCGAGATCGTCATCGCGATCTGATCCGCGCGCCGCTCATCGGGTCAGCTCGGCAGCTTCACGCATTCGGTGACGATCTTGGCCTGCGCCGAGCGGGTCTTGTCGGCGTCTTCCTTGCTCATGCCGAAGTTCTCCGCGTCCGGCGACTGTGGGTCGTGCTCGCCGGACAGCAGCGTGCGCAATCCGTCTTGGGAGATGCCCTCGGCGACAAAGACCTTCGCCACGCAATCGGCGAGCGCCTTGTCCTGCATGCCCTTGTCCTGCATGGATTTGGACAGGTCCGCCTCCGTGACGGTGGCCGCCTCGGCATCGCTGCTGCCGCACGCAGCCAGCAGCGGCAGGGCGATGAGCGCCGTGGCAATCAGCTTGATCCGCACCGAATTCCTCTCTCAGGGGTGTAGCAGCCGGGCCGGCGAGGGCGCCGGGCCGGCGGGTCCGCATCGCGTGACGGCGCGGATCCACGCCCGTGTGTAGTCGTAGCGATACGGAGTCCGCAACCCGAAACGGCGTTTTCGGGGTATTCCACAGGTACTCAGAGATCCATCGCGGCGCGCAGCGCGGTATCGAGGCGATCCATCGTCTCGGCGTCGGCCTCGTCCACCCGTTCGGCCAGCCAGCCGCGATAGATCCGGCCGATATTGCCCGCGTGCACCCAGCCGAGCGAGCCGAGCGGGACGGCGAGGATGTCCTGCGGATCCTGCTCGAGCAGTTCGGCGGCGATCAGCCAGGGGCGCGGGGATTCGTTGATGCCGTCGCTGCTGATGAGCACGACGGTGCGGTGCGGTGCCGATCCGTGCGGGTGATACAGCCAGAGTTCACCCCTGCGCACGCATCGCCTCCTCCGCGGCGGCCATCTCGGCCGCGTCTCTGGCCGCCTGAGCTGCTACCTCGGCGGGCTCGGGGATGGGCCCGACGCCGGTGCGCACGGCTTCGCGGCGCGCGGCCTTGGAGATCCAGGCCGACGGTGACATTCCCGCGCGGGCGGCGGCCTGCTCGGCGAACGACCAGGCGGATTCGTCCAGCGAAAGGGTGACCTTACGCGTTGCCATACCATTTATCGTACCGCTCGCCGGGCCGCCTGCCCACCCGCAGGAACGGCAACTGACGTCGCCTGCCTGCTGTTAATCTGACGGCTCACGAGCGATCGGAGTCCCACGATGAGCACCCTGCGCCATGACCGATTCGGCACCGGCGAACCGCTGGTGCTTGTGCACGGCGTCGGCAGCCGCAGGCAGGTGTGGGAGCCGATCATTCCGGCGCTGGCCGAATCCTTCGAGGTGATCGCGGTGGATCTGCCGGGTTTCGGCGAATCGGCGCCGTTGCCGCACACCACCGTCGGCACGCTCGCCGACGCCCTTGCCGATTTCCTCGCCGCCGAGGGCATCGAGCGTCCGCACCTGGCGGGAAATTCGATGGGCGGCGGTATCTCGCTCACCCTCGGCGCGCGCGGGCTGGCCCGCTCGGTGACGGCCTATTCGCCGATCGGTTTCTGGGATACCCCCGGCCGGATCTGGTGCCAGCAGTCGCTGGGCAAGTCGAAGGCCATCGGCAACCGTCTGCGCCCCGCGCTGCGGAAAGTGCTCGGCACCGCGGCCGGGCGGACCGCCTTCCTGAGCTTGGTCATCGGCAAGCCGTGGGCACTGGATACCGAGACCGCCGTCGCCACCGCCCTCGGCGCCATGGACGCCCCCGGCTTCGACGACGCCCTCGCCTCCTTCGCCGACTTCCGCCTACCCGACCCCGGCGCCCTGGCCGGCCTCCCGGTCACCATCGCGTGGGGCAACCGCGACATCCTGCTCACCTACGCCACACAGGCGCGCCGGGCCAGGGCCGTGCTGCCGGAAGCCGAGCACATCACCCTGCGCGGCAGCGGGCATACGCCCTTCTACGACGACCCGGCCGGCTGCGCCCGAGTACTGCTCGATCGGCTCGGTTAGCACGCGGCCAGATGGTCAGCGTCCCTGCCACTGCGGCTCGCGCTTCTGCGCGAAGGCCAGCGCCCCCTCGGCGGCATCCTTGGAGAACAGTGCGGGCAAGGCGACCTCGCCCTGTTTGGCAAAGGCCTCGGCGCTGCTCCAGTCCGGCGATTCGTCGATGATCCGCTTGCTCGCCGCGACCGCCAGCGGCGCCGCCGCGGCGATCTCGGCGGCGAGTTCGAGGGCGGTATCGAGCGCACCACCCGGCTCGGTGACCCGATTGACCAGGCCGAGCTGATACAGCCGCTCGGCGCCGATCCGCCCACCCGTCAAGGCCAATTCGGCCGCGGTGCTGCGCGGTAGTCGCTGCGTCAGGCGCAGTACGCCACCGCCCGCCGCGACCAGCCCGCGCTTGACCTCGGGGATCCCGAACTGCGCGTCGCGGGCGGCGACGATCATGTCGCCGGACAGGGCCAGCTCGAACCCACCGGCCAGGGCATAGCCCTCCACCGCCGAGATCATCGGCTTGGCGGGCGGTTTCGCCGCGATCCCGAGCGGCCCGCGATGCGGCGTCATCGGCATCTCGCCGCGCGAGGCGGCGACCAGATCCATTCCGGCGCTGAATGTGCCGCCCGCACCGGTGAGGACCAGCACCCGGGCCTGCACATCGGCTTCGAACGCGTCCACGGCCGCCTCGATGGCCTGCGCGGTGGCCAGATCGATGGCATTGCGGGCTTCCGGACGGTTGACGGTCAGCACGGTGATCGCATCACGCCGTTCGACCAGCACCAGATCGGTCATGGGATGTCCTCTCGATGGGCAGCACCTGGCCGTCATGGATCGTCGACGACCACCGGGATCGACACTATTCGAGCCGGGCCCCGCGTGACCCGGCTTCGGCTCGCTCTCCCGCTCAGCGAACCGATGCCACGGACCGTGGGCCGCGGCGTGCCCGAAAGCGCCCCACGGACGAACTTACCGCAGAGTAAGATAATGCCATGGGCTCACACATCGCGGTGCGGTTCGAAGGTGAACGCGCCTACGTCACGCTGAACCGGCCGGACAAGCACAACGGCCTGACCATCGAGATGCTGCGCGATCTGGTGAGCGCCGCGCACGCGGTGGCCGAGCGGCGCGACGTGCGCGCGGTCATCCTCTCCGGCGCGGGGCCGAGCTTCAGCAGCGGACTCGATATCGCCGCGGCCACCGGCGATCCGCTCGCCATCGTGCGCAACTTCGTTCCGCTGCCCTGGCGCGGCACCAATACCTTCCAGGAGGCCTGCTGGGCCTGGCGCCGGCTGCCGGTTCCGGTGATCGCGGTCGTCCACGGGCGCTGCTACGGCGGCGGCCTGCAGCTGGCGCTCGCCGCCGATTTCCGTTTCGCCACCCCCGATTCCGAATACTCGGTGATGGAGGTGAAGCACGGTCTCATTCCGGATATGTCCGGCACCGCGACGCTGGCCCGGCTCGTCGGCGCCGATCAGGCCCTGCTGCTCGCCATGACCGCCGACACCGTCGGCGCCGCGCACGCCGCCCGAATCGGGCTGATCACCGAGATCAGCGCCGATCCGATGGCCGAGGCCGAGAAGCTCGCCGACCGCATCGCGGCCCGTCCGCCCGACGCCGTCGCCGCCGCCAAGCGCCTCATCGACCGCGCCTGGCACGCCTCGGCCCGCCGCGCGTTCGCCCTCGAGCGTGCTGCGCAGTTGCCGCTGATCGTGCGGCGAGCATTGGGATCGGGTGGAAAAACACCGAAATAGGTTTGGGAATCGCCCGGTCGCAGGCGCAACCCCCCAATTCTGGGGATTTCACTGCTAGCATTTCCGACGATTTGCCAGCCAGTCGAAATGTGGTGCACGACACACGCGTGCGTTCCGTGGATCGAGGCCCGTTTCGGCGCGACCCCGGAGGGCCCACCCCTGTGAGCAGAACCGCGTCCATCCTGATGTCCGCGCTCGCGGGCGCCTCGGCCCTGCTTCTCACCGCGACCGCCCCGGCCACGGCAAACCCTAACGCCATCAACCCGATCCCGGTGCTCAACGGCACCAACGGCCTGCCGAACCTGCCGGGCCGCACCCAAGCCGTCTTCCAGGTGACGGGCATGGCCAGCCCCAACGTCACGCAGAACTACAACGTGCTCGGCACCGACCTCGGCATCATGTGGGACAACGGCCACGGCGAGATGCTCACCGCCTTCGGCGATACCGCGGGCCTCGGCTTCCCGAACCTGCTCGCGGGCAGTATGTGGGCGTGGCGCAGCAATATTCTGGTGCGCAGCCACACCAAGGATCCCTCCGGCGGCATCTACTTCGACAGCGTGGTGCGCGATGTCTTCGGCCAGGCCCGCGATCTGATTCCGAGCCCGAAGATTCCGTTCCTCGAGATCAGCCGCATCCCCACCGCGGGCATCTCGGTGGGCGGCGTGCAGTACATGAGCACCATGTCGGTGAAGACCTGGGACGCGCCCGGCGAATGGACCACCAACTTCTCCGGCCTGGCCGCCTCCGCCGACAACGGCGAGACCTGGGCCGATCTCACCGCCACCCGGCGCCCGAACGAGGGCGGCAACGCCAACTTCCAGATGAACGCCTTCGTGAAGGACGGTGGCTTCGTCTACGTCTACGGCACGCCGTCCGGCCGCGACAACGCCGCCTACATTTCGCGGGTGCGTGAGCCGGATATCCAGAATCTCGGCGCCTACGAATACTGGGACGGCGCCGGCTGGATCCGCGACGTGAACAAGGCGGCGCCCATCATGCACGGCGTCGGCGAGCTGTCGGTGATGTACAACGACTATCTCGGCCAGTTCATCTCGCTCACCACCGATCCGTGGAACTCGGTCGTCATGCGCCGCGCGTCCTCGCCGGTGGGTCCGTGGAGTGCGCCCGAGGTGCTGATCGATACCCGGGCGTTGCCCACCGCCTATGCGCCCTCGATCTTCCCGTATCAGACCGGGAGCGATCTCTACTTCCTCACCACGGTGCACAGCCAGTACAACGTGCTGCTGATGCGCACCCGCCTGTAGACCCGACCCAAGGTCGTCGATGCCCGCGCTGCCCGGCGCGGGCATCGTCGCGTTTCCGAGCCCGCGCACAGCTCGGCTGACGGCAGCAGCATTACGCGTCGACGGACCAGCCCCGCGGCACCCGTGCGATCGAAGGCCCGATGACGAGCTTGACCTGAACAAAGGTTGATGTACGAGCCTGGGGATCACACACGATCAACCGGGAGGACCATCATGACCGCGCAACTGATCTCGGACATCGCCGAAACCCAGCAGTGGCTGCGGGCACGCGCCCGCCCGCTGCGCACCGAATCCGACGCCGTCGGCGCCGATCTCGATCCGCTGATCGCGCGACTCGCCGAGGCGAGCGTCGTGGGCATCGGCGAGTCGACCCGGTTCTCCCGGCAGACCTTCGGCGTGCGCGAGCGCATCTTCCGGGCGCTGGTGCAGCAGCACGGTTTCCGGGCCCTGGCGATCCAGGACGGCGCCCGCTCCGGCGAACGGCTCGACGCCTACGTCCGCACCGGCCAGGGCGATCCGGCGACAGCGCTCGCCGGGGCCTGGCGGCCGTGGCGGACCGCGGACATGGTGGCCGCCCTCGACTGGATCCGCGCGTTCAACGAACAGCATCCCGACGACCCGGTCACGGTGTTCGGCATCGAACCGCCCGCCGCCGAACCCGCCGATTACGACGCCGTGCTCGATCACGTCCGCACCGAGGCACCGGATGCGCTGGCACAGCTGCGATCCCATCTCGATCCGATCCGCACCGCGCACCGCGTGGACGAACATGTACAGCGTCACCAGGGGATTCATCCCGGCCGCCCGTTCATCGAACACGCCCGTGATGCCCTGCACCTGATCGAACAGCTGGCCGGGGTCCCCGAGGAGATCGCCGCGCGCATGCGGATGATCGTCGATTTCCATCAGTACAGCGTCGCCGGTCAGGGCGGATTCGCCAGGGACGAGCGGCGTTCGGCCGAGACCATCATCGAGCGGCAGCGACGGACCGGCGCGAAGATCGTCTACTGGGACGGGATCGGTCATACCGCGGGTGCCGACGCCGGAGTCGGGCGCACCGACCCGGCCCTATTCCGCGGCGCGGGGGTCCATCTGCGGGCCGAATTCGGCGCGCAGTACCGCGCCGTCGCGGTCGGCTTCCATCACGGCGATCTCGGTGTCGCGATCGCACCGGACCCGGCGCCCGACTTGATCGACGCCCAGCTCGGCGCGATCGATCTGCCCGCCTTCTTCGTCGACCTGCACGGCGACGCTCCCGAACCGGTCGACCGGTGGCGGCGCGGGCCGGTGAAAATGCGCACGATCAGCGGGATCTACGACCCGGCCAAGGACGATGAAGCCTTCATCACGGTCGGCTCGCTCGCCGACGCCTTCGACGTGCTGATCCACGTTCGTGCGTCGACGCCCGTGGAGTGGCTGCCGGAGTTCGCCGCCTGATCGCGCGGTCGCACAGTCGGGGACGGGCCCGGTGACACCGGTTCACAACGACAGCGAACGAGACCAACGCACGCGTGATCGCGAGCGCAGCCGCGCAGCGGGCCGAATGCGCCGGGTCGGAGCGGTGACGCGCGGCGGGGTTTTGCCGGGGTGTCACGCTGACCAGCTCGCCCCTAGGTGCGGGCTGGTCAGCACTGGGCTCACGGACCGCTGAGGCGGGCAGCGGGGCCGCCGGGTTGCCGAGGCACCCCGGTGGGTGTCAATACACTGGCCGCTATGGACGCGGCCGAATGGGATGCGCGGTACGCGCAGGGTGAATTGGTGTGGGGCGCACCGCCGAACAGCACCGTGGTGGAGCACGTCTTCGGGCTGGATCGGGTGACGCCGCTGCATCCGGGCCCCGACGGCGTCGTCCCCGATCTGCCGCGCGCGCTCGACCTGGCCTGCGGCGAGGGCCGCAACGCGCTGTGGCTGGCCACCCACGGCTGGCGGGTGCACGCGGTGGATTTCTCGCAGGTGGGCATCGATAAGGGGCGCACGGTCGCGACCCGGCTGTCGCGCTCGGTCCGGGAGCGGCTCACCTGGCAGTGCGCCGACCTCACCGATTTCGAGTCGACCGGCATCACCGGCCCCTACGAGCTCGTGCTGATGGTGTTCCTGCATCTACCCGCCGCCCAGCGCCGCCCCCTGGTGCGGCAGGTGGCGCGACTGCTGAGCCCGGGCGCCACCCTGCTGGTGCTCGGCCACGACAGCACCAATCTCACCGACGGTTACGGCGGACCACAGGACCCGGAGATTCTGTTCACGCCCGACGACATCGTCGCCGATCTGGCGGGGCTCCCCGATATCCACATCAGGGTCGCCGACCGCATTCAGCGCCCCACCGAGGGCCGCGACGCGATCGACGCCCTGGTCATCGCGTCCCGGGCGGATCTGGAACCGGAGCAGCCGGCGCCGTCCGACTAGGGGAACAGTCCACAGGTCGTGGCCGCTGGACTGTGGACCGGACGGCACGATCAGTCGTCGCTCTGCACCAAGGCGCGTCAGATATCGCCCCGGCCTCAACAGGCCGGGAAGCCCTGTGTCCGTCAGCGGTCGACGCCCGTGCGCGCGGTCCGGGCCAGTGGGCTATCCGACGACGCTCCATCGCGTCAGCCATCTGCCCGCCGTCGCACCGATGACGTCGAAGCCCGTCCGGAAAGAATGCGGCTGACCCGGGATAACGCAGACCTCGGCGGCATCGCCCGGATCCGGGATGCCGAACGGGTCGCTACCGCCGTTGATCACCACCACCTCGATATCGCCGGTCGCCAGCAGCTCATCGCGCCGGGATTTCTCCGGCTTACCCGGCGGGTGCAGCGGGAACGCCAGCGCGATCACTCCGCGCGCGCCCACCTCGATCGCGGTCCGGCACGCCACCCGCGCCCCGTTGCTGCGCCCACCCTGGATGAGCGGCAGCTTCTTACCCACCCGCCTGCGCACGGCCTCGACGATCTCCACCCAGGCCGCGTCCTGTTTCACCGCCGATCCTGGCGCCCGCCCGCCCGCGACCCGGTACGGCTGGGTCACCAGGCCCACCGCCCCACCGGCGTCGAGGGCCGAATCGCGAACAGCCAGAATGTCTTTGGTATCGACGCCGCCGCCCGCGCCGTGGGTCAGCAGCAGGAGGAACCCGGCGCCGCGCGGACGGCGCAGCTGCACCTCGGCGGGCCCGGCACTCGTCTCGATCCGCACACCTCACAGTAACCGCAGGTCAGCTGCCAGCCGCCGGCCCGGCGAGGGGTGGCGTGTTCATCGCGTCACATTGGCTGATTTCGTCTTTGCGACCGCCTTACTGGCCGGTAATATGGCGAATAAGTTACCCGCGAGTAGCATGCGGAAAACCGGTATGGCTACCCGGAGGCGACAACGGGCGGGAACGGCAGAACAACCGACCGCACCAACTCGATGGAGAGTGAGTAGCAGACATGGGCCATTACAAGAGCAACGTCCGCGACCTGGAGTTCAACCTCTTCGAGGTGCTCGGCATCGGCTCGGTGCTGGACAGCGGCGCCTACGGTGACCTGGACACCGACACCGTGAAGGAAATGCTCAACGAGGTCCGGCGCCTGGCCGAGGGCCCGCTGGCCGACTCCTTCGTCGAGGGCGACCGCAACCCGCCGGTCTTCGATCCGGAAACCCACACCGTCACCCTCCCCGAGGCCTTCAAGAAGTCCTACCGCGCCCTGGAAGACGGCGAGTGGATGAAGGTCGGCGTCCGCGAGGAGCTCGGCGGCCTCGGCGCCCCCTCCAGCGTCGTCTGGGCGTTGAGCGAGATGATCCTCGGCGCCAACCCGCCCGCGCAGATGTACGGTGCGGGCGCGGGCTTCGCGCAGGTCTTCTACAACAACGGCACCGATGAGCAGAAGAAGTGGGCTCAGATCATCGCCGAGCGCAACTGGGGCGCCACCATGGTGCTGACCGAGCCCGACGCGGGCTCCGACGTCGGCGCCGGCCGCACCAAGGCCATCAAGCAGGAGGACGGCTCCTGGCACATCGAGGGCGTCAAGCGCTTCATCACCTCCGGTGACTCCGACGACCTGTTCGAGAACATCATGCACCTGGTGCTGGCCCGCCCCGAGGGCGCGGGCCCCGGCACCAAGGGCCTGTCGCTGTTCTTCGTGCCGAAGTACCACTTCGACTTCGAGACCCAGACCCTCGGCGACCGCAACGGCGTCTTCGTCACCAACGTCGAGCACAAGATGGGCATCAAGGTCTCGGCCACCTGTGAGGTCACCTTCGGTGGCCACGGCATCCCCGCCAAGGGCTGGCTGGTCGGCGAGGTGCACAACGGCATCGCGCAGATGTTCGACGTCATCGAGAACGCGCGCATGATGGTGGGCACCAAGGCCATCGCGACGCTGTCGACCGGTTACCTGAACGCCCTCGACTTCGCCAAGGAGCGGGTGCAGGGTGCGGACCTGACCCAGATGACCGACAAGACCGCGCCGCGCGTCACCATCACCCATCACCCGGATGTGCGTCGCTCGCTGGCCATGCAGAAGGCCTACGCCGAGGGCCTGCGCGCGGTGTACCTCTACACCGCCGCGCACCAGAACGAGGACATCGCCCAGCTGGTCTCGGGTGCGGACAAGGACACCGCGTTCCGCGTCAACGATCTGCTGCTGCCGATCGTCAAGGGCGTCGGTTCCGAGCGCGCCTACCAGTACCTGACCGAATCGCTGCAGACCTTCGGTGGCTCCGGCTTCCTGCAGGACTACCCGATCGAGCAGTACATCCGCGACGCGAAGATCGACTCCCTCTACGAGGGCACCACCGCCATCCAGGCGCAGGACTTCTTCTTCCGCAAGATCGCCCGCGATCGTGGTGTGGCGCTGGCGCACGTGGCCGGCCAGATCCAGAAGTTCATCGACGCCGAGGCGGGCAACGGCCGGCTCAAGGGTGAGCGCAAGCTGCTCGCCACCGCGCTCGAGGATGTGCAGGCCATGGCCGCCACCCTGACCGGGCACCTGATGGGCGCCCAGGAGCAGCCGACCGAGCTGTACAAGGTCGGCCTGGGTTCGGTGCGCTTCCTGCTGGCCGTCGGTGACCTGCTCATCGGCTGGCAGCTGCTGCGTCAGGCCGAGGTGGCCGGCGCCAAGCTGGACGAGGGCGTCACCGGCGCCGACGAGGCGTTCTACAAGGGCAAGGTCGCGGTCGCGCAGTTCTTCGCCCGCAACGTCCTGCCGGAGCTGACCGCCACCCGCACGGTGCTGTCCAACCTGGACAACGACATCATGGAGCTCGACGAAGCCGCTTTCTAGGCCGGCCCGCCTCTCCGGGATTCTGGCCGGATTCAGGTGCCGTGGGAGTCGCGTTGGCGGCCGGCGGTGAGTGCCGGGGTGGGTTAGCCCGTACCCGGTGAGTTACCCGGATCTTGCGAGATCAGGTGGCAAGTAGAGCACAAGCGAATGAGCGGCTCGGAATTTCCGGGCCGCTCTTTCGTGTATCTGGGGGCGGTGTCCGTGTTTCCGTCTGGCGGGTGTCGGCGGGCCCGGATAAGGTTCTCCTTGCGTTCGAACCGGGTGGGATCTGTCCAGGAGGAAACGGTGAAGCTGAACCGATCGTTGGCCACGCTTGCCCGCGTCGGAGCGGTGGGTGCGGTGTGTTCGATGGTTCTGGCGGGGCCCGCCATCGCGGATCCGAACAATGTCAATCCGATTCCGGGGCTGAACGGTCAGCCGCGCGGGTTGCCCGCGCTGCCCGGGCCCACGCAGGCGATCTTCCAGGTCACCGGCATGGACAGCCCGAACCGGACGCAGAACGTCAACGTGCTCGGCACCGATCTCGGCATCATGTGGGACGACGGGCGCGGCGGCATGATCACCGCCTTCGGCGACAGCGCCGGGCTCGGTGTGCCGAACCTGCTCGCGGGCAGCGTGTGGGCCTGGACGAGCAACGTGCTGTTCCGCAGCCATGATCCCGACCCGTCCGATGGCATCATGTTCGACGGCGCTGTGCCCAATCCACTGCCGAGCCCCAAGATTCCGGGCATCGAGATCAGCCTCATCCCCACCGCGGGCATCTCCGTGGGCGGGGTGCAGTACATGTCCATGATGTCGGTGCGCAGCTGGGGCGATCACGGCAAGTGGGACACCAATTTCGCGACCCTCGCCGTCTCCGGTGACGGCGGCCAGACCTGGGCCCAACTGCCCACCACCCGCCGCGCCAACATCGACGGATTCGAGAAGTTCCAGCAGAACGCCTTCGTCAAGGCCGGCGGCTACGTCTACAAGTACGGCACCCCGGCGGGCCGCGACCACGCCGGCTACATCTCCCGGGTCAGAGAGCACGAGATCGCCAACCTGGACGCCTACGAATACTGGGACGGCCGCGGCTGGAAGCCCAACGACGCCAAGGCCGCAGCGCCGATCGTCGGCGGCGTCGCCGAACTGTCGGTGCAGTGGAACGACCACCTCGGCCAGTACGTCATGCTCACCACCGACCCGTTCAACTCCGTCGTGCTGCGTACCGCCCCCGCCCCCGAGGGCCCGTGGAGCCCACCCCGCACTCTCGTCGAAGCCGCCGCCCTCCCCACGGCCTACGCCCCGATGATCTACCCCTACCAAACCGGCGGCGACCTGTACTTCATGCTCACCGTGCACAACCAGTACAACGTCATCCTGATGCGCACCCCGCTGTAACGCGGGCCGGTAACGCCGACTTCTCCCCGGACCGAGGCGATTTCGCGCCGATGTGCTCGGCGCCGCCCGCTTCTGCGGTGCCCGTTCAGGTGTGCCATACTCTGCGCGCGATACCGATTGCCTTTCGCTGCAAAGCTTTCGAAGGCTGGGGTAACGAATGAGCGACGACTCGGTGCAGGAATGCGCCGAGGTAGGGATCGGCGCCTATCGTTTGCCTTCTCGGTACCGAGTTCTGCGCAATGTGACATCCGGCGCGGCAGAGGCGATTTTCGGCGCTCCGCTGTGCCGGTTTCGTGGTTTCAGGCGAAAGCGGTGAGGGGACATGATCGAACAGCGCTACACGATCGGCGAATACGTTCGGGAACGGCGGCATTCGGTAGGAATGAGCTGCGGCGAAATGGCGGTGCGGGCGCGGGTTCCGCGAGTGGTCGCCGAAGAGGTCGAAAGCGGTGCACGCGAACCCAGTTCGGAAACCCTGTCGCACCTGTTCGACGCCTTGCAGGTTCCGGTGTGGTTCCGCGCGCATATCAGCAGCCTGACCCGCCCGGACTTCCTGCCGAGCGGGCTCGGCGCGGCACCGGACACCCCGACGCCCGACGATCTGGCGGATCTGCGCAGCCTGACCCATCCCGCGTGCTTCCAGGTATTTCCGACCTTCGATATCGTCGCCGCCAATTCCGCTTATCAGCGGTGGTTTCCCGGTGTGGAAGCGGGGACGAACGCGCTGGAATGGATGTTCTTGAACCCGGCCGCGAAAGCGGTGCTGCCGGAATGGGCAGCGGAAGCGCGGCTGCTGGTGAATGCGTTCCGGGTGCTGTCACCGGGGCTCGCCGACGACAAACGGATCGCTGAGATCGCCGACCGCTGCGGACGCGCACCGGAATGGGATCAGATGTGGGCGGCACCGCTGCGGCCCGAGGAGCTGCACCGCGATCGGGTGCTGGTGCGCGACCCCGTCACCCGGCGCAACCGCGGCATGATCGCACGCATCTACGCGCCGGAATTCCCGCGGCGGCCGTGGATGCTGTACCGGCTGGTGCCCGGCGCGGGGCGCTGACCACCGCGCGCCGAGCCGCCTCGGGATGACCGGGCCGGCCGCTACTCACATTTGACGATCGGGATCGGATCGTATTTCACGGTCCGGGTGGTCCGCGAAACTTCCCTGCCGGTAGCGATATCGGTGATCACCCGGGTGTCGCTGACGGTGAAACCGTCCGCGCCCTCGGTAGCGATGCAGCCATCACCCTTGGGCAGGGTGATGGTCTTGGGTTTGGTCGGCTTGGTGCGTTCGCCGGTGATGGATTCCACCTCGACGGTCTTGGTGCCCCAGATCCGCACGGTCACTTCGGAATTGTTCGCGGAGGCCTCGATATAGATGCCGTTGGCGGTGTTGTTGCGGAAGCTGAGGTCGATGGCGCCATCGAAGACCGTCGCTTCGCGGGCTGCCGGATACCGCGAGATGTAATAGCTGTGCTCGGTGTGACCGGCGTCTTCCAGACCGGCGAAATAGGCCGCGTTGTAGAGCGTGGTGGCGAACTGGCTGATACCGCCGCCGACCGCCTTGCTCGGCCGGCCGTGGTCGATGATGCCGGATTCGACATAGCCCTCGGCGGTGCCGCGCGGGCCGGTGAACTCGTTGAGCGAGAAGGTTTCTCCGGGTTTCACGACGGCGCCGTTGACCTTCCTGGCGACGGTCCGGATATTCACCCCGGACGGCCCGCTGAATCCGCCGGTGGTGAATTCGCCCATCGGCTCCACGATGCCGAGGCCGGCAGCCGCTTCGGTGGTCAGCTTCGGCTCCACCTTCTCGTACACCGCGGGCGCGGTGCGCTGCGGCGCGGGCGCGGCCAGCAAGGTCGCGAGCGGTTCGAGGGTCTTCTGCCAGTTGATCTTGTCGCCGACCACCGACGGAACCACCGTCGGTTTGCCGCCGGTGAGGGTGAAGGTCGCGTCCTTGGGCTCGACCTCGGACTCCTTCAGCTGCGGAGCCAGCAGGTCGGTGGCGACCTTCTGATCGATGCGCGGGGTCAGACCGCCGTTGCCGTCCGGCGCGAACGACACGATGGTGGCGATCTGCTCGGGAACCAGCTGGGCCTTACCGCCCTTACCGTCGAAGATCACCGGCGCCGACACCGCGGGCTGGGCGATCTGCTGCAACGCCTGGTCGATCGCGTCCTGGCGAACGGCGACCGGGGCGGGTACCACCGGCAGGTTCATCGGTGTGCCCGCGACCCAGTTGTGCACGAGCACCTCGCGGGCAGCGGCCGCATCGAGCACTCGGCCGGGGACCGGAGCCACCGCCACCGGCCGAGCGTTCTCGAAGACGATGGTGCCCTCGACGGTGGGGCGGTCGTGCACCCGCAGCGCGTCGAACGTTTTGCCGAGCGCCTGCTCGTCGACGGCGGTATCGACCTCCACCGTCTCGGTGCCGAACAACGAGGTCAGGCGGGTGATCGGGTTGAGCGGCTGATCGCCGATCCGATCCCAGGTGCCGTCCCAGTCGACGCTGAGACCCGCTGAGCCCGGCACCAGGGTGGTCTGCACATCGCCGATCGTCACGGGCAGTTCCCGGCCCGCTCGACCATCCAATTCGGCGCGCAGCTGGGCGTCGGCCGCGGATTTGTCCATGCCGCCGATCTCGACCCCGGCGACCACCACACCACGCGGCACCTCACCGGAGGACATGGCCAGGTCGGCCACATAGCCGAGCAGGCCGAGGCCGAACAGGGCGCCGACCGCGATACCGATCTTGCGTGCCTTCGGCGACTGCATGATCTGCAGGAACTCGGGACGCTTCTTCGATTCCTCCGGCTGCCGGGAAATCGGGCGACGCTCGCCCGGTGCGCGTGGGGCCGGTGGGCGGGGCGGTTCGGCGCCCGCCGAGCCGGCTTCGAGGTCTGCCCGGCTCTGCTCCGAGTAGGCGTAGGCGGCGGTTTTCTGCGTTCCGACGGTGTCCTCGGACGGAGCGTGCGAGGCCCACTCGCGCTCATGCGCGTTCTCGGGGCCGTTCTCGGCCTGGGCCGGTTCGTTCGCTGCCGACGCCGTGGACCCGAATCGCAGCGTCGGCTGGGCACCACCTGCCGTCCCAGCGGTCGGCGGGACCGCGCTCATCACCTCCGTGGGCGATTCGCCTGCGTCCGGGTGAGCGGCGCCCCTCGCCACATCGGCAGCCGGGCCGTGACGACCTGCGCTGCTGCGCGAGCCTCCGGCTCGGTGGTTGTGCTCGATCGCCAGCGCGTCGGTCGCGATGACGTCATCGTCCGGATGGGCCGTGGGTGCAGCCGATGTCGGCGGGATCGGGAGCCGACGGGTCAGCGGTTCGTTCGGTGTCGCATCGGTGGGCCGGACCTGCTCCGAGTGCGACCGGGGCGGATCGGGCTGGACGGGCAGCCGCTGCGTCAGATGCTCGGGCGGCGAATCATGCCTCTGCTGCGGGCCCGGCTCATGCGCGGGCCCCCGCCGGGAATCGCGCGCGAGCCCCGGGCGCGAGTCGTGCGCGAGCCCCTGGCGCGGATCGAACGCGCTGTCCGGCGCTGGCCCCGGCGGATCGGCGGGCATCGGGATCCGGAGGGTCGCCCGGTCGAGCGGCGAACTCGCGCGACCGAACCCCGGCGCAGGATCGGAGGCAGGCTGTTCGACGCGTGGCCGATCCCCCGGGGCGACGCCACCCGGCTGGGGACCGCCGGGGCGCTCGGCACGCGGATTTTGTGCGGGCCGCTCGGCACCGCGCGGATTTTGCGCGTTTAGACCCGGCGCCGCCGGTGAATCCTGGGGCTGCGGGTGCCGATGGTCCGCGAGCGGCTCCTGCGCCTGCTGGGACTCCTGTGCCGACCGACCCTGCTCGGCCTGGAGGCGCTGTTGCTGCTGGGCGCGGGCCGATTCGAGGAACTGTCGTAGCCCGCCGTTGGTGGGCTGTGCGCGGCGGGCGGGCTCGGATCTCTCGCCGCGTCCGGTGTTCGACTCGCCGGTCACGAATCGTCCTCCCCACATCGGGTTACAAGTTTTCCAGCGCGGTGCGCGCTCGCCCAACGATAACGGTCGGCACCGACCACGTCAGTGCCGCACAGATCACACTGGACCGCGACCCAGCAAACGATCGGCAAAGACGCAGTTCGCACACCAAAAGGCTCCGTGCAGTTGCCGGGTCGGGGGTCTGGCAACTACACGGAGCCGATCTGTCTATCGGCGCCGCATTCGCCGCGTTACACCCGCCTGCCACATCAATTTTCTCCGGCGCGGGACAATCGTGCGCGACCAGGGGTGACGACGAGCGAGGAGATGATGGCATGCAGCTGGGAATGATCGGCCTCGGCCGGATGGGCGCCAACATCGTGCGCCGGATCGTCGCCGACGGGCACACCGCCGTCGGCTATGAACGCCACGCTCCGCATATCGACGAACTCAGCGCCGAACTGGGCGCCTCGTTCTCCGGAACCACCGATCTGGCCGAGTTCGTCGGCAGGCTGGAGACGCCCCGTGTGGTGTGGGTGATGATCCCGGCAGGCGCGACCGGCGCGGTCATCGACCAGGTCGCCGAACTGCTGGAGCCCGGCGACATCATCATCGACGGCGGCAACAGCCGCTACCACGAGGACATCGAACGGGCCGAGCGACTGGCCCCCAAGGGCATCCACTACGTCGATATCGGCACCTCCGGTGGTGTTTTCGGCCGCGCCCGCGGTTTCTGCCTGATGATCGGCGGCGAGGCCGACCAGGTGAAGTACCTCGACCCGCTCCTGCGTTCGATCGCGCCCGGCGTGGACGCGGCGCCGCGCACCCCCGGTCGCACCGGGGAGCCCTCCCCCGCCGAACAGGGGTATCTGCACTGCGGACCGGCCGGCGCGGGGCATTTCGTGAAGATGGTGCACAACGGCATCGAGTACGGCGCCATGGCCGCCTACGCCGAGGGTCTCAACATCCTGCACAAGGCCGATTACGGCGCCGAGTACGACGGCGGCGCGCATTCGGCCGAGGAGACCCCGCTCGAGCATCCCGAGTACTACCGCTACAAGATCGACATTCCCGAGGTGACCGAGGTGTGGCGGCGCGGTTCGGTGGTGGCCTCCTGGTTGCTGGATCTGACCGCCGCCGCCCTGCACGCCGACCCGAACCTCGACTCCTTCGGCGGCCGCGTCTCCGATTCCGGCGAGGGTCGCTGGACCATCGACGCCGCCATCGACATCGGCGTCCCGGTTCCCGTCCTTTCCGCCGCGCTGTTCCAGCGCTTCTCCTCGCGCGGCGAATCCCACTACGCCGACAAGATGCTCTCCGCCATGCGCAAGGCCTTCGGCGGCCACAACGAGCTGCCGCAGGAATAGGACGCCGCAGTCTCTTCTTGACGTGCGCGTCAACGATTGCGCTTCGGGTAAGCGGGATATATTCGGCGCGACCGGCGGACCGGGTGATCAGGATCATCGGCTGTTGCGCGTGCGGATCGGCGCTGTCGAGGTGTCGACTCTAGGTACCGAACGACCGTCGTGCTGCGGCGGGAGGCTAGGAGGCTGGATCTATGCTGCGGGAATTCCTGGACAAGGGTGTGGTGTCGGCGCTGGATCGCGCCGCGCACGCACAGGCGCCGGTGGTGACGAAGTATGCGGCGTGGCTGCGGGACCGGCATCCGGAGGAATCACCCGACGAGATCGTGCGGCGCCTGGAGCGGCAGTACTTGATCGCGGTGACCGCCAGCGGTGTCGGTGTGGGGTTGAGTGCGGCAGTGCCAGGCGTGGGCACGGTGGTGGCGTTGTTCGCGACCGGCGCCGACACGCTGGTTTTCCTGGAGGCCTCGAGCGTGCTGGCCACCGGGGCTGCAGCGGTGCACGGGATGACGCCGGAGGAAGTCCTCGACGACCATCTCGTCTCGGCCGTGGTCCTCGGCCAGGCCGGGACGAAGGCATTGGGACAAACGGCGGGCCATGCCGCCGGCAAGTGGGTCGATGTGCTCGGCGACCGGATCCCGGTGCTGAACCGCATGGACGATTCGTACATGAAGCGCTTCCTGGTCCAGTTCGTGGTGAAACGCGGTGCGCTGATGTTCGGCAAGGTGATCCCGGCCGGTATCGGCGCGGTGATCGGCGGCGTCGGCAACAACGCCCTCGGGCGGACCGTGATCGCGAACTTGCGCAGCACGCTGGGGCCGGCGACGTCGGCCCAGGAACCCGCGCCGGTCAACGCCTGAACGGTCGCGGCGGCCTGAACTCGCCGGCTCCCTTGTCGGTGCGCCGGCCCGCCGGTGACACATAACCCCAGGTCATAGGCAAACCAAGCCCGCGCGATTACGAAGTTCCCCGCAGAACGCTTGACACGTTCTTTGTGTTCAGTCTTTACTGAACACATCAGTATTTACGGAACACGCGAGTCCCCACCGGCCACCGGAATCCTCTGCAAGGAGCATCATGACCACCGCCGCCATTCGCACCGAGGGCCTCACCAAGCACTACGGCAAGCATGTCGCGCTCACCGACCTGCACCTCGAGGTGTTCGAGGGTGAGGTGTTCGGATTTCTCGGCCCCAATGGGGCGGGCAAGTCCACCACCATCCGGATCCTGCTCGACCTGATCCGGCCGACGTCGGGCCGGGCGGAAGTTCTCGGCATGGACCCACGCGCCGGCGGAGCCGAACTGCGCCACCGAATCGGTTATCTGCCCGGCGAATTGGCGATCGAGGGCCGCCATTCGGCGCGCGAACTGCTGACCTTTCTCGCCGACCGGCGCGGCGACGTCGCCCGGCGGCGCATCGTGGAACTGGCCGAGCTGCTCGACCTCGATCTGTCCAAGAAGGTCGGCTCGATGTCGAAGGGCAACAAGCAGAAGGTGGGCATCATCGCCGCCTTCATGCACAATCCCGCCCTGCTGATCCTGGACGAACCCACCTCCGGGCTCGATCCACTACTGCAACAGCGCTTCCTGGACCTGGTGACCGAGGCGAAGAACAATGGCCAGACGGTGTTCATGTCCTCACACATCCTCACCGAGGTGCAGCAGACCGCCGACCGCGCCGTCATCATGCGGGCCGGGAAACTGCTCGGCACCGAGAACGTCGAGGATCTGCGCAGGCGTTCGCCACGCGCGGTCGAGCTGGTATTCGGCGAGGAGATCTTCCCCGACGATTTCGCCCGGCTGCCCGGTGTACGCGATCTCGACATCGAGGGCAGCACGCTGCGCTGCACCACCGAAGGCGAGGTGGATTCGCTGTTCAAGGTCGCCGCCAAATATCAGCTGGTCAGTGTGCTGTCCAACGAACCGGACCTGGAGCAGATCTTCTTCAGCCGCTACGGCCGCTGAGCCCATATTTCCTTTCCGCACAGGAGCATTCGCCATGTCGAGCACCGTTTTCACCCAGACCTTGAAAGAACAGCGGCGCGGCCTGATCGGCTGGTCGATCGGCCTTGCCATCGTCCCGATGATCTACCTGCCGTCCTACCAATCGCTGAAAGAGCAGGGCTCGCTGGATATCCAGCAGAACAGCATGTACGACGCGATGGGTTTGAGCGATTTCGCCAGCGGCACCGGGTTTCTCAACTCCACGGTGTACTCGCTGATGGGTTTGCTGCTGATGCTGATCTTCGCGGTCACCATCGCCACCAGAACGGCCACCCAGGAGGAGAACGGCAGCCTGGATCTACTGCTGGCCCAGCCGATCAGCCGGACCGGACTGTTGGCGCAGCGTTTCGCCGCACTCGCGGTGCAGGTCGCGGTCGTCACGGCGGTGCTGACAGTGAGCGTGATCGCCGGCGCGAACTCCGGCAACCTCGAGGTGGAGACCGGAAATATCGTCGCGGCCAGTGCCGGGCTCGGGCTGCTCGCCCTGTTCGCCGGGGCCGTCGCGCTGCTGGTCGGCGCGGCGACCGGTAAGCGTTCGCTGGCACTCGGGGTGGCGGCGCTGCTCGCCGTCGCCGGTTACCTGGCCAACAACCTCGGCGACGACTGGCTGCGCAAGCTTTCCCCGTTCTACTACGCCAACGGCGATTCCCCGCTGGTCAATGGCTGGAACGCCGGGCATCTCGCGGTGCTGGCGGTGGGCGGCGGCCTCGCGCTGATCGCGGCGCTGGTGTGCTTCGGTCGCCGGGATCTGGCGGTGTGACGAACACGTCAGGGGCGGGCCGAGCCGGCCCGCCCCCTTTTCCCGTTTCTCCCGCCGGAAGGGATACTCGACCGATGACCAGTTCGGAACGCGACCCAGCGGCCCCGACCCCGGAGCAGTTGGCCTTCGTCGAGGATTTCGCGCTCGTGCTCGAACGCATGGGCCTGGTCCGCATGACCGGCCGCGCCATGGGCTGGCTGATGGTCTGCTCGCCGCCCGAGCAGACCTTCGCCCAGATCGCGGAGGCCTTGCAGGCGTCCAAGGGCTCCATATCCAACGCCCTGAAGAACCTGACCACGATGCGCTGGGTCGACAAGATCTCCAAACCCGGCGACCGCAAGGACTACTACATTCTGCGCGCGGGCGTGCTCCCCGAGCTCACCCGCCAGCAGAGCACCCAGTACGACGATCTGACCGCGATGACCTCCCGCGGCCTTGCCCTGTTCGCGGACCCCGACGGCGAGCAGGCCTCCCGGGTCCGCGAAATGCACGAGTTCTTCGTGTGGATGGGCAAAGAACTTCCGGCGTTGATCGACCGCTGGTACGCCGAACACCCGCGGGCCTGACGCGCGGCCTCACGCCTTTCGGCCGCGCACCCACGCGTACACGAAGCCCAGCGTGAAGCCGAGGTGCACGACGAGGAACACCGCGGCGAGGTCGCGGGCATCGCCGCTGAACACACCCCAGACATCGTTGGCGGCGACGGCGCCGAATCCGACAATATTGGCCGGCACCACACTGGCCTGCATCGCCGCCGGCTCCGCATTACGCGAGCTCCAGTTCAGCACCGCGATCCCCAGCAGCGGCCCGCCGAGCAGGCGAAGCAGGGCGATCAGTTCCGGCGACGGATCGTCGGGGACCGCGCCGACGCCGAACTGCGCGGGCACGAATATCAACGCCAGGCCGATGCCCGCGAGATAGATCGCCGTGGTCACGAAGAGCGGCTTGAGCATACGAACACCTCGGAATAGGACTGCGACGAATTCAGGATCGCAGAAATCCGCCGGCGCGGCGCGAGAAATGGGGCTCGATCACCGGGCCCGCGTCTGCACCCCCTTGTGCCCGTCGCTTGTGACGATCACCTGAGACACGGCAGAGGGTCGAGGCCGGATTCGTCCGCATGCCGAGAAATCCTCACCGTTCGACTGATGAGCCGCTGAGGGCGCGGCGGCGAACAAGCGTTGTCGCGCCCAGTTCGGCCGCGATATCCTGCTGGCCTGGAGGGGGTTCATATGCGAGGCAGTCGGTTTCGACAGTTCTGCATTGCCGTCACGGCTGCCATGATCATCGGTCCGACGCTCGGATCCGGTGCCGGCATCGCTACCGCGGAATCGGGGTTGGAGCGATTCGAGCGACAGCATGTGGAGTGGCAGGAGTGTTCGGACCCCGATCTGGCCGCCGTGCGCGGCGAATGCGCGCAGATCAGGGTGCCGCTCGATTACGGCGTGCCCGGCGGCCGGACGATCGGCCTCGCCATCTCGCGCGTGCCCGCGACCGATCCGGCGCGGCGGCGCGGTGTGCTGCTGACCAACAGTGGCGGTCCGGGCGCGCCGGGACTCGACCCGGGCAATGCGGTCGGGAACGGGCTGTCGGCCGAGGTGCGCGCGTCCTACGACCTCATCGGATTCGATCCGCGCGGAGTCGGGCAGTCCACGCCGGTCGACTGTGGATGGCCGCCGGGGCGGGTGCCGGGCGGCGATGGGCAGCCGGGTGCGGATCGTGCGGCCTTCGATCGCGATGTCCAGCGGGCCGCGCAGTTGGCGGCGCTGTGCCTCGGGGCGGAGGGCGGTGCGCTGCCGCATATCAATACCCGCGATACCGCGCGGGATATGCGGATGATCGCCGCGGTCCTCGGTGAGTCCACGATCAGCTATTACGGGCCTTCTTACGGCAGCTACCTCGGTGCCGTGTTCACCCAGATGTTTCCGGAACACAGCGACCGGATCGTGCTGGACAGCGTGGTCGACCCGGAACGGTACTGGCTCGGCACGTTCCAGGATTCGGGGGTCGCCAATGAGGCCGCACTGGCGGACTGGGCGGAGAAGGTAGCCGCCGAGCAGCAACAGTTCCAGCTCGGGGACAGTGCCGCGACCGTGCTGGCCACCGTTGGCGACCTCATCACGCGAGTGGCGCAGCGACCGATCGAAATCGCCGGGTTGACGGTCGACGACGACATCTTGCTCACGACGTTGAACCTCGCGCTGTCGTTCGGGCCGTATGCCGCTCAGCTGGCCGAGCTCCTGCATCAGCTCCGAGCCGTCGCCGATGGGGCCGCGGTAGCACCGATTCCACTGTGGGAGAACGTGCGTGGCTGGGTCGGCGGGAGCAGGATGTTCGAGGCGCATATGGCCGTCAAATGCGGCGACGTCGCCGCACCGCGCGATCCCGAGTGGTATTGGCGCAATATCGAACGCAGCCGGACCGAGCAGCCGATCTTCGGTCCGCTGTTCAACAACATCGCACCGTGTGCGTTCTGGCCCACGCCGCTCGAACCGCCCACCCGGATCCGGCATTCCGTGCCGGTGCTGCTGTTGCATGCCGACGGCGATATCCGCACCCCGTATTCGGGCGCGACGTCCATGCGCCGCCTGATGAGTGGATCGCGACTGGTCACGCTGCGTGATGTGCGTTGGCACGGCGTGCTCGGGCTCCCGAGTACCTGCGTGGCCGAGGCCGTCGACGCCTTCCTTCTGGACGGCTCACTACCGACGACCGATATCGAATGCCGGCTCGACCCAGCCTGATGGACCGGGCCGGCACCACACAGCCTCACGCAGATCGCGACCCTACTGGCCGCGAAGGTTGTGCCGCCCGCACATCAATCGAACTGCGCGTCCAGCCAATCAATGGTCTGCATACCGAAAAGATCGGTGCCCCAACCGTAGAGGTCGGTGATCATGCGGATCATGCTGCAATTGGAGGGCGCGTAGGTGACATCGGTTCCCTTGGAGCGGTAGATGTCGGCCAGTTCGCGCGAATCCGCGGCCGGCACCAGGGACATGAACGAATCGTCGGCGGCGCAGGAGGTGATGAGCACCTTCGACTCCGGCGCGCCCGCCTGCCCGAGGATGTTGTCGTCGTAGGCGCGCTGGAAAGCGGGCTCGTCGGCGGGATTGAGGCCGGAGGTGAACAGCATCTTCAGTGGCACGAACGGCATGCCGAAGTAGGCCGGGGTCTGGCATTGGGTGCGGAAGAAATCGGCGATGGCTTTGCCCGCGGGGTTGAGCTTTTCGTCGATCTTCATCTCGGGGTACCACGGTTCGAGTCCGAGCAGGGTCGCGAAGGCGAAGCCGGAACCGACCGAACCGTCGGCCACGCGCATGAAGTTGCGCGGCTTCACCACCATCCCTTCCAGAACGGTGGCTTTCACGTCCAGGTCCGGCGCGTAGGTGGGCTGGAGTTCGGCGGAGAAACCCGCGCCGACGCCGCCGCCCGCGATACCGAACAGACCCACCTGAGCCTTCGGGTCCAGGCCCGCTTCGCGGAAGTTCAAGGCCGCGCGGGCACCGTCGAGCTGGGCGTGGGCGGCGAACTTGCCGGCGAACACGCCGTGCGGTTTGCGGTCGGCGTCATTGCCGACGTCGGAGATCATGACCGCGTAGCCCTTGCCGAACAGCATGGCCAGCGGGCCGAGCGCCGACCAGGAGGCGCCGTCGAGCGGATCGCCGCCGGTCCACTGGGTGCTCGGGTGGCAGGACCAGCCGACGCTGTCGTTGGCTTCCTGATACGAGATCAGCTTGCGCTGGTCGTTCGGCTTACCGTCGACCGGGATCATCAGGATGCCGGTACTGATCACGGGCGTGACGCCGTCGACGCCGGTGGTCACGTACATCAACTTGTAGGCGTCGAGGTTCGCCGGTTTCACGCCGGAGAACATGACGTCGACCTTCTTGGATTTCAGGACCGTGCCGGGCTTCTCGTCACCGGTGAGCGGAGGTTCCTGATAGAAGGGGTCGTTGGCGAGCAGGGCCTGGAAGGCTTCGCCCGGTGCGGCGAGGGTGGCACCCTGGAGCGTGCCGACCACATAGCCGTTGAACACCTCGCCGAGGCCAGGCGTGCGCGGCGGCACGAAGGGTTCGGGCGGTGCGGGTTCGGGCTGCGCGAAGGCGATTCCGGCACCGGCGAACAGGGTCAGCGCGGCCGCCGACAGCGCGGTCAGCGGGCGGCGCAGCGATGATCGAGTACCACCGCTTGGCCGGCGCCGCTCCGAGTGCATGAATCGTGCTGCCTTCATGGTCAGTTCACCGCCATTTCCGCGCCCACCGGCGTCACCTTCATCTGCCGCACCGCCGAATCCAGCAGCTGCGGGATATTCAACAGCGGGCGATGCGATTCCATTTGCATTTCGTACGGCGTGCGCATAACCGCTTCCAGTGCGGGCCAGTTGTTTTCGACCTGCCACTTGTATTTCGGCAGCAGCTCGTTCGTGATGTATTCCCAGCGGGCATCGAGCACCGACCAGTTCCACTCCGGCAGCGGCATCGTCAGCAGCGCGGGGCGGCCGTCGGCCATCGTGAACGGAATACGCACGGGCTTGAATTCACGCGGCGGAGCCACGCCGGCCACCGACGGCGACCCGGCCGCGCCGCTGACGTAGGTGATGGCCTCACCGACCGCGCCCTTATAGGCCCGGACCGCATCCCACTGCCCGCCGATCGCCCAATCTTGTTCGCGGCGCAACAGGGTGGCATTGCCCGCGGCGATCCGGTCGCGATCGCCGGAAGCGATATCGCGCCAGGCGTTCATGATGTCGGCGCCGAAGAGCCCGGCGGCCTGGAATTCCTCCAGCGCGGGCAGCCCTCCGGTGACGTATGCGTCGTGCATGGGCATCAGATCGGAGAAGATGTTCTTCTGCATCACCAGGATCATCCCGATGATGTAGTGCAGATCCGCCGGCGTGATCTGCGGTCCCGCTTCGGCCAGTGCGGCCAGCCCGCGCGGCAGCATCGCGACGGCCTGCGGGCCCGCGGTCTGTTCGACCGCGCCGATCACCCCGCGCGCCGACTCCGACAGGCCGGGCAGCGAATAGATGTTGCTCATCAGCTCGAAATCGATGAGGCCGCCACCGAAATCGGCGCCGACCTGGCCACCCATGCCCGCCCACTGCAGTTCCCGGTGGGCCAGTTGCAAATCTTCGTAATAGCGGTACGACCTGATCAGGTTCTGCCGGTTGGCCTCGACGCCGGCCCGCGGATTCCACGCTCGCAGCTCGATTCCGGCCTTGTTGGTGGCGTCGACCAGCCAGTTTTGGTAGAGCAGGGCGGCGTAGCGGGTGGGGGCGACGCCCGCGCCGCGGGCCTGGTCGAGCAGGCCGCGCAGTTGGGCCGCGTCGTAGGGCAGGTCCGGATGTACTCCGCCCGGTCCCGCTTCGGCATTGCGGTTCACCAGCGGCAGGTCCAGATAGCGGTCCAGATCATCGGCCGCGGCCGGCGTCGCGGCCAGGCCCACTCCGACTGCGGCAGCGAGCAGCACCACTGCCGCGCGTAGCACTATTCCGATGCGCATCAGCCGTTCAGCCTTCCTCTCCGCACGCTCGATTTCTTGACCTCGAATTCAAGAAATGCGCGGTGTGACAGCACATTTCCCGCGGATAGCCACATTCCGAACAGACCGGCTCGGATGCCGAAACACCGATCGATCTCCACCCGGCCCCGACAGCCCAGCAGGTTACGAGCAGGTAAACACACCCTGACCGGCAAAATCAACCCTGCCACGCGCCAAGGCTCACGTCCGCGGAATCGGCGGAATCGAGCGGAGATCGCCTGGTAATCGCGCGACTATCGGCAGCGAGTCGCGGCAAACCCCGCTCGAGTTTCGATGCGAAGCAATGGAAAAGATCACAGAACGGTAACGTCAGGTGGTTCTATAGCGAATGCGACGCCTGACCCGCAAACGAGGCCGGATAGCAGCGAGCCGGTAGCGGACCGAACTGCCACCGCCCCACAGGGACCGACTTCGGCTTCCCGTCCGTGTCGGCCGTTCCGGCGTTCCGGGCCGGGTCGACCGGGAATGATGAGGGCGTTCCGCCCGAGTCCACGGCCCCGTCACCGAGGAGGTACCGGTGCTTCCCGTCACGTACTCGATGAGCGTTTCGCTGGACGGTTTCATTGCCGGCCCCGGCGACGACATCAGCTGGACCGCCCCGGAGCCGGAAGTCTTCCGCTTCCACATCGAGCAGACCCGCGACCTCGCCGGGATCGTGTGTGGGCGCAAGTTGTACGAGACGATGCTGGTGTGGGAGACCGCCGAGGAGACCATGACCGACGAGGCGGAATTGGAGTTCGCCCGGATCTGGCGGCCGATCCCGAAGGTGGTGTTCTCGACGACCCTGGAATCAGTGCAGGGCAATGCGCGCCTGGCCACCGACGACCTTGCCACCGAGGTCGGGCGGCTGCGGGATCGACCAGGCGACGGCGTGGTGGAGATCGGCGGGGCCACGCTCGCCGCGGCCGCCATTGCCGAGGACTTGATCGACGAGTACCGCCAGTTCGTCTACCCGATCATCGTCGGCGCGGGCACGCCGTACTTCCCGCCGCGCGCCGAGGCGCTCGAGCTGGAACTGGTGGAGTCGCGGGCGCTGAGCCCGCGCGTCGCCTACCTGCGCCACCGGCGCACGCGCTGAATTCCGCGGGCAGCCTCGAAATCCGCGCGGCACGCGCCTCGTAAGAAGCCGCGCGCCTCGTAAGAAGCACTAGCGGGTGGGAGGAGCGGAGGATGGCCGGCGATCCGCACTTTACCCACAACTGAAAGGGTGGCACCCGGCCAGCCGCCGGATGCCACCCTGCACATCGGGATTCGCGCGAACGCGGAGCGGATCAGCGCTCCAGGATCGCGACGACGCCCTGCCCACCCGCGGCGCAGATGGAGATGAGCGCGCGGCCGGAACCCTTCTCGGCCAGCATCTTCGCGGTGGAGGCCACGATGCGGCCGCCGGTGGCGGCGAACGGGTGGCCCGCGGCCAGCGAGGAACCGTTGACGTTGAGCTTGCTGCGGTCGATCGAGCCGAGCGCGCCGTCCAGGCCGAGGCGCTCCTTGCAGTACTGGTCGGACTCCCAGGCCTGCAGGGTGGCCAGCACGACCGAGGCGAAGGCCTCGTGGATCTCGTAGTAATCGAAATCCTGCAGGGTCAGGCCGTTGCGGGCGAGCATGCGCGGCACCGCGTAGGTGGGCGCCATCAGCAGCCCGTCCGGGCCGTGGATGTAATCGACGGCGGCGACCTCGGAATCCACCAGGTGCGCGAGCACCGGCAGGTTGCGCTCGGCGGCCCATTCGTCGCTGGACAGCAGCACCGCGGAGGCACCGTCGGTGAGCGGGGTGGAGTTACCCGCGGTCATCGTCGCGTCACCGGCCTTGACGCCGAAGACCGGCTTCAGGGTGGCCAGCTTCTCGATCGAGGAGTTGGGGCGCAGGTTGTCATCGCGGGTCAGCCCGAGGAACGGGGTGATCAGATCGTCGAAGAAGCCGCGATCGTAGGCGGCGGCCATGTTCTTGTGCGACAGGTAGGCCAGCTCGTCCTGGGCCTCGCGGGCGATGCCGAATTCCTTGGCGGTGATGGCGGCGTGCTCACCCATCGACAGGCCGGTGCGCGGTTCGGCGTTGCGCGGGATCTCGATGCCGAGCATGCTCGGGCGCAGCTGGCCGACCAGCTTCAGGCGGTCCTTGTTGGTCTTGGCGCGGTTGGCGTCGAGCATCCATTCGCGCATCCCCTCGCTGACGCCGATCGGCGCATCGGAGGTGGTGTCGGTGCCGCCGCCGACGCCGGCGTCGATGCGGCCCGCCGCGATGGCGTCACCCACGGTGACGATGGCCTGCAGGCCGGTGCCACAGGCCAGCTGCAGGTCGTGCGCGGGGGTGTAGGGGCTGAGCTTGCTGCCGAGCACGCTCTCGCGGATCATGCCGTGCTCGCCGACCCGCTTGAGCACCGCGCCGCCGACGACCATGCCGAGGCGCTCGCCCTGCAGGCCGAAGCGGCTGACCAGGCCGTCCAGGGCGGCGGTGAACATGTCCTGGTTGGAGGCGTGGGCGTACGCCTTGTCGGAACGAGCGAACGGGATCCGGTTACCGCCAACGATCGCGACCGGACGCGGCTGCTTGGTGGTGGTGGCCGTGCTCTTCGTCGAACGGGCTTTGCTAGTCACTCGAGTCTCCAAGGTCTCGTCGGGATCTTCCGCCGCGCCCCGGACGCTGGTGCGGAACCCCTCCACACGGTTCGGCGCCCGGTCGCAATCGGTTTACATTAAACTTACTCTGGAGTAAGTTTGTTGTCGATACCGCACCCCGCAATTGTGCGCTCGCGCACCTCACGGGCGATGCCTGCGCCGCTGGTCAGGCAGCCTATGGAGTGTTGCGAGCGCAAACAGGGGGACGCACCGACATCCAAGACATCGAGCACAGAAAAGGTGGGAATCGTGGCAGCCAAGAGCAAGGGTGCACCCAACCTCTACGGATCGTTCGTCCATTCCGCCCCCGGCGCCTTCCTGGCGAGCAAGCTGGGCCTGCCGCAGCCGGAAACCCTGCGGCGCTACGTCAAGGGTGAGCCCGCACTGCCGGGCCCGGTGCTGCTGGGCGGTAAGGGCCGGGTCGCCGAACCGATCCGTGCCCTGCTCACCGACTACACCTTCGCCGACGCCCCCAGCCAGGGCACCAAGTACGGCGCACTGGTCTTCGACGCCACCGGCATCGGCACCATCGAGGACCTCTCGCAGCTGTTCGAGTTCTTCCAGCCGGCCATGCGCAGCATCGCCGCCTCCGGCCGCGTCGTCGTCATCGGCACCACGCCGGAACTGGCTTCCAGTGTCGACGAGCAGATCGCCCAGCGCGCGCTCGAGGGCTTCACCCGCAGCGTCGCCAAGGAACTGCTGCGCGGCGCCACCGCCCAGCTGGTGTACCTGCACCCGGAGGCCTCCGCCGCCGCCACCGGCCTGGAATCCACGCTGCGGTTCCTGCTCTCGGCCAAGTCGGCGTTCGTCGACGGCCAGGTGATCCGGGTCGGCAAGGACGACGCCGTCGCCCCCGCCAGCTGGGACCGCCCGCTCGAGGGCAAGGTCGCCGTGGTCACCGGCGCCGCCCGCGGCATCGGCGCCACCATCGCCGAGGTCTTCGCCCGCGACGGCGCCCAGGTGATCGTCGCCGACATCCCGGCCGCCGGTGAGGCGCTGTCGGAGACGGCGAACAAGGTCGGCGGCACCGCGCTCGCGCTCGACGTCACCGCCCCCGACGCCGCGCAGAAGCTGGCCGAATTCGCCACCGAACGCTTCGGCGGCATCGACATCATCGTGCACAACGCCGGCATCACCCGCGACAAGCTGCTGGCCAACATGGACGAGGGCCGCTGGAACTCGGTCATCAACGTCAATCTGGCCGCGCCGCATCGCATCACCGAGGGCCTGGTGTCCTCCGGCGCGCTGCGGGCCGGTGGCCGCGTCATCGACGTGTCCTCCATCGCCGGTATCGCCGGTAACCGCGGCCAGACCAACTACGGCGCGTCCAAGGCCGGTGTCATCGGCATGGTGAACGCCGAGGCGCCGAAGCTGGCCGAGAAGGGCATCACCATCAACGCCGTCGCACCCGGTTTCATCGAGACCGCGATGACCGCCGCCATCCCGCTGGCCACCCGCGAAGCCGGCCGGCTGATGAGCTCGCTGCTGCAGGGCGGCCAGACCGTGGACGTGGCCGAGACCATCGCCTTCTTCGCCAGCCCGGCGTCGAACGCGGTGAACGGCAACGTGGTTCGCGTCTGCGGTCAGAGCCTGATCGGAGCATGATGACCGAGACCATCACTCTCACCGAGCCGCCGAAGAACGGCAAGCTGTACCTGAAAGCCGCGCTCGGCTCGGTACCGCTGCCGCTGGTCTCGGCGCGTAAACCGACGCTGCCCGACCGCGAGATCAAGCTCGACGGCGTGCGGGTCGATCCCGATCACCTGGCGGCCTACTGCCGGGCGACGGGCCTGCGGTTCGGTGATTCGCTGCCGCTGACCTACCCGTTCATCCTCACCTTCCCGGTGGTGATGCAGCTGGTGGTGCAGCGCGACTTCCCGTTCGTCGCGGTGGGTGCGGTGCACGCGGAGAACGTCATCGAACGCACCCGCGAGATCTCGGTCAGCGAACCGCTCGACATCACCGCCCATATCGAGAATCTGCGCGAGCACCCGAAGGGTCTGCTGGTCGACGCGATCAGCGAGATCCGGGTGGGCCGCGAGCTGGTGTGGCGTCAGGTCACCACCTTCCTGCACCAGCAGCGCACCTCGCTCTCGGGTGGGCCCAAGCCCGAACCCAAACCCGACGAGGTGCCGCCGCCCCCGCTGCGCACCCTGCGGGTGGATCAGCCGACGATCACGCGGTACGCGGCTGCCTCCGGCGACCACAACCCGATCCACACCTCCGCTCTCGGCGCCAAGGCGTTCGGGTTCCCGAAGCCGATCGCGCACGGCATGTGGTCGGCGGCAACGGTTCTCGGCTCGATCGAGGGCCGGATTCCGGAGCAGGTCACCTACTCGGTGAAGTTCGGTAAGCCGATCTTCCTGCCGTCGACGGTGAACCTGTACGCCGATCAGGCCGACGGCGGCTGGGATCTGGCGCTGCGGCACCCGAAGAAGGGGTATCCGCATCTGACGGCCACCTTGCGCTGAATCGGATGGACTCGATGGGAGCCGCGCATCTTTCGGGGTGCGCGGCTCTTTCCATGCGTGCGCTGCGATTCAGCAGTCGCAACCGCATCCGTCGCAGCAGCACCCATCGCAACAGCCGCCCCCGCCTTCGCCCCCACCGCAGCAGCTGCCGCAGTTCGAGCAGCATTCGGCGCCGTCACAGCAGTTGCCGAGGTTGTTCTTCCACCAGGCTTCTTTCTGTTCCCCGCTGCACGGGCTGGTGTGGTCGGCACAGCATGCGTAGCCGGTGCAGTAGACGCCGAGCACGATGGTGAGCGCCTCACCGATGCCCGGGCGGCGGGTCGGCGGGCGATGGCGGGTGCGCTGCGCCCGCGCCCCGGGGCGCGGCTCGGACTCTTGCCGCGGCACCGAGCAGGCGTGTGCGGCCAACACACCTACCCCGCCTCCGATGCGGCGCACCAGTGCCCGTAGCGGATCGAGCAGCATCCACCGGACGGCGGGCTCGTCGGCGAGGTCGGTGGACGCCAGCGCCGCGCGCAGCCGCGAATCCGATTGATGCAGCAACTCATACGCTTGCGGCATGCCGGTGCCGGTGGCAGCGAGCGGGTTGAATCTCCCGCGTTCGCGATCGGCGTCGAAATCCTCGATGGCGTCCGCGAGATGGGCGATCCGGCCGAAGTGGCCGCCCGCCTCGCGCAGTGCCGCGATATTGTCCGGCCGGTCGGCGAGCACCGCCGAATGGGCGAAGAATTCCGCTGCGCACATCCGGCTCGGCTCGGTCAGCTCGTCGAGGGAGAGCAGGTGGGCGCGGCGTTCACGATCGGATTGCGAATCGAGTGCCGCCACGAGCGGTTCCACATCGAACCCGATCAGCCGGGCCTGGCGTCGGGCGGCGTCGGCCCAGCGGCTCGACATCTTCGCCATCGGGCGGCGGGTCAGCGCGGGGCTGTCACCGTCATCGACATGGTCGCGAATCTCGGCCGCCCCCAACAGCAGTGACGCCGTCGAGGCCAGCATGATCCCCTTCGAATCGGCCGTCGCGACCTGTGCGCGTCGCATACCGCGCAGCGCGCACGGACCGGCGGTGGTCCGCTCCGCCCGCCCTTCGAGCTGTGCCTCGGTGAGCATGCTCAACACGATCGCGTCGGTATTGGTAGCGCTGCGGGCCAGTTGCCCGTGCCCGTCGCGCAGGCCGAGACACAGTCCACACATATGCGCCTGCCACTGCCCCGGATCCACCCCGTACTTCGCCGCGCTGTGCGCGCACGGCTTCAGCAACCCGAACAACTGTCCCCTCCGCAAGTCTTGCCGACATCCCCGGCCCCGTAGAACGCATCGAACTCTCGCACCTGCCGCGCCGGGCGGCAACTCCGCCGGCCCTCACCCCAACGTCGCCGTGGCGAACAGAAATCGACTTCACGCACCCGACGCTGCGCCGGTACGCACGGTGGTCGCTCGGGCCGGCAGTCACGACCCGCTCGCACTGACACCGCACCCGCCGAAGTGCATGCGACCGAGACGTCAGTGCGGGCGGATCCCCTGCCGAACCGATGCTCCCCGAAACCGGGGTTATTCGGCCTTCTTGCGGCCAGCCAGACCACTCCACGCCAGATCGTCGAGCAGGTCGACGGCCTTGGAGACTTCGATCCGCCCGGTGGCGACGCGGTCGGCGATGGCCTCGCCCGCACCGATCACGGCCGCCGCGACGACGTCGAAATCGGTGCCGGGTTCGGCGTGCTTGGCGCTGGATTCGAGCAGTTTGGCGGTCAGTTCGATGACGCGCTCACGGGCGTTCTCGATTTCGGAGGCGAAGGCTTGCTGGCCGATGGCCTGGCGGTAGAGCACCTGCCAGGAATGCCGGTTGTGGTCGACGAAACCGAGGAAGCCTTCCAGCGCGGTGCGCAGCTGTTCGTGCGGGGACAGCAGCGGATTCCCGGCCGGTGCCACGGATTCGATCAGGCGCAGGCCCTCGCGCTGGATGCAGGCGCGGAACAGATCGTCCTTGGAACCGTAGTAGAGGTAGAGCATCGGCTTGGAGATCTTGGCCTCGGCGGCGATGGCGTCCATCGAGGTCTCGTGGAAACCCTTACGCGAGAACACCTCGACGGCGGCGTCGAGCATTTGTTGCTCACGAACCGCCCGAGGAAGTCGCTTCGTTCCGCCCGCCATCCGCTCTCCTACTACAGGGTGAACACCCTATATTACTCCAAGGTAAGTTCTTGTTGGACAGATTTGCCCGGCAGTCGCTCAGAATGGGTTGTGCCCAGCGCGGCTCTCAGCAGTGCAGTGGCGCACCCTTGAACCACGCCATCCGCAATACCGACGCATCCACCTGCGCGATGGGCAGCCGCCCGCTCCACACGGCCTGCTCGAGCCGGTCGAGCACCTGCGGAACAGCATCGGTGGTGATCCACAGCGCGTTGTCGGCACCGGCCACCAGCGAGGCCTCCACCGCCTCCGGGATGCTCATGCGGTCGGTGATGGCCGCCATGCCGCCGAGATCATCGGTGAAGATCGGGCCGTCGAAGGGGGCCGCGCCGTAACCGGTGCCCTTGCGCAGCAGTTCCATCGCCGCCGGGCTGATGCTGGCGGGCACGTTCGGCGCCGTCAGCCCGGGCACGTCCAGATGGCCGACCATCACACCCGCGCCCGAACCCACCAGGTCGCGGAAGGGCACCAGATCGCGGTTCTGCAACTGATCCAGCGGTGGGGTGCGTACCGCGCCGAGATGCGAATCGCCGGAACCGGCGCCGTGCCCGGGGAAATGCTTCATGACCGTGCCGACCCCGACCTCGCGCATCGCGCGGATGTAGGCGCCGGCGTACTCGGTGACGACCATCGGATCATCGGAGAAGGACCGGTCGCCGATCACGGAGTTGTCCGGCTGGCTGCTGACGTCGACGTCGGGCGCGAAATTCACCGTCACGCCGAGGTCTTTGAGCGCCTTACCCCGTTCCAGGGTGGCGGTGTAGAACTCCTCGGTGGTCATCGTCTCGGCGGTCTGCCGCGCCGAGGGTGCGGGGCCGATCAGGTCGCTGACCCGCGATACCCGCCCGCCCTCTTCGTCGATGGTGACCATCAGCGGCACGTTCGCCGCCGCCTTCACCTGCTCCACCTGGCCGTCGGCCAGCAGCGACTGATCGGTCCAGCCGCCGATGAAGATGCCGCCGACCTGGTGATCACGCACCACGGCCAGCGCGTCGGCGGTGCTGTTCACGCCGACGGTGAGCAGCTGGGCCAGCTTCTGGCGCGGGGTGAACTTCGCCAGATAGTCGGCCGAGCAGTCGCGCTCGCGGGTCGTGGTGGCACCCGGCGTCGCCGCGGGGGTCGCTTCGGTGGCGACCGGACGCGTGGTGGCCGAGTTTCCGGCGTCGCCGCCGGAACAACCGGTGGCGATGGCAGCCAGTACCGCGAACAGGACGAGAGGCGTCTTGCGCATGTATCGACGGTAATCCGCGCGCCCGGGTCGGCGGTAATCCGTTCGGCGTGCCGGGGTAGCCGCGCGCCCGCGCGGGAGCGGCTCACCGGCCCGCTCCGGGAGTAACCTGAGGACGTAGCCAGGAGACCACCGGGAGGTCGCCGTGTCCTGCGATCTGATGCTCATCGCCTATGACGGATCCGAGCACGCCAAACGGGCCATCGAATACGCCGGACGATTCCTCACCGCCGACCGCGCCGTCGTGCTCACCGCATGGGAGCCCATGGTGCGCCAAGCCGCCCGCATCTCCGGGCTGTCCGGGGTGATGCAACCGGAATGGGTTCCCGACGAGGAGATCGAGGACGTCGCCTACGTGTCGGCCCGCGAAACCAACCGCGAGGGCGTCCGCCTGGCCGCATTGGCCGGGCTCAACGCCGAGGCCAGAACCGCCGAATGCACCTCGACGATCTGGAACGCCATCGTCGAATGCGCCGACGAACTGAACGTCGACATCATCGTCGCGGGCACCCGCGGCGCCACCGGGATCCGCGCGCTGCTGCACAGCAGCGTGGCCGACGCGGTGCTCAAGCATTGCCATCGGCCGGTCTTCCTGGTCCCGCCGGAGAAATGAACCGTCGAGCCGGGCACGGTTGCTGGTTGCGCCTGCGCGCGATGAGATCTACGTCGCCCCGGCGGACGTAGCTCACCAACTCGGGGAAATCCGGGGCTACCGTCGGGCTATGGACGGGTTCTTGCTGGCAACCCCGGACGGAGTGGTCCGGGCGCACGACACGCGCGCCACCTTCGACGACGCACAGCGGGCAGTCACCGCGCTGCGCGACCGAACGGCCGCGATGGTGGTGGGGGCCCTGCCCTTCGACCCGCGGGAACCGGCGGCGTTGAGCGTGCCGGGACGGGTGGAACACACCGCGGGCCCGTGGCGCCCGGCCGCGGTTCCCGAGCTGCCGCCGGTGAGCGTCATCAGTGAGTTGCCGAGCACCGGCGAGCACCTGGCGCGGGTGGCGAAACTGGTCGAACAGCTCGGCGATACCCGGCAGCCGTTGCGCAAAGTGGTCGCGGCGCGTTCGGTGCTCGCGGCCGCCGACGAACCGCTGGACGCGCAGGTGGTGGCCGCGCAGTTGCTCACACGACATCCGCGCGCACACGTCTACGCGGTGGATCTGACGCCGGCCGGACGCCCGGGCGAGACGCTGGTCGGCGCGACACCGGAGGTGCTGGTCTCGCGGCACGGCACGACCGTCACGCTGCACCCGCTCGCGGGCACCCTGCCGCGCCTGGCCGATCCGGACGCCGACGCCGTGCAGGCCGGTGAACTGCTTGCCAGCACCAAGAATCGCGACGAGCACGCCTTCGTCATCGACTGGATCGCGGAGAAACTGCGCCCGCTGTGCAGCTCGCTCACCATCCCGGACGGCCCGGAATTGGTGCAGACCCAGCAGGTCTGGCATCTCGGCACCCCGATCACCGGCACCCTGCGCGACCCCGCGCCCACTGCCCTCGAACTGGCGCTGCTGCTGCATCCGACGCCCGCCGTCTGCGGCACGCCCACACCGCAGGCCCTGGAGGCGATCATCGAGCTCGAAGGAGATCGCGGGTTCTACGGCGGGGCCGCAGGCTGGTGCGACGCGGACGGTGACGGCGACTGGGTGGTGGCGATCCGCTGCGCCGAGATCGCGGCCGATGGACTGTCGCTGCGCGCCTTCGCCGGCGGCGGGATCGTCGCGGCCTCGGAGCCGCGCGTCGAACTGGACGAGACGACCGCCAAACTGCGTACCCTGCTCGACAGTCTCAATTGCGCGCTGCCTGATTGACCCCCGTCACCAGCCGATCCGGAAATATCTTTTCGCTATAGCAGACCTGCGCGTACGCGAATCCCCGAAGTCCTGCTAGGTTGGCCGGGAATACCTGCCTTCCGCGAAGTATTGGAGTGCCCCGATGAAGTTTGCTGTACCTGGTGCCGCTAGTGCGGTCGCCGGCGCCGTCCTGGGTGCGATCGCGGTGTTCATCATCACGGCGGCAGTGCAGCAGAACACCCGCCCGGAGATCGACCGCAGCGGCGACGCCGACTCCTCGCTGTTGAACAACGTCGAATACGGCAGCCGCTGATCCACACCCGGTTTTCCACGGATCGCTCGCGCCCGGCGCGAGCGATCCGCTAGCTGCGGTGCCCGCCGATCTCGCGCAGCACCGCGGCACGAACACCCGCGCGAACCTTCCACCTCATCGCCGCCTGCCGTCCACGCGGCGCCGCATTCGCACCTCGATCGACCACCGTCGAGCCCTGTCCGCGATTCGCTCCGCGCCACCGCGTCGTCCGGATCGCCGCTACGCCGCGATCCCCCGCCTGAACAGGCTCGGCTGCGTGGGCCCGGCGCAGGGCGCGGCTACCCTCGCGTGTGCTCGCTCCCATGCCCGCGACGCCGACTGATACGAACGTGATGCCCGACGACACCAGAACCCCCGTGCGCCCACCGGCGGCCGACCGGCCGGCCACGGGCGCCCGCGACGCGGCAAGGGCACCCGCGGAGACCGCCCCGCTGGGGAGGCGCTGGTTCGCGGGCACAGTCGTCGCCGCCTTCCTGCTGACCTTCCTCCAGGCGCCCGGACTCACCGTCGCCGACACCAAATACGACCTGGCCGAGAACCCGCTCGGCTTCCTGGACCGCGCCTCGCACATGTGGAGCAGCCAGGCCCCGATGGGGCAGGTGCAGAACCAGGCCTACGGATACTTCTTCCCGCACGGCAGTTTCTTCTCCCTCGGCGATCTGCTCGGGCTGCCCGCCTGGGTGACCCAGCGGATCTGGTGGGCGCTGCTGTTGCTCGCCGGCTTCTGGGGAATCGTCAAGCTGGCCGAAACGCTCGGCATCGGCAGTCGCGGCTCGCGCGTGATCGCCGCGCTGGCGTTCACACTGTCACCGCGGGTGCTCACCACGCTCGGGTCGATCTCCTCGGAGACCTTGCCGATGGTGCTTGCGCCGTGGGTACTGCTGGCTCCGGCCGCGCTCGGCACGGCCTATCAGCGACGGCGCGGTGGCGCGCGCTCACCCGCGGGCAGTGCGCTGGCCTTGGCGCTGATGGGCGCGGTGAACGCGGTGGCGACCGTCGCCGCCTTCCTGCCCGCGCTGCTGTGGTGGGCGTCGTATCGGCCGAATCGCCGCTGGTGGCGGTTCACCGCGGCATGGATTCCGCTGCTTGTGCTCGCCACGTTCTGGTGGGCGGTGCCGCTGCTGCTACTCGGCCGGGTGAGCCCACCGTTCCTCGACTACATCGAATCCTCCGGCGTCACCACCCAGTGGGCCTCGCTCGGTGAGGTGTTGCGCGGCACCGACAGCTGGACGCCGTTCGTCTCGCCCGAACGCATCGCGGGCGCGGTGCTGGTCACCCAACCCGCCGCGGTGCTGGCCACCGGCCTGATCGCGGCGGCGGGCATGGCCGGACTCGCCATGCGGTCGATGCCGGGACGCGGCCGGCTGACGTTGATCCTGTGCGTCGGACTGGTCGGCATCAGCGCCGGATACGTCGGCGAACTCGGCGGTCCCTTCGCCGAATCGGTGCGCGTATTCCTGGATTCGACCGGCGCCCCGCTGCGCAATGTGCACAAGCTCGAACCGCTCATCCGCATCCCGCTGGTACTGGGTCTCGCGCATCTGATCGCCCGCGTGCCGCTGCCCGCCTCGGTACCGATGCCGGTCTGGCGCAGCGCGTTCGCCCATCCCGAACGGGACCGGAAAGTCGCGGTGACGGCGTTGATCCTGACCGCCCTCGCGCTGTCCACCTCGCTGGCCTGGACCGGCAAGCTGGCCCCGCGCGGCGCCTACGACGAGGTCCCCGAGTACTGGCGCCAGACCGCGCAGTGGTTGAACGACAATGCCGCCGACACGCGTGCGCTGGTGGTGCCCGGTGCGCCGTTCGGCAGCCAGGTGTGGGGCCTGACCCGCGACGAACCGCTGCAGGCGCTCGCGCGGACGCCGTGGGCGGTACGCGACGCGGTGCCGCTGAATCCGCCCGGCACCATCCGCGCGATGGATTCGGTGCAGCGGCTGATCGCCGACGGGCGCCCGTCGGCCGGGCTGGCCGCGACGCTGGCCGGGCAGGGAATCGGCGTGGTGGTGCTGCGCAACGACCTGGACCCGGACACCTCGCGGTCGACCCGGCCCATGCTCGCCCATCAGGCGCTCGACCATTCGCCGGGGCTGCGCAAGGTGGCCGAGTTCGGCGATCCGATCGTCACCGGCGTCATCGCCGATGGGCTGGTCGCCGACGGCGATCTGCGCCCGGCGTACCCGGCCGTCGAGATCTACCGGGTCGACATACCGACGCCGGGAACCCCGGCCGAGCTGCGCAGTGGCACCGGCGCACCGGACGAGCTGCCCGGCGCCTACACCGTCCCGCTGAGCACCGTGCCCACGGTGCAGGGCGGGCCGGAAGTGCTGGAGCGGCTCAATCGCGATCCCGGTGCCGGCGCCGAACCCCGGCTGCTCGCGGCCGACCGGGAACGCGCCGGACTGCCCATGGGGCCGGTGACCATCACCGATACCCCGATGGCGCGCGAAACCGATTTCGGCAAGGTCGACAACCATAATTCGGCGCTGCGCGCACCCGACGACGCGCGCCGCACCCACAATCTGGTGCCCGACTATCCGGTTCCCGGCGCGGAACCGGTGCGCGGCGAATGGTCCGGTGCGACCGTCACCGCGTCCAGTTCCGCCGCCGACGCCACCCAGATCGGCGGTTCCGCGCCGGGTAGCTCCACCGCGGCCGCCGTCGACGGCGATCCCGCCACCGGCTGGGTCAGCAATGGCGCCGAACGCGCGGTGGGCCAATGGCTCCGGCTCGATCTCGACCAGCCCATCCGTGCCGGACTCTTGCGGTTGACGACCAGCGCGGCCGCCATCGGCGATCCGGTGAAGTGGGTGGAGGTGCGCACCGCCAACGGCAGCGTGTCCGCGCGTATCTCCGAACCCGGTGCGCAGGTGTCGATTTCGCTGCCTGCCGGGACGACCAGCTGGATGACCATCACCGCCATCCGCACCAGGGATGGCACGGCGGGCGGCCAGTTCGGCATCAGCGAACTCACCCTCGACGACTATTCGGTCCGCGACGCCCCGGTGCGCGTCGACATCCAGCACCGCACGGTGCTCCCACCCGCACCCGAGGCGGCGACCGTCGCCGGCTGGGATCTCGGCCAGGAATTCCCCGGCCGCAGCGCCTGTTTCGACGCGCCCGATCGAGTGCGCTGCGGGAAGGGCCTGGCACTCGCGCCGGAAGAACTCGGCGCCTTCCAGCGGACGCTGTCGGTGCCCGACGGAGTGACCGTCACGCCCGAGCTGACCGTGCGGACCCGGCAGGGACCGGCGCTCGAAGCCCTGCTCACCGATCCGCGCCGCCCGATCGCGCGCGGCAAGTCCGACGTGGGCGACCTGCGCGGTTCGGCGTTCGCCGCCACCGACGGCGACCCGCGCACCAGCTGGACCGCACCCGAGGACTCGGTGCGAAACCTGCTCGGCGCCAGGCCCACCCTGACCATCGAGCTGCCGGAACCGGCGCTGGTGACCGGCCTCGACATCACCTCCTCGCTGGGCGGGCTGCCCGCCGCGCCGACCTCCGTCGCCGTGAACCTCGGCAATGGACCGCAGGTGCGCGAACTCGACGACGAAACCACCCGGATCTCGCTGCACCCCACCGTCACCGACCGCATCGAGCTCACCGTGCAGAGCTGGGATTCGGTCCTCGACCGCACCGCGCTCGGCTTCGCCCAGACCCAGCCGCCCGGCCTGGCCGAGGTGTCGGTACTCGGGCCGGACTATCCGGCGCCCGCCGACCCGGACCGGTTGATCACGGTCGGCTGCGCGGACGGGCCGACCGTGGCATTGGGTGGCGTGGTCTTCCAGACCTCGGTCACCGCGACCGCTGCCGAACTACTGTCGGGCGCACCGGTTTCCGCGCGGGTCTGCGGAATCGATGCGGCCCAGACCGATCCGGGTGCGGCAGCTGCCGATTCCGACGACGCCTCAGGTGCACCGGACTCGGCGCCGAGCCCGGCCGTCGACCTGTTCCCCGGCCGCGTCGACGTGATCGCCGCCCCGACCGAGCTGTTCTTCGTCGACCGATTGCGGCTGGACGATCCCGCGGTCGACCCGGTGCCGGATCCGCCGGTCGCCGGCGGGCCGCGACTGTTGGTCCTTCCGCTCAGCACCAACGTCGGCTGGACCGCCGAAACCGCCGACGGTCGTGAACTGGACCCCGTCGTGGTCGATGGCTGGAAACAGGGCTGGCTGCTGCCCGAAGGCACGCAAGGCCCGATCACCGTCGCATTCCCCGTCGACCGCTGGTATCGCCTGGCCATTTTCGGCGGGCTGCTGCTGTTGATCCCCCTTGCCGCCCTCGCCATTCCACGCCGCGGCCGCCCGCTGCCCGACAGCCCGGCCCCGCGCACCTGGCGTACCCGCTGGGTCCCCGCCGTCGGACTCGCCGCCGCCACCACGATCATCTCCGGCCCGGTCGGCACCGCCCTCACCGCGGCCGGCCTCGCCCTGATCCGCTTCGTGCCGCGCATCCCGCGCACCGCGCTGGTCGTCGTCGCCGGCGTGGGCACGACCATTTCGGCGGCCGCGCTGTCGACGGGACCGTGGCGCTCCCCCACCGGTTATATGGGTGGTTCGCTGTGGGTGCAGCTGCCCGCCCTCGTCGCCGTCATCGCGGTCGGGATCGCCGTTCTGCCGCCACGCAAGGGTGGGTCGCCCGAGTCCGATCAGTTGCCGTAGGGCGAGCCGGCAGCCGGATGCCACGAATACGCTGAGCCGCAGGTCATCCGATCGCCGTACGGGTTCGGCGGCGCGGCGATGGGCCGATTGCCGTCGGTAACCGCTACGCGTCGGCCGTCTGCTCCGCCTTGCGCGCCGCTGCCAGCTGCTCGCGGCGGCGCACGTAACGGCGCACCGGCTCTTCGATCAGGGCATAGCTGGCGGCGGAGATGGGCAGGGTGATCGCGATGGTGAGGGTGAGCACGAGCAGGAAATCACCGCTGAACGGCACGATGCCGAAGACCGGGAAGACGATCGACAGCACGGCGAGATGCCAGATGAAGATGCCGTAGGACCAGCGGCCGATCGCCTGGCAGGCGGCGGATTCCAGCCATCGATGCGGCTTCTTCTCGGCATCGCGCAGGATCAGCGGCGCGAGCAGGGTGAATCCGATCAGCGCGCCCAGACCCATCTTCGCCGCGTACTGCCAGGGCTCGGCGCGGGTGAGCCCGGCGGGGCCGCCGAAGTTCGTCGCCGAGATCAGGAAGACGACCAGCGCCACGCTCCACATGAGGGGCTGATTTCCCGCGACCCGGCGAAAGCGCGATAGCGGCCGACTATCGAATATCACTTCGGCCAACAGCATGCCCGCGGCGAACCATGGCAGATATCCCGGCAGCCAATTGTCGGCGTGAATGGCATCCGGAGTCGGCACCGGAAGGAAATTCCAGCCGAGACTGATCAGCGCCAGCCCGAGCACCGCCGGAATGCGCGCCAGCGCCGCCGAACCGCGCAGACCCGACAGCGCGAAAGCCAGCAGCGGCAGCACCAGATAGAAGGCCACCTCCACCGACAGACTCCACATCTGGGTCAAGCCGTCGGTCAGCGTCAGGGGGATGAACACCTGCAACAGCAGCAGATTCGACAACCACACCCGGAAACCCGCGGTATCGGCCGCACTCGGCAGCAAGATCAGCACCACGCACACCACCACCCAGTAGGCGGGCAGGATGCGGGCCGCGCGGTGGCGCAGGTAGCGGCCCACTCCGGGGGCGGTGCCGAGCCCGCGCGCGGCCGCCGCATGCGGGCGCCACAGCAGGAACCCCGACAGCGCGAAGAACACCGCCACCGCCATATCGAAGCGCTCGAGCACCCGGCCGAGCACCGGAATCCCGGTCGCCGCGGTCTGGAAGGCGACATGGGTGAGCAGGACACCCAGTGCCGCCATACCGCGCATGCCCTCCAATGCGGGCAGGAAGGCGCGCGGACGAGCCGGGGCGTCCGTGGTGGTGGGTGCGGTGGCGATCATCGGGTCCAGTCTGCCCTGCGGATTTCGACATGAGAATCCGACATTTCACTTTTCGCGCTAGACTCGGGCGATTTTAGGTCCGATTCCGGCCTCGGCACGGCGTGGTTCATCACCGGGCTGTTAGTGTCGGGGCTCACGAGTGCTGTGGCATGCCCACAGTACCGACGGAGCGACCCGTGTTCTACAACGAGGAGACTTTGCATGGCACAGAGTGCCGGAACCAAAAGGACGGTTGCCTGCCTGCTCGTAGGCCTCGGCGCGCTGCTCATCGTGGCCGCGCTGATGATCCCGACCTATACCTTGAGCAAGATGGCGAAGACTCCCCTCGACCTCGAGATCACCACCATCGCCACCAATGTGCCAGGCCAGGAAAGCCTCGTGCTCGACGCCAAATCGCTGACGGCCCCCGAGGGCTCGGCAAAGGTCGACCAGAACGTTCCCCTGGTCTTCCAGCGATTCGTGACCGTCGAGGAACCCTCGGACGCGGAGAAGATGACCGTCCAGGCGGGTACCACGCTCCGGCGTACCGATAAGCAGGGCGACACCGGCCTGCTCACCGCCGAGATCGACCGGGTCACCATCGACCGCAAGACCGGCGAGCCGGTGGACGAGGACCCCAACGGGTCCATCGCCGCCACGGTGAACAAGGAAGGCGAGAGCGTCGCCGAGCCGTTCAAGCGGGAAGGCCTGCAGTACCGCTTCCCGATCGGCACCGAGAAGAAGGACTACCCGTACTTCGACCGGACCGCCCGCGTCACCTCCGATGCCAAGTTCATCGAGGAGACCGAGATCAACGGCACCACCGTGTACCACTTCCGTCAGGTCGTCGAGCCGGCCAACCTGTACGACGCCACCAAGAACCCGTCGTACCGGCTCAGCCTGCCCGCCGCCAAGTGGGGCGTGGAGGGTGAAGGCGACATCACCATGTTCCGCTGGTACACCAACACCCGTGACCTGTACGTCGAGCCGGAGACCGGCACCGTGGTCGACGGCCAAGAGGCCATCCACATGTACTACGGCCGCACCGGCGACAAGCCCGAGGTCACCGCGCTGAAGGCGACGCTGACCTTCGACGAGCCGACCATCGAGTCGCAGCTGTCGGTCGCCAAGGAGAACATCGACAAGCTGTCGCTGTTCGGTCGCGTCGTGCCGATCATCCTCGGTGTCGTCGGCCTGATCGCGCTGATCGCCGGCATCGTGCTCGGTGTGCGCGGTGGTGGCGCCGGCGCTCCGGCCGGCCGTGGCGGTGTGCCGCCGCGTCGCCCGGCTCCCGCGGCACCGACCGCACCGTCGAGCCCGCGCCGTGGTGACGCGGACGCGCCGACCGAGACGATCAAGCTTCCCGAGAAGCCCTGATCGCTCGCGGTAACACGCACTGATCGACTCGGCTCCCCCGGCATCACGCCAGGGGAGCCGAGTTTTTTTGTGTGCGGAGCGGTCCCCGCCGCTTCTGCCCGGAGGACGCAGAGTGCCTCCGATCCGTGCGCGCGGTGGGCGTTCTCGGGAGACCTCGGCGCGGCATCGGGGGCGGAAGGGCGCGGCCGGGGCCAGGGGTGCGACGATGGCGGGCGTGCCTGCTGTTCGTCGCCTACCCGTCGTGGCGGATCTGAGCTTGGTGACGGCGGGCGCGATGACGGCCAATGTGGCCGGGTATCTGCTCCAGCTGCTGGCCGGGCGCTGGCTCGGCGTTGCCGGGTACAGCGAATTCGCCAGCCTGCTCGCGGTGCAGCTGCTGTGCGCGGTGCCCGCGCTCGCCTTGCAGAACGTGGTCGCCAGGGAACTGGTGCGCGGGGCGAGCGTGACAGCGCTGCGCGGGTTGCAGTGGCGGTGCGCGGTGATCGTCGCGGCGGTGGCAGCGGCATTGATCCCGGTGGTGACCGTGGTGCTCGAGGTGAGCCCGGTGGCCTGTGCGGCGGCGCTGATGGCCGCGCCCGCGCTGGTGATGCTGTCCGGTGAGCAGGGCGTTCTCCAGGGCGGCAGGCGGTTTCGCGGACTGGCCGTGGTGCTCGGCGCGGCCGGAGTGGCGCGGGTGCTGCCCGCGATCGTGGTCCTCGCGCTGGGAATGGGTGCCGGGCCCGCATTGTGGGCGGCGGCGCTCGGCATCGCGGGTGCGGCGTTCTTCGCGCGGTATGTGGCCGGGCCTGCGGCGGAGCCGGCGGTCGCGCCGGAACACGGTGAGCCGCCCGCCGCACTCGACGGCGCGGCGCTGGATCTCGACGCCCCGGTCCCGAACGCCGGGTTCGCGGGCGTGATCGCGGTGGTGCGGGCCGCGCAGGTGCAGGCGGCGTTGATGGCGTTGTCGTCGGCGGATCTGATCGTGGTGCGCATCGTGCTGAACGAAGACGACGCCAGCCGGTACGCGCTGGCCACCATGGCCACCAAGATCGCCTTCTGGCTGCCCGCCGCCGTCGGCATGGTGCTGTATCCACGGATGGCCCAGCCCGGGCACTCGGCGAGCGCGATCCGCTCAGCGCTGGCGGTGCTGTCGGGCATCGGCGTCCTCGCGGTGCTCGGCGCGGCGGTGGCAGCCCCGCTCGCGCCGTTGTTCGCCGGTGAGGACTATGCGCCGATTCAGGGGTTGCTGTGGTTGTTCGCCCTGCACGGCGCCGTTCTCGCGGTGCTGCAAGGTGCGCTGCTGTCGGCCATCGCGGTCGACCGCACCGCCCTGGCCGGCCTCACCTGGCTCGGCCTCGCCCTCGAGGTCGTCCTCATGCTTGCCTTCGCCCGCACCGTCCCCGCGCTCATCATCACCGCCGCGGGCGTGGCCGGCACCACCACCGTCATCGTCGCGGTGCTGGTGCTCTCTACCGCCGCCCGTCAACCGGCCGAGGACCCTCGATCGTGAGTGCGCGTGCTCGGAGCCGTGGCGGCCGATGGGCGGCGGTCGTTCCCGCGGTGTACAGCGCGCTGCTGACGCTGGTCGTCGCCGGGCCATTGCTCGCGCCCGGCTATCTGCTGTTGCGGGATGCGGTGAGCACGCCGCGGTCCTATCTCACCGATGCCGCACTCGGATTGGGTGATGCGGCACCGCGTGCCGTCCCGCAGGATGCGCTGCTGGCAGCCCTGTCGACGGTGGCGGACGGCGGACTTGTCGTGAAGGCGATCCTGCTGGCCGCGCTGTGGGCAGCGGGGTACGGCGCGGCCGTGCTGGCGCGTGAGTTGCTGCGGGTTCCGCTCGCGGCGCAGCTGGTGGCCGTCACCGTAGCGATCTGGAATCCCTTTGTCGCCGAACGGCTCCTGCAGGGCCATTGGAGCCTGCTCACGGGATACGCGGCACTGCCGTGGACGGCGCTCGCGGCCCATCGGCTGCGCTGTCGGGCCGGCAGGCGAAACGACGGCCGATCCACGGACCGCGCCCACACGGACCGTTCGACCGATCCCACGGCCGCCGCGCCGACCCGCGGCTCCGGGTTCCGCGACTGGGCCGCGTTGGCCGCATGTTTCGCGGCCGCCGGGCTGACGCCGACGGGCGCCCTGCTCGCCGGCATCGTCGGCCTGCTCATCGCCGGACGCCGCAATTTCCCCGGCGTCCTGCTACTGCTCGCGGCCGCCTCCGCGCCCTGGCTCGTCGCCACGGTCGCCTCCGGTGCCGGCACCGAACCCTCGGACCCCGCCGGTATCGCCGCCTTCGCCGCCCGCGCCGAACCGGGCCTCGGCACGCTCGGCAGCCTCGCCGGGCTCGGCGGCATCTGGAACGCCGACGCGGTCCCCTGGTCGCGCACCACACCGCTCGCCGTCCTCGGCACCGCGATCCTGCTGGTTCTGGTGGCCTTCGGGGTGCGGGCTGTGGCCGGCGGTTCGCTTCGCCGCACCGGATCGCCGCCCACCCCGAGCGCACGCACCGGCCGCAGGCTGCTCGGTCTGGCGGTCGCGGCGGTGCTGCTGCCCGCCCTGGCCGCCACCGCGTGGGGGATGGATGTTCTCGAATGGCTGGTCGTCGAGGTGCCCGGCGCGGGACTCCTGCGCGACACCCAGAAATACGTCGCCCTCGCGATGCCCGCCTACGCCCTGTGCGCCGCGGCCGGCTGCGTGGCCCTCGCACCCCGACTGGGTGGCGCGAAGGCCACCGGCCCGGAACCGGCGTCCACTGTCGGCGATACGGACGGCGAACCAGGTTCGGCCGATTCGGCTTCCGCCGCACCGGCGCACACGCGAGGCGGCCCAGACCCGGTCCCCGGGCCGGCAGCACCAGCAGAGCCGAACGATGCCGCTGCGAACCCTGCACCGTCCGAGACCCGCCCCGCGCTCACCGCGATCGCTGCCCTGTTCATCGCGGCCCTGATCCTCCCGCTCATAGACCTGGCCTGGGGTGTCGGCGGCGAGCTGCGGGCGGTGAGGTATCCGGCGGCCTGGCAGGAGGCCGCGGAACGAGTCGATGGCCCGGGGGACGTGGCCGTCTTGCCTGGCGGCATGTTCCGCCGGTTCCCGTACAGCGGCACCGCGCCGGTGCTCGACCCGGCGCCGCGCATGCTGCCAAACGATGTGTTGCAGACCGGCGAACTGCCGGTGCGCGGGCAGACGGTCTCCGGCGAGGGCGCACGCGCTCGGCAGGTGGAGAACTTGCTGCTGGAAGGTGGCTCACCCGAGGAACTCGCGGCGCTCGGCGTCGGCTGGGTGCTGGTCGAACACCGCACACCCGGCCCGACAGGCGAGGCGAAAACGACGCTGGCGCACCTGGAACCCGTGCTGAGCACGCCTGACCTCGCGCTCTATCGCGTACCCGGCGTCATCGCCGACCGCACGTCCGAACACCGCGAGTTGGTGATCGGCGCACACATACTCTGGGCAACGCTGCTGTTCGCGCCCCTGCTCACGATCCGCCTACGGGCGCCGCGCCGTTGAATATCTGACGGCCGGCCAACTCACCGCCCGGCCCGCGCGCTGCAGCCGTATCGACGACGCGCACGGCGCCGAACCGAACGTGCCGACGTCCGTTCGGATCACCGCTGCGTCCGCGGGCACCGGTCTCGCATCAGACGGGCGGAATCAGCCCGGAGACCTTGCGCCCGTCTGCCACCGCGGACAGCACTTGATACACCCCGGAAGCCGTGCTCTCCCAAGAGAACTCCCGCGCCCGCGCCCGCGCCTTCTCACCCATGATGGTGCGGGCGGCGGCATCGTCGAGAAGTTCGGCGACCGATGCCGCGAGCTGGTCGACGTCGTCGACGAGGACACCGGTGACGCCGTCGACGATGGAATCGGTGAGCCCGCGCGAGGATCGGTAACCGACGGTCGGCACGCCGTGCTGGGCGGCCTCGATCACCGCGAGGCCCCAGCCTTCCTTGCGCGAGGGCATTACGTGCACCCATGACCTGGCGAGCAGTTCGTGTTTGCGGCGTTCGTCGACGTGCCCGTGGAAGGTGACCGCGTCGGCGATGCCCAGCTGTGCCGCGACCGATTTCAGGTTGTCGGCCCACCAGCCGTCACCGATGACGTCGAGCTGTACGCCCGGGATCCGGCCGCGCAGTTGCGCGACGGCGGCGAGTGCGTCCTCGATCTGCTTGTGCGGCACCAGCCGTGACAGCACCACCACTCTGGGCTCGGCGGTGCGGGTTTCGGCGGCGCCGGTGGGGGCGTCGACTGGAACAGGTTCAGCGCCGTTGCGCACCACCGCAATGCGCGATCCGTCGACGCCGAGAGTTGTCAATTCCTCTGCCGACGGCAGCGAAACCGTCAGGTATTGATTGTCGCGGTGCACTCGGGGCGAGAGCCGCGATTCGATCCACCAGCCGATCCGGCCGACCAGCCGGCCCGCGACGGGCCACTGCTCGCGATGCCCGTGATGCACCAGCACCACCGAGGGCGCCTTGCTCGCGGCGCGGGCGAAGAAGGGAATCCCATTCTGGGTGTCGATCACCGCGTCGGGCCGGATGCCACGCAACGGCCCGAGGCCGAGGCGCCCGAGGGCGATGGCGGCGAGCGCGCGCGGATACACCGAGTAGCGCCCGCCCGCCCGGCTGATGTCGATGCCGTCGACGGTTTCCCTGCGGGCCGCGCCGGGGTAGCGGGCGGTGCGCAGGGTGACCTTGACGCCGCGGGCGGCGAGGTGGGCGCCGACCTGCTCGAGGTAGCGTTCGCTGCCGCCGCCCTGCGGATGCCCCGTGTCGCGCCAGCAGAGCAGTAGGACTTCGCGCACGGTCGAGCTTCTCCGGTCGTCGGGTCCCCGTCGGGAACGTCGGATATCGTCGTACACCCTAGTGGACGGCTTCCGGGTGTGGTCCGATCCCGGTCCTGACCGGCTGCCGACCCGGCCGCGACCGGGCGACGCGGCCGATTGTGCGAGACTCGGCGCCGTGCTCAGAGCCGAAAGAACGACTCGGTGGTCCCCGCAGGCCCGGATGCGCCCGGGACGCCCGACCGTGCCCACAGCCGCGCGGGCCGACCGGCGCCGCCCGCGGTTCGCCGAGCGCGCCACCTTGCGCCGTTCGATCCGGCTGCTGAGCAGTTTCCGCTTCGAGCAGACCGAGCCCGCGGTCTTCTACGGCGGGCTCGCCACCGACAGCGCCGCCATGATCGGCGATTTCTATGCCGATGTGACCGGAAGGGAGCTGGCGGGCGCAACCATTATCGATGTGGGTGGCGGTCCCGGCTATTTCGCCGACGAGTTCGCCCGCACCGGTGCCAGGTACATCCCGGTGGAGCCGGACCCCTCGGAGCTGCACGCGGCCGGGCTGACGGTGCCGGGCGCGGTGCGCGGTTCCGGGATGGCGCTGCCGTTCCGCGACGGCGCGGTCGATATCTGCTTTTCCTCGAATGTCGCCGAGCACGTGCCGGATCCGTGGCTGATGGCCGACGAGATGGTGCGGGTGACCAGGCCGGGCGGGGTGATCGTGCTGTCCTACACGGTGTGGCACGGCCCGTTCGGCGGGCACGAGACCGGTCCGTGGCACTACCTGGGCGGGGAGTACGCCGCGCGCCGGTATGTGCGCAAGCACGGCCGCGAACCCAAGAACAGGTTCGGCCGGTCGATGTTCGCCGTGCGCGCCGCCGACGGTTTGCGGTGGGCGCAGCGGACGCCCGCGCAGGTGTTCGCGGTGTTTCCGCGCTATCACCCGCGGTGGGCCTGGTGGCTGGTTCGTGTTCCGTGGTTGCGCGAGTTACTGGTCAGCAACCTTGTCGTCGTCGCGGTCAAACCGGACTGAACATCGCCCTCGAACGGCGGAACGAACGATCGCTTGTCAGCGCGCCCACAGCGCCGGGCGCCGGGCCCTGGTGCCGTGCCGAGCTTCCTGCCAGGGAGATTCCCGCATGGCGAGGCCGACGGTCTCCAGCGTGGTCAACCCGACCAGATCGGCCAGTGTGCCGACCATGGCGACCGCCTCCGCGGCCTGCATGGCGGCGGTTGCCTGCTCCATGGTCAAGGTGCGGCCGGGTAGGAACGACACTACCCAGCCGCCGCTGCCAACGCTCTTAGCTTGATGCTCGGTCTGGTCGCTGGTCATCAACGACCGGCCGATCACTTGCACCGCCATGAATCGGACTCCCCAATTGCGGTATCGGTTCGATGGGTCGAGCGAGCTGATCAGTAGCTACAGCATCCACTGTCCAGCAACAGAACGCAATAGTGCGTTCTGACGAAAAGCGAACCGACAGGTCGGAATTCGCGCAGCTCATGGCAGTGCGCCAAGATCGAACTGAAACCTGTTACAGACAATGGGGCGACAAAACTGTAACGTGTTCTCATGGATTACGACAGCCTGTTCATCGGCGGCCGCTGGACCGCGCCCGCCACCACCGAGCGCATCCAGGTCATCTCCCCGGCCACCGAGGAGCCGGTCGGCAGCGTTCCCGCCGTCGACCGGGCCGACGTCGACGCCGCGGTCGCCGCGGCCCGCGCCGCCTTCGATTCGGGTCCGTGGCCGTCGACGCCGCCGGAGGAACGGGCCCAGGTGCTCAGCCGCGCGGCCCGCCTGATCGAGGAACGCGGCGCCGACCTGGCCGCCACCCTCACCGCCGAGATGGGCGCCCCGCTGATGGCGGCGACCACGCTCAACCAGATCCCGGCCGTGGCCGCCCTGGACTACTACGCGGGCCTGGCCAAATCGTTCCCCTGGAACGAGACGCGCACCGGCGTCTTCGGCACCACCCGGGTCTCCAGGGAACCGCGCGGCGTGGTCGCGGCCATCACCGCCTGGAACGTGCCGCTGTTCCTCGCGGTCAACAAGCTGGGCCCGGCGCTGCTCGCCGGCTGCACCGTTGTGCTCAAGCCCTCCCCGCTGACGCCGCTGACCACCAACAAGGTGGCCGAGATCTTCGCCGAGGCCGGCCTGCCCGAAGGTGTGCTGTCGGTGCTCCCGGCCGAGGCCGAGGCCTCGGAATACCTGGTGTCGCATCCGGGTGTGGACAAGCTGACCTTCACCGGCAGTACCGCCGTCGGCCGCAAGATCGGTGCCATCGCCACCGGGCAGCTGAAGACGGTCTCGCTGGAACTCGGCGGCAAATCGGCGGCAATCCTGTTGCCGGACATGGACATTGCCGCGAGCATCCCCTCGCTCGCGTTCTCCGGGCTGATGAACACCGGCCAGGGTTGTGTCGCGCAGACCCGAATCCTGGCCCCGCGCAGCCACTATGACGAGATCATCGACGCACTGGTCGCGCATGTGCGCACCATGACCGTCGGCGATCCGACCGATCCGGCCACCCAGCTCGGCCCGCTGATCTCGCAGCGCCAGCGCGAACGCGTCGAGGGCTATATCGCCAAGGGCAAGGCCGAGGGTGCGCGTCTGGTGCTCGGCGGCGGCAGGCCCGAGGGGCTGGACAAGGGCTGGTTCGTGGAGCCGACCATCTTCGCCGACGTCGACAACACGTCGACGATCGCGCGGGAAGAGATTTTCGGGCCGGTACTTTCGGTGATTCCGTACGGCACCGAAGACGAGGCCGTCGCGCTGGCCAACGATTCCGATTACGGCCTGGCCGGCTCGGTGTGGACCAGCGATGTGGAGCACGGCGCCGAGATCGCGGCGCGGGTGCGTACCGGCACGTACGCGATCAACTGGTACGCGTTCGATCCCACCGCGCCGTTCGGCGGTTACAAGAATTCCGGCCTCGGCCGGGAGAACGGCCCCGAGGGGGTCGACGCGTACTGCGAGCAGAAGTCGGTGCTGATGCCGCTCGGCTGGACCGGCTAGCAGCGCAACCGAGTCCGGCCGCGGCCGGCAACGAACGCTATACGGATCAGCCTCCGGAGCCCGGGCGAATGCCCATCACTCCGGAGGCTGGATCACGCGCAGAATCGATTGCGGATCATCCGTGGATGCGGGCGGGTCGACAACCTCGACGCACCACCCTGGCGGCAGGACCGATTGCAGCCGGCGCGCCGCCCGGTGCAACGGTGTGCTCGCGTGCGGCAATGCCGCTGTCGGTAGTTCGGCTACCGGAGTTCCGGTGTACCCATCGGCCATGCTCCACACCCTCTCGCGCGGCGATCGCGTCGTCGGCGGCGGTTCTCCCGCGCCACGAGCGGATCGGGGAAGCAGTTCAGTCGATCAGTTGACTAGTCGAACTGTGCTGTCGTGAGACGGAAGAACACGCAAAGCATAAGCCACACAACAGGCTCAACTCGGCACAACGGACAGGTACCCATCGCGCGTCGCGCCAAACAACAACGGCATGCGTCGAAACCTATGGCCGGTCACACCCCCATTTTCGAGCGAAGCGAGACCGAGCCCAAGAGTTCGCGGCCCGTCTCGCGCCTGCGCCGCCGCTGCGTACGCCGAAGGCAAGCAGCGGTGGCGCGGACGCGAGACATCCGGGGGCCGTGAACACGCGACGCCGCAGGCGGCGCCGCAAGTTTCAGCCCAGGCGCTGCTTGAGGGCCTCGAACTCGTCGCGGACACCGGACGGCAGCTTGTCGCCGATGAATTCGAACCACTCTTCGATGAGCGGGATCTCCTTCTTCCACTCCTCGGCGTCGACCTTCAGCGCCTCGTCGACGTCGGCGGGATCGACGTCGAGGCCCTCCAGATCCATCTGGGCGGCGGTCGGGACGTTGCCGATCGCGGTGCCCTCGGCCTCGGCCTTGCCCTCGATCCGGTTGACGATCCACTCCAGCACACGGGAGTTCTCGCCGAATCCGGGCCACAGGAAGCGGCCGTCGTCGCCGCGACGGAACCAGTTGACGTAGAAGATCTTCGGCAGCTTGGCCGCGTCGGCGTTCTTGCCGACGTTGATCCAGTGGTTCAGGTAGTCACCGACGTGGTAGCCCATGAACGGCAGCATGGCCATCGGGTCGCGGCGCACGGTGCCGACCTTGCCCTCGGCGGCGGCGGTCTGCTCCGAGGACAGGGTGGCGCCCATGAAAACGCCGTGCTGCCAGTCGAAGGACTCGGTCACCAGCGGGACGGTGGTCTTGCGGCGGCCGCCGAACAGGATCGCCGAGATCGGCACACCCTGCGGGTCGTCCCATTCCGGCGCCAGAATCGGGCACTGCGACATCGGGGTGCAGTAGCGCGAGTTCGGGTGGGCGGCGAGGGTTTCGGTCTCCCGCAGGTACCAGTCGTTGCCCTTCCAGTCGATCAGGTGATCGGGCTCGCCCTCCAGGCCTTCCCACCACACGTCGTTGTCGTCGGTCAGCGCGACGTTGGTGTAGACGGTGTTGCCCGCGTCCATGGTGGCCATGGCGTTGGGGTTGGAGCTGTGGTTGGTGCCGGGCGCGACGCCGAAGAAACCGAACTCCGGGTTCACCGCGTAGAGGCGGCCGTCCTTGCCGAAACGCATCCAGGCGATGTCGTCGCCGAGGGTCTCCGCGCGCCAGCCGGGGATGGTCGGCTGGATCATCGCGAGGTTGGTCTTACCGCAGGCGCTGGGGAACGCGGCGGCGATGTAGTAGGCCTTGTTCTCCGGGGAGATCAGCTTGAGGATCAGCATGTGCTCGGCCAGCCAGCCCTCGTCGTGCGCCATCGCCGAGGCGATGCGCAGCGAGTAGCACTTCTTGCCGAGCAGCGCGTTGCCGCCGTAGCCGGAGCCGTAGGACCAGATCTCGCGGTCCTCGGGGAAGTGGGTGATGTATTTGGTGTCGTTGCACGGCCACGGCACGTCTTGCTGGCCCTCGGCCAGCGGCGCGCCGACGCTGTGCAGCGCCTTCACGAACGGGCGGTCGGTGCCCAGCTTCTCGAGCGCGGCGGCACCCATCCGGGTCATCACCCGCATGGAGACGACCACGTACTCCGAGTCGGTGATCTCCACACCCAGCTTGGGGTCCTCGGCACCGAGCGGGCCCATGCAGAACGGCACCACGTACATGGTGCGGCCCTTCATCGAGCCGCGGTACAGCTCGGTCATGGTGGCGCGCATCTCGGTGGGGTCGACCCAGTTGTTGGTCGGGCCCGCGTCGGCCTCGGTCTTGGAACAGATGTAGGTGCGCGATTCCACGCGCGCGACGTCGGAGGGGTCGGACAGCGCGAGGAAGGAGTTGGGCTTCTTCTTCTCGTCGAGCTTCTTGAACGTGCCCGCCTCGACCAGCTGGGTGGTCAGACGGTCCCATTCGGCGTCGGAACCGTCGGCCCAGACCACCCGATCAGGCTGAGTCAGCTCGGCGACTTCCTGTACCCAGGTGAGCAGTTCGCTGTGTTCGGTCGGCGCTTTGCCGTCGGATCCACGAAGACCAGGAATGGTCGCTGAGGTCATGAAAACTCTCCTGAGATGGGCGGTTCTGCGGTGTTTCGATCCTGGCCCAATCGGCGCGTGACCAGCCCCGAACCACCGAGCGCCACCATTGGCTGGATGGCACCCGCTACAGCCCGTCGATCGCGCCGGCCGGCTGGACAGCGCACAGGGCGAAGCGGACGCCCAGGTTCCTGTCTAGAGGTTAACGCGATATGACGAACCGTACGGAATCGGGTTCCTCATAGGTACCCCCGATCATTGCCGATCATTCGTCCCACGTCCGGCCGACGCCATCCAGTGATCGATGCTCTCGATATCGCGTTCACAGGCCGCGAGCTGACCGGGTTGTTCGGCGATATAGCGGCGCAGCCGGGCCTCCAGCTCGGCGGCCTTACGGTCCACCTCCACCATGCGTTCGGTGCTCGCCCGCACCACCCGCTCCGACAACTGCGATTCGGCCTCCACCATTGCCGTGCCGACCCGCTGCTCGAGCTGGGCTTTTACATTCACGAGGGCATCGGCGACCCACTGCCGGAGGTGATTGCGATCGGCGAGCTGGCCGCGCGCTCGCACCACCCAGGCGGCCACGCCTGCGCCGAGCAGCAGCGTCACCGGAACGCTCGCCACATCCAGCGCGGGCACCAGACTGAACGGCGAGACCACCAGTCGGCCGAGGCCGACACCGGCCGACGCGCCGAGCGCGATCATGAGGTGATCTTCGACACCCCGCTGCCGCGGCTCGGGATCCGGGCCCACTCGCGGCGGCGGATCGCGACGCGCCGGGCCCGGATCGGGGCCGCCGACGCGTGAGGCCAGTTCCGCGAGCCGGTGCTCGATATCGACGTCGACGGCGGCGGCCAGTTCGGTCACCGCTTGTTGCAGCCGGTCCGGATAGTCGCCGATATCGGAGCGGCCGAGCCGGTCGAGTTCGGCCCGCGCCGCGGTGTGCAGGGCCCGCACCCTGGCGCCCACCTCGGTCATCAGATCCAGCCGGGCCAGGTGCAGCTGGCTGCGCAGGTTGGACATGGCCGCGGCCCTGCCGCCGTCGCGGCCGGCGAGCAAGGTGGCACGTTCTTCCCGCAACCGCATCGCCGCGGTACCCGCGCGCAGCGCGGCGACCTGTTCGACGATGCGGGCCCTGGTGTCGGTGAGCACCCTGGTGCGCACGGCGGCCAGCCGGTCCGCGCCGTCACCGGCGGCGCCGAGGGTGGCCGCGGTGAGCTCCGCGTGCAGCGCGGCCAGCCCGGAACGATCCAGCAGGGCGGTATCGCCGGAGGAGCGCGCGGCCACCGCGAGGCGGGCCGAGACCGGGACGATATCGATATCGGTGATGCCCTCGCCCGCCAGCAGCGCCAGATCGCGTTCGCGCACCGCGCGCCAATCCTGATGAGCGTGGATGCCGTTCATGGCCAGCAGCACCCTGGTGCCGCCGGCGCGGAGCCCGCGCACCATGTCGAGGACACCGGCGCCGAGGGTGGTGCCCGCGTCGAGCAGGATCAGCGCCACCGCGGCGGGCGCGTCACCCGACGGTGAGGTGGTCTCGACGGCGGCGCGGGCGTCGGCGACCGGATCGGTCAGATCGACATGCGGTTCGAAGCGGGCCAGTTCGGTCCTGAGCAGTGTGGTGTTGGCGTCATCGGGCCCGATCAGCACCACACCGGAGGCGTTGCCGTTGCCGCTGACGGCACGCAGCAACGCCATCCCCTGCGGATTCCATCGCTGCACCACCGCTTCCAGCGCCGCGGGCAACGCGGCGATCGACGCGGCGGAATCGGTGCGCGAGGGGTGTTCCGGGGGATCAGAGACCGGCACTGCTCATTCGCTCCCATAGCCGGACGTAGCCGTTGTGCACCCGCACCGCGGCGCGGCGAGCCGCCGGCGGCATATCGCTGGAGACCAGCGAACGCCAGCGCGCGGCCCGGTCGAGGGCGTCGTCGGCGTCGGCGGGCGCGGGCGAGGGATAGCCGGCGGCCAGATGCGCGACCGACGGATGGGCAAGGCCCGCACACAGACCGGTCCACAGGGCATCGTCGCCGTAGAGGTAGTCCTCGAGGACGTCACGTGCGCGGCCGCCGTCACCGGGGACGGCGCGCGCGGCCAGCCGGGTGAGTTCGTCGAGCAGCTCGCCGCCGCGCTGGGCCGAGACCTGCTCGTAGCGGCGGTGCAGCAGCTTGTGCAGTGGATCGACGGCGCTGGCGGCGTGCAAGATCTGCAACAGCGCCTGGCCGGTGATCTCCGGCTGATGCCGGACCACGGTGAGCGCGCAGTTGACCCCGTACAGATCCCAGCGCTGCAACAGCTGGGTCCGCTCGGCGACGTCGGGGCCGGCACTGGGCGCGGTGAACAGGTCCGGCGAGAGCGTGAAGGCCGGATCGGTATTGCCCGCATGCCTGCGCAGCGTCGCCAGATCGGCCTCGGTGACGGCGCCGGCCCTGGTGCGCACCGCGAGCGAGGCGACAACGGGCAACACCTGGCGGCCGAGCTCGCGGCCGTACTGTTCGGCGGCGAGGACGGCATCGGCCCATCGGGCGCCGACCGCGTCGGCCTTGTTGAGCACGACGATGGTCCGGTCCGGCGGCAGCGAGCCGATGATGCGCGCATCGGCCGGGCCTGGCGCGGCGGCGAGCACGTAGACGATGATGTCGCCGTCGAGCACCGGATCCGGCAGGCCGGGTTCATCCACCGGGCCGGTCTCCACTGCCGACATCAGCGCCAGCGCGTGCAGCACGGTAGTGCGGCCGGTGTGCGCCCGGCCGGTGACCTGGATGCGCGGCGGCATCCGCCAGCGCTCCACCGCGAGCCCGGCGTGGTAGCCGATCTGCGGGTCGTTGCCCTGGCCCTGGCGCAGGACGTCGAGCAGTTCGTCGAGTTGATCGCGCTCACGCGTGTGCTCACGTCGGTCGAGCATGGTTCCATCCGGTCCGGCGGCGTTCGGCATCGGTGCGCACCCCCCTGTCGAGTTCTGCGGGCATTGTCTCAGAAGTCGGGGCCAGGGCCGGTGCGGGCCGGTTCACGAACCGCTGACGTATTTGTTCACCGTGCGCACCGCCCAATTGGGTGCGTATTTCGCCGCGGTGGCGAGCAGTTTCGCCTGCGCGCCGATCTCGTAGTGCACCCGCGGCAGCCTGCCCTGCTTCCTGGTGGCCGACCAGATGCCTGCGGCGACGTCGTCGGCGGTCAGCCGCACGCCGAGGGAGCGAGTGGATTTGGTGTTGACGCCCTCGACCATCGCGGTGGCCACGAACAGCGGCCAGATCGCGATCACCCGGATGTCGTGGTGTGCCCATTCCAGATCCAGCGCCTCGGTCAGGCTTTTGACCGCGGATTTGGTGGCGCCGTAGCTGGCGAGTTCGGGCTGGCCGTAGATCGCCGAAGCCGAGCAGAGGTTCACCACCTGGGCGCCCGGAGTGTCGCGCAGATAGCGGAACGCCAGGTGGGTGCCGTTGATGACGCCGCCGAGATTCACATCGACGATGGTCTGATGCTGGGCGAGGTCGATCGATTCGAACGGCCCGGCGCGCAGAATGCCTGCGTTGTTGATCAGGATGTCCAGTCGTCCGGCGTCGTCCCAGAACTCGGCGAGCCGCTCGGACCATGCTGTGGTGTCTGTCACATCGAGTAGTCCGGTGCGCACGCTGCCGCCCGCTTGGCCGATATCGGCCGCGAGCCGCGTCAGCCCGACCTCGTCGACGTCGTAGGCGCCGACGCGATAGCCCTGGGCAGCGAAAAGCAGCGCCGTGGCGCGGCCGATGCCCGCGGCAGCGCCAGTGATGAAAACGGTCGGACCACCCATGGCAGGAAGCGTAATGGGCTCGGCCACACTGTGCCGTACGATCCGCCGGGGGCTGGCCCGGCGAATGCCGGGTAACTTACCCTGACCGGACGGTCGGCACCACAGTCGGTGCGTAGCTTGACTTTTCGTTCACGACGAGCGGGCGGCACACGCGCGGCGCCGGACCGCGCGGCGGCGAGACGCCGCTGGAAGCGCCCGAGATCGTGCATCGGGCCTCGACGAGGAGGTTGCGATGACTCGCGACAGGGCGAAGCGGCCGCAGGCCGCCCCCACGACGACCATCGGTGCCGCGGACAAGCCGGCGCTGCTGCCGAGCCGTGACCCGTTCCACCGCCCGCCGCCCGGATTCGCCGACCAGCCCGCGGGCACCATTCTGCGCAGCCGCGAGGTCGAGGTGGCGCTGTTCGGCGTGGTGCCGCAAAAGGTTTCGGCCTGGCAGCTGCTCTACCGCAGCTGCGATCTGCACGGCACTCCCGAGGCCGCGGTCACCACCGTGCTGTTGCCACACGGCGCCGAACCGGCCGAATCCCGCCCGTTGCTGGCCTTTCAGTCCGCGATGGACGCGGTCTCGGAACGGTGTTCGCCGTCCTATGCCCTGCGCCGTGGCGCACATGCGCTCGGATCGATCACCCAGCTGGAATGGCTGCTGGTGGCGAACGCGCTGCGGCGCGGCTGGGCGGTCAGCATCGCCGACCACGAGGGGCCGCGCGGCAATTTCGGCGCGCCCCGCGAACCCGGCTACCGCGCCCTCGACGGCATCCGCGCCGCCCTCGCCTTCGCGCCGCTCGGCCTCGGCCCGGACACCCGAATCGCGGCGTGGGGCTATTCCGGCGGCGGTATGGCCAGTTCCTGGCTGGTGGAGATGGCGCCGACCTACGCACCCGAACTCGATATCGCCGGTGCGGTGCTCGGCGCCCCGGTGGGCGATCCCGGTCAGGTTTTCCAACGGCTCAACGGCGGCTACTTCGCGGGCCTGCCCGCCATCGTGATCGCGGCATTGCGCCGGATATATCCGGCGCTCGGCGCGATCATCCAGAACGAACTCACCCCGGACGGCCACAAGCTGGTCGCCCGCGCCGAACGCTCGACCACGCTCGCGGCCGTGCTCGGCCTCGCCAACAAGAAGATGGACGACTACCTGCCGCGTCCGCTCGACGAGATCCTGGCCGCGCCGGAGATGCAGGCCATGCTCGACGATCTGCGGCTGGGCAACACGGCGCCGAAATGCCCGGTGCTGGTGGTGCAGCCGGTGCACGACCAGGTGATCCACATGGACGGCATCGACGGCCAGGTGCACCGCTACCGCAAGGGCGGCGCCGACGTCACCTATGTGCGCGACCGGCTCAGCGAGCATTTCTCGCTGCTGCCGCTGGCCACCCCGATCACCCTGGACTGGCTCGACGCGCGGCTGGCGGGCAAGCCCGTCACCGAGGCGCGCGACGCCACGGTCTGGTCGGTGCTGGCCTCGCCGGTGGGTGTGCGCGGGCTGCTGGAAATGGCGCGCACAGCGGTGCTGGTCGCGTTCGGGCGTCCGCTGCGCGCGCCGCAGCCGCCGGTGACCGAGGTCGCACAGGCGAAAGCGGCCTGAATCCGGGCCGATGGCCGCAGGCGGTTGAGCCGGGCCCGGCCGATTCGGCCCGGCCCGCCCGAGCCGGTCAACGCGGGTTTACCGGGCGCGCGACCCGATAACCACGCGGTCGCCTGCGCCGTAGAACACCCGATGCTGGACAATGGAGGTGTGAACGACGCCGCGAACCATACAGACGAGTCAGTTCCGGTCCCACCGTCCACAGCATCGGCTCCGGCTGAGGCAGGCCGGCGGTCGAAGACCGGGTCCCGCCTGTATCCACGGGTGACCAGTTTCCGGTCCCGCCGCGGTGCTCTCACTCCCAACCAGCAGAAATCCTGGGATCGCACCTGGCCGCTGATCGGTCGCGACGTGGCCGACGAACCGCTGGATGCCGACGCCTGGTTCGGCCGCTCGGCCCCGCTGGTCATCGAGATCGGCTGTGGCACCGGCACCGCGACCGCCGCCATGGCACAGGCCGAACCGCACCTGAATCTGATCGGCATCGAGGTCTACCAGCCGGGCCTGGCCCAGCTGGTGCAGGCCATCGAACGCGAGCAGATCGGAAACATCCGGCTGCTGCGCGGCGATGCCGTTGATGTGCTGGAGAACATGATTGCCGAAGAGTCGCTGACCGGCGTGCGCGTGTTCTTCCCCGATCCATGGCCCAAGGCCCGCCATCACAAGCGCAGGCTGTTGCAGCCCGCCACGCTCGCGCTCATCGCCAATCGGTTGAAGCCGGGCGGTGTGCTGCACGTCGCGACCGATCACGCGGGTTACGCCGAGCACATCGCCGAGGTCGGCGCCGCCGAACCCCTGCTGACCGGCTTGAACGAGACCACCGGCGGGGTCAGCGCCGAGCATCGCGACAGCGCGCCGATCGGTTTCGAACGCCCGGTCACCAAGTTCGAGGGCAAGGCCCATCGCGCCGGTAGCGCCATCACCGAGTTCATATGGGGGAAGATCGAATGATGAGCGTCAGTGAGATGGCAGCGGCCGCGGACGAGGTTGCCGGCGAGGTGCGCGGCGCCGACACCGCCGATATCCGCCGAGTGCTGTTGGTCTGGGACGCCCCCAATCTGGACATGGGTCTCGGCGCCATCCTCGGCGGCAGGCCCACCGCCGCCTACCGTCCGCGTTTCGACGCCCTCGGCCGCTGGCTGCTCTCGCGCACCGCGGAACTGTCGGTCGGCGCCGGACAGCGGGTGGAACCCGAGGCGACGGTGTTCACCAATATCGCGCCGGGCACCGCGGATGTGGTGCGGCCGTGGGTGGAGGCGCTGCGCAACGTCGGTTACGCCGTCTTCGCCAAACCCAAGATCGACGAAGATTCCGATGTCGACGCCGATATGCTCGCCCATATCGCGATGCGCCGCCGCGGCGCAGGGCTGGCCGGCATCATGGTCGCCTCGGCCGACGGGCAGGCCTTCCGTGAGCCGCTCGAACAGATCGCCGCCGACGGCGTGCCCGTTCAGGTACTCGGCTTCCGCGAGCACGCGAGCTGGGCGGTCACATCCGATACCCTCGAGTTCGTCGATCTCGAGGACATTCCCGGCGTGTTCCGTGAACCGCTGCCACGGGTTAGCCTCGACTCGCTGCCCGACGAGGGTGCCTGGCTGCAGCCGTTCCGGCCGCTGTCGGCGCTGCTCACCTCTCGCCCCGCACAAGGAGTCGCTTAGTGTTCACCCGCTGGGGCGATCTGGTCTACCGACTACGTTTCGCCGTCATCGGCGTCGTCGTGGCCGCATTGCTGGCTCTCGGCGGCTACGGTCTCGGGCTCGGCGACCATTTGAGCAACAGCGGATGGGACGACCCCACCTCGGAATCGGCCGAGGCGGCGCGGATTTCCGACTCGGCCTACGGCCGCGATCACACCAGCGACGTGATCGTGCTGTACACCGCGCCCGAGGGCAAAACCATCCAGGACCCGGAGTTCAGCAGCAAGATCATCGACAGCCTGAACCGGCTGCCGCGCGAACATCCCGAGCAGATCGCCAAGGTCAACGGCGCCTACTGGGCCACCGAAACCGGTCCGGCGCAACCGAGTCTGTTCGGCTCCAAAGACGGTAAACACACCTTCGCCTCCATCGCCATCGTCGGCGACAACGACACCGATATGGTGCGCAACTTCCGTGCGGTGAAGGACGCCTTCTATATCGACGGCGTCGACGTGCAGGTCGCCGGCCTGCAGGCGGTGGCGGGCACCCTCAACGACACCATCGCCAGCGACTCCAAACGCATGGAGGTCCTGGCCATTCCGGCCGTGGCGATCCTGCTGTTCTTCATCTTCGGCGGCGTGGTGGCCGCCTCGCTGCCGTTGATCGTCGGCGGTCTGACGGTGATCGGCGCCAACGGCATCGTGATGGCGTTGACGAACTTCACCGACGTCAACTCCTTCGTCTCCAACGTCGTGTCGATGATCGGCCTCGGTCTCGCGATCGACTACGGCCTGTTCATCGTCAGCCGGTTCCGGGAAGAACTCGCCGAGGGTTACGACACCCCGGCCGCGGTCCGGCGTTCGGTGATGACGGCCGGGCGCACCGTGGTGTTCTCCGCGACCATGATCATCGCCAGCCTCGGCGGCATGCTGCTGTTCCCGCAGGGCTTCCTGAAATCGGTGGCCTACGGCACCATCGCCACGGTTTCGCTGGCCGCACTCACCTCGATCACGCTGTTGCCCGCCATGCTCGGCATTCTGGGTCCGCGGGTGGACAAGTTCGGGCTCAAGTGGTTCCGCAAGACCAAGACCGCCGAGGAAGTCGAGAACGGTTTCTGGGGTCGCTCCACCCGCTGGGTGATGAAGCATCCGCTCAAGATCGCCATCCCGATCACCATCCTGTTGCTGCTGCTGATCATCCCGGTGAAGAACCTGCAGTTCGGCGGCATCAACGAGCGATATCTGCCGCCGGACAACCCCACCCGGATGGCGCAGCAGAACTTCGACGAGATCTTCCCGCTGCGCAAATCCGATCCGGTGCAGCTGATCATGGTCTCCGACAACAGCACTTCGGTCGGCAAGGTCTGGAAGCAGGCCAGCGAGGCGCCGGGCCTGGCGGGCAAGTTCGAGGTGCCGTCGCGCTCCACCGAGCGCACCGACGTCTACCGGACCACGGCGACGCTGATCGACTCCGAGGACTACCGGCCGACCATCGAATACCTGCGGGCGATGGAGGTTCCCGACGACGTCCGGCTGCTGGTCGGCGGGCAACCCGCGTTCACCATGGACAGTATCGATGCGCTGATCGATCGCATGCCGCTGATGATCGCGCTGGTGCTGTTCGTGACCACGGTGCTGATGTTCTTGACCTTCGGCTCACTGGTGCTGCCGATCAAGGCGGCATTGATGAGCGCGCTCGGCCTCGGCTCCACGCTCGGCATCCTGACCTGGATCTTCGTCGACGGCCACGGCGCCGATCTGCTGAATTTCACGCCGCAGCCGATCATGTCGCCGGTGCTGGTGCTGATCATCGCCGTGGTCTACGGCTTGTCCACCGACTACGAGGTGTTCCTGATATCTCGCATGGTGGAAGCGCGCGCACAGGGCGCCTCCACCACCGAGGCGGTGCGCATCGGTACCGCGCACACCGGCCGCATCATCACCGCGGCCGCGTTGATCCTGCTGGTGGTGACCGGCGCGTTCGCGTTCTCCGATCTGGTGATGATGCAGTACATCGCCTACGGCATGATCGCGGCGCTGTTCATCGACGCCACCATCCTGCGCATGCTGCTGGTGCCTGCCACCATGAAGCTGCTCGGCGACGACTGCTGGTGGGCACCGGCCTGGATGAAGCGCATTCAGCAGAAGATCGGGCTCGGTGAACCGATCCTCGACGACGAACGGCCCACCCGCGGCGAGGTCGTCGACCTGGTGAAGACCACGCCGATCACCGACCCGGTGACCATGCAGATGCCCGCCATGCCGGAAAGCCAGCAGCGTAAGACGCCGCGGCGTCCGCGCACGGTGGAGGAGATCGAGGCCGAGGCGCCGACGCAGCGCCTGGATGCCCTTCCGCCGGAACCGAACCGGCCGCGGGGCGCGTCGTCGACCCAGCACATTCCGATGCCGGTGCCGCCGGATCCGACCAGGCCGCGGGCGGCGCACGCGACGCCGCCGGAGCCGGAGTCCGATGCGGGCGAGGCCGGCGGTTCGACCTTGCGGTTGGCGCCGGATTCCCCGCAGCCGCGCGGGTCCGAGCGCGTCCGGCCGCCGCGCGGGGTCGCCCCCGGGGCAGCCGGTGACGTCGCTTCGGGGTCGGAATCCGGTGTCATCGGAGGTTCGGGCACGCCGAGCTCCCCGGAATCGGCGCCGGGCCGGTCCGCCGATGCGGGCCCGAACCATTCGCCCGAATCCGCTGCGGGCCCATCCGCTTTCGGCGGGCACTTCGGCCCCGCCGATCCGACCCGGCCGCGTCCACATCCGCCCGAGCAGCCGTTCGCGCCATTCGGCGAGACTCCCGCCGCGACGGAATCCGCTCGGCCGCACCACGATCCGTTCGGTGCCGAACAGGGTCGCGCCACGTCCAACGGAACTGCCGAACCGACCGGCAGGCAGGCCGACCCCGCGCCCTCCCATCGCGCGGAGCAGGCGCCGGGGGACGCGACGGCAACCGCGTTCTACCGGGTGCCGGCACCCGGACAGCCCGCACCCGACCGGCTGCCTCCGCTGCCCGGTTCCGCGCCGGAGGGCGAATCCGCGCCCGCACCGCAACCGCATGCGACACCGCGTCCGCTGCTGCCCCGTGTCTCCACGCCGGGTGCTTCCGCGGGTCCGGCACCGGCGCCCGATGAGTCCGAGACGACGGAAGTGCCTGCGCAGCCATCGGATTCGACGCAGGCGGCCGAAGCCGAACCCGGCGACGACAGCCGTAGCAGCATCGAGAACTGGATGGCGGAACTCCGCTCCTCCCGTCGCCGCACTCCGCCGCCGGACCAGGGGCGGCACCATTCCGGTGATGGGCGCACGGTCAGCGTGAACGAGCTGCTGCGGCGGCGCGAGAGCGAGTAGTCGCAGACCCGCGGCCGTGCGGCTGCCGGGCTCCCGTCTACCTGCCCTACGACGTCGGCGGGTTCTCGCTGCTCGCGTCGGCGAAGGCGCGAGCGTAGCGGGTGCCTGCCAGCAGGAGCAGCACCCCGACGATGAGGAAGGCGGCCACCCGCACCAGGCCGTCGAGCGTGGCAAGGTCGAACAGGAACAGTTTGGCCAGGGCGGCAGCGGTGACCAGCAGGCCGGAGCCGAGGGCCAGCTTGGCCACCGCAGGCGAGCCCGCCAGTTTGCGCAGGCCGTACAGCAGCGCGGCGGTGGCGGCGACCATCCAGGCGATGGTGGCGGCGCTGTGGCCGATGAGGAAGCCGTCGGACGCGCCGGAGGCCACACCGATGGACACCGTCGCCACCGTCACCGCGTACAGCCCGCACAGGCTCGCGGCGACCCAGAGGACCACGTCGGCGATATCACCGCCGATACCGGGCAGCCTGCGCACCGCCCACACGCCCGCCGGCACGACGGCGAGGGCGAGCAGGGCCGCCAGTAGCGTCGCGATGTCCAGCTGCTGTTCGGCGAAACGCTGCACGGCAAGGGTTTCCGGGGAGGCGCTGTCCAGGAAGACCAGCGCACCGAGCGCCGCGAACATCACACCGATACCGGCGGCCACCGGGTTCCGCAGTTGCCCGGCCACGGCGAGGAAGCCGAGCGCGACCAGCAACAGCGCGACCGGCAGGGTCTGCACATCGGTCACCCCCAGGCACGCCTCGAGCAGAGCGAACGATCCGGCGACGGCCGCAGCGATCGCGGTATGCGGCGGAATGAACCGGCGCAGCCGCTGATTCGGCGCAATCGCGGTCGCCGCCAGACCGAGCAGTACCGCGGCGAACACCGCGGCAGCGAACACCGAGGTGCGGCGTTCGAACATCACCGGCGCTGCCAGCAGCGGAATCGCCGCGATGGCGAGGGTGACCGTCGCGGTGATGTCGCCGGAGCGCTCGCGCACCGCGAGTACGGTGCCGACCAACCCGACGGCGGCGATCGCGACCGCCGCCGTGAGCAGCCAGTACAGCCGGGCCCGCTCCGGGTTGTCGAAGGTGGCGACGGCGATCGCGGCCAGCGTGGCCAGCACCGCGGGCGCGGTCCGGATGACGTGCAGAATCGGCCAGTTGCGCGCCAATTGCACCGGCACACACGCGGCTTGCAACACGATCAGGAATCCGAGCAAGGCCAGTTCCACGGTCAGCACTGGCGACAACACCGCCGCGCCGGCCACCACAAGCACCGCGAGAGTCTGCGAATTCCACCGCACCGCCAGCCACACCCCGCCCGCCGCGACAGCCGACGCCAGTGCCAGCCCCACCACCGGCGGCAACCACTCGTACACCGTGGTCACCCCGACCACATTCAGATAGCCGCCCGCAATACCGGTGGCCGCCAAGGCGATTCCGCCGACCTGCCCGCCACTGCGCGCGTACACCCGCACCCCAGCCCCCACCAGCGCCGCGGAGAACGCCACTCCGGCCGCCACCCGGGGCACCGGCCCGAAGAACCCGGCCTGCGCCGCCAGCACCAGCAGCATCACCACCCCGATGAGGGTCACCCCGACCCCGGCCACCGCAAGCACCCGGCTGATCACGCCCTCCTGCTGCCACCACGGCGTCCGCTTCGGCGCCTGCGGAGGACGCCACGCCTGCCCCGCCGGCACACCCCAGCCCCGCCCTCCCGGCGGAACCCCATACGGAATCCCGGTGCCACGCGGCGCCCAACCACCCGGCTGCGCGAAACGTCCGGCCGGGTACGGATACCCACCCGCCTGCGGCCCATAAGGGCCGGGAGTCGCAAAGGTGCCGCGCCCCGGCACCGCACCCTGGTGCGCCGCGGAGCCCGCCTGCGGCTGGGAGGCGCCCGGCCCGGGGAACGCGGGCGCGTCCGGGGGTACGGGCGCACCCGGCGACCCGGGCGCGCGCGATGGCTCGGTCGCACCCGGTTGTGAAGTACCCGCAGCAGTAGGCGTCCGGTCGGCGCCCGGCTGAGCGTGGTCGCGGCCAGATGACGGCCGGTCGGCATTCGACCGTTCCCGGCCAGCGCCCGCCTCCGCCTCCTCGACGCCCGCCCGCGCCTCGTCTACGCCGGACTGTGTCTCGGCAACGCCCGACTGTGTCTCGGCAACGCCCGGCCTAGCGCCCTCGACGCCCGCCGACGGCTCGACGTCACCCGATCGCGCCTGGTCAACGCCCGGCCTGGCATGTTCGACGGCGTCCGATCCTGCCTCATCGGCGGTCGATCGTGCGCGCCCGACGCCCGCCGACGGCTCAACGACACCCGGCGACACCTGACCGGCACCCGACTGCCGCCGGCCGACACCCGGCTGTGGCGTGCCGGCCACCGGGTGCTTTGCGGAGAGCCCGGCGTCAGGCACGGATGAGCCGGTGGCGGGCTCCCCGGCCGCACTGTCCGCCCGCTCCGACGCGACCTGACACCGCAGCAGTTCCAGGTCACGCCCCAACGCCCACATCTGATCGCCGAGCGTCTCGAACTCTCCCGACAACCGCGAGATCAGCACCGGATCAATAGCTGTACTCATGCTTCCAATGCTGAGTTCGACGGGTATGGAACACATGAGTAGAAACACCCGGCAACAGACGAATATCTACGCGAATCCGCTGGTAAAGGCGCTGCGGGCGTTCGATGGCCGACCCACCGGGGCTACGGACCGGCCAGCTGTCGCGTTCGACTGTCCCAGGCGTCCCGCAGCATCAGCCGCGTGGCCCCGGCCGGCGGTAGGTCTACGTCATCGGACGCTGTCTCCGCCCGCCTCGTTCGCAGGGCCGAGCACCGCGCCGGCAATCGCATTCAGGCCGTGCGCGGGGCTGTTCAGGAGCGCGGCGGGCCCTCAGAACCCCATGAGCTTGCGCCAGTTCGACATGAACGGGTGCTTGGCGGTGACGGAGCCGAAGCGGGTGCGGCCGTGCACGATCAGGTGCAGGCGGCCGATGGGTGGGCCGGTGCGGACCTTGTTGTTGGCGCTGGAACCCACCAGATCGAGGCCGTTGAGGTCGACGGTGGCCTCGCTGGGCACGATCAGGGTCAGGCCGGTGGCGTAGTCGTCGACGTGCAGTTCCACCACCTGGGTGGACATGATCGCCTCGGTGAAATCCAGAGTGACCGAGGAGAGCACGTTATTGGTGTGCAGCACGGGCGCCACCTGCCAGGGGCCGCGCCGGCTGAGTGTGGCGAGCCTGCCGCGGATGACGTTGCCAGGATGCTGCGGCATGGGCGCGAGGTGCGGCGTCGACGGCCCTGTCAGCGGCCGTGGCGCGTTCACAAAGGCGGTGGACGGTGCTGCGGGCTGCCCGACCAGTCGGACGCCGGGCAGATCGATGAGCACGGAGTTCAGCTCGCCGCGGGTCTTGGCGGCCAGCGCCGTATCCATCCGCTCGGTGAACTCCCCCAGCGACAGCATTCCCAGCCCGACGGCACGTTGCAGCAGCTCGCCGACGTGTTCTCGTTCGGCATCGGAGACCCGCAGGTCACGATCGCCTACCGGCCCGCCGGAGCCGATACCTGATGAAACCGAATCGGGGCCGCCCATGGGTCCGAGGTTACCGAGAAACCGCCCGTTCCGGCATCGGGGCGATCCCCGATTCCGGCGCCCCCGGCATCCTCCGGAAGTCGTACGATCGCCGCCCACAGCGTTGGCGACCCGCCGCACGACACAGCACCGAACTGCCGACCGGCAACGATACGACCGCAACGATCAGCTGCGCGAACTCCCGACACCGACCCCGATAGGCCGAGCGCGACGCCCTACTCGAGCCCTTGCTCGATGGCATACCTGGTCAACTCGACCCTGTTCGCCAACTGCAGCTTCCGCAGGGTCGCCTGCACATGGTTCTCCACGGTGCGGTGCGACAATCCGAGCCTGGACGCGATCTGCTTGGCCGACAACCCTTTCGCCACCATCCGCAGCACCTCGGTTTCGCGTTCGGTGAGCGCGGGCCGCGGCGGCGTGGCCGGGTCGGCGGGCGCGGTGGCGATGCGGCGGTACTCACCGAGCACCAGCCCGGCGAGTCCGGGTGTGAACACCGCTTGACCGGCGGCGGTGGCGCGCACGGCATCGCGCAGCTCCGCCGACGACGCGCTCTTGACCAGATAGCCGGTGGCGCCCGCCTTGATCGCGTCCAGCACATCGTCGCGTTCGGCCGACGCCGACAGCACCAGCACCCGGCTGTCCGGCGAGACCCGCAGCACCTCGGCGGTGGCCTGCGCGCCGTTGCCGTCGGGTAGTTGCATATCCATCAGCACCACATCGGGTCGCACGGCGGCGGCGCGTCTGGTCGCCGCGCCCACACCGTCCGCGGTGGCCACGACCTGGAACCCGGATTCGGTCAGGTCACGGGAGACGCCGTCGCGCCACATCGGGTGGTCGTCCACCACCATCACGGTGATCGCGTCCTCGCTCATCGGCTACCTCCCTCTCGATCGGCCACGTGGCACCCGGAATTCCCATTCGGTGCCGAAGCCGACGCCGCCGGTCTCTTCGGTCAGCAGTTCCGCCGTCCCGCCGAGTGCTCCGATCCGGCCGACGATAGAGCGTGACACGCCCATCCGCCCCTCCTGTTCGGCCTCGGCCAGCCGGCCGGGTGCGATCCCGACGCCGTCGTCGCGGACGCTGACGATCACCTCGTCGCCGGTGTCTTCCAGCAGCACATAGGCTTTCGCGTCCGGCCCGGCGTGCAGACCGACATTCGACAGCGCGGTCGCGACCGCGGCCGCGATCTCGGTGGCGACCCAGCGCCGCACCGGTACCGGATCACCTGGCGTGGACACGAAGACGTCCGGCGTGGCGTGTTCGGTGAGCAGCGGCCGCAGATCGACCTCCGCCCCGCCCTCGTCGGCACGTGCACCCTGCTCGGAGATCAGCACCCGCAGCGCCACTTCCTGTTCACCGGCCCGCTGCGCGAGTTCCGCGGTGGGTCCGCCGATTTCGGTGCCGCGACGTGTGATGTAGCTGAGCACCTGCAGCACGCCGTCGTGTACCTGACGGGCGAGCCGTTCGCGTTCTTCGGTCGCCGCGTTCAGCCGCACCGCCCGCTCGAGCTGACGTTGCGCGGTACGCGCGGTGTTGGCGGCAAGCCCGAGCGCCAGCCCCACCGATACCAGTACCGGCGCGGTCGCATCGGTCCACACATCCTGACCCCACTGGTCGCGCACGGTGATGCTGGCGGCGGCGATGAGCATGCCCGAACACACGCCGAACACCGGCCCGCGCAGGATCGCCGCCGAGATCACGGCATTGGTCGCCCACAGCGTGGTCGGCAGGGTCTGGTGGCCGTGATACCAGTCGTAATCGGCGACCAGCCGGGTCGAGGCCATCAGCCACCACATGGTCGCCGAACACCACCCAGCCGCGCAGCCGGAGGGCGTCGGGGAAATGCCACTGCGACAACATGATCGCCGAGACGCCCGACCACACCGCCATGCTCGCGATCAGCACCCAGCTCAACCGCTGGTTCTGGTAGTAGGGCACCGAGGCGATCTGCTGGCCCACCGCGTACAGCAGCGTCACCAGCCGGAAGGCCTGCGCCGCCCGCCACAGCGGGGCGGTGGCGGTGTCTGCGGAGCTCGCTTCAGTCGTCCGTGGTGGCGTCATCGCGGGTCCCGGTGTCGTCGGTGCGGCCCGGTTTGTCCCCACCGGATTTCCCGCCGAGTTTGCGCTGCGCCTCGGCCAGGATGGCCCCGACATCGAAGCGCCCCGGCTCGGGCACATCCGGCTCCGCCGAATACAACCTGCCGTCCTCGTCGGTGCGCAGCTCCTCGAACAGCTCCTCCGGATCCTCGGCCAGCAACGATCGGATCGCGGTGTTCATCACCGCGACGAACGGCACCGCGAGCAGACCGCCGGCGATCCCGCCGAGCACCACGCCCGCGGTGATGGCCAGCACCACCGCCAGCGGATGGATGCTCACCGCCCGCCCCAGCAGCAGTGGCTGCAACACATGCCCCTCGAGCTGCATCACCGCGATGATGACGCCGAGCACGATCAGTGCCGTCACCAGGCCCTTGGTGACCAGGGCGATGAACACCGCCACGAACCCGGCCAGGAACGCGCCGATGATCGGGATGAAGGCGCCGACGAACACCAGTGAAGCCAACGGCAACGCCAGTGGCACCCCGAGGATGGCGAGCCCGGCACCGATACCGATGGCGTCGACAGCGGCCACCGCCACCGTCGCCCGCACGAACCCGACCAGCGATCCGAAGCCGAGCTCGCCGGCCGTTCGCACCCGCTGCCGATGCGGCGTCGGCACGATCCTGGTGATGAAATGCCAGATCTGATCGCCGCTGTAGAGGAAGAAGATGAGGATGAACAGGGTGAGGAAGGTGCCGGTAAGGATGTGGCCGATCACCGTCGCGGTGGTGAGCGCCCCGCTGGTGAGCTCGTCCTGATTGGACTGGATGGCCTTGACCGCGGTGTCGCCCGCGCTGCGGATCTGATCTTCACTGAGGTGGATCGGCCCGTTGATCAGCCAGTCCTGCACCTCTTTGATGCTGTTGGTGAACTGATCGGTCAGCTGGGGCACGCCCTCGACGAACTGCTCGACCACGAAGGTGAGAATCCCGGCGACCAGCCCGAGCGAACCGACCAGCACCACGAACACGCCGACCGAGCGCGCTATCCCCAGCCGTTGCATCCAGTCCACCAGCGGCGCCAGCAGCGCGGCCGCCAACAACGCGATGGCCAGCGGAATCACCACCGTCGCCAGCCGCTGCACGACCATGGCCAGCACGGCGACCAGCGCGAAGATGACGAGCAATCGCCACGCCCACTCCGCGCTCACCCGCACGATCGGATGCACCGCGTCGGCCGCCGCCGACGCTCTCCCCTCCCGCTGTGCCGCCGTCTTCGGCGTCGATCCCGCGGAACCTGACTTCGGCTCGGTCACCCTGGAGAGCTTATCGGCGCAACACCGCCACGCAGAGGATAGATGTTCGAAACGCTAGATTGGTGATCGTGTCAGCGCCCTTGGAAGCGGTCAAACAGACCATGCATACGCGCTGGCCGCTGTACCTGACGTCGATGCTGTTGGCCAATGCCTTCGGCGCGGTGCTGGTCTGGGCGTTCATCCAGTACGGACTGCCCATACCCGAAGGTGAGGCCGCCGGACCGCGCCAGGTGGGCCTGCTGATCCCGGCGCTGGTCTTCGTGATCGGCGGCCTGCTCAGCGTGGTCGCCTCGGCGTGGATGCTGCGGCCGGTGATGCGGTGGCAGGTGCGCGGAGGCCCGCCGAGCAGGCAAGAGCAGATGGCCGCGCTGCACGCGCCGCTGCGGCAGTCGATCCTGCACCTGGCGTTATGGATCGTCGGTGGCGCGGTGCTGGCCTCGCTGATCATCGTCGACACGCCCGAACTCGCCGGTGCGGTGATCGTCACCGAATGTATGGCCGCGACCATCGTCTTCGGCTTCACCTACATGCTCGGTGAGCGCATCCTGCGCCCGGTGGCCGCCGAAGCACTCACCGCCGGCACCTTCGACCACACCTTGACCCCCGGTGTCGGTACCCGCATGGCGATGACCTGGGGCATGGGCACCTTCGCGCCGACCATCGCGATTGTGCTGCTGTGCGTCACCCAGATCTCCTCCGACATCAAATTCTCGGCGCAGTCGCTGGCGGTGTCGATTCTGCTGCTGTGCGGTGTGGTGATCATGCAGGCGCTGGCGTTGTCGATGCTCACCGCCTCCAGCATCTCCGACCCGGTGCGCCAGCTCAGCCAGGCCATCGACCGGGTGCAGGCCGGCGCGCGGGATGTGCAGGTCGAGGTGTTCGACGGCAGTGAGATCGGGCTGTTGCAGGTGGGCTTCAACCGGATGATGGAGGAGGCCGCCAAACGTCAGCAGCTCCAGGAGCTGTTCGGCCAGCACGTCGGCGCCGAGGTGGCCCAGCGCGCGCTGGACTACGGCACCGAACTCGGCGGTGAGACCAGGTTCGTCGCGGTGCTGTTCGTGGACATGGTCGGCTCGACCGCCACCGCCGCCGAGCGCCCGCCCACCGAGGTGGTGAGCCTGCTCAACGAGTTCTTCCGGGTGGTGGTCGACGTCATCGATCGCCACCACGGCTTCGTCAACAAGTTCGTCGGTGACGCGGCCCTGGCGATCTTCGGCGCGCCATTGGACCGTCCGGACGCACCCGCCGCCGCCCTGGCCGCGGCCAGGGAATTGCGTGAGGCCCTGCGTGAGGTGCACGGCCTGGATATCGGTATCGGCGTTTCGGCCGGACTGGCCGTCGCGGGAAATATCGGTGCGGCCAATCGATTCGAATACACCGTCATCGGAGATCCGGTCAACGAGGCCTCGCGGCTGACCGAGCTGGCCAAAGACCAACCCGGGCGGGTGCTCGCATCCGGCTCCGCGCTGTATTTCGCCGATGAAAGCGAGCAAGAGTTTTGGGTGACCGGCGACGAGGTACAGCTGCGTGGACGGCGCAGAAAAACCAGATTGGCCTGGCCCAAGAACGGCGCCGAGGCCACCGACGATGCAGACGAAGAACAGGTGCGTTCGTTAGGCTGACCGCGTGACGGCCAACGGCGCTCCAGCAGGCGATTCTGTCTCGCCTGCGGCCGCTGCCGCGCCGGTTCGGCGCAATTTCCGGTGGCTGAAATGGGTCGCCGGTGTGGCGTTGCTCGCATTATTGATCGGCGAGGCCATCTATCTCTGGCCGCGTCTGCACGAGTCGTGGCGCACTCTCACCGAAATCCATTGGGGCTGGGTAGCGCTGTGCATCGCATTCCAGGCGATGTCGATGAGCGGATTCGGCCGCGTGCAGAAACAGTTGCTCGGCGCCGGTGGTGTGCGGGTCAGTCAACGCAAATCGGTAGCCGTCGTCTATGGCGCGACGGCGATGTCGGTGACGCTGCCCGCCGGCCAGGTTTTCTCCACCGCGTTCACCTACCGGCAGACCCGGCGCTGGGGTGCGAGTCCGGTGGTCGCCTCCTGGCAGCTGGTGTTCTCCGGTGTGGTCGCCGCGGCGGGCCTGGCGTTGCTCGGCGTCGGCGGTGCACTGCTGGTCGGCAATCGGGTGGGGCCGGTGAAACTGATCGTCACCGTGCTGGCCATTGTCGCCCTGGTGTGGGCGGGCAATTACATCTCCAGCAATCCCGGTGCGCTCGAAACCGTCGTGCGCCGAGTGCTCGCGCTGGTGAATCGGGTGCGCAAACAGCCGCCCGACCATGGAATGTCCAAAGTCACCGACATGCTGGCGCAGCTGGAATCGGTCGACCTCGGTACCCGTGACGGTGCCTGGGTGGCCGGATGGGCGGTGGTGCACCGCATCGCCGACGTCGCCTGTCTCGGCGCCGCCTGTTACGCCATCGGCGGCGACCCGAAATGGGCAGGCCTGCTGATCGCTTTCGCCGCGGGTAAAGCCGTCGGTTCGATTCCGTTCGCGCCCGGCGGCATCGTCTATGTGGACGCGACCTTGATCTACGGTCTCACCGCCGCCGCGGGATTGCCTGCCGCGCAGGCGGTGGCGGCGGCATTCGTCTACCGGCTGGTGAGTTTCATTCTGGTGGCGATCATCGGCTGGATCGTTTTCGCGTTCGGTTTCCGCACCAAACAGGCCGACGAGGTGGAATACGAAAAGGAATTCGAGCAGCGCCGCACCGTGTAGCCGTGGCGTGGCCGGGGATTGATTGAAACGAACACTAAGCTGGCCGGGTGAGGATTTTCCTGCCGTTGGTGGTCGATGCCCTGCTGGTGGTGCTGTTCTGCGCGATCGGACGGCAAAGTCACGACGAGGCGGTGCTCGCCGGATTGTTGCGGACGGTCTGGCCGTTCGCGATCGGGTTGGCGGTCGGCTGGGCGGTGGCGGTGATCGCGGCCGGCCGGATGTACGGCGAGGGCGCCCGTTTCGATGGCAGTTCGCTCTGGCCCACCGGGGTGCTGGTCTGGCTCGGCACCCTCGCCGGCGGCATGGTGCTGCGTTCGATCAGCGGCCAGGGCACCGCGTTCAGCTTCGTGCTGGTGGCCTCGGCCGTGCTGGCGTTGTTCCTGCTCGGCTGGCGAGCCGCCTGGAACGCGATCAACTGATCGGGTTCCAGGCTCCGGTGATCTGATACGAGAGCGGTTCAGGGCTCGGGCTTGGTGAACGAGCGGAACATCCGGGCCGCCATCCGCACCGCAGCGTCGCCGCCATCGATATTGTCGATGTGGACCGCGAAGGCCAGATCCCCCATCGTGGCGATCAACCAGCCGTCTTCGCCCGCTTCGGCGACGAAGCCGGTGACCCCGCCGTACATCCGAAGCTCTTCCATCCTCGGATCGTTCATGCCGTCGCGCATCATGGTGCGCAGCCGATCGGTGACCGGGGCAGGCAGCGGTTCCAGCTGAGCATCGGTTTCGCTGGGCCGTCCACGCTCGATCATGGGCGGCGGCACCGAGCCGCGCGCGATGGTCGCGGCGGCGATGGCCATACCGAAGGGGCTGGCCAGGACCGCATCGGCGCCCGCGCCCTGCCGGACCTGCTCGGCGCTGCGTCCGGAGATGGCCAGCCGTCCGGTGACCTCGTCCAGACCCGGTACCCGGAAGTCGACGCCGATGCCGAGTTTGGCGGCCGCCTCCGCGGCCTCCTGCACCGAGACGTCGGCCGGCGCCTTACCTTTTTCGACGCCCACGATATTGCGGAACAGCTCGATGTTCGCGCCGATCGGGTACAGGCCGGTGAACGCCACCGGCCCGTGCTCGCTGGCATAGCCGTTCTGGGCGACCGCGACCACCGCACCGGTGGAGGGCTGGATCGCCACCAGCGACGCCGGGCTCGCCACGCTGACCACGGCATCCAAGGCAGCACGCTGCAACTTCTGGTCCATGGTCGCGGCGATATCGGGCCCTGCGGGGCCCTGTTCACCGGCCAGCTGGGTGATGAATCGGCCGTCCTTCTCGAACAATTGGACGGCCCATCCGGAATGCGCCTGCTGGCTGTCCTCCCAGACCTCGGCCAGCCCGTCCAGCATCGGGGAACGCACCCGCCGGTCGACGGAGATCACCCGCGGCTGCTTCTCCATCACCACACCGGGAATGGGCGCCATCCGCGGTTCGAGGATGTTGAAATCGCCGTCGCGCAGGCTGACCGCGACGATCGGCTTGCCCCCGGAGGAGGCCAGCTGCTGCATCAGATACGGCCCGGTGATCAGCGAGGCGACCGGTTCGATGGCGTCGGCGAGCGCATTCGTCGAGGCGACCGGATCGGGCATGAGCGCAGGATCCAGTTTGATCACGTTGATGTTCTGCTCGGCCATCAGCGGTTCGCCGACGATATCGACCACGCGCGGTGGCGGTTTCGGAGTGGTGCGCACCAGCTTGACCTCGCGGGTGTGGCTCAGCTGCGGCATCACGATCGCGGGGTCCCAGGAGATGCGCCAGCCGATGGCGAGCTTACGGACCGAACCTTCGATGCTGTAGGACCAGTTCTTCTTTTCGCCGAAGCTCCAGTCGACGTCCATGCTGAACAGACCGGAGGCGGGGTCGAGCTCGATGAATTGGGTTTTCTCGTAATCGACTTCGCCGGATTCCAGGCCCTCGAACATTTGCTTCAAGGTTGCCGAGGCCGCGGTGGGGTAGGACGTCAGCTCCGCGGCGGCCGCGTAGTCGTGCTCGTCGAGCAGCTCGGTGAACCGTTCGACGACAGCCTCGGCTTCGTTCGGCTGCTCACCCAGACCACACGATCCCATCGCGAATACCAGAGCCGCCACCCCCGTGAGGGCCAGTGCGCCCCGGAAGCGAAAGCGGCGGGATCCCCACACATCCATGTCGCCCACTCTTCACTCTTGTCACTCCAGTAACAAGACCACCGTACCTGAAAAATCCCTGTTTGCGGCGCCCCCCGAGCCGGGAGAGCAACCCGTACACAACGGTGTCAATTGTGCCCGAACCCTCCCGTCTCCGAAGCCGATCACCAACGTCGTCCGATGGCCCGAAGACAACCGGCGCAGCTACCGTACCGACCGAGCCGACGCCGCGTGCAGATACCACCGAACTCGGCGTTTCACATTAGATACCCGATCCGATCCGCGACCAATCGCGCAGGTACGCACCGGGTGAATCGGTAAGGTTGCCGGCATGTCCGACACCGCCGCGCCGAGCCTGCCGATCCTGGTGCTCAACGGTCCCAATCTGAACATGCTCGGCGTACGCCAGCCGGAGATCTACGGCTCCGAGACCCTCGCCGACGTCGTGGAATTGTGCACGCGCACGGCGGCCGGGCTCGGCCGCGAGGTGAAGGCGTTCCAGTCGAATTCCGAGGGCGCCCTGATCGATCGGATCCACGAGGCCCGCGGGACGGTCTCGGGCATCGTCATCAATCCCGGCGGGCTCACCCATACCTCGGTCGCCCTACGCGACGCGCTCGTGATTCCGGAGGTGCCGATCGTTGAGGTGCACGTCAGCAATGTGCACGCCCGCGAGGAGTTCCGCCACCACTCCTTCATCTCGCCCATCGCCACCGCGGTGATCGCCGGGATGGGCGTGTTCGGATACGCGGCGGCGATCGAATTCCTGGTGCGGCGCCGACCGAGCGGCCACTGATCGACCGCCGATCGAGTGGCGGCGCCGATCATGCGATGCGGAATACCGGGAACCCCGGCGCGATCGCGGCCAGCTCCGCATCGGTCGCATCCTTGGTGACGCCCTCGAAGAACCGGCCCACCTCCCAGCCCCAGCGCTTCAGGTAGGCGCGCAGCAGCGGCACCTTGTCGGCGTCGTCGATCTCGTGCGCGGTGAACGCCTCCACCTTGCGACCGAGCCGCAGCTCGCCCTCTCCGGCGGCGCGCAGATTCCGCACCCACTGAGTGTGTCCGCGCGGCGCGACCAGGTAGCGCGCGCCGTCGATGTCCATGACGTTGACCAGCGTGGTGCGCCACTGCCCGCTCTTGCGGCCGCGCACGGCCAGCAGTCGCGAGCCCATGATGCTGATGCCCAGCTTGGGCAGGGTGTTCATGAACCGATTCATCGTCGCCTCGCCTCGTGCCGGGCCGATGTATCGGGTCGCCGCGTTCGTGCCGGTCATGTCCATCTCCTTTGTGAGCGCCGCTCTCTGTTGAGAACTACAGTCTCACGCGCGGCGGCACAAGTCAAGAGCAGTGCTCTCTATCTGTGGCGCTGCGGCCGCATTCCGCTGCGCTGATGGACGATGGTCGAGTGGCGGCGGCTGATCTCACCGATCTGTTTTTCGTGCTCGACCTGAGCGGCGTACTCGCGAACGCGGTGCTGGGCGGAGTACTGGCCAGAGCCGAACGGTTCGATCCGATCGGGTTCGTGACCCTGGCGATCCTGTCCGGGCTCGGCGGCGGCCTGATCCGCGACACCCTGCTCCAGCGCGGCACCCCCATCGCGCTCACCAACTACGCCTACCTGGTGACCGCACTCGCCGGGGCGTTGATCGCGTTCGTCCTGCTCATCGAGGGCAAAATCTGGGACCGCACTTTCCTCTTCGTCGACGCAGCCGCCCTCGGCTGCTGGGCCGCCACCGGCGCCCAGAAGACCCTGGCCGTCGGCCTGGGCTGGTTGCCAGCCATCCTGCTGGGCACCATCACCGCGGTCGGCGGCGGCATGGTCCGCGACATCGTGCTGCGCCGCACCCCGCGCATCTTCGGCGGCAACACCCTCTACGCCACCGCCGCGCTGGCGGCGAGCATCGTCATGGTCGCCCTCGCCGCAGCAGGCCAGACCACCGCGGGCATGATCTGCGCGACCACCGTCGGCGCGGGCCTGTGCCTGCTCGCGCACTGGCGCGGATGGACCCTCCCGGAGAGCCTGCCGCGCCGCGCGCAGTGAGCCGGCTAGATGCTGGTCCGGCCGAGCATCGCCTCGACGGCCGCGGCGATACCCCTCTTGTCGTAACCGCTGACGGGCAGGGTCGCGCCGTTGGCGTGGCGGACGATGCCGTCGGCGTCGACGAGCATGCTGCCCGACTGCTGCATCGTGCCGAATACCGTGCGGGTCAGGCCGATCGAGGCGTGCGGGGTCGCGGTCGCGCCGACGAGCACCGTGAAAGGGATGCCGTGCCGCGCTTTCCAAGCCAGCGCGCGATCGCGATCCTCCGGCACCGCGATGTGGATGCGAATGCCCGCGTTCTCGAATTCGCTTCGCCGCGTCTGCAGATCGCGGACGTGCCGGGTGCAGATCGGGCAGGACGTGGAACGCGTGAAGTACACCAGAGCACCGTTGGCGCCGAGATTCTCCGACAAGCGCCACGGGCGGCCATCGGTGTCCTCGAGTTCCAGGTCGGGCGCGGGGGATCCTGCAGTGAGCATGGGGAATTCCTTCGATGCGGGGATGGTGTGGGGCGAACGGATATCCGAGGCGGACTACAGCGGATCGGCGAGGCGTTCACGAACGGCGGCACGGGCGCGATGCAGCTGCGACTTCATCGCCGCGGTACTCAGGCCGAGCGCCTCGGCCGTGTCACGACCCGGGTGCCCGAGCACATCGCGCATGATCAGGACCCTGCGCTGCAGCGGCGGCAGCTCGGTGATGGCGCGGGTGAGCTGTTCGGCGTCGAGCCTGCGCAGTACTTCGTCCTCGGCGGAGACGACCGTGCCCGAGTCGGACCCCTCGTGCACGCGGTCGAGCACCCGCCGAGCCCGTCGCAGACATTCATTGCGGACGATCCGGAACATCCACGACGCGATCGCCGTGGCGGTGCGCAATGTCCCGATCTTGCGGTACAGGATGATCAGCGCCTCTTGCGCGGCGTCTTCCGCGTCGGCCGACGACGCGCACAGGTGCTGGGCGAAGCGGCGCACATGAGGATGGGCCCCGTCCACGATGGCCGAGAGCGCGTCCCGATCACCTTGCTGCGCCGCGGCGACGAGTTGTTCAGCGGCCCATCCGCGTTCCACTCGGGGCCTCCCCTCGGTACTCCGATGCGGCGCCCGGCAGCGGTGCGACCGCGGCGGCGTTCGGCGCGGTCATGGGTTTCATGTCGACTCTCACCACCATAAGAGCGCCTCCGACCGGAAAAGGATTCGGATCGGCGACAGTTTCCTCCGCGCCCGCTATCGTCGGTTCCGACTCGGCAGCTCGCCCACCGGCATCGCGAAAGCGCCTGCCCGAGTTCGCTCGACCGATACCGGCGATGCCCGGCATCGACGCACCCAGCCGACGAGAAGCCGAGGCCTCGAGGGAACCGTGCCGGATCTGTTCTACTACCCGAAGATCAACGCGCCGCGCTCGGTGATCTACCAGGCGGTGCTGTACTGGGATCGCTTGGTCACCGTTGCGCCGCCGGGACCGCTGGATGATTTTCTCGGTCCGCAGATGCGTCAGTTGAACGACGCGGGACTGTACCTGCGATTGTCTGCCGACGAGTGGCCGGGCGGCACCGGCGTGATCGAACGGACGCTGTGGACACTGACGCGGCTGCTCGATGAGATCCCCGCGGACGATCTGGTCCCGGACAGCGGTCCCGACAGCTACGTTCATCGCGGAAAGTTCTCGCCGGATCTCATCGAGGAATTGCGGCGACGGGGGCTGGCTCGCAGCAGCGGCCTCGCGGTCTACATGTCGGCCGCGACTCAACTGTGCCTGATCAGCGCCGCGGCCCGTGAGCTCGCCCTGCACTACAGGCATTCGAATTTCGGTGAACGTGATAGCGGCTACCACTACATCGACAGCCTCTACCCCTACACAGACAGTCCGGCCGCCCATCGGTTCGCACACTCACCGTTCGCATTCATCGACGATGGCCCCGGTCCCGAGGGCGCGATTCATCCTCGCCGGTACCGCGGGTTGTTCCCCGGCCGCCTCCCCGACCCGAGCCCCGCGCCCTGTCTGGATGTCGAAATCGGTGGGCTGTTACCGGTTCCCGGCCATGACGTCCTGATCGAGGATCTGATCGCGTTCCGGGAGAAGTACAGCGATGAACGACGACGCCTCATCACGGCGATCGACCGCCTGGTGCGCGGTCTGCAACGCGACTACGGCCGGCCCAGGGACGTGTTCCACGCCCTACAGGGTGAGCTGGAGCGGGCCCTGGCCGATCTCGAGCACGCGGGCCGCTGCGCGAATATCAATTGGGTACGCCGAGCGGTGACGGTCTCGATCGCCTTGGCATCCGGATACGCCGGGCAGCAGCTGTATCCCGAGCTTGGCTGGCTTCTCGGCGTCATCGGCGGAGCCGCGATCAATGTCGCTACCACGACCACCCGTGCACCCCGGCGCGAATTCGCCGATGACATCACCTACTTGCAGCGGACGCGTTCCGCCGTAGCAGGCCACTCGTAGGCCTCGCCGCAGCCGGAACGGCGCGACAGCGGAGTGCCGCGCCGGTTGATCAGCTCTGCGCGGGCTCGGGCAACACGTCCCCGGTTTCCAGTAGCGTCTTCAAGTTCGACAGGATCGAAGGCCATCCGCCTTGCACCCCGTCGAGCACCCGGCTGCCGGGCGCGAACCCATCGTGGACAACGGTCAGCTTCACGACCTCGCCCTGCGGTTCGATCTCGAAGGTCACCTTGGAGCGGGGTTCGGCGGACCATTCGGCGAGTTCATCGGCGTCCATCCCGAATTCGGCGGCGAACTCGGGGCCGATGGTGTGCCAGGTGAAGGACAGGCGGCGGGGCGGATCGGATTCGAGCACGATCTGCTCGGGATCTTTACCGACCCAATTGCCTTGCTTCCACACCATTTCCGAGCCCTGCCGCCAATCGGTGTCGAAGGTGGCGCCCCAGTAGCGGCTGGTGAATGCCGGATCGGTGAGGGCCTGCCAGAGCTTTTCCGGCGTGGTCTTGATGTAGGTGGTGTAAACGAATTCGGTGTCACTCATCGGACTGGTCTCCAATGCGGATTTCAGGTCGGCGAGGGCGGTGACCCGCGCGCGGTGGTAGCGGTTGATCCAGCGGTCGGCGATGGCGTTGATGGGTTCGGCGTTCAGGTAGTGCAGCTTTTCGCGGCCACTGCGCCGGGTGGTGACCAAGTTGGCGGCCTCGAGCACCGCCAGGTGTTTGCTCACCGATTGGCGAGCCATGTCCAGCCCGGCGCACAGCTCCCGCAGGCTCTGGCCATTGCGAGCCTGGAGGCTGTCGAGTAGTCGCCTGCGGCTGGGATCGGCCAGCGCTTTGAATACCTCGTCCATCGCCGTTCTCTCGTGATATGCAGCCGTTTGGCTGCCCAAGCCAGGATAGGCACCCAAACAGCTGCATGTCAACGATCGAGTAGCGAGCATTGCCACGTCGAAATGTAGTACGTATGCTACAAACCATCACCAACCCACGACAGGGAGGGAAACCATGACTGTGGGTGACGGCGTGGTGCTCGACGTGGAGCAGCTGCGCATGCGCTACGGATCCAAGGACGTCCTCGATGGCGTTTCATTCCGGGCGCGACACGGCGAAGTGCTGGTCATGCTCGGCCCCAACGGGGCGGGCAAGACCACCACCATCGAAATTCTCGAGGGATTCCGGGTGCCCTCGGCGGGCAGGGTCGACGTGCTCGGCGCGAATCCGGCGCACGGCGACGAGGCCTGGCGGGCCCGGATAGGGGTGGTGCTGCAATCGTGGCGCGACCACAAGAAATGGCGTCTCCGCGAACTGCTGTCCTATCTGGGCACGTTCTACGGCCCCTATAGCACCGATGGCGTCCGAAAGCCCTGGGACACCGATGAACTCATCGAGCTGGTCGGCCTCACCGAACATGCCGGCGCCAAGATCTCCACCCTGTCCGGCGGGCAACGCCGCAGGCTCGACGTCGCGATCGGCGTGGTCGGCAAGCCCGAGGTGCTGTTCCTCGACGAGCCGACCGCCGGATTCGATCCGGAAGCCAGGCGCGAATTCCACGATCTGATCCACCGTTTGGCCGACGAGCAGCAGACCACCATCCTGCTCACTACCCACGATCTGGACGAGGCCGAGAAATTGGCCGACCGCATCCTGATCCTGGCCGGTGGCCGGATCATCGCCGACGGCTCGGCCGACGAACTCTCGCGCCGGGTGTCGGTCGAGGCCGAGGTGCGCTGGACCAGAGACGGCCAGCGTTTCGTGCACACCACCACCGAGCCGACCAAGTTCGTCTACGAGCTCTTCCAGCAATTCGGTGCGGACATCGGCGAACTGGAGGTGCGCCGCGCCTCACTCGAGGAGACCTACATGTCGCTGGTCCGCCACTACGAGAGCGGCACCGGCGATGCCGAAATCCACGCCATCGAGGAGGTCGTGCGATGAACCCGACTACCGTCGCGATCCGGGCCGGATTCCGCCGGGCCGGCATCGAACTGCGGATGCTGTTCACCCATGGCGAGGATCTCGGCGGGATCCTGCTCACCCCGATCCTGCTGCTCACCGCGCTGTTCTTCATGCGCAACAGCACCTTCCAGGACACCGACCTGAGAATGGGCGCGTTGGCGTTGCCCGGGGTGATCGGCGCGGTGGTCGCCTTCAATGGCTTGTACGGCATCGCCCAGTACCTGGTGCTGGACCGGGAGGACGGCACGCTGTTGCGCGCCAAGGCCACGCCGAACGGCATGATCGGCTATCTCATCGGCAAGCTCGGCGCCAACGCCGGTTCGGTGCTCGCGCAGGTGGCTATCCTGCTGGGCGTGGGAACGGTGATCGTGGGAGGTGTGTCGCTCGACAGCGTCACGTCGTGGCTCACGTTGGCGTGGGTGCTGGCCCTCGGTCTGCTCGCGATATCCGCACTCGGCGCGATCCTCGGCTCGCTCTTCGACGATCCTCGTGGCCTGTTCTTCTTCACCATGCCGCTGATGGGCCTGGTCGCCATCTCCGGCATCTTCTATCCGATCACCGGGTTGCCCGGCTGGTTGCAAGTGGTGGGACAGGTATTCCCGATGTATTGGCTCGGTCTCGGTATGCGCTCGGCGATGCTGCCCGATAGTGCTCGGGTGGTCGAGCTCGACGGTTCCTGGCGCCATCTGGAAACCGCTGCGGTACTCGGCATCTGGTCGGTGGCCGCGCTGGTGATCGCGCCGGCGGTGATGCGCCGGATGGCCCGCCGGGAGTCCGGCGCGGCCATGGCCGAACGGCGGGAGAAGGCGTTGCAGCGTGCCTACTGAGGTCATCTACAACCGGATCGCGATGCTGCGCGCCGAGCGCGGCATCTCCCGGCGCGAGCTCGCGGAAGCGCTCGGCGTGCACTACCAGACCATCGGATATCTGGAGCGCGGCGAGTACAGCCCGAGCCTGCATCTGGCCTTGCGGATCGCACAGTATTTCGAGGTGGCGGTGGAGGTCGTCTTCTCCACCACCCCCTTCCCCAGACTCGGGTCGGACTCGGAATCGGCCTGATTCACGCCGCGGACTACGGAACCAGAGTGAACCCTGCGGCATGGCGAGGGCGTACGACGGTGAAATGCCGCCGATCCGTGGTGGCTATCTGCGTCAGATTCCGACGCTCCGCCGCGGCGATAACCGAGGCGTCGGCCGTACCAAGTGGAAGGTCGCGGTACTTGGCAACCAGTTCGGCGATCCGAAGCCAGTCGACGGCGTGGACGGGTTCGACCGCGAACAGGCCCTGTGCCAGATCTCCGAGGAAACGCACCTCGGCCTCAGTGCCGAGTCTGGTGCTGATCAGGTATACCGCCTCGGTGATGACCAGCGTCGGCACGACGAGCGGGCCGCGATGGGTTTGCAGCAGGTCCAAGGACGCTTCGTGGTGGGCGTCGTCGGCGTCGACGTAGGCATACAACGGGCCCGCGTCGACGACCAAGCCGCTTATCGGCCCCACTCCGCGCTCAGGATCTCATCGATCCGGCTCGATACATCCGACTGCCCGCTTCGTCCGGCGCCTGCTGCACCGAACTTTCGCCGGCCTTCGGGGGGCATGGAGAGAAACTGCGCGACTGCCGCACGAGTCAACTCGGAAACCGTGATTCCGCGTCGTTGCGCCTCGTGTCGCATACGCTCGTCGAGTTCGTCGGGCAGTTTCACCGTCGTCCGCTTCATGGTATGCCAGCATACCCTCGCCCGCCCGAACGCCACTGGCAACGGGCGGGCGACCTGCTCAGGACTTCGCCCCGCCGAACAGCTCGAACACCGACACCGGCTTCCCGGCTTCCTCCGTTGCCGCGATCGCCTTGCGCCAGATGCCCTGGGCGGTATGCGAGATGGTCGCGTCGACGCCGACCTCCTCGCTGGCATCGATGATGTGCTGCGCACCGGCGTCCATCATCTTGAACGCCGACAGATCGCCCCAGCCACCTTCCTTGGCCGCCTTGGCGTACTCCTCCATGAAGAAGGGGTAGGCGCCGGCGGCACGCTGGGCGAAGGGCAGGAACTGGTCGATGTCCTGGCCGGAGCGGGCGATCACGGCCAACGCCTGATCGTAGGCGAGCATCCAGGGATGGAAGACGATGAGCAGCGCCTGGTAGAAGACCTGCGCGAGACCGTCGTCGGTGCCGAGGTACTCCGGCGGGCTGAGCGGGCGCAGCAGCTCGGCGTGCGCGTCGAACACCTCGCGCGGGCCGCTGTAGAAGATGTACGAGGCCGGGTGCTCGATATTGTCGCCGGCCGACATGACACCGCCGGAGAGGAATTCGGCGCCGTGCGAACGCACCCACTGCGCACCCTTGCGCGCCTTCTCGGGCGAATCCGAGGACAGGTTCGCGATCACCTTGCCCGCGAGATGGTCGGTGGCCTGACCGAGCACGTCGTACATGGCGTCGTAGTGGGTCAAGCTCACCACGGTCACCTCGTTGGCCTCGAGTGCCTCGGCGACGGTGTTCGCGCGCTTGGCACCCAGCTCGACCATGGCGTCGACCTTGGCGCTGCTACGGTTCCACACCGTGACCTCGGTGCCCGCCTTCAAGAACGCCCGCACCATGGCCTGCCCCATCGGCCCGAGACCGATGACCGAAACCGAGGCGGTGCTGCTCTGCTGAGACATGTGCTGATCCTTCGAAAGTCGATACGGTTGCTGTCGGCGCCGGTCCTCATGGTTCATCTGCGCAGGTAGGCGCGACAAGACCGCACATGCAGGTACGGTTGCTTACGTCGAGGTCCGTATCGAGGTCAGGAGGATCCAGTGACGGTCGGCAGTGACGCGGATCACGATGCGTGCGGGATGAGCGTGGCGATCGACGTCGTCGGCGGGAAGTGGCGGCTGCACCTGATGTGGGTGCTCGGCGACGGTCCACGCCGTTTCGGCGAGATCCGGCGCCTGCTCGGCGGCGTCAGCGAAAAGGTGCTCACCGAGAACCTGCGCCATCTGGAGACCTCCGGCGTCGTGCACCGGGAGATCTACCCCGAGATCCCGCCCCGCGTCGAATACTCGCTCACCCCGCTCGGCGCCGAACTCGCGGCAGCGCTACGGCCGCTGGAGGAGTGGGGCGACCGGCATCGCGGTGAGCTGGTCACGAAGCTGATGTCGGCAAGCTGACGCTTCCGGCCCCGGCTTCGACCGCGACGGCGTACCGATGAGCGAGCACTTCGCGCCGATGCCGCCGGAACCGACCGGGTTCGCGGTACCCGTACCGCACGGCTACCGAGATCGCCGAGTGGTGGACGTGATCGCCTGCCTCGTCCTGTGGGCCGTCGTCTTCGCGCTGGCGCTGATCAGCGCGTTCTGGTTCTTCTGGCACGTCGCCATGGGCGGAACGTTCTCCTCGCCGTCCTGCACCGGGCAGCCCGATACGTGTGCCGAAGCGGAACGAGAAAGCGAGACCGCGAGCGGTGTGTTGTTGCTCGCGGTTGTGGTGATCCCGGGTGTCGCGCTGGTCGTGAACGTCGTCGTCGCGTTCGCGAATCGGGCATTCGCGCGGCGCGGGCCGGCGCCACGGAGGCTGCCGCTGTTCGTTTGGCCGTTGCTCGCGATCGCGTGCCAAGCGTTGTGTCTGATGGTCGCCCTGAGCTGATCGACGTGATGGCCGGCTGTCGGATCGACGCGGCTATGACGGCTTCGGCTCACCCAACCGCTCGTCGGCGATCCGGCCGCCGAGCTGTTCGAGCAGCACCGCGGCCTCGGCCATCGAGCGGCTCGCATCGGGTTCCATGTCGGCCAGGGCATAGCCGGCGTCGAAGCCGGCCGCGGCGAGCTCGTCCGGGCCGAGGTCGATCCGTCCGGCAACGGCGATGACGGGGACGTCCGCGGTTCGCGCGGCGGCGCACACACCCATCGGCGCCTTCCCGTGCAGGGTCTGCCGGTCGAGGCAGCCTTCGCCGGTGACGACCAGCGTCGCCGATTCCAGCACGGCCGCGAAATCGAGCAGTTCGAGCACCACCGCTATCCCACTGCGCATTTCCGCCCCGAGCACGGCCATGGCGCCGAAGCCGGTCCCGCCCGCCGCGCCCGCGCCCGGCCGGTCGGCATGTGCCGCGCCGACCAGCATGGCCCAATTCTGTAGTGCCGCTTCGAGAACCGCCTGCTCAGCTGGCCCGGCACCCTTCTGCGCGGCATACACCGCGACCGCGCCCGACGGCCCGAGCAGCGGATTGTTCACATCGCCGGCGACGATGAACTGCACGTCCGCCAGGCCCGGATGCAGACCCCGCAGATCCAACCGCTTCGCATCACGCAAAGCCCCACCGCCCCTTGGCACTTCGTGTCCGTCCGGCCCATAGACGCGCGCCCCCAGCGCCGTCAGCATGCCCGCTCCCCCGTCGGTGGACGCGCTGCCGCCGAGCCCGAGCACGATCCGCTCGGCGCCCACCGACAGCGCGTGCGCGATGACGACGCCGAGCCCGAAAGTGCTGGCGTTCAACGGGTCCGGTAGCCCAACGGGAAGCCGTGCCAGGCCGACCACCGCGGCGAGTTCGATCACCGCGGTATCGCCACGCACCGCGTAGGAGGCTTCCACCGTTTCGCCGGTCGGCCCCGGCGCAGGCATGGTGACTCGCGTCCACCCGGCCGAGACGAACGCGTCGACCGTCCCGTCCCCGCCGTCGGCCACCGGCGCGCGCACCACCCGCGCATCCGGCCGCGCCCGCGCGATGCCCGTGGCCAGCGCCGATGCCACCGCGGCAGCCGACAGCGACCCCTTGAACTTGTCCGGGGCGAGTACGACGGTCGGCACCGGCTCCATCCTGCGATTGTCCACCGTCGCGCCCCCCGCCGCACCCCGGCGCCGGACGACGGGTCCCGGCCACCGATACGGCGACGCGTTGCGATGTGTCCACGGCGCGCCGGTGGAGTAGCTTCGAGCCATGTCGACAGAGGTCCGCAACAACACCGCACTGGAACGCTTCGAGATCTACGTCGACGGCGCGATCGCCGGGTACGCGGAGTACCAGGACACCAATGCCGAACGGGCTTTCGTGCACACCGAGATCTACTCCCAGTACGAGGGCCAGGGCTACGGCCGCATGCTCGTCGAGACCGCGCTGAACCAGACCCGCGCCGATCATCTCGGCGCGCTGCCGATGTGCCCGATGGTGCGCCATTTCGTGGAGACCCGCCCGGAATACTTGCCGATGGTCCCGCACTGGGCGCGCGGACGGCTCGGGCTTCCGCAGTAGGAGTCGGCTCGCGCAGGCGAGCGGTTCGCCGCGCGCCCCGGTCGCCCCGGCGCGGTCGATGGCCGCCCCGCGGCCGGTGCCGCCCGGACGCGAACGCAGCCGCGGTGCAGCCGTCTCGATACGACTCAGTACGCCGAAACGGCCCCGTCCAGCGCCTGCTGAAGATCCGTCTTCACCAGCCGCGCGATCTCGGCGGGCCGGGCGGGCAGATCCACGATCGGCACACCGAAGTAGAAGCTGGCCGACTTCGCTTCCTCTTTGGTCGGCTCCACCGCCGGATCGGGGCGCGGACCGTAGCTGAGTCCGATGCTGAGCAGTGCGGGATCGGTGCCGAGTTTCATCGTGCGGAAGGCGATATGCCCGATACCGCTGCCGATGGGCTGCACCTTGGCCGGGTCGATGTCGTTGCAGGTGCCTTCCGGGAAGACCGCGAGACAATCGCCGTCGTGCATGCGTTCGGCGCAGACGTCCATCATTCGCTGCCCGGCCGCGTTCACCGCGCGCAGACCGTGATCGCGGCCGCGGAAGACCGGGATGCCGCCCATCATGTCGATCTTGCGGCGTTGCTCGCGTTCCAGGAACAGCTCGTCCTTGGCCAGCACCCGCACCCGGCCGATGATGGGCCGCAGCTCGCTGCGCCAGGCGGCCGCGGCGACGGTGTAGGGGTCGAGCTGGGACAGATGATTGATCGCGATCAGCAGCGGTTTGCGGGAACGGATCAGCTCCGCGATCCGCGCCCTGGCGCCGGCCGCATAGCTGATCCGCGGCCGGAAACGGCGCCCGAGCAGGGCGTATGCCGCACGCGCCTGGAACCGCCGCTGCTGATGGGCGCGGTAGTAGTCGTACACGGCATCGCTGTTTTCGAGGACGACCTCGGGCGGTTGCATGCCGCCGACTCTACGACGCCGTCCGGCCCGGTCAACGCCCATGTTGATCTTGTCACCGGACTCGCGCGCATCCGGCACGACACGGAACGCGAAGACAAGCGGCGCGACGGCGCGATAGCTGCGATGATGACGGTGTGGCACGCGCAGAAGACCCGGATGATCGGAAAACTCGCGGCGGTGGCGGTGAGCACGGCAGGCGAAGTTCTCATCGCGGCGAGCAGGTGGTTCGCGCGGGCACCCTGCTGGTGTCCTCCACGGAACTGGTGGAGCCCACCTTCCGGCGCACCGTCATCTACATCATCGAACACAACGACGCAGGCAGCCTCGGCGTGGTGATCAACCGTCCCAGCGATACCGCCGTGCACGATGTGCTGCCGCAGTGGGCCGAAGTGGCCGCCGCACCGCGCACCCTGTTCGTCGGCGGTCCGGTCAAGCGCGATGCCGCGCTGTGCCTCGGCACCCTGCGCGTGGGCGCGTCCATCGAGGGTGTCGCGGGTCTGCGTCGCATCGACGGCCGGGTGGTGTTGATCGATCTGGACAGCGATCCCACCCAGATCGCCCCGCTGGTGGAGGGTGTTCGCATCTTCGCCGGATACGCGGGCTGGACCTTCGGTCAACTCGAGGGCGAGCTGGAGCAGGACGACTGGATCGTGCTATCGGCGCTGCCGAGTGATCCCATCACCACCCGCCGCACCGACCTGTGGGCGCACGTCCTGCGCAGACAGCCGCTGCCGCTCTCGCTGCTGGCGACTCATCCCATCGAGCTGGAGCGCAACTGACCCGCACACGCCGACGATCCCCCGCCGCAGCAGGGGATCGAAGCGGCAGGGCTCAGCGGGCCTGCTTCTTGAACAGCGACATCGACCAGAGGTAGCCGACGCAGGCGATGCCCGCGCACCAGGCCAGCGATACGACGCCGTTGACGCCGATCTCGGTGCCCATCAGCAGGCCGCGGATGGTTTCGGTGATCGGGGTGAACGGCTGGTATTCGGCGAACCAGCGCAGCACCGTCGGCATGGTGTCGGTGGGGACGAGGCCGCTGCCGAGGAACGGCATCATCACGATCGGGAAGGGCATATTGCTCGCGCTTTCCGGGTTCGGCGCGGCGAGCCCGAACCCGACGGCCAGCCAGGTGAAGGCGAACACCACCAGCATCAGCAGGCCGATGACGGCCACCCACTCCACCGGCGTGGCGTCGGGCCGGAAGCCCATCAGCATCGCCACCCCGAGCATGCCGGCCATCGCGAGGGTGCCCTGGATCAACGTGCCGACCACGTGTCCGGTGAGCACGGCCGACTGCGCGATCGCCATCACCCGGAACCGGTTGACGATGCCCTTGGTGATGTCGGTGGCCAGCATGACCGCCACCGACACCGTCAGATATGCGGGCAGCAACAGCAACATGCCGGGCGCCAGATAGTTGATGTACTTCGTTCCGGGTTCGAGCCCGGCTTCCAGCGCCCCGCCGAAGACGTAGTTGAACACCAGCAGCAGCACGGTCGGCATGATCAGGATGCTGAACGCCATGCTCGGATAGCGCCGCACGTGCAGCAGGTTGCGCCGCAGCATGGTCAGCGAATCGGCGAAGACGGACGGGGACGGGTCCTGCATGATCGCGGTGGTCATCGCACGGGCTCCTTGTCTGCGACGGGGGTTCCGGTGAGGGTGAGGAAGACGTCGTCCAGGTTGGGGGTGTGGACCGACAGTCCCTCGGCGGGAATGTGGAACTCGTCGAGCCGGTCGAGCACCGCGCGCACCGAACCGATTCCGCCGTCGCTCGGCACCGCGAGGGTGAGTTCGTCCTCGATGGGGCGGGCGCTGGAACCGAAGGCCGTGATCGCCGCGTCCAGGGCGCCGCGTTCGGCGAATTGCAGCCGGATATGGCCGCCGGGCACGAGCCGCTTCAGCTCCGCCGCGGTGCCTTCGGCGACGATGGTGCCGCGGTCGAGTACCGCGATGCGATCGGCGAGCTGATCGGCTTCCTCGAGGTACTGGGTGGTGAGGAAGACGGTGACGCTGTAGCTGTCGACGAGTTCGCGGATGATCTCCCACATCGAGCGCCGGCTGCGCGGGTCGAGGCCGGTGGTCGGCTCGTCGAGGAAGATGATGCGCGGGTCGCCCACCAGCGTCATCGCCAGATCCAGGCGTCTGGTCATGCCGCCGGAGTAGGTGGCGGCCGGCTTGTCCGCGGCCTCGATGAGGTCGAAGCGTTCGAGCAGGTCGGCGGCGAGGGATCGGCCCACGCGCCGGGGCAGGTGATGCAGGTCGGCCATCAGCATCAGGTTCTCCCGGCCGGTGAGCAGTTCGTCGACGGCGGAGAACTGGCCGGTGACGCCGATCGCCGCCTTCACGGCGTCGCGTTCGGTGTCCAGATCGTGGCCGCCCACCTGGATTTCGCCGCCGTCGGAGCCGATCAGCGTGGTGAGGATCTGCACGGTCGTCGTCTTGCCCGCCCCGTTGGGGCCGAGCAGCGAGAAGATCGTGCCCTCGGGCACGTTCAGATCGATGCCATCGAGAACAACCTTGTCGCCGTATGACTTTCGGAGTCCGGAGACCCAGATCGCCGGTGCGCGTCCACCTGTGGACATGGCCTTTCCTTCCTGGAATTTTTCATAAAACAATGCGAATGACAGCATGAGTTCTCCGCACCGCTCCCCTGGGGAGCGGAGGTGTCGGATGTGAGTGTGTTCAGTTGGCCGGCCGACGCCGACGGCGCCGACCGGGCGGGATCACGTCAGATGTCCAGCTCTTCGATGGGCGGACGGTCGGCGATATCGGCGACCCGCTGGAAGAGCTTGTCGGGCATCTTGCCCTTCAATTCCGCGAGGGTGTCGACGATCTCCAGAGTGAAATCACCCCAATCCGTATCGCTGGGGCCGGCGAGCATGCGCCGCCAGCTCTTCCAACTCGTCCAGTCCTTCATGGCCACGTCGGGTAGTTCATCCCAGTTGGACAGCTGGGTATGCAGGACGAACTTGCCCTTGCGGCTACGGAAGACCCGAATGTGTTCGATGCGGGTGTCGTTCATATCCCGCAGCTCACCGAGCAGCGAGCCCTCGAATCGCACCTGCCGGACACCGTTGTGGCCGACTCGGAGCACGATTTCGTCGTACCCCTCCTGCCTGCCCTCCTCCAGTTCGATGAACCGGCGCAGCGCGGTGACCACGGCCCCCGACAGATTGCCGCCGACGAGCTCCTGGGCCCGCTGGAACAGGGGGAGATCGTCATCGGCAACGTAGATCGTCTTGTTGGGCATGACAGTGACTATACGTAGATGTATACGTACACGCAAGACCTTCCGGAAAACCCGCGCCGAGCAGGCTGAACCCGGACGTGAGCGGGTCCGTATCTCCTTCCAGGCGGCGCGCGGCACCGCCCACTCGGCGCTGGAAGGAGGTGCGATGCCCGACAGAGTTGTGGACTATCTGGTGCGCGCCATGCCGGACCTCGATGTGCGGCATATCTTCGGCGTCGACGGCGCCAATATCGAAGATCTCTACGACGCCATCTTCGATGCGGGCGGCGCGGTGACCGGCGTGGTCGCCAAGCACGAATTCTCCGCGGCGACCATGGCCGACGGATATGCCCGCTGCACCGGCGGGCTCGGCGTGGTGGCCGCGACCTCCGGCGGCGGCGCGATGAATCTCGTTGCCGGACTCGCCGAATCGTATGCCTCGCGGGTACCGGTGCTGGCGTTGATCGGGCAGCCGCCGACCACGCTGGAAGGTCACGGCGCCTTCCAGGATTCGAGCGGGCAGGCCGGCGCGATCGACGCGGTGCGGCTGTTCAGTTCGATCAGCCGCTACTGCGCACGCGTCACTCACGCCGCCGACCTGCCCGAACGGCTGGCGCGGGCGCTGCGGGCCGCCCGGCGCGGAGGGCCGTCGGTGTTGCTGCTGCCCAAGGATGTCCAGCAGGCCGATATGGGCGCCATCGCCCCGTTCCGTCCCGATCCGCGCGCGACCTGGCTCGACGACGACGAACTCGAGCGGGTGCTGACCACGCTGGAAACCGCACGCAGGCTCGGCAAGATCGTGGTGATCGCGGGCGACCAGGTGGCGCGCGACGATGCACGTACGGCACTGGCCGAGGTGGTGGACGAACTCGACGCGCTGATCGGCGTCGCGCCCGATGCCAAGGACACCTACGACAATTTCGCGCCGGCGTTCTGCGGTGTCGCGGGCGCCATGGGGCACCGTGAGCTGGCCGATGCCCTGGACGAGGCCACACTGTGCCTGCTGGTCGGCACCCCGATGCCGATCACCGCGCGCACCGGGCTCGACGAGCTGCTGGGCCGGACCGCCATCGCCAGCATCGGAATGGCCATGCCGCACCTGCCCGCGATCCACGCGACCTGCACCGACGTCGGGGTCGCGTTGCGGATGATCCTCGCGCGGCTACGCGGCGGACACGACGGGCACGCCGATACCGGGCTCGCCGATTCCACCGGCACCGCCGCGCCATCGCCGGTAGCCACCGCGGTCCGCACCACCGCGGTCACCCGCGTCGCCCCGGCCCGCACCCTGACGCCGATGCCGGTGCCCGAATCACACGGTCCGGGCCTGCACTACCGCCAGATCGTCGACGCCATCCAGGCCGCGCTGCCCGGTGGCGCGGACATCTTCGCCGACGCGGGCAATACCGGCGCGGCCGTGGTGCATCAACTGCGGGTGCCGCGTAGCGGCCGGTTCGTCGTCGCGCTCGGGATGGGCGGAATGGGGTATGCGTTCGGCGCGGGCATCGGATCGGCGTTCGCCCGCTCGCCCGACGGGCACCGCTCCGTGGTGATCGCCGGGGACGGCTCGTTCTACATGCACGGCTTGGAGCTGCACACCGCCGTCGAGTACGCGCTGCCGATCACCTTCATCGTGTTCAACAACAACGCCCACGCCATGTGCGTCACGCGCGAACAGCTGCTGTATCGGGACCGCTACAGCTTCAACCGTTTCCATCCCGCACTCCTGGGCGAGGGGGTGGCGGCCATGTTCCCGACGCTGAAGGTGCGCGCGGTGCACACGATGGACCAGTTGCCCGCCGCTCTCACCGAATGCCTCGGCTGCCCGGGCCCCTCCTTCGTCTCCATCGATTGCGACCCCGACGAAATCCCACCCTTCCTGCCATTCCTGAGGAGTACACCGTGACCACAAGTGCCCTGCCCGCCCTCAGTGACATCGGGGACGACGTGATTCCCGGAATTCTGCGGATCGAGAATTCCGATAAGGAGGCCACCACGCCGATCATCATGGACATGCTGCGGTCGGTGTATCCGCACGACCAGATCTACGGTGACTTCTGCCCCGTCCAGGCCTACATCGCGGCGCCGCCACGGGAGGTCTTCGAATACCTGTCCGACACCAGATCGCTGGAGGAATGGACCTACAGCCTGCGCGGATTCACCGAAACCGAAGAACCCGGCCTGTGGCTGGCCTACGACCGGCTCGGCGATGCGACCGAGATCTACACCCGCACCGTCACCGATCCGCATGCCATGACCGTCGATTATCACTGCGCCTGGGATCAGGGCGATCACCTGTGGATGGTGTACCTGATGCGGGTCGTGGACGCGCAGGTCGTGTTGAACAAGCCGGGATCGGTTGTGCTGTGGGTCAATTGCAAGCATCCGTTCTACGACGAGAATCCCTATCCGGACACCGCGCCGCCGAAACGTCCGGTGTGGGTGGGGGATTTCTGGGAGATGTTCTCCGCCGGGCACCAATTGGAGATGGACAACCTCAAGGCGATCTGCGAATACCGGGCGTCGAAGGGCCTGCCGATCAAGCCGGAGTGGATGAGCCGATGATCGAAGCGACGCGTGAACCGCAGGTCAGCCTGGTCGACGTAGCCAGCTATCTGCCCGGCGAACCGGTCGGCACGGAATATTTCACTCAGTTCTCCCGGTCGGATCGGATGGCGAAGAACGTCATGTTCCGTTCGCCGAAAACGCGCTACCACGTGGGACGAGACGAAACTGCCGTCGATATGGTCGAGCAGGCGGTGGCGCCGCTCATCGCCCGGCACGGCGCGGATTTCCTGGCCGGCATCGACGTGTTGATCACCCACACACAGCTGCCGGACAACCCCGTGATGGGTTGCGGTCCCGAAGTGGCACGGCGACTGAACGCCAAGCCCGGCTGGGTCTTCGACCTGCACAACGGCGGCTGCGCGGCGTTCGTGCACATGATGGCGCTGGCCCAGACCATTCTGCGCACCACCGACGCCAGAACCGCCCTCATCGCCGCCACCCAGAACTGCGCGGGCCCGGTATTCACCCAGCCCGATATCCGCAAACTCGCCCAGGCACCCGTTCCCGGCGACGGCTGCGGCGTCGGCCTGCTGGTCCGCGACGACAGCGCCCCGATCCTCGACATCGAATGCCGCACCTACCCCGAATTCGCCGGCGATATGGACTTCTCCACCAATGGCGACCGCAAATACTGGGAGCCGGGCGAGGGACAGGGCTGCGTGAGTTTCACCGAATCGAAGATCACCAAGGTGTTCGCGCGCGGTAATCGACTGGTGCCGGAGGTGGCGCTGGCGGTGTGCGATCGGATCGGGGTGCAGGGGCGCGATATCGACACCTTCGTCACCAATCAGCCGAACCGTTTGTTCCTGCGCAACTGGCACGATGCGCTGGAGCTGCCCGCCGAACGTCACCCGGATACGTTCGACACCTGCGGAAACCTCTTCGCCGCCGGCATTCCGGTGACCTTGGATGTGGAGAACCGAGCCGGGCGATTACGCAATGGCTCGGTGGTTCTGATGTCGGCGTTCGCGCACGCGGGTGATTTCGCGGCCGCTGCCGCGGTGCGGTGGGGTGCGGCGCGATGAGCGTTCACCTGGCCGATCGCAGCCGCCCGTCGCGTCGGTTCCCGGTCGCGCCCGCACCCATCCGTTTCGACCTGAGTTTGAGCGAAAACCCGTTCCCGCCGCTACCTTCGGTGCGCGGGGCGATCCAGCGCGAGATCGGGCAAGCCAACAGGTATCCCGAGTTCCTGCCGACGCGATTACCGGCCGTCATCGCCGGCCGTCTCGGTGTGCGCCCGGACCAGGTGGTGGTCGGCTCCGGCGCCACCGGCGTCGCCATGCAGATCCTGCAGACCCTCACCGAACCCGGCTCCGACATGGTGCTCGGCGTGCCGACCTTCGACGGCTATCCGATCATGGCCGGGATGGCCGGGGTGGAGGTCATCGGCCTACCCCTCGATCCCGCGGGCGAACAAGACCTGCCCGCCATCGCCCGCGCCGTCACTTCCCGGACGCGGCTGGTGGTGCTGTGCCGCCCGCACAATCCGACCGGAACCCTTGTCCCCCAACGCGATCTACGCCGCTTTCTCCGCACCATCCCCACCCACATCCCGATCATCCTCGACGAGGCGTACGCCGAATTCCTGCCCGTCGCCGAGCGCCTCGATCCACTTCCCCTCCTCTCCCGCCACCCGAATCTGCTGATCCTGCGCACCTTTTCCAAGGCCTACGGCCTGGCGGGCCTGCGCATCGGCTACGCCCTCGGCCACCCCGACCTGATCACCCGAGTCCGCCGCCTCCAACTCCCCTTCGGCACCCCCACCCTCACCCTCACCGCCGTCACCGCCTCCTACGCCGCCGAACCAGAACTCGCCGTCCGCGTCGCCCGCATCACCGAGGAACGCGATTCCCTCCGCGAAGCACTGCGCCGCACCGGCATACCCGTACCCCCCAGCTACGCCAACTTCCTCTACCTCCCCGGCCCCGGAGTCGCGACCGCCCTCCGCCGCGCGCGTATCGCCGCCAAGGCGTACCCGGATGGAAGCGCACGAATCGCCGTGGGCGATGCGGAAGCCGGCCGTGCCGTCCTGGAAGCAATTCGTGCCCTGTCACGGGCCGGATCTCGCTGAGCCAGATGCCCGCTGCGATGACGGTGACCAGCCGTACTCGGTCTCGAATCCGCTAGGCCGGTGGGTCGGACCGGGTGAGTAGCCGGAAAATTTCCGTGGTGCCATCCGTTCGATGGACCTCGGCGAGTTCCCGGGGTGTCTTGCCGGCCAAGTCGCCCGCTCGCGGCCCCATACGGGCATCGACCCGCGCGCCGGCGCGTAGGAGGGCTTGGACGCACTCGGACGAGCCACAGTACGCCGCCGCGCACAACGGTGGCCACTCGGTCGGCAGATCCGGGTTCAGGCCATGCTCGAGTAGCAGGCGCACTGCCTCGACGTGCCCCTTGTACGCGGCCATCGACAGAGCCATCGGCTCGGCCTCGATACCCTGCGCCAGCAGGTAGGCGATGATCTCGATCCGGCCCCACTCGGCGGCCCAATTGAGCAGCGCGCCAGCGGGAGTCGTAACCCTCGCCAGATCGACGCCGGCTTCGCGCGCGCGCCGCACTTCCTCGACGTCACAGCGCACCACCGCCATGACGAGTTCGAAATCCCGCGTACCCGGCACCGGATCAGTATGCCCGCGCGGGCTTCCGGCGAGCCGCTCTGTGGCCCGGCTTGCGTTTTCGGCGCCCGCATCGCTCAGTAGGGCGAGCACAACCCTTCCGGAGACCGAGGCGGGTTCCGGCTCAGCGAGGAGACCGCAGTAGTGCGGTCCGGGTATTCACGGCGGCTGCGAGTTCGCGCGTAGCGCTGCCGGCCCGCATACCCGACAAGGCGCGTCGATCAGCTTGACCTCGATGGTTGTTGAGGTTTTAGCGTGGGTCCCAGTTGATCTGAGCGAGCAGGAGAACCCACATGATTCTCGTAACGGGAGCCACGGGCAATATCGGCAGTGCGTTGTTGACGCAGTTGGCGGGCACGGCGCAGGTGCGGGCGTTGACGCGCGATGCCGGCCGGGCTCGGGTTCCCGAGGGGGTGGAGGTCGTCGAGGGGGACCTGGGTGACGTCGACTCGTTGACGCCGGCGCTCGAGGGGGTGCGGTCGCTGTTCCTCCTGTCCCGGATGGGGCCGGATGCCGAGATCGCCGAGGCTGCTCGGCGGGCGGGGGTCGAGCATGTGGTGCTGGTTTCGTCGATCACTGTGATCACCCATCCGCATCTGGGGCCCGCGGCCGAGAATGCGGCGGTGGAGAAACTGGTCGAGGCCGGCGGGATGCAGTGGACATTTCTGCGGCCGACACAATTCGCCTCGAACACGGCGATGTGGGCGCCGGCGATCAACGCGAATCAGCCTGTCGAGGTGCCGTATGCCGATGTGGGGCTGCCGACGATTCATCCGGCTGATATCGCCGCGGTGGCGCGCGCGGCACTGCTCGATTCCCGGCATCGCGGCCGCAGGTATGAATTGACCGGTCCGGAGCTGATCAGCCCGCGTCGGCAAGTCGCGGAAATCGCCGCCGCGCTCGGCCGGGAAGTGCGTGTCGAGGAGATCAGCCGGGAGCAGGCGAGATCGGGGATGGTCGAGGTGTTCGGCGAGGACGCCGCCGACGCGGTGCTCGATGTGACCGGCGGCGATGTGAACGAGGAACTGCTCGCGGTGCGTGACACCGTCGAGCGCATCACCGGAACACCTGCGCGGCCGTTTCGTCAGTGGGTGGCGGAGAACATCGCGATATTCCGGTGAAGGAGAAGTACTTCGGGCCAGCAGACCGGAGGGCTGTGTTCGAAGGCCGCGATCGTCAGAACCGCAATCGCAGAAGGCCACGCAAACGCTCTCCGATCCGTCCTCTCCTCGAGGGCAATCGGAACCCGAGATGGGCGGCGAACCCTGCGATATCCGCTTCGGTGGAGACCTTTGGGCGTCCCCGCGCCCACTCGGCGAACGTCTGCTCGAAATCCGGGCCTGCGGCGTGGGCGAGCAGTGGATTATGACGGGCGAGGATGCCCGCACGTTTGCGCAGCAGGGCGGATTCGGCGGCACGCAGTGCGGTGTCGTCGAATCCGGGCGGCGCGGCCTCACCTGCCACCAGGGCACGGACCACCGCCGCTTGACGTTCGGCGAGGGCGCGGAGTTCCTCGGGCGACGCACCGCGCGTGGTTTCGCGTCCCGGTTCGGGCTGCTCACCCGAGCCGCGGCGGTAGCTCCCGGGAACCACGGCGGTCACACTCGCCCCCGAACGGACCGCGCGGCGCGGGCGCGGGCGGTGATCGGCGCGCGGGCAGCGGCATTGGCGATGGCGTCGAGTTCGTCCAGGAGCTCTTCGGCGGGCGGATAATTGCCGTCCCGTTCGAGCATCAGCGGGGCCGGACAGTCGATGGTGAACTCGGCAACCAGCGTGAGGACTTCGGCGGGAACCGGATGCTGGTGGGTGTCGTGGTAGTGGCCGCCGGATTCGGTGCCGCCCGCGATATGACAGTAGGCGAGCCGGTCCACCGGCAGGCGACGCAGCTCGGTGAGCGGATCGCGGCCGCGGTTGCGGGCGTTGGCGTAGACGTTGGCGATATCGATCAGCAGGTATGCGCCGGTGCGTTCGACCAGTTCGGTGAGGAACTCCGATTCGGTGAATTCGTCGTCGGGCCAATCGAACAGGGCGGCGATGTTCTCCACCGCGAGCGGTACGGGCAGCCCGTCCTGGGTCCGGATGATGTTGCGGGTCAGCACTCCAAGCGACGCGCGGGTTCGCGGAACGGGCAGCAGGTGCCCGGCCTCCAATCCGCCGGCCCGCACGAATGCCACATGCTCGCTCACCAGCGGTGCGCCGACCCGCTCGGCGCACAATGCCAGATGCGCGATCCGCCGGTCGTCCACCGGCTCAACACCACCAAGTGAGAGCGTGACACCGTGCGGCACAACGCGCGTCCCCCGCGCACGCAACGCCTCCAGCTCCGGCGGCACAGCAGCCGAGGCGGGCAGCGATTCCGCGATCACCTCACAGAAATCCAACCCGTCGAGCTGGTCGATCAGGCCGCAGATCTCCGACCGCCAGCCGATCCCGAGCGCGTGATCCGGCAGCACACCGTTCATGAACTCAGCCGCCGCAGCCACCGCAACCGCCACAGCCGCTACAGCCACCGCCACCGTCGCCCCCGCCGTCACCGCCACCATCGGCGCCACCCGAAGGCGGTTCGACGGCTTGGGCCAGCCCCGGATCGAGCGCCGTCAGGGCCGCGGCGCCGAATACCGCGACGGCCACAGCGGCCGCGCCGACGCCGTAGGTGGCATACGCGGGTGAGTTCGACGGACGCAGGTGCGAATTATCGTCCACCGCATGTGCTCTGGCCGCCTCGCCGCGTGGGGTCAGCCGCTCCGGCGTCATCACCCACCACCCGGCGAATGCCAGGACGAGCAGACAGGGCACCAGGAAGCCCGACGGGTTGCCCGCGAGCACACCGGCGACGAACCGCACGACGCCGAGCACCCCGACGATCAGGATCGGCATCCCGGCATCGCGTGCGTCGCGCTTGTCCTCCTCGCCGGTGAGGTAGCCGCGTTCGACCAGCGACGTTTCCAATTCCCGCACCGGCGTTTTCGCGGCGGCGGTGATGTCGTTGATCGTCTGCTTGTGCGGGCCGAGCACGGCATGGATCGCGCTGGTGAACCAGTCCAGCTGGGCCCGCTCGGCCGCGGTGGGTGGGCGGGTGGGTGTGGCATCGGAATCGATGAGTTCATGGCTGCGCAGCAGCGTGACGGCGGCGGTGACCGCGCGTTCCGCGCTGAACAGCATCGCCGTCTCGGGAGCGGTCAGCTTGTCGAGCGAGACGCCGGTCCATTCGGACGCATGCCGGTGGGTGTACTTGTGCTGCAGATATATCCCGGCCGCAATGGCCAGCAGCGCGACCGGAATGTAGACCATCAGGAAGTCGGCGCCGGAGATTCCCCAGGTCTCTCCCGCCGCGACGAGCTCGAGGTGCGTGGCGAACTCATCCACCGCAACCACCACCGCCGCAACCGCCACCACCGCCGCAACCACCGCCACCGTCCCCGCCGGCACCTCCGCCGCCATCGGCGCCACCGGTCGGGGCATCCACCGCATTGGCAAGTCCCGGATCGAGGACGGTCAGCGCGGACGTGCCGAAAACGGCCACCGCGATCGCGGCGGCACCGATGCCATAGGTGGCGTAGGCGGGCGAATTCTGCGGCCGCAGATAGGTGTGCTCGGACACCGCCCGCTTCTTGGCATCGGCGCCGCGCCCGGTGACCCGCCCGGGACGGACCACCATGCCCCACGCGATCGCCAACGCCGCCAGCGTGAAGAACAGGAACATCGTCGGATTGCCGTTGATCAACCCCGCGAAGAACCGGATGACGCCGAAGATCGCCACGATCGCGATGGGCATGCCCGCATCACGAGCGGCCCGCCGGAAAGCCGCGTCGGGCAGGTACCCGCGCTCGGTCAGCGACTCCCGCAGCTGCTCGATCTGGGCGCTCGCCGACGCCGCGATGCCGGCGACGGTCTGTTCCTGTGCCGTCAGCCGGTCGAAGATCGCCAGCGTGAACCAATCGAGCTCGGCGCGGTCGGCCGAGGTCATCGCGCGCGTCGGGGTGGCACGCGAATCGATGAGATCGTGGCTGCGCAGCAAGGCCAGTGCCGTCATCACCGGACGCTGATCGCCGTACAACATGGCGATCTCGGGCGCACTCAACTTCTCGGGCGGCGCGGCCGACCGGTCGATGTTGCGCCGCAACCACCATCCCGCCGCGACGGCGAGAATCCCCACCGGGAGGTACACCGACAGGAATGCCGAACCCGAAATACCCCAGGTCTCCCCCGCGAACACGTCGGGATGCGCTGCGGCGAACCGCTCCATCACACTCATTCTTCGCGCCTCCGACCTGCGTCACCGTTGCACCAAGTATCGGGGCGAAGAGTGTTCGGCGCCACGACAAACCGGTGGCGGAACAGTAAAACCCGCGTGACCAGTGAGTTTTCAGCCCAGCCAATCGAGAACCGAAGCCGCGGTCCAGGACTGCTGCATGCTGCCGAGCGGTTCGCCGGTGAACGGTTCGTAGTATTCGGCGAAGCTGCCGTCGCTGGCTTGGCGCAGGCCCTCGGCGCGCAGCATGTAGGAGCGTTCGGCCCAGCCGCGGCGGGCGAACGACCAGGAGAACAGCCAGGTCATCACCGGCCAGACCGGGCCGCGCCAGTATTCGCGCGGACGGAAATCCTTGGACACCGGGGAGGTCGACGGCGGCAGCGCGTAGCGCAGATCGGGGTGAGCGCACCAGCGCGGACCCTCGAACGCGCGGATCAGGGCGCGTTCGGCGTCGCGTTCGAGCCCGCCGCACAGCAGCGGCGCGAACATCGACAAGGTTTCGGTGGTGATCCAGCGCTGCAACCGGACGTCGAAATCGCGTGCCGCGCCGGTGCGTGGGTCGGCGGAGGCGACCACACCGGCGCGGAACCGTTTCGCCCATCCGTACAGCTCACGGACGTCGGCGTTGGGCTGATGGTATTCCTCGCCGATCTGGGCCAGCACCTCGCACGCCATGGCGAAGATCGCGGAGACGAACACGTCCTCGACGGCGAAACTCATCATCGAGGTGAGCTGGTAATCGTCGTAGCCCGCGCGGCGCATCTGCTCCACCAGCCACAGGTAGCGGTCGTATTCGCGGTCGCTCGGACGCTGGCTGGGGTCGTCGATGACCAGCACGTCCTCGCGGCGATAGGCGGGCAGATCCCCTGGCACCACATTCGCGTAAGCCCGATCCCAGCGCGGTGAATTGTCCATCCCGGATTCCCAGCCGTGATAGAGCGTGATCCGGCCGTTCTCCTTGGGGTCGCGGGCGGTGGCCAGCCAGCGATGCCAGCGCACCAGATCGGGCCAGCGCCGATTCAGGAACTCCTCGGCCACGGCTCGGGTACTGCGGCCGTGCCTGCGCGAATGGTCGAGGATGCGCTGCACCGCGATGGCGTGCACCGGAGGCTGGGTGATGCCGGAGGTGTCGGGACCGTCGGGCGCGTGCACGGCCAGCGTGCGGCACTCCCACCTGGCCGGACCGGGAAAATAGCCGTCGACGCCGTTGGCGAAGACGATGTGCGGGATCATCCCGTTCTTCCACTGCGCTGACAGCAGCGTGTCGAGCTCCACTACTGCCCGCTCCACGCTCAGCGGCGCCAGACCGACCGTGACGAACGCCGCGTCCCAGCTCCACATGTGCGGGTACAGCCGGGGCGCGGCGCTCGTCATCGTGCCCAGGTCGTTACCCCGCAGCAGATAGGCCGCGCGGGCGGAGAGCTGAGTGGGGGTGAAACCTGGGTGGACCATGCTCCTATTCTGCGGGCTGACCGGCGCAAACGCTCGTCGGGGCCGGGTTGTTACCGGCCGGTGAGCTCGGTGTTTCGGGTTCGTCACCGGAGGCTGCTGTGCGACACCGGAGTCGAGCACCGGGGGTCGCCCCGGCCGATCGCAGCACCCCAACGGCCGGCCGATCGCACCACCGCAACGGCCTGCCGATCGCACCACCCCTACGGCCGGCCGAATGTGCGACCGCGCCGACCCGCGCACGCGGCGATGGGCCGCAGCAGCGGCAACTGGACGCAGGCAGCGGCGTCGGCTCCGGGCGGAGCCGACGCACGACTCAGTACTGCTGCGGCTGACGCTGGATGGCGCTGGCACCGATCGAGCCGAGCAGGGTGATGATGCAGAGTCCGGCGATCAGGTTGATCACGGCGGTGGCGATCTTCGCGTCCAGATCGGCTACCAGCGTGAACGGCAGCAGCACCGCCAGGGCGGTGAGCAGGCCGGTGATCCAGTAGTAGAACTGCATCGGGCTCGGCATGAACGCGAGCAGCAGGTTCAGCAGGCCGGTGGCGGCGATCGCGGCGGCGGCGCCGGCCAGCGCGTACGAGGTGGTCGAGACCGTGCCGTAGGCGCCCGCACCCTCCGGCGAGAGGACCGAGATCTTCAGGATCCCGCGCACCAGCATGATCGCGACGACGATGACCAGCGCGACCACCACCGCCGTGCCGACGCCACCGGCCCACAATCTGCCCAGATTGATCTGCGGCATCTGCCGCTGCGGCTCCTGCCCGTACTGCTGCGGCTGCTCCGCGTAGTGCGAGCTGTACTGGCTCTGGGTGTAGGGCTGGGTGTAGGGCTGCTGGTGCGGGTCTTCCCGCCCGTAGTTGCGCGACGGATCCGTCATAGGGCGAAACTACCTCGCAGAGGCTGCTGTGCATATCGGAACCGACCTGGCCTGTCGCCGCGACCTGCCCACCGGCCGCCGGTTCCCCCGCGCATCCACCGGTACCTGCGCGGCGCGCGGAGATGTCGGCGCAGGTACAGGCACTGCGGTCGCCGATCCCGGGAGCGGAACGCGCGTTCGGCGCCCGATAGCGTGATCGTCATGGAATTCGCCGCTGACACCGATATCGCCGCCCACTCGTCTCGGCCGGCCGCGCTGATCACCGGCGCGAGTCGCGGTCTCGGCGCCGCCATCGCCCGGGCGCTCGCCCCCACCCACGATCTGCTGCTCGGGGCCCGGTCGAGGCAGTCGCTCGATGCCATCCTCGCCGAGCTGCCCGGCGCGACCGGGGTTCCGGTCGAACTCACCGACTACCCGGCTGTCGCGCAAGCCGTCGCCCCGATCGAACGGCTGGATGTCCTGGTACACAATGCCGGGATCGCCGATCTCGGCACCATCGCCGAATCGTCGGTGCGGCAGTGGCGTAACCAGCTGGAGGCCAATGTCATCGCGGTAGCCGAACTCACCCGCCTGCTCCTGCCCGCGCTGCGCGCCGCGAACGGGCATGTGGTGCTGATCAATTCCGGGGCCGGGCTGCGCGCCAACGCGGGCTGGGGTTCCTATGCCGCGAGCAAGTTCGCCCTGCGGGCCTTCGGTGACGCGCTGCGGCTCGAGGAGCCCGATTTGCGGGTGACCTCGATTCACCCCGGCCGCATCGATACCGATATGCAGCGCGACATCGTCGCCGGCGAGGGGCGCGAATACCGCCCGGAGGAATTCCTCACCGCCGAAACCGTCGCACTGGCCGTGCGCAATGCCATCGAGACACCGCGCGACGCCCACCCCACCGAAATCATCCTGCGCCCGATCGCGCGCTGAACCAAGAGCATCGCTTGGCCCGAAGCACTGTCCAGTGGTCAGGCACGTGGTCGGGTCTGAGCGGTCCACTGGTGCCCGTCGAACCAGCGGAGAAGGCTCGGATCGGCATGATCGGGATACCAGCCCGGCGCCATTGCGGTCAGCGGGCGGCTCGCGGGCCGCGAACCCGAAGTCGATGCCTTGACGATGGCGAAAACGAGGCCCGCCACTCCTGCGATCAGCACCAGAAAGACCAGCAGGACGAAAAAATGCCAGATGCTCAATGCTCCCATCCGCCCAGTATTTCGTTGACTGCCGCGCTGGTTGCAACGCTCTGCGTGCGGCCGGTGCCGGGAAGTGCGCGGTCGGTGTGGCCTCGAAGGCGCGCTGTGTGTCCAGCGCAGTTGTGGCGATCCCAGGGAAACCGGTTCGACGCCGGTAGAGTCCTCGCTGCATATCAGCACGTCAGTGAGGTCTTCGGTAGCACGGTTCGGTTCGGCGAGCGGGGTTGCGTGATGGACAGACGCCAGATGTTGTCGATGGTGGCCGCGGGAGCTGCGATGGCCTTGGCCGGATGCAGTGCGGCGCAGGGTGAGCCGGCCGCGGCGGGAATGCCGGAGGTGCCGGTTCCGGCGCCGGTGCCGCCGCCGCTGCTGCCGCCGCCACCGGGTGGCCCGAAGACGACGATCGCGGCCGAGACCATCACCGCTCTGCCGGGGCCCGGCAGCAGCATGGCGCTCACCGTGGACGACGGTGCGAGTCCCGAAGTGGTCGGCGCCTACATCCGGTTCGCCAAGGACACCGGCGCCCGGTTCACCTTCTTCGTCACCGCCTATTACGAATCCTGGAGCGCGCACCGCGACGAACTGCGTCCGCTGGTCGATTCCGGGCAGATCCAACTCGGCAACCACACCTGGGACCACGCCGATCTCACCGCGAGCTCCGCATCGGCGGCCGCCGCGCAACTCGAGCGCTGTAAGACGTTCCTGTGGAACACCTTCGGAGTCGACGGCACGCCCTACTATCGTCCACCGTTCGGACGGCACAACGCCGCCGTCGATGCCGTGGCCGCCGACCTCGGATATACCGTCCCGGTCATGTGGTACGGCTCGCTGTCGGACTCCGGGCTGATCACCGAGGCGTACCTGATGGAATGCGCGCGTAAGTATTTCAACCCGCAGACGATCGTCATCGGGCACGCCAACTTCCCGCCCGTCACCCGCTGCTACGGCCAGCTGGTCGACATCATTCGGGAACGCAACCTGTCGATGGTCACGCTCGACGATGTGTTGCAGGTGCGGGCCTGAACCCGGTGGCTCAGGCCCTACGCCCTACTCAGGGAACGATGTTCACCATGCGACCAGGAACCACGATGATCTTGCGCGGCGCATTGCCTTCGAGCAGCGCCGCGATCTTCTCATCGGCCAGCGCCGCCGCCTCGATCGACGCCTGATCGGCATCGGCGGGCACCTGGATGCGGCTGCGCACCTTGCCCTTCACCTGGATCGGGTACTCCACCGACTCGTCCACCAGCAACGCCGGATCGGCGACCGGGAACGGCCCGTGCGCCAATGCGGTGGTGTGGCCGAGGCGCTCCCACAGCTCCTCGGTGATGTGCGGGGCCAGCGGGGCGAGCATCAGCACCACCGGCTCCACCACCGAACGCGGCGCACCGTTGGGGTAGGCCTTGGTGAGGTGGTTGGTCAGCTCGATCAGCTTGGCGCCCGCGGTGTTGTCGCGCAGTGCGGCCAGATCCTCGTCGACGCCCGCGATGGTCTTGTGCAGCAGTCGCAGCGTCTCGTCCGTTGGCTGTTCGTCGGTGACGCGCAGCGCGCCGGACTCTTCGTCCACAACCAGCCGCCACACCCGCTGCAGGAAGCGGTGCGCGCCGACGACGTCCTTGGTCGCCCACGGACGCGAGGTGTCCAGCGGACCCATCGACATCTCGTAGAAGCGGAAGGTGTCGGCGCCGTACTGATCGCAGATCTCGTCCGGGGAGATGGCGTTCTTCAGCGATTTGCCGATCTTGCCGTACTCCTGGTTCACCTCGATCTCGGTGCCGGAGGCGTCGGTCCAGAAGAACTTGCCGTCGCGCTCGACCACCTCGGCCGCGGGCACGTACGCGCCACGGGAATCGGTGTAGGCGTAGGCCTGGATGTAGCCCTGGTTGAACAGCCTGCGGTACGGCTCGCAGCCGGAGACGTCACCCAGATCGAACAGCACCTTCTGCCAGAACCGCGCGTACAGCAGGTGCAGCACGGCGTGCTCGACACCGCCGACGTACAGGTCGACGCCGCCCGGATCGTCGGGGCCGTGCCCCTCGGTGCGCGGGCCGAGCCAGTACTGCTCGTTCTCCTTGGCGCAGAACGTCTCCGAGTTCGTCGGGTCGGCGTAGCGCAGCTGATACCAGGAACTGCCCGCCCAGTTCGGCATGACGTTGGTGTCGCGACGATATTTCTTCGGGCCGTCGCCCAGATCCAGCTCGACGTGCACCCAGTCGGTGGCCTTGGCCAGCGGCGGCGACGGTTCGGAATCGGCGTCGTCCGGGTCGAAGGTGACCGGCGCGAAATCGTCCAGCTCCGGAAGCTGCACGGGCAGCATGGATTCCGGCAATGCGTGCGGTGCGCCGTCCTCGTCGTAGACGATGGGGAACGGCTCGCCCCAGTACCGCTGACGGGCGAACAGCCAGTCGCGCAGCTTGTACTGGACGGTTCCGGTGCCGTGACCGTCGGCTTCCAGCCTGCCGATGACGGTGGCCTTGGCCTCCTCGACGCTCAGTCCGTTCAGGTAGTCGGAATTCACCAGGGTGCCGTCGCCGGAGTAGGCGGCCTCGGTGACGTCACCGCCGGAGATCACCTCGACGATCGGCAGTCCGAACGCGGTCGCGAACTCCCAGTCGCGTTGATCGTGGCCCGGGACGGCCATGATCGCGCCGGTGCCGTACCCGCTGAGCACGTAATCGGCGACGAAGATCGGCACCTGCGCGCCGTTGACCGGGTTGGTGGCGTAGCTGCCCAGGAAGACGCCGGTCTTCTCCTTGTTCTCCTGCCGCTCCAGATCCGACTTCGCGGCGATGGCCTTGCGGTATCCGGCCAGTGCGTCGGCGGGCGTGGCGCCGCCGTTGGTCCAGCGCGGGTCCACGCCGTCCGGCCAGGCGGGAGCGGTCAGCTGGTCGACCAGCTCATGCTCGGGCGCCAGCACCACGTAGGTCGCGCCGAACAGGGTGTCCGGGCGGGTGGTGAAGACCTCCAGCTCATGCCCGTCGGCGGCGAAACGCACCTGCGCACCACGGGATCGGCCGATCCAGTTGCGCTGCATGGCCTTGACGTTCTCCGGCCAATCCAGCCGATCCAGATCGTCGACAAGCCGATCGGCGTAGGAGGTGATCCGCATCATCCACTGCCACAGGCGCTTACGGAACACCGGGAAATTGCCGCGCTCACTGCGGCCCTCGGCGGTGACCTCCTCGTTGGACAGCACCGTGCCGAGGCCCGGGCACCAGTTGACCACCGAATCGGTTTGGTACACCAGGCGATAGGAGTCGATCAGGGCGCGGCGCTCGGCTACCGACAGGCTCGCCCAGTCCTTGTCGCCCGGCACCGCACGCGCACCGCTGGCGAACTGCTCTTCCAGCTCCGCGATCGGGCGGGCACGATCCAGTTCCTGGTCGTACCAGGCGTTGTAGATGCGCAGGAAGATCCACTGCGTCCACTTGTAGTACTCGGGATCGGTGGTCGCGAACGAGCGACGGCGATCGTGGCCGAGGCCGAGCCGATCCAGCTGGCGCTGCATGGTCGCGATATTGGATTCGGTGGTGTCGCGCGGATGCGCGCCGGTCTGCACCGCGTACTGCTCGGCGGGCAGGCCGAAGGCGTCGTAGCCCAGCGCGTGCAGCACATTGCGGCCGTGCATGCGGTGGTAGCGGGCGAACACGTCGGTGGCGATATAGCCGAGCGGGTGACCGACGTGCAGCCCCGCGCCGGACGGGTACGGGAACATGTCCTGCACGAACAGCTTGTCCGGCGGGGTCGGGCCGGCCAGCGGGCCGACCGGGTTCGGGGCGTGGAAGGTGCCGCGCTCGGCCCAGGTCTGCTGCCAGCGGCGCTCGATTCGGCCGGCGAGCTCGGCGGTGTAGCGGTGCGCAGGTGCGTCGTCGGATGCGGCTGTCTGCCCGGCCGCAGGGTCGGTTGCACGGGTGTCCTGCACGGTTCTGCCTTCTTTGCTCGCCGATCGGGAGAAATATCGTCGTCGAACAGGGTAAGTCTTGGCACTTGACAACCCCAAAAAGGGGCCGATCGGGTCGGCGGCGAACCGGTCTGTGCGTTCGTCCGGCCGACCAGCGGGTCTGGTGACCCTGGTACGGCGGCTCATCGCCGGATTTCCGCGAACCGGTGGTGACCGGATCCGGCGGTCCCGCGCGGTTCGGCGCACGGCCGTGACGCCCGCCACGATCGCGTCGCTTCGCCGGTAGCGGTCGGCCGCTGGTAGACGGCCTGCGGTAGCCTGCTCGGGTGGTTGTCGTCCCCATCATCCTGTTCCTGCTGGCCGCGGTAGCGCTGGCGATCGGCGTGCTGGGTCTGGCGGGCAAGCTGCCGCGCAACCGATTCGTCGGCGTGCACACCGATGAGGCGCTGAGCACCGACGAGGTCTTCCGCGTCGCCAACCGCGTCGCCGCCCCCACCTCCCTCGCCGCCGGTGCGCTGCTGTTCTGCGGCGGGCTCGTCACGCTCGCGGCCGGTGGATTCGCCGTCGTGCTGATCGCGCTCGGCGTCGCCGTGATCGCCCTGTTCACCCTCGGCGCCGGCGCCACCGCCGGAGCCCGCGCCGCCGCGGCCCTCGCCCCGCCCGCCGAAACCGGCGGCTGCGGCAATTCCTGCGGCGCCTGCTCGCTGCGCGACACCTGCCAACCCGCGGTCTGAGCACGCCTGCTCAGCCGGGCCTGGTCCCGTCACGCCGACCACTCACGGTCGGGGCCGATTCGCAGCACGTTCCGCGAGTCCTCGCTGCGTTATCCGTCGCCGAGCACCCTGTGACCGCTCACGAGTGAACATTCGGCAAAAGCATCAGATGTAACACTGGTCACACCAGCTCGCGGTGGCTATCGTCGGACGGCATGGAAAGTACCCGCTGGAGAGCGACCTGCAAGCTTGCGTTGTCCGCCTTCATCGCGGGCGGCGTCCTTACCGCGACCGTGCCTGCGGCGCAGGCCGAGCAGACCGGGCCGGATGTGTCGTCGTGGCAGCACATCGATGGGCGGATGATCGACTGGTTCGCGGTGAAGCGGTCGGGGCACGACTTCGCGATGGTGAAGGCGACCGAGGGGCTCAGCTACATCAACCCGTATTTCGTGCCGGACAGCGTGCTCATGCGGGCGGCGGGGGTGGCGCGCGGCACCTACCACTACGCGCGGCCGCAGTTGCCGCCGGAACCGCAGGCCGCGATGTACGCGGCGGTGGTGCTGGGACAGAACGGGCCGCTGGACCTGCCGCCGGTGCTCGATCTGGAGGATTCGGGCGGGCTCGCCCCGGCCGCGCTGATCGACTGGACGCACCGCTATCTCAACACCGTGCAGGCACTGACCGGGCGGGTGCCGATCATCTACACCTATCCGAACTTCTGGCGCACGGCGATGGCCGACAGCGACCAGTTCCACCGGTACCCGCTGTGGATCGCCGATTATCGCGGCAATCCACAGCCGGAGGTGCCGGGTGATTGGCCCGCGTGGACGTTCTGGCAGACCACCGACAGTGGATCGGTCCCCGGCATCGCCGGTGGTACCGACGTGAACGTCTACAGCGGAGCCCAGGGCAATTTCGCGCAGTTCGCGAACATGGCCGGGCTGTTCGGCAGCAGCTGATCACATGCCGATGCGCCCGCCGTCGGCCTTCCACACGGCGACCACCGACGGGCGCGGCTGGGTGTCGCCGCCATCGGGCCAATGCGAGACGGGCGCGTCGGCGGAGGCGCCGTCCGCTTCACCCGGATGCTGCACACACACCAGCACCCGCTGCTCGGTGACGACGGGCCCGCAGGTCTCGCCGCCGGCGGGCACGGTGAGGAACTGCTTGGTCTCACCGCGGCGCTCGCCCTCGAGCGTCACCGCGAACAGGCCGTCGTTGGATTTCAACGCGTTGCCGTCGGTGGAGATCCACAGGTTGCCGTACGGGTCGAAGGCCACATTGTCCGGGCAGGAGATCGGGCTGACCTTGGTCTTGTCGAATCCGCCGTAGTAGGTGTCGGCGGCGGCCGGATCGCCGCAGACCAGCAGCAGCGACCAGGTGAACTCGGTGCCCTTGTGGTCGTCGACGATCTCGAGGATCTGCCCGTTCTTGTTCTTGATCCGCGGGTTCGCCTCGTCGGGGCCGGCCTTGCCGTCTTCGCCGCGCTTGCTGTTGTTGGTCAGCGCCACGTAGACCTTGCCGGTCTTGGGGTTGGCCTCGAAATCCTCCGGGCGGTCCATCTTGGTGGCGCCGACCTTGTCGCCTGCCAGCCGGGTGAAGACCGCGACCTCTTGGGCGGACATGCCTTCCACCAGTGATTTCGCGCTGCCGTCCTCGCCGGCCTCGAGGATCGGGATCCATTGGCCCTTACCGGTGAAGCCCTGATCGGACGGCACATTGCCGGAGCCGTCGATGCGGTCGGGGTGATCGCCGGTGAGTTTGGCGACGTACAGCGTGCCTGCGTCCAGGATGGTCATGTTGTGGCGGCGGCTCGCCGCACCGGTGCCGGGCTGGATCTTGCGGGACGAGACGAACTTGTACATGTACTCGAACCGCTCGTCGTCGCCGCTGTAGGCGACCACGGTGCCGTCGTCGGTGACGTGGATATTGGCCGACTCGTGCTTGTTGCGGCCGAGCGCGGAATGCTTGACCGGGGTGGAGGTAGGATCCCACGGGTCGATTTCGACGACGTAGCCGAACCGGTTGGACTCGTTGGGTTCCTGCGCTACATCGAAACGCTTGTCGAACTTCTCCCAGAAGTGCGGGGAATCGACCTCTCCGACGCCGTAACGCTCGGCGCGTTCGGCGGCGACGGGATCGGCGGGCTTGCCGACGAAATAGCCGTTGAAGTTCTCTTCGCCGGAAAGCACTGTGCCCCAAGGGGTCACCCCGCCCGCGCAATTGGCGAAGGTGCCCGCGACCTTGGTGCCGGTGGGGTCGGCGGAGGTTTTCACGAAATCGCTGCCGGCGGCCGGGCCGGTGAGCAGGAATTCGGTGTCGGCGGTGATGCGGCGGTTGTACTTGCCGAAGGCCGGGGTGAGCTTGCCAGAACCGGACTCACCCGCCACCTCGACCACCGAGAGTCCGTGCGCGGCAATCGCGATACCGAACTGCTCGGGCGTCATGGTGTCGCCGTTGAAGCCTTTGAACATGAACGGCTCGGTGGTGTATTCGTGGTTGACGACGAGCAGGTAGCGGTTGGCCTGGCCTTCGATCGGCAGCAGCGCGGCGAAATCGTTGTTGTAGCCGAACTGCTTCGCCTGCGCGGCGGCGGTCTGGTTGTCGAAATCGAATTGCGGCGCGTCGGGGAAGATCGGATCACCCCAGCGGATCACCACGCCCTGCTGGTAGCCCTCGGGGACGACGACGGCGTCTTCTTTGTTGGGCGCCACCGGCGTGAACCCGAGGCCCGAACCGGCGTCGGTGTTCGAGGCCGCCTCGGCACCGTCGTCACCGCAAGCAGCGAGCAAACTGCCCGCCCCCACCGCCAGCACCGCGGCCGCGCCGCCCTTGAGCACCCCGCGCCGCGACATGGCGGAGACGATGTCGCCGAAATATTCGCCCGAGGACTTGTTGGAGACCTCGTGGAAGCACGCGTTACCGCACTTGTAAGCGCAGGTAACCGCGGAGCGCGACGAACTGCCGTCATGCTGCACGAAAAGGGCGAGTGGGGTGAAGCTCACGGTGCCTCCTGGATCAAGCCGACGGGCGCACGCTAAACCACCAGGGCGAGTCGAAGACTACGGCAAGATGAACGTCCATCGAATTAGGCAGCCCTCAGTTATCGCCCTGAACAGGACAAATCGGCGCCGATGGAAGCCGGTCAGCGCGTGTGGCCACGTTCCCATTCCTGGAGAACTTCCGCCAGCGTGCGCCGCTCACCCGGCATGCCGTATTCATCGAGGGTCGACCACGTGCCGTCATCCCACTGCACCCAGCCACGAATGTGGGCGTCCTCGGTCACCGCGTGAACCTCTCGGCGCGCTGATCCGGAACGATCGCCCCCACCGCCACCAGGGTGCGATAGGCGTCCCGCTTGTGCGGGCAGCTGTCGATACCGCACCGACGGTGCGCTTGCATCGTGGCGTGCGCCATCCGCGCCGACATTCGAGGTGCGCGCGCGGTGATCGGAGGTTCATCGTCATCGAAGGCGTAGGGCAGAACGTAGATCAGGCCGAGCAATAAGACGGCAACCGTGCCCGAAACTGCGAACGCGGTGATGTAGTCCGACATGGAACCCCCTGCGGTTGTTGGTTTTTGGGAGCAACCGGCGCCGGGGAATGTGGGGCACGCACCCGGCGCCGGAAGCTGGTAGAAGGTTGGGGCGAGAGATGCCGCCGCACGGGTACCGGCGCCCCACCATCCGAGGTGGGGGGAATTCCCCGCCCTGCCAGCGAATTCGATCCGCATCGGAGCCGATGCCACCCGGCTATCCTGGTATTCAATGCTTGGCGAAGGTGTGGCCGAGGCCTCGGCCGGCGTTCGTGCAGGCTCCGGTTCCGCGAAGAAGGACAGGCACATGCCGAACCCTGACGACCTCGCCGGACGTTCGATCGGTGAGCGAATCCAGTCCATACGCACCCGCACCGGAAAGTCGCGCGCCGTTGTCGCCGGACTCGTCGGCCGGTCCGAGGAATGGCTACGCGATGTCGAGCGCGGACGCCAAGGAGCTCCGGGGCTCGAGATGCTGCTGAAGCTCGGTCAAGCGCTCGGTGTCCGCGATCTCACCGAGTTGACCGGGGACCACGAGCTGCTGGTCGGCCTGTCTCGACGGGCGGGCCATGCCGTCGTCCCCGCAATTCGCGAAGCGATCGAATCGGTGGACCTCACACCGACTGAGCCCACGATCCGGCCGGACGAGCTTCGCGCCCGCGTGGATCGCGCGTGGCGGCTGTGGCACACGTCGACGACGCCGCGCGCTGACGCGGGTGCCATGCTGCCCGAGCTCATCCGGGAGGGCAGGCGCGCGCTGCGCACCCTCGATGGAGGCGACCGCCGCACGGCCGCAGCGGCATTGTCGGGTGCTTACGCGCTGTCGGAGCAGGTTCTCGCATGGGTGGCCGACGCGCCGCTGCTGTGGCTGGCTGCCGATCGTTGCATGGCCGCAGCCGAAATCGCCGACGACCCCGTCACCCTGGCCTCCGCCTCGTGGGTGCTCGGCAATGTCTGGCGTTCGACGAGCCGCGAAGAAGACGCCTACCGCTTGGCTCAGAACGCCGTAGCTCTGCTCGAGCCACGGTTGGACGACAGCAAGGAGGCGAAGGCCCTGTGGGGCGCCTGCCACCTGCACGGCGCGATCACGGCGGCTCGCCTGGGTCGTGAGGGTGACGCGCTGCGCGGTATCGACTCCGCCATGGCGATGGCCCGCGCGCTACCCGAGGGCTCCGCGCACCCGTGGACCCTGTTTGGGGTCGTCAACACCGAGGTCACAGCCGTTTCGGTGATGGTGGACATGCGCAGATCCGGAGGCGCACTCGAAGCGGCCTCGGTGGTCGACCCGGACGCCATGCCGAGCATCGACCGCCGCGCCCGGCTCTGGCTGGAGCTGTCACGCGCCTACGGGCAGCAGAAGGACTGGCTCGGCGCTCTCGGCGCCCTCCGGACGGCGACCGCCATCTCCGAGGAGTCGATGAGCTGCCACCCGATGTCCCGCAACCTCGCGGCAGAACTGGTCACGCACGGCGGCAAGATCATCGAACGCGACGCCCGCTCGCTCGCACAGCGGCTCGGCGTCACGGCGTAGCTCACCCGGTCCGGCGAGAGCTCCATCGCTGAGGCAAACGTCGAAAGGATCACTCGACCATAAGATTCTCGCTACAAGCTCGCTCGCTTGGCATTCCATATCCTCGATCCGGCACACGATCAGATCACCCCGGACGCCGATGCAGCGTATGATGATCGATTCAATGCGGAGTCATTAAGACTTGCCTCGGTCCAACCGCAGACCCCCTGCCTGGCCACCCGGGCCGGACTTACGGTTATGCGTCCGACCACCATAGACCTAACGACCCGAGTCCTGGGCAAACAACTCCGATCGATCTCCTGCAGACGGCGTCCTTGACGCAGAACTATCACCGAACTACAGCGAACGCCATTGGGGCAGACTGTTTTTGGTTAGAGTTGTTGGCATGACGCAGTCCTACCGTCACGCCAACCCGTCAGTAACGACCGTCCTGCGCGCCCTGGACTTAGGGTCATCCGTCGCGGAGCACGACCAGTTGCTACAACAACATTTCGTTGAGACGCAGACATTCAAGATGCTCCTGGAGTCGAAAGTCGATATTGTCGCTGGCGACAAGGGGACCGGAAAGACAGCGATATTCCGAATATTGAAAGAACGTTACGCGTCATACGAACAACTAAACGATGTCGAGGTGGTGGCCGCTTTCAACCCCGCTGGCACGCCCGTATTTCAGCGGCTTATCGAAACCGAAGTACTCGCCGAGGAACAGTACATTGGCGTATGGAAGGCATACTTCCTCTCCCTCGCCGGTAATTGGGTTCTAAATCTCGGCGACGGAGACTTCTCGGACAGTATGCGGGAGCTCGACAAGCTGCTCGTCAGCGTTGGACTACGCTCGGCAGACGAGACCCCACAGACGATCTTTTCTCAAGTTGTCAATAGGCTAAAGCGGCTATTTCGGGTGACCAGTGTGGAAAATACACTGTCCTTATCGGCGGACGGGATGCCGGTCCTTGGTGCCAAAGTCGATTTTTCCGAAAGTGGAGGTGACGACACGGTTGTTACCGATCTAGTGCGACAAGATGACGCACTTCAACTCCTCCAGAAGGTGCTTGGGGAATTGGATTTCAAACTATGGCTAGTGGTCGATCGCTTGGACGAGGCATTTCAAGCTAGACCCGCACTTGAACGGCCCGCCCTTAGGGCACTCTTGCGCACCTATCTCGACATGCTCGACCTGTCGAATGTTCGGATTAAGTTGTTTGTCCGCCGTGACCTATTTTCCAGAATAATTGAAGGCGGGTTCGTCAATCTGACTCACATAAACGCTAGACGTGTTGACATTACCTGGGATGACGACGACCTGTTTACACTGCTCGACCGACGCTTCCGAGGTTCCACAGAGTTTGTCAACTATCTTGACGCAGAAGACCTTGAACCCGCAGACGTTTTCAATCGAGTATTCCCATCTCAGGTCGATCCGGGGGACAGGAAACCCGTAACGTGGACTTGGATACTAGGCAGAATCCGGGACGGAAACGGAGTGAAGCCTCCTAGAAATCTCATCGACCTAGTACTGAAAGCCCAACAAGCTCAGATACGCCAAGAGGATAGGTCCCCGCGTAGAATGTCAACGAAAGAAAGCCTGATAACCTCCGACGCGTTGAAACGAGGATTGGAGGCACTTAGCGCGGAGCGGGTACAGGACACTCTACTTGCTGAGGCCGGCGATAATGCTGCACTAATTGAGCTATTCAGAGGAGGAAAAGCTGAACACAATGCATCCAGCCTTCGCCAAATTCTTGGCGAAGAATACGAGCCGAAGATCTCACTTCTGAAAACGATAGGATTTCTTGAACAAGTCGGCAGCAATTACAAGGTACCGATGCTCTATCGAGGCGGGCTTTCGATCACACAAGGAAAGGCCTTTGGTAATGAATTGGAAAGTGATTAGGAATGATAGTTCCGCCCGGTAATTTCGCATGTACCATTCAGGTTGTTGTCGCAGCCACGAATGTGGGCGTCCTCGGTCACCGCGTGAACCGCTCGGCGCGCTGATCCGGAACGATCGCCCCCACCGCCACCAGGGTCCGATAGGCGTCCCGCTTGTGCGGGCAGCTGTCGATACCGCACCGACGGTGCGCTTGCATCGTGGCGTGCGCCATCCGCGCCGACATTCGAGGTGCGCGCGCGGTGATCGGAGGTTCATCGTCATCGAAGGCGTAGGGCAGAACGTAGATCAGGCCGAGCAATAAGACGGCAACCGTGCCCGCGACTGCGAACGCGGTGATGTAGTCCGACATGGAACCCCCTGCGGTTGTTGGTTTTTGGTCCGCCCGGCGCCGGGGACGAAGGGGCACACACCCGGCGCCGCGCGATGCGGGAGACAGTAGAAATGCGCGGGGTCTGCGACGGGTACGTTTTGTACCTCGACCGCTTGTACCCGGCGTTACGCTGGGAAAAAGGGTTCAACAGCGGAAGGGATGCCGTGGTGATCAACCCTGTCGAGGACGCTACGGTCGGTGCGCGGATCAAGCGCCTGCGGGAGAGGGCCGGCATGTCGCGCGCGGTGCTCGCTGGCCTGGTCGGCCGGTCGACCGAATGGTTGAAAGCTGTCGAGAACGGCCGACTGCAACCACCGCGGTTGCCGATGCTGTTACGGATCGCGCACGCCCTGGAACTCGCGGATCTGGCCGAGCTCACCGGCAACGGCTACGCGGTTCCGGTCGCCGTGTTCGCCGGGGAGCGGCATGGCGCGCTCACCGAGGTGCAGGCCGCGCTCACCGAGTACCGGCTGTCGGCACCGGCACGGCCCGCCGATATCCGCCATCTCGAGGGAAGGCTGCGTCAGGCCTGGAAGGTTCGCCATGCCAGCCCGGACCATCGGACCCAGCTCGGGAGGCTGCTGCCCGGGTTGATCAGGGATGCGCAGGGCGCGGTGCGGGCAGGTGGTGAGAATCGCCGCGCGGCGCGGCGGGTCCTGGCCGGGGTCTATCAGCTGGCCGACTTCTACGTGGCCTACCAACCCGCCCCCGAACTCGTATGGCTCGTGGCCGATCGCGCGTTGTCCGAAGGCTACGAGGCGGACGATCCGTATGTGATCGCCTGCGGCGCATGGGCGATGACACAGGCGCTGCGGGATTCGGGCCGGTGGGAGGAGGCCGACGCACTCGCGCGCACGGCCGTCGAACGTCTGGCGCCCTATCTCGACCGCGACACCACACCCGATGATTGGCATGGCATTGCCGGCGCGCTGAACGCCGAGATCGCGTATGTGCACGCCCGGCGCGGCCGGCACGGCGACGCCTGGTCATATTGGGAGAAGGCCGAGGCCACCGCCCGGCAATTGGGCGTGGGCTACCGGCACGTCCAGACCTCCTTCTCGGTTCCGGTGATGGCGGCCCACGCGACAACTCTGGGCGTCGAGCTGCGCCGCCCCGGCGAAGCACTTCGCGCGGCCAGCGGCTTCGACGCCGACCAGATCGCATCGGTCCCCCGTCGCAGCCGCCACTTCATCGAGGTCGCCCGCGCGCACGAGCAACGCGACGAACCGGTGGCGACGCTGGCTCTGCTGGACAAGGCGGTCCGCACCGCACCCGAGACGGCCAAATACAACGGACACGCCCGCGGTATGTTGCACGCGCTGATGCGTAAACCCCCTTCGGGCATGAGGAATGACGTTCACGAGTTGGGTCGGCAGATCGGCCTGGTGCCCGCTTAGTCGCCGATACCTCGCGAATAGCCACGCCCTGAGCGCACGACCAGCGCCCGGCGTCGCGGCCCAGCGCAGCTGTCCGGCGAGAGCTCCATCGCTGAGGCAGCGCGACCGCGCGTGAGGGGCCATCTCGACCACGGTGATGTCGAGATCCCGCCAGCCATCGATCTCGGCGATTCTTACCGTCGGTCGATGTGAATGCTCATCTCGCCGACGACCTCCGTGATGATCTGCGGCTGCGCGGTTCGGTCGTATTGTTCATGTCGCTCGCGGCTGCGCTCGGGACGTCAACCATCTACCCGCTGCAACCGGCGATCGCCGAAGTGGCGGGCTCCTTGCATACGTCGATCGCCGTGGCCGGATTCGCGCTTGCGGGTGGCCCGATCGGGTATCTGGTGGGTCTCGGGCTGATCGTCCCGATGATCGACCGATTCTCGCCCGGCCGGACGCTCGCGATGCAGTTCGGCGCCTTGGCCGTCGCGTTGGCGGTGAGCGCCGTCGCGGATCGTGCGTGGCAGGTGGGTCTGCTGATCGGCGTTATCGGCGCGTGCTCGTCGGTCGGGGCGAGCCTCAGCTCGCTCGCGGGGCGGCTGGCTCCCGCACACCGGCGGGCCACGGTCCTCGGCATCGTCACCGCGGGCATCGCGGCCGGGATCCTCGCGGGCCGGATCGCGGGAGGATGGCTGGCCGAGGAAATCGGCTGGCGCGGAATGCTTCTGGTATTCGCCGTGGCTTGCCTGTGCGCCGCCGGGCTGTGCCTGGTGCTGCTGCCTGCGACCCGAGGCGCCGCCGAACTCGATTACCTCGCGATGCTGCGCTCACTGCCCGGTCTGTTCGTACGGCACCCCACGCTGAGGGTGGCCGCGGTGTGCGGCGCGCTGTGGTTCTTCGCGTTCTGCGCGGTATGGGCCGGGCTCGCCGTCGCGCTCTCGGCGCCGCCGTTCTCCTACTCCGCAGAACAGATCGGCCTGTACGCACTGGCCGGGCTCGCAGGCATCCCCGCTACGCAGCTGGCCGGCATCTGGACCGATCGGGCGGGCGCGCGGCGGGTCATCCTGCTGGGTCTCGCGCTTGCCGGTACCGCCCTCTTCATCACCGGCCCGACCCTCGCGAACACGATCGCCGTCCTGATCTGCCTCGCCCTGTTCGACGCCGGCCTCTTCGCCGCTCAGGTGGCGAATCAGAGCACCGTACTGGCCATCGATCCCGACGCTCCCGCCCGATTCAACAGCGCGTACATGCTGGTGTACTTCATCGGCGGCAGCCTCGGAACCGCTTGCGGCGCAGCATCCGTCGAGTGGTTCGGCTGGACGGCTACAGCATTGTCGGCCGTCGGCGCCATCGGAATCGCCGCCGCTATCGCCGCGCTCAGCGCGCGGGGCGAGGTGCGGGCCGGGGCGCGTGGACCGAGCCTCTAGGCATGCGCTGTCGACGATCTTTCCCAGCGATGACGGCTCGATCCGGCTCCATTACGGTGATCACGCCGGACGGAACGCTTCGACATTCGCGGCCATGGGGTGGCTCAGACAGTTGTCCTGCACTGTAGCGAACCGGATCATCGATCATCCGGGGGGCAGCGTATGGGCCTGCAAGGGATACGTTGCCAATGCCACCCCTTCCGCGTCCTGGCCGCCGACAGCTCGCGTTGCGCTCGGGGTGCTATGGCACCGGGCCCAGGCATCGAACGGGTCGGACGATGTCGGTCGGGGTCCGCTGCCACGAGTCTGGCGCCTGGGACCTCTTGACCTCGAGTATGGTTGATGTTCCAACCTGGTCGGTATGAGCATCCTTTTCCACAACACGATGCGGATCACCGAAGGGCATCTGGAGGAGTTCTCGGCGGCGGTGAAACGCGCCGTGGCGTTTGTCGAGGAGCACGGTCCGCAGCTGATGGTTCACGTCTTTCTGGACGAGGAGCGCGGCCTGGCGCACAGCTTCCAGCTCTACCCGGATTCCGAAGCGGTGCTGGCACATTGGCAGCTGTCCGACCCTTATATCCAGGACGTGATGGCACACTGCACCGTGCAATCGTTCGAGACCTACGGCGAGATGTCCGATGAGGTCATCGCGGGGCTGCGGTCCGGGCCGGCGGGCGAGCCGACGATCCGGCCCGCGCTGACCGGCTTCACTCGCTTCGGGGCGGCTATGCGGCCCGAGTGAGAGCCACCACCGGGATCACCCGCTCGGTCTTCCGCTCGTGGTCGGCGAACCACGGGTAGGCCTGTTTCAGCATGGCCCAGATCCGCTCGCGTTCCTCGCCGTCGAGCGTCGTCGCGAAGGCGTCGTAGGTCTCGTCACCTACCTCGACGACCACCTTCGGGTCGCCGACCAGATTCAGGTACCAGTCCGGATGACGGGGCGCGCCCATGTTGGAGGCGATCACCAGTACCCGGTCGCCGTCGCGGTGGAACATCATCGGCGCGGTGTACGGGCGTCCGCTGCGGCGGCCGGTCGTGGTCAGCAGGAGCAGCCGATCCCGGTGCATGCCTTCCGGGTCCTCACCCGCACGGAACTTCGCGATCGTCTCCCGATTGATCCGCGCTAGATCCACCGCACCTCCCGCAACATCGGGCCGCCCGTCGGCGCTTCGATACCCATTCGAAACCTTATCCGATTGCCTCGATATACCATCCATGTTATGAATTGGGGAGAGGTCGAGACGGAACCCGAGGTAGACCGATGGTTCGACTCGCTCACACTGGAGGATCGAACAACTGTCATCTTCTATGTCGATCTACTCGCCGAGAAGGGCGTGCTACTCGGCGAGCCGTACACCAGGCAGCTGCGTGGCAAGCTACGGGAGCTCCGCTTCTACCTCACCCGAGATGCTGTACGGATCACCTACTGGATCGCGCCCGGTCGGCGAATAATCCTGTTGACTGTGTTTCGTAAACAGAGGATGCGCGAGGTCGCCGAGATCGAAGGAGCCATGCGAGCGATGAACCGGTGTATTGCGGAGGCTCACACCGTGGAGGAGGACTGACATCCATGGGCGAACACACAAGCTGGGCCGCGCGGCGGGCCGAGGTTCTCGCGCAGCCGGGCGCGGCAGCAGCCTACGACGCCGCGCGTATCCGGTTCGAACTCGGAGCGGCTGTCAGAGCGCGCCGGGAGGAACTCGGCATCACTCAATCCGAATTGGCACAACGAGCCGGTTTGCGCCAGCCGGCGGTCGCTCGGTTCGAGGCGGGCGGAACCATGCCGACGATCCCATTGCTCGAGCGGTTGGCGCAGGCCCTGGAACTGCGGCTTCGGGTCCATTTCGAACCGGATAGAGCTGCGGGCTAGGAAACTTCAACAACTCAGTGGTCGTCGTAATGCCCGTCGTGCGAAGCATGGCGGTGACCGTCGTGGATGTAATCGACGTGATCGCCGTGCGGCACCGCGACATGCCCGCAGCCCGCGCCGTGGACGTGGTCGTGCGGGGAGCATTCGGTGTGGCCGCCGGCCTCACATTCGTCGTAGTGGCCTTCGTGTTCGCGGTGCAGGTGGCCGTCGTGCACGTAGTCGACGTGGTCGCCGTGCGGGACGGAGACGTGCCCGCAGGCCGGGCCGTGCTTGTGCTCGTGTTCGGTGTGCTGAGCGTGTGCTGTCGTCATCAGAATCCTTCTTCCCGTGTGGGGCGGGCGGAACCGAAGAGCACCTCACACATTATCAAGTGCGCATGAATGCGTGGTAGCGACGAAATCGCCACGCCGGACGACCGGCGTGGATTCGCCGAGGCGACCAGCGCCGGTTGTGAGGCCGGGACCGACCGATGAAGCAGGCCCCTACAGCACCTGGTCGAGGAATCGGCGCAGTCGTGGCGTCTCCGCATTGTCGAACAGTGCGTCGGGGCTGCCCGCCTCCACCACCTGACCGGCGTCCATGAACACCACGCTGTCGGAGACGCTGCGGGCGAAGCCCATCTCGTGGGTCACCACGATCATCGACATACCGCCCGCGGCCAGATCCGACATCAGCGCCAGCACGCCCTTGACCAGCTCCGGGTCGAGCGCGGAGGTGGCCTCGTCGAAGAACATGATGTCCGGTTTCATGGCCAGCGCCCGCGCGATCGCCACCCGCTGCTGCTGGCCGCCGGACAGGTTGGCCGGGCGGGAATCGGCCTTACCGGCCAGCCCGACCACCTCGAGCTGCTCGAGCGCCAGCGCCCGCGCCTGCTCCTTGGACAATCCGCGCAGCTTGCGCGGGCCGAGCGCCACATTCTCGGCCACGGTCTTGTGCGGGAACAGGTTGAAATGCTGGAACACCATGCCGATGCGCTGGCGCAGCTTATCCGGGTCCTCGGTGAGCACCGACGTGCCGTCGAGCAGGATGTCGCCGGCGTCGGGTTCGTGCAGGCGGTTGAGCACCCGCAGCAGCGTGGATTTACCGGAACCGGACGGCCCGATGACGGTGGTGGTCTTGCCGGCGTCGACGTGGATGTCCACACCGCGCAGGATCTCGTTGTTCCCGAGCTTCAGCCGCAAGCCGGTGCCGGTGAGTGAGGCGCTCATCTACCCACGCCCTTCCGTGATCGCGGCCTGTTCGACCGGGTCGATGGGTTGATCGGGGCGGCCGGTACGCATGCGCCGGTCGATGTAGTTCACCAGGTGGGTGAGCGGAATCGTCAGCAGCAGATACACCAGACCGGCCGCGACCAGCGGGGACAGGTTGCCGGTCTGCGCGTTGAGGTCACGGCCGACGGCGAACAGCTCACGCTGGGCGGCGAGCAGCCCGAGGAAATAGATCAGCGACGAATCCTTGATCAGCGCGATGAACTGATTCATCAGTGCGGGCAGCACCCGGCGCACGCCCTGCGGGATCACCACCAGCGTCATCGCCTGCCGGTATCCGAAGCCGATGGCGCGGGCGGCCTCGAGCTGGCCCGGCTCCACCGACTGGATGCCGGAGCGGAAGATCTCGCCGATATAGGCCGAGGCCAGCAGCGCCAATGCCACCGCACCCAGCCAGTACGGGTTGTTTCCGGTCAGATCGCGCACCACCGGGCCGACACCGAGGCCGATCAGCAGAATGATCACCACGGCGGGCAGGCCACGGAAAATGTCGGTGTAGATCCGGGCCGGCCAGCGCAGCCACCGACTGCGCGAGATACCCGCCACCGCGAGCAACATGCCGATCGCGGTGCCGAGCACACCGGAGACGACCGCGAGGATCAATGTGTTCGGCAGGCCGGTTTTGAACAGATCCGGGAAGGCCTGCCGGTACAGCGACCAATCGAAGAAGGTGTCGCGCAATTGCTCCAGCGTCGACTTCGGTTCGGTCTGCGTCTGCTCGGCCGGTGCGCGTTCGGCGGCGATGGCGGCGAAATCCGGAAGCTCCGGCACCGGGGCGGATTTCGAGCCCGGCTTCCAGCCCGGCGGCAATTCGCGCGGCACCCACTTGCTGTAGAGCTCGGCGTAGGTGCCGTCGGCGATCACCGCGTCCAGACCGGCGTTGAGCGCGTCGACCAGCGGCTGCTTGTTCTTGCCGACCGCCCAGGCCGCGAAATTCTCCAGACTGAAGGAGTTCTCGGCGATCTTCGTGCCGTCACCGGGCGAGATCGCGCCCTCGGCCTGCGCCGACGGCGCCACCCAGGCATCGACCTGCCCGGATTTCAGGTTGGAATAGGCGGTGTTGTAATCCGGGAACTTCACCGGATCCAAACCCAGTGTGTTGACGACGTATTCGTCCTGCACCGTGCCCTGCACCACCGCGACCCGGCTGCTCGGGCCGAGATCGTCGAAACTGCCGATCGGGCTGCCGTCGGCGACGACGAGCGAGAAATAGCCGAAGTCGTAGCCGTTGGTGAAGTCCACCATCCGCCTGCGCTCTTCGGTGGTGGTGATATTGGACGAGCCGACATCGAAACGCCCACCGGCTACCTGCGCGAGCAGGCCCGCGAATTCGGTGCCGGAGAATTCCACCTGCAGACCCAGTTTCGCGCCGACCGCGCGCAGCAGTTCATTGTCGAAACCGGTGAAAGCGCCCGCGGAGTTCACGCAGATGCTCGGCGGCGCGTCCGACAGGGTGCCGACGCTCAGCTTGCCCGGGGTGATCAGCCCCAGCTTGGAGATGTCGATGGACTCCAGCGGCACCGTGGCCGGCGTGGTGTAGCGGTCCTCGCCCGCCTTGGCCGGTGAGGCCAGGTTCTTCGGCGCGGCCGCGGCCGCCTCGACCCCGGGTGGGGCGCACAGATCGCGGGCCGACGAGCCGTCACCGGAACCGCAGGCCGTCGCCAAGCCGACGACGGCGAGCAATATCACGGCGATCAACACACGAGACCGCACAGCGAGCAGACCAGCCATGGGAGAACACCCTAGCCGCCCAGCTCAGGCTATCCGGCGGCTACCGGCGCGAGCCGGGGGGCACGAGGTCGGTGACCACTGGATCGGCCCGCTCCGGCGGATTCGACCACGGTGCGAGAAATCCCGCCGCAACCGCCGGACAACGCGCTGCTAATCGGAGGACGCCGGTCGCGGGTTCCGACTCGATCGAGTGAGAAGCGTCGGCTCGCGCCGCCCCCGATCGTCGCGGGAACCTTCCGCGCGACCGCCGCGACAGGTATCAGGCGATCCCACTGATCGGCTCCGGGTTGATCTCGTCGCGCCAGTTGATCGCCTCCACGACGCGGCTCAGGTCATAATCCGGGCCACTGACGCCGACGGTGAACAGTGTCGCGCCCGCCTCGAGGAATGCGGGCGCCAGGCTGCGGCCCGGCCAGCTCACCGAGCGCTCGATCCGCCCGGGGTCGGTGCCCGCGGCGGCGCAATGGCCCCCGAGGATGCCGCTCTTGCGGGTGAAGACCTCGAGATCGCCGAAGCTGTGCCAGATATCGGCGTGTTCGGCGACCAGGCGCAGCGTCTTGCGTTCACCGCCACCGCCGATGAGCATCGGGATATCGCGTACCGGCTGCGGATTCAGCTTCTTCATCCGCGCGTCGATCCGGGCCAGGGACGATTTCAGCAGGTCCAGCCGGGTGCCAGGGGTGCCGAATTCATAGCCGTACTCGGCGTAATCCCGTTCGAACCAGCCGCCGCCGATCCCGAGGATCAGCCTGCCGCCGCTGATGTGGTCGACGGTGCGCGCCATATCGGCGAGCAGATCCGGATTGCGATAACCACCGCCGGTGACCAGCGCGCCGATCTCGACCCGCTCGGTCTGCTCGGCGAACGCGCCGAGCATGGTCCAGCATTCGAAATGCGCGCCGTCGGGATCGCCGGTGAGCGGGAAGAAGTGGTCCCAGTTGAAGACGATGTCAACGCCCGCGTCCTCTGCCCGCCGCACCGCGTCCCGGATCAGGCCGTATTCGGACGCGTGTTGCGGTTGCAGCTGAACTCCCACACGAACCGGTCGGCTCATCGCGTTGACTCCTCGTCGCTCGGGGCGCTTGCCCGACCGAGGCTACCGCCGTGCGCGTATTCCGGCCGGGCGAACCGCGCGCAGCCATGGCCCGGCTGATAGAGTGAGAGATATCTTGCCTCACAATCTCATCGACTGATCGGCGGGTTCCGCGTCGGAAATGGTGGTGCACATGGCTGGTCACCGGAAGGACGGCGAATCCGGTTCGCTACTACGACGACATCTGGGTGACCGGCGCTTCCTGCTGGCGCTGCCGCGTGCGGTGACCTTGCAGATCCTGCATCCGGCGATCGCGACCGCGTTCGTGGACCACGTCCCGTATCGGCTCTGGTGGCACAAGCGGCGCACGGTTCTGCAGATGATTCGCCTGGCCTATGACGAACGCGACGGGCGCCCGATCATCCGGTACGGGCACGAGCACGTGAAGGGGCGCGATCAGCTCGGGCGCCGCTATCACGCGCTGCACCCCGAGCTGTTCCATTTCCAGCACGCGACCTACGTCGACACCCTGTTCACCGCGGTGAACACCTTCGACGTCCCACTCTCGGCCGCTGAGCACGAACAGCTGTACGCCGAATGTTGTGACTGGTACCGGCTTTACGGCGTGTCGGCGCGGTACATGCCCGAAACGTGGGCCGAATTCCAGCACTACTTCGCCGAGGTCTGCGCCACCCGGCTGCGCCTCACACCCCACGGTGCGCAGTTGGCCCCGCAGGCACTGCGACCCGACGCGTGGGTGCCGCGACTGACACCCGGCTATGCGATCCGCGGGCTGCTGCACGAACGCGCCGCCGAACTACTCGGCGTCACCGTGAGCGCGCGCGACCGGGCGGCGCTGCGTGCATATGCGGCCACCCTCCGGTCCGGCGCGCAGCTCGCTCCCCGAGCGCTGCGGTACGTCCCGACCGCCCGGTGAGATAGGTGCCCGGCGCCCCGGATCGGCCCTCGCGGCGGCGCGGCCCACACCGACCGGCGCTGCGGGGCGAGCGCACCGCACGTAAGATCCGCCGGAACCCTCTACTCGGATCGTCCGGCACGTTCCTGCCGGTGAAGGGAAGTGATCTGCCGTGGCTACGGTGACCTTCGACCAGGCCACCCGGTTGTACCCGGGCGCTGGTAAACCGGCTGTCGACCAGTTGAACCTGGAGATCGCCGACGGTGAATTCCTGGTCCTGGTCGGGCCGTCCGGCTGCGGGAAATCCACCTCGCTGCGGATGCTGGCCGGTCTGGAGGAGGTCAACGGCGGCCGGATCCTGATCGGCGAGCGGGACGTGACGCACGCCGAGCCGAAGGAACGCGATATCGCGATGGTGTTCCAGAACTACGCGCTCTACCCGCATATGACCGTCGCGGAGAACATGGGCTTCGCGCTCAAGCTCGCCAAGGTGAACAAGGCTGAGACCAAGCAGCGGGTGCTGGAGGCGGCGAAACTGCTGGACCTCGAGCCCTACCTGGACCGCAAGCCCAAGGCGCTGTCCGGTGGTCAGCGGCAGCGCGTCGCCATGGGTCGCGCCATCGTGCGGCAGCCGCAAGTGTTCCTGATGGACGAGCCGCTGTCGAACCTCGACGCCAAGCTCCGGGTGCAGACCCGCACCCAGATCGCGCAATTGCAGCGCAGACTCGGCACCACCACGGTGTATGTCACCCACGACCAGGTCGAGGCCATGACCATGGGCGATCGGGTCGCCGTGCTGCGCGACGGACTGCTGCAGCAGTGCGCCTCGCCGCGCGATCTGTACCGCGATCCGGCCAACGTGTTCGTCGCGGGGTTCATGGGCTCGCCCGCGATGAATCTGTTCACCCTGCCCGTCTCCGACGGCACCGTCTCCCTCGGCGGACACCGGTTGACGCTGCCGCGCTCGGTGGCCGACGCGAGCAATGGCTCGGTGACCGTCGGCGTGCGGCCGGAGCATCTGGAGATCGGCGGGGACGGTTCCGCGCTCACCAAGGGCGGCGCCGGGATCGAGATGGAGGTGGACGTGGTCGAGGAACTCGGCTCCGACGCCTACATCTACGGACGCACCATCGCCGACGATGCCGGCGAAACGATTGTGGCCCGCGCGGATTGGCGTAACCCGCCGGCCAAGGGCGAGCGGGTGCTGCTCACCGCCGACCCGGAACACACCTACTTCTTCGCCGCCGACGACGGACGCCGGCTGAACTGAGACCGCACGTCCGCCCGGCTCGTACCGGGCGGACGAATCTCGCAGCGGTTAGACACGCTAGGTGCGGTCGGCGCCCGGCCCACCTCTGGACCGCACCCACTCCTCGTTCAGCCGCACACCGAGCTGCTCGAGCGCGATCTCTCGTCCGGATTCGCTGCGCACCTGCACGCGCACCGGCGCCCCGGTGGATTCCTCGACCAGTTGCAACGGCGCGGGGCCGGGCTGCAAGTAGGTGTCGCCCCACTGCATCAACGCCAGCACCACGGGCAGCAGATCGCGACCCTTGCCGGTGAGCACGTACTCATGGCGGGTTCGTTTGCCTTCGTCCTGGTAGGGGCGTTTCTCCAGCAGCCCTGCCGCGGTGAGCTTGCGCAATTGGCTCGCGGCCGCGGCATCGGTGATGCCGACTCGTGCCGCGAAGCCGTCGAATCTGGTGGTGCCGTAATAGGCCTCGCGCAATATCAGGATGGCCGAGCGAGTGCCGACCACGTCGAGCGCCTTCGCGATCGAGCAGTGCTCGGGTTTCCATGAGCTGAGGTCGGCGAGAGGCCCTTCCATCACGGCTGCCATGACCAGCATCATACCGACCCTGACTTGCCTCCACTATTGCCAGACGTACCCTGGCTATATAGCGTCATAGTCAGATGTGACGCGATCGGAAGGAAGAACCATGAGAGACGCGGTCATCGTCGAGGCAGTCCGCACGCCGATCGGCAAGGGCAAGCCGAATGGAGCCCTGCACGACGTCCACCCGGTCGACCTGCTCGCCCACAGCCTGCGCGCGGTGGTGGAGCGCAGCGGCATCGATCCCGAGCTCATCGACGACGTCATCGGCGGCATCGTCACCCAGGTCGGTGAGCAGGGCGTGAATATGACCCGCCGCGCCGCCCTGGCCGCAGGCTTTCCCGAGTCGGTGCCTGCCACCACGGTGGACCGCCAGTGCGGCAGCAGTCAGCAGGCCATTCACTTCGCGGCACAGGGCGTCATCTCGGGCGCCTACGACATCGTGGTCGCCGCGGGCGTGGAATCGATGGGGCGGGTGCCGATGGGCGCGAGCCTGATCGGCACCGAGGATCCGTCCGGCGCCGGATTCGCCGAGCGCTATCCGGAGGGATGGGTGCCGCAGGGCATCAGCGCCGAACTGATCGCCGCCACTTGGGGATTGACTCGGACCCAGCTCGACGAATTCGCACTGACCAGCCACGACAAGGCGGCCACCGCCACCAAGGACGGACGATTCGACGCCGAGCTCGCACCCATCGCCGGACTGAGCACCGATGAGGGCATCCGGGTGGGCAGCACCATGGACACCCTCGCGAGCCTGCGCCCGGCCTACTACGACCCCGCCATGGCCGAACGGTTTCCGCAGATCGGCTGGCAGATCACCGCGGCGACGGCCAGCCAGGTCAGCGACGGCAGCGCGGCCGTACTGATCATGACCAGTGAGAAGGCCGCTCAGCTCGGTCTGCGACCGCTCGCCCGGCTGCACAGCTTCGCCGTCGCCGGTGACGATCCGCTGCTGATGCTCACCGCGGTGATCCCGGCCACCCGAAAGGTCTTGCGGCGGGCCGGGCTACAGCTGTCCGATATCGACCTGATCGAGATCAACGAGGCATTCTCACCGGTGGTGCTGGCCTGGGCACACGACACGGGTGCGGATATGAGCCGAGTGAACGTCAATGGCGGAGCGATCGCGATCGGGCATCCCCTCGGCGCATCGGGGGCCCGGCTGATGACGACTCTGGTGCACGCCATGCAGGAACGTGGCGCGCGATTCGGTCTGCAAACGATGTGCGAGGCAGGAGGTTTGGCGAACGCGACGATCGTCGAACGACTCTGAACCGAACGTGCGGCGAGCGAGCGCGGATGGGCGGGTCGGGTGTACAGCCGAGGGCACATCGGCGCCCGGCCCGCCCGTTCGAGCTCACACGCCCCGATCCCGGACCGCCTCAGCCAGGCGCGGTGAAGATGGCGACCAGGAATCCGCACACCCAGGCTCCGGCGAACAGTGGCGCGCCGATCAAGGGCGCCCAGCCGATCGGGCGTCTGCTCCGGACGGCATCGAGCACGGACACGACGACAGTGCCGATCGTCAGCGCGAAGCCGACGACGGCGATCGCGTACGCGGCCGTCAGGTCGTGTGGGCGTGCCGACTCGCGGCCGGTCAGCTCGTACCACTCCAGCAATTGGATTGTCACCCAGCCGGTTCCGGCCGTGATCAGGGTCGCGGGGATCGCGCGTGCGAGATCCGGGATTCGCCGTCGCACAGTTCGAGTGTGCGGGCGCCGCGGCGGCGCGGCAATACCGAGGGCGAATCCACGACCGGACCGAGCCGACTACCCTGCTGACGATGAGCGAGGTCGAAGCCGTCGGCGTGTACGCGGTACCCATGCGCACCCGGTTCCGTGGCATCACCGTGCGCGAGGGGATGCTGGTGCGCGGACCGCTCGGCTGGGGTGAGTTCTGCGCGTTTCCCGAGTACGACGACCGGGAGGCCGCGCAGTGGCTGGCCACCGCCGTCGAGCAGGTGACGGTCGGCTGGCCCGCGCCGGTGCGGGATCGGATACCGGTGAACTGCACGGTGCCCGCGGTCGGGCCGGAACGGGCGCATGCCATCGTCGCGGGGTCGGGGTGCCGCACCGCCAAGGTGAAGGTGGCCGATCATCCCGGCTCGCTATCGGAGGATGTGGCGCGGGTCGAGGCGGTGCGTGATGCGCTCGGCCCGGACGGTGCGGTGCGGGTGGACGCCAACGCGCTCTGGGATGTGGAGACCGCGGTACGGAATATCCGCGAGATCGACCGGGCGGCAGGCGGTCTCGAATACGTCGAGCAGCCCTGCCGCACGATCGACGAACTGGCCGCGGTGCGCGGGCGAGTGGAGGTGCGGATCGCCGCGGACGAATCCATTCGGCGGGCCGAGGATCCGCTGCGTGTGGCGGTCGCGGGCGCCGCCGATATCGCGGTGCTGAAGTGCACACCGCTGGGCGGAGTGCGCCGCGCGCTCGAGGTCGCCGATGCCGCCGGACTCCCGTGCGTGGTGTCCTCGGCACTGGAGACCAGCGTCGGGCTGTCGGCGCAGGTCGCGCTCGCCGCGACGCTGCCCGGGCTCGACTTCGCTTGCGGGCTCGGCACCGTCGCGCTGTTCGAGGGCGATGTGGTGGCCGAACCACTGCTACCGGTGGACGGGTACCTCCCCGTCCCGCGCACACCACCGGTGCCCGACCCGGACCTGCTGGAGCGTTACCGGCATCCCGACCCGGACCGGACCGCCTGGTGGTACGACCGCTTCGACCGAGTACACGCCCTCCTCGGCCGCCGCTAGCCCGGCGGCCGGATCACCGCGTCAGCGGACGTGCGTGGTGCCGGAGCAGCGCACCGGCGGAACGGGCACGAAGCCGGTGTTGGTCACCGAAACGTCGAGGCGAACCGGCCCCGGGCCGGTGTGGATGGTGAACCCACATGTCGTGGACAGCCTTTCGCCGGAACGAAACGAGATCGGCAGCCCTTCTCGACCAACGATATTCGGTGCGCGGCGGATACACCCTTCGGTCCAGCCCCCTTGACGGTTACGCGGAGCGGGCGGCTGTGAGCACTACGACATTTCCGTTCGAGTGCGTGGCCGGATCAACCGAAACGCACGCCGCAACCGGTCATGGTGCCGCGCAGCAGCAGCGCCGCTTCCGGGCCTATCACGCCGTCTACCAATTCGACGTATCTGGTACAGAATTCGGGGCCGTGCGGGGCCTGCTCACCCGGACGCGGTTCGAGATGATGGGTCAGCTCGTGCAGCACCACCAATTCCCGCAGCGCCCAGGCGGTTCCGCCGGTATGCAGCGGGACGGCGAGCACCGCGCCGTCGGCCTCGTAATGGGCCGCGGTGGTACCCACTCGGGAACGCACCCGCACCGGCGTACCGGCCCGGGCCCATTGCCGCGCGACCCAGTTCAATGCCAGCACCCGATCGCAATAGGTCTGCACCGACTCGACGGAGGCGAACCGGCGCTCCACCGGCAAGGTGATCTGCGAACCGAACACCTCCACGGTGCGGTTGCCGAACTCGTCGGCCCGATCGAACGCACCGCGCACCAACTGCTCGGCGTCGTAGACCCGGGCCCGCTGACTGTCTCGCACGCTCATCACGGCACCACCCGCGCTGCGCTGGGGGTCGGCCGGCTCATCCACGCCGGATGGACCACGGTGGAACGTGGACGACACGTCGGCCGGGATGCGGGCACGGTGACGTGGCGCCGGTCGAGGTACCGCGGTCGGCGGGCACTTGTGCTCCAGGCCCAGCTCGACCCGAGGCATCCGCGACGCCGACCGCAGACGCTGAATCTGTCGCGGTGGTGCGCGGGCGCGATCGTGGTTGGCTCGTTCGAGCTGGGCCGGGCAGGAGGCCGGGACACGGTCAGTCCGCGCGGCGTGCGGTGAGGCGGCCGCGCGGGGCGGGGAGTTCAGGGGAGGTGCCGAGGCGGGCGGCGCGACCCGCGCGGTCGCCCGCGGTGCGAGCGGCGGGCGCGTACCCGGTGGACGCCTGCGGGCCGCGCCAGGTGCCGCGAGCTTCGGAGGTGCGGGTGTAGAAATCGACCAGCTCGATCTCCTTGTTGCGCAGGGCGAGCGCGGTTGCGGTGGACGCGGCGGCGGGTTCGGCGCGGGCCTCGGTCTCCACTTCCGATTTCACCTCGGCCAGCCGTTTGCCGATACGAGCCGCGAACGCCATCTGGAAGTTCAGCCGGGCCGTCACCGCGGCGACCGGCGCCTGCACCCGGCGGCGCACCCGGCGGCCGCCGCGCACCTCGACGACGATCTTCTCCACCGTCGCCGACCGGTAGGCGCCGGACTTGATGTACTGGTCGGAGGCTCGCACCATCTGCACCAGCAGGCTGGTGTAGAGCGCCTCGCAGGTGTCGATATCGGAGTCGAAGCCGTAGGCGTAGACCTGGGTGGAGGTCCTGGCCACATCGCAGCGCACATCGTTTGCCGAGGCGATAGCCACGAACAGCTGGACGTAGGTGCGCAGGCCCTTACGCCCGGGCTCGCCGATCGGGATGATCCGCTGGATCGGGGTGGGTCTGCGCTCGCGGCCGGCCACATGGGCGCGCGCCACGGCCAGATCGATCGAGGAGCGGGTGGCCAGCCGTTGCGCGGCGGCGAGGAAGGCTTCGGCCTCGTGCTCGTTGTCGGTCGACTCGGCCTTGCGCAGCAGCCCGCCGATGCGGGTCAGCATCTTGTCCGGGGCGGGATCTGCGACAGTCATCGCGAACCAGCCTAGGCATACCGACCGACATGCCCGGGCGCGTCGGGTGATCAACATGTATGTTGCGTTGTGCACCGCCGGGTGTGCTGCCGCTCACGTCTCGACCTTGGAGTTTCCGCGATGGCTTTGAAGAAGGTGTCCCTACGTGCTGCTCTCGTGTCCCGTGCCGCGCTCACGGTGGCCTCGGCGGCGGTGCTGACCACGGCCTTCGCCACCGCGTGCACCAGCGACAGCGGCGGCAACCCGACCAGTGAGAACCTCACCGGACGCGGGCCCATCACCTACGTCGAGGGCAAGGACACCACCGAGACGGGTGTCGTCAAGCAGCTCATCGACCGGTGGAACGCGGCCCACCCGGACGAGCAGGTCACCTACAAGGAGCAGTCCAACGACGCCTCCCAGCAGTACGACGACCTGGTCGAGCACATGCGCTCCAAGTCCTCGGACTACGACGTGTTCGCCATGGACGTGCCGTGGACCGCTGAGTTCGCCGCCAAGGGCTGGATCCAGCCGCTGAAGGACTCCTTCGCCATCGACACCTCGGCCCTGCTGCCGCCGACGGTGGCCAGCGCCACCTACAACAACACCCTCTACGCGGCCCCGCGCAACACCAACGGCGGCCTGCTGTTCTACCGCACCGACCTGGTGCCGAACCCGCCCAAGACCTGGGACGAGATGCTCGGCATGTGCAATATCGCGCGGGAGAACAACATCGGCTGCTACGCCGGCCAGCTCAAGAACTACGAGGGCCTGACCGTGAACACCGCCGAGGTGATCAACGCCTACGGCGGCACCTTCGTCGGATCCGACGGCAAGACCCCAACCGTGGACAGCCCGCAGGCCCGCGCCGGCCTCGGCAGGCTGGTCGAGGCCTACAAGCGCGGCGACATCCCGCCGGAGGCGGTCACCTTCACCGAGACCGAGAGCGGCGCCGCCTTCACCCAGGGCAAGCTGATGTTCCTGCGCTCGTGGCCGTCCACCTTCGGTGACGCAGGCTCGGAATCGTCGGTGGTGCGCGACAAGTTCGCCGTCGCCCCGCTGCCGGGCGAGTCCGGCATCGGCGCCTCGACCCTCGGCGGCTACAACGCCGCGATCAGCGCGTTCTCCAAGAACAAGGCCACCGCCCTCGACTTCCTTCGCTTCCTGATCAGCGAAGACGCCCAGCACATCGTCGCCTCCGGCGCGCTGCCCTCGGTGCGCGAATCGATGTACGACGATCCGGCCCTCATCGCCAAGATGCCCTACCTGCCCGCCCTCAAGGACTCGATCTCCAACGCCGTGCCGCGCCCGGTGACGCCGTTCTACCCGGCGGTGTCGAAGGCCATCCGCGACAATGCCTTCGCCGCCCTGAAGGGCGAGAAGTCGGTGGACGATGCGATCATCGGCATGCAGAAGGGCATCGAGGCGGCCGGTTAGCGGGAAGTTCGGACGGACCCGACCTGCCGGATGAGGAGAGAACGGGTGTCGGATCCTTCGGGAACGGATACGGCCGTGCGGAAGGTGCGCGCGGGCGAAGCGGATGAACCACCGCGGAACAAGCGCGGCTGGGGCGCGGTGATCGCCGACGAGCTGCGGCGCTCCGGTAAGGCGTGGATGTTCGTCGCGCCGGTGCTGGTCGCGCTCGCCGTGGTCATCGGCTACCCGGTGTTCCGGGCGCTGTGGATGTCGTTCCAGCAGGATTCGGGCGGCATCGACCCCGAGACCGGCATGTTCATCGAGGGCGGCAGCGCCGGGTTCTCCAACTACACGCACTGGCTGCTGCAGCAGTGCGAGACCGCGGCGGGCACCGTCGACTGCCCGACCGGCAACCTTGGCTCGCAATTCTGGCTGGCCATCGGCGTCACGCTGTTCCTGACCGTGGTCACGGTGTCGCTCGAGGTGGTCCTCGGCCTCGCCATGGCCGTGGTGATGGGCAAGACCTTCAAGGGCCGGGCGCTGCTGCGCGCCGCCGTGCTCATCCCGTGGGCGATCCCGACCGCGGTGACGGCGCGGCTGTGGGAATTCATGTTCCAGTACGACGGCGTGGTCAACCGGGTGCTCGGCACCGGGATCCTGTGGACCTCCGACGAATGGCCCGCCCGGTTCGCGGTGATCGCGGCCGACGTATGGAAGACGACGCCCTTCATGGCCTTGCTGCTGCTGGCCGGTTTGCAGGTGATCCCGAACGACGTCTACGAGGCCGCGAAGGTCGACGGCGCCTCGGCCTGGCAGCGCTTCGTGCACATCACCTTGCCGCTGCTCAAGCCCGCCCTGCTGGTCGCGATCCTGTTCCGCACCATGGACGCGCTGCGCATGTACGACCTGCCCGCCATCATGACCGCCGACAACCCCGCCACCCGCACGGTGTCGATGCTGGTGGTCGAACAGGTCCGGCAAGGTCCCAACAGTGCCGCCGCGCTGTCGACGATCACCTTCCTGATGATCTTCGCGGTGGCGTTCGTGTTGGTGAAGGTGCTGGGCGCGAACGCGGTCCGCACCCAGGAAGAGCAGCGGAAGGCATGATGGCCGCGACCACGATGACGAAAGAGAAGCCCGCCGCGCCCGTCACCAGGAACGTGCCGTGGACCCGCAGGCTCGGCTCGGCGCGGCTCTACATCGGCGCGTTGATCGTGCTGGTGTGGGGGCTCGGCCCGTTCTACTGGATGGCGGTCACCGCGTTCCGCGACCCGCGCTACACCTTCGACAACACGCCGTGGCCCACGCATCTGACACTGGAGAACTTCCGCGACGTCTTCGACACCAGCCGCGGCAACGACTTCGGTCAGGCGATGGTGAACAGCGTCATCATCGGCTCCATCACCACCGTCATCGCGTTGCTGCTCGGCGTGCTGGCCGCCTACGCGCTGGCGCGGCTGACCTTCCGCGGCAAGTACCTGGTGTCGGGGCTGATCCTGAGCGCGTCGATGTTCCCGGTGGTCGTGCTGGTCACCCCGCTGTTCCAGCTGTTCACCGATCTGGGCTGGATCGGCAAGTACCAGGCGATGATCATCCCGAACATCTCCTTCGTGCTGCCGATGACGGTCTACATCCTCGCCGCCTTCTTCGCCGAACTGCCGTGGGAGCTCGAGGAGGCCGCCCGCATCGACGGCGCCACCAAACTGCAGGCGTTCCGGCTGGTGATGCTGCCACTGGCGGCGCCGGCGGTGTTCACCACCGCGATCCTGGCGTTCATCGCCGCGGTCAACGAGTACCTGCTCGCGCGGCTGCTCTCCAGTGAGTCGACCAAGCCGGTGACGGTCGCGATCGCCGGTTTCTCCGGCAACAACCCGCTGGTCCAGCCGTACGCCTCGATCATGGCGGCGGGCACGCTGGTGACGATTCCGCTGGTGATCATGGTGCTGCTGTTCCAGCGGCGGATCATCTCCGGTCTGACCGCTGGTGGCGTCAAGAGCTGAGGGCGGCGGTGCCTGGCTCTCCGCTCGGCACCCGGCCCGCTCGGCCGTTCATCGCGAGCTCTGGCGCGGGAACCGGTCGTCATCAAGCACCGTCCGTCGCGGCGCGCGTCCCGCTCCGGGCCGGCAAACAGTGGGCTAGCTATCGTCCAGCTATGATCGGCGGGGTAAGTCTGTGCCCGTTTCCGGTACCCAGGCGGGTGTGGATCGGTGACGATGTGTGATCAGACGGTGGGGTAGCCGAGTTTTACCGACGCTCCGGGAGGAGATGATCGTGAGCTCGTTTCGTGACCGGCTCCGCGGTGGCCGATCTCCGGAGCCGGAGTACGCCTCGATCAGCGGATTCGACCCGCGCGCCGGAAAATCGGAGGACGGTGGTTCCACCGGCAGGAGGTCCGGACGCGAGCCGGAGGGCCCGGATCGAAGACCGCGCACCCGTGGTAGCCGGATCCGCAGGCTGATCCTCGCGCTGTTCGTCATCTTCATCGCCGTGCCCGCGCTACTGATGGCGCTGTTCTACTGGAGTGCCGAGATCCCCTCGCCGTCGGCGATGCGCACCAACCAGATCGCCACCATCACCGCCGCCGACGGCAGCACGGTGATCGCGAAGGTCGTCCCGCCCGAGGGCAATCGCACACCGGTCCCGCTCGCCGAGGTCCCGGTGCACGTGCGCAATGCGATGCTCTCGGCCGAGGACCGCAATTTCTACACCAACCCCGGCTACTCGATCCCCGCCTTCCTCCGCGCCGCCAGGGACAACCTGCTCGGCAAGGAGAACGCCGGCGGTGGTTCGACCATCACCCAGCAGTATGTGAAGAACGCCTTCCTCGACTCCGAGCGCACCGTCACCCGGAAGATGCGCGAGCTGGTGATCGCGGCCAAGATGGCCCGCGAATGGAGCAAAGACGACATCCTCGCCGCCTACCTCAACACCATCTACTACGGGCGCGGCGCCTACGGCATCGCGGCCGCGGCGAAGGCGTACTTCAACAAGCCGGTCCCGGAGCTCACCCTGGCCGAGGGCGCGGTGCTGGCCGCGCTGGTCCGCTCACCGTCGATCCTGGATCCGGAAACCCATCTCGAGGATCTGAAGGCGCGCTGGCGGTATGTGCTCGACGGCATGGTCGAGATGGGCGTGCTGAACCGAGCCGACCGCGAGACCGCGACCTTCCCGCCGATCATCCCGATCACCGACGTCGCCGACGACGGTGCCGCGCGCGGGCCCGAGGGCCTGATCCGCACCCAGGTGCTGCGCGAACTGCGCGCGGCGGGCATCTCCGAACACGAACTCAATACCGGTGCCCTGCAGATCACCACCACCATCGACCCCAAGGCGCAGCAGGCGGCGGTGGCCGCGGCGCAGAGCGCGATGGAAGGCCAGCCGCCCGAACTGCGCACCGCGGTGGTGTCGATCGATCCGCGCACGGGCGCGGTGCGGGCCTATTACGGCGGCGCCGACGGTGTCGGATTCGATTTCGCGCAGGCCCCGGTGCAGACCGGTTCGGCGTTCAAGACCTTCGCGGTACTGGCGGCCCAGCGTCAGGGCATCTCCATGGCCAAGCAGTTCGACAGTTCACCGGTGCAGGTCAACGACGTGCTCGTGCGCAACGTGGACAACGAGTCATGCGGCACCTGCTCGCTGGCCGAGGCGTTCAAACGGTCCCTCAACACCAGCTTCTACCGGCTCACCCAGTCGATGTTCAACGGTCCGCAGGCCACCGCCGACGCCGCGCATCAGGCCGGGATCCCGGAGGAGATTCCCGGGGTGCCCGGCCGCTCGCTGAGTGAGAACGGCGGGCCGCCCGCGCCGTCCATCGTGCTCGGCGTGTACCAGGTGCGCCCGATCGATATGGCCTCGGCGTACGCGACCATCGCCGCCTCCGGCAGGTATCACCAGCCGTATTTCGTGCAGCGGGTGGTGACCGGCACCGGCCGGGTGCTGCTCGATCGCGGCGCCCCGGAACATCAGGTGGGCCAGCAGCTGCCACCCGGTGAACAGCGCTTCCCCGCGGCCATCGCCGACCGCACCACCCAGGCCATGCTGCCGATCGCCGCCTACTCCAACGGGCACGCCCTCGACGGCAGGCCATCGGCGGCCAAAACCGGCACCACCCAGCTGGGCGACACCGGCGAGAACAAGGACGCCTGGATGGTCGGTTTCACGCCGTCGCTGTCGACGGCGGTGTGGGTGGGAACCGAACACTCGCAGGCGATCCGCACCGCGGGCGGCGCCCGCATCTACGGTTCCGGCCTGCCCGCCGACATCTGGAAGCAGACCATGGACGGCGCGCTGGAAGGCACACCGGCAGAGAACTTCCCGGTTCCCGAAGGCGGGTCCGGGCAGCCGATCATTCCGGCCGGTCCACCCCAGCCCTCCGGCGGGCCCTACGACATCCTGAACCCGCCACCCGGCGAGCAGCCGCGCGGACCGGAGATCATCTTCCCGCCCGCCCCGCAGGCCCCACAGCCCGAACCGCAGGAACCCATCGTCATCTTCCCGCCGGCACCCCCGCCACCACCGCCGCCGCCCCCGCCGCGGCAGGTGGAGATCCTGCCGGGAATCGTGATTCCGGTGCCGGGATGACGCCGGGGGAACGCAACCCATGTCAGCATCGTTTGCCAGGGTGAGAGCGTGACCGTGCGGCAGCGGCACCGGGCCGACGCCGACGCCGCCGGATCGATGCGGAAGGATAAGCGACGAGCGACACGACAGCGGCGCGAGCAGCGGCCCGCAGGCGGTAGCCCGCGTGCCACGCAGCAGCCGGGGAGCGCCGCCGAAACGAACACCGCGGCACGAGCGGAGGGCCCGGCGCGTGCCGCCAACTGAACGACAGACGAGAAATAGGGGCTACGCCGGTGGATTTCAATGTCGTTGACCGCCAAGAGACATTGGTGGCGGGAACCGTGCTCCGCAGCCCGGCACTGGCTGTGGAGGGGCCGCGGCGCACCAAGGTGGAAGAAGCGTGGAAGCGCAATCTGGCGCGTGCGCTACCCGGTCCGCCGGCGAGCGCGTTCGTCGACCACGCGCCCGAGATCAACTCGTATCTGACCCATATCGTCGGCTACCGCTGCCGCAGTCTCGATGACCTGCTACCCGGTGACGTACTCGCCCGGATCCCGGCAGGCAAGTTCGCCCGGTTCACCCTCAGCGGTGACGATCTCGGCGACACCGTGGTGACGGTATGGCGCGCGATCTGGGACGCCGAGGCCGCGGGCCGGCTGGAGCGTTCCTACACAGGCGATTTCGAGCGCTACCCCGACAACCGGACGGTCGAGGTCTTCGTGGCGCTGGCAGACGATTCGGTGGACGGGTAGGAACAACGCTGTGGACTTCGAGATAGTCACCCTGGACGAAAGCCTGGTCGCCGGACTCACCGTGCCGCTGGCCGGCCGCGAGGTCGCCGCCCGCGACCTGGACCTGGTGAACTTCACCTGGGACCGGTACCTGGCCAGGGAGAAGAACGTGCCACGGGTCGCGGCCTACATCGGCCAGAACGATCACGCGGTGGCGGTGCTCGGCTACGAGGTGTCGTCGATGGACGAGATGGACGCGGGCGATGTGGTCACCCGCGTGCCGAGCGGCCGGTACGCCAAGTTCGTCGTCTCCGACAAGCCCTACGACCTGCTGCGCACGGCCTGGGCGCAGGTGCGCAAGGCCGAAAGCGCCGGCACCATCACCCGCTCACACGCGGCCGAGATCGAGCGCTACACCGGGCCCACCTCGGTGGAGGTGTACGTCTCGCTCGACTGAGCACGAATACGAGGAAGCCGGTCGAAGCATTCGCTTCGACCGGCTTTCCGCCGTTTCGACCCGGGGTGGATCAGGCGTTGATGATGAACGCTTCCAGCTGCTCGCGGGCGACGTCGTCGGCCAGCTGCTGCGGCGGGGACTTCATCAGGTACGCCGACGCCGGGATGACCGGGCCGCCGATGCCGCGGTCCTTGGCGATCTTGGCCGCGCGCACCGCGTCGATGATGATGCCCGCCGAGTTCGGCGAGTCCCACACCTCGAGCTTGTACTCCAGGTTCAGCGGCACGTCACCGAAGGCGCGGCCTTCCAGGCGCACGTAGGCCCACTTGCGGTCGTCGAGCCAGCCGACGTGATCGGACGGGCCGATGTGCACGTCGTTGGCGCCGAGCTCCTTCTTCAGGTTGCTGGTGACGGCCTGGGTCTTGGAGATCTTCTTCGACTCCAGGCGCTCGCGCTCGAGCATGTTCTTGAAGTCCATGTTGCCGCCGACGTTGAGCTGCATGGTGCGGTCGAGCTGCACGCCGCGGTCCTCGAACAGCTTGGCCATCACGCGGTGGGTGATGGTGGCGCCGACCTGGCTCTTGATGTCGTCGCCGACGATCGGGACGCCGGCCTTGGTGAACTTCTCGGCCCATTCCGGGTCGGAGGCGATGAACACCGGCAGCGCGTTGACGAAGGCCACGCCCGCGTCGATGGCGCACTGCGCGTAGAACTTGTCGGCCTCTTCCGAACCCACCGGCAGGTAGGAGACCAGGACGTCGACCTTGGCGTCCTTGAGCGCCTTGACCACGTCGACCGGCTCGGCCTCGGACAGCTCGATGGTCTGCGCGTAGTACTTGCCGATGCCGTCGAGGGTCGGGCCGCGCTGCACGACGACGTCGCTGGGCGGCACGTCGGAGATCTTGATGGTGTTGTTCTCGGAAGCGAAGATCGCCTCGGACAGGTCGAAGCCGACCTTCTTCGCGTCGACGTCGAACGCGGCGACGAACTTCACGTCGCGCACGTGGTACTGACCGAACTTGACGTGCATCAGACCGGGAACGGTCGCGGTCTCGTCCGCGTCCTTGTAGTACTGAACGCCCTGGACCAGCGAGGATGCGCAGTTGCCCACACCTACGATGGCGACGCGAACCTCTGGGGCGCTCTCAGCAGCTTTGACATCACTCATGGCCGGTATTTCCCTCTTTCTGTGGTGCCGCCTTCGTCGATTGCTCCGCCGCAATCAACTCGTTGAGCCAGCGCACTTCGCGCTCGCTTGATTCGAGTCCGAGTTGATGGAGCTGGCGGGTGTAGCGATCCAGCGAGCCACTCGCCTTCTTGATCGCCTCCCGTAGCCCCTCTCGGCGCTCCTCGACCTGACGCCGCCTGCCCTCGAGGATCCGCATCCGCGCTTCCGCGGGGGTGCGGCTGAAAAAGGCCAGATGAACGCCGAAGCCGTCGTCGGTGTAGTTCTGCGGTCCGGTGTCGGCAAGGAGCTCGTTGAAGCGCTCCCGTCCGGCCGGAGTCAGCTGGTAGACCCGCCGGGCGCGACGTGTGGTCGCACCGGCCGGGATCTCCTCCGCGAGCAGCCCGTCCGCCTGCATTCGGCGCAGTGTCGGATAGAGCGACCCGTAGGAGAAGGCCCGAAACGCGCCGAGCAGGCCCGTCAGCCGCTTGCGCAGCTCGTAACCGTGCATGGGCGATTCGAGGAGCAGCCCGAGGATTGCGAGTTCGAGCATCGGGCTTCACCCCCTGACTGTGTGCAGACCTAACCGATGGATGCGATTACCAACTATATCGGAGCGATATAACCACGCATAGTTGTTAGTGATGTATTACGCATTTGCGCAGGTGGGGGCGGTGTTGGACCAGCTCGGTTCACCACGCTCGCCGCGCTGGGCAGCCAAAAGGCGTTCGCATCGGCGCCGAAACACGTCACCGTTCATTGGCGGCTCGGATCACCGGCCGGGCGGCAGCGCCCCCGCCGGCCATTGGCAGCTCGGGGCTGCGACCCGCGACAGCTCAGATCACCGGCCGGCAGCTGCTCAGGTCACCGACGAGCGGCAGTCCGGACCGGCGGCTGCCCGGCCGTGACAGCTCAATCCGCCGGGAAGATCTCCAGCGGCTTACCGGCGAGATCGACGGTCATGTGTCCGGTCCGGTCGTCATCGTCCTCGACGAAGATGTCGATGACCGGCCCCGCATCGGCCGGGGCACTCAGTTCGTAGCCGATACCGAGATGCTGCACCGCGCCGCCGGGCAGGCGCACCGACTCCGGCGCACCGCGCAGAATCCCGGCCAGCGCGGTCAGGTCGATGGCCCCCAGATCGATGGGACGGCCGTTCGCCCAGCTCACCGTCGAGGAACCGCTCGTCTGAAAACCTTCGGCATCGAACCGGTACATCACCGGACGGCCCGCCTCCAGCCGCTGGACCACCACGAACTCGGGCATGACCGTGACGGTGTCGACGATGGCGTCGCCGAACTCGCGTCGATAGCTGTCCACGAACAGAGCGAACCCGGAACCGGTGACCAGACTGGGCAGCGCCGCGGGCTCGCCCTCCTCGACCTGCTCCGCATCGACGACGGCCAGTGGGCCCCCGCCCTCCTCCGGGCGCAGGATGCCGGCCGTCGCGCCGATCACCGCGGCCACCGCGAGCACCGCGACCGGAATCCACCAGCGGCGTTTCGGGCGGTCGTGCTGCAACACCGCCGAACCGGCGAGATCGCCCGGCACCTGCAGATCGCGGACCAGGCCGTTGAGCTCGCCGAAGGATGTGGCGCGCATTGCCGCGCGGGTCCGCTCGGCGTGCTCGTCCGCGGTGAGCTGCCCGTCCTGCAAGGCCGCGTCGATCAGCGCGCACGCCTCGACACGGTCGGCGTCACGGGCCCTGAGCCGGTCGTTTCTCGTCATCACGGGCCTACCCCTCGAACGGCCATACGCGCAGGACCTCGCCGGTCGGGCCGAGGATGAAATGGCCGGACTCGCGGAATTCGTTGCCGACATAGACGGCCACGACCATGCGGCCCTCGTTCGGCGGGAAGCTGTGGATTTCGACCGAGAGGTGCGAGACCTTGCCGTCGGGCACCTGCGCGATCGTCGCGGCGTTCGCCAGCGCGGCGCCGATCGCGGCGGTATCGAGGACGCCGAGATCGACCGTCGGGGTGTCGACCTTGCGGGTGGTCGGATCGCTCGGCCGCTGGAAGCCGCCCCGGTAGTCGTAGGACACCTGACGGTTGGGCTGTCCCGGCACGGCGCGGTCGACGTCGCCGTGGTCGGGGTACAGGGAGATCTCGTCGGCGATGGTGTCGCCGAATTCGGCGCGGTAGTCGGCGAGGAAGTGGGCCAGGCCCTCGCCGGTGAGCAGATTCGGAGTCTTGATGACGATGGGGTCGACGTCATCGAGGTCGGCGCGCGGTACCGGAAGCTCGGCCTCGGGTGCTCCGTCGCCCGGGGCGGCGGCCACCGGCGTTTCGGCCGGTGCGGGGTCGTCCGCGCGGCCGGTCAGCGCGAAGGCACCGAAGGCGACGAGCAGTGCGGCCGCGGTGAGTGCGGCCAGGTAGCCGCCCTGACGGGTGGGCTGCGCCCGCCGCGGTGGCGCCGGGGTGCGGCGCGGGCCTTGCAGGTCGGCGGTGAGTTCGGCCAGATCACCGAGGGTTTTCGCCTCGGCGAGCAGATCGGAGTGGGCGCGGTGCTCGTCTTCGGTGAGCTGGCCTTCGGTGCGGGCCAGGTCGAGCAGTTCGGCGGCGGCGGCGCGATCGGCGGTGCGAGCTCTGGTGGACGTCGGGTAGGCCGTTACCGGACGCGCGGTTCTCGGGGCGGGGGACCGTGGGCCGGGTGCCGGCACCGCTGACGGCGTTTGCAGATCATCCACCAGCGCGGACAGTTCGCCCATCGTTGTCGCGGCCCTGGCCTGCGCGACCCGGTCGTGATATTCGTCGGCGCCGAGCTGGCCCTCCGCATAGGCGGCGTCGAGCACACTCGCGGTGTGGGATCGGTCGAGATCACGTGCGCGCATCCGACCGGGAACTGGCGTCGACACGAACGCAGTCTAATCGGACATGTGCCCATTTCGCTGTCCGGTTTCACCGTGCGACGTGCGGTTTCGTCATCGCCGGTCCGGCCGATCGGCGGCCGCGGGCCGCCCGCCGAACCTCCGCGTCGTTCGGTCGGATAGTATGCGCTGGAGTCGCGGCGATTCGTCCATCACGTCGACCCGGGCGTGTCAGCACGCGATTCGCCCGGACGACGGCGGGTCCGGCGCTGATCAGCGGGCAGACCAGCAGATATCGGTGTCGCAGATGCGCCAGTGCGGACGTATCCGTCCCCGGCCACCGAACACGCCGGGCGCCAGCGCAACGAATTGGACACGGCTACTCTGGGGAGCGTGCGAATTCAGCGGCAAGTGGTCGACTATGCGCTACGGCGCCGGTCGCTGCTGGCTGACGTCTATGCGGGCCGTGTCGATGTCGCCGAGGTGTGTGATGCGAATCCATATCTGCTGCGTGCGGCGAAATTCCACGGTCGGGGGAGCGAGGTCACATGCCCTATCTGCCGGAAAGAACAGCTCACCCTCGTATCCTGGGTCTACGGCGACGGCCTCGGCCCGGTAGCGGGCTCGGCCCGCACCCCGGAGGAACTGCTCCGTCTCGCCGAGACGCGCGAGGAGTTCTCGGTCCATGTGGTCGAGGTGTGCCGGACCTGCAGCTGGAATCATCTGGTGCAGTCCTATGTGCTCGGCACCACACCGGTTCCGCCGCGACGACGCTCCGGAACCCGAGCCAACCGGCGGACCGCTGCCGAATGAAACACCTGGTCATCTGCCCGTCGGGTGACTTAGAGGGCCGAGCCCGGTCCATCGCGACCTGCCCGGCCCCGAGCCACCCAGACCGATACGAGCTTTGGAGATCTTGTCAGTGAATTCGCCCTACGAGAGCCCTCACGGCGATGACCCGAACGCCCGCACGCAGCGCAGCCCACAACCAGGCCCGAACCCACGTCCGATGGGGCCGCCGCCCGGGCGGCCCGGCGCTCCGGGTGGTCCGCGTCCGCAGGTGAGCGGGCCCCGCCCGGGTATGGGCGGACCGCGCCCCGGTGCGCCGATGCCAGGCCCGAACGGCCCACGGCCGGGCCCGAACGGTCCGCGTCCCGGCCCGAACGGACGGCCGGCTCCGCAGGGTGGCCGTGGACCGCAGGGTGGTCCACCGCCCGGTAATCCGCGCGGCCCGCAGCCGCCGCATCGTCCTGGCCCGCCGCCGGGCCGGGGGCCGCAGGGTGCTCCGCCCCCCGGTCGCGCGCCGCAGGGCAGGCCCGGCCCGAATCCGGCGCCCAACTCTTCGCAGTCGACCCAGAAGATCGCCCGGCCGGGCGAGGGCGCCAAGCCGCCGTCGGCCCAGTCGACGCAGAAGATCAGCCGCCCGGCCTCGCTGTCGGAGGCGGTGTCCCAGCGCGACCGCAAGGCCTCGAGCACGGGCCCGCGTCCGGCCGCGCGCAGGCCCGTCGCCGGCGCTGCCGCGGGCGCTTCGACTACCGGTGAACGCCGGGCACAATCGCGTTCCGGCCCGCCGTCGGGCCCACCGCCGCGGCGTGGTGGTGGCGACGGCGACGGCCCCGATGGTCCCGGCGGACGCAGGCCCCGCGCCAAGAAGAAATCGCCGTGGCGAATCGTGCGCCGCACCATCTATGTTCTGATCGCCTTGGCGATCGTGGTGCCGAGCACCGTGTTCTTGATCGCCTACTCCACGGTTTCCGTTCCCCAGCCGGGCGATCTCAAAACCAATCAGGTGGCGACGATCTACGCCGCCGACGGCACCACCGAGATCAGCAAGGTGGTTCCGCCGGAGGGCAACCGCACCGAGGTCACCATCGACCAGGTGCCGCCGCATGTCCGCAACGCGGTCACCGCGGCCGAGGACCGGGATTTCTACACCAACCCCGGCTTCTCGGTGTCCGGTTTCGCCCGCGCCGCGCGCGACAACCTGCTCGGCAAGGAGAGCGCGGGCGGTGGCTCGACCATCACCCAGCAGTACGTGAAGAACGCGCTGGTCGGTGACGAACGCTCACTCAACCGCAAGCTCAAAGAGCTGGTGATCTCGGCGAAGATGGCGCGGCAGTGGAGCAAGGACGAGATCCTCGCCGCCTACCTCAACACCATCTACTTCGGCCGCGGCGCCTACGGCATCGACGCCGCCGCCAAGGCCTACTTCGACAAGCCGGTGCAGGATCTGACCGTGGCCGAGGGCGCGGTGCTCGCGGCCACCATCCAGCTGCCCTCCTCGCTGGATCCGGAGCAGAACCCCGAGGGCGCGAAGGCGCGCTGGAACTACGTGCTCGACGGCATGGTCTCGGAGGGCAATCTGCCCGCCGCCGAACGCAAGTCGATGCAGTACCCGGCGGTGCGGCCGCTGTCCTCGCTCGGCGACAAGGCCAACGACGACGGCCCCGAGGGCCTGATCAAACAGCAGGTGCTGCGTGAGCTGTCGGCCGCGGGCATCAGTGAGCAGCAGCTCAACACCGCGGGTCTGCAGATCACCACGACCATCGACCCCAAGGCACAGCAGGCCGCGCTCGACGCGGTCGCCGAGAACCTGCAGGGCGAGCCGGAGAAGCTGCGCACCGCCGTGGTGTCGATCGATCCGAAATCCGGTGCGGTGCGGGCCTACTACGGCGGCAAGGACGGCCAGGGCTACGACTTCGCCAACGCGGGTCTGCAGACCGGTTCGTCGTTCAAGGTGTTCGGCCTGGCACAGAACCTGGAGATGGGCATCCCGCTGTCGCAGATGTACGACAGCTCGCCGCTCACCGTGCACGGCATCAAGATCAGCAACGTCGAGGGCGAATCCTGCGGCATGTGCACCATCGCCGAGGCGCTCAAGCGTTCGCTGAACACCAGCTTCTACCGCATGCAGCTGGATATGCAGAACGGCCCGCAGAAGATCGCCGATATGGCGCACAAGCTGGGCATCCCTGAGGAGATCCCCGGCGTCGGCAAGACGCTGACCGAGCCGGATGGTTCGGGTCCGAACAACGGCATCGTGCTCGGCCAGTACCAGGCCAGGGTGCTCGATATGGCCTCCGCCTACGCCACTCTCGCGGCCTCGGGCAAGTACCACGCCCCGCACTTCATCCAGCGGGTGGTGACCGCCGACGGTGAGGTGCTGCTCGACCGTGGCGAGGTCGCGGGCGAACAGCGCGTCTCGGAGGCCGTGGCCGATAACGTCACCGCGGCGATGAAGCCGATCGCCGCCTACTCCCGCAACCACGGCCTGGCCGGCGGCCGGGAATCGGCCGCCAAGACCGGCACCGCCCAGCTCGGCGATACCGGCGAGAACAAGGACGCCTGGATGGTCGGCTACACGCCGTCGCTGTCCACCGCGGTCTGGGTCGGCACCGAACAGGGTGAGCCGCTGCGCAATTACGGCGGCGCGATGATCTACGGCTCCAGCCTGCCCTCCGACATCTGGAAGGACACCATGGACGGCGCGCTCGAGGGCACGCCGAAGGAGACCTTCCCCAAGCCCGCGCCGATCAAGGGCCAGGCGGGTGTGCCGGAGTGGACCGCGCCGTATACCGCGCCGTCCACCACGGAGGCGCCGCCGTTCCAGCCGCCGGTGGTGATCACCCCGAGCCAGGTGGAGATTCTGCCCGGCATCACCATCCCGGTTCCGGGCGTACAACCGAATCCGCAGGCGCAGGTGCGGCCACAGCCGCAGCAGCCGTCGAACTCCGGGCCGCTGCCGGGGCAGCCGACCGCACCGGCCGATGGATCACCGTCCACCGGCCAGGGGCAATCCGGCGAGGACAGTTCCGATAGCGGCGAGGACTCCGGCGGCGGTGGCACCGGCGGCGGCCAGGGTGCCGAGGATTCCGGGGGGACGAGCGGAGCTCCGCCCGGCCGCTCCCGGTAGCCTCGGGTGCCGTGACCGATCAGCGACTGGTGGGCGAGCCGACCAACGGGAACGCGCACACCGGCCCGTCGGCCGAGCAGCCCAGCAGCCCGCGATACGAGTCCCCGGCTCCGCTCGCTCCCGATCTCCGGTCGGCCGACGCCCGAGACCGGCCGAGCCGCAACGACTCCCTGACGGCGCAGCTGTGCACGGTGATCGGCGGCCCGGTCGGTGATCACGCCCTGATCGGCCGCACCCGGTTCTGGACGCCGATGCGGGTGCTGTTCCTGTTCACGGTGCTGTTCCTCGCGCTCGGCTGGGGCACCAAGGCCGCGTGCATCCAGCAGACCGAAGCCGCGGGCGGCGGCCTCACCCTGGACTGGAACGACGGCCGCCAGTACACGGCCATGTGCTATTCGGACACCGTCCCGCTCTACGGCGCGGAACGGCTCAACGAGGGCGCGTTCCCGTACAAGAAGTCCTGGACCGAGGAGACGCCGGACGGCGGTACCGAAACCCGGTACATGGAGTATCCGGTGCTGTCGGGGCTCTATCAGTACGTGTCGATGCAGATCGCCAAGAGCTGGGACGCCGGTCCGCTGCCGGGCGCGCTGCAGGTGGTCATCTACTTCAATGTCATCGCGGTCGGTCTCGCGCTGGCCTGGCTGGTCACCGTGTGGGCGACGGCGCTGCTGGCGGGCCGGCGGATCTGGGACGCCGCCCTCGTCGCCTGCTCACCGCTGGTGATCGTGCACGGTTTCACCAATTTCGACGCCCTGGCGACGGCTTTCGCCGCGACCGGCCTGCTGGCCTGGGCGCGCAAGAAACCGGTGCTGGCCGGGGTGCTGCTCGGCTTGGGCGGTGCGGCGAAACTGTATCCGCTGCTGCTGCTCGGCCCGATCCTGGTGCTGTGCCTGCGCGCCGACCCGATGCACCGCACGCCGAGCGCGCACATCAAGATCCGATTGAACGAGATCGACGGCCTGCCCGCGGCGCGAGAGTGGATCCGCGAGATCCCCCATCGGGTGCGGATTCTGGGTACTCGCCCGCTCGGTGCGGCGTGGCTCACCGCCGGCGCCGCCGCGGGCACCTGGGTGATCGTGAATCTCCCGATCGCGGTGCTGTATCCGACCGGCTGGCGGGAGTTCTTCCGGCTCAACACCACCCGGCACGCGGATCCGGATTCGATCTACAACGTCATCACCTCGTTCACCGGCTGGCCCGGCTTCGACGGTGTGCTCGAGCACGGCGAGCAGCCCGCCATCCTCAATCTGGTGTCGCTGACGCTGTTCGTCATCGCCTGCCTGCTCATCGCCTATATCGGCCTGACTGCCCCACGCAGGCCGCGCCTGGCGCAGCTGTGCTTCCTGGTGATCGCCGCCTTCCTGCTGACGAACAAGGTGTGGAGCCCGCAGTATTCGCTGTGGCTGGTACCGCTCGCGGTGCTCGCGCTGCCGCATCGCCGGATCCTGCTGGCCTGGATGACGATCGACGCGCTGGTCTGGGTGCCGCGCATGTTCTACTACCTCGGCCTGGATCGTAAAGGCCTGCCGGAGCAGTGGTTCACCGGCACCGTGCTGCTGCGCGATATCGCGGTGATCATCGTGTGCGCGCTGATCGTGCGCCAGATCTACCGGCCCGAGGAGGATCTGGTGCGCCGCGATTTCGTCGACGATCCGGTCGGCGGCCCACTCGACCACGCCACCGATCCGCTGCTGCCGTGGCTACCGGAACGGTTGCGGCCACGGGAAGGCCGGGTACCCACGCGCTGACATCGCGTGGGCGGTCCTCAGCGAGCGCGCAGAATACGGGCCTGCCGTTCGGGTTCCTGCGGCAGCAGATCCAGATCGAGTTCCCAGGCGCTGCCGGTCCACGGATCGAACAGTGGGGTGCCCGGGATCGTCGGCAGGTGACGGCAGGCCTGCGATAACGTCGCGACCAGGGTGTCGTCGGAATCGGATTCATTGCTGCCGATGATCACGGTGGACAGCCCGATCAGGTCGCCGCGCATGAGCAGCGAACCGAGCCGCTGCACGTCGGTGGCCTGATAGCCGTGCGGGAAATCGGCCGCCACCAGCACCCGATGCTCGGTGGGCGGGGTGCCCGCACCGCTGTTGTAGGCCATTTCGGCGAGCTCGGCGGCGTCGGCGAGAGTCTTCAGCCGGGCCGAGATATCGGTGTGGTGGGTGACCGGCGGGCCGCCGAGCACGGGCCCGAGCAGGCCGGTGAGGCCGGTGAACGCGCTGGTGAGGTCGATGACGTCGACGACGGTGGTGCGCTGCGGGGCCGCCGCGACGAGCCGGGCCAGCAGTGCGCCGACGATCGGCGCGACCGCCGCGGAGGATTCGGCATCGATCCACAGCGGACGGTTCAGCGGGACCGGCACACAGTACGGAATGCGCAGCGGCCCACGGTCGATGGCGTAGAGCTCGCCGAGCCGGATGCCGTCGGCGGGTGCGGGGGCGCGATCCCACGCCTGCGATTCCCACGACGCCAGCGCGGGCGGCAGCGCCTGATCGGCCTCGGCCAGTTCCCGCACCAGCTGCTCGCTGTCGCGGCGATGGTTCGCCTCGGCGGTGGCGTTGAGTTCGTCGTGGCGGCGCTGGGCGGCGGTGCGGGCGGCGTCGGCGGCGGGGGTGTTCCTGGTTGCCGGATCCGAGACCGCTTCGGACAGCTCCTGATCGAGCCGTTTGGCCGCGTAGTCGCGGGCCGAGATCAGGGCCGCCGCCGATCGCGCGGCATCCTCGAAGATCATCCACAGCCGTTCCAGACCGTGGCCCACCTCGAGCGGGCTGCCGCCGGATTGCGCGGGTGCGGACATCGCGTACGTGTCCGCCCGCGGGGCGGCGGCGGGCGCCATCCCGGCCGCACCGTGCGCCTGCAACAGTTCCGGCAGACCGCCCGCATAGCCTTGGCCGAGCGCGCGCACCTTCCACGCGCCTTGACGCCGGTACACCTCCAGGCAGATCAGCGCGCGCTCACCGGCGGCCGGCGCGATCGCGAATTCGACCGTGACGGAGCCATTTTCGGACAGCTCGGCAACGACCTTGCCCAGTTCCGCCGACCGGCCCGCCACGACCAGCAGGACCGCCTGCGCGTCGGCCCGGACCTCGGCGAGGGAGACGGTGACGCCGTCCTCGCCGAGGTGCACTCCCGCCGTCGTCGTCCGGTCACCGGTGACGACATCGGCGGCGGCGCGCACCCGCAGATCGTCGTTCACCACCAGCGCCGAAATATCCAGTGCCGCATCGGCGTGCACGCCGAACCGCACCGTCTGGGCGGTCAGGGGAACGTTCTGCCCCGCCGTCAGTTGCCGCACGTCCACTTCCCCCGTCGTCCCTCAGCCGGCGGCGAGGAAACGGCCGAGCTGCGGTACTGCCTCCCCGGGGTGTTTGGCCTGGAAACCTTCGCCGAGCGCCTGCATCTTCCAATCCCCGCCGGCCCGATAGACCTTCGCCATCGCCATCGCGGTGAACGGCATGCCGCCGGCCAGGGTGTAGCGGGCCAGTTCGGCGTTGTTGCCGCCGTCGATCAACCGGCAGAAGGCGTTCTGCACCTGCTCGAAGGTGTGACCCTTGTAGGAGGTGACGATGAAGAACAGCGTGCTGATGTGGGCGGGGATGCGGGTCAGATCCACCAGGATCATCTCGTCGTCGCCCTCGCCCTCACCGGTGAGGTTGTCGCCCTGATGGCGCACCGAGCCGTCCTTGGAGCTGAGCTGGCCGTAATAGGCGACATCGGCGGGCTGATGGTCGGCGAACATGACCACCGAGGCGTCGAGGTCGATATCGACCGTGCGGTTGCCGAACATGCCGCGGCTGCGCACCGGATCCCAGCCGAGACCCATCTTGACGAAGGTGAGCGCGGACCCGCCCTCTTTGCGCAGGGTGACCCGCTGGCCCTTCTGCAAGCTGACCGGACGGTCCTTGCTCAGGCTGATCTCGCCCTGGGGCTGCGTAGGCGGGGGCGGGACCGGGGCACCGGGCGGCGGGTAGCCGGCACCCGGGCCCGGCGGGGGCGGATAACCGCCACCCTGCGGCGGGTAGGGCGCGGTCGGCGGCGGGGGCGCCGGGTAACCGCCCTGCGGGGGCGCGGCCGGCGGCGGCTGGGTCGGGTACGCGGGCTGCGCGGGCGGCGGCGGGGCCGGGGCGGGCTGCGGCGCGGCGGCGGGCGGCGGAGGCGGCGAATCGTCGACGGTCACCCCGTGGTCGGTGACCAGCGCCGCGAAGCCACCGGCGTAACCCTGGCCGACCGCGCGCACCTTCCACGCACCCTGACGGCGGTAGAGCTCGAGCGCGATGACGATCGACTCGGTGTCGAGACCCTCGATGCGGTACTCGTAGAGCGGGGTGCCGGAGGCGTCCGACACGATCGCCGTCGGCGCCGGATAGCGGCCGAAATTGCTGGTGGCGTCGTCGAGGGTGATGACGGCGCGGATCTGGTCGATATCGGCGGGCACCGCGTTCAGCGACACCGCGAGCGAGGCCGGCTGCCCCGGCGGGCCGGGTACCAGGTTCACCCCAGGACCGCTGGGCTGATTGAAGAACACGAAGTCGGCGTCGGAGCGCACCTTGCCCTGCTCGGTGACCAGGAGCGCGGACAGATCCGCCTGCGCCGTCAGCTGAATGGAGATCACCACATCGTTGCCGGACAGCGGGCCGTTCTGACCCTTGGCGAGTGTTGCGGACAAGTTCGACCCTTCGCTTGTCGGTGCGTACGGAAGCCACTCTACGAGAAAGGTGGATACCACGGCTCGGATGCGTTCGCAGCGCTTACGCCCGGGCTGACATCTGCCGCGGGCGCCATCGTCGATTAGTGTGACGGCGACGCATATGGAGCATGGGGGGATGCCCGTGTTCCCGACTCCACACGACAGGCACAACTCCCCTTATGGCGCAACTGTTCGAACAGTCGAAGAAGGTGATCGAGGCTCATCTCGCGGGCACGAGTCTGCGCGCGATTTCCGGGTCGATGATCGCCTATGAAGGCAACGTCCAGTTCAAATCCGCCGGATTCGGTGGTGGCGATGGCGTGATCGCCGGCCTGAAGCGGCGGGCGACCGGCGAGAAGCTCTCGCTGATGGAATGCGGCGGTCACGGCCGGGTGTTCTTCGCCGTCAACGGCCAGAACGTCTCGGTGGTGAACCTGAACAACGAGACGCTGCAAGTGGAATCGCAGCAGCTGCTCGCCTTCTGCGGCAACCTGCGCACCGATGTGCGCTTCGCCGGACTGCACGGCGCTTCCGCCGGGCAGGGCCTGTTCACCACCACGGTGTCGGGCCAGGGCCAGGTGGCGTTGCTGTCGGCGGGCGGGCCGCTCATCCATCTCGAGGTGACACCGCAGTTCCCGCTGGTGGTGGATCCGGACGCGTTCGTCGCCGCGCGCGGCGACCTCAATCAGTCATTCGTCACCGATGTCTCCTGGCGCACCGTCGTCGGGCAGGATGCGGGCGAGGCGTTCTCGTTGCGCTGGGATGGCCAGGGCGTGGTGTCGATCCAGCCGGCGGAACGGTAGGCACGATGTTCGAGAAGGTCAACGGCAAGGTCGTCAAGGTCGACGTCGGGATGGCGGGCGGTGTGGTGGGCCGCCAGGGCGCGATGCTGTTCTACACCGGCGACGTCTCCTTCGCCCCGCACCAGATTCCCGGCGGCCAGGGCATGGGTGGCAGCGGCATCATGCGGATGGCGGGCCGGATGATGCAGGGCGAACACGAACGCACCATGCTCGCCCAGGGCAACGGCCAGGTGCACTACGGTTTCGCGGGGCTCGAAGTGCACGTGGTGCAGATGCAGCCAGGCGCGGCGCTCCGGGTGGAAGCCTCACGGCTGCTTGCTCATACGGCCGGGTTGCAGAGCTCGGTGGTGTCGGTGATGAGTTCCGGCGGCGGTGGCGGTGGCGGCGGTCTGATGGGCGCGCTGCGCGGCGCGGCCTCCGGCGCGATGACCGGCCAGGGCATGTTCACCACCCAACTGACCGGACAGGGCGCGGCGGTGCTGCTCGCGCACGGCGGTTTCCTGGAACTGCCGGTGGGCGGGCCGAACCCGATCGTGGTCGATCCACAGGCCTTCGTGGCCGCCTACGGCAATGTGCAGACCGAACTGAAAACGGCGATGAGCTGGCGCGACGCCGTCGGCCGCGGATCCGGTGAGGCGATGCAATTGCAGTGCGTCGGGCAGGGTGTCGTGTACGTGCAGGCCTCGGAAGAGAAGTTGTGACCATGAGCCAGATCCTGAACCCGATGAATCTCGGTGAGAGCGACAACATCCCGGGAAACAGCTACGCCTACTGCATCGACCTGAACAAGCCGTGGTTCATGCGCAAGGGCGCGATGATCGCCTACTACGGGCAGATCCAATTCCAGCTGCTGACCCACGGCCTCCAGGGCTCGCTGATGCACATGGTGTCGCAGCAGTTCTCGGCACCGCTGTTCACCAGCGATTATGTGGTGGCCGAAGGGCACGGCAAGCTGATCATCGGTGACCGCGGCTACGACATCAACTCCTACGATCTCGACGACGGCAACCTCACCATCCGCGCCGCCAACCTGCTCGCCTTCGAACCGGGCCTGGCGCTGAACCAATCGATCGTGCCCGGCTTCCTCACCCTCATCGGCACCGGCAAGTTCCTGGCCTCCTCCAACGGCCCGGTGATGTTCGCCGAACCGCCACTGCGGGTGGACCCGGAATCCCTTGTCGGCTGGGCCGATTGCCCCTCCCCCAGCCACCACTACGACCACCGCTGGATCTCGAGCTTCCTCGCCGCGGGCGCCGCCCGCTTCGGCGTCAACTCCGGCGAGGAACGCCAATTCGATTTCACCGGTGCGGGAACGGTGCTGATCCAGTCGAGCGAGAAGGTGATCAGCGATTCCGCGCTGGTCCGCACGATCGAGGGACAGTTGCAGAGCGGGATGACGGTGCCAGGGTTGCAGCGGATCCAGGGTGTGGTCGCGCAGCAGCTTGCGGGGCAGCAGCAGTACTGAATCAGCCCCGCACACTGCCCGCCTCCGTCCTCAGGCGGAGGTCTCCGCGTCGATCGTCTCGCGCAGGATGTCGGCGTGCCCCGCATGCTGGGCGGTTTCGGCGATGAGGTGGGTCAGTACTCGGCGGACGCTCCGGACTGCTCCCGGCTCATGCCAGGGGGCTTCGGGGAGCGGGTGGGTCGCGGACAGATCGGGGATGGTGGCAAGGACCTCTTCGGTGCGGGCGGCGATCTGCTCGTAGTGGGCGAGGATATCGGCGAGGGTGTCGCCGGGCTGCATCTGGAATTCGTTGGTGTGGTCGATCATCCACTGCGGGAATTCGCGCGCCGTGCCTGCCGCGATATCGGCCCAGGTGACGCCGTCCGGCAGGTCGTAACCCATTGCCGTTGGGCCTTCCACGGCGAAGCGCATCCAGGTCTCCTCCATCGAGGCGACATGCTTGATCAGCCCGCCGAGGCACAGGGCGCTCACCGTGGGATGTTCGCCGGCCTTGGCATCGGTGAGTCCGTGAACGGTGCTGGTCAGCGCGGATCGCGCCTCGGCGAGGGCTTCGAGCAGTTCGGTGCGTTCGGCGTCGAGGGTGGGGGCGGTCATCGCGGATCCTTCCGGTGTCGTTGCTCGGTCGGATTCAACAATGACAGGGGAAGCGGACAGGATGTGTCCGCTACTTCGGGCACACTGACATTCATGCCGAAAACCTCAGCGCGACTGCTGGCCCTGCTCTCGTTGCTACAGGTGCGCCGGGACTGGCCGGGTGCCCTGCTGGCCGAGCGACTCGAGGTCAGCGCGCGCACCGTGCGCCGCGATGTCGATCGGCTGCGTGAGCTGGGCTATCCCATCGCCACCACCAAGGGGCCGGACGGCGGATACCGGCTCGAAGCAGGCACCGAGATGCCGCCGCTGTTGTTCGACGACGAGCAGGCGATCGCGCTCGCGATCGGGCTCGGTTTGGCCACCACCTCGGGCGTCGGCATCGAGGACGCCGCGGAACGAGCGCTGAACACCGTCCGGCAGGTCATGCCCACACGGCTGCGCCACCGGATCGACACCCTGCGCATCGCCGCGGTCGAGTCGCGGCCGAACCGCACGGAGGATCGGGTCGACACCGAAGTGCTGACCGCGATCGGCGCCGCCGTCCATGCCCGTGAGGTGCTGCGTTTCGACTACGCTTCCGTCACCGCGACGGAGGCGGGCGACGCTGCCCCGCCGCGCAAGGTCGAGCCCCATCACCTCGTCACCCGCGCAGGCCGCTGGTACCTCATCGCCTGGGACCTGGACCGCGCCGACTGGCGCACCTTCCGGGTCGATCGAATCACCCCGCGCACCCCGACCGGGCCCCGCTTCGCACCGCGTGAACTGCCCGAAGGGTCGGTATCGGCTTTCGTGGCCCACCGATTTCGCGGCTCCGCCTCTGGCGCGTGGCCCTGCCGGGGCGAGGTGATCCTCGACCTGCCCGCCGCCCGCGTATCGCGGCACAACTACCAGGACTGGATCGTCGAGGAACTCGGCCCGGACCGCTGCAAGGTCACCCTCGGATCCTGGTCGTGGACGGGAATAGCGGCCGTCCTCGGCAATTTCGACGCCGATATCGAGGTGGTCGGACCGCCCGAACTGGCCGAGGCATGCGCCCGGCTGGCCCGCCGATACGCCGCGGCCGGGGCCACGACCGGCCCTATCGAATAGAAGATGCGGTGACCTGGAATCACGGCGGACAGCGGACCGGTTCCGGCTCAGCGTTGTCCCCGTGCGCGGCTCAGTGTTGTCCGTGCGCGGCTCGGAGTTGTCCGTGCGCGGCTCAGTGTTGTCCGTGCGCGGCTCGGAGTTGCCCGTGCGCGGCTCAGCGTTGTCCGTGCGCGGCTTGGATCACTCCGTCCAGCACCTCCCGCGTGCGGTGCAGATCCCGGATGCAGGCGTCGATGCGATCGCGTTCGGCGGCAAGGGTTTCCGCGAGGAACGGCGTCGCGGTGGCGTTGGGGCTGCCGTCGGCGTCGTGGATGCAGGGCAGCAGTTCGGCCATGGTGCGGCTGTGCAGGCCGGCGGCGAACATTTCCTGGATGCGGATGACCCGGTCCACCGCGGACTCGGGGTAGTCGCGTTGGCCGCCGCCGGTGCGGGTCGAGGCGAGCAGGCCCTGAGTCTCGTAATAGCGCAGCGACCGGACACTGACTCCGGTCCGTTCGGCCAGTTCACCGATGCGCATGACCACACCTCCGAGGTTCGGGCTTGCCCCTGACATTGATGTCAGGTTCTACGGTACGCCCATGCTGCTTCTCACCGAATTCCGCGATCAGAACCTGCACCTGCCGAACCGCGTGGTGATGTCGCCGATGACGCGCCTGCGTTCACTGCCCGACGGATCCCCGACCACCGATGTCGCCGACTACTACGCCCAACGCGCCGGCGCCGGACTGATCATCACCGAGGGCATCTGGCCGCATTCCAGCGGTCAGAGCGAGGCGTGGGTGCCCGGACTGCAAACCGCGGCGCACGTGGCGGCCTGGCGGAAGGTCACCGATGCCGTGCACGAGGCGGGCGGGCGGATCTTCGCCCAGCTCATGCACGGTGGCCGCAAGGGCCATCCGCTGGGACGCATCGACGGCACCCTTCCGGCAGGTCCTTCGGCTGTCGCCGATGTCGATCACGTGCATCTGCTCGACGGCAGCACAGCAGATCCTGTCGTGCCCGCGGTGATGACCCGAGCCGATATCGCCGCCGCTGTCGAGCATTACGCCGCCGCGGCCGCCAACGCGATCGAGGCCGGCTTCAACGGCGTCGAAATCCACGCCGCCAACAGCTACCTCGTGCACCAATTCCTGGCCGATAACACCAACCTGCGCGATGACGAATACGGCGGCTCCATCCCCAACCGCATGCGTTTCGCCCTCGAGGTCACCGACGCCGTGATCGCCGCCGTCGGTGCCCACCGCACCGCGATCAGGCTGTCTCCGGGCAATCCGCAGTTCGGCATGCTCGAAGCCGATCCCGGGCCGCTGTATCGGCCCCTGGTCACCGAGTTGGACCGCCGCGGCCTTGCCTACCTGCACCTCATCGACAACGACGACTACCCGGCGCTGGCCGACCTGCGCCCGCTGTGGCACGGGACTTTCATCGCCAATGTCGGCGAAAACCGTGCGCAGACCACCGCGTCAGCAGCCGAGAGCGCGCTCACCGAATCCGACGCCGACCTGGTCTCCTTCGGCCGCGCCTTCATCTCCAACCCGGATCTGGTGGACAGAATCGCCCGCGATCTGCCACTGAGCCCGATCCGTGAATCCCACCTCTACGGCCGCACGGCCGAGGGGTACTCGGACTATCCGACCTGGGACGAGACCGCAGGCAATCGCCGAGAGACCGCGGCTTAGGTGAGGGTGTCCGGCCGGCTGTCAGCGCCGTCCCGGATCGTATTCCCATGCATTGTCGGGCAGACCGGGGCGCGTCGGCACCTGGGTGATCCGCGCACCGGTCACGATCCCGATCTGGCCCAGCGTGGTGGGCATCATGCAGTCCCGGCTCGGCTGCCCGGGGGTGCCGGCGAACCCGGTGACCGACTTGTAGTACGGCCCGAACGGCTGGCCGTATGTCAGGTTCAGACCGAAACAATCCACCTCGAGGATGTAGGTGCCGTCACCCCCGCACTGCGCCGCCGCGCCGGTCGCCCACTGATTCACCACACAGTCCCGCGGCTCCGCGGCCGCCGAACCGGCCGCGAGCGTGCTCATCATCGCAGCGCCCGCGACGATCACAGACATACCGACAACATTCCGGGCCATACCCATATCCAGGTTCTCCGTATCGCTGTCCGACGAATAAGCAGTCCCGGCCAACCTATCGCGAAAGGTCTCGGCTAAGCCGCCGCGGGCGCCGCGTCGATGAACCAGTCCAGGATCTCCTCGCCGGCCATGATCCCGGTGGATTCGGTGACGGTGAGGTTGGGGTGGGTCCAGTTGAGCAATTCCAGTTCGCCGTGCCGGGGGCGGATGGCGGAGTCGGCGGCGCGCAGCATTTCGGCGTCGAGGGCTCCGTCGCCCGCCGCGAGGGTGAGGGCGGTATCGGTGAGTTCGCCCGATTCGATGAGGCGGCGGCGCACCTCGGCGACGGCGCGGCTCTTGCAGACCGCCAGTGGCATGGTGTAGATCTTGCGGCCCTGCTGGGAGGCCGACCAGCCGCGGGGGCGGCACCAGGCATCCCATTCGGCGAGGAAGCCGTCGGGCACGGCCTTCGGTTTCACGACGAGATAGCAGAACAGGTGGTCGGCCACGCGGAATTTCGAGACCCAGCTCTCGTCGATCCGGGCGCGTAGTTCGGCGCTGATCGCGGAAAGGGTGGCGCCGCCGGCGCGGACTTCGGCATCGATATCGATGCGCCAGCGCATATCAGGGACGCCGTCGACGAGGATATTGCCGCCATTGCTGGTGATCGCGTAACGCCATGGGGCGCCGGGCAATTGGATGCGACCGAATTGCTTGATGGTGCGAGTGGTGGTGGGGACGACGGCGGCGGGCCGGGTGAGGGTGCGCATCCGAGTGGCCGCGATGGTCGTCATGTACGACAGCGGCGCGCCCTCGAGATGTTCGACGCAGACCGTCGCGAGCTCATCGTCGGTGCTGAACGCGTTGCGGGAGTAGATCATGGTGCGGTCCAGGTCGGTGGCGACCAGCACCTGTCTTCGAGGCGGAATCACTGCTGCACATCCTTGATCAGTCCCATACACGAATAGGCCAGGTCGTCGACGACCTCGACCGGTACACCGCGGGCCGCGGCGAGCAGGCGGATATGGGCGTGCTCGGGAGCGTCGGGCTCCCGTACCAGCACGCGCCACGGCATCCGGCGCAACAACACCCGGGTGGTCTCCCCGACCCCGGGTTTCACGAAATTCACGCTCGACACCCCGTATTCGGCCCGTACCTGCTCCACCGAGGCCCAACCGGCCCAGGTAGGGGTGCGGTCGCCGGCCCGGATGCCCGCCACGGACGCGGGCACCCGCTCGCGGACGGCATCGAAGGCCGCGGTGACGGTGTCGACGAGGCGTCCCGAGACGTCGTCGGCGGCGAGTTCGCGATAGAACTTGGCGCCGTGGAAATCGCCGGGTCCGATCAGATCGTCGTTGAGCACGGTGCGTGAGACCAGCCCGGAGACTGTCGAATTCAGGCAGGCCGAGGCGATGAGGAAGTCGTCGCGGGTGCCGTAGGTGCGGACGCAGTGGCCGGGATCGGCGAGGACGGCCAGGTCGTCGTCGAACCGCGCGCCGCCCGCCGCGTGATAGGCGTCCAGGGCCTCCGACAACTCCCGGGTGATGGCGCCCTTGCCGGTCCAGCCGTCGACGAAGACGATCGAGGCCGGATCATGATGGGCGGCCAGGTAATCCAACGCCACCGCATCGATTCCGCGATCACGCACGATCGACACCGCGTAATGCGGAATGTCCAGGCTCGGCATCTCGTGGCCGCGCCCGTCGCGCAGCCAGCGCCGCATGAGCACACCCACCGGCGTGCCCGCCCGCGCGAGCGAGACCAGCACGATATCGGTGCCGCGTTCGGCGACGACCAGCTCCGCCACGGTCCCGACGGCGAGCGCCAGCCGCTCCGCGCTGTCGGCGAGCACCTGCTCGAACAGCTCGCGGTACTGCGCATCCGGCTGGTACTCGATCGGCAGCGACTCCGCGTAATGCGCGATGCCCGCCTGAATGCGCTGTTCGCGTTCGGCGACATCGGCCTCCAGATCGACATCGGAGAGGTCTTTCAGCAGCCAGGCGACGTCGTCGGGGGCGTAGGAACCGAAGGCAGGCCCGTGCAGCGGCCCGGTGGCGATGGTCGTCCCGGAACCGGATGCCCGAGCTCCAGCGGTGGTGACTGCTACGGATGGCATCGCACCTGTTCCCTTCGAGACAACGGCGGTCGACGGACCTCCGTGCCCATTCTCCTCGCCCACGAGACCGGCGGCATCGGCGCGGGCATCGGACCGGCCCGCGTGCAGCAGGCGCGGATCGGCACCGGGCAGCACCGCTACCAGCACATCCGCACCGGACGCGGTGAGCACATCGACCAGCCCGCCCGCGCCGACCAGCTCCTCGGTATCGGCGGGCGCATCGACGACGGTCACCAGCACCGGTTCACCGCGCACCGCATCGGCCTCGGTGACATCTCCGGTCCAGGCGTCGAGTTCGGCGATGAAATCCTCGGCCCAGTGCGCGTTGTAGAGGTAGCGCGGTTGATCTTGGCCGGATTCCGGTGCGGTGAAACGGAATCCACGCCGCAACGGATAGCCGGGCTCGTCCAGCACGTAGGCCGGGGACCGGGTGGTGGTCTGATACCGCGTCGCGATGCCCGAGTCGGCCAGCGCGACCGCCAGCCGCAGCGGCAGATACATCAGCTCCTCGTGCCCGAGCACGATCACCGGGCGATCGGCGAACTCCGTGGTCAGCCGGGCCCGCAGGGCAGTGGCAGCTGTGCCGAGCGCGGATTCGAAGGCCGCGGTATCGGAGTGCAGGATGCCGTGCCGACCGCCCTCCGGAACGTGGGCGGGCCAGGGCAATTCACATCGCTGGAACGAACCCCGCTGCGGAGCCACCGGATTGAGACGTGGTTCCGGCAGGCTCGCGACGGCCTCGATGAGACCTTCGGGCAGCATGGTCCGCCCGGCGGCCAGGCACACCGTGTCGATACGAGCGCCGAGTTCGCGTGCCGCCGCCTCGAATCGGGCGCGATCGGATTCGGTGCGCATATCCACCAGCGAGGCCAGCACATAATGCGATCGCGGCGCGAAGGCGTGCAGTGCGCGTACCGCATCCATCGCGGTGTCACCGGTGGAGATCTCGTCGTCCACCAGCACCAACGGCAGATCGTTGACGAAGATGCCCGCGGGCGCGGGTTGCAGCAGATGGGAGGTGGCATGGGAATGCCCCTCCTCGAATCCGGTGAGCGTCTGCGCCAGCGGGACCTCGCGCCGGGTGGAATGCAGGTAGCAGGTGGCGCCGATGCGGGCGGCCACACAGTGGCCGAGGCCGGTCGCGGTCTCGGCGAACCCGAGCACCACCGCGTCCCGCTCGCCCAGCGCGCCGCGCACCAGATCACCGAGCCGGTCGCCCGCATCGAGCACCACCCGTGGATCGGTGGGCAGATGTTTGCCGAGCACGGTCGACACCAGCAGATGCGCGCGCTTCGAGTTGCCCCGCCGTAACCCCGGCCGGATCAGCGAATCGATCGGCAACTCGGCAGGCAGCACACCGAGTTCGGACCCATGGCGGTAGGAGTTCTCATGCTGCAACTCGATACCGAGGTGACGACTCGTCCACGCCGTACCCGCTTCGGACAACTCGCCGTCCGGCCGCGTGATCGGAGACCCAACTCCGACCGATTCGCGCTGCGACTGCGTCGCTACCTCGTTCATACCGTGACCAACGCCGTCAGCAGATCCACGAACGACACTCCTTTGTTGGCCACCCCGAACACCCTGGCGCGCAGCAAGGTCTGCCGCGCCCAGCTGCGATGCGGACGCATCTCGTTCATCTTGTTCCGGTACTCCGAGGCCGCCACCCCGCCCACATCGGCTTGCAGGATGTCGAGCGCGTCCGAGTACTCCTCATGGGTGACCACCGACAGCGCGTGTACCGCGGCCACATGCGAGGGATGGATCACCGTCTTGCCCTGAATGCCATTGGCGCGGTCGAGCGTGATCTCGCGCAGCAGGCCGTCGAGATCCCGGCTGACCAGGTAGCGCCGGAACGGCACCGCATCCGATTCCTCGAACGGCGCGGTGCGCAGCAGCGGCCGGAACATCCGCTCGTGATCGGCGAAGTACTCCCACACCGGGCCGGTGATGACGAAGCCGGTGCCGTCGGCACGGCCCAGATAGTTGACGATATCGGCGATCACATCGGCGACCACCCGCACGTCGTAGATGGTCAGATCGCGGTCGCGGCGGATACCGAAGGTCGAGCACATATCGGTCGCACCGACGCGCACGGCCAGCACATTGTCGCGGTGTTCGGCCAGCAGCGCGGCGATCTCGGTGAGTTCGGCGTCGCGCGTCTGCCGATGCACCAGCGCCGCCGACTCCAGCACCGGCATGCCGTAGAGCGGACGGCCCAGCAGGGCACGCGCATGCTCCAACGCGGCAAGATATTTCGACCCGGAGGCCGAGTCGAATTTGGGGAAGACGAAGCCGGTGAGCACCTCGGCGCCCGGCCCGAGCTGCTCGGCGAGTTCGATGATGGTGTCGGCGTCGCGCACCCGGACGAACAGCATCGGATTCGGATCCACGCCGGCCGCGAGCTCGTCGAGGGTGCGCACCGCCTGCGCCTTGGCCGATTCCACCTCGTGATCGGCCACGGCGTCCTCGAGGTCGATGACCATCGAGCACACCCCGCGCGCGGCCCGCTTGCAGATCGTCGCGGTGAGATCGGCCCTGGTCGCGGGCGCGTACAGGGTCGCGCCGAGCGCGACGGCGAGCAGTTCGCGGTCGGTCTGACCGCCGATGGGCTCGGGTTGGCGGTGGAAAAGCGTTCTCGCGTCGGGACCGTTCAGCTGCCGGAAATGGCGCAGCAGCACGCGCTTGCGCAGGGAAACTTCCTGCTTGACGGCGATGCCTGCGGTCATCGTCTCCCCACCCCTCACTCTCGTCGTGGTCCTGACTGTTTTCTCATGCGATCCACTACGCCTGCTATGAAATCCGCGACGGCGTCGAGCTCCGTCACATACGCCCAATAATCGGGATGACGCCCGGACAGCGCACCGGTGATCCGGTCGATCCGTTCGGCCTGCGCGTCCAGTACCGATCCCCACTCGGCGGCGAGCCCGCGGCCCACCGCGAGCATCTGCGCGTCCCGCAGCCGGAATCGTACGGCCTTGGCCTTGTCTTGCGGATTCTCGCGCACCTCACGCAGCAGCGTCAGCCGTTTGGTGACGGCATCGACCTGCTGTTCGGCCTCGGCGAGATTGCCGCGCGCGGTCGTGGTCAGTTCAAGTGCTAACTCCGGGTCGTTCTCGGCCGCGGCCGCGCGGGCCCGGCTCAGGGCGTCATCCGCGGCGGCTATGGCCCGCTGGCTTTCTCGCTCATTGTCAGACAGATCCGCCGAACTCGCAGCATTGAACTCCCGCAGTAGCGCGGAGTACGCCGCGCCCACCCCTTCGGCCCTGGTCCGCGCCGCGGCCAGCCGGGTGCGCACCGAGACGATCGCGGTCGATGCCGCGGCGGCGCGAGATGGGGCCTGCGCCAAAGCATCTGCCAGTTCTTTGCTCGCGGCGTCGAGCCGGTTGGCGGCCTCGCGCACCGCACCGACGCCGGCGCCCGCGCGGGCCGAACGCAATGTGATCAGTGCCTCATCGACCGCGGCACCGGCCCGGCGCACCGACCCGTAGTGCGCGTAAGGGGACTCGGCGGCCTGCCCGCGCACCGCGGCGGCAGCCGTGGTCACCTGATCGGCCAGGCGCGGCACCATCGCCACCACCGCGACGGCCTCTTCCAGCTGCGCCTGATTGCCGCGGTAGTACTCGTCCACCCCGCGCGCGGCCTCGGTCAGCCTGCGCACCGTCTCCTCGGTTCTGACCTGCCCCTGCGGCACCGGCGATCCGCCCGCCTCGGCCTGATCGAGCTGCTCGGTGAGCTTCAGGTAGGCATCGGCGGCGGCGTAGCAGCGGGCTCGCACCGGCTCCCACCGCCGGTCCAGGCCGCGTTCGGGGAAGATCTGCTCGGCGGCCGCGGTGGCCGATTCGGCGACGCTCTGGCGCCGGTCCATGTCGAGGAACGCCGACGCGAGCGAGTGCCGAGCGTGCTCGATCCACTCGGTATTCCCGGATGACCGGAACCATCCACGCCTGCGGCCTGCCACGACCCGATGGTAGGAGATCTCGCCGGGGCGGGGTCGGGACAACGGCCGAGGCCGGGCACCGTCCGCATCGAGGCCGCGCACCGGTGCGAGCGAATGCGGGCTACCCGCATCGGTTTATACGCAAGATCGCCGAAACCTACTACTGTCGTATCTCGTACCCGGCGATTCGGACATGCTGGGAATCACAGACGACTATCGAAAGGGAATCCCGCATGGGTGTCAGTTTGTCCAAGGGCGGCAACGTCTCGCTGACCAAGGCGGCGCCTAACCTGACCGCTGTCGCGGTCGGCCTCGGCTGGGACGTTCGTACCACCACCGGCACGGACTTCGACCTCGACGCCAGCGCGATCGCGACCGGAGCCGACAAGAAGGTGGTCTCCGACCAGCACTTCGTCTTTTTCAACAACCTGCGCTCGCCCGAGGGCACCATCGAGCACATCGGCGACAACACCACCGGTGAGGGCGAGGGCGACGACGAGGTCATCAACGTCGATCTGGCCAACACCCCGCCCACCATCGAGTCGATCTTCTTCCCGGTCTCGATCTACGACGCCGACACCCGTCAGCAGTCGTTCGGCCAGGTGCGCAACGCCTACATCCGGGTCGTCGACCGCTCCAACAACGAGGAGCTGGCCCGCTACGACCTGTCCGAGGACGCCTCCACCGAGACCGCCATGGTGTTCGGTGAGCTGTACCGCAACGGCGCCGAGTGGAAGTTCCGCGCCATCGGTCAGGGCTACGCCTCCGGCCTGGCCGGTATCGCCCGCGACTACGGCGTGAACGTCTGATCGAGCTCACCCTCGGCCGGGGAGGGGGCCCGGCGCCGGGCCCCTTCCACCTGCCTCGCCACCCATGGGAAACTGATCCCACCGGGGGGTTCAACGAACATCCACGCGGTCACTCACTCGCTGGGGTCCGACTGGACATCTCATGGTCGGGCGACCAGGCTTGATGATGACGGTCGCTCTCGACGTCGGCCCGAAATGTCGGGTTCACCGTCGACCGGTACGGTCGTGTCGAGCGCCGCTCGCACCGGGTCGGCGATCGCACACAGCAGCTTCAGACGTCCCACCATGCCCGGATGACGACCGACTCCGGCGCCGCACACGAAAGGTCCCCGCGTGGTCCTGCGCATATTCGGCCTATCCTTCCTGGTCACCGTCGCATCACTGGTAGTGGCACTGCTCTACGGTGGCCCCACCGCCCTGGTGCTCTGCGCGATCCTCGGTGTCCTCGAGGTGTCCCTGTCGTTCGACAACGCCGTCATCAACGCGACCATCCTGCAGCGGATGAGCGAGTTCTGGCAGCGCATGTTCCTGACCATCGGCATCCTGATCGCCGTCTTCGGCATGCGCCTGGTGTTCCCGCTGGCGATCGTGTGGGTCACCGCAGGGCTGAACCCGGTCGAGGCCTTCGACCTGGCGCTCAACCCGCCCCCGGGTGACGCCGCCTACTTCCCCAATGGCGATCCCAGCTACGAGACGTTGCTCACCGACGCCCATCCGCAGATCGCGGCGTTCGGCGGCATGTTCCTTGCGCTGCTGTTCTTGAACTTCATCTTCGCCGAGCGGGAGATCACCTGGCTGTCGTGGCTGGAGCGGCCGCTGGCCAGGGCGGGCAAGCTGGACATGCTGTCGGTGGTCGTCGCGGGTATCGGCCTCATCCTGTGCGCGGAGTTCCTCGCCGAGGAAGAGGTCCGTTCGACGGTGCTGCTGGCCGGCCTGCTCGGCATGATCACCTACATCGCGGTCGACGGTCTCGGCTCGATGTTCCACGCCGAGGAGCACGCGGGCCCGTCGGAGGCCGCCAAGGCCACGGGTAAGGCCGGTTTCTTCCTGTTCCTGTACCTCGAGGTGCTCGATGCCTCGTTCTCCTTCGACGGCGTCATCGGCGCGTTCGCCATCACCGCCGACCCGATCATCATCGCGCTCGGCCTCGGCCTGATCGGCGCCATGTTCGTCCGGTCGATCACGGTGTACCTGGTACGCAAGGGCACCCTGTCGGAGTTCGTCTACCTCGAGCACGGCGCGCACTGGGCGATCGGTGCGCTGGCCGCGATCCTGCTGATCTCGATCGGCGTGCACGTCAACGAACTCGTCACCGGCTTCATCGGTATCGCGTTCATCGGCGCGGCGTTCATCAGCAGCATCATGCGCAACCGGCGCGAGGGTGAGCCGGAAGCGGCCGCCGAAAAGGAGCCCACCCCGGTAGGCTGACCGGCGGACGCAACCGAAGACTCGAACGGCAGCGGCCTGGCTTGGCCGCTGCCGTTCTCATCTCCTGAGGGGGGATCGCGGCGATGGCGATCGACGATCAGCGGGCCGGCGGCGGGAAAGTCACCCTGTCCAAGGCCACGCCGAGCATCAATCTCACCAGGCCGGGCGAGCTGCAAGGCATCATGCGGGTCGAGCTGACCTGGGCCGCGCGCGCCAAGAGCCTGTTCCGCAGATCCACTCCGATCGAACTCGAGCTCGGCTGCCTCTACGAACTCGCCGACGGCCGCACCGGTGTGCTGCGCACCGCCACCGATGCAGGCGCACTGGAATTCGAGCCGCACATCCTGCTCGACCGCGACGGCGCCCGTCCCGGCAGCGCGGGCTTCAATATGGATCTGGCCCGACCCGAAGCGTTTCGGCAGGTCTTGATCTTCGCGCTGTGCGCGCAGGCACCGAACTGGGCCGCCGCCAAGGGCACGCTCACCCTCGCGCCGACCATCGGCGCGAACGTCGAACTGGCACTGGACGAGCCGGTCGCCGACACCCGGTCCTGCGCCATCGCGCTGTTGCAGAACCAGGGGGCGGGCATCACCGTCTACCGCGAGGCCAGGTACCTGACAGGTGCGCTGGACGAGCTGGTGCGGGCCTACCGGTGGGGCATGGACATGGATTCCGCGCGCGCCTGAACGGCGCTCAGAGCATGCGCCGCAGCGCTCAGAGCATGCGCCGCGGGTACAGCCGCGCCTTCGGCCTGCGCACCGCGACTCGCGACCACACCGCATCCTGCACGGCCAATGTGGCCCAACCGGCCAACGCCATCCCGGACAGGTTCAGCGCCAATTGCAGTGTGCTGCCCCATACCTCGTCCCAGTGCGCGAACACCGCCGCCAGCGCGATATTGCCGGCCGCGGGCACGGTCGTCACCGAGATGAACACGCCGACGAGGCCGCCCGATTTCGCCGACGTCAGCGACAGCACGCCCGCCGCGGCGGCGATCACGGCCACGATGAACGACCACTTGTCCGGGGTGTAGATGAAGGCGGTCTCCGGCCCTGTTCCCACATCCTCCGCGGTGATCCAGCCGAGCCCGCGTGCGATGAGTACCAGCAGGAACGTCAACACGATGGCGGTGAGGAACCCCAGGATCAGGGTGCGCACCGCCAGCCCGAACAGCACGAATCGCCGTCGCACCAGCGCCACCCCGAGCGCCGCGATCGCACCGAACTCCGGACCGAGCACCATCGCGCCGATCACCAGGATCTGCGAATCGACCACGATGGCGATGGCGGCCAGCGTGGTCGCCAGCGTCATGAAACTCAGGTAGGTCCAGTTGAGTTCGGTCTCCTCGTAGGAACGCTGAGCCACATCGGCCCAGACCACCGCGTCCGCGCTACTGCCGGGGGTGCGCACCTCGGCCTCGAAACCGGCCAGCGACAACCAGGTTCGCACCGGCTCGAGCTCGATACTCCCGCATTTGTGCACGCCGGTCGCGCGCAGCCGTTCCACCAGGTCATTGGCCGCTTCCCTGGCGATGTGCGCGATCACCAGGTCACCGGCCGGGCGCAGCGCGGCCCCGCGCATCACCGCCAGCCCGCTGACCGCGTCGTCGCTCTCGAGGATCTCGATCACGGCGTCGGTCTTGTCGGCAGGCGCCATTACTCGCACGTGCAGCATGCGCTCAGTCTGGCGTATGCACCGGCGGCGGGCCGAGCGAAACCCGGATAGCGCCTCGTACCGGCTAGCTCTGCTGCTCCGCGAGCTCGGCCAGCCGGTCGATGGAAGCGGCCAGCTTGTCGGCGGTGGTGGCGCGGGCACGTGGCAGCCGCATCTCGTCGGTCAGGCGCGTCCAGTCGTAGGTGTGGCGCACCAGCGAACGCCGCTCGTCCAGCGGCTCGACTTCCCAGCGCCACAGATGGCCGGGCGGTTCACGATCGGGCTCGGAAGGCTGCCAGGCGATCAACCTGCCCTCCTCGAACTCGACCACATGGTTGTGCCGGGTGGAGCCCTTGGTGATCACCATCGTGAAGACATCTCCCACCGCGCGCACCCGCTGGCCCGCGGGTGCCTCGGACAGGTTGTCGTTGCCGTCCCAGCGCGGCTGCTGCGCCGGATCGGCGATCAACTCGAACACCACCGCCGCCGGCGCCGCGACCTCACGTTCGGCTCTGACCACTGTTTCCATCTCTGAGCTCATGCCCCTGATCGAAGCACAGCCCGCGCGGCTGGGCTCCTCAGCAGCGACGATCTTGTCGGTGCCCGGTAATACAGTGGCGCTATGGCAGCAGCGGTCCACCCTGCGCCGGGCCCGTCACCTCGGCGCGCAGCCGACGATCTGATGCAGGTCGTGGCGCGTACACCGCTGTTCTTCTCCAGCTATACGCCGCTGTTCGCGATCCTCGCGGCCCGTTTCGCCGCCACCCCCTGGCTGGCGTTCGGCGCGCTCGCGCTCATGGGGTTCGGCGCGGCCTGCACGATCTGGGTGCTGTCTCTGCTCGGCTCGTCGGCGCGCTCGTCGCTCACGGTGGCGCGGGTGCACGAGACCGGCAGCGAATCCGGCGGGTATCTGGTCTCCTACGTGCTGCCGTTCCTCACCGTCGAAACGCCGCGCGGGCTCGACGTCCTCGCCTACGGCCTGTTCCTGCTGGTGTTGCTGATCGTCTACGTGCGCACCGACCTCATCCAGGTCAACCCGATGATCTATCTGCTGCTGCACCGAATCGTGAAGGTGCAGACCGAGTCCGGGGATGTGGCCTACGTCGTCGTGCGATCGGTGCCGCGCCCCGGCGATACCGTCACGGTGGCCCAGCACGCGGGAATCCGAGTGCTGACGGAGCGGCGATGAGCATGCGCAGCGGCCGGGACTGGGCAGGCATCGATATCGGCGGCGAACCGATCGACCTGCTACTCGGCTGGCGAGACGGGCGTAAGCGCTTGCAGGCGTTGCGGATCGAGTTCGCCGCTGCCCTCGGTGCGGAGCTGCGCGCGATCGCCGCGGCCACACTGGACCAGCTCGCGGCGATGGCGCCGATCGAATACGACACCATCGCCGCGCTCGTCGACGGTGAGGAGTTCTTCTCCTTCGCCCTCGACGGGCTCGACCGAGCCCGTCCCGAGGACACCGCGGGCGAGCCCGACGCCCAGATCGCCGGATTGCTACAGCTCATCGCCCGTTCGGCGACGCTGGATACCGTGCTGCCGCGGCAGATGCGCGACGGCACCTTCCTGTTCTACGTGCTGATCTGCGAATCCGCCGGGCCGGATCGGCAGCGCACCGCCTTCGTGCGGTTGCAGCACGGACTGCGGGTGGCCTCGGCGCACCGCATTCTCGCCACCTTCGGTGAACGCCTGAATCGCGTCGGCGACCCGGTCTTCGCCTTCGCCGAGGAATTCGATCTCGTCATCGCCGGCGACGAGATCGCCATCCTCAAACCCGACACCTTCCTGCGGCTGTTCACCGACCTCGAACTGCTCACCAAGGCCACCCCGGATTTCGTCGACCACATCAGCGAGGCGCTCGGCCTGGAGCTGGCCGCGCCGGTCAAAGACACCATCATCGCCGTCTGCGCCAAACGGCCCAGCTACGCCAAGCTGCTGAAACGGCTCAGCGGCGTCGACTACCTGCCGAAGATCACGCTGTCGTCGTTGCAGGCCGAGATCGACCGCTATCCCGAACTCCCCGAAGGCATACACATCGACGACTCCGGAATCGTCTTGAGCGATCAGGGGGTACCGACATTTCTGGAGGTCCTGGATCAGCGGATCTGGCGCGGACCCTTCGACGATTCGTCGCGAGTGGCCACGGCGTATCGGCGGTTGCGGCCGCGGTGAGGCGCCGGTTGCGAGCGTCAGCGGTGCCCGAGGATGGCGGCGAGCATCCCGCCGACGAAGTCGGCACCGACGGCGTTCATGGCGGCCGGTGTGGTCGGCGTCGTGCCGGTCTGGACATCGCAACCGGCGAGCGGCCGGCCGGCTGCCCGATCCTTCAGCCACGCGAAGGCGGCCGGGGCGCCGAGCCCCCACTCGAAGGCATGCGGTGACACCGCCGATGGGACGACATCGCGCCGATAGGTCACCGCGGTGCCTGCCGCACAATACTTGTCGACCAGCTGATCGGAGGACGCGATCGTGCTCAGCTCATCGTCCACCGCGTTGTACAGGTAGACCGGTGCGGCAGGAGCCGTCGCGCCGAGGGTGCGCTCGGCGATCAGCTGTTGCGTCAGCGGCGCGTTCAGCACCTGCTCCAGCGGTACCGTCAGCAGCGTGCCGAAATCCCGGAACGGGAAGCTCACCAGGTTCTGCGGTGTGCAGCTCGCGGCCGCTCCGGCCAGCAGTCGCTTACCCTCGGCGGTGAGCACCCGATCCATCATCGCGGCAAACTCCGGCGAATCCTGTTGCAGCGCGGCGATCCCCACCGGCGGCAGACCGGCGACCGGGGTGCCGTTGCCGTTCCTGAGGCCCGCCATCAGATCCACCACCGGCGCACCGATGGCCATGCCCGCCACGTTCAGTTCCGGGGCGTAGTCCGGTTGCACCTGCGCGGCCCAGGCGGTGGCGATACCGCCGCCGGAATATCCCCAGAACATCGCGGGCGCGGCCGCCGCGAGCCCGAGCTCGGCGAAGTTCTGCGCCGCCCGCACACCGTCGATCGCCACATAACCCGGTTCCTTCGGTGTCAGGAAATGGTTGTCCACCCCACCCAGGTCCGGGACCGATACGGCCCAACCCTGGTTCAACCCCGCCGCGATCATCGGCACTTCACTTGCCGTGGTGGACAACGTGATCGGACCGCCCGCACCGGCGAAATCGAACCACGGCGCGCCGGTCTGCAAGACCTGCGAGGGCATGCAGTTGGGTGCGATGGCGTCGATCATGCTGTCGTAGGACAGGATCGCGCTCGGCGCCCTGCCGTGATCGCCCATCAACACCGTGGTCACCGCGGCATACGGATCGCCATGGGAGTCGGTGGTCCGGTAGAGCAGCTGCCAGGCCCGCACCCGCATGGGAATCAGCTGGAGCGAGACCGGGGTGATCGGCCTGGCCCGCAAGATCGTGCCCGGCGCCGCCGATTCGAAGCCGGCCGGCGGCAGGTAGAAGGCGTCAGCGGTGTTCGGTATCGCCGCCGTCGGTGCTGCGACGGCGATCAGAGCCGCGCAGGTCGTGAGGACGCTGACGGCGAGTGCGGTGATCCTGGCCCGCAAACCCCGTCCCCGGCCGAGTGATTCCGACTGCCCGATCCCCGCTGTCCGCATGGGCACACTGTAGAACGTGTTCCAATCTATGGCGCCGTTTTCGAATAGGCTCGCCGCGGTCCATTTCGACCTCCGGGCCGTTGAGCTGCGGCTTCGGTGCGGCCGCCGGCGGTGCTCGGCCTTCGACGACGGGGGTTCCCGCGCCCACGATCCGCTCGCGAGCCCGGGGCGGCAGGCGCGAACCGGTCCGCCGACCCAGCCGCTGGTCCGCGTCATCGCCTGATCGGCGGGATGAACGGACCGGCACCCACGAACAGTCGATGCGGCGGACTCGACTGGAGTCCGCCGCATCGACTTTCGGCGCGCAATCAGCGGCCACCTGCTCCGCTCAGTTGGTCGCCTCCGCTCGGGCGTCGGTGGTCGGGGCCTCCGCCTTCGTGGTGGTGGTGGTCGACGGGGCCGTGGTGGTCGGTTCCGTCGTCGCCGCCGGCGCCTGGGTGGTGGTCGGCGCGGGAGCGGTGGTGGTGACCTCCGGGGTGGTGGTCGCCGCTTCGCTCGGCGTCGTCGGGGCCGTGGTCGACGGATCGGCCTCGGCCTTCGGCTTCGCCGTGGTGGTGGTCGCAGGTGCGGTGGTCGTACCCTTGGCCGGTTCGGTCGTCGGGGCCGCCGAGGTGGTCGACTCCGCCGCCTCGTAGGCCGCGGCCAGATCGGCTTCGGTGGGCTTGGAGTTGGTGTCCACCTTCTGGCCCGCCTGGGCCTGCTTGGCCAAGTGGGTGATCCAGGCCGCCGCGTACTCGGCCGAGGTCATCGGCTTACCGTTGCCGGGATCGGCGTCATCCCAGTAGTCGAAGTGATGACCGGTGTGGTTGGGGCCGAGGGTCTGCTTGTACGGATCGCTCAGGATCACCGGGATGGTGTTCTGGTTGGTCACGATCAGCCCGACGATCTCGTTGAGGATCTTCTGCGGCAGGTACGCCAGCGGCGACATCTGATCCACCGCGATGGCGTCGGCCTGCGCCGGATCCTGCGGGGCAGGCGCACCCGGCTTGTACTCCGGGTCCGAGACCCGCAGCAGCACCTCGAGGAAGGTTTCGTCGCTGGCCATCCAGTTCGGCTGGGAGGCGATATCGGCGAACGCGGTCATCGCGATCCGGCCGAGCACCACCGCGACGTCCTGGCCGGTCGCCGGGGTCAGCCCCTCACGTTCGAGTGCGTCGACATTCAACTGCCTGCCCACATTCACCGCCAGATTCAGCAGCGAGATGTTCTCCGGAGCCGAGCAGGTGAGATCGCCGTCGGAGCAGAACGAGGCGATCTTGCCGTTCAACGCCCCGAAATCACCACTGGTCCCGGGCAGGGCACCCGAACCGGGCACCGGCTTCTGCCCGTTCTGATATTTCTGGTCGAAGCCGTCCGGGTTGGCGAACGGATCCTCCGCACCGGGGAACGGGCCGTCACCGGTCGAGCGGCCGGGATCGGCGAGGATCACCACGCCGAGCACGTTCTCCGGGTCGACGATCCCGTACTCGCCGTCCTGGCCGGGTTCCTGATGCCCGACCTCCATCGCGACGCGACGCACCACGTCGGCGCCCTCGCTGTAACCGACGATGGAGAACTTGGTGTCCGGGCAAGCCGCCGCGATCTCCGACATCACCTGCTTGGCATTGGCGACACCGGCATTCACGGCGTCTTCGTAGCTGGCCATATTCGCCGGGTAGGCGATGTACACGGCGGCGTAGGAGCCCTCGGCGACGTCGTCGCGCGGCGCGTTGACCACCGGGTCCAGCCATTCACTGCTGTGATCACCCGACAGCGCGGCGGGCAGCGGATTGCCGTTGGCGTCCACCAGCATCGCCGTCGTCCCCTCACGGGGAGTGTCATTGCGACCGGCCACCGAGATGGTCACCATGTCGCGGCATTCGGTGACCGAGGCCACCAGCTGCGTATCCGCCTCTTCCGGTGCGGCGGTGAACGCGAACGTCGCGGCCACCGCCGCCGCCACCCCGAGTACCGCGGGCGCGGCAACGGCCGAGGCCAACCGATGTCGCGCGAAGAACTCACGAAGAGCCATGTCCGAACCCCAGATTCCTGTAACCGACAAGTGGAAGGACAGGCCCCCCGACGGGCCATGTGTCACGTATGAGGTCGTGGGAGGTGGGAAGAGTGTTACTGGTCGGATGTCAGTCGTGTCCTGTGATCGATGTTGCGACCGCATCCGGCCGATCCCGGAAAATGGCTCTGGCCCGCTGCTTCAGACGATGAAAGCCTCGGCGATCGCATAGCTGTCCTCGTACATGTGGTAGCGGCTGATCTTGCCGTCGGTGACGGTGAAATGCAGTGCGTAGGCATTGGTGAACGTCTTGCCGGTGGCCTTGACACCGAAGACGCAGGTGGCGAAGACAACCGCGTCCTCGCCCTGCGCGAATTTGCCGGTGATCTCGAACGATTCCGGCGCCGTCAGCACCTTCGGAAAGATGCCGAAGAATTCCTCGATTTCGGCCCGGGTGGAACGCTCACCCGCCCACGGCACATGCGCGGCGCCGTTCACCCGGAAATCGACCTTGTCGGCGAACTGGTCGAGCAGTGCGCTCATATCGCCGGAACCGAAATTGCGGAAGAACTCGTCGACGACCTCGATGGTGGAGCTGGTGTTGCCGGACATGATGTTTCTCCTTGTCGTTGGATCGGAAAGGGCGTCAGAGAGCAAGTGCGGCACAGCCGGCCGTGGCGCGCTCGGATCGCCTGGCCGGTGCTCAGCACCGCGACGTCGTCGGCGCGAGCCTGGCTACCAACTAGGTGGTTGGATTCTGACACGGCAGCTCGCAAGTGTCCAACCAACCAGTTGGATGCTAGGCTGGGCTACCGTGAACAGCCGGGGCGACGGATCAGGAAGGGCCGGGAGGACGCCGTCACGGGCGCCCTCACCGAACGGACATGCGACGAGATTCCGCTAGAACCAAACAGCTACTGCTCGAAGCGGCCAGGGCCGAGTTCGCCGAGCACGGCATCGCCGGTGCCCGGGTGGACCGGATCGCGGCTGCCGCCGGCTGCAACAAGGAACGCATCTACGGCCATTTCGGCAATAAGGAGGCCCTGTTCAGCGCCGTCCTCGCCAATGCCATGCTCGGACTTGCCGATACCGTCAAGCCCGGCGAGAGCTCCGCCGCCGAACTGGTCCGGCGCGTATTCGACTACCACCGCGCCGACCCGTCGCTGCTGCGTCTGCTGATGTTCGAGGCCCTGTACTACGGCGACACCCTCGTCGACAGCAATGTGCACCGTCGTGACTGGTACGCCCAGGTGAAAGCCGCCCTCGTCGAGCGGACCGGCCTGCCGGAACAGGAGATCGGCCGCGCCCTGCTCACCCTCGTCGGTCTCGGCGCCTGGCCGATCGCCATGCCCCAGCTCGTCCGCTTGTTCCTCGGCGATTCCGCGGGCACCGACGACGCCATGGTCGATCTCAGAGAATCCCTCGCCGCCTTCGCCGAACGAGCCGCAGAGCTGCCCTAGCCGAACTCAGCCCCGCGCCATATCCACGAATCGGCTCAAATGCAGCTGGTGCGCGACCGTGATCGTGGCCGTCGGCCCGTTTCGGTGCTTACCGAGGATCAGGTCGGCCTCGCCACCGCGCGGGTCGTCGCGTTCGAAGGCGTCGGGCCGGTGCAGCAGGATGACCATATCGGCATCCTGTTCCAGAGAGCCCGATTCGCGCAGGTCGGAGACCATGGGGCGCTTGTCGGTTCGCTGTTCGGGGCCACGGTTCAGCTGGCTGATGGCGACCACCGGGACTTCGAGTTCCTTGGCGAGCAGTTTCAGGTTTCGGGAGAAATCCGAGACTTCCTGCTGACGGGATTCGACCTTCTTGCCGGAGGTCATCAGCTGCAGGTAGTCGACCACGACGAGCTTCAGATCGTGGCGCTGTTTGAGCCGGCGCGCCTTGGCCCGGATCTCCATCATCGTCAGGTTCGGTGAATCGTCGACGAACAGCGGCGCCTCACTGATCTCACTCATCCGCCGCGCCAGCTTCGTCCAGTCGTCATCACTCATCCGCCCGGACCGCATATCCCCGAGCTTGATCTTCGCCTCCGCCGACAGCAGACGCATCACGATCTCGGTCCGGCTCATCTCCAGCGAGAAGATAACGCTCGCCAAACCGTGCTTGATCGAACAACTCCGCATGAAATCCATACCAAGGGTGGATTTGCCCACGCCGGGCCTGGCGGCGACGATGATCATCTGGCCGGGGTGCAGTCCGTTGGTGATCTCGTCGAGTTCGGTGAAGCCGGTGGGGACGCCGAGGGAGATGCCGCCGCGGCTGGCGATGGAGTCGATTTCGTCCATCGTGGGCTGGAGCAGTTCCTCGAGCGGGAGGAAGTCTTCGGTGGTGCGGCGTTCGGTGACCTCGTAGACCTCGGCCTGGGCGCGGTCGACGACCTCGGCGATGTCCTGGCCGTCGGCACCCGCGTAGCCGTACTGGACGATGCGGGTGCCCGCTTCGACGAGGCGGCGCAGAATGGCCTTCTCAGCGACGATCTCGGCGTAGTAGCCGGCGTTGGCGGCGGTGGGGACGGTCTGGGTGAGGGTGACCAGATAGGGGGCGCCGCCGATGCGTTTGAGTTCGCCCCGGCGATCCAGGCCGGCGGCGACGGTGACGGGGTCGGCGGGTTCGCCGCGGCCGTACAGGTCGAGGATGGTGTCGTAGATGGCCTGATGGGCGGGACGGTAGAAATCGCCGGGGCGCAGGGCCTCGACCACGTCGGCGATGGCGTCCTTGCTGAGCAGCATGCCGCCGAGAACGGACTGCTCGGCTGCCATATCGTGCGGTGGCTGGCGCCCGAAATCCTCGCCGGGCGGTTCCGGCGGGTAATCGGTATGCCCACGGTCATCGACGACTGCCACCTGACTCGACCGTCCTCTCTACCCGATAGGGCTCACCCTATTGACGACTGGTTCTACCCCCGGGGTACGACAGATTCGGCGTGTCGGACAGGCATGACCAGCACCGTTGCCCACCCCCGGTCACGAGTTCAGTTACCGCTCCGGCATCCACCGGATCGTGACCGCTCAGAGGCTCGCGCACGGCGATGCGACGAACCTAGGCGACCGCGCATGCACATACCAAACCCGGCTGTGCACACATCTGTGGATAACCTGTGGACTGTTTACCCAACGGTGTGCACCTCCTGTGCACTACTTGGGGAAAACCCTGGTCATCGACCACAAACACGCAGATAGGTACGTATTTCCACAGGTGCGCATGTGTGGATAAATAAAGTCTCGGCGTGTCGGTGGAGTTGAACAGCCGGGCGTGTTGAGTTAACAGACGATGGACAAGCTATGAGGTGAATCACATTACGAGCGGTTGGTTTCTCCAATGATCCACAACATGCACATCTGGGGATAACTTGCCGGGCTGTGCACAGCACGAACCCACGCCACGGTCGCCCGGCAACCGGCAGAAGACAGAGCTAATCCCCGGTTACCCACACGGGTATAGCCCGCTGAACAAACAGTGCACAGCCGAAGGCCACCCCCGTGCGGAACACGGGCGTGGCCTTCGACTCGATGTATTCCGGCGCTCGGCCGTGAACTCAGCTCTCGGCTGCGACGACGTCCAGGTCGAACGTGGCAACCACATCCGGGTGCAGGTGCACCGAGATCTTGTGCTTACCGGTCGACTTGATGTGCGACTTCGGCAGATCGATGCTGCGCTTGTCCAGCACCGGTCCGCCGGCCGACTTCACCGCGGCGGCGACGTCGGCCTGGGTGACCGAACCGAACAGCTTGCCGGTGCCCGCGGTCTTCACGCTCAGCGAGACCGACTCCAGGCCCTCGATGGCCTGCTTCAGCTCGTTGGCGTGGTCCAGGTCGCGCACGCGACGGGCATCCTGCGCCCGGCGAATGCCCTCGACCTGCTTCTGGGCGCCACGGCTGGCGACGATGGCAAGGCCGCGCGGGAGCAGGTAGTTGCGCCCGTAGCCGTCCTTGACCTCGACCGTGTCGCCGGGGGCACCGAGGTTGTCCACATCAGCGGTCAGAATGAGCTTCATTTGCGTGCCTCCCTTGCTCAGCGAGCCGTCGACACGTAAGGCAGCAGCGCCACCTCACGCGAGTTCTTGACGGCAACCGCGATGTCGCGCTGGTGCTGCACGCAGTTGCCGGTGACCCGGCGGGCACGGATCTTGCCGCGATCGCTGACGTACTTGCGCAGCAGCGCCGTGTCCTTGTAGTCGATGTTGACGAGTCCGGTCTTGCTCTCCTTGCAGAAAGTGCAAGCCTTCTTCTTGAGCACCTTTTCGCGCGCGGGCGCTTTAGGCATGGTCTTCTACTCCGTAATCTTGGTGGCCCACCGTCGCGGGCCGATATGAGCCGTTGTCAGAACGGCGGTTCGTCATCCATGCGGCCGCCCCCGAAGGAGCCTGCCGCGGGCGCGCTGCCCCACGGGTCGTCGGCGGCACCCTGGCCACCGGAACGCCCACCACTGTTGGCCTGCTGGTAGTTGCCACCACCGCCGCCGGAACCACCGGAGCCGCCGGATCCGAATCCGCCGCCGCCCCCGCCGCCGCGGCTGGTCTTGTTGACCTTCGCGGTGGCGTAACGCAGCGAGGGACCGACCTCGTCGACCTCGAGCTCGACGACCGTGCGCTTCTCACCCTCGCGGGTTTCGTAGGAGCGCTGCTTGAGCCGTCCGCTCACGATCACACGAGAACCCCTGGTCAGGCTCTCGGCGACATTCTCCGCGGCCTCGCGCCAGATGTTGCAGCGCAGAAACAGCGCTTCGCCGTCTTTCCATTCATTGGTATTACGGTCGAACACGCGGGGCGTGGAGGCGACGGTGAAGTTCGCCACCGCGGCGCCCGCGGGCGTGAATCGAAGCTCGGGGTCGGCCGTCAGATTTCCGATGACGGTGATGACCGTGTCGCCTGCTGCCATGAGGTTCCTCCTGCTCGGTGTGCAGTTCCCGGGTGCACTCGCTTGTCGTGCTAGAGCCTAGAGACAGGCACCGACCAAACACGGGTCAAACGAGGACCGAAAGAACTACTTGTCGTGGCGCAGGACCTTGGTGCGCAGCACCGACTCGTTGAGACCCAGCTGGCGGTCGAGCTCGCTCACGGTGGCGGGCTCGGCGGTCAGGTCGATGACGGCGTAGATGCCCTCGGCCTGCTTGCGGATCTCGTAGGCGAGCCGGCGGCGGCCCCAGATGTCGACCTTGTCGATCTTGCCACCATCGGTGCGAACCACGCTGAGCATGTTCTCCAGGTTCGGACCAACGGTGCGCTCGTCCAGGCTCGGGTCGAGGATGACCATTACTTCATAATGACGCACGGACCAATCACCTCCTGTGGACTAGGAAACGGCCACGGACGGTCCGTGGCAGGAGGGTCGTCGCGTCAGCAACCCGGCAAGGTTACCTGACCAGGTATTGACCGGCGAAATCGATCCCCCCGCCACTACGCTGATCGGTATGCCGAACGGACCCGCAGCAGGCGAGCTGGTCGCCGGTCGCCTGCCACGGGTGGGGGCGGCGACCGTCGCGGTGCTGCTGTGCGGACTGACGCTGCTGGCCGCGTTCTGGAACAAGGCGCGCTGCGCGGGGGCGCCGTTCCGCCAGGACGGGCGTTCGGTGGCATTCGATCTGTTCAAGGATTCGCGCGTCTGTTATTCCGATATCCAGTTCCTGTGGCTGGGCCGCGATATCGATCAGCACGTCTTTCCTTATATCCATGGCGGCATCACCGGTGACGGCGCGCTGGTCGGCGGGGCGGTCGAATATCCGGTGCTCAGCGGGCTGCTGATGTGGGTCGGCGCGCTGCGCGCCGACAACGACGCGATGTTCCTGCTGCATTCGGCGTTGCTGCTGGCGCCCTTCGCGCTGCTCACCGCCTGGTTGCTGGGCCGGATGGCCGGCTGGCCCGCGCTGTTGTGGGCGGCGGGGCCCCCGCTGGTGCTCTACGCCTTCCACAATTGGGAACTGCCGGTGGTGTGCGCGGCGGTCGCGGCGATCTACGTCATGACGATGCTGCCGCGCTGTTCGCTGCGGACCAGGGCGGTGCTTGCGGCCGTTCTGCTCGCGATCGGCTTCTGCCTCAAGTTGTATCCGGGGATCTTCGTCCTGCCGTTGCTGGCGTATGTGCTCACCGGCGGGGCCGATGCCGCGGGCGCCGGCCTGCGCGATCGGCGTTTCGACGTGCGTGGCGCGCTGCTGACCGGTGCGGCGGCGCTGGCCACCGTGGTCTTGGTCAATCTGCCGTTCGCACTGGCCGGGTACGAGGGCTGGCGGGCCTCGTTCACTTTCCAGCAATTGCGCCAGGCCGATATCACCACCAATTCGATCTGGTATTGGGGCCTGCGGCCGCTGTTCGGGCCGGAGGCAGTGGACGAGCAGAATTTCCAGCAGGTGGTCTCCGGCGCCTCGCCCGCGCTGATCCTGCTGTCGTTCGTGCTGGCGATGTGGCTGGGGTGGCGGCGGTTCAGCACCACGGGTGTGTTCCCGTGGGTGGGCGTGAGCGGGGCGATGCTGTGTGGATTCCTGCTGTTCCACAAGGTGCATTCCCCGCAGTACACGCTGTGGATCATTCCTTTCCTGGTGCTGCTGCGTGTGCCGTGGACGTTGGTCGTCGCCTATCTGGTGGCGGATGCAGCCATCGGCGTCGGCGTATTCCGGTACTTCTACGCCCTCGGCACCGGCAATTCGGTCGAACTGACCGAGGCCATCGTGCAATTCGGGGTGTGGGGCAGGGCCGGGCTGCTGCTCGTGCTGTTCTTCGTCTTCGTGCGAGCGGCCCCGCGTGCCGAAAGACCCGCCGTCCCACCGGCTCCGCGGCGCGACTCCGGCGAACTGCTGCCCGTGGGCTGAGGGTCGACAATGGTGCGATGAACGAACCCGCCGACATCGCAACGACGCGCACCGCCTACGACGGCGTGGCCGGGCTCTACGCCGACCTCGTCGCCGGCCACCTGGAGCGCAACCCCTTCGAGCGGGCCATGCTCGGCATCTTCGCGGAACTGGTGCGCGACAACGGATCCGGCCCGGTGGCCGATATCGGCTGCGGGCCCGGCCGGTTGACCGCGCATCTGAGCGAGCTCGGTCTCGAGGTGTTCGGCATGGACCTCTCGCCGGAGATGATCGCGCTGGCCGAACAGGCCTATCCCGGTCTGCGCTTCGAGGTCGGCACCATGGAGCGGCTCGGGATTCCGGACGGCTCGCTGGCCGGCCTGCTCGCCTGGTACTCGATCATCCATCTGCCGCCGCGGCGGGTGCCCGAGGTGCTCGCCGGCTTCCACCGGGCGCTGGCCGATGGGGGCTATGCGCTGCTGGCTTTCCAGGCGACCGACCCGCCCGAACCGATCACCGCGTTCGACCACAAGGTCACCGAGGCCTACCGCTGGTCACCGGAGCATCTGCTCGAGCTTCTGGTGGCGGCCGGTTTCGCGCCGGTGACGCGGATGGTGCGCGAACCGCAACCGGATGAGCGGTTCGATCAGGCCTATGTGCTGGTGACCAAGGACCCGGCCGCGGCGGTCTGAAATTTCCCCTCCCTCATAAAACTAGAACGTGTTACATTCGATTCATGGCACCGACGCCGATCGATGACGCCGCGTCCGCTCACTGGCGATTAATGCGATACGCGGCGGTTTCGAGCGCGACGTGCCGGGCAGAAGGTTTACCGGGCAGCGTCCGGCGAGCCGAACATTATGCAACCCGTTCCAGGGCATAGGGAGACCAGAACCGCCATGCGTACCGAAATCTGCGACCGCCTGGGGATCGAGTTCCCCATCTTCGCCTTCACCCATTGCCGCGATGTGGCGGCCGCGGTCAGCAATGCCGGCGGTCTCGGGGTGCTCGGCGCGGTGGGCTTCACCGCCGAACAGCTCGAGGTCGAGCTCAGCTGGCTCGACGAGCACGTCGGCGACAAACCCTACGGCGTCGACCTGGTGATCCCGTCGAAGTACGAGGGCAAGGGCATCGACGGACTCTCGCCCGAGGAGCTCGAAGCCGAACTCGCCAAGCACGTTCCCGATGGCCACCGCGAATTCGCGGCCAAGCTGCTCGCCGACCACGGTGTGCCGGAACTGCCCGCCGATGAGGTGCACCCGCAGTTGCTCGGCTGGACCGCCACCACCGCCGCACCGCAGATCGAGGTGATCCTGCGGCATCCGAAGGCCAAGCTGGTGGCCAATGCGCTCGGCACCCCGCCGCCGGATGTGGTGAGCAAGATCCAGGAGTCCGGCCGGTTGATCGGCGCGCTGTGCGGTTCGGTCAAGCATGCGCTCAACCACAAGGCCGCCGGTCTGGATTTCGCGGTCTGCCAGGGCACCGAGGGTGGCGGGCACTGTGGCGAGGTGTCCTCGCTGGTGCTGTGGCCGCAGGTGATCGACGCGGTCGGCGATATGCCGGTGCTGGCGGCGGGCGGTATCGCCGACGGCCGTCAGGTCGCCGCGGCGATGGCGATGGGCGCGGCCGGCGCGTGGACCGGTTCGATCTGGCTCACCGTCGAGGAGGCCAATGTGCCGCCCGCGCAGATGCAGACCTTGATCGAGGCCACCAGCCACGACACCGTGCGTTCGCGGGCGTGGACCGGTAAGCCGGCGCGGATGCTGCGCAATGACTGGACCGAGGCGTGGGAGCAGTCCGACACCCCCGATCCGCTGCCGATGCCGCTGCAGATGATGGTCGCCCTCGACGGCGTCAAGCGCGGGCACCGGTATCCGGAGGCCGCCAAGGACGTCAACTTCAACCCGGTCGGCCAGGTGGTCGGCATGATGAACAAGATCGAGCGTTCCGCCGATGTGATGGCGCGCCTGGTCGAGGAGTACGTGGAGTCCTGCGAGCGGCTGAACAAGCTCAACGGGGCGCTGTGAAGTAGTCACCAGTTGTAGGAAGGCCGCCGGACCTCGGGTCCCGGCGGCCTTTCTCGTCGGCCGCAAAGAGTTTCGCCCCGCTATCGGGGGCAGGTAGAGAATGCCGATCACGGCACTCCGGAGAACCGATCCGGTGGGGCGGCCCGGCACAACCCCACCCGTCGGACGGGTCGGGAGAACCGGCGCCGTCAGGCCGTCGCGGCGTGCGCGGAATCGGGTTCCTCGGCCGCGTCCAGCAACTCCGCGAATCGGGCGAGCACCTTCTCGTGATACATCCCGAAGAGGTCTTCGAAGAGCGCCAGCTGCGCTTCGGACGGCCCGGAATCGGACTCCCACACCGCCATCATGGCTCGCCACACCAGCACGTGCAGATCGGCGGCACCGGCGAAATAGGCTTCGATCGCCTCCGGGACCTCGAGCACCATCTCGCCGATGGAGTTCAAGATCGCGCGCTGCATGCTGGAGCCGAGCGCGGTGAGCAGCCGGCGCACCAGGCCGATCTCCACCGAGAGGATCTCGCGGTAGTCCGGAACCTCCAGGCGGGCAAGCGATTCCAGCCTGTCGATATCGGCCTTGAGCGCCGCCGGATCGGCATCGCAGCGGCCCGCGGTGTAGGCGAGCAGTGCGTCCATGACGATGCCGCGCTCCACCTCGACGATGTCGCGGAACATCTCGATCGCCACCTCGGGCATGGGCACCGAGTAGCGGAACAGATGCCGGTACACGTCGATGCCGCCGAGTTCGCGAACGTCGCGAATGGTGAAACCCTTGCCGCGCCGGGCGTCGACGAAGCCGTAGGACTCCAGCCTGCCGAGGGTGAGCTGCGCGGTGGCGCGGTTCATCTCGAATTCGTCGGCGACCTGGCGCACCGAGGGCATCAGATCGCCGGGCCGGTACTCCCCCGCGGCGACCCGGCGTGCCAGCTCATCGGCAGCATCGGCGACCACCGTCCGGGATCCCATCCTGCACCCTCACCTTCGTCATACGTCCCAGACAGTCTAGGCGCAATGTGCCAGACTGCACATGGATACTACGGGGCGGCGCAGTGTGAGGTGAATCATGACCACTCGATGGGGCAAGGGCCGGACAGGAGGCCAGGCGACGGGTCGATCCGGCCTGTTCCCGGCGCGCCCCGACGGCACCCCGCCCATGAGCCGGGCGGCGCGCAACGCCAGGCTGGCGGCCCTGCCGGTGGCGTACGCGGGGCGGCGCGCGGCCGGCGCGGGCAGGCGCGCACTCGGCCGTTCCGCCACGGAGGTGGATCGCGAGATCCAGTTGCGGACCGCCCAGCACATCTTCGAGGTGCTCGGCGAGCTCAAGGGGTGCGCCACCAAACTCGGCCAGCTGCTGTCCATTTATCAACTCGCGCTGCCGGAAGATATAGCCGATCCCTATCAGATCGCGCTGGCGCGGCTGCAGGACGCGGCGCCGATCATGTTGCCGCCGACCGTCGACGCGGCGATGGCGGCGAGTCTGGGCGGTGGCTGGCGGGGCTTGTTCCGCGAGTTCGACGATCGCCGCGCCGCTGCCGCCTCCATCGGTCAGGTGCATCGCGGGGTGTGGCATGACGGAAGGCCGGTCGCGGTCAAGATCATGTATCCCGGCGGGCGCGCGGCGGTGGAGGCGGATCTGACGCAGCTGCGGCGGATTTCGACGCTGGCGTCGGTGTTCCTGCCTGGTGCCGACGTCAAGGCCGTCACCGAGGCGATCTGTGAGTGTGTGCGGGGCGAACTCGATTACGGGGCCGAGGCCGCCAATCAGCAGGCCTTCGCGGCGGCCTTCGCCTGCGCACCCGAGTTCTCCATTCCCGCCGTGGTGGAACAGCGCGGCGATGTGCTGATCACCGAATGGCTCGACGGCACACCGGTCTCGCGCATCATCGCCTCCGGCAGTAAGGCCGAGCGCGATCGCGTCGGCATGCTGATGACGCGGTTCATCCTCTCGGGCTGGCAGCACGATCTGCTCTACGGCGATCCGCATCCCGGCAATTTCCGGTTACTGCCCGACGGACGCCTCGGGATCGTCGATTTCGGCGCCTGCTCGCCGTGGCCGATCGAATTCCGCGCCCTCGCTTACGATTTCTGCGACGCCTTCTTCACCGGCGGCCCGGCCGACCTCGAAGCCGCGGTGCGGGCACACGGCTTCGTCGATCCGAGCCATCCCCTCGATGCCGATGCGCTGGTCTCCGCGCTCGGGGAATGCGGGGATCCGCTGCGGCACAGCAGCTTCCACCTGTCCACCCGCTGGCTGCGCCGACAAGTACTGCGCACGACGAATCCGCGGCTGTCGAATGTGGTCAGGGAATTGGCCATGCCCGCGCCGTTCACCCCGTTCGCCAGGGCCGGGCTGACGCTGATCGGGGCGTTGAGCCAGCTCGAGGCCGAGGTGTCCTACTTGGACGAAGTGGTCGGCGCGCTGCCGTTCCTGGACGAGGTGTTCCAGCGGGCGGGCACGCTCGCGGAGCAGGTCGAGCCGGGTGCGCAGCGGCGGCTGCGAGTGGTCCAGCAGGTGCCGATCAGCTGAGGTCCGCCGATGGTCAGCGGCCGAGACCGAACCGATATCGCAACGCCGCGCGATCACCGCCGCCGATGAGTGCTCGATCACCACGGAGGAAGCGACACCGGTTTGCACTGTCCCAGACAATTGAGTTTCGCGGCTGCCGGCGCGGTCGACAGGAGGCGAGCCCGACAACCGGCCCCCGACCAGCTCACCGGCGAAAACTCAGTGCGACAACCACTCTCGCCAGGTCGGCCGGATCAGCTCCGCCAGCACCGCGTACCCCTCGGCCCCCGGATGCGCGCCATCGCCGATGCGGACCTCGTGCCGCCAGACCGGATCGGCGCTGAGCCGCTGGTGGGTGCGGACATAGGGCACGGCGGCGGTGACGCAGAGCTCGGCGAAGCGGGCGTCGAGGGCCGCGGTACGGGCATTGTGCTCGTCATCGTCGATCGGTGGCGGAGCGACGACCAGGGCCGGCCAGCCGCGGTCGGCGGCCTCGGCGAGCAGGGCGGTCAGATTCGTCACCGAATCGGTGGCGGCCACCCGCTGCCTGCCGTTCTCGATCATGGTGTCGTTGACGCCGAAGGAGAACACCACCCTGGCATCGGCGCCATCGGGCAAGCGCGGCAGGGATTCGGCGAGCCAGCGCGCCCGGATCTCGGAGGAGGTCTGCCTGCGCACGCCCAGGTTGTACGCCGTCACCGGATGGCCGCAGGCGTGCGCGTCGGCGACCAGGCGGCCTGCCCAGCCGAGCGCCGACGGGTCACCGACGCCGGCGACGAAAGAATCACCGACGAAACAGATACGGGTATCGCGACTCACCCGATGATCATGCCCCCGCACTGCGGACGTGCACGTGCCCGGCCGTGCAATAAGATCGCGGTGTTCGTTCGGGAGGGAGTGATCGTGGCAGGGGAATCGGAGCGGCGTGCCGCCGCCCCGCAATGGTTCGCGGACCTGCTCGGCAGTCGGCACTGGATTCGCCGCACCGAGCCGTTTCCGCACGTCTACGCGCGTGATGTGTTCGCGCCGGAGTTCTATCGCCGCCTGGCCGAGGAGTTCGACCGCGCCCGCCGCGAGCATGCCGATCGATTCGCCAAGGTGGCCGACAACTATGGGGCCAGCGGTATTCGGCTGACCGAGCTGAGCAACGGCCCGCTCGCGGTGTTCCAGTCCCGCGAATGGCACGACATGATCGCCGGTGTGGCCGGAGTCGAGGCGACCGGTGACGTCGAGGCGTCGCTGCACAGCCATCCGGTCGACAGCCCGCGCGGCTGGCCGCACAACGATCTCGCCCCGGCCTGGTTCGCCGGCGCCGCCCCCGGGCCGGGTGAGGTGCGCGTCCCGGAACCGAACGTCGACACCAAGACCGGCCCGCGCAGCGCCGACATCGTGGCCAGGGAAACGGTACGGGCGGTCACGCTGCTGTTCTATCTGGCCAACGACCCGTGGGAGCCGGGCGGCGGCGGTGAGACGGCGCTGTTCAGCAGGGGTGAGCACGGTGCGCGACCGGCGAAACTGGTCCCGCCGCTGAACAATTCGCTGGTGATGTTCGAATGCACACCGCGCTCATGGCATGCCTTCGCCGGTGCCAACACCGCCGAACGCAACTGTGTGGTGATGTGGCTGCACCGGCCGAAGGCCGACGTGGTGCGGCGTTGGGGAGGAGACCGCATTGTCCAATGGTGAGCGCCGCGTCTGCCTGATCACCGGGGCGGGCGGCAGATTGGGTGACGCGTTCTGCCGCGCGCTCTACACCCACTACGACATCGTCGCGGTCTGCCGCAATCGGGTGCCGGCCGCGCCCTCGCAGGAGGAGTGGTTCGTCGATCCGCTCGAACCGGACCGGGTGATTCCGCAGAACGAGTCGCGGGTCTTCGTGGTGCATTCGGATCTGACCGAGCCCGGCGAGCCCGAACGGGTCGTCGATCTGGCGCTGGCCAAGTTCGGCCGGGTGGATCTGCTGGTGAACAATGCGGCGAATATGGCGCTGCACCCGCTCGGCGTGGTCGACGGCGATGCCGCACTCGACGCGTTCGGACCGGTGTTCACGCTGAATGTCGAGGTGCCCCTGCGGCTGGCGACCCGGCTGGCGCAGCGGTTCTGGCTGCACGACGACGCCGCCAACCGCGCGAACAACCGCAATGTCGTCAATGTGTCCAGCATGTCGGGGCCGGAAGTCTTCGGTGGTCAGACGCTGTACGGCACGTCCAAGGCCGCGCTCAACAAGCTCACCCGCCATCTGGCCGACGAGTTCGACGAGTTCGGCGTGCGGGTCAACGCGATCGCGCCGGATGCGTTCCCCGGCTCCATCGCCACCACGAAGGTCGTCCGCGCCATCGTCGAACTCGACAGTGGCGAGATGACCGGGACGGTATTCAGCGTGGTCCCGCCGACCGGCCCTCCGGTGGGACGGCACGCTCGCACGGCCGGGGCCTGAGTCCGTCCGGCCGCACCCAACCGCGGCCACCGCACGGCCATCATCCCGGTGCGGAGAAGCGGGCCACGCTGATCGCCGCACCGGGCCGCAGGCACCCCGCGACCGGCCTCGGCGAGTGATCGAGGCGCCGCCGATACCACTTCCCGGCTGTCTGGGCAACCGATTGCCGGACGTCGGTGCGGCGTGTTGGTGTGTATCGTCCGCCTCGGCCTCCTGCATACTCACCTGCAGTGAGCGAGGGTGGCCGGCGTAGCTTCAACTCGATCCGAAAGTACCGATACGACATGCGAGTCGATGGGCGGGACATCCCGGTCACGGGCAGCCTGCTGCAGCCGTTGACCCGGCGCACCAGTGACATCATCCGTGTCGTACTCGCCGCGATCGGGGTCGGGGTGGTGATCGCGGGTTCGCTGATCACCCGGCCGGAATGGCTGGCGCTGGAACGTTCGGTCTCCAATATCGTCGGATTCCTCAATCCCGACCAATCCAACCTGGTCTATCTGCTCTACGGCATCGCCATCCTGATCCTGCCCTTCGCCATCCTGATCGAGCTGGTGCTCGGCAGGCAGTGGAAACTGATGGCCGGATACGCGGCGGCGGGGCTGGTGGCCGGGTTGCTGCTGTCCATCACCGGTACCGGGCTGTCGGCGCCGAAATGGCATCTGCAGGTGCCGGACAAGCTCGACAACACGTTCTTGCAGCAGTTCCTCGACGATCCGCGCTGGATCGCGATGCTGGCCGCGGTGCTGACGGTGTCGAGTCCGTGGCTGCCGGACCGGGCCCGGCGCTGGATGTGGTTTCTGCTGCTGGCCTTCGCGCCGATCCATCTGGTGGTCAGTACCGTCGTGCCGGCGAGGGCGATGTTCGGGCTCGCGGTGGGCTGGCTGGTGGGCGCGGTGATCGTGCTGGTGGTCGGCACGCCCGCGCTCGAGGTGCCGCTCGACGCGGCGGTGCGGGTGCTGGCCAAGCGCGGGTTCACCGTGACCGCGTTCACCGTGGTGCGGCCGTCGGGCCCTGGCCCGCTGTTGCTGTCGGCGGCGGTGGCCGGGCCGGAGCGCCGGCTCACCGTCGAGTTGTACGGCAAGAACCAGCGCAGCCACGGCGCGCTGCGCCAGCTGTGGCGCTGGCTGACGTTCCGTTCCAGCGAGACCGCACCGCTGCACGGTTCGATGCACCGCGCGGTCGAACATCGGGCGCTGATGGCGATCGCGGTCGGCGATCTGGGGATGGCGGCGCACGCGCCGGTGGCGGTGGCGTCGCTGGATCGCGGGTGGATGCTGTACGCGCATACGGTGCCGCGCGGGATGCCGCTGGCCGAGCTCGACGAGGAGGTGCTGCCCGGGCTGTGGCAATCGCTGGATTCGCTGCACCGGCGCCAGATCGCGATCGGTGATCTGCGCCCCGACGAGATCCGGGTGGAGGACGGCCTCGCCCGCTTCGGCGGGTTCATCGGCGCCGAGCTCGGCGCCTCCGACGCGCAGATCCAGTCCGACGTCGCACAGCTGCTGGTCTCCACGGCGTCGATCTTCGGCCGCGAGCCCGCGGTGCGCGCGGCGATCGCGACCCTCGGCGAGCAGGCGGTGCTCACCGCCTCGCGCAGGCTGACCAGATCCGGTATGCCCTCCGGGATCCGCAAATCGGTGCCGGACTGGAAGGCGGTGATGTCGGGCACCCGCGATGAGGTGCGCAAGCAGACCGGCCAGGACCGGATCGAGGCCGAGCAGATCACCCGGTTCAGCCGCAAGAGCATCATCCAGCTGGTGCTGCTGATCGGCCTGGTCTACGTGGCCTATCCGTTCATCAGCGCGGTGCCGACCTTCTTCAGCCAGCTGCGCACCGCGAATTGGTGGTGGGCGCTGGCGGGCCTTGCCTTGTCGACACTCACCTATATCGGCACCGCGGCCGCCCTCTGGGCGTGCGCGTCGGGTGTGGTGAGCTTCCGCAACCTGGTGATCATGCAGGTGGCCAACACTTTTGCCGCGACCACCACACCCGCCAGGGTGGGTGGCCTTGCGCTGAGCGTGCGATTCCTGCAGAAGGGCGGCCTCGGCGCGGTCCGCGCGACGGCGGCGGTGGCGTTGCAGCAGGCCGTGCAGGTGATCACCCACATCAGCCTGCTGGTGTTCTTCAGCATCGCGGCGGGTACCTCGGCGGACCTGTCGCATTTCGTGCCCGACGAGACCATCCTGTACCTGCTCGCCGGCGTCGGCGTCGGCATCATCGGCACCTTCATGTTCGTGCCGAAACTGCGGCGCTGGCTGAATACTTCGGTGCGGCCGCAGCTCCAAGAGGTGCTCGGTGAGCTCGCCGATCTGGCCAAGGATCCGAAGCGGTTCGCCATCATCATCGCCGGCTGCGCGGCACTGACGCTGGGTCAGGCGCTGGCGCTGTGGGCCAGTGTGGAGGCCTTCGGCGGCGGGACCACCTTCGTCACCGTCACCATCGTGACCATGATCGGCGGCACCCTGGCCTCCGCGGCGCCGACGCCGGGTGGTGTCGGTGCGGTGGAGGCGGCGCTGATCGGTGGTCTGGCCGCATTCGGGCTGCCCGCCGCCGTCGCGGTGCCGTCGGTGCTGCTCTATCGCGTGCTCACCTGCTGGCTGCCGGTGTTCTGCGGCTGGCAGGTCATGCGCTGGATGACCAACAAGAACATGATCTGAGCCGACCGGGCACACAGTTGCGCCCACCTCTGAGCGACAACATGTTTCGCTGACGCTCAAAGGTGGGCGGCACTATCCCCGGGGCAGATCTGTCGGCGGCGCTGCCGACGTCAATGGTCCGGCGCGCGGCGAGGATTCACGTGAAACCTACGAATGCTGGTTGCGCAGCTCGACTTTCACGACCTTGCCGCTGGCGTTGCGCGGCAACTCCGGAACCACCACGAGCTCCTTGGGATGCTTGTACCTGGCCAGGTTCTCGTTGAGGAACGGTTCCAGCTCGGCGAGGGTCAGCTCACCCTCCGGATCGGCGAGGGCGACCACCGCGACCGGGACCTCACCCCACTTCTCGTGCGGACGGCCGATGACGGCGGCCTCGCGGATCCGCGGATGGGCGAAGAGCACGTTCTCCACCTCGGCACAGTAGATGTTCTCGCCGCCGGAGATGATCATGTCCTTCTTGCGGTCCACCACATAGATGAAGCCCTCCTCGTCCTGGCGGACCAGGTCGCCGGAGTGGAACCAGCCGCCGGCGAAGGCGTCGGCGGTGGCCTCCGGCTTGTTCCAGTAGCCCTGCATGAGGGTCGGTCCGCGATAGACGATCTCGCCGACCTCGCCAGGGGCGACATCGTTCATCTCGTCGTCGACGATGCGGGCCTGGATGGTCGGAATGGGCTTGCCGACCGAGCCGAGCTTGCGGATCGCGTCCTTGCCCTCGAGCACGCAGGTGATCGGCGACATCTCGGTCTGCCCGAACACCGCGACGTTGAACGCGTCGGGGAAGCATTCGGCCATGGCCTTCAGCACCGTGTCGGAGGCGGGCGCGGCGCCCCAGCTGAGCGCCTTCAGCGCGAGCTTGCGCTCCTTGACGGTGGGCTCATCGCAGATCAGCTGCCATTGCGCGGGAACGCAGAAGGCTGTGGTGGCCTGCTCCGCCTCGACCGCGTCGAGGAATTCGGTCGCGTCGAAGGCGCCGAGCGGATGCAGCACCGTCTTGGCGCCGAGCATGAAATACGGTGCGAGACTGCCGAGTCCGGCGATGTGGAACAGCGGCGAGGTGCAGAAACCGATCGACTCCTGATCGATGGCCATCGCCCGGATACAGGTCAGGGCCTGAGCGTTCATATTGGCGTGCGAGAGGATCGCGCCCTTGGGGCTGCCGGTGGTGCCCGAGGTGTACATGATCAGGCTCGGCGTGTCCTCGGGGATGTCGAGCGGGGTGTGCGGCTGCCCCTCCTCGGCGAGCAGGGCCTCGAAGCCGAGTACGCCGTCGGCGGATCGGCCGCCGATGACCACGCAGGTCTCCAGCGATTCCACCTGCCCGAGGACCGCGGTGGCCAGCGGCTGGAGCACGGTGTCGGTGATGACCACCTTGGCGCCGCTGTCGGAGGCGATGTAGGCGACTTCGGGCGGGGTGAGCCGGAAGTTCACCGGGACCGCGATGGCGCCGAGGGCGTTGATGCCGAAGACCGACTCCAGGTATTCGGGATAGTTGAGCGCGAGGATGAGCACTCGGTCGCCGAAGCCGACACCGCGGCGGGCCAGCGCGTCGGCGAATTTCAGCGAGCGTTCGTGCAGTTGCCGCCAGGTGGTGTCGGCGCCACGGAACCGCACGGCGACCTCGTTCGGCCGCATGGCCGCATGGGTCGCGAGCTGGTTGTTCCAATGATTGCGCCGCGATCTGATCGGCTCGTCCAACGCTTGCACACCGGTGGTCATCCAGGCACTCCTCTCCCGCACGGTGGCCGCCGGAGCGTCCGGCGGTGGTGACGGGCTCAACCTGTGCGAAGAATAACAAGTAACTTACCCGGCAACAAGGATTCGCGCTGCTGATTCGGCGTTAATCTTCCGGCCACACCGCCATGGCAGGGCTATCGGCAATATCCGCAGGCTGTCGGCAGTTTATCCGCCTCGACAGGTAGGTCGACACAGCCAGCAGGATCGCAGACATATGCGAATCCCCACTTACTTACAGCTTGTCGAGAGGTTGATTCGCGTGTCACGATCTCCCCGAGAGCGGGCACGCCCGCGACGAGCAGAGGAGAAGCAATGCTGCGGACCAGGTTCACCGAGACCTTCGGTGTGGAACATCCGATCGTGCAGGGCGGCATGATGTGGGTCGGCCGCGCCGAACTGGTCGCGGCCGTCGCCAATGCCGGCGGGCTCGGTTTCATCACCGCCCTGACCCAGCCAACCCCCGACGACCTGCGCCGCGAGATCGCGCGCACCAGGGAACTCACCGACAAGCCCTTCGGCGTCAACCTCACCATCCTGCCGTCGATCAACCCGCCGCCGTACGCCGAATACGTGCAGGCCATCATCGACAGCGGCATCAAGATCGTGGAGACCGCAGGCAGCAACCCGGAACCGTTCCTGCCCTATTACCGCGACGCCGGCGTCAAGGTGCTGCACAAGTGCACCAGCGTCCGGCACGCACTCAAGGCCGAGCGGATCGGCGTCGACGGCGTGAGCATCGACGGCTTCGAATGCGCGGGCCACCCCGGCGAAGACGACGTCCCCGGTTTGGTGCTGATCCCGGCCGCCGCCAGGGAACTGAGCATCCCGATGATCGCCTCCGGCGGTATCGCCGACGCTCGCGGCCTGGTCGCCGCGCTGGCGCTGGGCGCGGACGGCGTCAATATGGGCACCCGCTTCCTGTGCACCCAGGAGTCGTGCATCGACCACAAGGTCAAGGAGCGGATCGTGGCAGGCAGCGAGCGCGACACCCAGCTCATCTTCCGCACCATGCGCAATACCGCCCGCGTCGCCGACAACGAGATCAGCCGCAAGGTCGTCGAGATCGAGAAGGCGGGCGGCACCTTCGACGACGTCCGCGATCTGGTCGCGGGCGCACGCGGGCGCCGCGTCTTCGACGAGGGCGATCTGGACGCGGGCATCTGGTCGGTCGGCCTGTGCCAGGGCCTGATCCACGACATCCCCACCTGCGCCGAACTCATCGAGCGCATGGTCGGCGAGGCCGAGCAGCTGATCACCGCGCGGCTGGCGGAGACCGTCGTCGTCGGCTGATCCGCAGCGGATCGGGGCGAATACCGCGCCCCGGCTCGCGCTCGGCCCCGCGATCGCATGTGCCGGGCCGACCGACCTCACTGACGCGAGACGGCGAAGTGCCGTGGGGCGAATCGGCCCGGCCCGGACCTGCCCGCTGCTGGAACTCGGTGGCGTCTCGGACGAGCGGGCCTCGCGGCCCCGACACGGCTCAATGGTGGCGCGCCGCCAGTGCCGAGACGGCGTCGTGGTCGTGTGCGGCGACGACTTCGATGCCGTCGGGCAGGGCGTGCAGACGATGGATGGTGGCGAAGGTGGCGTCGCGATCGGCGTCGAACAGCAGGCCGGGCATCGGGGCCTTCTCGCGGATCAGTTCGATCTGGAGTTTGTTCCAGACGGCATCGCCTGCGAGCAGGACGCGGGAGCCGTCGTCCACGGCGAGCAGCACGCCGATGCTGCCGGGGGTGTGGCCGGCCAGGTCTACCAGGACGACCGAACCGTCACCGAAGAGGTCCTTGCTGCGGTGGAAGGTGAGCACCGGTGGGCCGTCGAGTTCGAAAGGCGCGCAGGCCCGGTTGTCCAGCGTCGCCCGCACGACCGACATGGGCGCCTGTGGCCCGGTGGTCGCCCAATCCAATTCCGCTGCGGGCAACTTGATTTCGATCGACGACGGCAATTCGAGCAGGCCGGAGACGTGATCCCAGTGCAGATGGGTCGGCAGCACGAAATCGATATCGGAGACCGCGATATCGCGGGCGGCCAAGGCATCGGACAGGCCGAGCACAGGCTTGTCCGGCGCGACCAGCAGCGGAATCGGGAACGGCAGCCCCGGCAGCACCCGGCTGTGCGGGTCGGCGCACAACGCCGGGTCGACCAGGAACCGGGCGCTGGGATGTTCGACCAGGTACGAACCCATCGCCATCGGCAGCTCGCGCAAGCTACGCACCCCCTCGGCGACGATGGTGGCCGGCGCCGACATCGTCGCCTGCGGGATCACCCGCAACCGGACGGTGGCGCGGGCCCGCGGTAACGGCGCCTGCTCGATGCTCGCCAGCAACCCGGCATCGGGACGGCGTGGGCGCAGCAATTTCGGCGGCGTAGCCACCAACGCCGCACAGCAGCGCAGCACGGTCGGCACGGTCGGAATACGCCCATCGCGGATATCGGCCACGCTGCCACGGTAGGCGATCCGGCGTGTCGGCGAAAGGGCACGCAGGCGGCGCAATCGCACCTTGCCGAGACCGAATTCTCCGGCATAATCGCGTGGGTACCAGCCGGGGTGCGCGGCTGCCGATGCGTGATCGGGAAGAGGGGACGGATGGGGGCGAATCAGCTTGGCGGCCAAGCGCTTACCCGCCGCGCGCTCACCGATGCCGCGGTCGCGACCGTCGCCGGAATACTCGCCGTGGACCCGTCCACGATCAGCACCGGCACGAGCTTCGCCGACCTCGGCCTCGGCTCGGCGCAATTGGCTCGGTTGACCGCGCATCTGGAGGACGCCTTCGGCGTCGAGGTGCCGATCACCGCCCTGTACGACCACCCCGATATCGAACAACTGGTCGACTCCCTCATGCGATGAGCCCACCCCATCCCACCTCGACGCCGGTCTCGGTCATCGGCATCGGCTGCCGCCTGCCCGGAGCCGACGGACCGCACCAGTTCTGGCAGCTGCTCCTCGACGGCCGAGACGTCACCGGAATGCCGCCGCAGGGCCGCGCCGGTCATCAGCGAGGCGGCTACCTCACCCGGATCGACCGCTTCGACAACGAGTTCTTCGGGATCTCCGGCCGCGAGGCAGCGGTGATGGACCCACAGCAGCGGATCGCCTTGGAAGTGGCCGTCGAGGCACTCGACGATGCCGGAATCGGCTACCGCGCACGCGGTTCGGCGGGCGCGGTGATCTTCGGCGCCTGCGGGTTCGAGCACGGCGGTGCGGTACTCGGACACGGCGGCTACGACCCGCCGTACGCCGTGACCGGCTCGGCGTCGAGCATCATCGCCAACCGGCTGTCCTACGCCCTCGATCTGCGCGGCCCGAGCCTGGTAGTCGACACGGCCTGCTCGTCGTCGCTGGTCGCGGTGGATCTGGCGGTGCGATTGCTCGCCGACGGCAGCGTGCCGTTCGCGGTGGTCGGTGGCGTCAACCTGACCTTGCTTCCGCATACCGGCGACTATCTGGCCGAGGCCGGGTTCCTATCGCCCACCGGCCGGTGCGCCCCGTTCGACGCGGCCGCCGACGGCTATGTGCGCGGCGAAGGGTGCGCCGTCGTCGTGTTGCAACGCAGTATCGACGCTCGGCGCGAGGGCAATCGCACGTATGCGGAGATCGTCGGCTCGGCGGTCGGCTCGGACGGCCGGTCCAATGGGTTGTACGCGCCGAACGGGCGGGCGCAGCGCGAGATCATCCGGACGGCGTGGCAGCGTGCCGGGCTCACTCCGAGCGTGCTCGGGTATCTCGAATGTCACGGCACCGGTACCGCTTTGGGTGACGCGGTGGAGGTCGGGGCACTGGCCGAGGTGCGCGCGGAGGCCGATGGCGATGCCTGGATCGGGTCGCTCAAATCCACTGTCGGCCATCTGGAAGCCGCGGCCGGAGTGGCCGGGTTGATGAAGGCCGCGCTGGCCGTGCATCACGGAACCATTCCGCCGACCGCCAATTTCACCTCGCCCAATCCATTGCTGCGGCTCGACGAGCGCGGGCTGCGTGTGCCGGAGGTGGCCGTCGACTGGACCGGCGTGCCCGCGGTCGAGCGATATGCCGGGGTCAGCTCGTTCGGGTTCGGCGGAACCAATGCGCACGTCGCGCTGCGTGGGGTCGTGAAGCCGCAACCGCGCGAGCCGCAGCCACCATCGCTCATACCGCTGTCGGGTCGCGACGCGGGCGAACTGAGGGAAACTGCGTCGCTGATGGCGCGGATGCTGGATCCTGCGGCATTCGTTCGTGATGCCGACTCCGGCGTCAGCGCTCGGCGCGGTCCTGACGCCGTGCGTGCGGCGGTGGATGACGCCGATAGCGCCGACCGGCCGATCGGCCATGCGGAGCCGATCACAGCGCGCCCCGGCCCACCCGCGGCCGAGCAACCCACCCAGGTCTCGGCGGCTGACGGTGACCGTCGCGGCGGCACTCCGCTGCCGGTTCTCGCCGCGGGCTCGGCCCGGCTCATCGGCGCGGCGATGCGAGCGGCGGTGATCGCCGACGACGCCGCGGCCGCCGTCGCCGGGCTGCGTGGATTGGCCGGGGGCGCAGCGGATCCGCGCGTGATCGGGCCGGCGGCACAGCGTCGGCCCGGTGGATTGCTGTTGCTGTTCTCCGGTCAGGGCGGCCAGCATGCGCGGATGGGACGGGTGCTCGCCGCGCGCTATCCGGTGTTCGCCCGCGCGCTCACCGCGGCCGCCGATGCCGTCTGCGACGCGGGTGGACCGCGGGTATGGACGCCGCGACGTGGCTTCGGCGGCAACGACAGCGGACGTAACGCGACCGAGGTCGTGCAGCCCGCGTTGTTCGTCTATCAGATCGCGCTGTCGGAGCTGCTCGCCTCATTCGGGGTGCGCCCCGACGGCGTCGCCGGGCACAGCCTCGGCGAAGTCGCCGCGGCCGCGGTGAGCGGAGCATTGACGTTGGCGGACGCGGCGCGGGTGGTCGTCGCGCGCAGCCGGGCATTGGCGCGGTTGGACGGTCAGGGTGCGATGGCGGTGCTCGAGGCCGAACCGGACCAGGTGGCGCTCATGGTCGAGCCACTGCGGGCGTCGGCCGGGATCGCGGCGGTCAACGGACCGCGTTCGGTGGTGGTGTCCGGCACCGAACGCTCGGTGGAGGCGGTGGTGCGGCGGGCACGGCGGCGAGGCCTGTTCGCCCGTCGGGTGGCGGTGGCCTTCGCGGCGCACAGCCCGCAGGTGGAGGCGGTGCTGCCGGAGTTCTGCGCGGCCATCAAGGACGTCGTCGCCCGCGTACCGCAGACGCCGGTGTACTCGACCACCCATGCCGGTCGCACGATCACCTCCGATGCCACCGACGCCGAGTACTGGCTCGATAATGCCCGTGGCACAGTCGAACTCGCACGCGCGTTGCGCAGCGCCGCCGATGCGGGGTTCTCGACGGTGCTGGAGATCGGCCCGCATCCGCAGCTGATCTCGGCAGTGCGTGACCACGACGATCTCGGCATGACCGCGCATGCGGCGACCACTCGCGACGACGAGGCGGCAGGCCTGCTGGCCTGCCTCGCCCAGCTGTATGTGGAAGGCCGGGCACTGAATTGGTCGGCGCTCGGCGGGTTTTCGGGTGCGCCGCGCAGGCGATGGCGGCGGCGCCGGTTTCCGCTCGTCGCCGGTGCGGCATCGGCCGGTGCCGAGGATTTCGGTGAGCACGTGGTCGGCGGTGTGGCTCTGGTGCCCGCGGCGTATTGGTTGCGGCGGTTCACGCAGTTGGCCGGTGCGTGCGGGCGGGCCGCGCTCGCGGAGGTCGTGGTGCACGCGCCACTGGCGGCCGGCGCGACGGCCGAGGTGGTGTTGCGGCGGGAATCGGAAAGTGTGCGGGCGGAGGCCCCGGGTGCCGGAACGCTGGCTAAAGCACGGCTCACCGATGGCCCCACACCCGGTGACATCATCGCATGGATGCGGGTGGTCGATGCCAATCGGGCAGGCCGTAGCGGTCTGCGTGTCATCGCACCCACCGCCTTCTACGCGGCGCTGCGCGAGCGCGGACTCGCCTACGGCCCGGCGTTTCGCCCGCTGCGTACCATTGCCGGCGGCCACGACCGTGCGATCGGCACCCTCGCGGCCGCCGACGCCGACGCCACCGCGACGATCGACGGCTGCCTGCACCTGCTGGCCGCCCTCGACCACTCCGCTCTCCCGCCCGATGCCGTCCCGCTTCCGATCGCCATCGCCGCGGCCTGGCTGTCCACCGAACGAGACCGCCGCCTCTGCGAGGTCCACGCCCTGCTGCGTACCCGCACCGCCACCGGGCTCATCGGCGACGTCATCGCCACCGACCAGCACGGCGCACCCGCCCTTGCCCTCACCGGTGTCCAGATCCGCTTCACCCGTCCGGGCGGCGAGCCGGCGAACCCGGTGGCGGCGCCGGCGAATGCGCTCGCGCCCCGGCGCGGCGCGCGCACACCCGTGGGCGCGGAAACGGTCGTGCGAAGCACGGGCACGGTCGATTTCGATTCCACGTGGCACACCGGGGACGTCCGGAGCGACCCGTGGCAGCCGACTCCGCCCGATGCCACTGCCCGGTCGACGCCGGGCCGGACGGCGCTCCCCGGCCGCCCGCCCATCGCCTACCCGGACCGGGCAGCGCCCGCCCTCACCCGCGTCCCCGAAGCGCCCACCGTGTGGTGGCGCGAGACCTGGGAACCGTTCGAGTTCCCCGCGCCTTCGCCGAGTCCGGTGACCGCGACGGCATCGGTGAATCCCGCCGGGCCCGGCGCCGGCGCAGAAGTTCGGCGGATGCTGGTGGTCGGTGAATCGGAGGCTGCGGTCCGGCTGACGCGGGTGCTGGATCGGCGCATGCCCAGTGAGCGGGTGGCGCGAGAGGCGGATGCGGCAGCACCGATCGTGGACGCGGTGCTCGCGGGCAGGACCGCGGCGGCGCGGACGGCAGTGGTCGTGGTGTGGCCCGCCGACGATGACGACCTGGCCGACGCGGGCTACGGGGCAGTCGTCGATCGGATGGGGCGCGTGCTCGACCTGGTACAGCGAGTCGTGCGCAGCCCCGTGGCGGCTTCGCTGAGCATGGTGCTGCCCGAGCTGCACGGTGTCGCCGAGCCGAGCGTGATCGGCGGGGTCGCGGGGCTGCTGCGCTCGGTGCGGCTGGAATCCGGTCCGATGGTGCGGCTGGTGTGGACCGATGACCGTGGCGACCCGGAGATGCTGGCCGAATTGCTCACCGATGCGTCGCCGGACCTCCCGGCGGAGCTGCGGCTCACCGGCGGCGGGCCGGCCACCCGCCGATTCGTCCCCGTCGCACCGGAGCGGGCGCCCGGCACCATCGACCCGCTCGGCACGTATGTGGTCTGCGGCGGGCTCGGCGCGCTGGGTTCGGTCGCGGTGCGGTGGTTGCTCGACAGCGGCGCCCGCGACGTGGTGGTGCCGACGCGCGCCCCGCGGCCGGTGCCGCCGCTGCTGGATGGTCGCGAGGATCGGATCGTGGTGGTGCGCTGCGATACCGCCGATCGCACCGATCTCGACCACGCACTGCGCGATATCCGCGAATGCGGTTCCACCATCCGCGGTGTGGTGCATGCCGCCGGCGCACTGGAGGACGCACTGATCGAGGACGTCACTCCCGCCCAGCTGGACCGGATGTTCGCGCCCAAACTGGCCGCCGCCACCAACCTCATCGAACTGACCGCCGCCGATCCCACCGATTTCGTGCTGCTGTTCTCCTCCGCCGCCGGTGCGTTCGGCGCACCCGGCCAGTCGGCGTACGCCTGCGCGAATGCCGCCATGGACGCCCTCGTCCACCGTTATCCGCATCGGCGCGTCATCAGCGTCGGATGGGGACTGTGGGACACCGGGCTGGCCGAATCTGCCGGTGGGGCCGACCATTTGCGGCGGGCGGGCATCGTCCCGTTCGACGCCGATCGTGGCGCGGAGCTGTTGCAGCAGGCCATCGGCCATCAGGCGGGCCACCTGGTCGCGCTGGACTACCGGGAGACGGCGGATCCGTCACCGGTGACGCAGCGCTTGGCCGAACTGCTGGCCGGGCGCCCAGCCGTCACCGAGCCCGGTCCCACCGGGGATATCCAGCTGGTTGCCCTGATCCACCGAATCCTCGCAAACACCTTGCGGGTGGCTGCCGATTCCATCGATACCGCAACGGATTTCAACGATCTCGGCTTGACGTCACTGCTCGCTGTCGAGATGCGCCGCGCGCTCGAGCACGAACTGCGTATCCGCATCGCGACCGCGGACCTGTTCCGCCATCCCACCGTCGAATCGCTGGCCGCCGCGCTCGCCGAACGCATCGAGCACCCGGCTGCCGGTCACCCCACATGACGCCGTCGTCCTATCTGCTGCACGAGCGCGTGGGGGCACATGCCCTCGACCGGCCGGACGCGCACGCTGTCGTCACCTTGACCTATCGGGGGACCGAACGCCTTGCCGCAGCATCGACCTATTCCGTACTTCACCACGCCGCCCTCGCTTACGCGCAGACCTTGCTCGACATCAGTGCGCCAGGGGACCGGATAGCCATCATGTGCCCGCACGGAGCCGCCTACGCCGTGGCGTTCCTGGCCTGCCTGAACTCCGGACGCATTGCGGTGCCGCTGTTTCCGGTGGGCCGTCCGGTCGAGGCCGAGCGCGCGGCCGTGATCCTCGCCCACGCCCGCCCCACGGTGGCGCTCACCGCGCCCGGCGATTCGCGAACATCGGCGGTCATCGGTGAGCTGCCCGTCGTCACCGTCGATCCACTGGTAGAAACGCGAACCGACCCGCAGCCACCGCGGGTCGATCCCGCGAGTACGGCCTACCTACAGTACACCTCCGGCTCGACGCGCACGCCCGCGGGCGTCGAGGTGACGCACGCGAATCTCGCTGCGGCGATACGGCAATTGCGATCCGCCCTACCGGCGACGACCGCCGCGCCCATCGTTTCCTGGCTGCCGTTCTTTCACGACCTGGGTTTGGTGTTCGGGCTGTCGCTGCCGCTGTACTCGGGGGTGCCTGCCGTGACCATGGCTCCGGAAGAATTCGCCAAACGTCCGGCGCGCTGGCTGCGCGCCTGCTCGGACTATCGTGCCGGTGCCACCGCGACACCGAATTTCGGCCTGGCCCTGTCGGTTTCACACACCACGGGAGCTGAACGCGATGGATTGGACCTGTCCGCGCTTCGTGTCGTTCTCAACGGCGCCGAACCCATCCGTGCGGCAACCCTCACCGAATTCACCGCCACCTACGCGGCACACGGGTTCCGTCACCACGCCCACACACCGGGTTTCGGGCTCGCCGAGGCCACCCTTCCGGTCACCATCGCGGGCCAGGACGACGAACCGGTGGCGCGGCTGTTCGATCGCCGGGCGCTCGGTGCGGGGCGGGTCGTCGTCACCGACGACGAGCCGACCGGCACCCGGCTGGTCGGGTGTGGCGTGCCGGTGGGGCAGCGGATCGCCATCGTCGACCCGGACCGCTGCACCGAGGTCGAGCCCGGCCGAGTCGGCGAGATCTGGGTGGCGGGCCCGAATGTCTGCGCGGGCTACTTCGAGAACCCTGCGGTATCGGCCGCGACCTTCGACCAGCCCTTGCCCTCGACATCCGGCGGATGGCTGCGCACCGGCGATCTCGGGTTCCGGCACGACGGCCAGCTGTACATCGCCGGACGGTGCAAGGACGTGATCGTGGTGGACGGCCGCAATCATTACCCCGCCGATATCGAGGCGACCGTGACGGCCTGCGCGCCGGAACTGCGGCCGGGGCGGATCGCGGCGTTCGGTCACGACGACGGCAGCAGCGAGCAACTGGTGCTTGTCGCCGAGATCAGGGCGGCCGATGTCTGTGCCACGCAGATCGACCGCCGGATCCGCAGCGCCGTCGCGACGGTCCACGGCATCACCCCGCGCGACATCGTGCTGACCGTGCGCGGTCGGCTACCACTCACCAGCAGCGGAAAGATTCGCCGCTCGGCCTGCCGGGAACACTATGTTGCGGGCACACTCTGAGTCTCCACAGCGGCGCGATCATTCGGTGCGGCCGAGGAGCCGGTCGGTTTCGCGGCGTTCACGTTTGGTTGGCCTGCCGGAACCGCGATCGCGGCGCGGCATGGTGGCGAGGATTTCCCGCGACGGCGGCGGCGGACTGCGGTCGATCAGGCATTGCGCGGCGATCGGAGCGCTCACTCGTTTGGTGATGACGCGCTCGACGATCACGATGCGTTCGATACCGCTGATCCGGATGCGCACCTCGTCGCCCGGGCGGACGGGCTGGGCGGGCTTGGCCGTCGTGCCGTTGACGCGGACGTGCCCACCTCGGCAGGCTTCAGCGGCGGCTGAGCGGGTTTTGAACAGCCGGACCGCCCAGGTCCAGGAATCCACTCGGGCCTGGTTCGCGGTGTTCTGGTTGCCGGGCTCGGCGCGGGCCACTCTTTAGACGATACGGCGTGCGGTGACCACGTCGTCGGGGCTCAGCGGGGTGTAGGAGACCGGGGTACCGGACTGGACCGCGTTGAGCAGCTGACCGCCGCCGGCGTAGATGCCGACGTGTCCGCCACCGTTGGTGATGACGATGTCACCGGGACGCAGATCGTGGAAGGCCACGGGAGCGCCGACGTGCGACTGTTCGAAGCTGGTGCGGGGAAGCTTGATTCCGGCCTGCCGGTAGGCCCACTGGACCAGACCGGAGCAGTCGAAGCTGAACGGGCCCGCCGCGCCCCAGGAGTACTGGGCGCCGACCTTGGTCTTGGCGGCGTTGAGGGCGATATCGCCGGGGGAGTTGTCGAACACGCCGGGCATCACCGGGGCGAAGCCGGGAACACCGGGTGCCGGGGCGGCGGCCTGCGGCCCGCCCTGCGCGTGCGGGGCCATGGCGGCCTGCAACTGCTTGTTGAGCTCGTCTACCGGCTGCTGGAACTCGGGCGGGACGTCCACCTCGAACTTACCGACGCCGGGAACGTCGATCGTGGCCGCCGATGCCGAAATGGCCGGCATGGCCCCTGTGGATGCTGCCACCGCGCCCATGACGAGCGCACCCTTGACGGAATTCGGCAAACGAGAATCCCGCTGCAAGCTGTGTTTACCCACCGAGCTGCGTCTCCGATCTTCGTGCTCTACCGCCGACCGAGCAAGGTTGACGACTATCTGCCGATGCCCGGTTCGAACAGCCGAGACCCACGAATCCCGACCGACGATGAAGCGGTGACCAGGTGGCGCCGCCTCTCTGACGAAGCGACAGACTCCACTAAGTCACGAGAAGATTACGGTGCGGACGCGATGTTGTCCAGCGCACAGAGCAGGGACTTTTCGAGATCTGCACACGCGGATGCAAACACAGTGCGCAACCGGACCATTCGCTCGGAGCCGCTTCGATAACGGACCGGTATCGCTGAAAACCTCCCGTTATCGGACCGATGCCGATAGTTACCCATCATCGGAGCTGGCCACGGATTTGCCAGCGTGAACAGCTACCACCCGTGAACCCGAACAGCATCCGCACAGCTATCTTCCGCGGGCCGAACCGCCGGCGAGATCGCCGACCGAGCGCTCGAGTTCTTCGATCCTGCGCCGCGCGGCCGCCAGCTCGACCTCCAGTTTCCCGACAGCCATCACCAGGGGCCCGACCGCCAGGTCCGCCACCAACTGCGGATCGTCGTAACCGCGCTGAATGGCGATGAGGATGTTGTCGCGAATCCGGCTCGCGACCACCGAACCGGCGGGGACCTCCCAGGACTCGACGACCTCGGCGGTGCCGGAGGGAATCTCGTCCTCGCCGGGCATCTCGTGCTCGCCGGACATAGTCGACTCCAATCTTCGCGGGAGGCCCAGCTTAGTTTCGGCAGGCACCGGCCGCGTCGCCGCCGCTCCGTGATCATGAATCGATAGCCGTATCTAGGACACGCCGTAGAGATGCCCAGAGATCTCTGTCGATCCGCGCTACGGTGTCGGGGTATGGACCCCGTGCGCAATCCGTATGCTCCCGGCGCCGGTCAGCGCCCACCCGAATTGGCCGGGCGCGATAAGCAACTCGACGCTTTCGACATCGTGCTCGAACGCATCGCGCGCGGGCGGCCCGAACGCAGCGTCATGCTCACCGGGCTGCGTGGAGTCGGAAAAACCGTGCTGCTCAATCAACTTCGTTCCGCCGCGGTCTCCCGCGGTTGGGGCACGGGCAAGATCGAGGCTCGTCCCGATCAAGAATTGCGAAGGCCACTGTCGTCGGCGCTGCACATGGCCGTCCGCGCGATCGCGATGGCGCATCGCAATCCCGAGCGGGTCGACGATTTCCTCGGCATCCTCAAGGCCTTCGCTCTGCGCGCGACCGCGGACAAGGGCATGCGGGAACGCTGGCAGCCCGGCATCGACGTGCCCGCCGTGACCGGGCGCGCCGACTCCGGCGATATCGAGATCGACCTGGTGGAGCTGTTGGTCGAGGCGGCCGCGCTGGCCGCCGATATCGGGGTCGGGATCGCGATCTTCATCGACGAAATGCAGGATCTCGGGCCCGCCGACATCTCCGCCATCTGCGGGGCCTGTCACGAACTGAGTCAGGACGCGGCGCCGCTGATCGTGGTCGGCGCGGGTCTGCCACATCTGCCCGCGGTGCTCTCGGCCTCGAAAAGCTATTCCGAGCGGCTGTTCAGCTACCACCGCATCGATCGGCTGGACCGCGAATCCGCCGACCAGGCACTCATCGCGCCGGCCGAACGCGAGGAAGTGAAGTTCACCGACGAAGCACTGCGGGCGCTGTACCAAAAGGCCGACGGCTACCCCTATTTCGTGCAGGCCTACGGCAAGGCGACCTGGGATCAGGCCCCTGGCAGCCCGATCACCGCCGAGGACGTGGCGGTCGCCGCGCCGACGGCCGAGGAGGAGCTCGCGGTCGGCTTCTTCGGTTCCCGCTATGAACGCGCAACCCCCGCCGAACGGGAGTACATGCGGGCCATGGCGGATCTGTCCGGCGATGACGGCCCGGTCGCGACGGCGGCGGTTGCCGCGGAACTCGGCCGGAAACCGGCGTCGCTGTCGCCGGCGCGCGATGGGCTGATCAAGAAGGGGCTGATCTACTCGGCCGAGCGCGGGACGATCGGATTCACCGTTCCACATTTCGGCCGGTATCTGCGCAGCGTCTGATTGCCCGTTATCCACCCTTCTACCGCGAGGGTTAGAAACCTGTAGAAATCGCCGGACTCCAGACCTACCGGCGGGTAACCAACTTTCCTACACTCGAATGTGATCCCGATCACGTCCGAGGAGCAGATATGGCTACCACCGCGAAAGTCGACGCCACCGAGGAACAGGCCCGGGCTCTCGTCGAAGAATCCCGCGAAACCGGCTGGGCCAAGCCATCCTTCGCCAAGGAGATGTTTCTCGGGCGATTCCGGCTGGACCTGATCCACCCGTATCCACGCCCTACCGCCGACGACGCCGACCGCACCGACGAGTTCCTGGCCCGGCTGCGCCCGGTCTGCGCCTCGATAGACGGCGCGCTGATCGAGGAGCAGTCGCGCATTCCCGATGATTACGTCCGCGCGCTGGCCGACCTCGGCTGCTTCGGCCTGAAGATCCCGCACGACTACGGCGGGCAAGGCCTGTCGCAGTACGGCTACAACCGGGCGCTCATGCTGGTCGGCTCGGCACACCCGAGCCTCGGCGTGCTGCTGTCGGCGCACCAGTCCATCGGTGTGCCCGAACCGCTCAAACTGGCGGGCACCGAAGAGCAGAAGCGTGAATTCCTGCCCCGCTGCGCCGCGGGCGCGGTCAGCGCGTTCCTGCTCACCGAACCCGACGTCGGCTCCGATCCGGCACGCATGGCGAGCACCGCAACCCCGACCGCGGACGGCGAGGCCTACGAACTCAACGGGGTGAAGCTGTGGACCACCAATGGCGTGGTGGCCGAACTGCTGGTGGTGATGGCACGAGTGCCCAAGAGCGAGGGGCATCGCGGCGGGATCTCGGCGTTCGTGGTCGAGGCGGACTCACCGGGATTGACCGTGGAGCGGCGCAATGCGTTCATGGGCCTGCACGGCATCGAGAACGGCGTCACCAGGATGCACAACGTTCGGGTGCCTGCACGCAATCTGGTCGGCCGCGAGGGCGATGGGCTCAAGATCGCACTCACCACGCTCAATGCGGGCAGGCTGGCGATTCCGGCGCTGTGCACTGCGGCGTCGAAATGGTCGCTGAAGATCGCCAGGGAATGGAGCGGTCAGCGGGTGCAGTGGGGCAGGCCGGTCGGCGAGCACGCCGCGGTCGCGGCGAAGCTGTCGTTCATCGCGGCCACCACCTTCGCGCTGGAAGCGGTGCTCGATCTGTCGGGCACCATGGCCGACGAGGGCCGCAACGACATCCGGATCGAAGCGGCCCTGGCCAAACTGTGGTCCAGCGAGATGAGCTGCCGGATCGCCGACGAACTGGTCCAGATCCGTGGCGGCCGGGGCTACGAGACCGCCGCCTCGCTGGCCGCCCGCGGCGAACGCGCCGTTCCGGCCGAACAGCTGGTGCGCGATCTACGGATCAACCGCATCTTCGAAGGCTCCAGCGAGATCATGCGGCTGTTGATCGCCCGCGAGATGGCCGATGCGCATATGGCCGCCGCCGGCGCGCTGGTCGACCGGAACGCGGAGTTCAAGGACAAGGCCAAGGCGGCCGTCGGGGCGGGCGGTTTCTACGCGAAGTGGTTCCCGCAGCTGGCTGTGGGTGCCGGCACCGTGCCCGCGAGCTATCCCGAGTTCGGCCCGCTGGCCGGGCATCTGCGGTTCGTGGAGCGCAATGCGCGCAAACAGGCCCGGTCGCTGATGTACGCGATGGCGCGCTGGCAGGCGGGCCTGGAGTACCGGCAGAACTTCCTCGGCCGCATCGTCGATATCGGTGCGGAGCTGTTCGCCATGTCCGCAGCCTGCGTGCGGGCCCAGGACCTGCGCACCGCCGGTGCGGTGGAGGCGCGCTCGGCGACCGAACTGGCCGACACCTTCTGCCGGCAGGCCAGGCTCCGGGTCCGGGCACTGTTCGAAGCGCTCTGGGACAACACCGATGACGAGGACCGCGCGCTGACCCGCGGCGTGCTCGACGGCAACCACGAATGGCTCGAGGACGGTGTGCTCGATCAGAGTGAAGGCACCGGCCCGTGGATCGCCGAATGGCAGTTCGGTCCGTCGACCCAGACCAATCTGCTGCGCCCGTTCCTGCCCTCGACCCGCCGCGTGGGGACCTGACCGCACCGCGCCGGAGCAGCGCGATGGAAATATTCAGCAATCTCGGGGATGCGCTAGAACTAGCAATACTTCCATCGCGAAGCGGACGCCCATCGTCGTCAGCACAATCTACGGTTATCTAGCAGTTCTGCTCGATAGCCGAAGAAAAACCTCCACACGGCCATCAGCAGAATCTGCGAAGTTATAGCAAAAATCCTAGATACACCCATAGTTTCCTGCGTTCGATGCGGGCCGCCCCCGATGTCGACCGCAGGACTCGGTTGGACAACGTGTGCATAACGCCAGGTAGGTGCGGCTAACGGGGCACCATCCGGCAGCGACATCCGGACGAGAACACTCCGACCACGGTGCGGACCTGTCCCACGGTGGGGCCGACAGGAGATAGTCATGTCCACGATGACCCTTGCGTGCCGGGCAGCCGACCACGACGGCCATCGCCTCACCGTGGCCACCGACGACGGCGTCCCGCTCGCCGTGCGCGTCTTCGGCGCCGAGGACGCCCCGCTGACCGTGGTCTTCGTGCACGGACATTGTCTGCACACCGAATCCTGGTCGTTCCTGCGGGCCCATCTGCTGCGGCACTGGGGCGGCGCGACCCGCATGGTGTTCTACGACCACCGCGGCCACGGCGAATCCGGTGCGGGTGATCCGGCCACCTACACGATCGAACAACTCGGCCGCGACCTCGACACGGTGCTGCGAACGGTGAGCCCGCGCGGACCGGTGGTGCTGGTCGGTCATTCGATGGGCGCGATGGTGGTGCTGGCCTATGCGCGATTGTTCCCGCAGTCGATCGGCACCCGCGTCGTCGGAGTGGGGCTCATCGCCGGTGCCGCCAAGGGCCTCACCGAGGTCGGCCTCGGCAGGTTGCTGAATCGGCGCGCGGTGAACTCACTGCATTTCGCGGTGCGGCGGGCGCCTCGGACGATGCAGGCCTCGAAGCGGCTCTCGCGGCGAATCCTCGAACCTATCCTGCGGGAAGCGAATTTCGGTACCAGGAAGGTGAATCCGCGTCTGGTCGCGCTCGCCACCGCCATGATGAACGAGACCTCACTGCTCACCATGGCCGGATTCCTGTCATCCCTGATGGCCTTCGACGAGACGGCCGCTCTGCACCGGCTCGGCGCGATTCCGGCGCTGGTGCTGGCGGGCACGGCCGACATCATGGTGCCGTTCACCCATTCGGTGGTGCTGGCCTCGCAGTTGTCGGGTTCGGAACTGGTGCGGCTCGAAGGAGCAGGTCACGGCGTGATCTTGGAACGCGCGGAGGAGGTCGCCGCCTCGATCGCCGGCCTGGTGGAGCGAGCCTTCGCGGCGGCCACAGGGCACGGCGGCGGGTACGCGTCGGCGGGCTGAAGACATCGCTACTTGCCGGTATCCGACGAGCCGAATCCGATAACTTCAGTTACTGTGTTGTAGATCACGATGTGTGGTCGGTCACACGACACGCCGTCACGCGGCCAGCGAGGTCCGCGCGGTAGCCGATCCGGATGACCGGGTATGAACTCAGGAGGAATCGATGACACGCAGCGAATTCGCGGATCTCCGCTACGCCGTCGGCCAACTCCGGCAGTCCATAGAGGCACTGCGCGCGAACTACGGCGATGCCACTACGGTGCGCCGCCTCGAAAACGATTTGGAGCGGCTCACCATCGACAGCGAAGACCTCGAGCAGTCACCGCCACCGAGAGTGACCAAGCGGTCACAGGAACCCATCTACGTGCCCGACAGCAAGTCCGACGAGGCCGCGTGGATGGGCGCACAGGACGAGGGCCTGGGCTTCCACTCCCGCCCCCGCACCACATAGCCCTGCCGTCGTCCGCCCGCCGCACGCGGGCGGACGACGTGCGTCTACCTCCCGATCCCCGTTCCCGCGGCGAGTTGCCACCGGTTCACCACACCCGGCGCCGGCGCATCGCCCGCGATCGACTGTGATACAAATCACCGCACTACGGCGGGGTCCGCGTTGGCGAGACCCTGCTCATGCGATAGCACCTGCGGCGTATGGTGCTCAGCATCACATTCGATCGCGGAGGTAATGATGACCACCCGCACCGCGGATCAGCGAGGGATCGACCGGTGAGTGCCGCACCGACCGTGACCCCCGAAACGGGAACCGGCGTCTTCAGCAGGACAAGGGCCCGCATCACGCAGCAGACATTGCGCACCGACCGATGGTGGGTGCCACCACTGTTCACGGTGCTCGGCCTGGCCGCGTTCGTCATCTACGCGACGATCCGCTCGTATGTGCGCACGGCCTACTGGGTCGCCGACTACCACTACCTGACGCCGTTCTACTCGCCGTGCCTGAGCACCTCCTGCGTCGAGGGCTCCAGCCATTTCGGCACGCCGATCGGTGACATCCCCGCGATTCTGCCGCTCGGGTTCGTGGCGCTGCCGTTCCTGCTCGGTTTCCGGCTCACCTGCTACTACTACCGCAAGGCCTACTACCGCTCGGTGTGGCTGTCGCCGCCGGCCTGCGCTGTCGCCGAACCGCACAAGAGCTACACCGGCGAGACCAGGCTGCCGCTGATCATCCAGAACGTGCACCGCTACTTCTTCTATGTCGCGGTGATCATCTCGGTGATCAACACCTACGACGCCATCGGCGCCTATCACGGCGCGAGCGGCGGCTTCGGGATGGGTCTGGGCAGCCTGATCCTCACCGGCAATGTGATCCTGCTGTGGGCTTACACCCTGTCCTGCCATTCGTGCAGGCATATCGCGGGCGGCAGGCTCAAACACTTCTCCGCCCATCCGGTGCGGTACTGGTTCTGGACCCAGGTCTCCAAGCTCAACACCCGGCACATGGCCCTGGCCTGGACCACCCTCGGCACGCTGGTGATCACCGACTTCTACGTGATGTTGGTTGCCAGCGGGACGATTTCGGATCTTCGATTCATCGACTGAGGAGTTTTCGCGGCTATGCCAGAAGTGGAACGGCACGCATACGACGTCGTCGTCATCGGTGCCGGTGGCGCCGGACTGCGCGCGGTGATCGAGGCTCGGGAACGTGGTCTTTCGGTGGCGGTGGTGTGCAAATCGCTGTTCGGCAAAGCCCATACCGTGATGGCCGAGGGCGGCTGCGCGGCGTCGATGGGCAATGCCAACGAGAAGGACAACTGGGAAACCCACTTCCGTGACACCATGCGCGGCGGCAAATTCCTCAACAACTGGCGCATGGCCGAACTGCACGCCCGTGAGGCGCCGGACCGGGTGTGGGAGCTGGAAACCTATGGCGCACTGTTCGATCGGACACCCGACGGGCGGATCAGTCAGCGCAATTTCGGCGGCCACACCTATCCCCGGCTGGCGCACGTCGGCGACCGGACCGGTCTGGAGATCATCCGGACCATGCAGCAGAAGATCGTGTCGCTGCAGCAGGAGGATTTCGCCGCGACCGGCGATTACGAGTCGCGGATCAAGGTCTTCGCCGAATGCACGGTGACCGAACTACTCAAGGACGGCGACCGGATCAGCGGCGCCTTCGGCTATTGGCGCGAATCCGGCCGGTTCATCCTCTTCGAGACACCCGCGGTGGTGCTCGCCACCGGCGGGATCGGCAAGTCCTACAAGGTCACCTCGAACTCCTGGGAGTACACCGGCGACGGCCACGCGCTCGCGCTGCGCGCCGGGGCCGCCCTGATCAATATGGAGTTCCTGCAGTTCCACCCCACCGGCATGGTCTGGCCACCGAGTGTGAAGGGCATCCTGGTCACCGAAGGTGTGCGCGGTGACGGCGGGGTGCTCAAGAACACCGACGGCAAGCGGTTCATGTTCGACTACATCCCCGCGGTGTTCAAGGGCCAGTACGCCGAGACCGAGGCCGAGGCCGATCAGTGGCTGCGCGATAACGATTCCGCGCGCCGCACACCCGATCTGCTGCCGCGCGACGAGGTGGCACGCGCCATCAACGAGGAGGTCAAGGCCGGTCGCGGCACCGAGCACGGCGGTGTCTACCTCGATATCGCCTCCCGCATGCCGGCCGAGGAGATCGTGCGCAGGTTGCCGTCGATGCATCACCAGTTCAAGGAGCTGGCCGATGTGGACATCACGAAGGAGCCCATGGAGGTCGGCCCCACCTGCCATTACGTGATGGGCGGCATCGAGGTGGATCCCGATACCGGCGCGGCGCGGGTGCCCGGTCTGTTCGCGGCTGGTGAGTGTTCCGGCGGTATGCACGGCTCGAACCGGCTCGGCGGCAATTCGCTGTCGGACCTGCTGGTCTTCGGCCGGCGGGCGGGGCTGGGTGCGGCCGCTTACGTGGAGGGATTGGGCTCCCGGCCCGCGGTCGCCGACGCCGATATCGCCGCGGCCGCGACAACCGCACTGGCCCCATTCGATCCGCCTGCCACGGGCACCGGCGAGAACCCGTACACCCTGCACACCGATCTGCAGCAGACCATGAACGATCTGGTCGGCATCATCCGCAAGGAACACGAGGTGCGCGAGGCCATCGACAAGCTGGCCGAGCTGCGCGAGCGGTTCACGGCGGTGACGGTGGAGGGCCATCGCCAGTTCAACCCGGGCTGGCATCTCGCGCTCGATCTACGGAACATGCTGCTGGTCAGCGAATGCGTCGCGCAGGCGGCGCTGCTGCGCACCGAGAGCCGCGGCGGCCACACCCGCGACGACCACCCGGCCATGGATCCGCAATGGCGCAACAAGCTCCTGGTCTGCACGCTGGACCCGGCGCGACCGGACGACATGGTGCCCGGTGTGTCGGTGACGGTCGAGGATCAGCTGCCGATGCGGCCGGAATTGCTGGCGCTGTTCGATCTGGCCGAACTCGAGAAGTACTACACCCCAGCCGAACTCGCCGGGCATCCGGCGGCCGGAGTTTCCACCGACGGAGAGGCCTGACTATGGGTTACGACGCCAGGTTCCGCATCTGGCGCGGCGATATCGACGGCGGCGAGCTGCACGACTTCACCGTGCCCGTGCACGAGGGCGAGGTGGTGCTCGACATCATCCACCGCTTACAGGCCACTCAGGCGCCCGATCTCGCGGTGCGCTGGAATTGCAAAGCGGGTAAATGCGGTTCGTGCTCGGCGGAGGTGAACGGCAGGCCGCGGCTGCTGTGCATGACCCGGATGTCGACATTCACCCAGGACGAGCTCATCACGGTGACGCCGATGCGGACCTTCCCGGTCATCAAGGATCTGGTGACCGACGTGTCGTTCAACTACGAAAAGGCCAGGGAAATACCGTCGTTCACCCCGCCGCCGGATCTGAAACCGGGGGAGTACCGGATGAAACAGGTCGATGTGGAGCGGTCGCAGGAATTCCGCAAATGCATCGAATGTTTCCTGTGCCAGAACACCTGTCACGTCGTTCGCGATCACGAGGAGAACAAGCAGGCGTTCTCCGGTCCGCGGTTCTTGATGCGCATCGCCGAATTGGAGATGCATCCGCTCGATGTGGCCGACCGCCGGGATATGGCTCAGGAGGAGCACGGCCTCGGCCTGTGCAATATCACCAAATGCTGCACCGAGGTGTGCCCGGAGCACATCAAGATCACCGACAACGCGCTCATTCCGATGAAGGAACGGGTGGTCGACCGCAAGTACGATCCGCTGGTGTGGCTGGGCAACAAGCTGTTTCGCCGCTGACCAGCGGTCTACAGCTGGGCCGTCACCGCTCGCTCGGCGGTGTCGGCACCCTCACAGCAGGGCCACCACACCCGCTGCCACCAGCCATACCAGCGCCCCGACGAGCAATGCCGACGCCAACGAGCCGGTGAGTACATAGATACCCACCGCCGACACCGCGAAAAGCAGCGCGACGATAAGCCATTCGACCCAGTCGTGCGGCCGCAATCTGCGGTACAAGGGGTGGGTGTTTTTCAGCCCACGATCCACAAGTTGTTGTCTACCCGTTATCTTCGGATGTCAAACACCAGGTAGATCGTGGGCCGGTGCGCTCGAGGCTAGGAAGTGCCGGGCCGGTCGAATTCACCGTCCTGCACGCCCGCGGTGAACGCGGCCCATTCGCCCGGGGTGAAGATCAGGGCGGGGCCGTCCGGGTTCTTTCCGTCACGCATGCCGACGTGGCCGTCGGCGAGCAGTGCCACCTCGACGGCGTCGCCGTTTTCCCCTTCGCCCGCGCGCAGCCAGGTCGCGCCGGTCAGGTCGATGTCGGCGCCCTTGTTGATACTCATGCCAGGAACTCCTTCGCCAGCTGCCGCAGCAGGTGCCTACTCGATGGACCGTCCAGCGCGGAGTGCCGGAGGTTCTCGTGCGCCCGATGGTACCGGCGCACATCCGCCGGGCGTTCCAGATACAGATCCCCGGTCAGGCCCTCGGCGTGCACCACCGGCGGTTCCAGCGGACGGCCCGATCGGTCGACGCCGAATTCCAGGATGGTGAACGCGCCGGTGCCGACACCGAGCGGTACGCCGGCGGTGAACGGCAGCACCCGCACGGTGACATTGTCCCTGGTGCCCGCGTCCGCCAGCTGCCGCAGCTGGCCCGCCATCGCCTTCGCGCCGCCGACCATCCGGCGCAGCACCGCTTCGTGCACGATCGCATCCAGGTTCGCCGGTGCGACCCTGCGGGTGATCAGCGCCTGCCGTTGCAGCCGCAGCTGCACCCGCTTGTCGAGTGCGGCCTCGTCGTCACCGGGGTGGGCCAGTCGGTACAGCGCCCGTGCGTAGTCGGCGGTCTGCAACAGCGGAGGGACGAGCTCGGGATGATAGGCCGTGACGGATTCCGCCGCCGCCTCCAAACCCACGTATACGTCGAAGGTTTCGGGAATCACGTCACCGAAGGCGTGCCACCAGCTCGGGGTGTCGGCCTGCTGGGCGAGCCCGGCCAGGCCCTCGGCGAGTTGATCGGGGACACCGTAGATCCGGCACAGCTCCCGGATGTCGATGGTGCGGATCCGGTCGGCCTGACCCTTTTCCAGCCGTTGCAGGGTGCTGGCGCCCCATTCCATCAGCCGAGCCGCCTGGGCGATGGTCAACCCCGCCTGGGTGCGCATATCGCGCAGATACCGGCCGAGTTGCCGCCGCGGCAGACTCGTGGATTTGCTTCCCGAACTCACCGAACCAGCTGGCACCGCATGCTCCGTTCTGCTCTGGGATCAGCCCCTTGGCGTCGATCCGGAGAAGCCATGCGTGCGGTCCCCCGTCACACTTCGCCTGGGCATTGGGATCTTTCATCCACTATGGGCAATCCTGCACTCCACAACGGATCTTGTGCTGGGAATTCGCGCGAAAAGTCGGCAGATCCGGAAACTGCGCCTGCAGGGGCCGCCGTGATGGTGTGCTGGAAGTGTGCCGGGCCGGAAAACTGCCTCGCACAAGGGGAATCACGCAGGACTCCGAAGTCTAGTACGAGGTATCGCACGCAGAACGGGGAGAGTCATGACCGTACACCTCACCGAGTCGTCGCCGACCGCAGGCGACCCAGCCGCTCCCGGCGCCCACCGCGCCGCGTGGACGGAGGTCGCGTAATGCAGCTGACCAACCTCAATATGCATGTCGCGTCGCTACTGGCGTGCCGCAACGATCCCGGCGTCATGACCACCGAACAGGCCCATGCGGCAATGCAGTTGCATCTCGACTGCACCGTCGACGAATGCCGGGTACGGCGGCGCGCGCGGGCGACCCTGGTGGAATCGGGCCGATGTGTCCTCGACGATCGAGCGCTGCGGTAGTGAGGGGGCAGCGCTCGATCACCGGCCGGTGATCAATGCCAGGAATGGTCGGTGATCGGAGTCCGTGGGCCGAACTTCGGTTTACGGGCCTGGCCGCTGACCGACAGCAGCCGCACCGAGCGATAACGGTGCGGCCGTAGCGGTTCCAGATATTCCACCATCGCGGCATCGTCGAGTGGGCGCCCGAGCAGGGTCCAGCCGACGATCGCCGCGAGGTGGAAATCACCCACCGACAGGGCGTCGGCATCGCCGAAGGCCCGCTGCGAGATCTCGGCGACCGTCCACTCGCCGATCCCGGGCACGCTGCGCAGCAGCTTCGCCGCCGCGGCGGGCTCCATTCCGGTGCCACGCTCGAGCGAATCGGCCACCCGCGCCGCCCGGACGATGGTCTGCGCCCGCTGCGGGCCCACGTTCGCACGGTGGTAGGTCCAGGACGGGATATGGCGCCAGCCGTCGGCGTCCGGGGCCACCCGCATGCCGTCGGGCGCCGGGCCCGGCGGTATGCAGCCGAATTGGCGCACCAGCCGTCGCCATGAGGCGTGCGCGGCGACGGTGTGCACCTTCTGCTCGAGCACGGCGGGTACCAGCGCTTGGAACACCAGCCCGGTGCGCAGCATGCGCAGGCCTGGATGGCGGCGGTGTGCCTCGGCGATCTTCGGGTGCTCGGGCGCGAAGCCGGACAGATCCTCGTCCAGGCACAGCATCCAGGGCAACCGCTCGAGGAACTCGTCGGCGCCGGACCCCCAGGCACGGGCCCGCACAGCACATGGTCCGGCCTGGACGAGCCGGTAGGTGACGGGCCCGGACGGCATTCGGGCGGTGAGCCAATGCGCGCCGTCACGGGTCAGCTGATAGCAGGGATCGCCGGGGCCGCGGCGCAGCGGTGAGATCGTGTGCGCTAGATCGATCGGCCGCTCCGAGGTGACGATGCGGTCGGAGCCGGTGCGGCTCGCTTCCGATTCGACCCTGACATCACGCACGGTTTCATTGTGCGCTCCGGCGGCCAGGCATCCGCAGTAAGGGGTGGGAGCCGCCGGGCGGCAGCGGGCTCCCCGGTCCCTATCACGATCCGATGACGGCATAGCCGCAGGTAAGGCCGGGTTTGTAACAGTTCGGGAATATCCAGCGATAATGGCGGCGAATCGGCAAACAGCTGGCAGTCGCCACTACGGAGGTTTTCGACAATGATCACCAACGCGCTCAACTGGTTGCTCAACGCCTGGGGTGGAGTCTCCGCCGGCAGCTCCGGCTACCAGATCCCGCCGGGCACCCTGCCCTTCGGCAGCTGAGCCACATCCGGCGCGGGCGCGCACGCGAGCACCACGAAACTCGCGGGCGCGTCAGCCTCGGTCGCCCAGAATGAGCTGGGCGAGATGCCTGCTCGGACGTCCGGCCAGCTGCGTGGCCTGGGTCCGGCAGGAGAAGCCGTCGGCGATCAAGATCGCATCGTCGGCCGCGCGCCGCAACGCGGGTAGCAGACCGTTTTCCGCCACCGCGACCGAAATGTCGTAATGGCCCTTCTGCATTCCGAAGTTGCCGGCCAGCCCGCAACACCCGGTGATTTCGGTCACCGTGACGCCCATTCTGGCTAATATCCGGCGATCGGCATCGAAGCCGAGAACCGCGTGCTGATGACAATGCGGTTGCACCACCACCGACTGCCCGGAAAGGTCCGGCGCGACCCAATCCGGTTCCGCATCGAGGAACTCGGCGAGGGTGCGCACCGCCGCCGCGGTACGCGCCGCGCGCGGGTCCTGCGGCAGTAGTTCCGGCAGGTCGGCGCGGAGTGCGGCGGTGCAGGAGGGTTCGAGGCCGACGACGACGCCACCGGCCCGCACATGCTCGTCCAGCGCGTCCAGCGTCGCCCGCAGCCGCTTACGGGCACCGTCCAGCTGGCCGGTACTGATCCAGGTGAGCCCGCAGCAGACCCGTTCTTCCGGGACGCGGACCCGGTAGCCCAGCGATTCCAGCAGCCGCGCCGCGGCCAGGGCGATCTCGGGATCGAAGGCCTCGGTGAAGGTATCGATCCACAGCATCACCTCGGTGGCGCCGGTCGAATCACCGCGTGAGCGTCGGCTGTCGCGCCAGATCCGGCGGAAGCCGCGCGCGGCGAGCCGCGGCACCTCACGCCGTGGATCCATGCCGCCGGCCCGGAGCCCGAGCCGGCGCAGCGCCTCGACCCGCGAGGCGGCATTCACCAGCCGCGGCGTGCGTCCGGCCGCCGCCAGCCAGCGCGGTAACCAGCCGAGCGTGTAGTGATCGACCGGCCGCGGACGACGGCGATAGCGACGATAGAGCGCCTCGGATTTGTAGGTGGCCATATCCACACCGGCCGGGCAGTCCGACCGGCACGCCTTACAGGACAGGCACAGCTCCAGCGACTGCGCCACCGCGGGTGACGACCACGGCAGCGCGCCACGCACCACCTCCTGCAATACCCGGGCACGCCCGCGCGTGCTGTCCTTCTCATCGGCGGTCGCCAGGTAGGACGGACACATGAAGCCGCCGCTCGCGCCGGTATCGGCACGGCATTTGCCGACACCGACGCAGCGGTGCACGGCCGTACTCAAGTCACCGTCGTCGTGCGGGTAGGCGAAGCCGACGCCCGCGACGTTCGGCAGCCCGGCCAGGCGCAGGTCGTGGTCGATCGGCGCCGGATCGACGAGCACGCCGGGGTTCAGCACGCCGTCCGGATCGAACAGGGCCTTGAACCCGGCGAACGCCCGCAGCACTTCGGGGGTGTACATGACCGGCAGCAGTTCCGACCGGGCGCGGCCGTCGCCGTGTTCGCCCGATAGCGAGCCGCCGTAGCGCACCACCAGCTCGGCCGCATCGCGCAGGAAGGCCCGGAAACGTTGCGGCGCATCGGCGATCGGCAGATCGAGGCGCACGTGGATGCAGCCGTCGCCGATATGGCCGTAGAGCAGCCCGTCGACGTGATGTTCGGCGGTGAGGGCACCGAAATCGCGCAGATACGCGCCGAGATGTCGCGGCGGAACGGCGGCGTCTTCCCAGCCGGGCCACGCCGGGCGGCCGTCGGGGGTGCGACCGGCCAGACCGGCTCCGTCGGCGCGGATTCGCCAGAGGGCCGCGGCGGCAACGGGATCGGTGACGATGGTGCTGTCCAGCGCGCCCGCCGACCGGCACAGCCTGGATGCGGCCGCGACGGCCTCCTGCGTGGTGTGGCCGGCGAGTTCGACGAACAGCCAGCCGTTGCCGCGCGGCAGGTCGGGCACGGTGCCGCGATGGGTGCGGACGATATCGACGAGGCGGGCATCGATCCCTTCCACCGCGAGCGGCGCATGCGCGGTGACCGCGGCGATATCGTCGGCGGCGGTGGCCATATCGGGGTATCCGAGAACCGCGAGCACCGTCGCGGATGGCAGCGGAACCAGATCGACGGTCGCTTCCACCAGCACACCGCAGGTGCCCTCGGTGCCGACGAATGCCTTGGCGATCGACGAACCCCGTTCGGGCAGAAGATGTTCCAGGCCATAACCAGAAGCCTGGCGTTCGAAGCGGCCGAGGCCGGTGCGCACCACCGCCAGCGCGCCGCGGGTGAATTCCGGGAGCCCCGGTAGCACCGACAGATCGTCGGCCAGCACCCGTTCGGTGCAGGTGCCGTCGAGAACACGCAGCTCACGCACGGTATCGGAGGTACGGCCCCAGGCCAGGGCGTGCGGGCCGCAGGCATTGTTGCCGATCATGCCGCCGAGGGTGCAGCGGTTCTGCGTCGACGGGTCGGGGCCGAACCGCAGCCCGTGCTCGGCTGCCCGCCGTTGCAGACTCGACAGGATGAGACCCGGCTGCACCCGAGCGGTGCGTCTTTCCGGATCCAGCTCCAGCACCGCACCCATATGCCGGCTGAAATCCAGCACGATGCCCGGGCCGATGGCATTGCCCGCCACCGACGTTCCCGCACCGCGCGCGGTGATCGGCACGCCTTCGGCCCGCCCGAATTCCAGCACCGCCGCGACATCGGCGTCCTGGCGCGGGAACACCACCGCCGCGGGAAGCACCCGGTAGTTCGACGCATCCGAGGAGTATTCGGCGCGCCGCCGCTCCGATACGTCGACCTCGCCGCGGACCCGGGAGCGCAGCGCCCGCGCCAACCGAGCCCGTCCGTCCTCGTCGGTCACGCCGTCCAGCGTAGGCGGCCACCACGCCTGCGCTCGGCCCGGCGCACCCAGCGGAGACCTCGCCTGCGCATGGCCCGCCGCACCCAGCAGCTAGTTCCGCTGCGCACGGCCCGCCGCACCCAGCAGCCAGCTCCGCTGCGCACGGCCCGCCGCACCAGTGGCTAGCGCCTGCGCTCAGTCCGGTGCACTCAGCGACCACGGCGCCCGCACTCGGCCCGGCACGAAATCGCGCTCCGAAACAACTTGCTCTCAACCTTTGTTGAGGTCTTAGTGTCGGTGGCCTGAGGTTGACTGGCGGGGAGTGGAAGGACGTGTCGAGGTGAGCATCGAATCGGTGGCCTGGAACCAGATGTACCGGCGGATGAACGCGCCGAAGGAGCAGCGGCCGTTCAGTATGGCCACGGCTCGGCGGATCCTGCGCTTCGCCGCGCCGCACAAACGCCGGCTCGGCGTGTTCCTGCTGTTCAGCGTGGTGTCGGCGCTGTTGGCGGTGGCGACGCCGCTGCTGGCCGGGCGGGTGGTGAACGGGATCGTCGACGGTGCGGCGCCGCGCGTGGTGGTCATCCTGGCGCTGGCCATCGGCGGACTCGCGATCGTCGACGCCGGGCTCGGATTGGCGATCCGGTGGCTGTCGGCCCGCATCGGCGAGGGACTGATCCTCGACCTGCGCACCGCCGTCTTCGACCACGTGCAGAAGATGCCCATCGCCTTCTTCACCCGCACTCGCACCGGCGCGCTGGTCAGCCGGTTGAACAATGACGTGATCGGCGCGCAGCGCGCGTTCAGCGACACGCTCTCCGGCGTGGTGGCCAATCTGGTGACGGTCCTGCTGACGCTGGTGGTGATGATCCAGCTGTCCTGGCAGATCACCCTGCTGGCGCTGCTGCTGTTGCCGGTGTTCGTGATCCCGGCGCGCCGGATGGGCGATCGGCTCGCCGATATCCAGCGCGAGGCCGCGGGCCTGAACTCGGCGATGAGCACCCAGATGACCGAACGCTTCTCGGCGCCGGGCGCGACGCTGGTCAAACTGTTCGGCCGGCCGCATCAGGAGTCGGCGGAGTTCGCGCTGCGGGCACGGCGGGTCCGCGATATCGGGGTGCGCACCGCCATGCTGCAGACCGTTTTCGTCACCTCCCTGACGTTGGTCTCCGCGCTGGCGATCGCGCTGGTCTACGGGCTCGGCGGCTGGTACGCGCTGGCCGGACGGCTGGACGCGGGCGCCGTCGTCGCCCTGTCGCTGCTGCTGACCCGGCTGTACTCGCCGTTGACGGCGCTGGCCAGTGCGCGGATGGAGATCATGTCCGCGCTGGTGAGCTTCGAGCGGGTCTTCGAAGTGCTGGATCTGAAGCCGCTGATCGAGGACGCGCCGAATGCCGTCCCGGTCCCGGAGGGTCCGGTCGCGGTGGAGTTGCGGAATGTGCGCTTCGGCTACCCGTCGGCGGACAAGGTGTCGCTGGCCTCCCTGGAAGAGGTCGCGACACTCGATACGCGCGGCGGAGTGGAAGTGCTGCACGATATCTCGCTGCGCGCCGAACCCGGGGAGATGGTGGCACTGGTCGGTTCGTCCGGAGCCGGTAAGTCCACCATCGCGCAGCTGGTGTCGCGGCTCTACGACGTCGACAGCGGCGCGGTACGGCTCAACGGCGTCGATGTGCGTGAGCTGAGCACCCGCTCGATCCAGCAGGCCGTCGGCCTGGTGACCCAGGACGGGCACCTGTTCCACGACACCATCCGCGCGAATCTGCTGCTGGCTCGTCCCGAGGCCACCGAGGCCGAGCTGTGGGACGCGCTGGAGCGAGCGCGGCTGCGTGATCTGGTCGCGTCGCTGGCCGACGGGCTCGACACGGTGGTCGGCGAGCGCGGATACCGGCTCTCGGGTGGTGAGCGTCAGCGGCTCACCATCGCCCGGCTGCTGCTCAAGCAGCCTCGCGTGGTGATTCTGGACGAGGCCACCGCCTCTCTGGACTCGACCTCCGAGGCCGCGGTGCAGGAAGCACTGGCCGAGGCGCTCGAAGGGCGCACGGCGCTGGTCATCGCGCACCGCCTCTCCACCATCCGGGCCGCCGACAAGATCGTGGTGCTGGAGGACGGACGCATCGTCGAACGCGGCACCCACCCGCAGCTGCTGGCCGCGGGCGGGCGGTACGCGGAGTTGTACCGGACGCAGTTCTCCGAGGAGCCCGCTATCGTCGCCGCCTGAACCGCCGACGGTCAAGGACTTCCGCCCGCCGCACCGGCCGCCCACACGACATCCGTGCCAGCGGCCGACGTGGGGGACTTCGGGCGACCGGGCACCGGAAAGCCGGCGCGGCTCGCCCGGCTTCGATCAGAAGCCGCCTGCGACCCCGAAGACCGTGCGGCCCGAATGCGTGCCGTCCTTGATCGAGCGCAGCACCCGCTCGGCATCGGTCACCGGGGCGACATTCTCGATCTCCGACAGGTGGCGCGGGCGCAGCTCGTTGGCCAGCCTGCGCCACAGCTCGCGCCGTTTCTCGATCGGGTGGTTCACCGAGTCGATGCCGAGCAACGCCACACTGCGCAGAATGAACGGCATCACGGTGGTGGGGACCTCGGTTCCACCGGTCAGGCCGCTGGCCGCGACGGCGCCGCCGTAGCCGATGGCGCTGAGCACATAGGCCAGCGACGCCCCGCCGACGCTGTCGACCGCACCGGCCCACCGGGCCTTGGACAACGGACGGACCTTGGCCTCCGGTTCCGGGAGGCGGCCGATCACCTCGTTCGCCCCGAGCTCGGCCAGCCGATCTGCGGCGTCGGCCTTTCCGGTCGAGGCGATCACCTCGTAACCGAGTCCGGACAGAATGTCGACGGCCACGCTGCCGACCCCGCCGGTCGCGCCGGTGACCAGGATGGCGCCGTCATCGGGGGTGAGGCCGCGGTCGAGCAGTGCCTGCACGCTCAGCGCCGCGGTGAACCCTGCCGTACCGAGGGCGGCGGCGTCGCGGGTGGACAGCCCGTCCAGCTTCACCACCCATTCGGCGGGCACCCTGGCGTACTCGGCGAAACCGCCGTGATGCGAGACGCCGATCTCGTAGCCGTGGGCCACCACCTGATCGCCGGGCGCGAAATCCTCGGATCCGGATTCCACGACTTCACCGGTGAGGTCGATACCGGGGACGATCGGATAGTTGCGCACCACGCCGCCGCCCGGGGTGATGGCAAGGCCGTCTTTGAAGTTGGCGCTCGAATAATGCACCTTGATCGTTACCGCACCCGGTCCGAGGAACTCCGCCCCGACCTGCTGCCGCGCGAGCACGACGCCGCTGTCCGATTCGTGTGCCACCATCGCCCAGAATTCCATGGGCCCGAGCATACGAGCGTGCGGCCGCGGAGAAGTCAGACCGGAACCAATTCGAGCCGGACGCCGAGCAGCCGCACCGGACGGTCGAGCTCGAAGCGGTCGATGATGCGCAGGGCGGCGTCGATGATGGCGTCGCGGTCGGTGGTGGGTTCGGGCAGTTTGGTCTGTTTGCTGCGGGTGTAGAAGGTGTTGGTGCGCACGGTCACCGACACCCGGATGGTGATCCGGCCCGCTTCGGCCATTTCATCGGCCACCTCACCGGCCAGCCGCGCGACCTGGGCGCGGATCTCGTCCCGTTCGGTGAGGTCGTGCGGGAACGTTTCGGATTTGCTGCGACCCACCGGGATTCGCGGCTCGGTGACCACGTCGGTATCGCCCGCGCCCTTACCGAGCACCCAGAGGTACGGGCCGGTGGTCGGTCCGAAGGCCGCGGCCAGCCGATGCCGATCCGAGGACATCAGGTCACCGACCGTCTCGATCCCGAGTTCGGCCAGGCGGGCGGCGATCCGGTTGCCGATACCCCACAGCGCGCTGGTCGGGCGGTGCGCCATCACCTCGGTCCAGTTGGCGGCGGTGAGCCGGAACATGCCCGCCGCCGCGCCCGCACCGGGTTCCGCGGAATCCTTGCCGGAGGATTTGGCGAAACCGGTGGCGAGTTTGGCGGTGAGCTTGTTGTCGCCGATGCCGACCGAGCAGCTCAGCTCCAATTCGGCGATGGCGGCGCGGATGTCGCGGGCCAGGCCTTCCGGATCGTCGGTGTCGGCGGCCAGGAACGCCTCGTCCCAGCCCCAGACCTCCACCGGACCGAAGGTCCGCAGCAATGTCATGACCTCCTCGGAGGCCTCTTCGTAGCTGGCCATGTCCAGCGGCAAGAACACACCGTCCGGGCATTTGCGCACCGCGGTGCGCAGCGCCATGCCTGCCCGCACCCCATAGGCCCGCGCCGGATAGGAGGCACAGGTGACGACCTTGCGCGGCTCCTGCGGATCCCCGTTCCCGCCGACGATCACCGGCTGCCCGCGCAGCTCCGGATGACGACGGAACTCCACCGCCGCCTGGAATTGGTCGAGATCGACATGCAGCAGCCACCTGGGCATACGTCCGTCTTACCGCATGGGTATGACTCTCGACTCCGTCCGCGCCGCGGCGTCCCGGCAGATCGCGGATGGCCGACCGGAATCGGCGACCGTTGCGGTGAAGGACTTTACGGTGTAAATGTGTGGCTTATCGCGCTGTAGCCGGCCTCGAACGGGTCGGCCCGGCAACGACCAGGAGGTACCCGCCTGATGACCATTCCCGAACTCGGTATCGAGCAAGCGCGGCAGGTGCTCGCCGCGCAACCGTTCGCACAGCTGGTCGGCACGGAGTTGACGGCGTTCGGGGATGGCACGGCGACGTTGGTGATCCCGTTGCGGAAGGAACTGGGCCAGCAGTTCGGGTTCGTGCACGGGGGAGTGCTGGCCTACGCGGCCGACAACGCGATCACCTTCGCGGCAGGAACAGTCCTCGGGGCCAATGTGCTCACCGGCGGTTTCTCGGTGACCTACCTGCGGCCGGCGAGCGGAACACTGCTGCGGGCGCAGGCGAAGGTGACCGGTTCGACCCGCCGCCAGGCCGTGGTCAGCTGCGAGATCTATGCCGAGGACGGCGACGGTGAGCCGGTGCTGTGCGCGGTCGCGCAAGGCACCACACGCACCGTCGAACGCGAACTCGGCAACGGCGGCTGAGCTACCGGGCCAGCAGTGCGCGCAGCGCGCGAATGATCTCATCGGGCGCCTCTTCGGCCATGAAATGGCCCGCATCGAGCGTGCTGTGATCGAGGTCGACGGCCCAGTTCCGCCACAGCCGCGCCGCGTCGAACCCGAGCGCGGAGCCCCAATCCTGCTGGATGACGGTCACCGGCATCGCCAGCCGGTGACCGGCCGCCCGGTCCGCGCTGTCGTGTTCGATATCCACCCCCGCGCTGGCGCGATAATCGGCGACGATCGACGGCACCGCCTCGCGTGCGGCACGCAGATACTCGGCGCGGATACCGGCCGGAATGGCGGTCGAATCGCGAGTCCAGATGTCGAGGAAGTAGCCGAAGAACGCATCCGCGCTCGCCGCGATCATCTGTTCCGGCAGGCCGGCCGGCTGCGCCATCAGATACAGGTGGAACGCGACCGCGGCGTCGGCGCCGTGCAGCACCTCCCACATGTCGAGGGTGGGTAGCACATCCAGGGACGCCAGGTGGGTGATGCGGCCGGGATGGTCGAGTCCGGCGCGGATCGCCACGAGGGCGCCGCGGTCGTGGCCCGCCACCGCGAAACGGTCGAAGCCGAGCGCTTCGGCAACGGCGACGATATCGGCGGCCATGGTCCGCTTGGAGTACACCTCACGGTCGCGTTCGGCCGGCTTATCGCTGGCGCCGTATCCGCGCAGGTCGGGGCAGATGACGGTGTGCTGAGCGGCGAGGTCGGTGGCCACGTGCCGCCACATCAGGTGGGTTTGCGGAAACCCGTGCAGCAGCACGATCGGACTGCCGGAACCGCCGACGGCAACCTGTAGGGCGATATCGTCGGCGACGCGCACGCGCCGGTAGTCGAATCCGGGAATCATCGAGGTCATCGGGTATTTCTCCTTGATCGGTTCGGTCTCGACCAGGCTGGCGTGGCCCGATGAGCAACCGATGAGCGCGCTATACCGTGAGGGCGTGACAGTCTCGTTCGGCGTGCTCGGACCCGTGCTCGCCTGGGATGCCGACGGCGCACGGATCGACCTGAAAGGCCCGAGGCATCGGGCGGTGCTGGCGCGATTGCTCGTAGCGCGCGGGCGGGTCGTGCCGGTGCAGGTCATCATCGATGACCTGTGGGGGCCGGGCGGGGGCACCAAATCCGCGGTCCGCACGTTCGTCGCCGCATTGCGTCGCGCGCTCGAACCGCAGCGTCCGGCTCGCACCGCCGCCCGGCTCCTGGTCACCGAGGGCACCGGATACGCCCTGCGGGCCGAGCAGGACCGGGTCGACGCGTGGCGGTTCGAGCGGGCGGTGCGCGAGGGGGCCGACCTCACGCCCGCCGACGCGCTGTCCACGCTCACCGAAGCGCTCGGCTGGTGGCGCGGGCCGGCCTACTCCGAGTTCGCCGATATGGCTTGGGCTCGAACAGAATCGGCACGGTTGGAAGAACTGCGGCTCACCGCCGTCGAGCGGCAGGCCCGAGCCCGGCTGACGCTCGGGCGTGCCGCCGACGCAGTACCGGATCTGGATGCGCTGGTCGGCACCCATCCGTGGCGGGAGGAGGCGTGGCGGCTGCTTGCCCTCGCCCTGTACCGATCCGGACGCCAGGGCGACGCACTCGCGGTATTGCGCAGGGCGCGTGGCATTCTCGTCGATGAGCTCGGCGTCGACCCCGGACCGCGATTGGCCGCGACGGAGTCGGCCATCCTGCGCCACGACATCGGTGTCGACGACGCTGCCGAGCGGGTGTGGGCCGAGGCCACCGCGGCCTACGACCGCACCGTGGCAGGCGGAGCCACCGCGCGCCTCGAATCGACGGTCGGGCTGCTGCGCAGTCTTGCGATGACCGGCAGCGGCGGGCTCGCCGCCGCCAGGCAGCAGCGGCTCGACACGGTCGCCGCGGCCGAACGCCTCGATGATCCGCAGCTCACCGCACGCATCATCGGCAGCTACGACGTGCCGGGCATATGGACTCGATCCGACGATCCCGACCAGGCGGCCCAGATCACGGCCGCCGCCGAACGCACGCTCGCCCGGCTACCGGCGGACGCGGCGGCCGGCTCGAGGGCCCGGCTGCTGACGACCATCGCCGTCGAAACCCGGGGAATCCGCAGCCGCCGCGGGCTCGACGCGGCCCGCGCGGCCACCGGAATCGCTCGGGCACTGGATGATCCGTCCCTGCTCGCCTTCGCATTGAACGGCCTCTTCCTCCAGACCTGTGATCGCCCCGGCCGCGCCGGCGAACGCGAAGCCATCGGCCGGGAACTGGTGGAACTGTCGCGCCGCCACGAGCTGGTGCCGTTCGAAATCCTCGGCCACCTCGCCCTGATGCAGACCCGCAGCGCTTTCGGTGATTTCGACCAGGCCGACGTCCACGCCGGTGCCGCCGACCGGCTGGGAGCCCGCAACGAACGGCCGCTGGTCGCGGTGTTCACCGGGTGGTATCGCGCCATGCGGGCAGCCGCGACCGGCGCACCGATCGAGATCGCCGAAGCGGGCTATCGCACCATCGCCCAGCGGTACGAGAACTGCGGTATGCCGGGATTCGAGCAGGGCGCGCTGCCGATGGCATTGCTGTGCCTGCGGGTATGGCGCGGGGCTCCGGCGGAATTCCCGGCAGCGACCGAGTGGGGCCCCTATGAGCCGTGGGCTCGGCCGCTGCTGCTACTGGCCGAAGGGCGCCGCGACGAGGCCCGGGCACGCCTGGCCCGTGTCCAGGAACCACCGCCGGGTCTGCTGATCGAAGCGTTGTGGAGTCTTATCGCACGAGCGGCGATAGATCTCGGCGACCACGCCGCGATGGCGCGCGCCCGTGCTCGGTTGACGCCCGCCGCGGGCGAGATCGCGGGCGCGGGCAGCGGGATCCTCACCGCGGGGCCGGTGCAGGGGTATCTCACCGAACTGGACGACGCACTCGCGCGGGAATAGCGAGTTCGCACCCCGGTGGTCGGGCCGAAAATCACCTCGGGCAGACGAATTCGCCATTGCGCGACGCTGATTCGCAACCGGATACGCACACCCTGTCGAGCGGTGTCGCAACCCTGCTCACCGGTCGATTCGGGGGATCGCCTTCGATACCCGCGGCGCGGGGGCACAACCTGAGGTATCCGCAGATGCCGAACGAGCCGTGCCCATCGCGGGGCACGGCTCGTTCGGCGTCAGGGCTGCGGCGGATCAGGCCGTGGCCGCCAGCGGCCGTCCGTCCAGCGCCGGTTCCTGGACCGGCTCGATGGCGTAGGCGAGGATCTCGGCCACATCGGCGACCGGGCGGACATCCAGCGCGGCGAGCACCTCGGCCGGGACGTCGTCCAGATCCGGCTCGTTGCGGGCCGGGATGAACACCGTCTTCAGGCCGGCCCGTTGCGCGGCGAGCAGCTTCTGCTTGACGCCGCCGATGGGCAGCACCCGGCCGTTCAGCGTGACCTCGCCGGTCATGCCGACATCCGAACGCACCTGCCTGCCGAGAGCCAGCGATACCAGGGCCGTGACCATGGTGACACCGGCCGAGGGACCGTCCTTCGGCACCGCGCCCGCCGGGAAGTGCACGTGGATATTGCGATCCAGCACCGAGGGCTCGATGCCGATCTCTTCCAGGTGCGAGCGGACGTAGGTCAGCGCGATCTGGGCCGATTCCTTCATGACGTCACCGAGCTGGCCGGTGAGCGTCAGCGAACGTTCGCCGTCGACGGCGTTGGTCTCGATGTAGAGCACATCGCCGCCGAGACCCGTCACCGCCAAGCCGGTGGCCACGCCCGGGACGGCGGTGCGTTCCACCGAATCCGGGGTGAAGCGGGGACGGCCGAGGTATTCCTTCAGATCACCGACGTCGATGGTCAGCGATGCACCGGAACGCACTGCGGCCGGGTCCTTTTCGATGACCACGTCGTCGTAGCCGAGTTCGGCGTCGTAGCCGAGCCCGATCGTCGGCACGGCATCGGCGACCGAAGCACCCTCCGACAGCGTCGTGGCCGCCTTGCGCAGCGCCTTGGCGATCAACCGCTCCATCTGCCGCACACCGGCCTCGCGGGTGTAGTTGGCCGCGATCTCACGCAGCGCACCCTCGGTGACGGTCACCTCCTCGGCGGTCAGCGCATTGCGTTCCAGCTGGCGCGGGACCAGGAAGTCGCGGGCGATGGCGACCTTGTCGTCCTCGGTGTAGCCGTCGACGGTGATCAGTTCCATCCGGTCCAGCAGCGGGCCGGGGATGGTCTCCATGACGTTGGCCGTGGCGATGAACAGCACGTCGGACAGGTCCAGATCGAGGTCGAGGTAGTGATCGCGGAAGGTGTGGTTCTGCGCCGGGTCGAGCACCTCGAGCAGGGCCGCGGCCGGGTCGCCGCGGAAATCGGAGCCGACCTTATCGATCTCGTCCAGCAGCACGACCGGGTTCATCGAGCCGGCTTCCTTCATGGCCCGCACGATGCGCCCGGGCAGCGCGCCGACATAGGTACGCCGGTGACCGCGGATCTCGGCCTCGTCACGCACACCGCCGAGCGCAACTCGCACGAATTTGCGCCCGAGCGCCCGCGCGACGCTTTCACCCAGCGAGGTTTTACCCACACCGGGCGGGCCGGCCAGCACCAGCACCGCGCCGGAGCCGCGTCCGCCGACGACCTCCAGCCCGCGGGCGGCCCGCCGCGCCCGCACCGCCAGGTACTCGACCATCCGGTCCTTCACCTCGTCGAGGCCGTGGTGATCGGCGTCGAGCACGGCGCGGGCGGCCGAAACATCGGTGTTGTCGGTGGTTTTCACCGTCCACGGCAGTTCCAGGACGGTGTCGAGCCAGGTGCGGATCCAGCCCGATTCGGGGCTCTGATCGCTGGCCCGTTCGAGCCTGCCGACCTCGCGCAGCGCGGCTTCGCGCACCGTTTCGGGCAGATCGGCCTGCTCGACGCGGGTGCGGTAGTCGTCGGCGCCGTCGGGTTCGTCCTCGCCGAGTTCCTTGCGAATGGCGTTGAGCTGCTGGCGCAGCAGGAATTCGCGCTGACTCTTCTCCATGCCCTCGCGGACCTCTTCGCTGATCTTCTCCGAGACCTCGGTCTCGGCGATATGCGCCTTGGTCCATTCGATCAGCGTCGCCAGCCGCTGGGCCGGTTCCGGGGTTTCCAGCAGCTCGCGCTTCTGCTCGCTGGTCAGGTAGGTGGCGTAGCCCGCGGTATCGGCGATCGCGGAGGGATCGCTGAGCTGGTTGACCGCGTCGATGACCTGCCAGGCCTCCCGGCGTTGCAGCACCGAGACGACCAGCTTCTTGTATTCGGCGGCGAGTTCCTTGGTCCGCCCGTCGGCGGGCACGTCGGCTACCGGTTCGGCCTCCACCCACAGCGCCGCACCCGGCCCGGTCACCCCGTGACCGATCTTGGCGCGCCGCTCCGCCTTCAGCACCGCCGCGGGCGCGCCACCGCGCAGCCGGCCGACCTGTTCGATGGTGGCGACCACGCCGTAGGCCGCGTACCCCTCGTCCAAGCGGGGCGCGACCAGGACCTGGTCGGTCTTCGCGGCACGCGCGGCATCAATGGCCGCCTGCGCCGATTCGTCGAGTTCGATGGGCACGACCATGCCCGGCAGCACGATCGGATCGGTCAGGAACAGCACCGGCAAGTTCTGAGCTGCAGTCACGTCTTCGACCCTTTCAAAGTTGAGCGATGCCTACTCAACCCCGGGCTATTCGGGTTTGTTCCAGGGGAGTGGCGGGGTTCACTCAGGGCGAAAGCGGCGCCGAATACATCAGCGCTCCAGGGTGGACGTGCGCGGCGGCTACCAGCCGAACAGCAGCAGATGTACCCCGCCGACGACGACGCCGAGCAGGCCGCCGTGGACGTACAGCAGCCAGGCGTCTTGTTCGACGGAGGCGTAGAACATCTCCATGAACTCGCCGGGGGTGAGTTGGGTGAGTTTGCGGGCGGCGAATTCGTCGATCTTCTTGGCTTGTTCCTCGGTGAACTCGGCGTCCTCGACCAGGGTCGGTGCCAGGCCGACGGCGGCGCCGGCGGCTCCGACCTTGAGGTTGTCGAATTGGCGGCGGCCGAAGGCGGCGCGGACCATCGAGGTGGTGCGGCCGAGCTGGCGGTGGATCTCGTCGGAGATCAGCCGTTCCAGCAACTGGCGGGTCTTATCGCCGTTGGGGCCCTCGAGCAGTTCCTTGGACAGATTGGGCAGGGTGAGCACCTGGTAGGCCAGGATGTGGGCCAGATCGACCGCGGCCTGCGGCTGACGCTTGGCCAGCAGGGCCTGGCGCCACAGGTATTTGTAGCGCGGCTGCGGATCGCCCGGCTCGAACACCATCTTGATCGCGATCAGGTTGACCAGCACGCCGATACCGGCCGACACCAGCAGCACGATCACCCACGCCGGCACCCAGCCGAGTACCGGGATGCTCGGATGCACGTGCAGATACAGCGCGAGCAGCAGCCCGAAGGGCGCGCCGAGCAGGCCGATCCGCACCATGAACCGCAGCTCGGGCGCGGCGATCGTGGTGGTCAGATCCTTGAGGATGATCGGGTTGTCCTGCAGGTACCGGATCACGAAGCCCTTGACGTCGATCAGCTGGTCGACATTGTCACCCAGCGATTCGAACGCGCGACGGCACAGCGCGGGCAGCTCCCGGTCCACCCGCTGATAGACCAGCTGCTTCATCGCCCGCGGCAGCGAACCCCACAGCTCGGGATTCTCCCGGTACATGACGTCGTCGACGATCGACTGAACCTGCTTGTGCGCCATCTCGGCCACATAGTCGGCGATACCGTCCAGGTCGAGTTCGTGGATGAAATCGCGTGGACTGCCGATCCGCATCAGCGCCTTGTCCACGCAGATGCTGGCCATCTTCTCCGCGCGGGCCGGGATGAAACCCTGGAAACCGAAACGGGAACCGTCCTCGGAGAACACCGGAAGTACCTGCACCCGGCGCGGCAGATACGGGTAGAGCACTTTCAGGCCGGGCACCCGCACACCGCGGAAGCTCAGCGGCCAGAACAGCATCAACACGCCGGTCCAGTTGGTCAGCCAGCCCGCGATCCCGGCGAAGATCGGGAAGCTGATCAGGTCCACCACGAATTTCGACTGCCCGGTGAGCTGCTCCCAATCGATGAACACACCGGACGCGAGTGTGGTCACGCGGGCTCTCCCTAGGCCGGCCGGTACGAATGCCCGGAATGGTTGTCTGAGACATCGAATGAGACTCGAGGTCCCAACATTCTCATTGCCCCGTGGAGGTGTCAACGATTCGGGGCGCGGCGGCCGCGACTACCCGTTCATGATCGTGTCACGCTGCGCGCGGGCAGTGCGGCGACCGCGCGTTCGGCCGCGACCAGGGCACTGTTGATCGAGATCTCACCGCGCATTCCGGGGGCGGCCACCATATCGCCGGCCAGGAAGACATCGTCACCGCGGTCGATCGCCGGACGGTCGCGCCAGGTCCGGCCGGGCAGGTCGAGGGCGCCGGTGCGGCCCTTCGCCGTGCCGGTCCGGGAGAACGTCGTCCTGGTGGCGCGTCCGGGGATGACGAGATCGGCGAACTCGGCAAGCCGCTGCTGGGCTTGCCCGGGCGTTTCGCCGGCGCGCACCGGCATCTGCAGTTGGAACAGCGACTGTCCGGCCGGGGCGATGCTGTAGTCCTGCATGGTGTAGCTCTCGTGGAACCCGCCCGCGTCGAGGTCGAAGACGATGCTGCGGTCGCGCGGTGAGCTCTGCACCGCGATATCGAGCAGGGCGGCGTGCCCGCTGGTCCAGGTCAGGCTGTCGTCGCCGAGCAGGCGCCGGGCCGAGGCGAGTTCGGTGGCCACGATCACCGGCCCGGCCGAGGTGTCGACGCTGTCGATGCGCGCACCGGTGGTGATCTCCACGCCGAGTCCGGCGGCGTGGGCAGCCATCCGGTCCATCACCCGCTGCCAGCCGCCGCGCACCCACCGCACCGCGGGCACCCGTGGCCCGAGCACCCGCTGGAACAGGCCCCAGACGAAGGCCGCCGACAATCGCCCGGTGTCGGCGTCAGAGGTGGCCACACTGATCGCGTTGGCGATGTGCTCGGCGGTCGCCGCGCCCCAGCGCGCCGAGGCCCAGCTGCGGAAATCCTGGTCAACCGGCGGTTTCAGATCGAAACGGGCCTGCGCGCGCAGCATCCGGGCGGGCGGTATCCGGCGTACCCGGCCGTCGGTGCGAAAACCGAGGCGCGCCATCTGTTGTGGTGCGGGCCAGCCGAGGCCTGCGGTGAATCCGCGTGCCTTCAGCCAGGTGTAGTGCGGGCCGTCGGCATAGAAGACGTGCGCGCCGTCATGGGCGATGTGCGGCCCCGAGGTGGCGCGACCGCGCCCGCCGAGCGTCGAGTGCGCCTCGAACAGCCGTACCGGTGCACCGGTTTCCGCGCACGCTATGGCGGCGGTGAGTCCGGCCAGGCCGCCGCCGATCACCGTGATGTACTGCGTCATCGCAACGTCTCCAGTTCGCCGAGGGGCAGTGGGGCGGCCGCATCGATCTGTGCGGCCATCAGGTCCGCGGTGGCCCGCAGATAGCGTTCGCTGTCCATTCCGGAGGGGTGGTCACCGCCGAAGATGTCGCACATCAGCCAGTAGTGCGCGATGGCGCCGACGATCACGGCCGCGGTGGCCTCCCAGTCGACGTCGGCGTGCTTCGGGCCGGCGAGTTCGGTCAGTCCGCGCGCGACCACCGAGGTGACCACGACGAACTCCTCGCGCCGGAACACCTCGAGTACTTCGGGGGCGATGGAGTTGTCGCGCAGCAGGATTCGGGTGACGTCACGGTCGTGTTCCAGGCGCATGAGCCCGATCCGGCACAGCATCCACAGCCGATCCGCCGTCGACGCGCTCGGCGCGACCGCCGCAAGGAACTGGGCGATGGAGAAGTCCGGGTCGAGGAAATGCTGCCATTCGCCGCGGTCGACCAGCCGCGAGCGCACCGCCTCGACCAGCAGTTCGTCCTTGGAGGCGAAGTGCCGGTACAGCGCACCGGAACCACGCGAGAGCCCGGCGGCCGCTTCGATCTGGGCGACGGAGGTGCGGGCGAAACCCTGTGCGCCGAACAGCCGCAGGGCTTCCGAAACGATCCGCTCCCGTGTCGATGCCATCCGCACTCCCGTAAGTAACCACTTACTTACATGACATCCCGGCCGCTTCGGCTATGCAAGAGGTGACTGACGAGATGACTGAAAAGCGCTACCGAACAGCTCGGCAAACCGCTTGCACCTGCGCATTTCCGGGGGCAGCGGGCGAGCATTCCGCCCCGACGGCCTGCCTGCCTGCTGGGTGAAATCAAATACAAGCACGCATGCTTGCTTCTTTAATCGGGAGCTGAGATGCTGAACCCCGACGTCACCACGAGTGACATCCGGTAACGACAACGCGGGGCGAGGACTCATGGCTGACCTGGAAGCGTTACTCGGCGATCTGGCCGAGGAGAGCGCCGATCTGGAACGACTCGTCGCCCCACTCGCCCCCGCCGAGTGGGCCACCCCCACGCCCGCCGAGGGGTGGACCATCGCGCATCAGATCGGGCATCTGGCCTGGACCGACGAGATCGCCACGATCTCGGCCTGCGATGCGGACCGGTTCGCGAAACTGGTCGCCGAGGCCGGGCCGCGCGTGCTGACCTTCGTCGACGAGGCCGCCGAAGAAGCAGCGGCCGCGGAGCCCGCCGAACTGCTGCACCGGTGGCGGCGCAGCCGGGCCGAATTGGCCGACGCACTGCGCAACGTTCCCGCCGGCGCGAAGGTGCCGTGGTTCGGGCCGCCGATGAGCGCGGCCTCGATGGTCACCGCGCGGACGATGGAGACCTGGGCGCACGGCCAGGACGTGGCCGACGCGCTCGGCGTCACCAGGACACCGACCGCCCGACTGCGGACCGTGGCCCATATCGGCGCGCGGACCAGGAACTTCGCCTACATGGTGCGCGGTAAGCAAGCGCCGGCCGCGGAATTCCGGATCGAACTCACCGCGCCCGACGGCAGCGTGTGGACCTGGGGTCCCGAGGATGCGGAACAGCGCGTCACCGGTTCGGCACTGGACTTCTGCCTGCTGGTCACCCAGCGCAGACATCGTGACGATCTCGCGCTCACGGCAGTGGGGGCGGACGCGGCCGAATGGCTGACGATCGCGCAGGCCTTCGCCGGGCCCAGTGGTGCGGGACGCTCGCCGGGCCAATTCGCCTGAGCTGGATCGCCCACGCCGATACGTGAAGCGGGCGAGCGCCAGTCTTGGGTGCGTCGCGACGACGATCGGACGTCGTTGGCCGGGTGTCTCGATGTGGCAGTCGAGAATGACGCTCGCCAGCGAGCTCGGAATACCCCCATTTTCACGGCGCGAAACCTCGTCGACCCGGATGGTTCACCACCGTGTCACGGGAACGCCGAGCCAGCGGACCGTGCGCCGCCGACGCTGTGATGCTGCTCTCAGCGATGCGGCACGCCCACCGTCCACGCCGTAACCTGGACGAGCGTACGGCTTTCAACGATGCGGGCCGTCGACCCCAGGGAAACCAGGGCGGAGGGAAAGGAAAGCATCGTGTCAGCATTCGAGTCTGCTCAGATCGCTCGCCATACCGCCATCGTGCTGGCAGGCGCGGCCAGCCTCAGTCTCACCGTGGTGTCCGGCGCCTATATCGCCACCAACATGCCCGGTCTCGAACGTCCCGGACAGCTCGCCGCGCCGTCGGCGCCGCTCATCCGCGAGGGCGCACCGCGGCCCGGGCCGGCCCATCGCACCGGATCCATCCTGCTCACCGACGGTTCCGGCCAGGCTGCCGTCTACCGTGACCGGCCCGCGGTCGCGCCGGGTGCCCTCACCGCGCCCGAACCCACCGCGCTGCCCGCCGAAACGCAGGCCGCTCCCGCCGAGCGCGACGGCGTCGGCGGGCGGGTCGGGCTCGGCACCACCTACGTCGGCGCCCGAGTCGCCCCGGCACAGACCAACACCGTCTCGATCACCCTCGACACCAACGCGCTGACGGTGCTGAGCGGAATCCTGATGTCCGAGCCGGTCCGGGAACGCCTCGGCGTATCCACCGACCCGTCCGGAGTCACCCAGATGCGCACCGATGTCGACACCCGGCGCGGCGAGGTGACCTTGGTGTTCTCCGATCCGACGCTCGGTGAGCATGCCCTCGAGCTGGACCGGAATCCGGCGCCGGGGCAAGCCGATCGGGCCGACAGCGGCGCGGTGGTCGAGGACGCGCCGGACGAGGCGCGCCCGGCGCCGGCCGTTCCGGCAGCCGGAAGCGACGTCGTCACCGCCTGATCGGCACCCGTTCCCCGGCGAGCGCAGGCCGGCGACGGGCGGTGCTCGGCGCCGCGCCTATCGTGCTTCCCATGTCGACAATCGCCACCCGGGTCTGAACCCATGTACGACTTCTGCGTGATCGGGGGCGGCATCGTCGGCGTGGCGACCGCGTACCGGATCCTGCGGCGGGCGCCGGGAGCGAGCCTGGTGTTGCTGGAGAAGGGCGATGCGCTCGGTACCCATCAGACCGGGCACAACAGCGGCGTCATCCACTCCGGCATCTACTACGCGCCGGGCAGCTTGAAGGCCACACTGTGCAGGCAGGGCGCGCGGGCGACCAAGGAATTCGCGGCCGCACACGGGATCGCGTTCGCCGAATGCGGGAAGCTGCTGGTGGCGACCGACGGCGCGGAACGGGAACGGATGCTCGCGCTCTACGAGCGGTCGCGGGTGAACGGGGTGGACGTCGAGTTGCTCGACGCCGCCGAGCTGCGCCAGCGGGAACCCCATGTGACCGGGGTGGGCGCGCTGTTCGTCCCGGATACCGGGATCGTCGACTACCGCGCGATCACCGACGCGCTGGCCGAGCAGGTGCGCGCCGCGGGCGGGCGGATCGTGCTCGGGGCGCGGGTCGATGCCGTCACCGAGACCGCCACGGGCGTCACAGTCTCCGGTCCAACGGGTAGCTGGACCGCGGCGAACCTGGTGGCATGTGCCGGGTTGCAGGCCGATCGGGTGGCCCGGATGGCGGGACTGCGCATCGACACCCGGATCGTCCCGTTCCGCGGTGAGTACTACCAGCTACCTGCCTCGCGCGCGGGGTTGGTCGACACCCTGATCTATCCGATCCCGGATCCTGATCTGCCGTTCCTCGGTGTGCACCTGAGCCCGACCATCGACGGCGAGCTCACGGTCGGGCCGAACGCCGTGCTCGGCCTGTCCAGGGAGGGCTACCGCAAGGGCAGTATCGACCTGCGTGATGCCAAGGAGGTGCTTGGCTATCCGGGTGTGCACCGGGTGGCCGCGGCCAATGTGCGCACCGGGCTGCGCGAGCTGCGCAATTCCCTGTTCAAACGCGGCTACCTGGCCGAATGCCGACGCTACTGTCCCGAGCTGACCATGGCCGATCTGCGACCGCGGGAAGCGGGCATTCGTGCCCAGGCCGTGGCAAGGGATGGCACGCTGATCCACGACTTCCTGGTCGAACGCACCGACCGGATGGTGCATGTGCTCAACGCACCGTCACCGGCGGCCACCTCGGCGCTACCGATCGCCGATCACCTCGTCGACCGGCTCGGGCTGCCCGCCGACCGAGCAACCGACCGGTAGCCATCTGGAAATCCACCTCCCCAAATCTCGGCGCAACCCTCGAATAAAGAGGAAGGCTGTAGTACTTTTGTCGCAGCCGTGGAGGGAGGGCCCATGGGCCGCATCAGATATGCCAGCGACGTCGGCGCACCGGTCGAGGTGGCTTTCGCCTACACGGACAACCATCTGTTCGTACCGGACTGGATGTTCGGCGTCGCCGGATTCGAACCGAGCGGCGATACCGACCGCGGGCTCGGCGCGCGCTTCCGCACCGACGCCGGGCCGATCCTGCTCCGCACCACGCTCACCTGCGAGATCACCGAGTACCGGCGCAACGTCGTGATCGGGTATACGCTGCGTGGACGCTTATCCGGCACTCTGACACTGCGATTCGATCCGCTGGGCTACGGGCGGTCGGTGCTCACCTCCGAGGTCGACTACGATCCGCCACGTGGCCTGGCAGGCCGCATGCTCGCTCGTCCTATCGAATCGGGTGTCCGCTCGGCCCTGCGCCGCACAGAGTCCCGGTTACGAAGGGAGATAGAGCAATTCCACGGTACCGATCTTGTCGGCCGAATTGCGTAGGGTGCGAGGCATGATCATCGTGAGCACCGACGGATCCTGCCTGCGCAATCCCGGCGGCGCCATCGGCTGGGCATGGGTCAACCATCAGGGCCCCTCCGATAGTGGGGGCGCCGTGTCGGGCACGAATCAGATCGCGGAACTACGCGCGTTGCTCGAGGCCATCCTCGCCCACCCCGGTGATGAACCGCTGCTGATCGAAAGCGATTCGCTCTACGCCATCAAATGCGCCTCGGAGTGGATCGCGGGCTGGCGGCGCAACGGCTGGCGCACCTCCGCGGGCGCGGCGGTCAAGAACGCCGAGCTCATCCAGCAGATCGATCGCGCTATCGCCTCCCGCCCCGGGCCGGTCCGTTTCCGCTGGGTGCGCGGGCATGTCGGCAACTACTTCAACGAGCAGGCCGACACACTGGCCGGCCAAGCCGCCCGCCGGGTCGCCGCCGATCCCACCGCCGCCGCCGATCCGGTGACGGTCGAGATCCCCGCACTCGCCACCACCATCCCGGCCCCCGCCGTCCGCGCGGAACCGGCTGTGCCAGAAGAAAAGCCGGCTGCCCCGCGCAAAGTCGCGAAGCAGCCGGCCGCAGGAGCGCTGACGCTGTTCTGATCGGCGCCGCACCGACCACCTGAATAGACCTCCGGCGGTGGTGGCTCGACCCACCGCCGGGGGTCGCTATCGGTGGCTCAGTTGCCCGGCTCGGGAGCGGGCTGATCGGCGGGCGGGGCCGGGGGCTGCTGGGCGGCGTTCGGGTCGATGCCGGGCAGCATGGCCAGCTCCCACTTGTTGACCAGCCACTTGTCACCGGACTTCTCCATGCCCGCGACCACGGCGATGTCCTGGCGCTTGGGCTCGGGGGTGGCCGAGTTGGTCTTCATCAGGCTGATGTTCACCAGCACCTGGGTGTTCTCGGTGTCGCCGGAACGGAAACCGCAGGTCGCCTTGTCGACCCAGGCCTTGACCTTGGACTCGACCAGCAGCTGGCGCAGCACCTCCCAGTTCTGCTCCAGATCCGAGACCACATTGTCGGTCGCCCGGCCCTTCAGCTCGGCGATGAAGTTGTCGAGATTGCCCGCGTAGTCGTAGGTGTTGGTCGCGCGGGCGAAATCGCAGGCGGCCTGGCTGGATTCGTCCTGCGCGGCGAGTTCGTCGCTACGCTGCTGCGCCTGCCGGAAGAACACGACGGCGGTGACGACCAGCGCCACCAGCACCACCCCCGCCACGAAGGCGAGGACGACGGGCAGCACACCGCGCTCATCGCCGCTGTTGTCGGCGTTTTCGACCATAGATCCGGTCCCACTCTCTTTCGTCACGCCGCTGCCCTACTGCATTGCCGGGAAGTCGAACTGAGCCACGAGCCAGCGCCCGTTCTCCTTCTTCATCTCCACATTCGCCGCGACCCGGACCTTGCCAGGGGTGGAGTTCGGGACATCCGCGGTGGAGAAGGTCTGGTCGATGACCAGGACAAGGGTGGCGCTCTCCGCGTCGCCGGAGGCATAACCGCACATGACCTCGTCGGCCCGGGAGTCGACCTGCCTGCCCTCGAACCGCGCCTTCAGGTCGGGGCCGAGCTGGGCGACCATCTTCTTCCACTCACCGGTCGCGGTGTCCTCGAGCCGGCCCAGGTAATCGTCGACCTTGTCGCCGCTGTAGGTGGCGAACTGGTTGCCGAAATCGCAGGCCGCCTTGGTGGCGGCGGCGCGGGTGTCCAGCTCGTCCTGGCGGTTGCCGGACTGGAGGAAGAACACCACGCCCGCGATCGCGGCGGCGATCGCGAGGACCACGGCCGCGGCGGCTGCGATGAACAAGGGATTGCGGCGCTCGGCCCGCGCGGCTTCGGCGGCGGCCGGTGTGCGCACTTTGACGGTCTTGTCGTCGTCGGACTTGGTGGCCTTACCGGGCCTGCCGGCTTCAACGGCCTTGTCGACCTCGACGGTCTTGTCCGCGTCAGCGGCGGCCGTGGCCTTGACGGTCTCGTCGGGATCCGCGGCGGCATCGGCCGCATCGGAACCGGCCTTGTCCACCTCGGCGGCGTCGGTCGATCCGGCGGCCGCGCTCTCGGCCTTCACGGTCTTGTCCGCGTCCGCCGTGCTCGCCTTGCCGGCAGCGGCCTCGTCCGGCTCGGCCGCACCGGCGCCGACCTTACCGGTGTCGCGGTCGGCAGCGTCCGTGGACTCGGCGTCGCCGTCCGGGGCCGGTGTGGTCGCCTCGGCGTCGGAAGCGGCGTCATCTGTGGACATGAGTACTGTTCACACCTTCCCGGCACACATCGGGGGTGTGCCGTGTATTTCGTCCGGCCACGCGCGCGCCGGGCCGCAGGCATTCATCTGCGAGTATGCCCCGGCGCACGCGCGACGCGTTCAGCCGGTCGGGGTTACCGCACCGGCGGCATGGTCCGTTCGTTCGGATCCACACCCGGCGGCATGTGCGAGCCGTTGTTCGGGATGTTCGGCCGCGGCGCGTTCACCGCACCTCGAATCTGCTGTCCCGGCGGCGGATTCTCGCAGTAGTTCCACTTCGGCATGGTCCCGTCGGAGACGACCTGCGGGCTGGCCGGGGTGGACTGGTACTGGCAGAAGGGCCGCAACCAGATGTCGAGGATGGTGTGGAATTCGTTGTCGTGGGCGGGTACGCCCAGCGCCGCACCACCGAGTTCGAGCGCGGGGAACAGCGCCCGCATGGCCGGGGTGCGCAGCTGCGCCGCCTTGGTGATGGCGACGAAGTTGTTGACCAGGCCGGTGATCGGATCGGTGGTGGTGTCGAGCACCGCGCCGAGGCTGGCGAACTGGCCCGGGGCCTGCGACAGCACCGACTGCAATTCGGCGTTGGCGTTGTTGAACTGCTCGAACAGCACGCCCGAGTTGCGCGTCAGCGTGCCGAGGTCGGGCTGGGCCATGGACGTCGTCGACGCGATGGTGCGCAGGTTGGTGATCAGATTCGCGGTCTGCGGCAGCAGCGAATCCAGGCCGGCGGCCACCAGGCTGACGCCGTCGATGAGCGAACGCAGCTGATCCGGGCCACCGCTGAGCGCGATATCGAGCTCGTTGAGGATGACGTCGAAATGCTTCGGATCGATCTGGGCGATCAACGCGCTGGTGTCGTCGAGCACCGCCCACACCGGGGTGGGCGTGCGCACGGTCTCCGGGTTGTATTCGATTACCGAGCCATCGGTCAGGAACGGGCCCTGATCGGTATCGGGCCGGAAGTCGATGTACTGCTCACCCGCGGCCGACAGGGCCTGCACCGCGACCACGGTGTCCACCGAGATGTCGTAGTCGTCATCGATCGAGGCCTTGGCCGCGATGGCGGCGCCGCCGTTGATGAGCTCGATCGAATCCACCTTGCCGACGCGGAAACCACGCAGCGTGACGTCGTTGCCCGGTTGCAGACCGCCGGAGCGGTCCAGCGTCACCGTGACGGTGTAGGTACCGCGCAGCGGATTGATCCGCATGACGTTCACCAGCAGATATGCCGCACCGATGATCAGCACCAGCACCAGGCCGATGGTGGAGTAGAGGATCTTGTGGCTTTTCACCGGTGGCCTCCCGTCACCCGGCCGTAGACGACCTGGAGCACCTGGATCAAACTGCCCGCGAAGTCGTTCAGGTCGTTGACATCGAAGAACTTGCTGGTCCCGGGGGCGGTGAGCAGGGCGATATCGAGGTTGGTGACGTTGACCTGCGCGGCGAGGCTGTTACCGCGGAAGGTCGCGTTGACGCCGGGGCGGATCTCGCGGAGCGCGTCGAGCACCGCACCGAAGTTGTCGCCGGTGGCGGCCAGGGCGCCCATCAGCTGATCGAGGCTGTCGAGCAGCCCGGCCAGTTCACCGCCGGAGGTGTTGGCGTAATCGCCGAGCGCGACGCTGGCGGTGCCGATCTTGGCGAGCAGATCACCGATGGCCTTGTTGTTCTCCGCGACCGCGCCGATCATGTTCGGCAGGGTGTCGGCGACCTGGCCGAGATCGGAGCGCCTGGCCTCCAGCGTGGTGGCCAGCGCGCCGAATTCGGCGAGCACGCTGTCGATCCGGGCGGAATTGTCGTTCATGCTGGTGACGACGCCGGTCATCTCGTTGACCAGATGCACCACCTGATCGCTGCGACCGCCGACGATGGAGTCGAGTTCGGCGCCGAGCCTGGCCAGATGGGCGATGCCGCCGCCGTTGAACATCATCGACACCGACAGCAACAGTTCCTCGACCGTGGCGCCCGCCGAGGTCTGCTCGAGCGGCAGGGTGTCGCCGTCCTCCATCATCTGGGTGCCGGGTTCGGCCGGCGGCATGGACAGCGCGACGAACACATCGCCCAGCGGGGTGGCCTGGCGCAGTTCGGCGGTGCTGCCGACCGGCAGCTGGATATCGGTACTGATATCCATGTCGACGATGGCCTGGAAGTTCGAGGTGGTGATATCGGTGACCACCCCGACGTCGGAGCCGCCGACCTTCACCTTCGCCTGATCGGGCAGGTTGAGCGCATTGTCGAACACCGCCTTCAGCGAATAGGTGTCGCCGGTGGCGCCCGGCTTGGGCAGCGGCAGCTTCTCCACGGTCAGACCGCAGCCGGAGGTCACCGACATCGCCCCGACGGCCGCGACCGCGACCATGCTGCGGCGGGCTCGTCTGCTGATTCGATTCATCATTTCGTCAGTCCAAGCAGTGCGGCGGTGAGTCCGAAGTCGGGACCGAAGTCCTCCATGCGACCGGTGCGGCAACCGTCGGCGCGCATCTGGATCCGTTCGCAGAACAGGCTGATCTGCTCACCGGCGAGGGTGGTGCCGACGATGCCGTGCAGCCGGATGTAGCCGAGTTCCTTGTTCATCGACTTGTCGATGCTCTCCAGCAGCATCGGCGCGACGTCGATGACCTCGGTGAGCCCGCGCGCGTTCTGGCGCAGCTGATCGGTGACCGCCGTCATCCTGGTCAGGGTGTCGCTGATCTGCGCCTGGTGATCGGCGAAGATCGAGCTGGTGTTGGTGAGGAAGCTGTTGAGCTGATCCAGCGTGGCCTGCAGACCGGGGGCCTGCTCGGCGAGCAGCGTGGTCATCTGGGTGGCCTGGTTGCTGAAATCGCGCACCGACTGGTCGTTTTCGGCCAGCATCGTGGTGAGCTCGTTGAGCTTGATGATGATGGTCGAGATCGCGTCCTTGTTGTCCAGGCCCACCTTGAGCGCGCTCGACAGCGCGTTGAGGGTGTCGCGGATCTTCTCACCGTTGCCGTCGAGCATCGGGTAGAGCACCCGGCCCGACAGCGGGCCGAGCCCTTCCTGGCCCTCTTCCGGCTTGAGTGCCGCGGCGAACTGATCGATGGTCTTGATCATGGTGTCGAGTTCGACCGGGACATCGGTGCGTTCCAACGGCAGATGATCGCCGTCGGACAGCGTCTCGCCTTCGGTGAACGGCGGAGTGATCTCGATGTGCCGGTCGGTGACGATCGACGGCGAGATCACCACGGCCATGGCGTCCTTGGGGAACTTCACATCGCCGTCGAGGGTCATGTGCACCTCGACGAAGGTGCCGCGCGGCACGATCTTGTCGACCTTGCCGACGTCGATGCCGAGCACCTGGATGCTGTTGCCCTCGTACATACCCGCGATGTTCTCGAAGTCCGCGGTGATCTTGATGTCGTTGTTCAACGGGCCGGGCAGCAGCGAGCAGCTACCGACCAGCAGCGCGGTGGCTCCGACGAACAGCGATTGGGCGATCGTTTTGAGTCTCATCACGCGCACCCCTCGGCGACTTGGGCGAAGCACAACCAGTTGTCGGGGAACAGCCACGGGATGCCGACCTCGGCGTAGTTGCCGTTACCCCAGGCATTGGCCAGGTAACGCACCGCGGGCGGCATGATCGACAGCAGCCGGTCCAGGTTGTCCTTGTTCTTCTGCAGGCCCGAGGCCATGATGTTGAGCTGGTCGAGAGTGCCGGAGAACTGGTTGTCGTTCTGCGCGCCGATCTGCTGCAACTGCGCGGTCAGGGTGGCGACATTGTCGAGCAGCTGACGCAGCAGGTTCTGCCGTTCCATCACCCGGCTGGCGATCGCCTCACCCTGGGTCACCACCAGCAGCACGCTGTTGCGGTTGTCGGCCAGGATGGTCGTGACCCGGTCCAGATCCTTGAGCAGGGTGTCGACCTGGGTCTTGCGCGAGTCGATGGTCTTGGCCAGCGCACCGACGCTGTCGAGCGCCTGCGCGATCAGCTCCGGCGAACCACCGAGCTGCTGATTGAACAGGTTCAGCGATTCGGCCAGCTTGGCGGTGTCGAGTTCCTCGAACTTCGGGGTACCGCGCTGCACGACGTCGGCCAGGTTGTAGGGAACCGTGGTGTTGGACTTGGGGATCCGCTTGTCCGGCAGGCCCGAGCCGTCACCGGGCTCGAGGTCGATGTAGCGGGCGCCCAGCAGCGTCGCCATCTTGATCGAGGCGTGCGCGTCGGGGCCGAGCTTCACATCGTCGTTGACCTGCAGGGTGATCACCACGTGATCGCCCTCGAGTTCGGCGCTGGAGACCCGGCCGACCGGGACGCCGGCGACGTCGACCTTGTCGCCGACCTTGATGCCCGCGGCCTGGACGAACTCGGCCTCGATCGACTGCTCGCCGATGCCGAGGCTCTGGAAGCCGGAGGAGGCGATCACCAGCAGCGCCACCAGCGCGGCGCCGATGATGCCGAGACCGAAGTAGCGGTTGGCGTTGAACCAGGTTTTGATCTTGGTCATGGGCGGCACACCGCCGACTGTCCGTTGCCACCGATCTGCGAGAAGATCCCGCGCGGGAACAGGATCCCGTAGAGCGAGACGTCGAGGCGGCAGATGTAGGCGTTGGCGTAGGTGCCCTCGGAGGTGAACCGGCCCACGTCGGCGAGCACCGACGGCAGGTCGATCGCGGCCTGGTCGAGCTTGGCGCCGTTGGCCAGTAGCAGCGTCAGCGCATCGCGGGTCGAGTTCTGCGCGGCGTCCAGCTTGGGCTGGATATTGCCGACCATGTCGACCAGTGCGGTGGTGGCGTCGGCGATCTGCACGGTGGACTGCTGCAAGGACTGGCCCTGTTCATAGAGCCCGCCGATCAGCGCCCTGGTCTGGGTTACCAGCGTCTCCAATTCGTCCCCTCGTTTTGCCAACCCCGACATGATGCCGCTGAGGTTGGTGATCACATCGCTGAGAATCGCGTCCCTGCGCTCGAAATCGGTGGCCAGCGTGGCGGCCTGGGTGATGAACGAGCTCAGCGAGATCCGGTCGCCCTGCAATGCCAGCACGAACGTCTCCGACAGGCGATTGACCTGCTCGGGCTCGAGCGCCTGGAACAGCGGCTGGAAACCGTTGAGCAGCGCCGAGATGTCGAACGACGGCTCGGTGCGCTCGAGCGGGATGGTCGCGTTGTTCTCCAGCGGGGTGGCATCCCCGCCGGTGCCCGGCGCCAGCGCGATATAGCGCTGGCCGATCAGGTTCTGATAGCGCACCAGCGCCTTGGTGTTGCCGTAGAGGGTCTGCTCGTCCTGGACGATGAACGACACGTGGGCGTCGTTGTTGTCGTCGAGTTCGATCTTCTCGACCTTGCCGACGCGCACGCCCGCCATGCGGACATCGTCACCTTCGCGCAGACCCAGCACGTCGGTGAAGGTGGCCGAGTAGGTCTTGGTGTCGCCGTCGACGGTGCGGGCCAGCGTGTTCCAGATGACCACGGTGACCAGGATCGATACGACTGCGAAGAGGCTGAAGCCGATCAGCGGTTTGCGGATGCTCATCGGCCGGCCCCCTCTGCGGTGACCTGCACAGTGCCGCCTTCCAGAGCCGTGCTCAACATCATGTACTCGAGGGTGGAGGCCCGCCGGCCCAGCAGCGCCGTCAGCGCCGGATCATCGGTGTAGGCGATGGGCCGGGCAGCCGGCTTCACGCCGGGGCGCTCGGTGTTCGCCGCGGGCGCGGCCGCACCCGACTCGGACCGATCGGTGCCAGGCTGGGTGGCCGGCGCCGGGGGCCCCGGCTGCGGCGCGGCCGGAGCGGGAGCACCGGGCACCAGATTCGGGAACAGGCCCTCGAGCGGGGTACCGGCGAACGGGTTGGGCAACGCCGCGGTGGGTGCCGGCGCCGCGGGCGCGGTGACCTGGGTGGTCACGCCCGGAATGGCGGGCATACCCGGCATCGGCGGCAGCACCGGCAGGCCCTCGGCCGACTTCAACCGGCCCGGCCGCATGGATTCCGGCAGCACACCGGGATCGGCGACCGCTGGGGCGGTGGCACAGCTGGGACCGGCAAGGTCGCCGTAGCGCGGGCAGTCCTTGACGGTGTTCGGCTGCCACGGGGTGAACGTGACGCCCGCGTTCCAGACCATCTGCCGCTGCGGCCCCCAGGTGAAGACGGTGTTCAGCTTGCGGGTGGAGCTGTTCAGGTTGGCGATCGCGTTGGTGATGGCGCTCGGGTCGGAGGCGAGCGCGCCGATGGTGGCGTTCAGGCCGGCGGTGACCTCTTTACCGGAGTTCGGGTTGATCGCGAACAGGTGGTTGATCTTGTCCGCGGTGACGCTCGCACCGCTGATCAGGGCGGCCAGCTCCGAGCGGCGGTCGGCGATGGTGCGCGCGGTGGTGACCGAGCTGGCCAGCACGTCCATCAGTTCCGGCGCGGATTCGTTCAGCGCGTGCGCCGAGGCGGAGAAATCGCCGAGCAGCACACCGAGATCCGGAATCGACTGGTCGACCGTGGTGAGCCAGCGGTCGAGGCGCTCGATGGTGGAACCGGGCACCCGGCCGCTGCCGTCGAGAGCGTAGGACAGGGTGCCGAGCACCCGCCCGAACTGCATCGGGTCGATCTGATCGAGGATGTTCTGCACCGTGGTGAGAGTGTCCTGCAAGGCAACGGTGCCCTTGCTGGTGTCCTCCTGGATGATCGAGCCCTCTTCCAGGTGCCCGTCGGACTGGCCGTTGTAGACCAGCTCGACCGAGGTCACGGCGAACAGGTTGCTCGGCACCACGCGCGCGGTGACGTTGTCCGGGATGCCGTCGACATACTCCGGCTTCAGCTCGATATGGACCTGCTGCAGTTCACCTTTCGCCGCCACCGACACGCTGTCGACGGCGCCGACCAGCACACCACGGAACTTCACGTCGGCGTCCTGCGGCAGGCCGTCACCGGTGGTGGTGAGGTTCGCGGTGACGTTCACCTTGGGCACGAAGTAGCCCTGATAGCGCGCCATCAGGAAACCGAGAATGACTGCGAAGACGACGAGCCCGCACACACCAGCGATGAGCAGCTGCCGCATGGTGGGCCCGCGCCCACTCGGATCGATGATCATTACCTACCCCGAGATCCGGATGCCGGGGTTGACACCCCAGATTGCCAAGGTCATGAACAGGTCGGCGAAGACGACGACGATGATGCACATCTTGATCGCGCGGCCCGCTGCCACACCGACACCCTCGGGTCCACCCGAGGCGAAAAAGCCGTAGTAGCACTGGATGAACGTGGTGATCGCGACGAACACGATCGCTTTGAGCAGCGAATACAGCACGTCGGTCGGTATCAGGAATTGGTAGAAGTAATGCATGTAGGTACCGCTGTCGGTGCCGCCGATCAGCTGCACGGTGACCGCACAGGAGATGTAGGCCATGGCAAGGCCGAGGCAGTACAGCGGGACGATGGTGATCATCGCGGCGATCATCCGGGTGCTGACCAGGTAGGGCAGCGGGCGGATGGCGACCGATTCGAGCGCGTCGATCTCCTCGGAGATGCGCATGGCGCCCAGTTGAGCGGTGAACCGGCAGCCGGCCTGCGCCGCGAACGCCAGCGCCGCCAGCAGCGGGCCGAGCTCACGGGTGGTCGCGAAGGCCGAGATGGCGCCGGTGATCGGGCTGAGGCCGAGCAGGTTCAGTGAGGTGTGGCCCTGGATGCCGACGGTCATACCGCCGAAGGCGGACAGGATCAGGATGACGCCGATGGTGCCGCCACCGACGACGAGATTGCCGTTGCCCCAGGTGACGTCGGACAGCAGCCGCCAGACTTCCTTCGGGTACTGCTTGAACGCCAGCGGCATCGAGCCGATGGAGCGCAGGAAGAAGAACACCTGGTGGCCGAGGCGGGCCAGCATGTCCTTGGGCGCAGTGGCCGCGCTGCGGAGCTTCTGGAAGGGCCGCAGCAGGGGCGGCACATAGGTCGCTGACACCGGCTACACCACCGTCGGGGGGAAGAGGGTGTTGTAGACCTGCGTGAAGATGACGTTCACGCCGAACAACATCACCGCGGACATCACGACGGCGGTGTTGACCGAGTTGGCCACACCGCCGGGGCCGCCGCGGGTGTTGAGCCCGGTGTCGCAGGCGATGATCGCCGCGAGCAGGCCGAACAGCAGCGACTTGACCAGGGCCACCAGCAGATCCAAGGTCACCGCGAACGAGGAGAAGGTGGCGATGTAGGAGCCAGGGGTGCCGCCCTGGGCGAAGATGTTGAAGATGTAGCCGGTCAGGAAGCCGACGAAGACGACGAATCCGCACAGCAGCACGCTGACGACCATCGCCGCGCCGAGCCGGGGGGCGACCAGCCGCCGCATCGGGTCGACGCCCATCACCTTCATGGCGTCGATTTCCTCGCGGATGGTGCGGGAGCCGAGGTCGGCGCAGATGGCCGAACCGACGGCGCCCGCGATCATCAGCACGGTGACCAGTGGTGCGCCCTGCTGGATGATGCCGAGGCCGTTGGCCGCGCCGATGAACGAGGTGGCGCCGACCTGACCGGCGACCGCACCGACCTGAATCGAGACGATGACGCCGATGGGGATGGCGACCAGCAGCGTGGGCGCGGCGGCGACGCTTGCCATGAAGGCGCACTGGCGGATGAACTCGTCGAACGGGAACCGCCGCCGGAAGATCGAGACGACGAGTTCGGTGACGGCCTGTGCGCCCATCGTCATCTGACGGCCGAGGGTTTCCAGCGACTTTTTGGGATGGTCGCGCCAGTAGTCCTTAGTCCACTCGACCGCATCGCTCAATCTCGAACCCGCTGGTGGACTCTTGGTCGACTGCACTGACTAACCCCTCTCGACGTCGGTTTACCTGCCCCGACGACTTGTTTGCTTGACGCACCTTACTACGGAGTAGCGCAGAACACACCATAGACATGTGATTGCGGTCATAGACCGTTGTCACTATGCACTGTGACCACTGAGTTATCGCCGCGGAGTTGGTATTGATCCCAATCTTTCGCGGAATAGAACTAGAACAAGTTACAGATCCCCAGCACGGAGGCGGGACCGGTCGGCTAGTCGGTTCCCAATAAATAGGGAAACCATTCATCGAAAATTGCGCGGATTCAATTCTGGACAGACGACCATGACAAGACTCGCTTTGTAAACTTCGCCGACAATAATAGAGTCGGTGATAGCAAGGAGCTATTTCGCAGGAAAGAGACAGCACCGGCTAGATGTATGGAAACCGGCGTCGTGGCGGGCTCGCCCCGGCCGATGACGCGCCCGAGCACAAATACTGACACGATGGGTCTCGCAGATTGATATCGTGCGGGCTTCCGACGTCTGGAGGGACATGTTCAGCAAACTCGCCAAGGCGGCCAACGCCGTCCTCGCCGTCGCCATCGGAGCGGCGCTGCTCGGGACCGGCGCTGGCGCCGCCGGCGCCGCACCAGGCGCGCCGGTCATCGGCGGCGGATCCGGAATCGTCATCGACAATCAGTTCGAGTGCACGGTCACCACGGTCGGCCACGATGCGGCGGGACGACTGGTCGGACTCACCGCCGGACACTGCGGCGACGCGGGTGCGCAGGTGTACGCCGAGGTGAACCGCGGCTACGGACCGATCGGCAAGTTCGTCTTCTCCAACCACGAACTCGATTACGCCGTCATCCAGTTCGATCCGAACCGGATCACCCCGGTGAACCGGATCGGCAACGTCACCATCACCGGGATCGGCGCCGCGCCGCAGTTCCCGACCATCGTCTGCAAGGAAGGCCGGACCACCGGCAACACCTGCGGCGTCACGTGGGGCGATGTCTTCCAGACCAACTACGAGACCTGGGCCCAGATGTGCGTGGTCGAAGGCGACTCCGGCGCACCGGTGGTCGTCGGGTCCACCCTGGTCGGCATGGTGAACGCCTACCTGGCCATCGCCTGCTTCGGCCCCGAGGTCGGCACCAACCTGACCGCGATCATGGACGACGTCAACGCGCGCGGCGGGACGGGCTCGGGTTTCCGGCCCATCTGATCACCCCGGAACGCGAACGATACGAATGAGCGGGCGGATATCGCCCGCTCATTCGGCGTTTCCGGGGCGTTCCGGCCGGCTGTCGGCGCGTGCCGGAGCGAGCGCGGGCGCGGAGATGCCGCACTGCGGCATGCAGTCGACATCGTCCAGCGTGGGCGCGAGCCTGCGCGGTGCGCGCAACAGCACCGCCGCGAGCACCGCGCCGGTGAGCAGCAATCCGACGCAGATCCACATGGCGACCCCGAAACCGGAGTCGAACGCCGCCGGATCGCCGAGCGCACCGGAGATTCCGGCCAGACCGGGCAGCGCGGCCACCGCCAGCAGCTGGGCCGTCCTGGCGACGGCGTTGTTGACCCCGGAGGCGATGCCCGCCTCACTCGGGTCGACGGCGCCGAGCACGGCGCCGGTGAGCGGGGCGACCAGGACCGCGAGCCCGAGGCCGAACAACAGCACCCCCGGCAGCACATCCACCGGGTAGGCGGCGCCGGGGCCGACGCCGAGCAGCAGCATGAGGCCGAACGCGGCCAGCACCGGCCCGGCCGTCATCGGCAGCCGCGGCCCGTGCCGCTGCGCCCACCGTCCGGCCGGGGCCGACAGCAGCAGCATCAGCACGGTGACCGGCACCGTCGCCATACCCGCCTGCAACGGCGAGTACCCCGCCACCACTTGCAGTTCGAGTACCAGCAGGAAGAACACCCCGCCCAGCGCCGCGTAGACGGCGAGCGTCACCAGGTTGGCGGCGGTGAACACCCGGGAGGCGAACAGCGACGGCGGCACCAGCGGATGGTCACTGCGCAATTCGATCACCACGAACACCCCGAGCAGCAGCACACCCGCGAGCACCAGCCACGGCATCGCGTCGATCAAGCCGAGGGTGAGCGCAGCCAGCGCCACCGCGACCACGAACGCACCGGGAACGTCGAGGCGGATATCGGCGTCCGGATCGCGGCTTTCCGGCACGTGCCGCATCGCCACCAGCACCACGATCAGCGTCAACGGGACGTTGAGGAAGAAGATCGACCGCCAACCGGCCAGCTCGATCAGCCAGCCGCCGAGCAGCGGGCCGATGGCGCCCGCCACCCCGCCGAAACCGGACCACAGCCCGATCGCCGCACCCTGATCACGGGCGTCGATCGAGGACGAGATCAACGCCAGACTGCCGGGGGTGAGCAGCGCACCGGCCATGCCTTGCAGGATCCGCGCGACGATCAGCATCTCGATGTTGACCGCCGCACCGCACAGCACCGAGGCGAGCGCGAATCCGATCACGCCCCAGACGAATACCGTGCGCCTGCCGAGCCGGTCGCCCAGCGATCCACCGAGCAGGATGAACGAGGCCAGCGTCAGGGTGTAGCCGTTGAGCGTCCACTGCAGGCCTGCGACATCGGTGTCGAGTGCGGCGCCGATCTCCGGCAGCGCGATATTGACGACGGTCGCGTCGAGCGAGGCCACCGACGACCCGAGCACGGTGGCCAGCAGAATCCAGCGGCCGGTGCGCGAGCCTAGGCGCGGCAGCTGCGTGGTGCTCACCGCTCCCAAGATACGGCGGAGTTACAGCTCCTCGACGCACACGACGAAACGGCGCTCCGGATACACGTACCCGCTGCCGCCCGAGCCGCACGCGTCGGCGGAGTCGGCGTCCTGCTCGATCGAGAGCACCTTCACGCCGTCGACGGCCGGTTCGGTGCAGTCCACCCGCTTGGGATCCTCACCGCCGACATCCATACAGCCGCCGACGACCCAGTCGATATCCAGGCACAGCGCGCCCTGCTCGACTCCGTTGACGGTTTCGGCGTAGTAGCTGTCGGCGTCGCTGACGCATTCGGACCGCTTGGCCACCTTGCCGATGACCTTGTAGTTGGCCGCGCGGCTGCCACAGGAGGCCTGATCGATCTCGGCGTCGGTGGTGGTGCCGCCGAGGGTCACGCAGTCGCCGATCTCGGCGTCGAAGGAGGTGTTACCGCCGGTCGGCGCGGTGCTCGTGGTGGTGCGCGGTGCACGGGTGCTGGTCGGCTCGGAGCCCGAGGTCGATTCGGCACTGCTGGTGGGGGATATCGCGTTGTCGAGCGCGGGCTGCGCGGTACCGGTGACGGTGGTGCTGCACCCCGCCGCGAACGGCACGAGCGCCGCGGCGACGGCACAGGCCGCCAGCGCCCGATGGGCGAAGGTCGAACGACCAGACACGAAAAGTCCTCCCGAACTTACAACGCCGAACTCACACCCCCATACGAATCCGAAGTCCACAACAGTGCTTGGAATACCTCGAAATGAATACACCACCGCTTCGGTGCGGTCGAGTCGAGCGCCGCGCCGCGCGTCGCGCATGCGCCGGGAACCGCCCCCGCAGCAACGATCTCGCCTATGGTGGGGAGGCCGGTGCGAGAGGAGTCGGACATGAAGCTGATCAGCGCGATCGCCTGCGCCACCGCGACAGCCGGGGCCTGTTTCGCGGCACCGGCGGTGGCCTCGGCAAATACCGTGCAATGCGCCGCGGACAACGGAGCCGACGTGATGATCCTCGATGGCGACCACGGCTGCCGCGCGCGCTCGGGCCCGACCGGTAAGGCGCGCTCGGCCGGGGTGGACGGCATGGGTTACGCCATAGCATCGTCGGGCGCCACCGCGGTCGGGATCGGCGCGGCGGGCGGACTCGGCGCGAGCGAAGGCGTCGGTGGCGTGCCGATCGCCGTCGGGCTCGGACCCGATGCCGTGGCGTTGACCTCGCTGCTGCCGGTGGGCGGCGCACCGAGTTCCACCGCGGTGGCGGTATCGCTGGCGCTGGACGGCTCACGCGCCCAGGTGCTCTCCGGCGAAGACGCCGTGGTGTGCTTGGGCGTGGCGGCGTTCGCCTGGAATGCCGGTACCGGCGAGGCCTGCCTGGCGACACCGGTGGGCCGCTGGCAGCGGTCGTGAGCACGGCCGAGCCCGCGCGCCGGCTCTCGGCCCCGCGCGAGATGCTGGTCGACCCGCGGTTCATCCGGCTGGCCGACCATTTCTTCGGGATGTTCAGCCAGCCCAGCCGGGGTGGCGGCGCGCTGGCGATCTATTTGGACGGCGAACCGGTCGTCGACATCTGGGCCGGCTGGGCGGCCAAGGACAAGCGCTGGAACGGCGAGAACGTCGCGCTCACCTTCTCCACCGGCAAGGGCGTCGCCTCCACGGTGCTGCACCGGGTGGCCGAACGCGGGTTCATCGATTACGACACGCCCGTCGCCGAGTACTGGCCGGAGTTCGCCGCGCACGGCAAACAGGACATCACCGTGCGCGACGTGCTCTCCCACCGCGCGGGCCTGCATCGGGTGCGCGGGCTGGTGCCGGGCCGCGAGGGCATCCTCGACTACGACTCGGTGGTGCGGGCGCTGGCCGACAGCCCGCCCGACCCGCGGCGCATCCGCACCTCCGGCTACCACGCCATCACCTTCGGCTGGCTGGTCGCCGAGCTGGTCCAGCGGGTGACCGGCGACCCCTTCACCGACGTGCTGCGACGCGAGATCGCGATCCCGCTCGGCACCGACGAATTCTGGTTCCGGGTGCCCGAATCCGAGCGCTACCGGATCGCCAAGACGTTCCCGCATCTGGCTCCGCCCGGCATCCGGTGGAACACCGCGTCGTCGGTGCTGTCGTGGGTGCGGCCGATCCGCGGGCTGGCCGAGGCCGGAATGCCGGAGAGTTTCGACGAGCTGGTGCGCGATCCACGCGTGCACGATGCGGTGATGCCGGGCTGGAACGGCGTGTTCTCGGCGCGGGCGCTGGCCAGGATGTACGGGGCACTCGCCAATCGCGGACAGGTCGCCGGCCTCGGCGCCGATCGCGGGCGCACGATCCGGTTCTTGAAGCCCGAGACCATCGAGAAGATCAATCAGGTGCAGCCGACCGAGAGCCGCGACTATGTGCTCGGGTTCCCGCTGCGGTTCACCCTCGGCTATCACCGTCCGGTGCTGATGACCAAACAGCAGCCGCGAAAAGCGTTCGGGCACTATGGCGTCGGCGGGTCCGGCGCGTATGCCGATCCCTTGCTCGGCATGTCGGTCGCGTTCGTCACCAACCGCCTCGGCAATGCGGTCACCGCACTCGGTGATGCCCGGCTGGCCCGGTTGGCGGCACTTGCGCGCAATACCGTCCGCAGAGAACGTCCCGTCGACGATCTCGACCCCGTCCACGAGCACTGAACCGCCGCATACCGCCTGCCGTATCCAGCGGTATGGAACCGAGCACCCGCGCCGGGCAGGTGGTGCTGCGCCGGCCGCGCGCGGCGCTCGTGCATGCCGCCGCGGCGGGTGTGGACTTCCAGTGGTACTTCCGCAGGCGCCGCGCGCGCGACGGCGATCCGTTCCTCGTGCCGTTTCCGGGACTGGGCGAAGCGGTGTTCACCGGCACCCCCGAGGGCGCGCGCGAGGTGTTCCGCGCGCCGCTCGACGCACTGGTGCCGCCGCGGCCGAATCCGATCGAACCGCTCGTCGGCACGGCCTCGCTCATCCTGACCGGCGGCGAACGTCATCGCCGCGACCGCGCGCTGTTGGCGCCGGCCCTGCACGGGTCGCGGGTGCGCGGCTACGGCGAACTCATCGCGGAATCGGTGCGGGCCGAGGTGGATCGGTGGCGTCCCGGCAGCGTCATCGATGCGGGTTCGGCGGCTACCGCGATCACGCTGCGGGTGATCCTGGAGGCGGTGTTCGGCGTCGGCGCCGAACACCGGCCCGCCTACATCGCCGCGATCGGCGCGTTCCTCGGCAGCTTCTCCGGCCCCCTGATGCTGGCGCCGGTATTGCGCCGCGGCTTGTTCGGACTGACACCGTGGGACCGGTTCGTCGCCGCGCGCGAGCGGCTGGACCACCTGTTGCTCGCCGATATCGCCGAGCGGCGCGACGGGTCGGCGCGCGTACGCCGCGACGGTTCGGCACGCGGACGACATAGCGGCGCAGCGGACGAACGGCGCGATGGCGCACCGGGCGAGGACATCGCATCGACCCTGCTCGGCACCCGCTACGACGATGGCAGCACGATCTCCGATCGCGACCTGTGCGATCAGCTGCGGACCCTGCTCGTCACAGGTCATGAGACCACCGCCAACACGCTGGTCTGGGCACTGCTGCGAGTGCATCGCGAACCCGCCGTACTGCACCGGTTGCGCGAGGAACTGCGGGAGGCGGGCCCGGATGCGGCGCCGGAGGAACTGCTCCGGCTGCCCTACCTCGATGCCGTCTGCCAGGAAACCCTGCGCTTGCATCCGGCCGTGCCGATCGTGCTGCGCAGGCTGACCACACCGTTCACCCTGCGTGGTGTACCGCTTGCCCCCGACGCCATCATGGGCGTCGCGGTTCCGCTGCTGCATTCGGATCCGGCGGTGTGGTCCGAGCCGGATCGGTTCCGCCCCGAACGGTTCCTGGACCGCCGCTACACCCCGTTCGAGTTCGCGCCCTTCGGCGGCGGTCATCGCCGCTGCGTGGGGGCCGCGCTCGCCGATGCCGAACTACGCATCGCCCTCGCGACGATCGTCGGCCGCACCCGGCTGCGGCTCGCGCCGCCGCTGGATCACGGCCGCTTGCCCCGCGCGCTGCCGCGCGGGATCGCCACCGGGCCGAGCAGGCGGATCCGATTCACGGTGTGCGAGTGATTTAGCTCACCAACAGGTTGGAGTCCGTCCGATACCGGCCGGCCGGGTCGATCACCGCACCGCCTGCGACTCACCGGTGTGAGCGGCGCGTTTCGCCGCACCACCGGCCGCCGTCGCGGGCCATGCGCAAACGAACAACCGGTGGCGGTTGCCTATCACCGCCGCACCCGGCTGGAAACGTCGGCTCATCAACGGTAGGAATGGTCGGCGGAGCGGTAGGTGTAGCCGCCAGGGTCGCCGCCGCCATGGCAGCGGATCCGCGGATACCCGGTCGGGGCCGCTCCGGGCTCCACGACCCGTCGGTGCGCCGAGAACGATGCGCACGCCGCGGGGGCCGCGCATGTTCGATGCCGAAGCCGTGGGGTGCTCCGCAGGTCCGGTGAGCAGTCACCGGGCCGCTCCGCAGGTCGCGCGCGAACGCGCCGTGCAATCCACGGCGAGCGGGTGCGGCCGAGAGATGGAATGGACGAAGAACATATGTATGCCGCCAAGACCACCGAGTCGATGACCACGCGCCGTCGCGGCGCGCACCGGCTCCGCCAGGGCGTCCTGTTGACCGCGGCGGTCGCCACCGCGGGCGCTTTGCTCGTCGCTCCTGCCCAGGCCGCGCCCCAGCTACCGTCGGGTTCGGCGGAAATGGCCACCGAACCGGTGCCGCCGCAGGCCAACTTCGCACCGCCGAGCCTCAACCCCGGCGAGGGCGAGGTGGTCGGCGTCGCGCAGCCGATCATCATCAACTTCAAGGAGCCGGTGGGCGACCGTGCCGCCGCCGAGCGCGCCATCAAGATCACCTCGTCGAACCCGGCGGAGGGCCACTTCTACTGGTTCAGCGACAAGCAGGTGCGCTGGCGGCCCAATGAGTTCTGGCCGGCCGAAACCGACGTCGTGGTGGAGGCGGGCGGCAGCCGCAGCGCCTTCCGGGTCGGTGAGGCGCTGATCGCCACCGCCGACGACAACACCAAGACCATCACCGTCACCCGCAACGGTGAGGTGGTCAAGACCATGCCGACCTCGATGGGCAAGCCCGACCACGAGACCCCCAACGGCACCTACATCGTGGGCGAGAAGCGCCGCGAGATGGTGATGGATTCCTCCACCTACGGTGTGCCGATCGACGATCCGGAGGGCTACAAGCTCGACGTCGAGTACGCCACCCGCATCTCCAACAGCGGCATCTTCGTGCATGCCGCGCCGTGGTCGGTGGGCCAGCAGGGTGTGTCGAATGTCAGCCACGGCTGCCTCAATGTCAGCACCGAGGACGCCAAGTGGTTCTTCGAGAACGTCAAGAAGGGCGACGCGGTGGTCGTGCAGAACACCGCGGGCGGCACCCTCAACCAGCGTGACGGGCTGGGCGACTGGAACTGATCCACTGATACCGCAACGGCGGCGCGTCCCTACCGGGCGCGCCGCCGTTGTCGTTCGCGGCCTACCAGATCTTGACGCGCTCTTCCGGCTCCAGGTACAGGGCGTCGCCGGGCTGGATGTCGAAGGCCTCGTGGAAGGCATCGATATTGCGCACCACGGCATTGCAGCGGAATTCCGGCGGCGAATGCGGGTCGGTGGCCAGCCTGCGGATGGCCTCTTCCGGCCGGATCTTGCTGCGCCACACCTGCGCCCAGCCGTAGAAGACCCGCTGCAATCCCGTCAGCCCGTCGATGACGGGCGGCTCGGCCCCGTTCAGTGAAATCCGGTACGCCTCCAGCGCGATCGACAGCCCGCCGAGATCGCCGATGTTCTCGCCGATGGTGAATTCACCGTTGACGGTGTGCTCATCGGGCAGGTCCGTGGGCGACAGCACGCCGTATTGATCGATCAATGCCTTTGTGCGCTTGGCGAATTCGGTGCGGTCGGCATCGGTCCACCAGTCGACCATATTGCCGTCGCCGTCGTACTTGGCGCCCTGATCGTCGAAACCGTGCCCGATCTCGTGCCCGATCACCGCCCCGATTCCGCCGTAGTTGGCGGCGTCGTCGGCGTTCATATCGAAGAACGGCGGCTGCAGAATCGCTGCGGGGAAAACGATTTCGTTCATGCCCGGGTTGTAATAGGCGTTGACGGTCTGCGGCGTCATGTGCCATTCGTCGCGGTCCACCGGGCCGCCCAGCTTGTTCAGATCCCGGTCCACTTCGAAGGCGTAGCCGCGACGGTAATTGCCGACCAGATCGTCGGTGGCGATCTCCAGCGTCGAATAGTCGCGCCAGCGGTCGGGGTAACCGATCTTCGGAGTGAACTTCTCCAGCTTGGCCATTGCAGCCTTCCTGGTATCGGGCCCCATCCATTCCAGCTCGGAGATATTGCGGCGGTAGGCCTCTCGCAGGTTCTCCACCAGCTCGACCATGCGTTCCTTGGCCGCCGGCGGAAAGTGCCGCTCCACATACAGTTTGCCGACGGCCTCGCCGAGCAGGTCCTGCACCAGCGACACCGCGCGCTTCCAGCGTTCGCGGTTCTCCTGGGCGCCGGTGAGCGTGCGGCCGTAGAAGTCGAAGTTCTCGTCGACCAGTTCCTCGGTCAGATAGGGTGCGCGAGCCCGGAGTACCCGCCACATCGTCCACGCCTGCCAATCCGACAGCGACTCCTGCGCCCAGGTGCGGGCGAAGACACCGAGATACTCGGGCTGGCGCACGACGAGTTCGGCGAACAGCTCGCCCGCCTCCTTGGACACGTTCTCCGACAGCGCCGAACCCCAGGCCTGCCAATCGAATTCGGGATGATCGGCGACCAGTTCGGCGAAAGTGCGCAGGTTGTAGCTCAACTCGGCTTCGCGGCGGCGCACCACATCCCAGTGCCCGGCGGCCAGCTTGCGTTCGAGTTCGAACACCCGGTCGCCCACCGGCTGCGCGGGCAGCAGCCCTGCCACCGCGTCGTCGGCGGCGGCCAGCGCGAACATCCGGTCGATATGGGCGATGTAGGCGGTGCGGATCGCCTCGAATTCGTCCTGGCGGTAGTAGGACTCATCGGGCAGGCCGATGCCGGACTGGGTGAGGTTCACCAGGTAACGCTGGGAATTCTTGTCGTCGGTGTCGACGTAGACCGCGAGCGCACCGCCGACGCCGGTGCGTTGCAGGCGGCCGAGCAGGGCAGCGAACGCGGCGCGGTCGCTCACCTCGGCGATGGCCGACAGCTCATCGGCGATCGGCGTGAGCCCGGCGGCGGCCACCCGCTCGGTGTCCATGAAGCTGGCATACAGGTCGGCGACCTTGCGGCCTTCGGTGCCCGGCGCACCGCCTGCCTGCTGGATGATGGCCTTGACGTCGAGTTCGGCCTGGTCGTAGAGCGTGCGGAAGGCGCCGTCGACGGCCCGGTCGGCGGGAATCTCATAGGACTGCAGCCAGGCGCCGTTGACATGCGCGAACAGGTCGTCCTGTACCCGAACGGCCGGGTCGAGGTAGGAAAGGTCGATACCGGAGGGACTGGTCAGTTCGGAGGTCACGACCACCAGTATGCCGGTGGCCGTGATGTCGGTGGGGTGCGGCGAAAGGTCACCGATCAGGTTTTGCCGCCCCGACCGTCAGTACTTGTGCCATCGACTCACAGGAGGCCGACACATGCGGAAACTGACTTTTGCCATGAATGTGACCCTGGACGGCTACATCGCCGCCCGCGGCGACGACCTCGGCTGGAGCGGGGGTGAAGGCCCGGACTCCTCGCCTGGTGACGAGCTGTTCGAGTGGTGGTCCGACCGGGTGGCGGAGACCGGTCTGGCGCTGTACGGGCGCAAGCTGTGGGAGGCGATGAGTTCGCACTGGCCGACCGCCGACCAGCAGCCGGGCGCCACGCCGGCGGAGATCGAGTTCTCCCGCCGCTGGCGGGACATGCCGAAGGTGGTGTTCTCGTCGACGATCGGCACGGCCGACTGGAATACCCGCGTCGTCACCGGCGACCCGGTGGCCGAGATCACCCGGCTGAAAGCCGAGGACGGCGGCCCGATCGACATCGGCGGCGCGAGGCTCGCCGGCGCGGCCATGCGGGCCGGGTTGATCGACGAATATCTGCTGGTCACCCACCCGGTCCTGGTGGGTGGCGGTACACCGTTCTTCACCGCACTGGACAGCTGGGTGCGGGTGAACCTCGTGGAGACCCGGACCTTTCCCGGCGGCATCCTGCTGACCCGATACGAGACGAGGCGGTGAGCACGGGACGGGCGATCGGCTCGTGAGTGAAGGCCGATGTCGTTCCCGATCACAGCGTCGGGGGCAGATCCAGCCATGACTTGCCGGTGACGTCGAATCCGGTGAGCTCGGCGATCTTCCCGTCGACGATGTGCAGGACCGCGAGGGCGAATGGCCGGTACTCCTTGTCGCCCGGCTGACGCAGATACAGCGCGGCGGCAGGCATGCGGTTGACCGCCGTGACGAAACCGCGCCAGTCGTCGCGGCCGCGCTGGAACAGCCCGCCGGAGACCCAGCCGTCGACCGCGTCCTCGGCCGTCGTGACGACGGTGCCCATTTCGGGCAGCATCGCGAACCGCAGGTGGTCGCGTAACAGGGCGGTCAGCCCGTCGAGGTCGTTGTGCTCGTGAGCCGCGATGTAGGAGTTCACCACGGCTCGCTCGGCATTCGACAGCGCGTGGGTGGCGGGACCGCGCCAGTCGAGGCGGCGGCCGGGCAGCTGCTCGCGCACCGTCACCCGCGCCCGCTGCAGTGCGCTGGTCACCGATGCGACGGTCAACTCGAGCGCGTCGGCCGCCGTCGGCGCGGGCCAGCCGAGGACGTCACGCAGGATGAACACCGCCCGCTGCCGCGGCGGCAGGTACTGCACGGCGACGATGAACGCCAGCTCGATCGTCTCGCGCGCCACCACCGAGTCCTGCGGGTCCTCGGGAAGCATCCGGTCCGGGTACGGCTGGAGATACAGCAGGTCGGCCTCCGACAGCTCGGACGGTAGCGGGGTGCGGTTGTTGCGCTTGTCCAGAAAGTCGAGGCAGACGTTCGTCGCGATCCGGTAGAGCCAGGTCCGCAACCCTGCCTCGCCCCTGAACGACTCGCGCTTGTTCCACGCACGCAGGAACGTCTCCTGCGTCATGTCCATGGCGTCTTCGTAATTCGCCAGCATCCGGTAGCAATGCACCTGCAGCTCACGCCGATGGCGCTCGGTGATGAGCGCGAACCGCGCCGCATCGCCCGAGCGAACCACCGCGATGAACGTGGCCTCGTCGGCGCCCGGCGATCCAGCGTCGGTCATGGTCGTCGATCCTGCCACCGGGGCGGTGGCCATCGGATCGGAACCGACGACACCGCACGGACCGGCACGCCTATGCTCGCCGACTCGAAACCTCCTGCCGCGGAAGCCGATCGGCGGGCGCGATTATTCGAGTGACGTTCAGGCCGGCAGGATGATGCGGTCGAACTCGCCGGCGATGGCGCCGTCGAGGAAGGCCTGCCACTCCTCAGGGGTGTAGGTGAGGGTGGTGGCGCGGTGGCCGAGACTGGTGTAGCCGTCCTCGGCGGTGTGCACGGTCAAGACGCTGGTGGCGGGCCCGCGCCCGGTGACGGTGGCGATGAATGCGGTCCATTCGCATGCGGTGACGGTGATGATGGGCTCTTCGTCGGGGCGGTTGGCCGGGTTGCGGCGGTATTTGCTGTCACGGATGAGCACCGCATCACCATCGAACCGAACCTCGACACATTGATTGCCATTGTTGGATCTGCTCGATGTGAACCAGCCGCGGGCATGCGGCCGATACTTCGCGGTGGTGGCCATGGGCCGCATTTTACCCGACCATATACCGTCTGAGCAGGGATAATGAGTCATCTCGCGACAATGATTGTTCCAGTGCGCGCACGAAGGCGAAGCTCAGATCGCGCACCTGCTCCGGGTCGTCGACGGCACCGCCGAAGACCGCGCTCTCGGCCCAGCCGAAGGTGGGTAGCCGCTCGCTGGTGAAGTCGATCAGATGGAAACTCGACCCGCCGAGCACCGCACCGGCCGACGCGGTGAACGGGATGACGCGCACCTCGACATTGCCGAGTTCGGTCATCAGGTCCACCAGGTGACGCAATTGCGCGGCCAGCACATCCGGCCCGCCGGTCTGCTGACGCAGCGTGCCCTCGCCGACCACCGCGGTCAACTCCACCGGATCTTGCCCGCGCAACCGCCGCTGGCGCTGCATCCGGATCGCCACCAGCTGCTCCACCTGCACCGGCCGGATCATGACATCGGCGCTGATCAACGCCCTGGCGTAGGCCTCGGTCTGCAGTAGGCCAGGCACCACGGAGCTGTCGTAGCTGCGGATGCTCTGTGCGCCGTACTCCATTCCGTAGAGCCGCTGCAATTCCGAGCCGATCAGCGCCGACGATTTCGCCCACCAGCCGCGCTGTTTACTGGCCCGCAGCAGCTCGAGCAGTTCGGCGCGTTCTTCCGGTTCCACCTCGAGCTGATCGAGCACGGGGCCGATGGTGTTGGTGGTCAGCACCCGCCTGCCCTTTTCCACATGCGACCAGTTGGCCGGTGTGAAGCCGACCAGCTTGGCGAACCCGGCCGAGTCGTAGCCGCGCTGTTCGCGCAGCTCACGCAGCCGCAGCACCAATTCCCAGCGGGCAACTGTCGGTGAAACGGGTGCCATGGCAGCCGATGCTACGCCCGCCGAAGTCATCGGCGTGTGACTATTGTCAGCGCTGGTGGCCGGGTCTACTGTCGAGGTCAGCGGTCGATCCCACCTGTACGAGATCCACCAGCGCCGAGGGCGAGGTTCGTCATGAGTACGTCCCGCACCGATTCCGAGCCGGGCAGTTATCCCGCGTCCGATCCGCCTCACCACACCCGCGCAGACTCCGAAGCGGTGGCCCGCTGTCACCGCTACCGCACCGAGCACGGCCTGTTCGCCGACGTCGATCGGACATTGGGCCGCATCGTGCTCGAGATCGGGGCGGTCGGCGCGGTGGCGATGCCTGCGGTGCTCGGCCGGCAGGTGCACGACCGGCTCGACAGCCGGGGGATGCGCAACGGCCCGATCATCGCGCATCCGCGCTCCTCGCGCTGGACCTTCCTCACCGAACCGGTGGACGACTCCTACCTCGATACCGATCTGTTCGCGGATCTGTTCCGCGAATGCGCGTCGGTGGCGCTGCCCGGTAGCCAGATCGTGCTGCCCTCACCGGCCGACGAACGCAACGGCTACCGGATCTGGATCAACCCGCCGCAAGGCGATTACCGGCCCGAGTTCGGCCATGTGGTGGCCGCGACCAGAGCGGTCGCGGTCAGGGCGCGGGAGTCGGGGTGATGCCGACCTTGTCTTCGATGCGCTGGTTCCATTCGCGTTCGCACTGGTCGATCTTGGCCTGATCGCCGCCGGCGTTGCTCACGCAGTCGTAGAAGTCGGTGAAGCCGGTCTCCTCGGCGAACCCCCAGTAGACGATGCCGGCGATGACGGCACCGACGATCGCGAGCGCACCGAGGATCAGCCCGATCCACGCCATGACGGCACCACCGGCACGGCCCCGCGTCGCCTTGATCACCGCGATCACGCCGAAGATCACCGCGAACAGGCCGAACAGGACGCCGCCGACGACCGTCCAGAAGCTCAGTGCGGCCAGGATGCCGAGCACCAGCGCGGTGATCGCGAGACCCTTGCGCTGGGGCGATTCCTGCCAGTATTCGGGCTGACCCGGGTACCGGCCGGGCGGCGGGGATGGATAGTCGCCGGGAGGAGGAGGCGGATACTGCGACATGGTGTCCTCTCGGTCGGGCCGCCGGCTTGGGCATCGATGGATCGCGCCCGCCGGCCTTCGATGGTAATGGCGGACCGCGCGTGGACCGGTGCGTCGGCGGCCGTTCCGGCGTGCCGCCTATGGACCGCCGAGGCGCGCGTGCATCTCCCAGACCAGGACTTCCGAGGGCATCCGCGCGGTGATGCGCTGCCCACCCGAGCGCGTCATCCGCACCGCGTCGCCCTCGTAGAGCGGGCCGACGCCCTCCATATCGACCTCGCCGCGCGCGATGAACACGTGCAGATACAGCGCGTCGGGCAACTCGATGACCGAATCGGGACCGCCCGGCTCGGTGGCCGCGAGCCGGGCCACGTGCAACGCCGAATGGCTGCTGTTGATGGCGATGGCGGTGCGGTCGCGATAGCGGGGGAGCCCGGAGGCGACGGTGACCAGGCCGCCGCCGGCCAGCTGATCGTCGATCTCGAGCTGCTGGTAGCCGGGCTCGACGCCGGGCTCATCCGGCAGCACCCACATCTGCACGAAATGGACCGGCTCGTCGTGTTCGGGTCGATTCCCGTCCAGCCGCCAGGAATCGTTCTTCTCCGAATGCATAATTCCGGTGCCCGCGCTCATCCGCTGGGCCAGGCCCGGATAGATGATTCCGCTGTGGCCGAGGGAATCCTGATGGACAAGGCTGCCGCTGAGCACCCAGGTGACGATCTCCATATCCCGATGCGGATGGGTATCGAAGCCCTGACCTGGCAGAACTATATCCTCGTTATTCACGAGCAACAGCCCGTGATGGGTGTTATCGGGGTCGTAGTGCTGGCCGAACGAGAACGAGTGTTTCGAATCGAGCCACGAGATACGCGTTTTCATGCGGTCGCCGCCGCGATGGACATCAATATGCGGAGTCGTGAGTGTGGACATCGCGGTCCTCCTCTCGGGCCCTGGCACCATCGCCTTTCCGGTCGAAGTACCGCAGGCGCGACCGCGGGCGCGCGATACTCCCCATTCCTTGTAAATTGTCTGCACTCGGCATTTTACGCGAGCGACCAGCGGATGAACGGTAGGTGAGCAGTACCGGCCGATCTGCCGAATCGGTGCGGTGGCGTAACAGAATGTGCCCCAAGGGAACCGGAGGGATGGGCCGGATGCGACCGGAAACACTCGCCCGCGTCGAGCGGCAGCTCCGCACCGAGGCGCACCGCGACGGGATCACCGACTTCGTGGTCGGCGTCGCAGTATTCCGCGACCGGAAACTGCTGGTCGTGCGGCGGGTACCGGACGATTATCACGGCGGCATGTACGAACTGCCCGGCGGCGGTGTCGAAACGGGGGAAAGCTTCGCCGAGAGCGTGGCCAGGGAACTGCACGAGGAAACCGGTCTGCGGTTACGCGCGATCACCGATTTTCTGGGCAGCTTCGACTACGCCACCAGAACGAAGGCACGAGTCCGTAAATTCGCCTTCGTGGTAGAGGCCGAACCAGGTGAGGTCGAACTGGCACCCGGCGAACACGACGCCTACGCCTGGATCGATGCCGAGGGGCTGGCCGAGTTGCCGATGGCGCCGGATATGCGGCAAACAGTCATCGCACTGGTCAGCACCGGAATTCGCTGACCACTCCCGCACCGCGGCGACCACGGCCGGGCATGCTCGGAAATATGGACAGAACCTGCTCCGGGTAGCCTCCCGGCCGTGTCCAGTGCTCGCCCCGACAACCGCCATGGGGCGGACGAGTCCGGCGAGCCTGCCGCCCCCGCACCGCCGATGAACGCGCTCGGCAAGGCCAGGGCTTTTCGCACCGCCCTGCGGGAGAGCCCCGGTGTGGCGCGGCTTGCGCTGGTCCGGTTCACCGGACAGTTCGGTGACGGCATGTTCCAGGCGGCGCTCTCGGGTGCCATCCTGTTCAATCCCGAACGCGAGACCGATCCACTGGCCATCGCGGCCGGGTTCGCGGTGCTGTTGCTCCCGTATTCCTTCATCGGACCGTACGCGGGCGCGCTGCTGGACCGATGGGATCGGCGCACGGTGCTGCTGGTGGCGAATGTGCTGCGGGCGGTGCTGATCGGTGTCGTGAGCCTCGGCCTGCTCGGCGGGATCGGCGAGACGCCGCTGCTGTTGCTCGCGCTCGCGGTGGTGGGCATCAGCAGGTTCGTGATGGCGGGGGTCTCGGCCGCGCTGCCACGGGTGCTGGCGCAGCGCTGGCTGGTGCCGACGAATTCGGTGCTCGCCACGGTGGCCTCCGGCTGTGCCGGGGTGGGGGCCGCGGCGTCGGTCGCGGTGATCGGGCTGATCGGCGCGGGGGATACCGGATCGGCGGTCGCGGTGGGCGCGAGCGCGACCGGTTCGGTGGCGGGTGCGCTGCTGGCGGCCGGATTCGCGGCTCGCGCGCTCGGCCCGGAAGCCGGGTCGGCCGCACGAACCGGCACGGTGCGCGCGGTCGCGACCGGACTGCGCACCGGCGCCCGCGCGGTCTGGGATTCGGTGCAGGTCACCACCGCGATGATCGGGATCGGCACGCACCGCATCGTGTTCGGGATGAACACGCTGATCATGGTGCTGGTGCTGCGGCAGGCGCCCTCGGACGGCTCGGGCGTGGACAGCGGCCTGATCGGCTTCGGTGTCGCGATCGCCGCGACGGCGAGCGGCATGCTGGTGGCCGCGGTGGTCGCGCCGGTGCTGATCCCACGGTTGGGCAGGCCGCGCACCGTGCTGGCGGGCTTGGTGACCGCGACGGCAGTGCAGCTGCTGCTGGTGACGCCGATCGCGGTGGCCGACACGGGTGACGCCGCGCATCGGGCCCACCAACTGCTGCTTGCCGGGGCCTTCCTGTTCGGTTTGGCCGGCCAGACCATCAAACTCACCGGTGACGCGGCCATGCAGATCGATGTCGACGACACCCGGCGCGGCCAGGTGTTCGCCCTCCAGGACACCGTGTTCAATGTGGCGTTCGTGCTGGCCATCGCGCTCACCGCGCTGGTCGTCCCCACCGACGGCCGGTCGCTGCCGGTGGTGGCGGCCGGTGCGGCCATCTATTGCGCGGGCGTAGCCGCCATCGCCCTGAACTCCCGGCGTGCACGGGCGGCGAGGAGCACCCGCTGAGCCGGTAGCGTCACCGCGCTGTTCCCGGCGAGTAGCCGATAAGCCCCGGGTGTCCAGGCGGATCGGCCAATCCCGCACATCGACCCCTCGAACGTCGGCGGAGTTCGTCGATCCGGCCCGGACCGGCTGGACGAGGAGGACGCTCAGCCCCGCTCGTCGGCTGTGGACCCGGCCACCGCCGGATCCACAGACAGTTCTTGCTGCCCGGGCAACGCATGCACCTGCATCTCCAGGTCGAACTGCACCACCAGGCCCGTTGGATTGCCCGGCTGCATATCCGGCCGCCCGAACGGATCCACCGGCGGAATCGGCTGCGGCGGCGCGGGCATCGGGCCGGGCCGACTCGCGAGAGGCGGCTGGTCGCCGTGCCCGCCGGAAGGACCCATCGACGGCGCCGGATGGGGCGGGGCGTGCTGCCCGGAAACCGACTCGGGCGCGGCCTGCCCCGCGCGCGGATCCTCCGCGGGGCCGGGGTGTGTGGCCGCGTACCCGGCGGGGGAGTCGTGACCGGCGGGGGCCGGCGGGGCATCGCCTCGGACGATCCAGTCCAGGGGCTCACTGGCCGCGTCGGCGCTGGTTCCGGTGATCTGGTGGTCCCAGACGCCTGCCCCGGACGGGTCGGTGAAGAAGGCATCGAGTACGCCGTCGTCGTTCAGGTCGAGGGCGGCGACGTCGGCGACGCCATCGCCCTGGGTGTCCCACATGGCGTCGTCGATCAGCCCGTCGCCGTCGAAGTCCAGCTGCACGGCGTCCGGCGATCCGGCCAGTTCCAGATTCGCCTGCGTCGACCAGACGTCGACGGCGCCGTCGCCGGTTCCGAAGGCGTACTCGATCTCGTTCATATCTGCTTGGACGCGGCGCGCGCTGATCCGGTTCCACCGCGAGCAACATTCGTCGATCGGGGGCTCCCATCCCTCGATTCGGGCTCCCCGCACGGTAAGTTGATCTTCGCTTGATCCGGCCGGGCCCCGGAGCCGGCTGCACCGGTGGGGCCACGGGATCAGCTACGCCCGTTCCGATCCGACCCGGGAGCCGCCGCGCCATGGGACTTCTGCCGAACCACCTCGGTATCCACTCCCGCGCCGCCGCCCCGCTCCGTCCCGCCCTGTTCGGCGTGCTGCTCACGGGTGTGCTCGCGGTGCCTGCGCCGGTGCAGGCGGCACCGTTTCCGTGGGCGCCGCCGCCGGTGAACAGTTGCGGCGAGGTGGGTTTCGATCCGCTCGCCCGTGAGCCGGACCCCGCTCAGCCGCCCGCGCCACCGCTGCCGCCGCAGATCGATATCCCGGTTCCGGTCCCGCAGCTCACCCCGGTGCCGGTGCCGGACCCGCCGCAGGACAACACCCGGATCGTGCCGGAGCCGCTGCCGAGCGATCCCTGCCGCAACCCGTGCCCCGATATCCGCGACAACGCGAAACCGGAAGAGTCGGCGCCCGCCCCGCAGTCGCCACCGGCGGCGCCGGGTTCGGGTTCGAGTAATGGCTCGGGCAGTGGTTCCGGTTCGGGCAGCTCCTCCGGTTCCGCCGAGCCGATCAAACTGCCCAAGATCCAGATCAAACCCGAGATCGAACCCATCCCGATCCCGGTACCCGGCGAGCCGGGCGACCCACCGCAACCCGCACCGCCCCACGTGGTGCACCCCGCCGAACCCGGACCGCTGAGCGCCGCGGTCGCGCCGGCCCGGGTGGAGTCGGTGCGGTTGGTCGAGCAGGTCACCGGCCCCGGCTCGGCGAACCGGACCGATATGCGCTGGCAGGTCGACGGCACCGATCTCGGCCTGATGTGGGAGAACCGGCCCGGTGAGGTGGCCGTGGTGTTCGGCGACACCTTCGGCAAGGGCTGGAGTCCGGGCGGCGCGGGCGGCGCGGACGAGGACTGGCGCAGCAACGTCCTCGGTTACAGCACCGACCGCGACCTCGCCGACGGGCTGCGGATCGACACCATGGTGCAGGACAGCCGCTGCCACGCCGCCGAACTCCTCGGCAGCCGCAAGGTGAAGAACTGGGAGACCACCACCATCCCCACCTCCGGCTTCGCCCTCGGCGACCGCCAGTACCTGAGCTATATGTCGGTGAACCGCTGGAGCCGCATCCCCGGCCTGTGGTGGACCAATTACGGCGGGATCGCCTACTCCGACGACAACGGCAGCACCTGGGTCAAGGATCAGCATGCCAAGTGGGAGAACCTGTTCGGGCTCGGCCGGTTCCAGGTGGCGGCGATGGTCCCGCAGGGCGATTACGTCTACATGTTCGGCACACCCAACGGGCGCATCGGCGTGATCGGCCTGGCCAGGGTGCCAAAGGACGAGGTGCTCAACAAGTCGGCCTATCAGTACTGGGTGGGCGGCACCTGGGCGCCCGCGGCCGAAAACCTCGCGACCCCATTGGTTCCCGGGATCGCTTCGGAACTGTCGGTTCGCTACGACGCGGAATCCGACCGCTGGCAGATGGTGTATCTGGATTCGGCGCGCGGCGCGATCGTCCTGCGGACCGCGGCGTCACCGCAGGGTGCGTGGACCGAGGCGGTGCCGCTGGTGTCGACCACCGACTACCCCAAGTCCTACGGCGGCTTCATCCATCCGTGGTCGACGGCGAAGGATCTGTATTTCACCATCTCGGCCTGGGACAGCTACAACGTCTATCTCATGCACGCGCGCCTCGATCAGCCCTGATCAGCAGCGCCGGAACCGCACCGTCTGCCCGGGCCTGGCCTGCGCCATGAGGTCGATGTCGGCATCGGCCACCACCGCGATCACCGGATAGCCACCGGTGATCGGGTGATCGGCGAGAAACACCACCGGCTGCCCGGCCGGCGGCACCTGAATGGCGCCGAGCGCGACCCCCTCGGTCGGAAGTTCCTGTGTGCGAGATCGTTCCAGCGGCGGCCCGGATTCCCGGCGCAGCCGCGCACCGACCCGGTCGACGTCGGCGCTGACCGACCAGCTGCCTGCGAACAAGGCCGCCGGATCGGTGAACCAGTCGTCCCGTGGGCCGGGTATGGCTCGAATATCCAGCAGCACCGGCAGATTCGGCAGCGGCGCGAGGTCGAGGATCGGAAAGGTCCGTGGCGCAGGGCCGATGGGCACCTCATCACCCGCGCGCAGCGGTTGCGGCCCGATCCCGGACATGGTGTCGCGGCTGCGCGAGCCGAGTACCGGCGCGACGTCGACGCCGCCGCGCACGCCGATATAACTGCGCAACCCCGTCGACGCGAGGCCGAGCGAAACGACTTGGTCCGCTTCGAGTTCCAGCACGCTGGCATGCCCGACCGGACGGCCGTCGACCGTCACCGGCGCGGGCGCTCCCGTGATGGCGAGCGTGGTGGGGCGCATGGTCCGCAATCGCACACCGCCGAGCAACACCTCGATCCCGGCATGCCCCTCCGGATTCCCGACCAGCCGATTGGCCAATCGGAGCGCCGCGCGATCGGCCGCTCCGGATACACCGACGCCCGAATCGAACCAACCGGCGCGGCCGAGATCCTGGATGGTCGCCAGCGGACCCACCCGTTCGACCAGCAGTTTCGCATCGTCGGTCATTCCTGCCTCCCCGGCGCTGCCACAGACCCGTCCGCTCTCATCGCCCCGCCGGCGCGGGCGCGCTGATCTCATCCGCGCGTGCGCCGTGGCCCGGTCTCATCGGCTTGCCCGAGCATCGACGAAACGCACCGCGGTGCCCGCTCGGATCAGCGCGGGCGGATCACGGTCGACGTCCCACATGGTCAGCTCAGTACGTCCGATCAGCTGCCACCCGCCCGGCGACTTACGCGGATAGACCGCCGAATATCCGCCCGCCAACGCGACGCTCCCGGCCGGGATCGCCGTCCGCGACTCGGCGCGGCGCGGCACCGTGAGGCGGTCGTCGGGGGAGCGCAGGTAGCCGAAGCCGGGCGCGAAACCGACGAAGGCGCAATACCATACGGTTCCGGTGTGCGCGGCGATCACGCCCTCGACGCCGAGGCCGAGCGTCCGGGCGACCTCGTCCAGATCGGCGCCGTCGTAGTGCACCGGGATCACCACCGGCTCGCCCACGGGCGATGTTCCACGGGAAACGTCGCCGGAATCGGCGCGCTCGGTCAGCTCCTCGAGGACGGTGTGCAACGCCCGCCGGACCGGCTCGGCGTCGCGGGTGGATCGCAGCGTGACCAGCACGGTTTCAGCGGCGGGTAGCACATCCTGCACCCCGTCGAGCCGCCGATCGCGCAGTGTCGCAGCCAATTCCGCTACCGCGTCCGCCGGATGCGGAGTGAGCAGAAAGGCGCGATCACCGGCCGGGCGAATGGCCTGCGCGGCGGCATCGGCGCGCGCCCGGTGGGGCACCGAACCGGTCGATGTTGTCATCAGCGCCTCCCTCCAGGCCACCGATGGTACGGCCCCCGCGCGCGCCGTATCGGCGATCGCGCGCACCCGGCCGGGGCGGGTCACCCCGTTCAGCTGAAGGGCGCGACCACCACGCCGACCTCATCCAGCGTCTCCCGGATCAGCCGGGCCATGTCCACCGCCTCGGGGGTATCGCCGTGCACGCAGATGCTCGTCGCGCGCACGGTGACCTCACCGGACCCGCCGACGGTGCGCGCGGTGCCGGACATGGCGATCGAGACCGCCTGGGCGACCGCCTCATTGGTATGCAGAATCGCCCCGGAGGTACCGCGCTCGGCGAGTCCACCGGACGGGGTGTAGCCGCGATCGGCGAACCCCTCGCCGATGAACCGCACCCCGATATGGCCGGCGGCGTGTTCGAGTTCGGTACCGGCCGGGCCGAGCAGCGCGAGCTCGGGATCATATTCGGCGACCGCGGCCAGCACCGCGTCGGCGATCTTCCGATCCCGTGCGGCCGCGTGATAGAGCGCGCCGTGCGGCTTCACATACCGCACCCGGTCGCCCTCGGCGCGGGCGAAACCATCCAGGCCGCCGATCTGGTACAGCACCTCGTCGCGCAGTTCGGCGGGCGCCACCGCGATCGCGCGCCGGCCGAATCCGGCCAGATCGCGGTAGCCGACGTGGGCACCGATCCGGACGCCCTTCTCCACCGCCGACGCGCAGGTGCGGCGCATGATCGTCGGATCACCGGCATGCCCGCCGCAGGCGATGTTGGCGCTGGTGACGATGTCGAGCATCGCCGCGTCATCGCCCATCGTCCACGGCCCGAAGCCTTCGCCGAGATCACTGTTCAGATCCAGCGCCATGCGCGTCCTTCCCGTCGTCACCATTGTCCCCGGGGTGTGATTCCGCAGACAAGGATCGCAGTCCTGGCCCGGTCGCGGGGTATCGGCCGCCGTCGAGGGCGGATTCGGCGATGGTCGTCGCCGGGCCGGGCCAGTACGCTCGGAGCAATCATGGCCACGTATTTCGACCCGAAGTCCTGGTCACCGCTGTGGGCAGTGGACTTCGGCAAACGGCTGTTCGAGCAGTCCTCGCTGGAGCAGTGGATTTCCTACACCACGGCCTGGGTGGATCCGGTGGCCGATCTGGGTGCGGGCACGGTGACCGCGCTCATGCCCGATGTGCTGCTCACCGTGCTCAGCGAGGGCATCCTGAGCCGATTCGGCGGCCAGGAAGTCACCGCAACCCTGCTCGGCCATGATCTGACCGCGACCCTCGAGGTATTGAAGGTGCGCCGCCGCGGCGCGCACTTCCAGACCAAGACGGTGCTCACCGACCTGCAGTGGGATCGGCACCCGATCCGCGAGATGACGGTGATCGCGCACGGCGTGCGGCTCATCCCCGGTGTGCCCACCAAAGTGCGCACCGCACAACTCGATGTCGAGGGCACCGTGACCACCGCCGCCCTGGTCGACTGGCTCAACGAGCAACAGCTGGATTGGAAACTCTCCCTCGCGCCGGACGGCCTGGTCCGCGCCGTACACCGGCAGCGCCGGATCACCGCGGTCGCCGACGCCTGGGTGCGCGACAACCTGCTCACCCTCGACGTGCGCCGGGCCGGCTGGTTCGGTGTGCCGATACCGCGACGGATGCGTACCGTTCGCCCGATCCGCCTGCCCGAACTGCCCAACGACGCGCGCGTCGTGCACGCCGCCCGCGAGGGGGAACTTGTGCGGTTCCGGATCGAGTTGCCGGAGGTCAGCGGTTCGATCGACCTGGCGCAGATGCGCGCGGCGATCGTCGCGGGGACGACGCTGATCGTGTTCTAGACCGGCCGCGCCGGTCCGGCCGGATCAGCCGAGCAGCCGCCTCACTGCTGGCTCTTCCACCACTCCAGGAGTGCCGCCTCGGCCTCGTCCCTGGTCAGCGGGCCACGATCGAGCCGGAGTTCCTTCAGGTACTTCCAGGCCTTGCCGACCTCGGGCCCCGGTTTCAGGCCGAGGAGTTCCATGATCGCGTTGCCGTCGAGGTCGGGCCGCACCCGATCGAGGTCCTCCTGCTCCTGCAGCCGCGCGATCCGGTGCTCCAGATCGTCATAGGTGGCGCGCAGGGCCGCGGCACGGCGCTTGTTGCGGGTGGTGCAGTCGGCGCGCACCAGTTTGTGCAGCCGGGGCAGCAGATCACCCGCATCGGTGACGTAGCGGCGCACCGCGGAATCGGTCCACTGGCCCTTGCCGTAGCCATGGAACCGCAGGTGCAGGAACACCAGCCTGGCCACGTCCTCGGTGAACTGCTTCGGGTATTTCAGCGCCCGCATCCGCTTGCGCACCATCTTCGCGCCCACCACCTCGTGATGGTGGAAGCTCACCCCGCCGCCGGGCTCATTGCGTTTGGTGTCCGGCTTGCCGATGTCGTGCAGCAGCGCCGCCCAGCGCAGCACCAGGTCGGGATCGCCCTCTTCCTGGTCGATGGCCTGTTCGAGCACGGTCAGCGAATGCCAGTACACGTCCTTGTGCTGGTGGTGCTCGTCGATCTCCAGCTTCATCGCGGGCACCTCGGGCAGCACGATCTGAGCCAACCCGGTCTCGCACATGATGTTGATGCCGTCGATGGGATGCGCGCCCGCGATGAGCTTGTCCAGTTCGGTGCGCACCCGCTCGGCGGTGATGCGTTCGATCTCACCGGCCATCTCGGTGATCGCCTCCTGCACCCGCGGATGCAGCGTGAAACCGAGCTGGGAGACGAAGCGGGCGGCGCGCAGCATCCGCAACGGATCGTCGCCGAAGGATTCCTGCGGCGTCGACGGGGTGTCGAGCATGCCCGCGAGCAGGGCGTCCATGCCGCCGAGCGGATCGACGAACTCCAATGCACCGTCCGCGCCGATCTTCACCGCCATCGCGTTGACGGTGAAATCGCGCCGCACCAGATCACCCTCGAGGCTGTCGCCGAAGGTGACCTCCGGATTGCGGGAGACCCGGTCGTAGGCGTCGCTGCGGAAGGTGGTGATCTCGAGCTGCTGATCGTCCTTGGCCGCGCTGACGGTGCCGAAGGCCAGGCCGCCGGTATCCCACAGATGGTCGGCCCAGCCGCGCAGCAGCTGCTGCACCTGCTCGGGCCTGGCATCGGTGGTGAAATCGAGATCGGTGCCGAGGCGCCCGAGCACCGCGTCGCGGACACTGCCGCCGACCAGATACAGCTGGAATCCGCGCGCGGCGAAGAGTTCGCCGAGCGGGGTGAGCACATCGCCGAGGCTGCCGAGGGTCACCGCCGCCGCGGCGAGCAGCCTGGTGCGGCGCTCATCGGGCGCGAGCTGCGCGTGATCGGTCTGCGCTGGCAGCTGGGCGGGGTCGGGGCCGGTCGAAACCACGAACGTGAACCTTACCCAGGCGCAGGTTGTCCCGGACACCGCCATCTCCGCGGGCCGGGAACGGCGCCGCCATACGCCGGACTATGGACGGCCGGGGCGTCGCCGTCGATTAGGATTGCTTGGTGTCCCCGGCCGATCGCGCGAACAGTCGACGCCGCCAGCCCCGGCGCCGAGGTTCGGCCGGAAACGCGGCGAGACCACGCATGCGCACGGTCAAGGAGACTTCCGCGGGTGGCCTCGTCGTCGACGGTCTCGATGGGCCACGTGAACAGCGCAGCGCCGCCCTGATCGGGCGCACCGACCGGCGCGGGCGGCTGCTGTGGTCGCTACCAAAGGGCCATATCGAAGAAGGCGAGACCTCCGAGCAGACCGCCATCCGTGAGGTCGCCGAGGAAACCGGCATCCAGGGTGTGGTGGTCGCCGAACTCGGCAGCATCGATTACTGGTTCGTCACCGACGGCCGCCGGGTACACAAAACGGTGCACCATTTCCTTTTACGCTCGGTCGGTGGTGAACTGTCCGACGCGGACATCGAAGTCACCCAGGTGGCGTGGGTTCCGTTGAGTGAACTCGACTCCCGGCTCGCCTATGCCGACGAACGGCGCCTGGCCGAGGTGGCGAACCGGCTGATCGACCGGATGGAGACCGGCAAGCAATGACGCGTGGACTGCGGATCATCGTGGCGGTCCTGACGATTCTCGGCGCGGTGGCGACGCTGCCGGTGCTGAGCGAACCGCCCGCGGGCGCGCAGCCGAGCGAGTCAGGTGAGGCGTCGTCGCCGAAGTTCCTCAAGCTCTCGCTGGATTCGGTGACCCCGACCACGGTGACCACCACCAGCGATCCGCTGCTGACCGTGTCGGGCACCGTCACCAATATCGGCGATCGGGTGGTCGACGACGTCAGCGTCCGGGTGCAGCGCGCCCGCGCGATCGCCGAACCCAGTGGGCTACGCACCGCACTGCGGCTGGACCAGGCCAACTACGAGGTGGCGGGCCCGTTCGAGGACGTCGCCGAACGGCTCAGCCCCGGCCAGCGCCGCCAGTTCACGCTGAGCATCGCGTTGCGCGCCGACGACACCGGCGCCTCGCTCGACATCACCGCGCCCGGGGTATATCCGCTGCTGCTCAACGTCAACGGGGAACCGGCCTACGGCAGCCAGGCCCGCCTCGACGACGCCCGCTTCCTGCTGCCGGTGCTCGGCCTGCCGCCCGCGTCGGCCGGCGATACCGAGGCGGTGCCGCCCGCCCCGGCGCCCCCGGTGGCCACCACGCTGGTGTGGCCGCTGGCGGATCGGCCACGGCTGGTGGCCGGGCGCGCGGGCACGGTGGACGAGCTGCCCGAACTGACCGATGACGAGCTGGCGTCGTCGCTTGCCAAGGGCGGCCGGCTGGAACAGCTGCTGGACGCGTTGGAGACCGTGCTCGGCAGTGATGCGGGCCGGGACAAGCGGCTCGCGTCCTCGGTGTGCGTGGCCGTCGACCCGGATCTGCTGCTCACCGTGGAGGCGATGACCGGCGACTACCGCGTGCTGGCCAGCCCGTCGGACCCGGGCGGTGCGACCAGGGCGGGCACCGGTTCCGAGCATGCCAAGGCCTGGCTGGACCGGTTGCGCTCGCTGGCCTCATCGATGTGCACGGTGGCGCTGCCGTTCGCGCAGGTGGATCTGTCGGCGCTGGCCGCGGTGGACGATCCGCAACTCACCGCACGCGCGGTGAAGGCGCCCGCCGACGTGGTCGATTCGATCCTGGCCACCCGGTCGGTACGCGGCGTGAGCCTGCCCGATTCCGGCAGTATCGACACCAGCGCGGGAGTACTGCTGCGCAGCAACGGCTTCAAGACCGCGATTCTGGCCGATAATGCCGTCGCGCCGGCCGGCGATGCGGCGATCGCCTCGGCCCGCACCGGCGTCACCGGACGCACGGCCGCCACGCGCACCGCGCGCACCGAGCCGGAACCGGGTACGCCCGATATGGTCCGGCTGCCCGGCATCACCCCGCCCGCACCCGAAACGCCGGTCCCACCCGCAGCGACGCCGCCACCCGCCGCGGGGGCTCCGACGCCCCGCGTCCCCGAACCCGCCGACGATCCGGCCCTGCGCGCGGCCACCTTCGATATCTGGTCGGCGACGGCGCTGGCCGCGATGGGCTCCAACCCGCCGACGCCCTCGTTCACCCCCGACCGGGTCCGCTACGAGGTCACCAAGGACTCCAGGACCGCCCGCTTGCAGGACGCGCTCGGCGCACTGTCGTGGAGCGCGCTCAACCCGCGCCCGGACCGGCCGCGCTCGGCCCTGCTGGTGCCGCCGCAGCAGTGGGGCGCCAACCGCGATGAGGCCATCGCGGTCCTGCGGCAGGTCGATCTGCTGCTCCAGAACAATCTGGCCACCCCGCGCACCTTCGCCCAGCTGCTCGACCAGCCCGCAGACATCGCGCCCTACCAGGTCGATTACCTCGCGCAGGCGAGTCAGGACGCGGCGCCCGGCCGGTTCGTCGCGCCGATCCGCGAACAGGGCCATCGGATCAGCGAACTGATGCGCGCGCTGGTCGAGGTGCCGCAGTCGGAGCCGACGCCGCAGGAGTTCCTCACCCCGCTGCGCGATGACCTGGTGCGCGCGCTGAGCCTGTCGGACCGCCGCGGTGAAACCGCGATGGCCGATACCTTCGCCCAGCGCCGGGTGGAGCAGACCACCACGGCACTGGACCGTATGTTCGGCTCGGTCACCGTGCTGCCGCCGGGCGGGGTGTACACCCTCGCCTCCGAGCAGAGCCCCTTGCTCTTGGTCGCCCGCAATGATCTGCCGGTCGCGGTGCGGATCCGGTTCCGGATCGACGCTCCGGCCGAGACGAAGATCACCGATATCGGCGAACAGCAGCTACCGCCGCGCGGCACCCGCTCGTTCCAGATCCCCACCGAGGTCAGCGACTCCCGTAACCTGGTCATTCCGATTTCGCTTACCACGCCGGAGGGGGTGCCGCTCGGCAACGCCACGTCGGTGTCGGTGCGTTCGAACGCGTACGGTCAAACGCTGGCGATAATTACCGCATGTGCCGGGATACTGCTGTTCCTGTTGGCCGGACGCCGCCTGTGGCGCCGGTTCCACGGAGAGCCGGATCCCGCCGACAAGGGCGTCGATCCGGGCATCCGGCGGCGGGTGAACAGGTACCGGCGGGCGCGTAAGCGCGCACTTCGGCAGCAAGGACAGCAACAGGAGGTGTAGATGAGCCAGGCCCGCCCGGCGCGCTTCGGCGCGGCGCAGCTCATCGTCACCGTCCGGTTCCGCTGCCCGGCGATGCACAGGAGGCATGATGGGCGACGATGATCAATTCGCTCATCAGCGACCCGAGGACCGCCCCGACGGACCACCGGCCCGGCGGGCCCCCGCGGCGCCCTGGGAACGAGGACCGCACCCGGAGCCGACGATGAGCGGCGACGGCGCAGGCCCTGGAGTGCCCCGCATCAGCCGCCCCGGCGAACCGCCCGTCCCGGGCCGTCGGATGCCGCCGCCGCAGCGTCCGGCGCCGCCGGTGCATCCCGGTCAGCAGAGTTATCCGGCCGAACCCCGGCCACCACGGCCCGGCCCACCCCCGCCGGGGCACCCGGGACGTCCGGGGCCGCTACCACCACCGCAGCGCATCCCGCCGCGCGGCATGCCGCCACAGGGCGGAGGCAATCCACGCAGCGGTGAGCTACCGCGGCAACGCCCCGTACGTCCGGGACCGCCGCAGCAGGGCAGGCCGCAGCGGCCGCTTCCGCCGCAGGATCAGGGTCGTCCGGTTCCTGGGCAACCGGGGCATCCACAGCGTCCCGGCGGCCCGGCGCAGCACGGCCGCCCGCCCGGCCGGCCACCGCAGGGCCGACCGGCGCCGGGCCAGCGTCCGCCGCAAGGCAGGCCCGCCCCGCGCGAGGAACAACCGCCCCACCGTCCGCCCACGCAGCCGCAGCCGCAGGTGCGACGGCCCGCGCCGCCCGAACGGGTGGCGCCCCGCACCGAGTCCGGCAGACCGAGCACCAAGGGCATGCCGGTCGTGGTGGCCGAGAAACCCGGCACACGCGAATCGAAGGAAAGCGCCAACGCCCGGCTGCTGCGCGACTCCGGTTCCATCGCCTTCGCCACCCTGATCAGCCGCATCACCGGCTTCGGTAAGCAGCTGTTGCTGCTCACCGTGCTCGGCCCCGCCATCGCCAGTGCCTTCACCTCGGCCAGCCTGATCCCGAACATGATCGCGGAACTGGTGCTCGGCGCCGTGCTGACCGCGATCGTGGTACCGACGCTGGTGCGCGCCGAACAAGAGGACGCCGACGGTGGCGCCGCATTCGTGCGCAGGCTCGTCACCGCCGCCTTCGTGGTGTTGGCTACGGCGGCATTGCTGGCCACCGCGTCCGCGCCGATCCTCGCCACCCATCTGTTCGTCGCCGCCGACGGCGAGGTGAACACCGACCTCACCACCGCGCTGACGTTCCTGCTGGTTCCGGCGATCCTGTTCTACGGCATGTCGGCGCTGTTCACCGCCATCCTGAACACCAGGCAGAACTTCAAACCCGGCGCCTGGGCTCCGGTGTTCAACAACATCGTCGTGCTGGTGACGCTCGGCCTGTACGCGGTGACCCCCGGCGAGATCTCGCTGGACCCGGTGCGGATGGGCGATTCGAAGCTGCTGATCCTCGGCGTCGGCGTCACGCTCGGCGTCGTCACCCAGGCGATGGTGCTGATCCCCGCCATCCGCCGCGAGGGCATCGACCTGCGCCCGCTGTGGGGAGTCGACGAGCGGCTCAAGCAGTTCGGCACCATGGGCGCCGCGATCATCCTCTACGTGCTGATCAGCCAGATCGGCACGATCTTCGCCAACCACATCTCCTCGCAGGCCGACGCGGCCGGTCCGGCGATCTACAACAACGCCTGGGCGCTGCTCCAGCTGCCCTACGGCGTGCTCGGCGTCACCCTGCTCACCGCGATCATGCCGCGGTTGAGCCGCAACGCCGCCAATGACGACACCCCGGCGGTGGTCGACGACCTCTCGGCCGCGACCAGGCTGACGATGATCGCGCTGATCCCCATCGTCGTGTTCCTGACGCTGGCGGGCCCGCAGGTCGGTGACGCGCTGTTCGGCTATGCCCGGTTCGCCGAGGACGCCGAACGCCTCGGCCAGGCGGTCAGCTGGTCGGCCTTCACGCTGATCCCGTACGCGCTGGTGTTGATCCATCTGCGGGTGTTCTACGCCAGGGAGCAGGCCTGGACACCGACCTGGATCATTCTCGGCATCGTCACCGTCAAGATCATCGGCTCCGCACTGGCCCCGGTGCTGGCCAGCAACGGCGATCAGGTGGTGATGGTGCTCGGCGCGGCCACCGGTGTCGGTTTCACCGCGGGCGCCTTCATCGGCGGGTATCTGCTGCACCGCAGCCTCGGCGATCTGCGCATGGCCAACGTCGGGCACACCATCACCAGGGTCGTGCTGTCGTCGGCCGCGGGCGGCGCGGTGATGCTGATCGTGGACAAGGTGCTCGGCCTGCACCGGCTCTCGGACGCGCTGCACGGTCCCGGCTCGTTCATCCGGGTCGCCATCACCTCGCTGGTGATGTTCGGGGTGGCCTTCGGGCTCATGCGCCTGGCGGGCATCCCGGAGATCGTCGCCATCACCGTGGCGATCTCGCGCAAACTCGGCATCACCCCGCCCGCCCCCGATCTGGGCCTGGACGAACCGGTCGAGGACGAATACGCCACCCAGATCCTGCGCAGGCCGGATCCGTACCTGGCCTACTCCCACTACGACCCCATGGACGCACAGACCATGGTGCTGCCCGTTATCCGCTCGAATGCTGTTGACATCACCGGGGTCGGCGAGTTCCCGTACCCTGTTCGGCAGAGAAGCACAAGTGGCGAATTCGCCGGGGTTGCGAAACATCAGGGCGAAGGAGGACCGAGGGTGAGCGACGACGCGGTGGGCGGCGTCCCAGCCGCCGAATCAGCTGCGAACACGGCGGGCGGGCTCTCCACCGACGTTCCGCTCGCCGCGGGGGAGCAGCCCGATTCCGCATCGGCGCACCAGCCGGAGCAGGCCGATCCGCACGAGGTGGATCCGTCCGCCGACGCCGAGCACGCAGACGACCGCACCGAGCGCCATGCGCCGCCACGCGATCCGATGTACGACACCGGCATGCTGCCGGTCATGCCGCCGGTCGGTGGCGGTGACGGCGGCGGCCCGCGGCGTACCCCGCGCGGCCCGAAGCTGATGCCCGGCGCCTCCGTCGCCGGCGGTCGTTACCGGCTGCTGGCCAGCCACGGCGGTGCGCGCGGCCTGAAGTTCTGGCAGGCGCTCGATATCAAGCTCGATCGTGAGGTCGCGCTGACCTTCGTCGACGCCGATCAGAAGGCCGCCGACAACTCCGGACATGATGGCCCGCAGGCGATCCTGTCGCGCACACTGCGCCTGGGCCGGATCAATTCGCCCGGCCTGGCACGCGTGCTCGATGTGGTGCGCGGCAGCTCCGGCGGCATCGTGGTGGCCGAATGGACTCCTGGCCGTTCGCTGCGCGAAATGGCCGATACGGTGCCCTCGCCGATCGGCGCGGCCCGGGCGATCCGGGCGCTGGCCTCGGCCGCCGAGATGGCCCACCGCGGTGGCGGTTCGCTGTCGATCGATCATCCGGATCGGGTGCGCATCAGCGCCTCCGGTGACGCGGTGCTCGCCTTCCCCGGCACGCTCGCCGATTCCGACGCCCAGTCCGATGTGCGTGGTCTCGGAGCCATGCTCTACGCACTGATCACCGCTCGGTGGCCGCTGCGGGCCGGTGGCGTCACCGGTAGTGCGGCCACCGTTGGTGGGCTGCGGCTGGCCGATTTCGGCCCCGATGGCACCCCGGTCGAACCGCGCCAGATCCGCCCGGAGGTGCCGTTCGAGATTTCCGCCGTCGCGGTCCGTTCGCTGGAGCCGAACAAGGGCGTGCGCACCGCCGCGACGGTGCAGCACGTGCTGGAGCAGGCCTCGGTGGTCGATCAGAAGACCGATTTCATTCCGGTGCTGCGGCTCGGCCAGCGTGCCACCGCGCCCGCTGACGAATCCCTCGCCGATCCGGAACTGCTTGCGGCCGAACGGGAGAAGTCGCAGCGGATGATGTGGATCATGGTGGGGCTCGGCATCCTCACCGCGCTCGTGGTCGGCATCATCATCTGGTGGATGGTGAGCATCTTCGCGCCGGGCGCCTCCGATGAGCCACTCAACGAACAGCGCAATATCGGACTCACGACGGCCAATTCCGCTCCCGCCGAACCCGCCGCGACGCCCGGCGCGCCCGCACCGAAGGCCGGCGTGCCGGTCCCGGTGACGGGTGTGTCGGTGTTCTCGCCGGAGGGCACCCCCGACAACGTCAACGGCGTCAGCTCGGTGCTGGACAACAACGCCTCCTCGATGTGGCGCACCGACCAGTACTTCCAGCAGTTCCCGGCGCTGAAGAAGGGCGTGGGCCTGCTGGCGACCCTGCCGAGCCCGGCCAAGCTCACCAATGTCGCGATCAACTCGCCGAGCCCTGGCACCCGGGTGGAGATCCGTACCTCGCCGACGACCTCGCCCACGCTGGATCAGACGCAGTTGATCGGCAGCGCGACCTTGGTCGACGGCGTCACCCAGATCCCGGTTCAGGCCGATCAGGCCGCCCGTTATGTGCTGGTCTGGATCACCGGCCTGGGTAACGCCGACGGCCAGTTCCAGACCTCCATCGCCGACATCCGCTTCGACGCCGCCCGCTGACGCGCGCCCGGAAACTGCTCTCACCAGGCAAAACGCCGTAACATCACGGGCTGGTCGCGGTGCGGGGCAGATCACGGTTCGGTTGCTACCGAATCGTTACCCACGTTATGATTCTGCTCGCGCTCTCAGCAGGGGAGCCTCTCGGGATCAGGCGTTTCGATCCCTGCATGCTGCGATTTCTTCGGTGCCCGGCCAGGCCGGCCGGTCACTCTGATGAGCGCGTCCAAGGGGTTGGCATTGTCGTCGGAATCGAACGCGGGCTTCCGCAGGGGGAGGCCACGAGCCTTCGCGCGGACCGGCTCGCTCGTTCTGGGCGAAGCCACCGACGCCGAACTGCTCCGCGCGCACGCCGGCGGCGCGCCGCACGCCTTCGCCGAACTGCTGCGCAGGCATAACGACCACCTCTGGCAGACCGCGCTGCGCACCTCCTACACCCGCGAGGACGCCGCCGACTCGCTGCAGGACGCGCTGCTGTCGGCGCACCGCACCGCAGGCTCGTTCCGGGCCGAATCCGAGGTGCGCAGCTGGTTGCATGCCATCGTCGTCAACGCCTGCCTGGACCGGATCCGGCGCAACAAGACCAGGCGCGCGTTCTCGCTGACGCCGGAGAACATGCCCGAGCCCATCGAGGAACGCGACGATATCGCGCGGCTGGAAATGTCGATGGTGGTCGACCGTGCCCTGTTCTCGCTGCCGCCGGACCAGCGCACCGCGATCGTGGCCGTCGATCTGGAGGGGTATAGCGTGGCGGATGCGGCGGCGCTGCTCGGCGTTCCGGAAGGCACGATCAAGAGCCGCTGCGCCCGGGCCAGACAACGGCTCGGCGAACGCCTGGAATTTCTGCGGGATCCAGGGAACCGGATGTGACCCTGCTGCGTCAGTAATAGTGACGAACCACGAGACGATGTAACCGCCGCCTGGCATTCGCCCGGCTGCGTGCAAGGTCAAATGTAAGAACACTTGGAGGTGCGATGGCGACCCGATCCGTTCCGCAGCCTCCGTATTCGGCGGAGCTGCTCGCCGACCTGCACGCCGACAACCTCTCGCGCGAACTGAGCGAACAGTTGTGGCCCGCGGTCCACGGCGATCCGGAGGCCCAGCGTTATCTACGGTCACTCGACGAGGTGAGCGCCCAGCTGCGCGCCCTCGGCCGCGACGACCACATCATCCATCCGATGCCCGACGACGTGTCCGCACGCTTGCGGCAGTGGGCCGAGGAACTGGGCCAGGCCGAAACGGACCAGGAACCGACCGCACGGATATCCGAACCGCCGGCCGCCGCCCCGCGCGACGAATACGAATCTACCGGCGCACCAACGACTTCGGTGGTCTCGCTGCATGAGCGCCGCCGACGGCGGATGCGCGTGCTCACCGCAGCCGCGGCAGCCGTCGCGGTGCTCGCCTGTGCGGCGATCGCGATCACCGCCGTGCGCCAGGACAGCACGGTGAGCCCCACCGCGGCACCGACCACCGCCGACGTGGCACCGGGCGAGGATCTCGATTCCACCGTCGCACTCGGCGCGCTCGGCCGGCACGACGTACGCGGCCCGCTCGCCGACTCGACCGAACTCGCCGGATGCGTCGCGGCCGCCGGATACGACCGCAAGGTCCTCGGCTCCTCCGATATCACCTACCGCGGCACGGACGCGGTGCTGATCCTGCTCGCGGGCACCACGCCGGGCCGGATCACCGCCCTCGTCGTCGAGCCCGGCTGCACCGCGAACGAGCCGAGAGTGTTCACCGTCACCGACATCGGATAGCCCGCTCACCCGGGGAACAAGTGCGTTTACCCTGTTGTTGACCGACACGTCCCCTTGATGTCTTTCGGAAGGGCCCCATGAGCACGCCAGTTCGCGACCTGATCATCGTCGGCTCCGGCCCCGCCGGCTACACCGCCGCCGTCTACGCGGCCCGCGCGGAACTACAGCCGCTGCTGTTCGAGGGAACGCAATTCGGCGGCGCTCTGATGACCACCACCGAGGTCGAGAACTTCCCCGGGTTCCGCGACGGCATCATGGGCCCGGATCTGATGGAGCAGATGCGCGATCAGGCCAAGCGTTTCGGCGCCGACATCCGCACCGAAGACGTCGACGCCATCGACCTGAGCGGACCTGTGAAGAAGGTCACCGTCGGCGATGAGACCTTCGAGGCCTACGCCGTCATCCTCGCGATGGGCTCGGCCGCCCGCTACCTCGGCGTCCCCGGTGAGCAGGAACTGCTCGGCCGCGGCGTGAGCGCGTGCGCCACCTGCGACGGCTTCTTCTTCAAGGGCCAGGACATCGTCGTGGTCGGCGGCGGCGATTCGGCCATGGAAGAAGCGACCTTCCTCACCAAGTTCGCCTCCAGCGTCACCGTCGTACATCGGCGCGATGAGTTCCGGGCCTCGCGCATCATGCTCGAGCGCGCCAAGGCCAACGAGAAGATTCGCTTCGTCACCAATGCCGAGGTCGTGAAGGTCAACGGCGACACCAGCGTGACCAGCCTCACCCTGCGCGACACCCGCACCGGCGAAACCTCCGAGCTCGCCGCCACCGGCATGTTCGTCGCGATCGGTCACGACCCGCGCAGCGAACTGGTGCGTGGCCAGGTCGAACTCGACGACGAGGGCTATGTGAAAGTGGCCGATCCGTCCACCGCCACCGCGGTGCCCGGCGTCTTCGCCGCGGGCGACCTGGTCGACCACACCTACCGGCAGGCGATCACCGCCGCGGGCACCGGCTGCCGCGCCGCGATCGACGCCGAACGCTGGCTCGCCGAACAGGGCGATATCACCGCCAACACTCTCGACCACGCCGGACGCCCGGTCGCGGTCTCCGCCAACTGATCCGGCGCACCGCGCATTTCACCTGCTAGAGGAGAACACCCATGTCCGAATCCACCATCACCGTCACCGACGCCACCTTCGCCGATGACGTCCTGCTCAGCGAGAAGCCGGTTCTGGTCGACTTCTGGGCGGACTGGTGCGGCCCGTGCAAAATGGTCGCGCCGGTGCTGGAGGAGATCGCGGGCACCCATGCCGATAAACTGACCGTCGCCAAGCTGGACGTGGACGCCAACCCGGTCACCGCCAAGGATTATCAGATCCTGTCGCTGCCCACTATGATGCTGTTCGCCGGTGGCAAGCCGGTCAAGCAGATCGTCGGGGCCAAGGGCAAAGCCGCCCTGCTGCGCGAACTCGACGGCGTCATCTGAGATCGCGGCGAACTCCGCCGTAAGGCAACGCACACCGGCGACGCGCCGTAGTATGCCCAGACCCGGAATTGCCGAAATCCGGTCCGGGTCTGAGACAATCGACCGATGCTCCGGTTGTGCGAGGGTGTAACCCATCGCATGAGTGGGTACCCGGGCTGACGGAAGGGAAAGGGCTCTCACGCATGCACCGACTTCGTCACGGCGATACCGGTCCAGCCGTCGCAGAGGTTCGGAGCACCCTGGCAAGTCTGGGCTTCCTGCACGAGCACAACGCCGATGGCGATGGTGCGCCCGAGTACTGGAAAGACACCGACGCCACCTTCGATCACCAGCTCGACTCCGCGGTGCGCGCCTTCCAGCAGCATCGCGGACTGCTGGTGGACGGGGTGGTCGGTCCGGCGACGTACCGGGCGCTGAAAGAGGCCTCCTACCGGCTCGGCGCGCGCACGCTGATCTACCAGCTGTCGGCGCCGCTCTACGGCGACGATGTGGCGACGCTGCAGCGCAGGCTGCAAGACCTCGGCTTCTACGTGCACCGGGTGGACGGCTACTTCGGCCCGCACACCCATGACGGCCTGACCGCGTTCCAGCGCGAGATCGGCCTGTCGGCCGACGGCATCTGCGGCCCGGACACGCTGCGTTCGCTGGATCTGCTCGGCGCAAGGGTCACCGGTGGTAATCCGCATCGCATCGCCGAAGAGGAAGTGGTGCACCGCGCGGGCCCGCAGCTGACGGGCAAGCGGATCGTCATCGATCCGGGCCTCGGCGGACCGGACAAGGGCCAGGCCGTGCCGACCGAATTCGGCGACGTCTACGAGTCGGAGATCCTCTGGGATCTGGCCAGCCGGCTGGAGGGCCGGATGGCCGCCACCGGCATGGAGACCTTCCTGTCGCGTCCGTGGGGCGCCAACCCCTCCGACGCGGAACGGGCCGAGACCTCCAACGCCTTCGACGCCGACCTGATGATCTCGCTGCGTTGCGCGAACAACCCGAGCTCCTCGGCCAACGGTGTCGCGGGATTCTATTTCGGCAATTCGCACGGCTCGGTCTCGATGATCGGGCAGGTGCTGGCCGGCTTCATCCAGCGTGAGGTGGTGGCGCGGACCTCGCTGCAGGACTGCCGTACCCATCAGCGCACCTGGGATCTGCTGCGGCTCACCAAAATGCCGACGGTTCAGGTCGATATCGGGTACCTGACAAACGAATACGACGCCTCGGTGCTCACCAATCCGCGCATGCGCGACGTCATCGCCGAGGCCATCCTGGTGTCGGTGAAGCGGCTCTACCTGCTCGGCCAGGACGACCAGCCGACCGGTACCTACACCTTCGCCGAACTACTCGCCGAAGAGCTCGCCGCGGCCGACCGCGGATAGTCTGCCCAGCTACGAATCTGCCCCGCCGGACCTGTTGCCGGCGGGGCAGATTCGTTATGGCGCTACGGCTCGTGTCAGAGGCTGAGGATGCGCGTCGGCACCGTCATCGACGCGGCCGCGAGCAGCTGATCCAGCGCCCGCTCCACGTCTTCCTTCCAGCCGTGATCGGAGTCGAGTTCCAGCCGCAACCGGGGAAACCGGTGATGCGGGGCGACGACCTCGAAGCCGGCCTCCTCCAGGAAGTCGGCGTCGATCATGCAGGTTTCCGGTGCGCAGCGCGCGGTGGCGCGGCCGGAGGGGCGCAGCCGATCGCGCACCGGGGTCGCGATGCGTTCCATCAGGGTCATCGACCCCATGGTCCGATCCGAGAGCGCGGTGCTGGGCGGATCACCCCTGATACCGAAGACCTCGAGCGCACGGACACCACGGCGCATCAGATCGGTCACCACGGCCTGAATCAGGCGGTAGCCGATATCGGAGTCCTGATGCGGCGGCTCGGCCCGCAGCGTCGTCAGCAGGATGGCATCCGGGCTCACGGGGGAGGTGGGGAACAGGGCCGCGCGCGGTACGGCGCTCGGTGGAGCGTAGAGCGCGCAACCGGCGGCGTTCCCGTCGACGGTGGCGATCTGGCCGCACGAGCCCCATTCCAGCATGACCGTCGACAGCCAGGCTTCCTTCTCGAAGACCGGATCACTGAATTCCTGGGAGTCAGCGGCCACGGCCGGATCGATCTCCCAGAACACACAGCGCCGAGCATGCGCGGGCAGTTGGTCCAGCCCGTCCAGGGTTAGTGCTGTGACGCTGGTCGACACCGCTCTGCTCAGCCTCCAGCTGTCCGATTCATCCACGCTCACGCCGCATCACTGTCTTCTCGCCAGCAAGAATATGCGATCAAGCGAACCCGCCTCATTCCACGTCACTGTGCTGCTCGGTCCGGGGCTCTGTGCGATTTTCGGGCACCGTCACAGTGACGTTTCGGTGCCAGGTCGAGGGTTACGGGTGCACAGGCTCTATTTTTCTTATGTTGCGATGTTGTTCTGCTGCATCAGGCCGACGATGCGCTCGAGATCGTCGACCGAGCCGAACTCGACGACGATCTTCCCCTTGCGCTTGCCCAGACTCACCGTCACCCGGGTGTCGAACGACTCCGAGAGCCGCTCGGCCACATCCTGTAAACCCGGCGCGTGCATCGGCTTGCGGCGCGGGGCGGGGGGCGCGGCGTTCTCCGGTTCCCGGTTCGCCAGCGTTACCGCTTCCTCGGTCGCACGCACCGACATGCCCTCGGCGACGATTCGGGCCGCGAGCACCTCTTGCGCGTCGGCGCCGCCTTCCAAACCGAGCAACGCCCGAGCGTGACCCGCGGACAACACACCGGCGGCCACCCGCCGCTGCACCGGCACCGGCAGCTTGAGCAGCCGGATCATATTCGTCACCGCGGAACGGGAGCGGCCGATGCGGTCGGCAAGTTCCTCGTGCGTGACGTCGAACTCCTCGAGCAGCTGCTGATAGGCGGCCGCCTCTTCGAGGGGATTGAGCTGCACGCGATGGATGTTCTCCAGCAGTGCGTCACGCAGCATCGAGCCGTCATCGGTCTCGCGGACAATGGCCGGAATGGCGGTCAGGCCGGCTTCCTGGCAGGCGCGCCAGCGGCGCTCACCCATGACGAGCTGATAGCGCTCGGGGTCGGATTCCAGGCGGCGCACCACGATCGGCTGCATGAGCCCGAACTCGCGAATCGAATGCACGAGCTCGGCCAGCGCGTCTTCCTGGAAGACCTGACGCGGCTGCTTCGGGTTCGGCTCGATGGCGTCCGGCGGGATCTCCCGATAGACGGCGTCACCGGGGGAGTCGAGTTCCGAGGCGGTCGCGGGGGAGTCGGGCACCCGATGCAGGTAGGCGGTGGCGGGCTGGAGCGGGCCGGGATCGACCCCGATGACCACACTCGCGGCCGCATCGCCGAGACCGGTCGACGCCGGTCCGGTCGGGATCAACGCGGCGAGACCGCGTCCCAGACCACCCTTCTTAGCCTGACTCATCGGGCCTACCCCTTTCTCGTTCCACCGCCACAGGTCCGCTCGGCCTGCGTCACTGGGCACCTTCGGTGACCGCCGCGCGTTTCGCCGCCGCGCGTGCCGCCATTTCCCGACCGGCATCAAGGTAGCTCATCGCCCCTCGCGAACCGGGATCGTAATCCAGCACCGTCATGCCGTAGCCGGGCGCCTCCGAGACCTTCACGCTGCGCGGGATGACCGACCGCAGCACCACATCGCCGAAGTGGCCGCGAACCTCCTCGGCCACCTGGTCGGCGAGTTTGGTGCGACCGTCGTACATCGTGAGGATCACGGTGGAGACGTGCAGTTCGGGATTGAGGTGCGACTGGACGAGCCCGATATTGCGGATCAGCTGACCGACACCCTCGAGTGCGTAGTACTCGCACTGGATGGGGATCAACACTTCCTTGGCCGCGACCATCGCGTTGACCGTCAGCAGACCCAGCGACGGCGGGCAGTCGATCATCACGTAGTCGATGTCGTAGCCGGAGATATTGGCTTCCTGGATGGCGGCCTTCAGCCTGCCCTCGCGCGCAACCATGGACACCAATTCGATCTCGGCGCCGGCGAGGTCGATGGTGGCCGGAATGCAGAGCAGCCGTTCACTGTGCGGGCTCTGCTGAATCGCGTCTTTGACCGAGATCTCGCCGATGAGCAGTTCGTAGCTCGACGGCACACCCGAGTGGTGTTCGACCCCGAGCGCAGTGCTGGCATTGCCCTGCGGGTCGAGATCGATCACGAGCACCTTCATCCCCTGATGCGCCAGGGCGGCCGCCAGATTGACCGCGGTGGTCGTCTTGCCGACGCCGCCCTTCTGGTTAGCGATCGTGATGATCCGTTGCTCATGCGGTTTCGGCACTGTCACCTTTCCTGGATGCAGTATCTGACTCGCGCGGTGCGCCTCCGCCGCGATCGGGGTCTCACTGGGGGAGATGTGCCCGAACGGTGTGCTTCCGAAAGTTTCCGGACCGGCATTGCTGGAATCCAGCATGCCCGGAACTCGCGATGTTTCCCGTGAAACATTCGCTGAACCGCTCGACATAGACAGCTCCTAACGCGAGAACTCCAGATCACGTGCCCCGAGAAAACGTCGGCGCCGTGTCTTCAAACAAGCCGTGTCGGATCGAACTTGATGCTCAACCGGGACCGCGGCGCCCGATCGACCGAGCGGAGCTTCTGCCGCTGTGACATCCACATCCCTCCGTGGCACCAACGCTCACGCCCGACGCCCATTAGCTTGCCAGCACCGAGCAGGATAAGAAAGCTGAATCGCGGTGACGCGCGCACGACACGCGGATCCGTGACCATTCGCGTGCGCGGGACCATGTTTCCCGTGAAACATCGACGTCCGGAAACGGTCAGTTGGCCTTCCGGGCGGCCCGCGCCGCCCGACGCGCAGACTTCTCCGGACGCGACTTCGCCGGTCGCTCGGAACGGGGGAGGCGCTCGGCGCTGATGACGAGTGTCGGCGTTTCGACAATGCCCACGCCGCACTCCAGCACCTCAGCCTTACCCGCGCCGGCCCGAGCGAGCGCGTCGGCATCGCGGGCCAGTTCCTCGGCCGCGCTGACACCTTTGAGCGCGAGCATGCGCCCGTGCTCGTGCACGAGGGGGAGAGACCATTGCGCCAGTTTCGCCAGCGGGGCCACCGCACGCGAGGTGACCACGTCCGCGCCGCCGGCCTCGTGAATCACACCCGACTGTTCTGCGCGGCCGCGGACGACGGCCACCTCCAGGTCCGCCTCCTCGATGAACTCACTCAGAAAGATCGTGCGGCGCAACAGCGGTTCCACCAAGGTGATGCGCAGATCAGGTCGGGCGATCGCCAGCGGAATGCCCGGCAGCCCGGCGCCGCTACCGATATCGACGACCGACGCGCCCTCAGCGATCAGCTCTCCGATCACAGCGCAATTCAGAATGTGGCGGTCCCAGAGCCGGGGAACTTCACGCGGACCGATCAAGCCGCGCTCGACGCCGGCGGTCGCCAGGGCGGCACAGTAGCGGCGGGCGAGTTCGAGACGGTCACCGAAGACCGTGGCGGCCACCGCCGGCGGCTCCAGCTCGGCCGGCAACTCGGTCGCTCCGCCGAGATCTCGTTCCACGTGAAACATCCTTCCGAGCGTCATCGAAAATCGGTGCCGGGCACCGTCGGCCAGATATGACGAAGGGCCCCGGTCCGAAGACCCGAGGCCCTATCCAACCATTGCCCGCCCCGTCAGCGCACGGGGCGTGCCGGTCTATCCGTCAAGCCGGAACGACAACCACGTGCCGGTTGGGTTCCACGCCTTCACTCTCGCTCGCCACACCATCGATGGCGGCGACGGCATCGTGCACGATCTTGCGCTCAAACGGCGTCATCGGAGCCAGCGACTCGGGGGCGCCGGTCTCCTGTACCCGCTTGGCAGCAGCGGTACCGAGCGCGCTCAGCTCCTCCCGACGCTTGGCCCGCCAACCCGCGACATCCAGCATGAGCCGGCTACGCACGCCGGTCGCCTGCTGCACGGCGAGGCGGGTCAGCTCCTGCAACGCGTCGAGCACCTCACCGTTGCGGCCGACGAGCTTCGACAGGTCGCGGCCGCCGTCGATACTCACGACCGCACGGTCGCCCTCGACGTCCAGATCGATGTCGCCGTCGAAGTCGAGCACATCGAGCAACTGCTCCAGGTAGTCGCCCGCGATCTCACCCTCTTCGATCAGCGCTTCCTCGGCATCGGTCACGTCGGCCGCATCGGTGTCGGCATCAACCATCGTCGTTGCCACAGTGGCGTCCCCTCCGTCGCTCTCAACTGTCATCTGATTTCCTTCATCTGCTCGTCGCGGCCACCGGTGCCCGGATGCGCCGCAATCAAGGGGTTGCTCGGCGATCGTGGTCTCCCACGGATCGAATGGGCTCGGCTGAGCGGACTCAGCGGCGGCGTTTCTGGTTGGCCCGGCCGCGGTTGCCCGACTTCTTCTGCCCGCCCGGACGTTTCTGCCCGGGGGCCGGCTTGCTCGACGCCTTTGCCGCCGGCACCGCCCCGTTGGTGGTGGCGGTGTCGTCGTCGGTCGTCGTCGCGGCCGGCTGCTTCTTCCGGGTATCGACCGGCTTGGCGCCGGGCTTCGGGGCATTCTGCGCGCGCTGCTCGAGCTTGGCCTGCTTCTTGGCTTCTTCTTCCTTGGCCATGCGCCCGAAGACCAGGTGCTGCTGCCCGTAGGTCCAGATGTTGTTGGAGACCCAGTACAGCAGGATGGCGATCGGCAGGAACGGACCACCGACGAGCACGCCGAGCGGGAACACCCACAGCGCCAGCTTGTTCATCAGCGCGGCCTGCGGGTTGGCCGCCGCCTCCGGGGTCTGACGCGCGACCGAAGCGCGGGCGTTGAAGTGGGTGGCGACCGAGGCGATCACCATCAACGGGATCGCGACGGCAGCGATGGAGACCCGGCTCGGAATCCCACCCCAGTCCTCGAAGGCCAGCAGCTCATTGGCCGGGGTGGTGATGAATGCGGAGATCGGGGCACCGAAGATGCGGGCACTCAGGAACGACTGGACGTCGGCCGCGTTGAACACGTAGTTCGGCGTGTTCGCGTTGGTGACCGGATCCATGCCGAGCTGACCGAATCCGTGGCCGGTTCGGTTGAACGAGCGCAGCACGTGGAACAGACCGAGGAACACCGGCACCTGAGCCAGGATCGGCAGGCAGCCCATGAGGGGGTTGAAGCCGTTCTCCTTCTGGAGCTTCTGCATCTCCAGCGCCATCTTCTGGCGGTCGTTCTTGTACTTCTTCTGCAACTCCTTGATCTGGGGCTGCAGCTCCTGCATCTGCTTGGTGGTGCGCACCTGCTTCACGAATGGCTTGTAGAGCACCAACCGCAGCGTGAACACCAGGAACACCACGGCCAGCGCCCAGGTGAGTCCGTTGTCCGCGCCGAAGGCGAACCCGAAGACCCGGTGCCAGAACCAAAGGATCCAGGACACCGGGTAATAAATGAAGTCGAGCACGGCTCTATGCACTCCCGTCGTTCGTATCGCCGACCACCGCGGGCGGTGGTCCTGTACAAGCCTTGGCCTCCGGCTCCGAGTCGGCCGGCGGGGTCGATTCCCGTGACGATTCGGCGGTTGCCTCGTTCCCGTGCTCGGCGCGGCGTTTGCGCTCCGGAACGGGGTCCCACCCACCAGGGTGCCAGGGTGCGCATTTGGCCAGACGCACGACCGTCAGTCCGAGGCCGATGAACAGCCCTCGGGTGCGCAACGCGGTGACCGCGTACTCGCTACAGGTCGGGGTGAAGCGGCAGACCGGCATCCGGGTGGGGGACACATACGTCCGGTAGAGCTCGATCAGGAAGATCAGAATATTGGCCGGCAACCGGACCAGGACCGCGGGCGATCTCATGCCGGTGCACCCGGGTGGACGTCTGAGCGGACGGCCGGGCCGAGGCCGAGTTTGCGGGCCGCGCCGCGCAGCTGACGCAGCAGCTCCGCCGAATCGGCGGTGGCGGCGCCGGGCAGAGCGCGGATGACGATGTCGGCCTCGACGGGAATCTCGGTGCGCATCTCGGCGCAGATATGACGCAGGCGGCGGGCCACCCGGTGACGAATCACCGCGTTGCCCACCGCCTTGCTGACGATCAATCCGAAGCGCGGACCGCCGACGCGAATCAGCACATCCTCGGCCGGTTCGGCGGCAGGATCCACGGCGTGCACGAACGCGTGCACCACCAGATCCCGCCTCCCGGTTCGCTGGCCGCGACGCACCGTCCTGGAGAAGTCGGCACGACGATGCAGCCGATTCGGCTCAGGCAGCACCCGAGAGTCCGGGGGCGAGTGAGCGATCAGGGACGAGGAGCGCAGCGTTCGGCGAAACGGGCATCCGACACCGAATCCGGGAGGTGGATCAGGCCGTCAGGCTGGCGCGGCCCTTACGGCGACGCGCGGAAACGATGGCGCGGCCCGCACGGGTCCGCATCCGGAGGCGGAAGCCGTGAACCCGCGCCCGACGACGGTTGTTCGGCTGGAACGTCCGCTTGCCCTTGGCCACGGTCAACACTCCTCGAGTTGGTGGGCGCCTGTCGCGCCCGAAGCTTTTCGGTGATTCGTTCGTCCTCGACGTGCGGCGATCCTGGCGAACAGTCAGCACAGGACAGCCACCGCACCGAGGGGTGACTGTACGAGGGTACTCAGCGGCTACGAGCGGGTCAAACTCGCCCATATCAGGGGTGTGCGGGCGTGAGCTCGTCCACACCCCTGATCGGCCCGCCCCGGTGACCACCGGGGGTGTAGCCGGACGATTGCCGGCTGCACCGCAGGTCGGGGCGTCGCGGCCGGTCAACGCGGCCGTACTCCCCAATCCCCAGGAGTTCTCCACATCTGTGGATAATTGTGTGGAAAGACCCCGTGAGTGGCATATTCGTTAAGCCGACGGTGCCGCGCCGCCATCCGGAACCCGCGAACGCGGGATGCGTGGCGAACCGGTCACGGATCTGCGCGGGATCGGATCGAACCACCACGGTAGACGTCTTGCGTACCCCGGCCGTCTGCTCCCATCGACCAATTTCCGGGGAGGACACTGCATGGACGACGAGCAGAACGTGTTGGCCACCGTCTGGCCGGAGGTGGTGGCCGAACTCACCACCGGCTCTCCCGATGGTGCCATCCCGTCGGTCTCGCGCGCACAGCAGGCGTGGTTGAAGCTCGTCAAGCCGCTGACCGTCGCGCAGGGATTCGCGCTGCTCTCGGTGCCGTCGTCGCTCGCCCAGGAGGCGATCGAGCGTGATCTGCGCGAGCCGATCCTGCGTTCGCTCGCCCGCAGGCTCGGTCCGCAGGTGGAGGGTCTCGGAGTGCGTATCGCCGCGCCGACCACACCGGGAGCCGAACGTCCGAGCGCCCCGCCCCGGCACGCCAGGATGACCAGCAGGCCGGAACGCCCGCGTGAGCCGGTCCGCAGGCCCGAGTACCCGGGCGCGGAGTCCGCGGGCCGCGGCGAGTTCAGTCCGCCGCGCTACGCCGCGGGCAACGAGTACGCCCCCGACTATCCGAGCGCCGACTACGCGGGCGGACGCAACTACCCGCCGGGCCAGGATTATCCACAGGGTCAGGATTTCGACCGCTCCGATAGCTACGCCCGTGCCGACGGATTCGCCGAGGGCGGCGGCTACGGCGCCGACGATAGCTACGAGCAGCGTGACAACTTCGACCAGCGCGATGGTCGCGACAGCTACGGCAGGCCCGAGTTCGCCCGCGGACCGGAATTCGCCGAGTCCAGCGAACGCCGGTCCGAGCAGGATTACCGTCCCGCGCCCGACTATCGCGAGGGCGAGTACAACCCGCGCGGCGACTACCCGGCATCCGAGGCCGAACGCGAGGCCGAGGGCCGCGCCGACAATGCTCCGGCGCCGCGCCGCGAGCCGGCCACACCGCGCCGCGAGTCGGTGCCGCCGGGACAAGAGTCCCTGTTCACGCCCGAGCCCGCGCCCCGGGCCCCGATCCAGGCCCGCGACCCCGGCCCCACCGAGGAACCCGCGCCCGCCGCCGCGCGTGAGACGATCCGCGAGGCCGGACCCGATCCCGCTCGGGAGCCGCTGCGCGATTCGGTGCGCGAGCCCGCCGGTGACGGGACGCGCCCCGATCACGACGACGAACCCGTGGTCAATGTGCGCGATTCCTGGCCCACCTACTTCGCCAAATCGCAGGAGTCGCAGGCACCGCAGTCCTCCTCGGCGAGCCTGAACGCCAAGTACACCTTCGAGACCTTCGTCATCGGCGCGTCCAACCGTTTCGCGCACGCCGCGGCGGTCGCCATCGCCGAGGCGCCGGCGCGCGCCTACAACCCGCTGTTCGTCTGGGGTGCCTCCGGCCTCGGCAAGACCCATTTGCTGCACGCGGCCGGGCACTACGCCCAGCGGCTGTTCCCCGGGATGCGGGTCAAGTACGTCTCCACCGAGGAATTCACCAACGACTTCATCAACAGCCTGCGCGACGACCGCAAGGTGGCGTTCAAGCGCCGCTACCGCGAGACCGACATCCTGTTGGTCGACGACATCCAGTTCATCGAGGGCAAGGAAGGTATCCAGGAGGAGTTCTTCCACACCTTCAACACCCTGCACAACGCCAACAAGCAGATCGTGGTGTCCTCGGATCGCCCGCCCAAGCAGCTCGCCACGCTGGAAGAACGGCTGCGGACCCGGTTCGAGTGGGGCCTGATCACCGATGTGCAGCCGCCGGAGCTGGAGACCCGGATCGCGATCCTGCGCAAGAAGGCCAGGATGGACCGGCTCGATGTGCCGCATGACGTGCTCGAACTCATCGCCAGCCGGGTCGAGCGCAATATCCGTGAGCTCGAGGGCGCGCTGATCCGGGTGACGGCCTTCGCCTCGCTCAACGGTCAACCGCTGGATCTGCCACTGGCCGAGGTGGTGCTGCGGGATCTGATGCCCGACACCGCCGCGCTCGAGATCACCGCGGCCACGATCATGGCCGTCACCGCGGAGTACTTCAACACCACGCTCGAGGAGCTGACCGGCCCCGGTAAGGCCCGCCCGCTCGCGCAGGCGCGCCAGATCGCGATGTATCTGTGCCGTGAGCTCACCGACCTGTCGTTGCCGAAGATCGGGCAGGCGTTCGGCCGCGATCACACCACGGTCATGTACGCGGAGAAGAAGGTCCGCAAGGAGATGACCGAACGGCGCCGGGTCTACGACCAGGTCCAAGAACTCACAGCCCGCATCAAACAGCGTTCGCGCTGATCGCCGTACACACCCTGTGAAAGTCCCTGACCTGGGTTGACGCATGCCCGAGGGCTGTGGATTCCTCGAGGAATTCCTGTGGAGTCCTCGAGGAATCCACCGTTTGTGCACCGTTTTACCCACAGGCAGCCGGGACGGGCGTCGCGGATCTACGCACAGGCAGTTGTCCACAGCGTCCACAGGGTGGTGCGTGCACAGGCGCTGAGCGGGCAATGTCCGAAGTTGTGCCTGTGGAATCCTCGAGGAAACCGTGTGGAGTCCTCAAGGATTCCACCGGTTGTCCACGCTGTGGTGCACATGTGTGAACAACCGGGTGAATCCGGTGGAACAACTCGAGGATCAGCGGTGGATGAACGTGGGACAGATTCCGTGCCTCCACAGATGCCCCACGTTCATCCTCGAGACACTCCACGCTCATCCCCATGCCACCACGCCCTGTGACCTGCGCAGACGGGCGATTTCCCCAGAATCCACAGGGCCTATTACTACTTCGGTTCTTCTTCAAATAGATCTCTCTTGAAAACAGGCTGTGTGGAAAGTCGGTCGGGCAGGCTCGGCTCGGCGATGGGGTCCCGGACAACAGGCAAGGAAGAGACGGGCGCACCGCGCGAACGGGATCGCGGAGGAACCGAGCCGGATCACCGATAGCCGAGCCGGAGCCGCGAGCGAGCGGGACGGGACCGGAGGGTCGGACCCGGGTGCCGGGTCGCACGCGGTACCGTTTGGTTGTCGGTCGTCTGTGCCACACTTTCGAAGGCGGCCGCGACAGCACGTCTTTCGAGAACCAACGCTGACCAGCCGTCAGGGGTCGGACGACACCGTTCGATCACTGCTAGACCACGGAACCGGGAGAGGACAGATCGGGCGATGGAGCTTTCGAGCATGAAGTTTCGGGTCGCCCGTGAGGATTTCGCGGAATCGGTCGCCTGGGTGGCACGCAGCCTTCCGTCCCGGCCCCCGGTGCCGGTGCTCGGTGGTGTGCTGCTGGTAGCCGACGAAGACGGGCTCACGGTTTCCGGCTTCGACTACGAGGTGTCCGCGCAGATGCGGGTCGCGGCCGAGGTCGCAGGTCCCGGCCAGGTGCTCGTCTCCGGGCGGCTGCTCGCCGATATCACCAAGGCGCTGTCCAACAAGCCGGTGGATGTCTCCGTCGACGGCACCCGCGTGCTGATCAGCTGCGGCAGCGCCAAGTTCTCCCTGCCCACCATGCCGGTCGAGGACTATCCACAGCTTCCCGAGGTGCCGCAGCAGAGCGGTGAACTCAATGCCGACGTCTTCGCCGAGGCGGTCGGTCAGGTGGCCGTCGCCGCAGGCCGCGACGACACGCTGCCGATGCTCACCGGCATCCGCGTCGAGATCGAGGGCCCGCATGTGGTCCTCGCCGCCACCGACCGCTTCCGGCTGGCGGTGCGCCACATCGAATGGCAGCCCGCACGGCCCGATATCGAGACCGCGGTGCTCATCCCCGCCCGCACCCTGTCGGAGTCGGCGAAGACACTCGGCGCCACCGACGCGCCGGTGCAGCTGTCGCTCGGTACCGGTGCCGGGGCCGACGGCCTGCTCGGCATCGTCAACGCGGGCCGGCGCACCACCACCCGCCTGCTGGACGCGGAATTCCCCAAGTTCCGTCAGTTGCTCCCCAAGGAGCACACCTCCATCGCGACGCTGCCGGTCGCCACTCTCACCGATGCGATCAAGCGCGTGGCCCTGGTGGCCGAGCGCGGCGCCCAGGTGCGGCTGGAGTTCTCCGGTGAGGGCCTGTTGCTGTCGGCCGGCGGTGACGACGCGGGCCGCGCCGAGGAGTGGCTGGAGGCCGATTTCCGCGGCGAGCCGCTGACCATCGCCTTCAATCCCGGTTACCTCATCGACGGGCTGTCCGCGCTGCATTCGGATCGGGTCACCTTCGGCTTCACCACCCCGAGCCGTCCCGCGGTGCTGCTGCCTGCCTCCGAGGAAGAGCCGCAGCCGTTGGATTCCGGTTCCTTCGCGGCCCTGGACAGCGCCTACATCTACCTGCTGATGCCGGTCCGGCTCCCGGGCTGAGGCCGGGTGTGACCGTCGGGTGCGAGCAGGATCCGAAACCGGCAGTGCGGTACGACGTTTCGGTGCGGCACATCCTCACCGAACCGGAAACCGGTGTGGCACAAGAAAAGTTGTCCACAGTTGTGGATACAACTGTGACATCTCGTTCGGCGAGCTGAGCGCATGTTCATCCGAGCGCTGACGGTGCGTGACTTCCGGTCCTGGGAGCACGCGGAGATCGAGTTATCCACAGGCGGAACGGTTTTCCTGGGGGCCAACGGCAACGGCAAGACCAATCTGCTCGAGGCCGTCGGCTATCTGTCCACCCTCGGCTCCCATCGGGTCGCCGCCGAGGCACCATTGCTGCGGATTGGCACCGAGCGGGCCAGGATCGGCGCGACGGTGGTCAACACCGGTCGTGAGCTGCGCATCGACGTCGAACTCAATCAGGGTTCGGCCAACCGCGCGCAGATCAACCGGTCGCCGGTGCGCAGGCCGCGTGAGATTCTCGGGATTCTGCACACGGTGTTGTTCGCGCCGGAGGATCTGGCACTGGTGCGGGGCGATCCGGGGGAGCGGCGCCGGTTCCTCGACGAGTTGTGCACAGCCAGACTGCCGCGGTTGGCGGCGGTGCGGGCCGATTACGACCGGGTGCTGCGGCAGCGGTCGGCGCTGTTGAAGAGCGCGGGCAGGCAAGCCCGTTCCCGTGCCGATCTGAGCACCCTCGACGTGTGGGACGGTCATCTGGCCGCGCACGCCTCGGTGCTGCTGGCCGAGCGATTACGGCTGGTCCATGAGCTGTCGCCGCATCTGGCGGCCTCGTACGCCGCCATCGCCCCGGAATCGCGGCCCGCGGCCATCGGCTACCGCAGCGCCGCACTACCGGTGGAATTGCTCGATCCCGCGCGGGCACCCGAGCCGGGCGACGCCGCCGCACTGGAGGCGATCCTGCTGCGCGAACTCGCCGCGGCTCGCCCCCGTGAACTGGAGCGAGGGGTCTGCCTGGTGGGCCCGCATCGCGACGATCTCGAGCTCATGCTCGGCGACGCGCCGGCCAAAGGTTTCGCCAGCCACGGCGAGTCCTGGTCGTACGCGCTGGCCCTTCGGCTCGCCTCGTTCGAGCTGTTGCGCGCGGGCGGTACCGACCCGGTGCTGCTGCTCGACGACGTCTTCGCCGAGCTCGACAGGCGCAGGCGCACCGCCCTCGCCGCGGTGGCGGCCGGCGCCGAACAGGTGCTGATCACCGCGGCGGTGGCCGAGGACGTCCCGGCGGAGCTGTCGGCAGCGACGCTGCGGGTGGAGACTTCCGGCGATGCCGAGCGCCGCACCTCCCGGATCGTCCGCAGCGTCGACTCCTCGGCCGCAGGCTGATCGATGCGTCCGGAACCGCTCGTCGTCCCGGTGCGCGGGGAGGCGCTGCCGTACAGTTCTCTCGTGCGTCCAGCGCTGCCTGCCTGGTCACGGGCATCGATCCCACGTTGTCAACAGCCTGTGGATAACTCGGTATCGTCGGAGAGCTCGCCGATGGGCCGCAGCTCGACAGCGACCGCCGGGCAACGGCCGCATTGGCCTCGGAAATGGCCTTCTACCTGCTGGTATGCCGGTAGGAGTCGGCAGGTCGCGGTACCCGGCCGCCTCGGAACGGCCTGGTACACACAGCGTGTCGGAGCCTGGGGACAACTCGCCAGAGCTGGGGACAACTCGACGAATCGAACGGAGCGGCGATGACCGATCGAGCCGAACCGCCGGGCGGCCGGAGCCCGGACGCGGAACCGGAATTGCGCGGGATCGACCTGGCTCGCCGAGCCCTCGAAGAGGCCCGCGCTGCCGCCAAGGCCAGCGGCAAATCGGTGGGCCAGGGTCGTTCTTCCCCGCGGCGGAGCCTGCGGACCGGTGCCCGCCGCCGCAGTGGATGGTCCGGTCCTCGGCCGGACGACCGTGATCCACAGATGCTGTCCAAGCTGGCCGGTTCGATCGCCAAGAGTCGAGGCTGGTCGACGAAGGTGGCCGAGGGCATGGTGTTCGGCCGATGGTCCGGTGTGGTCGGTGAGGACATCGCGAGCCATGCGACGCCGGTCAAGCTGGAGAACGGGGTGCTGAGCATCGCGGCCGAATCCACCGCGTGGGCCACTCAGTTGCGCATGTTGCAGTCGCAGATCCTGGCCAAGATCAATGCCGCCGTCGGGCAGGGCGTGGTGACGTCGGTGAAGATTTCCGGTCCGGCCGCACCGAGCTGGCGCAAGGGGGAACGCCATATCAAGGGCCGCGGACCTCGCGATACCTACGGCTGAGCCGTTCCTTTGTGTGGTACCCAGTGTTACATTGATCCGAATTGCCGGTCCCGTGTCGTGCTGGCGCCGCGAACTGCGGTTTCACGTGGAACAGCGCGGCGATCCGGGCCGCCGGCCCGCGCCACTCGTCGAAAGTTGTCACCGATGACCGTCGTTACCGAGCCGTTTCCCACGTTGCCGACCCGCACGGTCCGGCGCGGCGATATCGAACTCGCCGTCTTCGAATGCGGAAACACCGACGGGCCCGCGATCATCCTGGTGCACGGCTGGCCGGATACGCACACCCTGTGGAACGGTGTCGCCACCCTGCTCGCCGACCGATTCCGGGTGATCGCCTTCGACAATCGCGGAGCGGGAGCCAGTACCGTCCCGGCCGAGGTGGCCGCCTACCGGATCGAAGAGCTGGCCGCCGACGTGCGCGCGGTCGCCGAGGCCGTGGCGCCCGGTGAGCGAGTGCACGTGCTCGGTCATGACTGGGGTTCGGTGATCGGCTGGGAACTGGCCTCGATGCCCGATGCGGTCGGCGCGATCGCCTCCTTCACCTCGGTCTCCGGCCCCAACCTCGACTTCCTCGGTGCCTACCTGCGCGGGCCCTTCTCCCTCGCCCGGCTGCGCAATTCCCTCGCCCAGGGCGTGGCCTCGGCTTATACCGTCGCTTTCCAGATCCCCGGACTGCCCAACCCGGTATTGCGCGGTTTGTCCGGTCGCTGGCCGCGATTCCTGTCGTTCTTCGACGGCATCGACCCCGCCCTGGTGCGGCCTGCGCCCACCCTGCGCGCCGACATGATCAACGGCCTCGAGCTCTACCGCGCCAATATCCGGCCGAGGCTCGGCAACCCGCGGCCGCGCCCGATCGACGTTCCGGTCCAGGTGATCGTCGCGACAGGCGACCGCGCGGTGCGCCCGGTGGTGCATCTCGAAGCGGATAATTGGGTGCGGGACCTGACGATGCGCCAGATTCCGGCCAGGCATTGGTCGCCGCTGTCGCATCCGGCGGATCTGGCCCGGCTCACCGCGGAATTCGTGGCCCGCGGCACCGAAAGCTGACCGGCGGGAGCGATCCGGGCGCACGCGGAACGAGACGAGTCGCAACACAACTCTCACGCCAACCCTGATGGATCGAAACCGCCGGGCGGCGGATCGGACCCACCGTGATCCGATTTCTCGCATTCTCGTAGCCGTCAGGGGTGTCGTAGGTGCACTGTAGTTTGGGCGTACCAGTAGGATGGTGACGTAACTAGCGGCGATACCTTCGGCGCGTTCCGCACAGCCCGCGCGGTGGACCGTGAATCTCGACCAGCTCAGAATCCGGCCCCTCCGTGTGCTGTGGCGACGCTGTGCCGGGGATCAGCAAGTAAGGAGAGCTACCGACCAGTGGCTGCCAACGACTCCAATGCATCGGGCTCGACCAAGGCGTCTTCGGGTAAGGCGGGCAACAAGGACTACGGTGCCTCCTCCATCACGGTTCTCGAGGGGCTCGAAGCCGTCCGTAAACGCCCAGGCATGTACATCGGCTCCACCGGCGAGCGCGGTCTGCACCACCTGATCTGGGAGGTGGTCGACAACTCCGTCGACGAGGCGATGGCCGGGTACGCCACCCGCGTCGACGTCACGCTGCTCGCCGACGGCGGCGTCGAGGTGATCGACGACGGCCGCGGTATCCCCACCGGAATGCATGCCCAGGGCGTGCCCACCATCGAGGTGGTCATGACTCAGCTGCACGCGGGCGGCAAGTTCGACTCCGACTCCTACGCCGTATCCGGTGGTCTGCACGGCGTCGGCATCTCGGTGGTGAACGCGCTGTCCACGCGGCTGGAGGCGGAGATCGATCACGACGGCTACCACTGGACCCAGGAGTACAAGGACGCCACTCCCGGCAAGCTGATCCAGGGCGAGGCCACCAAGCGCACCGGCACCACCATCCGGTTCTGGCCGGACCCGAACATCTTCGAGACCACCTCGTTCAACTTCGAGACGGTGGCCCGCCGCCTGCAGGAGATGGCATTCCTGAACAAGGGCCTCACCATCACCCTCACCGATGAGCGGGTCTCCGACGCCGAGGTCACCGACGAGGTGGTCAGCGAGACCGCGGAGGCGCCCAAGCACGCCGACGCCGAGGCGCCGCAGGCCGAGCACAAGGTCAAGTCGCGCACCTACCACTACCCGGGTGGTCTCGAGGATTTCGTGCGCCACATCAACCGCACCAAGCAGCCCATCCACAACTCGGTGGTCGCGTTCACCGGTAAGGGCACCGGCCATGAGCTCGAGGTCGCGATGCAGTGGAACTCGGGCTATTCGGAGTCGGTGCACACCTTCGCCAACACCATCAACACCCACGAGGGTGGCACCCACGAAGAGGGCTTCCGCGCCGCGCTGACCACCGTGGTCAACCGGTACGCGAAGGAGAAGAAGCTCCTCAAGGACAAGGACGGCAACCTCACCGGTGACGATATCCGCGAGGGCTTGGCCGCGATCGTCAGCGTGAAGGTCGGCGAACCGCAGTTCGAGGGCCAGACCAAGACCAAGCTCGGCAATACCGAGGTCAAGTCGTTCGTGCAGCGCACCTGCAACGAGCACCTGGCGCACTGGTTCGAGGCCAATCCGGCCGATGCCAAGACCATCGTGAACAAGGCCGTGTCCTCGGCGCAGGCCCGGGTCGCCGCGCGTAAGGCTCGTGAGCTGGTCCGTCGCAAGAGCGCCACCGATCTGGGTGGGTTGCCGGGCAAGCTGGCCGACTGCCGGTCCAAGGATCCGAGCAAGTCCGAGATCTACATCGTCGAGGGTGATTCCGCCGGCGGCTCGGCCAAGTCCGGGCGCGACTCGATGTACCAGGCGATCCTGCCGTTGCGCGGCAAGATCATCAATGTCGAGAAGGCGCGCATCGACAAGGTCCTCAAGAACAACGAGGTCCAGGCGATCATCACCGCCTTCGGCACCGGTATCCACGACGAGTTCGACATCTCCAAGCTGCGCTATCACAAGATCGTGCTGATGGCCGACGCCGACGTCGACGGCCAGCACATCTCCACCCTGCTGCTGACGCTGCTGTTCCGGTTCATGCGTCCGCTGATCGAGCACGGGCACGTCTACCTGGCCCAGCCGCCGCTGTACAAGCTCAAGTGGCAGCGCGCCGATCCGGAGTTCGCCTACTCCGACCGCGAGCGCGACGGTCTGCTCGAGGCAGGTCTGGCCGCGGGCAAGAAGATCAACAAGGACGACGGCGTCCAGCGCTACAAGGGTCTGGGCGAGATGAACGCCAAGGAACTGTGGGAGACCACGATGGATCCGGCGGTCCGGGTGCTGCGTCAGGTCACCCTCGACGACGCCGCCGCGGCCGACGAACTGTTCTCGGTGCTGATGGGCGAGGACGTCGAAGCGCGCCGCAGCTTCATCACCCGCAATGCCAAGGACGTCCGCTTCCTCGACGTGTAGCCGGTTCGGCAGGGTCAGGGGAATCGACCCCCTGACCGCTGCCTGGAACCGCCGCAGCCCCCGAGCCTTCCAACGGAGAGCCATTCATGACTGAGACCACCCTGCCGCCGAACGGCGGCGCAGGCGACCGCATCGAGCCGGTCGACATCCAGAACGAAATGCAGAGCAGCTATATCGATTACGCGATGAGCGTGATCGTCGGCCGCGCGCTGCCCGATGTGCGCGACGGCCTCAAGCCGGTGCACCGGCGGGTGCTCTACGCGATGTACGACAACGGTTACCGGCCCGATCGCGGTTACGTGAAGTCCGCCCGCCCGGTCGCCGAGACCATGGGTAATTACCATCCGCACGGCGACGCCTCCATCTACGACACCCTCGTGCGCATGGCCCAGCCCTGGTCGCTGCGGTATCCGCTGGTCGACGGCCAGGGCAACTTCGGTTCCCGGGGCAACGACGGCGCGGCCGCCATGCGATACACCGAATGCCGCCTGACGCCGCTGGCGATGGAGCTGCTGCGCGAGATCGACCACGAGACCGTCGATTTCACGCCGAACTACGACGGCCGCTCGCAGGAGCCGGTGGTACTGCCGAGCCGGGTGCCGAACCTGCTGATGAACGGCAGCAACGGCATCGCGGTCGGCATGGCGACCAACATCCCGCCGCACAACCTCAACGAGCTCGCCGACGCCATCTACTGGGCGCTGGAGAACTACGACGCCGACGAAGAGGCCACCCTCGCCGCCTGCATGGAGCGCGTCAAGGGCCCTGACTTCCCGACCGCGGGCCTGATCGTCGGCGGGCAGGGCATTCACGACGCCTACACCACCGGCCGAGGTTCCATCCGCATGCGCGGCGTGGTGGAGATCGAGGAAGACACCCGCGGCCGCACCACCATCGTCATCACCGAGCTGCCGTACCAGGTCAACACCGACAACTTCATCAACTCGATCGCCGAGCAGGTGAAGGACGGCAAGATCGCCGGCATCTCCGATATCCACGACGAGTCCTCCGACCGCGCGGGTATGCGGATCGTGGTGACGGTCAAGCGCGACGCCGTCGCCAAGGTCGTGCTGAACAATCTGTACAAGCACACCCAGCTGCAGACCAGCTTCGGCGCCAACATGCTCTCCATCGTCGACGGTGTGCCGCGCACCCTGCGCCTGGATCAGATGATCCGGTACTACGTCGAGCACCAGTTGGAAGTCATCGTCCGGCGCACCCGGTACCTGCTGCGCAAGGCCGAGGAACGCGCTCACATCCTGCGCGGCCTGGTCAAGGCGCTCGACGCGCTCGACGAGGTCATCGCGCTGATCCGGCGTTCGGCCAATACCGATACCGCGCGCACCGGCCTGATGCAGCTGCTCGACATCGACGAGATCCAGGCCACCGCCATCCTCGATATGCAGCTGCGCAGGCTCTCGGCGCTGGAGCGGCAGAAGATCGTCGACGAACTGGCCAAGATCGAGGCCGAGATCGCCGACCTCAAGGACATTCTGGACAAGCCGGAGCGGCAGCGCGCGATCGTGCGCGACGAGCTGGCCGAGATCGTGGAGAAGTACGGCGACGAACGGCGCACCAAGATCATCGCCGCCGACGGCGACGTGGCCGACGAGGATCTGATCGCCCGCGAGGACGTGGTCGTCACCATCACCGAGACCGGATACGCCAAGCGCACCAAGACCGACCTGTACCGCAGCCAGAAGCGCGGCGGCAAGGGTGTGCAGGGCGCGGGTCTCAAGCAGGACGACCTGGTCAAGCACTTCTTCATCACCTCGACCCACGATTGGCTGCTGTTCTTCACCAACAAGGGCCGGGTGTACCGGGCCAAGGCCTACGAACTGCCCGAAGCCAACCGGACCGCCCGTGGTCAGCACGTGGCGAACCTGCTGGCGTTCCAGCCGGACGAGAAGATCGCCCAGATCATTCGGATCAAATCCTACGAAGACGCCCCGTATCTGGTGCTCGCCACCAAGAATGGCCTCGTGAAGAAGTCGCGGCTGTCGGATTTCGACTCCAACCGCAGCGGAGGCATCGTCGCGGTGAACCTGCGCGACAACGACGAACTGGTCGGTGCCGTGCTGTGCTCGGCGGACGACGACCTGCTGCTGGTATCGGCGCAGGGGCAGTCGATCCGCTTCGCGGCGACCGACGAGGCACTGCGTCCGATGGGCCGGGCCACCTCCGGTGTGCAGGGTATGCGGTTCAACGCCGAGGATGAGCTGCTTTCCCTCAACGTCGTGCGTGAGGGAACATACCTGCTGGTCGCGACGTCCGGCGGGTACGCCAAGCGCACCGCTATCGAGGAGTACACGGCACAGGGTCGCGGCGGTAAGGGTGTGTTGACCATCCAGTACGACACCCGGCGTGGCACGCTGGTCGGTGCGCTCATCGTCGACGACGACGATGAGCTGTACGCGATCACCTCCGGGGGCGGTGTCATCCGCACGGGAGCCAAGCAGGTTCGCAAGGCAGGCCGCCAGACCAAGGGCGTGCGATTGATGAACCTGGGCGAGGGCGATACCTTGCTTGCGATCGCGCGCAACGCCGACGAGCCCGAGGCTCTCGACGACGACACCAGCGATTCTTCCGAGCAATAAACACAGCGGCGGCAACGAACGGATCTGAGGATTGCATTGACCACTCCGAATCAGCCGAATGACGAGCGGCAGCAGACGAACGGCGTGACCGAACGGGTCGCACCGTCACCGATTCCGCCCCGGCCGATCCAACGACCGGAGTCCGAACCGTCCAATGGCGGTCCGGCGGGCGCGAATCCGCAGGCCGGCGCCGGGCCCGCCGCACCGTCGCGCGAAAATGACGACAAGCAGGGCGATTTCGGCTCCGACAGCGCTGAATCGGCGCCGAAGGAGGGCGGTAGCGCCTCCGATCAGACCGTCCGGATGAACGGTTCCGGTCAAGCGCCGCAGGGCGATTCGGGTGCGCCGAGCGGCAACGGCGGCGGTCAGTCGCGGTACCAGGACGGCTGGTCGGCGCTGCCGCAGCGGGAGCCGCAGTCCAACCTGCCCCGGCCCGGGCATTCGCCGGTGGCCGGAAGGCAGGCGCCCGCCGGAGGCGGCGGCCTCGGTGGTGGTGGCGGTCTCGGCGGGGGCGTCGGCAATGCCAGGACCACGGCCGATCTCGCGGCCAAGGCGGCTCGCAAGGAAGCGGCGATGGTGAAGTCGGTGGGCCTCGACGGGCCGACCCGCAGCATCTCCCGCCCCGAACTCACCAAGGACATGCCGGATCTGTCCGAGATCCGGCATCCGCTGCCCCCGGAGAACCCCACCGCGCCCAAGCCGGGCCCCACCCCGGTCTCGCCCGCGGTGCCGGTCGCGGTCGCCCAGGCGGTCGCCGGTGAGCCGTTGCGCGCCACGGTCCAGATCCGTCGCATCGACCCCTGGTCGACGCTGAAGATCACCCTGGTGATCAGCGTGGCGCTGTTCTTCGTGTGGATGCTCGCCGTCGGGCTGCTCTACATCGTGCTCGAGGGCATGGGCGTGTGGGAGCGGCTCAACGACACCTTCACCGAAATGGTGTCGCAGGACAGCGGCGCGTCCACCGGCCTGATCGATGCGGGCACGGTGTTCGGCTACGCCGGCGTCATCGGGCTGATCAACGTGGTGCTGTTCACCGCGCTGGCCACCGTCGGAACGTTCATCTACAACCAGTGCTGCGATCTGGTCGGCGGCATCCAGGTGACCCTGGCCGACCCGGACTAGAACCCCACCCGACGGCCGGTACCGACGCCCTCCGCCGGGCGCGGTGCCGGCCGTTATCGTTGCCGGGGCAAGCTCGGCCCACCCTCGTCCGCAGCCCATCTACCAGGCGTTTTGGTCGTAGTCGGCACGTCGGGTAATCTCTGTTCTCGGTCGTTGCGTTCGGTGCAGTACCCGGCTGAACACAACAACGAACACACGGGCCTATAGCTCAGGCGGTTAGAGCGCTTCGCTGATAACGAAGAGGTCGGAGGTTCAAGTCCTCCTAGGCCCACTCCCGAACATCACAGTAGGGTGGGAACCATGAAAATTCTCCTCACACTCGGTGTCGTGGTCGCGGTTCTCATCGGAATCACCAAACTGCGCCAGCGCAACGACGCCGACCTGTGGCACGAGGTCACCACCCGCTGACAGCTCGGGCAGCCACCCGGGGCCTTAGCTCAATTGGCAGAGCACTGCCTTTGCAAGGCAGGGGTTAGGGGTTCGATTCCCCTAGGCTCCACCAAATCCACCGGCGATGCTCGCGGAAAGCGCTCGCCGGTGTTTTGGTTCCGCGTGTTTTGTGGGGGCGCAGCCCCCACGCCCCGCCCGGCGGGCTTCGCCCCCGGACCCCCTCTCAGGTAGGCCCGCCGTGAAGGTGCTCGGTCGGTGGCTGCGGTGACGCTTGTCGCGGCCGGTGGGCTGCGATCACCGCACAGCCTTACGGGTGGGAGTTCGTGAATCTTCCCAGCTGCGCCTGTCTTGCCAGCGCACTGCTGTCGGCTTACGTTTACTGCACTCGCCGAGGGCACGGGTGTGGATGGAGGGGCCGATGCGGATCTCGATACGGGGGGATGGGGACGGGCTGCGGGTTCGGATGCGGTTCGAGATCAATCGGCGGCGGTGGCTGATTCTGCGAATCGCCCTGTGGATACTCGCGATTCAGGGGCTGCTGGTCGGGGCGTGGGCAGTGGTGGCGCCGCGGTCCTGGTACACCAGCTTTCCCGGATTCGGGATGCGCTGGATATCCGCCGACGGGCCGTACAACCATCACCTGGCCGCGGACGTTGGGGCGTTCTTCCTCGCCTTGGCGGCCGTCACCGGCGCGGCACTGTATTACGGGGACAGCTTGCTGGCGCGGGTCGCCGGGCTCGGGTGGGTGGTTTTCGGAGTACCGCACCTGATCTACCACCTGCTCCACAAACCGACCGAGATGGGCGGCGTGAGTTTCACATTCAGCGTTCTCGCGGCGGCACTGCTACCCGTCCTCGGGCTGGCGGCGATCCTGGTGGCGCCCGCCGAACGCACCCAGGTGCGTGACCCGGCGCCGCTGAACATCCGGTTCCCACGACGCCGGGAACGGTGAACGCTGCTCAGCCGAGCGCGGCGGCCTGCTCGATCCGGCGCAGCTGCTCCGGCTCGGGCCAGCTCCTGATCTCGTAGCGGGTGGGCGCGAGGCCCGGCACCGGCGTCAGGCCGAGGATCTCGACCACGCGGGCGAACGGCGCGTCGAACAACGTGCGTTCCTCACCGTTGTCGTCGGTATCGCAGAAGACGACGAGATCGGCTTCCGGCAACAGATAATCCACACCCTCACCCCATGCGGTGATGGTGCGCGGGCCGTCGCCGGGGTCGTAGTACATCAGCGAGGCGACATAGGCGCTGGAGGAGTCGGCGAGCTCGGCGTCCAGCGACTCGAAATCGAAGTCCTCTTCGAGGATTTCGTTCAACCACTCGGTCTGCGCGGCATACTCGGTGACGGCGAGGCCGCAGCGGGCCCGCTGCGCGGCAGGCAGCTGCTCATGCGGGCCTGCCTGATCGAAGGGCACCACCCGGCCGTCGTCATCGACGGTGTAGGCCTGCGGACTGAGCGGACGCTCGGACTCGCCGTACTGCTCCTCGACCATCTCGAACAGCGAACCGACCATCTCCGGATCATCCGGCGCCACGATCAACGTGTCCGCATCCGGCAGGAACGCCACGGGGCGGCGGCCGTAGCCGGCCCGGAAGCCCGCCAACCAGCCCGGAACCAGCAGCCAGGACGTGAAGTAGCCGTCGCCGTCGTCGGCGAAACGCAGCACGGAACCGGCCTCCAGGTCCGGCAGCTGGGCCATCGTGGACAGATTCGCCAACGCGGCCGCGAAGACCTCATCGGCCGACACATTCCACGCCGCTCGATGATCGTCATTGACGATGGTGCGCCGATCGGGCAGGTCGACGGCCACCAGCTCGTCCACGAACGGCAGCACGGTGCGCCCGAGCGGCTGATCGGACGCGGGCACGGTGCTGCGGTAGGTCACGGGCCGGAGCACCGGCCGCAGCAGGGGACGGGCCTCGGCCCAGTTCTGAGGAACCTCGAAGTCGGTCACGTCGCACACGGTAACGGTCGCCTACGACACTTCCTGGCGTTGGCGACAACCGCCGGGTATCAAGCGATTTCGGCCCTGCCGTCGTAGGCGGTGCGCGCCGCCGCGATCTCGCGCTGATGTGTTTCGGTCCAGGTGACCAGCGCCTGAATAGTTTCGTGCAGGCTCCCGCCGAGCGGGGTGAGCTGGTACTCCACCCGAGGCGGAACCACCGGATACACCGTGCGCCGCACCAACCCGTCGCGTTCCAGATGCCGCAGCGTGCGGGTGAGCATCCGCTGGCTCACCCCGTCGATCTCACGCCGCAATTCGGTGAAGCGCATGGTGCGACCGGCCAGCAGTGCGATCGTCAGCAATGACCATTTGTCGGCGATGCGGTCCAGGATCTGGCGCACATCGCAGTCTTCGCGGGTGTCCCATTGTTTCGCGGTGTAGTCGTCGGTATCCGCGCAGTAACCGAGTGACTCAGAAGTGCCGTCTTCCATGGAATCAAATAGTGACCGATGATGCTCTCAGTTACAAGGAGTAACCGACAGGTACTTCGGGAACCGAGGTGGAGGTGGCGTGATGGTCGGCAAAGTGGGGTCGTTCGCGGAGATCGAATCCGAATTCGATGCCTATGTGGGGCGCATCGTGTACGCGACGATGGTGACCGTGGACAGCAAGAACCGTCCGCGCACCAGGGTGCTGATCCCGGTATGGGAGAACGTCGACGGCACGCCGCTCGGATGGCTGGCGACCTACCGGACGCCGATCAAGTCCGCCCACATCGTCCGCAACCCGCACGTGAACTTCTCGTATTGGGCTCAGGGCAGCAATAATTCGGTCGCCGTCGATGCGACGGCGCAGTGGATCGACGATCCGGCCAACGGTGTGCACGACCCGCGGACCAGGGAACGGATCTGGCGGATGTACGCACGCACCAGCCCGCGCGGCGCCGGATATCAGCTCGGGCAATTCTGGAGCGCACCCGACGATCCGACCCTGCACATCATGCGGCTGGAGCCGTGGCGGATCCAGGTGATCCGCGGCCGGGATCTGCGCAGCCGGATCTGGCAGGCGCCGGCCGACGTAACGGCCGGGCCCGCCCCGGTATCCCGGTGAGAGCTCAGATCGGGCGCTTGGCGATGACGGTCTGCAAGCGGGCGCGATCCCGCTCCAGCTTGCGGGCCTCATAGGCAATGGGGAAGTAGCGCAACCGTTCCGGCAGCAGTGGCACGAGCCTGGCGATCACCCAGCCGATGGCGCGCAGCTTGCGTTCGTCGGATTCCGACCAGGTCAGGCCGAGCTTGCGGCGGGCGGACTCGGGCGTGGTACCGACGGTGACGAAGTATTGCAGCGCGCCGATCGGGGCAGCCGCCCGCTTCCACACCGGCACGAGCACCTTGGGCAGGCCCTTCGGAGCGCCGACCGAGCGGATCACCCGCAGATAATCGTGCGCGGTCTGGGTGGCGACCAGATGGTTCTCGACGGTGTCGGCGAAGAACTTCTCGAAGTCGGCGTAGGTGGCGGGCACTTCCTTCGGTGGCACCGAGAAGTTACGCATGAGCTGCAAGGTCTCGGTGTAGTACTGCTCCTTTTCCGCCGGGGTGAGTGGACGCTTGGAAAAGTACTTTGCGTTCTCACTGAAGGCGAAGGTGCCGGTGTGCAAGACCCAGGCCCACGGCCCACTGGACAATGCACGATGCTTGACGCCCGCGGCGTCGGTGGTGTTCAGCGATGCGTGCATGGCGCGCAGCCGGGCGGTTTCGGCCAGCGCTTCCGGGCCGCCGTAGGTCCATGTCATCACCGCGGACAGGCTGCGTACGGCGCGGCCGATCGGGTCGGTGCGGAAGGTGGAGTGTTCATCTACGACCGCGGAAATCGTCGGCTCCATCGTCTGTAGCAGGAAGGCGGAACCAGCGGTGAGCGAGAAGGTGACCAGACCGACTTCGTCCCACATCCGGGTTCCCGGGCCGATGGGGCGTGGTTCGGGCAGGTAGGTGGTGCGAGATTCGGCCTCTACGGACGCGGTCATTGCGATCTCCCTTGATCGGCGACAGTGAGCGAGCGTGAGAAAATAATACTCTAACTCTCTCACGATCGCAGTGCGTGTTTCCTTGGCCGGACGCCGAGCCGGCGGCACACCGCTAGCGTGCAGGGGTGGATTCTGTACTCGATTACCTGCTCACCGCGCCGGCCGAGGTCGCGGCGCTCACCGATGTGTCGCAGGCCTGGCAGCGGCACCGGGACACCGCCGCGCGGTTCGAGGCCCCCGTCGATGCGGCACTGGCTTGCGGGTTCGGCGCTGATCGACTCGGATACGCGTTCCTGTCCGGATATCAAGCGGCCCTGCGAGCCTTGCTGCCGCAGCTGTCCCCGGAGGATCTGGTGTCGCTGTGCGCGACCGAGCAGGGCGGCGGGCATCCGGCGGCGATCCGGACCACCGTCACCGAGCGGGCCGGGCACTGGCTGGTCGACGGGACCAAGACCTTCGCCACCCTCGGCGAACCCGCTGACCGTCTGGTGGTGATCGCCAGTGCGGGCACCGATGCCGGCGGCCGCAACCGATTGGCTGCCGTGCTCGTGGATGCCGAACAGACGACCGTGGTGCGGTCCGCGCTTCCCGAAACCCCGTTCATCCCGGAAATACCGCATGCGACGGTCACATTCACCGCTGCCCGAGGGCGGCTGCTGCCCGGCGACGGCTACACCGACTATCTGAAACCGTTCCGCACCATCGAGGACATTCACGTGCTCGCGGCAGCGCTGGGCTGGCTGATCAGGATGGGGCGCAAGGGAGCGGTGGCGCGATCGTTGCTGGAGCAATTGCTGGCCGACGCGGCGATCTTGCGTGATCTCGGGCGGGCGCCGGCTAGTTCGCCCGGTGTCCATATCGCGCTGGGCGGGGTGCTCGCCCGCTTCGACGAACTACCCACGATGACGGCGCCGATCTGGGCGGCCGCCGAGCCGGAGGACGCCCGCCGATGGGAGCGCGATCTGCCGTTGCTCCGGGTTGCCGGGAAGGTGCGGGGCCTGCGATTGACCGCGGCCTGGCAATCGGTGCACGGCCCCGCTCATTAGTGCCGGAAACGAGGTTCCGCCAATCGGTTCCGGCGGAACCTCGTCCGGACATGAGAGCGGGCCTCGGCGAAGGGGGGGAGTTAGCCGAGGCCCGCGTAAGGTCGGCCCGGGGGGGAGGGGCCGACGAGAACGATCCTACGCGAAGATCCACGTTTTTGTGTGTATGAGGACAGTCGGTTTCGAAGTTTTTTCGGGGTAATTCACAGGGTTCGGGTCCCGCGGTTGGTGAATCGGACACCCGGCTCGATCCCGGGTCGGCCCGCCGATGGCTCCATGGTTGCCAAAAGCGCAGGCCCGCACCGGTTTACCGGGCTGTATACGCGGTTGTCCAGGAGTTCAGGTGCGATCGGTAAACATGCCGACCGGTCGCTGTAGCGTCTGCCGGGGTGCTATCGCCGGCCGCGTGTCGTCGTCGTCGGTGCCGGCCATTGTGCGGTAGCCGACGCGATATCAGAAATGTGTCGTACCCCCGTGGCAGCATCCCTCGCGTGGACGACCTCGCCTCGCGAACGCTGCCGTCGCCGGTGTATTTCCGCCTCCGGTTACCCGGACGCGGGCCGTCCCCGCGCCCGAACGAGTACCGGCCCGCCGGGATTCGAGTAGTCCGGTACGCGCGACCGCTCGCCCCCGCCGGCGGGATCATCGAATCGGTCGCACCCCGATCCGGTACCCCCGAGCACCGCCCGGATCGCGGTGCGGCCTTCTTTCGTTGCCCACCGGTAACCGGGCGGCCCGGCAAATCGGATGAAATCGGTCACCCGACGCGCAATACTCACACCAGGTCTGGTCGATCGTCCGAATGGTGCGATCGGTCCGGTTGCCGGCCCTCGCGATTAATTTCGGCACCCGGGGCCGTCATATCAGCAGGTCGCCGAGGAAGCCGGCCACCGACACCGCATGTCATCGAGCTCTACGAACTTCAGGAGAATCATGGGTGACGCAATAGTCGCCGAGGGTCTCGTCAAGCGATACGGCCCGCAGGTCGCCCTCGACGGGCTCGACCTGACCGTGCCCGAGGGCACCGTCACCGCCCTGCTCGGCCCGAACGGCGCCGGGAAAACCACCACCGTCCGCGTCCTGACGACGCTGTTGATCCCCGACGGCGGCCGCGCCACCGTCGCGGGCATCGATGTGCTGCGTGATCCGCGGGCACTGCGCCGCCGGATCGGCGCGTCGGGCCAGTACGCGGCGGTCGACGAGTACCTCACCGGCTTCGAGAACCTCGAAATGGTCGGACGCCTGTACCACATGGGCGTCCAGCGCAGTAAAGAACGCGCGCGCGAACTGCTCGACCGATTCCGGCTCAGCGACGCCGCCGATCGCCCGGTCAAGGGCTACTCCGGCGGTATGCGAAGGCGCCTTGACCTGGCGGGTGCGCTGGTCGCCGCGCCGCCGGTGCTGTTCCTCGACGAGCCGACCACCGGCCTGGACCCGAGAGCCCGGCTGGATCTGTGGGATGTGATCGAGGAACTCGTGGCCGGCGGCACCACCTTGCTGCTCACCACCCAGTACATGGAGGAGGCCGATCGGCTCGCCGATTCCATCGCGGTGATCGATCGCGGCAAGGTCATCGCCAAGGGCACCGCCGATGAGCTGAAGACGATGGTCGGCGGTGACCGCATCGAGCTGACCGTCGACCATGTGGACAACCTGGCCATCGCGCAGCAGGCGCTGGCGGGTCTGGCCGACGGCGAGATCCATCTGGAACCGGGCCTGCGGCGCATCATCGTGCCGGTCAGCAACGGCTCGCAGGCCCTGGTCGAGGCCGTCGGCAAGCTCAACGACCACAGCGTGAAAATCCACGACGTCGGCCTGCGGCGCCCATCGCTCGACGACGTCTTCCTCACCCTCACCGGACACGAGGCCGAGGAACTGATCAACGCCGACGACGCGGCCGAGGGCCTCGGCGCGCTGGAAGCTACGGAAGGAAAGACTCGATGACCGCGGTCAGCACCACGCCGGTCGTGCCCGATCACGGCCCTGGTCTCGGTGAGCGGCTCTCGACCGTCGTCTCCGACACCATCACCATCACCAAGCGCAACGTCATCAAGATCAAGCGCGTGCCCGATGTGCTCATCTTCAGCACGCTCTCGCCGATCATGTTCGTGCTGCTGTTCGCCTACATCTTCGGCACGGCGATCAAGGTGCCCGGATTGGAGGGTGGCTACCGCGAATTCCTCATCGCCGGCATCTTTGCCCAGACCTGCGTGTTCGGCGCGACCTTCACCGGGCTGAGCCTGGTGGAGGATATGCAGAAGGGCATCATCGACCGGTTCCGGTCGCTGCCGATGGAGCCGGTCGCGGTGCTCATCGGGCGCACCATCAGCGATGTCGTCATCAATGTGGTGAGCCTGGTGGTCATGTCGCTGACCGGCCTGATCGTCGGCTGGCGGATCCGGGGTTCACTGGTGGACGCGGTGCTGGCCTATGTGCTGCTGCTGCTGTTCGCCTACGCGATCTCCTGGATCATGGCCTTCGTCGGTCTGATCGTGCGGGCACCGGAGGTGTTCAACAATGCCAGCTTCATGGTGATCTTCCCGCTCACCTTCCTGGCCAACACCTTCGTGCCGATCGAGGAACTGCCGACGGTGCTGCGCGTATTCGCCGAATGGAACCCGGTCTCGGCCGTCACGCAGGCGATTCGCGAGTTGTTCGGCAACACCTCGCCGGTACAGCCGCCGCCGGACACCTGGCCGATGCAGCATCCGGTCGCGACGACCCTGATCTGGGTTGTGGTGATCTTGGCGGTCTTCGTCCCGCTCACCCTGTGGCGGTACAAGCGCAGCGTCAGCCGCTGAGGCTCAGCTCTGCGAATCCGCGCCGGCACCCGTCTCGGGGGTCGGCGCGGAACCGTTTCGGGAGTAGCCGATGCGCGGCGGGGCGGGGGCCGGCTCCGGCGGCTGCGGGCGCTTGGCCCGGGCCAGCCAGGCGGCACCGCCCGCGGCCGCGACGGCGGCGGCGGTCAGAAGCCGATTACGGGAACGCGAAGACAGGTGCGGGGACCTCGAGCTCATGGGTCAACTCTGACACAGACCCCGGGCTCGCGCACCGAGCCCCAGGTCAGCGCGCTGTCCGGGACGCCATGGCACGATGGTCGGGTGACCATGACCGCGTCGGCGCCGCCGGCACGATTCGAATGAGCCGATGAACCCCCAACCTCCCGCGACGACGTGTGTCCGGCACCCGGATCGGGTGACCGGCCTGGCCTGCACCCGGTGCGGTCGCCCCGCCTGCCCGGAATGCCTGCGTCCGGCCTCGGTCGGCCAGCACTGTGTGGATTGCCTGCGCGCGGACAACCGCGGCGCCCCGCAGGTGCGCACGGTGTCGACGGCCGCCGCACCGCGAGTGCGGATCCCATATGTCACGTACGCGTTGATCGCGATCAACGTCGCGGTATTCGCCATTACCGCCGCGCAATCACGCAGCCTGATCGACAACTACAACGGCTCGCAGCTGTTCCTGCGCTGGGTGATGTACCCGCCTGCGGTGGCCGATGGCGATTGGTTCCGGGTGATCGGCTCCGGTTTCCTGCACTATGGGCCGATTCACCTGCTGCTCAATATGTTCGCGCTGTATGTGGTCGGCCGCGATATCGAGCTGGTGCTCGGCCGGACGCGCTACCTCGCGGTGTATCTGGTCTCGCTGCTCGGCGGTTCGGCCGCGGTCATGATGTTCTCCCAGGACAGCCTCACGGCGGGCGCGTCCGGCGCGGTCTACGGCCTGTTCGGGGCCATCACGGTGATCTTGATCCGGCTGCGGCAGAACGCCAACAGCATGTTCATCCTGATCGGCATCAACGTGTTCATCAGCTTCTCGCTGCCGGGCATCTCACTGTTCGGCCATCTCGGCGGGCTCGCGGCGGGCACAGTGGCCACCCTCGGCATCTTGTTCCTGCCCGCCTGGTTGAAGGCCGGGTCGACGCGCAGCGCGCAGATCATCGGCTGGTCCGCGGTCGCTGCGGTCGCGGTGATCTCGCTGGCCGTCCTCGGGACGGCGGCAGCGTCACTGCTGCCCTGAGTGCACGCACGGGCGGGAATGTTTCACGCGAAACACCGACCGCGAAGCGCGAGGCTGCGCATCCTGCTCAGGGCCGGGTGATGTCCCCGCTCAGCCGCAGCTGCTCGACCAGGACGTCGTAGACGTCTTCGGGGTGGGTGCCCAGGTCCCAGCGCCCGAAGATGAGCAGCCGCTCGGCGTCATTGTGGATGAGCTCGATCTCCAGCATCGGCGTGCGGCGCCCGAGACGGCGGTAGTAGACGATGCGCGCACGCAGGATCTGGTCGGGGCGATATTCGGTGGGGCCGGTCAGCGAACGCACCACCAAGCGTGGATCCGCGCCGGGAATCACCGAGAGCCGGGGGCGCTGCCGGAACCCGAGACCGGCCAGCCCCAGCAGCAGCACGGCGGCAAGGCCGATGAGCAACCGGCCCGGTGGATCGTTGTTCAGCACCGCGACCACCGCCAGGATGACGCCGCCCGCGCTCGCCGCGACCAGCGCGGACATCGGTGTGGTCCACGAAAGGCGCGACTCAGGATTCACGATTTCCTCGAGTTGTCCACAGGTTCATCCACAGGTGTGCATGAATGACACGTCTGTAATACGGGCGGCCGGCAACCGGGCTCAGCGCCACCTCATGGTCATGATCAGGCCGATCACCATCAGGCCGAAGCCGATGAGGAAGTTCCAGGCGTCGAGGTCGCGCATCCAGCTGATCTGATCGCCCGCGAGGTAATACACAAGCAGCCACACCAGGCCCGCGAGCATGAACCCGAGCATGATGGCGACGTACCAGACCGGCGACGGACCGACGGCCTTCACCTTCACCGGGGTGCGGCTGGCGGGGGAGCTGGAGTAGTCGGTCTTCTTACGGACCTTGGACTTGGGCATGACGTCCTCGAATTCGGCGAACAGGGCAATACCGGCGTCCCTCCGGTTCTCTCTAGGCTATCCCAACTGGTAATGGATGCGACGGCCTGTGGGTAGGCCACGTAATCTCGAACCATGCGTGTTCTGGTCGTCGACAATTACGACAGCTTCGTCTACAACCTGGTCCAGTACCTGGGCCAGCTGGGCGCGGAGGCCGAAGTCTGGCGCAACGACGACCAGCGCCTGGCCGATCTGGATGCGGTGGCCATCGAATTCGACGGCATTCTGATCAGCCCCGGGCCCGGCACCCCCGATCGCGCGGGCGCGAGCATCGAGTTGGTCCACGCCGCCGCCCGGCAGCGCACCCCGCTGCTCGGTGTGTGTCTCGGCCATCAATCCATCGGGGCGGCCTTCGGCGCCACCGTCACCCGGGCGCCGGAGCTGCTGCACGGCAAGACCAGCGAGGTCTTCCATATCGGCGCGGGCGTGCTTGCCGGACTGCCCGATCCGTTCACCGCCACCCGCTATCACTCGCTGACCGTCCTCGAAGACACCCTGCCCGAGGAGATCGAGGTGCTCGGCCGCACCGAAAGCGGGATCGTGATGGCCATGCGGCACAACGACCTGCCCATCCACGGCGTGCAGTTCCATCCGGAATCGGTGCTCACCCAGGGCGGCCACCGGATGCTGGCCAACTGGCTGGAAGTGTGCGGCGAACGGCCCGCCGAGGGTCTGGTGGAGATGCTGGAGGCGGAGGTCGCGGCGCTGGCGATCTCATGAGCCGGCCGTACGTGCTGCTCTCGGTCGCCGCGAGCGTCGACGGCTATATCGACGACGCGAGCCCGCAGCGGCTGCTGTTGTCGAGCGCCGAGGACTTCGACCGGGTCGATCAGGTGCGGGCCGAATCGGATGCCATCCTGGTCGGCGCGCAGACTCTGCGCAGTGACAATCCGCGACTGCTGGTGAACGACGCGGCTCGGCGAGCCGAGCGTCTCGCCGCAGGCAAGCCCGAGTACCCGCTCAAGGTCACGGTGACCGCCGGCGGTGATCTCGATCCCGAGCTGCGGTTCTGGCATCACGGCGGTGACAAGCTGGTCTACACCACCGTCGCCGGAGCGGCTCGGCTCGGCGACCGGCTGGGCGAGTCCGCCGAGGTCGTCGCGCTCGGCGAACAGATCGAGCTCGGCCGGTTGCTCGATGATCTCGGTCATCGTGGAATCGGCCGGTTGATGGTCGAGGGCGGCACCCGCATCCTCACCGGTTTCCTGGCGGCCGGGCTCGCCGATGAACTGGTGCTCGCGATCGCGCCGCTGATCGTCGGCGACGCCGCCGCCCCGCGGATACTGGAACCGGCCGATTTCCCCGGTGGTGCGCGGCGGCGGATGCGGCTGGCCGAGGTCGGGCGCGCCGGCGATGTCGCGGTGCTGCGCTATCTGCCCAAGACCGGTGATCTGCCCGAAGCGTAAAAGGAGGAGGCAATAGTGGGTATCGCCTCGACCGACCACAACTGGATGCTGCGCGCGATCAACCTCGCCAACCTCGCCCCGCGCAGCGCGACCGCCTTCTCCGTCGGTGCCGTGATCGTCGCCGACGGTGTCGAGATCAGCTCCGGATATTCGCGGGGAACCGATCCGAAGGTGCACGCGGAAGAGTCCGCGCTGGACAAAGTGGCCGCGGATGATCCCCGGTTGGCGGGTGCGACGATCTACAGCACCCTCGAACCGTGTTCGGAGCGCGCCACGGCGACGCGGCTGCCGTGCACCGAGCGGATCCTGCGGGCCGGAATCCCCAGAGTCGTCATCGCCTGGCGGGAACCGGGCACCTTTGTCACCAACTGCGTCGGCGTGGAACGGCTGCGGCAGCAGGGCGTCGAGGTGGTCGAACTACCGGAACTGGCCGAGGCGGCGATGGCGATGAACCGCCACCTCGACCTGTCCTGATCGGTTCAGCGCGTCACGGCCTGCCGTAGACGGCGGTGACGAACTCGCCGAGCTGGTTGTCATCGAGATGCCTGGCCAGATCGGCCTCGCTGATCATGCCGATCAGGCGCTTGTTCTCGATCACCGGCATGCGTTTGACCTGGTGGGTCTCCATTTCGTCGAGCACCTCGTCGACGTCGGCGTCGGCCGAGATCCAGCGCGGCGTCGCTTCGCACAGCTCCGCGGCGCGAGTGCCCGACGGGGACAGACCCTGGGCGATGCATTTCACCACGATGTCGCGGTCGGTGATGATGCCGCACATCCGTTCGTTCTCGTCGGCGATGACGAGCGAGCCGACACCGAGTTCGGCCATCACGCGGGCCGCCTGTGCGACCGTTTGATCTCGGGAAATCCACTGAGCGCCGGGCTTCATGATGTCCCTGGCAGTGGTCATCTGGGCTACCTCCTCATGGATTCAGCTGAGCTGATCGGGATGGAGCCCATCAATTGTCGCACCGCACGGACCGACCGGTTCGGTGAATCGGCATCCCGTTCGCCCGAATCCGGCGGCCGGTCCGGCGGCGCGGTGGATCACGGCGGGCCGAGCGGAAGCACCCCGGTGTAGATGACGACGGTGCTGTTGCGCCCGACCGAGGAGCCCGCCGCCGGCTGCTGGTTCAGCACCTTGCCGACGTTCGCCGAATCCAGCGTGACCTGCGTGTTCTGCACGATCTGGGTGGTCGAGCCGGCCCAGCCGGCCTGGCGCAGCCGGTCGACGGCCTGCGAGGCGTTCAGCCCGACCAGGCTGGGCATGGTGAAATCGGCGCCGAGCGAGACCTGCACCGTGACGGTCGATCCCTTCTCCGCGGTTGAACCGCCGGCCGGGCTGGTCGCGATGACCTCACCCTTCGGCCGGGACGAGACGACCTCCTGGACGACGACCTTGAACTGCGCGCCCTCCACCAGATTCGGTTCGGCGACCTCGATGTCCTGGCCGACCACATTGGGCACCCGGACCTGCTCCGGCCCGCTGCCGATGGTCACCTTGACGGCCCGGTCGACCTCTACGCTCGCGCCCTCGGCCGGGTTCTGGCCGATCACCTTGTCCAACTCGGCGGTGCTGGAGGCCTCCTTGTCGACCTGGGGATCCAGCCGCAATCCGATGGCGTTGAGCTTCTGCTCGGCCTCCTGCCTGGTCAATCCGGTCAGCCGGGGCACCTGGATCTGCGCGGGCCCGGTGGACACGTGCAGGGTGATGGTGCTGCCCTCGTCGACGCGGGAACCGCCGAGGGGCTGGGTGGCGATCACATTGCCGGGAGCGACCCTGGCATCGGGCTTTTCCTGGATGGCGACGTGGAAACCGAGATCCTCGAGTTTCTGCTCGGCCTGCTGCACCGAACTGTTCGACAGATCCGGCACCGCGACCTGATCGGGCTTGCTGCCCGGCCCGATCAGCACCCAGAACAGGGCGATCGCGACGATCACCGCGGCCACCGCGCCCAACGTCAGATAGGCGGTGCGCCGCTGGCTCGGCGGCTCCACCGGCTCCTGTTCACCGGTGTCGTCACCGCCGCGATAAGCGGAGCGGTCATGGTTGTCGACGGTGTGGTACGAGTGCTGTGCCGGTTCCTCCGAGCCGAGGATGGTGGTGCGGTCCTCGTCGGTCATCACCATCGGCGCGCTCGGCTTCTGCCCGCCGAGCACCCGGATCAGATCCGCGCGCATTTCGGCGGCGGTCTGATACCGGTTGGCCGGGTTCTTGCTCATCGCCTTGAGCACCACCGAATCCAGTTCGCGTGGCACCCCGTCGTGCACGAGCGAGGGCAGCCGCGGATCCTCGCGCACATGCTGATAGGCCACCGCCACCGGCGAGTCGCCGGTGAAAGGCGGTTCGCCGGTGAGGATCTCGAAGAGCACACAGCCCACCGAGTACACATCCGAGCGGGCGTCGACGGATTCGCCGCGCGCCTGCTCCGGCGAGAGGTATTGCGCGGTACCGATGACGGCGGCGGTCTGCGTCATCGGGTTGGCGGCATCGGCGATGGCGCGGGCGATGCCGAAGTCCATCACCTTCACCGCGCCGGACCGATTGATCATGATGTTGGCCGGCTTCATATCGCGGTGCACGATCCCGGCCTTGTGGCTGAAATCCAGTGCGGCGCAGACATCGGCGATGATCTCCATCGCCCGGCGCGGCGGCAGCGGACCCTTGCCGCGCACGATGTCGCGCAGCGTCTCGCCGTCCACGTACTCCATCACGATGTAGGGCAGCGGGCCGCCGTCGACCTCGGCCTCGCCGGTGTCGTACACCGCGACGATGGCCGGATGATTCAACGCGGCCGCGTTCTGCGCCTCTCGTTTGAAGCGCAGATAGAAGGTGGGGTCGCGGGCGAGGTCGGCGCGCAGCACCTTGATCGCCACATCCCGGCTCAGTCGCAGGTCGCGTGCCTTGTGGACCTCCGACATCCCGCCGAACCCGATGATCTCGCCCAGCTCGTACCGGGAGGAGAGATTCTTCGGGGTCGTCATGGCAGTCCTTGCTGGGAAGTAGCCGGCGTGCTGCTTTCGGTGACGACGGGACGTCGGGCACCGGGAATCTCGGGCAATGGTATGTCGACGGTCGGCACCCGCCCGCGGGTGGTCGTCGGCTGTGTCGAGGTGCGCTGAACCGTGGTGGTCGGCTCGGTCGTCGACGGTTCGGTGGTGGTCGGTTCGGTGGTCGTCGACGTGGGCGGTTCGGTGGTGGTGGTCGGCGGCTGCGTGGTGGTCGGTTCCTCGGTGGTGGTCACCGGGGGCGGCAGCGGCCGCACCGTCGTGGTGACCGGCGGCGGCAGCGGCTTTGTGGTGTGCGGCGCGACCGTGGTCGACTCGATCTGCCTGGTCGGATCGGGGTTGGTGTCGCCACCGAACAGCAGCCAGATCACCAGCCCGCCGAGCACCACGGCGCCGACACCGAGCCCGGCCATCCACTTCTGGGTAGAGGTCGGTCCGCGTTTGTGGTCGTCGGGCGGCATCGGCGCGCGCCCGGAGGCGGCGGTGGCACCGACCGTCGTCGGAGTCGCCGCGCCGGTCGCCGCCGCCGTCGGATAACGCACGGTCGCGCCGTTGTCGTAGGCGGGCTGGGCCGAGGGCAGCACTACCGTCGGCCCCGGCGGGAGCACCCTGGTGGCGCCGGTGGGCGCGGGTCCGGTGCCCATCCCGCGTGGCGGCGGTGGCCTGCGGCCAGCCCGCACCGCGGCGACGGCGTCGGCGAATTCGCCGCCGTCGGCGTACCGCTGGGCCGGATCCTTCCCGATGGTGATGTCGATCAGTTCGCGCACGTTGGGCGGCAGATCCGAGGGCATCGGCGGTGGTGTCTCGCGCACATGCTTCATCGCGACGGTGATCGCGCCGTCGCCGCTGAACGGGCGCTGGCCCGCCAGCGCCTCGTAGCCGACGATGCCGAGGGAGTACACGTCGCTGGAGGCGGTGGCGTCCTCGCCGACGGCCTGCTCCGGTGCGATGTACTGCGCGGTGCCCATCACCATGCCGGTCTTGGTGACCGGCGAGGCGTCCACCGCTTTGGCGATGCCGAAGTCGGTGATCTTCACCTGCCCGGCGGGGGTAACCAGGATATTGCCGGGCTTCACATCGCGGTGCACCACACCGGCGGCGTGCGCCACCTGCAGCGCCCGGCCGGTCTGTTCGAGCATGTCGAGGCCCTGCGCCACCGAGAGCCTGCCGAGCCGGTTGAGCACCGTATTGAGCGGTTCGCCCTGCACCAGTTCCATGACCAGGTAGGCCACCTCCCCGCCCTGCGGGTCGACGGTCTCGCCGTAGTCGTAGATGCCGGCGATGCCGGAGTGGTTGAGCTGCGCGGTGGTCTTGGCCTCGGTGCGGAACCGATGCCGGAAGGTGGGATCGGCCGAGAACTCCGACTTGAGCACCTTGACCGCCACCCGCCGGTCGAGACGGGTGTCGAGGGCTTCCCAGACCTGGCCCATACCGCCGGTGGCGATCAGCCGCTGCAGCCGGTACCGGTCCGCGATCATCGCACCGTTGTTCAGCATCGGATTCCCCGCAGATTCACTCGCACATCCATCTCGTTCAGCGCCCTTGCAGGCCCGCGTCCAGTACCGCGCGGGCTACCGGCGCGGCGACCGACCCACCGGTTGCCGCCTCCCCGCGGTCACCGCCGTTCTCCACGATGACCGCAATCGCGATCTTCGGGTTCTGCGCGGGCGCGAAGGCGATATACCAGGCGTGCGGTGGGGTATTACGCGGGTCCGAGCCGTGTTCGGCCGTTCCGGTCTTGGACGCGATCTGGTACGGCCGTCCGCCACCGCCCTTGGTGTTCTGTTCGGAGGCGACCATCAGGTTGGTCACGGTCGACGCTACCTGGGCGCTCACGGCCTGCCCGACCGACACCGGTGTGGTTTCCGACAGCACGCTCAGATCGGGGCCCTGCAGCTGGTCGACCAGGTACGGCTCCATCCGCACGCCGCCGTTGGCGATGGTCGCGGCGATCACCGCGTTGTTGAGCGGGGTCAGCGCGACGTCGCGCTGACCGATGCTGGTCTGGCCGAGTGCGGCATCGTCGGGGATCGGCCCGACGGTGCTCTCGGCGACCGGGATCGGCACCCCGCGATGCGGCCCGATGCCGAAGGCGGCGGCCTCGTCCTTCAGGTTCGAGGCGCCCACATCGACACCGAGCTCGACGAACGCGGTGTTGCACGACATACGGAACGCGTCGTACAGCGAGGCGGTCGGGCCTGGGCCGCAGGTGGTGCCGTTGTAGTTCTCCAGCGTGGTGCTGGTGCCGGGCAGGGTGATGTTCGGCGCGGCGGTGAACTGGCTTTCCGGGGTGGCGACCCCGTTGGACAGCGCCGCCGCGGTGACGATCACCTTGAAGGTGGAGCCGGGCGGATAGGTCTGCGAGACGGCGCGATTGAGCATCGGCTGGTTCGGGTCCGAGCTCAGCTGCTCCCAGGCCTTGGTGCCCTGGGCGCCGTCGTGGCCCGACAGCAGGTTCGGGTCGTAGCTCGGGGTGGACACCATCGTCAGGATCTTGCCGGTGCTCGGCTCGATCGCGACCACCGATCCGGTGTAGCCCTTGCTGGTCAGCTCGTCGTAGGCGACCTGCTGCATGACCGGGTCGATGGTGGTGACCACATTGCCGCCGCGCGGATCGCGCCCGGAGAACAGATCGACCAGCCGGCTGCCGAACAGCTGATTGTCCGAGCCGTTGAGCACCGGATCCTCCGCGCGTTCGAGCCCGGTGCTGCCGTACTGCATCGAGTAGAAGCCGGTCACCGGGGCGAAGGCCTCGGGTGCGGTGGGGTAGGTGCGCAGGTATTTGTAGCGGTCGTCGGTGGCAACCGAGCTGGCGAGCACGGTGCCGCCGGCCGAGATCTGGCCGCGCTGGCGCGAGTACTCGTCGAGCAGCACCCGGGAGTTGCGTGGATCCGCGCGCAGATCGTCGGCCTTGATGACCTGGACGTAGGTGATGTTGGCCAGCAGCGCGACGACCATGACCATCACCGCGACGGCGACCCGGCGTAGGGGAGTGTTCACTACCTCGGCCCCCCTTCCTGACGGTTCTGATCCCGCCGCATCATCTCGGTCGGCGCCTCGGCGATCGGCGGCGGTGCGACTTCCTTCTTGCGGACCGGCGCCGGCGCGCGGGCCGCGTCGGAGATCTTGATCAACAGCGCGAGCAGCGCGTAGTTGGCCAGCAGCGACGAACCACCATAGGACATGAACGGCGTGGTCAGACCGGTCAGCGGGATCAGCTTGGTGACACCGCCGACCACAACGAACAACTGGACCGCGATGGTGAACGACAGACCAGCGGCGAGCAGTTTGCCGAAGCTGTCGCGGACCGCGAGCGCGGTGCGCATCCCGCGCATGATGAACACCAGGAACAGGATCAGCACCGCGGTCAGCCCGATCAGGCCGAGTTCCTCACCGATGGTGGTGACGATGAAGTCGGTCTTGGCGAAGGGCACCTGGGACGGGCGGCCGCTACCGAGCCCGGTGCCCGCGAGCCCGCCGGTGGCCAGCCCGAACAGCGACTGCGAGATCTGGTAGCCGGTGTTGTTGTAGTCGTCGAAGGGGTGCAGCCAGGTTTCCACGCGCACCCGCACGTGCCCGAACAGCTGATAGGCGAAGACGAATCCGAGTGCGAGCAGCCCGCCACCGATGATCAGCCAGCCCACCCGCTCGGTGGCGATGTAGAGCATCACCAGCACGGTGCCGAAGATCAGCAGCGACGTGCCGAGATCCTTTTCGAACACCAGCACCCCGATGCACACGATCCACACCGCGAGGATCGGGCCGAGATCGCGGGCCCTTGGGAACTCCATGCCGAGGAAATGCTTGCCCGCGGCGGTGAACAGATCGCGCTTGGCCACCAGCACCGAGGCGAAGAAGATGATCAGCAGGATCTTGGCGAACTCGCCCGGCTGCATGCTGAAACCCGGCAGCCGGATCCAGATCTTGGCGCCGTTGGTTTCGGAGAATCGGCTCGGCAGCAGCGCCGGGATCGCCAGCGCGACCAGCCCGATCAGTCCCAGGGTGTAGCTGTAGCGGGCCAGCGTGCGATAGTCGCGCAGCACGATCAGCAAGGTGATGAACACGATCGTGCCGAGCGCCGTCCACAGGATCTGCTGGGTGGCGTCGGGGGAAGGCACCGGCCAGTCGTTGTAGGCGGCGGCCTGCTGATCGGCCAGATCGAGACGATGGATCAGCACCAGGCCGAGGCCGTTGAGCAGCGCGACGATGGGCAGCAGCAACGGGTCGGCGAAGGGTGCGAAGCGGCGGATCGCCAGATGCGCGATCCCGAACAGAGCGAGGTAGGCCAGACCGTATTTGGCGATGTCCCAGGTGATCGACTGCTCCTGGCTGGCCTCGACCAGGAACAGCGATGCGGTGGTGACCACTGCCGCGAAGCCGAGCAACAACAGCTCGTTGTTGCGTCTGGTGCTCGGCGCAGGCGCGGGAGCGAAGCCGCCCGGGGGACTCGGATAGGCCCCGGCGGACGGTGGTGCCGGTGCGGACATCAGTCCGTCACCCGGCAGTTCTCCCCCGCGGTCTGGGGCTGGGTCGGCGGAGCCGTGGTGGTCGGCGGCGCCGGCGTCGGGGTGGCCGAGGCCGGCGGCGCGCCTTCACCATTGGGTGCCGGAGCCGGGGGTGGCGCGGTGGTGGTGGTCGGGGCGGGGCCCGTCGGCGGAACAACCGGCGGCGCGACGACACCTGGCTGCGGCACCGAGCTCTTGGTGTCGCACGGCGGCAGCAGTTCCCGGTCGGCCAGCACGGCCATCTGGTCCTTGGCCTTGTCCAGCGAGCCGGGCGGCAGGCCCTTGTCCACCTGGTCGCGTCCGGTCTGCTTCAGGTCCTCGACCTTCAGTTCCCGGCAATCGGCAGGCATGTCCGCATCGGCGTCGACCAGCGTCAGCTTGCCGTCGGCGGCGACACAGCCGACCAGATCGACCTCATGGATCGAGTAGCCGAGGATCGAGCCCGGCAGCCCGCGCATGACGACGACGCGATCGTTGTCGGCGCCGACGTAGTAGTTGGACCGGATCATCTTGTACCCGACCAGCAGACCGACGCCGACCGCGGCCACCAGCGCGACCGCGAGCAGGATCCAGCGCAGCCGATGCGATTTCGCCGCGGGCGGCGGTTCCGGTGCGGAGGCGGCCCGGCGCGGCGCCGCACGCGGCGGGCGCATGGCGGCGGCTCGGCCGGCCGCGGTGTTCGGCGGTGGAGTGTCCTCGTCCTGGCCCGACGCCGCGCCCGCGACGATGGGGTGGCTCTGCCCGTAATCCAGGTCGATGACATCGGCGACGACCACGGTGACGTTGTCGGGTCCGCCGCTGCGCAAGGCGAGTTCGATCAGCCGGTCGGCGCATTCGTCGGTGCTGCCCTCGCGCATGGTGTTGGCGATGGTCTCATCGCTGACCACATCCGAAAGCCCGTCCGAGCACAGCAGATACCGGTCGCCCGCGCGTGCCTCGCGCATCACCAGCGTCGGCTCGATCTCGTTGCCGGTGAGCGCCCTCATGATCAGCGAACGCTGCGGATGCGTGTGCGCCTGCTCCGGGGTGATCCGGCCCTCGTCGACCAGCGACTGGACGAAGGTGTCGTCCCTGGTGATCTGGGCCAGCTCGCCGTCGCGCAACATGTAGGCGCGCGAATCGCCGATGTGCACGAGGCCGAGCTTCTTACCGGCGAACAGCATGGCGGTGAGCGTGGTGCCCATGCCGTCGAGCTCGGGTTCCTCCTCGACCTGATCGGCGATGGCCGCATTGCCCTCACGGGTGGCGCGGTCGAGCTTGCCGAGCAGATCGTCGCCCGGTTCGTCGTCGTCGAGGTGGGCCAGCGCCGCGATCATCAGCTGCGAGGCCACTTCGCCCGCCGCGTGTCCGCCCATGCCGTCGGCGAGGGCGAGCAGGCGGGCACCCGCGTAGACGGAATCTTCGTTGTTGGCCCGGACCAGACCGCGGTCGCTGCGCGCTGCGTAGCGGAGAACAAGTGTCACGATCGGAGCTCGATCACAGTTTTGCCGACCCGGACGGGAGCGCCGAGCGGAACACGGACAGCGGTGGTGACCTTCGCGCGGTCGAGATACGTACCGTTCGTCGAGCCGAGATCCTCGACGTACCAGTCGTCACCACGCTGTGACAGCCGCGCATGTCTGGTCGAAGCGTAGTCGTCGGTGAGTACCAGCGTGGAATCGTCCGCACGGCCGATCAGCACCGGTTGGGTGCCGAGGGTGATGCGGGTGCCGGCTAGTGAACCTTGAGTCACCACAAGATATTTGGCGCCCTTCTGGCCTCGGCGCAGGGACGGCAGCACCGCGGGACCGCGCGCGGCCCTCGGCTGGACCCGGATGCCGGAGGCCGCGTAGATGTCGCTGCGCAAGGTCCGCAGCACCGCCCACACGAACAGCCACAACAGCAGCAGGAAGCCCGCACGGGTCAGCTGCAGGATCAGTCCCTGCACGGCGCTCCACCTCCTGTTCGACCGTGTGTCGGTGCCGTAGGTGTGGTTCGACCCACCCCCACCGCTGTGCTGGTCTTGCCGGCTCCGTATGCGGTGCCTCGCGTGTGTGGGCACATCATAGGGCCGTCAGCCGATACGGACACGCCACGACCGCCCATTTCCGGACAGTCATGTCGTGACCTGCATCGCGAGCTTACGGGATCAGACGATGCGGATCAGGATCTCGGAATGCCCGGCGCGGATCACATCGCCGTCGGCCAGTTGCCAGTCCTGCACCGGGGAACCGTTCACCAGGGTGCCGTTGGTCGAGCCGAGATCCGACAGCATGGCGGTCTGCCCGTCCCAGCGGACCTCGATGTGCCGACGGGAGACGCCGGTGTCCGGCAGGCGGAAGTGCGCGTCCTGGCCGCGGCCGATGATGTTGCTGCCCTCACGCAGCTGGTAGGTGCGGCCGCTGCCGTCGTCGAGCTGGAGGGTTGCCGAATAGCCCGAGCCGGCCGCGGGAGCCGCGGCATATCCGCCGCCGGCGTAGCCGCCCTGCGCGCCGTAACCGGGCTGCTGGGAGTACGCCTGGCCGTAGCTCTGATCGTCGCCGTAGCCGGCCTGATCGCCGTATCCCGGATCCGCGTAGCCCTGGTCGGCGTAGCCGGGCTGGCCGTAGCCCTGCTGAGCCCCCTGCGGGCCGTAGCCCGGCTGGGCGCCGTAGGCCGGGTCGGCGTAGGCCTGCTCGCCATAGCCGGGTTGCCCCACGCTTTGCTGACCGCCCGGGGCCGGTGCGTAGCCCTGATCGGCGTAACCGGGCTGCCCGTAGCCGGGCTCGGAGTAGCCCCCGCCTTGCTGGCCGTAGCCCTGATCGGCGTAGCCCTGCTGCTGGTACCCCTGGTCGGCGTAGCCGGGCTGACCGTAACCGGGATCGGCCTGGCCGTAACCCTGGTCGCCGTAGCCGCCCTGCTGGCCGTAGGCCTGCTGACCGCCCTGCTGGTAGTCGTAGCCGTTCTGGTAATCGCCACCCTGGTAATCGCCGTAGCCCGGCGACTCCGGCGCGCGATAGTCGGCGCCCGAACCGTAGGGCGCGCCCGAACCGTAGTCCTCGGGGTACGCGCCGTTCTGCGGCCCGCGTCCCGCGGGCGGGGGTGCGTACCCGCGGTTGCGTGGATCGGACTCCGCGGGCTCACGGCTCGGGTCGTAGCCAGAGTTCTGCGTCATGGGGCCAGCTCCTGGTTGCGGGTGTGCGGGTCGTTGTGGCGGGGGTTCCGGGCTGCGAGCTGCGGGAGCCGCACGGCCGACGTCGGGATCGACCCGGCCGCTCGCCCTGAACTGTCCGGTGTGCAGCGTAGGGGATGCCTCGAACGCCACGTGTACTTCGCCGTAGGTCTGCCACCCTTGTTCGCGGATGAAGTCCTGCAGATGCTTGGCGAACGCGCGCGTCGTGAGGTCGTGATCGGCGTCGAGCTGCTGATGATCCGACGAGTTGATCGTGATCACATAACTGTTGGGTGCGAGCAGATGCCCGCCGCCGAGTTCCTGGACGTGATCGGCCGCCTCGCGCTGCAACGCCGCCTCCACCTCCTGCGGCACGACGCTCCCACCGAAGACCCTGGCGAACACATCACCGACGGCGCCTTGCAGGCGACGCTCGAATCTCGAAACGATGCCCATCTCGGCCCTCCCTTCGGTGAGATGTCTCCTCATTCGCAACGACGACACGCGGACGTGGCGTGTCGTTCAACGAGCACGTTCTTTGCATGATATCCGCGATCGTCTACACCTGTAACTGATGGAACTCGCGCCGGGTTCCCGCGGGTCGTCGCCGGGGGTGGACCGCGATTTCGTATCCGGGCGGGCTCCGTGATACTGTCTCCCAGTCGCTCGGGCGAGTGGCGGAATGGCAGACGCGCTGGCTTCAGGTGCCAGTGTCCTTCGGGACGTGGGGGTTCAAGTCCCCCTTCGCCCACAGATGCGGGAAAGCCGCAGATCAGATGGACAATCTGATCTGCGGCTTTTCTCGTTTCCGGGTCAGGCCGGCTTGATATTGGCGTTGCGGTGCAGCACATTGCCCGGGTCGTACTGCGCCTTGAGCGCGGCCAGCCTCGCGTACTTCGCACCGTAGGACCTACGGATCAGCTCCTCATCGGGTTCGGCCATGAAGTTGATATAGCTGCCAGGGTTCGACGACAACGGCCCGAGCGCGGACCACGTCTGCCTGGCCCACTGCCGATCTCCGGCCAGCAGCTCCGGGTCGGGGGCGACGGCGGCGATATTGCAGACGTAATGCGGCGTGCGCGCCCCGCCGAAGGCGGTGTCATCGGCGGCGACCGCGGCGAACGCGCCGTCCAGGCAGAAGCACGGCATGAACGACATCGGCGAGGCCTTCTTCGGAATGGCATCGGTGATGACCGCGATCGCCTCGTCGGAGATGTCGTCTATATCCACGGCCTTCTCATAGCCGTAGATGCCCCAGGGCGCGGCGTTGTCGAGCAGGCTCTGCAATGCCGTGTAGGGCATGGGTGTGACGAATTCGAACAGCGGCGGCAGCGCGTCACGGATCGGCGCGACCATCCGGGCATGTTCGGCGGCGGTGCCGAAACCGGCCACCAGCAGGGCATAGCCCGGCATCAGGTGGTATTGCTCCGGCACGAACGGCTCCGGCGGTGCGCTCAGGCCGAGTCCCATCAGCGCGCCCGCCCGCTCGGGCAGGGTCGGGAGGAACTCGCGGCACATCCGCAGCATGTCGGCGCCCGCGGCGCGGTCCCAGAAGAACAGTCCGAAATGGATCTCGGGCCCGAGCCGGTGCAGCCGGAATTCGAACTCGGTGACCACGCCGAAATTGCCGCCGCCACCACGCAGGCCCCAGAACAGGTCGGCATTCTCCTGGTCCGAGGCACGCACGATGCTGCCGTCGGCCAGCACTACCTGTGCGGCGACCAGGTTGTCGATGGTGAGTCCGAAGCTGTGGGTGAGCCAGCCCATCCCGCCGCCGAGGGTCAGCCCGCCCACGCCGGTGTGGCTGATGGTGCCCGCGGGTACCGCCAGGCCGTGGGCCTGGGTGGCGGCATCCATATCGGCCATCGTCGCGCCGCCGCCGACGCTGGCGATTTCCTTCTCCGGATCGACCACGACCTTGTTCATCGCGCTGAGGTTGATCATCAGCCCGTCGTCGACGCACGAGGAGCCGCTGAAGGCATGGCCGCCGCCGCGGACGGCGATCTCGAGATCGCGCTCGCGGCCGAAGGACAGCGCCGCGGAGACGTCTTCGGCGGACAGGCAGCCGGCGATCGCGGCCGGGTGCCTATCGATATCGCCGTTCCAGAGGGAGCGGGCGGTGTCGTAGCCCGCCTCGCCGGGACCGAACACCGGCCCGCTGATCTTCGAACGCAATGCGCCCAGATCGGTGTGCATTGTCTGTGTCATAGCTTTCTCCGCCCATGTGGCCCCGCCCCACTGATTCCGGAGCCCGGCACCGCCGCCGGCTCATACCGACCCCCACCCACCTGAAACGTGGTGGGCTCCGCTGCCGCGCCTGCTGCGCGCTGTCAGGTGATACGCGCCACGTCGGCACGTGGTTCAGCACGGTCGTCCCGCAATCCTCGGTCGGCGCGGTGAAGACCCCTGGCAGCCGGCCTCTGACTCGTGGAACGCGTTGCATTGTGTTGCCGCGGAATTCGTTGAACAGGCTTGACCGACAATGAGAACCTGTTCTAATTCATGGCATGCGCAGATTTGACGGCCGCCGGGTGGTGGTGACAGGTGCCGGATCGGGTATCGGACAGGGCATCGCTTTGCGACTGCTCGATGAGGGCGCCCAGCTGGTCGCCGTCGATATCGACGAGCCCGGCCTGGCCGCCACCGCGGACAAGGCAGGCGACGCCGCCGACCGGCTGCGGACGGTGCGGCTCGACATCGCCGATCAGGACTCGGTCCGCACCGGCACCGAGACCGCCCTCGAGTACCTCGGTGGGCTCGATGTGCTGGTGAACTCCGCAGGCATCCTGCGACCGGCCCGCACGCACGAAATGCCGCTCGACGCCTGGGACACGGTGATCCGGGTGAACCTCACCGGCACCTTCCTGATGACCCAGGCCGCGCTGCCCGCCCTGCTCGATTCCGGACGCGGCGTGGTGGTGAACCTGTCGTCGACCGCGGCGTTCCAGGGTTCGCCCTATCTGGCCGCCTACGCGGCCTCCAAGGGCGGCGTGGCCAGCTTCACCCATGCCATCGCGCTCGAATACGCCAAGCAGGGCCTGCGCGCGGTGAACATCGTGCCGGCGGGGATCACCAGCGGGATCACCACCAAATCGATCCTGGAGCAGCCGGAGGGTTTCGATCCGAGCCTGTTCGCGCGGCTCACCGGCTGGCTCAACGGCGGCGCACTCGGCAGCCCGGAGGACATCGCCGGCGTCGTCGCCATGGTCGCCTCCGACGACGGCCGCTATATGACGGGCACAGAGCTGCGGGTCGACGGCGGCGCCCTCATGTGAGCGCCGGTGCGATCAGGACGCGGCGGGCCGGGCGATCAGCAGATGGAACGGGATCGGCGGGTTGGGGATCCGCCGGTGCTCGACCGCGCAGCCGGCCGCGCGCAGCGTGTCGATCACCTCGGCGACCGGGCGAAGGGTGAATCCGTAGCCGGTGAACGGCAACTTCCTCATCGCATCGGGATCGCCGATGCCGATCACGAGCCTGCCCCCGGGGCGGACCACCCGCGCCAGTTCGGCGCAGGCGGCGGGCAGGTCGTCGACGAAGTAGACGGTGTTGCACGTGATCGCGGCATCGAGGCTGTCGGTGTCGAGTGGCAGCGCGGTGAGCGAACCCTCGGCCAGCCGCAGCCGGCCCGCGGCGATATCGGCGGCGAAACCGGATCGGGCCCGATCGAGCATGTCGGCGGAGATCTCGATGCCGTGCACGATGCCGTCCGCACCCACCCGGCCCAGCAGCTTCTTCAGGCCGATGCCGCCGCCGAAACCGATATCGGCGACAGCCGGTGCGCCGAGCGGTTGTCCGGCGGTGTCGTCCGGCTCGAGAGCGGCGTCGACGGCCGCCGCGACGGCGCGACCGTTGCCGCGATCCAACATCGGCGCGACCACCTTGCCGAGCAGGCCGTGCGGATTACCGAGCTGTCCGGCGACGGTCGACAGGATGCGGTCACGAAGCCCACTCATGCGGCCATGGTATCGGCGCCGGGCGTGAGTGCCGGTGCGGCAATACTGTTCTGGCGCGGTCACGGCCGGCCGCCGAGCAGGCGGCGCATTTGCGTCAGCGTCTCCAATAGGACGGAAATGTCGAACGAAAGGCGGTCGCCATGCGCGCACCACTGGCCCTGCTCGCCACCTGTGTCCTGATGAGTGCGGGCAGCGCGAGCGCCGCACCGGTCTGGGGCCCACTCGCGCCGCCCAATCCGCATCTGGGACCGCTCGGCACCGCGACCATGCACGGCGACGCCGGCTCGTCGGACGCGACACCGCTGGCGGGTCCGGGCACCGGCAAGCACGCGGTGACGATCTATCCGCTGGCCGCCGCCTGCCCGACCCTGTTGCAGGGCAACGACGGTCTGGTGGTGGCGTTGTGCACCACGGTCGCCGGGCGCGAGCCGACGGTGTTCCTGATCGACCCGCAGTCACCGGTCGGCCTGCCGCTGGCCTCGCTGACGCTGGTCAAGGGCAGTCTGCTCGGCGGTGTGTACGCCTACCTCGACAACGCCGACCGTCTGGTGGTGGTGGACGGTAACCGGGATCTGCTGCGAATCGGGCACGGCCGCACCGAATCCGGACGCTGGCAACTCACGGTCGACGCCTCCGTGCCGCTGGCGGGCTCGATTCCGGCGGGTGACAACGTGACCGGGCTGGTGCCGGATTGGTCCGGCAATGTCTGGTTCGCCGCCGGCGGCGGGGTGGTCGGCTTCGTGCGGCCCGCAGGGGCGGTGGCGGCGATCGCGCTGCCCGGCGGCGAGCAGGTGGCCAACAGCATCTCGGCGGCGCCGAGCGGGCGGGTCGCGGTGGCCACCACGCATGCGCTCTACGAGCTGCGGGCAAGTGGTTCGGGTCCGGAGGTGTTGTGGCGCGCGCCCTATGAGCGTGGTCCGGCGCGCAAACCGGGGCAGCTGAGCTGGGGGACCGGTTCCACCCCCACCTATTTCGGCCCGCGGACCGGCGCCGAGTACCTCACCATCGTCGACAACGCCGAGGGCCGGGTCCGGCTGCTGGTCTTCCGCACCGGCAGCGGGGAGTTGGTCTGCACTCGGCCGGTGCTGACCGAAGACGGTGCGGGCAGCGAGAATTCGCCGATCGGGATCGGCCGGTCGGTGTTCGTCGCGAGCACCTACGGCTACCCGTATCCGGCCGTGCCCGAGGGGGCGGGTCCCGCGGTGCCGCCGACGGCGCCGTTCGCCGGCGGCCTCACCCGAGTCGATGTGGACGACAACGGTTGCCGCACAGTGTGGGACAGCCCGGTGCGCAGCGCGGCGGTACCGCATCTGTCGACCGCGGACGGCCTGGTGTACACCGTGTCGCGGATCGGGCTGCCGACCACGACGCCGCTGGATGGTTACGCGTTGACGGTGATCGACCCGGAAACCGGTGGCGTACTGGCGAACAGTGTGCTGCCTCCGACGATCGTCGGTGATCCGTTGCAGATGTCGGCGTTGATCACCAAGAGCGGCAAGCTCTTACAGGGCACCGTCACGGGGATCGTCCGGGTGGGCTGACGGCCGCCGGATCTGTCCGATTCACCCGTTTAAACCTCTGATGAGGCGAAGATCACACTACGGATTTCAGTAACTCCGATGGTGCTGATCCGAGCCCGCCGTCGAGTGCGCTGATCGCATTGCGGCGACCGGATAACCTGCCGGTTAACTGTGTATTGGTACATGTAGGTCGCCCTCTGCATGATGCCGATCGTGTTTGTTCCGTGATAAACAAACCTGCGGTCGCTTTCTCGCCACGCTTCATTCAGCTATCCCCATTATCCACACTGAATCCCCAGGTAGCGGGCCATCTTGTGAGTACCGACCGGTAGTGAGCGGGTAGGCGTGGCTAATCGCCTGGGGGTGTCCGGCCGTAGCGAGTCCGTGACCTCGAAAAACGAAATGCAATTGCAGATGAAAGGACCAAATCGCGATTCACATCGGCCGCTGTGAGTTAGCTGGAACCGTGAAAAACGAGGACTTCACATGGGTTTGCGGGCGGTCTGCTTTATACGCTCAGCGGCCGCGCAGAGGGTTGCGTGGGCATAACGATTGTGTAGAGTCGACGGCAACGCTGGCCGCAGCTGAGCACGACTCGCTGCGGCCAGCGGAACTCAAATGGGGGAGTTCTTCACCGATCCGATTCCCGGCGTTGCCAACGGTTGCCAGAGCCGTGATCGCTCACCGTGTGCTCGGCGATGGCTACCGTCACCGATCCGTCGCGATAGCTACCGTCTGGTCGGTTTCAGAACGGTCCCGTTCCAGCACTGCCCGCCGGCCCGCACCGAACACGTACAGCAGAAACAGCGCCTCGGCCGCGAACCCGATCGCGATCCGCACCGGCGCGGGCAGGCCGCTCGGGGTCACGAAACCTTCCAGCAGGCCCGCCACCAGCAGCACGCCGACCAGCCCTAGCGCAATCGTGGCGGTGGTCCTGCCCTGCCGCGCCACCGCCTCCAACCGGCTCGACCGCCCCGGATCGATCAGCGTCCAGCCGAGTTTCAGGCCCGCGCCACCCGCGACGAAGACCGCCGTCAGCTCGAGCGTGCCGTGCGGAAGGATGAACCCGAAGAACGATTCCAAGCGCCCGGCCTCGGCCATCAATCCCGCCGTGACACCGAGATTGAGCGCGTTCATGAACAGCAGATACAGCGCGGGCAGGATCAACACCCCGGTGAACAGCGCGATCGCCGACACCCAAGCGTTATTGGTCCACACCTGCGCGGCGAACGCCTCGTTCGGATGCTCGGAGTAGTAGGTCTCGAACGCGCCACCGGGCGCGGTGACCGCGCGGGTATCGGCTGGAATGCCGAGAACCGAACGCGCCGAATCGAACTCGGCCACCCAGCCCGCGATCCCACCCGAGACCAGCAGGAACACCGCGCCCACCGACACCCACCACGGCCACGCGCGATACACGGCGGCGGGGAAGCGGTGGGTGAAGAAGCGGCCGACCTCCGACCAGGTGTCGGCCCTGGTGCCGAGCACCTTCGCGCGCGCCCGCGCCAGTACCGCGCTCAGCCCAGCCACCAATTCCGGATCCGGGCTATGGGTCTGTAACCGGGCCAGCTGCTGCGAGGTGCGCCGATACAGCGCGACAAGCTCGTCGGCCTCGGCGCCGGTGAGGGTGCCCTTGCGGGCCAGGAAGTCCAGCCGGTTCCAGGACCCGCGATGCGCGTAGCTGTATGCGTCCACGTCCATTCGGTTGCCTCCCACTCCCGCTCTGGGAAGAATGCTAGGCGACATGGCTGAGTTCACCACCGGCGAAGCAGTGGCCCTGGAGCTGCCCATCGCGCGCATCCCCACCAGGGCGGCGGCGTTCCTCGTCGACGTGATCATGCAGCTGATCCTGGGCTGGACGCTGATGCTGGGCGTCGTCTCGCTCCTGCTGCCGAGCGAACTCGACTCCGCGTGGCTGGCCACGGCGGTGCTCGTCACCGTGGTCACGGTGCTGGTCGGCTATCCGGTGGCCTGCGAAACCCTCAGCCGCGGGCGCACCCTCGGCAAGCTGATCTTCGGGTTGCGCGTGGTGCGCGCCGACGGCGGCCCGATCGATTTCCGGCACGCGCTGACCCGCGGCCTGGCCGGCGCGATCGTCGATTTCTGGATGCTCGGCGGGTTCGGCGCCATAGCTATGATCAGCTCGCTGTGCTCGCCCAACGCGCGCCGCGTCGGCGATGTGCTCGCGGGCACGGTCGTCGTCCACGGGCAGCAGCGGCTGCCGATCCCGGCGCTCGCCGTACCGCCGCCCTGGCTCGCCGAGTGGGCCACCCGACTCGATCCGAGCCCGCTGCCCGACGATCTGGCGCTGGCAGTCCGTCAGTACCTGACCCGGCTGCGCACCCTCACCCCGGCAGCACAGGTCGAACTCGGCAATGCCCTCACCGACGCCGTCTGCGCGCGCCTCGGCATCACCCGCCCCGGCGATTACCCGGCACCCCAGATTCTCGGCAGCGTCATGGCCGAACGGCAGCGTCGCGCGCTGGCGGCGCCGGTCGCGGCACCAGCGGTCCTCGGGTGGGCGACAAAACCTGCCGTCGCCCGAACGTGAGCGGATCGCGACGCTACCGGCAAACACCTTTCGCCCGGCTTTGAGCGACAACTCGGAATTCTGTCGCTCATATGCGGGCGAAAGGTATCTCCGGACCCGGCGGTGGGGGGCGTCGAGGAGCCCCGTCCAGCGCACGCGACGGTGCGGCCGAAGAGCCCCACCGATCGCGCGGGCCGGTGGTCTACAGCCCTCCGGACTGTTTCAGCTCCAGGTACTCGTCGGCGAGCGCTTCCGGCAATTTCGCCGGCTCCGCCGCTACCACGTCGATTCCGCTGCGGCGCAGCGATTCCCGCACCAGCGCGCGTTCGGCGAGTAGCGATTCGGCCGCTGCCGCCCCGTAGAGCTCGCCGGGAGTGTCGCGGCGGGTGGCGGCCGCGGCGACCTCCGGGTCGGTGACCGAGACGATCAGCACCCGATGACGATGGGCGAGCACCGGGAGCACCGGCATCAGATTCTCCTGCACCGCGGCGCCGTCGAGAGTGGTGAACCAGACGATCAGGCTGCGCCGCCGGGTGCGGTCGATGGCGGCGCGCACCAGGGCGGCGGTATCGGTATCGACCAGCGCCGGCGTCACCCCGGCCAGGGCGTGCATCAGCTTCGATTGCAGCCGTCTGCCGCCGATGCCGCGCACCTCCGCGCGCACCTGACGGTCGAAGGCGAGCAGATCGACCGAATCGCCGGCCGCGGCGGCCAGCCCGCCCAACAACAACGCCGCCTCGATGCTCGCATCCAGCCGGGTGCCGTCCGCACCGCCGGTGCCTACCCGTCCGGCGCTGACGCGGCCGGTGTCGAGCAGCATGAGCATGTGCCGGTTGCGTTCCGGGCGCCAGGTGCGCACCAGGACGTCGGCGGCGCGAGCGGTGGCGCGCCAGTCGATCGCGCGCACGTCGTCGCCGGCGACATATTCGCGGAAGGAATCGAATTCGGTGCCCTGCCCGCGCATGTTCGCCACCGTGCGGCCCTCGAGATGCTGCAGTCGTTTGACCTTCGAGCGCAGCAGTTTCTCGCTGCGGAACGGCGGCAGCGCACGGACCCGGGCGGGCACCGTGTGCCGAGTCTGCCGTCCGGCCAGGCCCAGCGGGCCGATGACGCGTACCGTGATCGGCCCGGCGACCCGATCACCGCGCCGGGTGGGGGTGAGGGTGGTGCGGTAGCGGGTGCGGGTGCCCGGCTCGACGGCGAGCCGGTGGGTGCGACCGGCGGCGTGCGCGCTGCCGGGCCAGTCGTCCCACAGCACACCGCGGACGGTGCGCGGGCCGGTGTTGGTCACCACGAGCTCCACGTCGGTGCTGCGTCCGAGCCGCACCACCGTCAGCGGATCTCTGGTCAAGGTCAGCGCGGCGGCGCTACCGGCCGCACCGAGATCGACGAGCACCGCCACCGCCAGCAGCGCGCTCAGCACGGCGACGCCGAACCAGGACGGCAGCACGAAGGTGACCACCAGCGCCGCCGCCACGGCGACGGCGAACAACCGACCGGTGACGACCACGGGCCTACACCGGAACCGGGACCGCGAGCAGTAGCGACCGCACGACGCCTTCGGCGCTCACCCCGTCCAGCTCGGCCTCCGGGCGCAGCTGCATCCGATGCCGCAGCACCGCCACCGCAACGGTTTTCACGTCGTCCGGGGTAACGAAGCCGCGTCCGTTCAACCAGGCGAACGCCCTGGCCGCCGCCATCAGCGCGGTCGCGCCGCGGGTGGAGGCGCCGTGCTGCACGGCCGGGGCCGCCCGGGTGGCTCGGCAGATGTCGACGATGTAGGCCAGCACCTCGGGGCTGATCGTGACGGTGCCGATCGCGGCCCGCCCCGCGGCGATATGCGCCGGACCGGCTACCGGGCGCAGACCGGCCGCGGCCAGATCGCGCGGATCGAAACCGCCGGCATGCCGTTGCAGGATGCGGAATTCGTCGTCGCGTTCGGGCAGCTGGATGTCGACCTTGAACAGGAAGCGGTCCAGCTGCGCCTCGGGCAGCGGATAGGTGCCTTCCTGTTCGATCGGATTCTGGGTGGCGACCACCACGAACGGATCCGGCAGCGGGCGCGGGGTCCCGTCGACAGAGACCTGGCGTTCCTCCATCGACTCCAGCAGCGCGGACTGAGTCTTCGGCGGCGTGCGGTTGATCTCGTCGGCCAGCAGCAGGTTGGTGAACACCGGGCCGGAGCGGAAGGTGAATTCGGTGGTGTGCGGGTCGTAGATCTGCGAGCCGGTGACGTCACCCGGCATCAGATCCGGGGTGAACTGCACCCGGGAATGCTCCAGATCCAATGCGGTGGCCAGTGCACGCACCAGCAGCGTCTTCGCCACGCCCGGAACGCCTTCGAGCAGCACGTGGCCGCGGCACAGCAGCGCGAGCACCAGATACATGATGGCGTTGTCGTTGCCGACCACCGCCTTACCGATCTCGGTGCGCAGCGCCGCGAACGCGGCCGCCGCCTCCTCGGCGCTCGGCGCCTTGCTGGTGTCAATGCTGGTCACGAGACCTCCGCTTCGATCCATTCGAGTTGCGCGGCAACCATTTCCAAGGTGTGTTCATCGGGTACCGGCCCGTAGAGCGCGGTGTACACCCAGTTCGGGTCCGCACCGGTGCGTGCGGTGAGTGCGGCTGCCACCTGATCCGGCGCGGTATCGGCGGTGATCCCGAGCGGCGAACGCACCCGGCGCAGGGTGGCCGCACGCAGTTTCGCCGCGACGTATTCGTGGTCCTTCGACAGCCGGTACAGCGCTGCCTGCCCGGCGAGCAGCTCATTGGCGGTGACTTCGACCGGGCGCGGTTCCCCGACCAGCGCGCCGCGCCGTCGCGCCCGCCACCACACCAGCAGAGCCCCCGCGATGAGGAACTGCAGGCCGCCGAAGGCGACGGGCGCGGGCAGGCGTTCGAAGATGGAATCCGATCCGGAGCCGAAGTCGGGGTCGACGTCCTCGGGGTAGTCGGGTTCTGGCAGGTCCGGCGGAATGTCCGGCGGCTGCGGTGGCGGGGGAGCGTCGGGCGCGCCGCACGATTGCAGTGCCGCCCACAGCAGCAGAATCAGCACCGCGATGCCGGCGAGGGTGGCCCAGAACTTCGGGTCGCGCAGCAGATCCGGCAGCGGCGGCAGGCTCCGGCGGGTACGTGAGGTGCGTTCGGCGGCGTCGACTTCGCGGGGTTCGGCCGCCGGTGCCGGCGCGGCCGCGGAGAATTGATCGACGAATTCGAGCCTGCGGTACTCGTCCTCGGTCGCATGCCTGCCGCCGTAGACGACCTCGTCGAAACTGTGTGCGGCGGGCCGGAATTCGTCGGCATGCTGCACCGGGGCCGCCGCGGTTGTGACCTCGTCCGCGGTCTCGGCGGCGGTACGGGATCGGCGGACGTCGAGCAGGCCGCGCTGTTCGAGCCCGCGCAGGGTGGCGCGGAAGCGTTCCCGCAGGGCGGAGTCGTAATCGCGGCGCTCGAGCGCGGAGTCGGCGGCGGCGCGGTGCTCGGCGGCCGAGCCGAGCCGAGGTGGTTGCGGCGCCGAGCCGTTGTCGGGGGTGTTCAGCTCGGCCATCGCACCCCCTGGGCGACCGGCGCGGGAGCGGGCAGCCGGATGTCCATGCCTTCGCGCCGGCAGCGGCGGTCCACGTAGACCACCACCCTGGTGGCGGATTCGACGATCTCACCGAACGCGACGATCAGCAGCACCGCCGAGGTGGTCAGGACGATGACCGCCCAACGATGGGTGCCGGAGAAATCGGAGAGGAACCACGGGATACCGAGCAGCGGCAAGGCCGTCAGCAACAGCAGCGCGCGCAGACACAGCCACAGCCATACCGTCGGCCACTGGGCTCCCGCGATGAGCAATTTCGAGCGCGCCACCGCGGTCCGATGGTTCGCACCTTCGGCGAAGATCACCGGCACCGCAACGAAACGATTGGCACGCAGCCAGCCCAGCCACAGCAGGGCGAATGGCAGCCCGATGATGAGCACGGTGCCCAGCCCGAGCACCGCGACGCCGACCAGCGTGAACAGCGATCCGAACACCAGTTGCGGGCCCAGCCGCGCCCCGGAACGCCGCAGCGCGGTGCGCCAGTCGATGGGCGCGCCCGCGATCACACCGGTGCCGATCGCGGTGGTGAGCCCGCGCAGCGCGATGCGGACCAGCCAGAGGCAGACCAGGGTGCTGACCACCACCGCCCACGCGACCGCGGCATCGTCGTCATCGGACAGCCGCGCGACGCCGGCCGTCACACCGGCGATGACGAGTTCGGCCGCGATGAGCAGCGTCGCACCGAACCCGGCCAGCGGCCGGATGGCCGACTGGATGAGCGCGAACGGCGTATCGAGCAGTTCGCGGAAGGTCATCGGACGGATCGGCACCGTCGTTCCGAGAGTCCCCGGTACCGGATCGTTCCCCGCCCCGACGGCACCGGCCGTTTCGGCTGGTGGCACGCGGCCGAGTGTAACCGGTCGGCGAGCGCCGAGCCCGCCGATGACGCGGTGCAGCGCGGGCGATGCCGTCGGGGCCGGGTGCGCCGGGCGCCTTCAGCGCAGCAGATGGTCGACCACGCGCCGATAGCGCTCCGGGTCGATCGAGGGCAGGCCGAGCAGGGCGCGCAGGTAGACCCCGTCGCCGACCAGGCGGATCAGGTCCGCGCGCACCGGATCGTCGATCTCGTCGTCCAGGCCGTCGGACCAGGAGGTCATCATCTCGGCCAAGGCCTGCTGGACGGCGTCGGCCTCCGGGCCCGCATTGGCGTCGACGGTGCGCATGGTGGCCAGCATCGATCGGTACAGCTCGAGCTCGAGTGCTTCGTCGGCGGAGTCGGGGTTCGGGATCTGGAGATACCACTGCGCCACCGAACCGCCCGCGGCCACCGAATCTTCCAGTTGGGTGCGGGCCCGTTCGGTGAGCCGCCGGACCAGTCCCGCGAGCAGGGCGTCCTTGCTCTTGAAGTGGTAGAGCAGCCCGCCCTTCGAGACGCCGGCGGTGGCGGCGACGTTCTCCAGGGTCACCTGGGACATGCCCTTGTCCAGCACCAGTGTTTCCAGGGCGTCCAGGATGCGGTCGCGGGTGGTGGTTGTCACGGAATTCACTATACCGGCTGGACGGTAATGTTCGGTACTATACCGTCTGGACGGTAAGAATCACGAACGACGGAAGTCGAGAAGGATCATGGACATCACCACCGGGATCGGCCCCGACCTGCGCGACACCCCACCCCGCGCCACCACCCGGGACTGGATCGGCCTGGCCGTGCTGGCCCTTGCCCTGCTGCTGCTCGCGGTCGACGCGACCGTCCTCGATATCGCGGTGCCCGCCATCAGCGCCGATCTGGCGCCGAGCACCACCCAGCTGCTGTGGATCATCGACGTCTACTCGTTCGTGCTCGCCGGCCTACTGGTGGTGATGGGCAACCTCGGCGACCGGATCGGCCGGCGCAAGCTGCTGCTGATCGGCGCGGCGGGCTTCGGGCTCGCCTCGCTGCTCGCGGCCTGGTCGGTCAGCCCGGAGATGCTGATCGCCGCTCGCGTACTGCAGGGCATCACCGGCGCGACCCTGATGCCTGCCACCCTCGGCCTGATCCGCGCGATGTTCCTCGACCCGCGTCAGCGCACCTTCGCCATCGCGGTCTGGGGTGCCATGGCCGGTGGTGGCGCCGCGGCGGGTCCGCTGCTGGGCGGCTGGCTGCTCGAGCACTACTGGTGGGGTTCGGTGTTCCTGGCGAACCTGCCGGTGATGCTGGTGTTGGTCGCGCTCGGACCGCTGCTCATCCCGGAATCGAAGGACCCGAACCCGGGCCGCTTCGACATCCCCAGCGCGGTGCTGTCGATGCTGGCGCTGGTGCCGTTCGTGTACGCGGTCAAGGAATTCGCGGCGCACGGTGTGCGCGCGGTGCCGATGGTCGCCGGTGTGGTCGGCGTTGTCGCGGGCGTGCTGTTCGTGCGCAGGCAGCGCACCATCGAACAGCCCATGCTCGACCTGCGACTGTTCGCGGTGCCGCAGTTCCGCACGGCGGTGCTGACCAACCTGCTCGCGGTCTTCGCGCTGGCCGGCGTGCTGTTCTTCGGCTCGCAGTACCTGCAACTGGTGCTCGGCCGCTCGCCGATGCAGGCGGGATTGCTGCTCCTGCCGGGGCTCGCGGCAAGCGTCGTCGGCTCGCTGCTGGCCGCCGTACTCGTGCAGCGCTGGCGGCCGACCGCGGTGCTCGGTGGATCACTGGCCGTGGCGGCGGTCGGTGCGGCGCTGTTCTGCTGGCTGACCGCCGACGCCGCGACCGGGATCGTGCCGTTCGTGCTCGGCTTCGGCCTGATCGGCACCGGCGTCGGCATCGCGCTGACGGTGTCGTCGGATCTGGTGGTCAGCTCGGCTCCGGTCGAGCGGGCCGGTGCGGCGGCGGCGATTTCCGAGACCGCCTACGAAACCGGTATCGCGCTCGGTGTGGCGCTGCTCGGCAGCGCGGTGATGGCGGTGTTCCGCAATGGGCTCGACCTGGCGGCGCTGCCGTCGGAGGCGTCCGGCGCGGCCGCCGAATCGCTGGGCGGTGCGGCGGAACTGGCGCGGCAGCTACCGGAGGCGGCCGGCTCGGCGCTGCTGACGTCGGCACACGAATCGTTCGTCACCGGCATTCACCTGGCCTCGGTCGGCATCGCGGGCATCCTGCTGGTGGCGGCGGTACTTGCGTTCCGCTCGCGGGCCGCGCGGAGCTGACGGGGGAGTCGTCGCGCTGAACCGCTCATCGGGTGACGTGGTGAGCGTCCTGTCCGACCGGTCGCGCTCACTTCGTCCGGGGCCGGGCGAGTTCGGTGCGCTGAGTACGGCCGCGCAACGTCACCGACTCGCCCAGCTTCCACTGCGCTGCCTCCTCGGCATCGGCGGAGGCGACGGTGGATGCCGAACTCAGCAGCAGCCCCGGATCCTGTTTGGCCAGCTCGCACAGGCGCGCGGCCTCGTTCACCGCATCACCGATGACGGTGAACTCATAGCGCTGATGCGCGCCCACATTGCCTGCGACCACCCGCCCCGCGGCCACCCCGATGGCGGCGGAGAAGTCGGAGGAGTGCGCGTCGAGCCGGACGCGGATGGCGCGAGCACACGCCAGGGCCGAGCCCGCCGCATCGGGCAGCGGTGCCGGGGCGCCGAAAATCGCCAGCGCCGCATCACCTTCGAATTTGTTGACCAGCCCGCCGTGGCGTTCCACCTCGTCGACCACGATGGCGAAGAACTCGTTGAGGATGGCGACGATCTCGGCGGCGGGGCGGGTCGCGGTCAGGGTGGTGGAACCGATGATGTCGATGAACAGCGCCGCCGCCTCGCATTCCTGGCCACCCAATTGCGGATTGCTGCCGATGGCGGCGACCGCGACCTCGTGGCCGACGTGCCTGCCGAACAGGTCGCGGATCTGTTCACGTTCCCGCAGCCCGTGCACCATCCGGTTGAATCCGCTTTGCAGCTCGCCCAATTCGGTGCCGTCGTAGACGGTGACCGCCACATTCAGGTCGCCGCCCTCCACCTGCCGCAGCGCCCGGCGCACCCCGCGGATCGGCGCCACCGTCGCGGCCGAGGCCTGCATCATCAACAGCATCCCGAATATCAAAGTGGCGCCGCCGAGGGTCAGTACGCAGACCGCCATGCGTTCGGTGCTGACGTCGAAACCGGTCAGCGACAACAGCGCCACCACCATCGACAGCGCCACCGGGACGGCCGAACCGAGCAACCACATCAGCATGGTCCGCCCGAAGACGCCGATGCTGTGGATGACCTGCCCCGGAGCGGCGTCGAGCACCCGCGCCGTCACCGAACGCAACGCGAACTCCGCGATCAGATAGCTGTTGGCGCACACCACGATCGCGCTGAACCCGATGCCGAGCACGATCTTCGGGATCAATGCCGGATCGGCGAGCCCGTAGAGCAGGCTCAGCACCACGGCACCGCCGAACCACAGCCATGCCTGCTGGCGCACCAACCGCCGCGGCACCCGCACGGCCGCGCGCTGTTCGGCCTCGGTGGGCACATGTTCGGGATCGGTCGCCCAGCGCAATGTCCGCAGCCCCGATACCGTTCCCCACAGCAGGCCGACGACCACCGCCAGCACCGCATACAGCGGCGCGGCGATCGCATTGAGCGGCAGCAGCCGCAGGGTGAAGATGGTCGGCCCCGGCAGCACGAACCCGATCAGCACGATCGCCACCGCGATCCCGATCAGGTTGGCCCCGATCAAGGGAATCGTCAGTAGCAGCTGAATCCGCACCCGCCGGATCCCGGACTTCTCATCTGCGGGCCCGAGCAGTCGCGAACCCCACGGTTTGGAACCGAAGGCTTCGGGCGTGAGCTGGCTATCGGGCATGGTTGGCAGCGTATGCGCTGGTGCGCGCCCGCCAGGCCGGTCGGCGCCGTCGGCGGTGAGACCGGACAAGTGCGCCCCCGTCCCGTTGTGAACCGCCCCGGATCCGCCCGATGAACGGCGCCGCCGCTGCCGGGCTCTCATAGTTCGCCCCCGAGGCCACCGTCGGTTCGGGCGTGTGCTCGCGGCCACGGCTCGGGTCCGGGGCGGACGGTGCTCAGCGACCGGGCGGCAGTTCACGCGGGCCCGACGGTCCGGGCAGCTCCGGGCTCTGCCGGCCGGGCAGTTCATCGTGGGTGGCGGACGGCAGCCCGTACCCGGAGGCCGAGGCCTGCGGCAGTGCCGAGTAGCGCGGATCGGTGGAGTAGCGGGGGTCGGTGGTCGGGTAGTAGTGCGGCACCTGGGGGTCGACGGCCGCGGCGGCGATGCGCTGAGCGTGCCAGTACTCCGGCGTGCCCGGCGTCAGCTGGTACCCGGGCGGCACCTGGTAGCCCACCTGCGGGGCGGCTTGGGCGGCCGAGTCTTCGGAGTCGACGGTGACCTTGCGGGTGCGGCGCAGCGTGAAGGTGATCTCCTCGACCTCTTCGAACGCCTGGCGCGCGGTACGCAGCGGATGGGTCGCTGTATCGATGGCGTTGGCGACGAAGGAGGGGACCAGCGGGCGGATCCAGCGGGCGGCGGTGTCGGTGAACGGCACCTGACCGATCAGCGGAAACTCCAGTCCGCCACCTGCACCGGAGCGTTCGGACCGGTCGGGCGCTGCCGTCGGCACCGCGGGGGCGAGGGGGCCCGGTGCCGGGGTGATCGCGTTCGCGCCGACCGGGGCGGGCAGATTCGTCGGGGTGGCGATCCCGTCGTGCGACACGGTGGGGTCCTTTCGGTCGGCGGCCGGAGTTCCGGCCGGTAGTTCGGCGGTCGCGCCCGCGCCGACGGCCCGGCGCGGGGGTTCGGTGATGCCGATCTCCAGGCCGCCGATGGCGGCGATGACGCGGGTGCGCTGGCGTTCCCGGTCGATGGCGGTATCGGCCTCGACGGCCAGCCGGGCGGCGGTGAGCTGTTGATCGGCGCGCAACCGCTCGGCCTCGGTGCGCACTTCGGCTCGCTTCACCGCGATGGCGGCATCGGCGGTCCGCTCGGCCCGGTCCCGGATGGTGTCGGCGGCCAGCCGCCGGTCCTGCGCGGTTTCCCCGCGCCAGCGTCGCAGGATCAGCGGCAGCAGCGCGAGCAGCACGAACGCGGTCGCCGTCAGCAGCCGCAGCAGCAGGGCGCCGGCGTGGGCGGTGGTGTGGTCGTGCATGGCGACCCAGCGCGCGCCGAGTCCACGGTCGGCGGCGGCGAGGGCGGCGGTCTCGGCGGCGTCGACGCGCACCTGCGCATCGGTGACGGCCTGGTCGAGTGGTGCGATCCGGTCCAGCGCGGCGGCGTGCTTGGCGCGGGCGTCGGCGAGCATGTCGTCGGCGGTCTGTGATTCCGGTCCGCGCCCGGGGACGCCGGTGATCCGGGTCTGCGGGCATTCCGGGGTGGGGTTGTATTCGCAGCGCGCGGTGATGAGGGCCTTGTCGATATCGGCCTGCGCCTGCGCGATCGTCTGGTTCAGGTTGGAACGGTCGGCGCGGGCCCGGTCGAGATCGGCGCGGGCGTCGCGCACGGACGGCACCGAGGCCGCCGCGGCCGCTGCGCGTTCGTCCAGCAGCCGGTCGACGGTGCCGCCGAACAGCAGGGTCGAGGCCAGTTCCGCCAGCAGCACCCCGGTCAGTGCGGCCACGACCACCCGCCCGATCGAACCGCGCCGGTCGCCGGTCTCGCCGTCGCGGCGCAGCACGGTTTCCGGGTCGACCGTGGCCAGCGCCTTGCCGATGGCGCCCGCCAGCAGCACGACGATCACCGCCGCCGCGATCACACCGAAGGCAGGCCATCCCGACGCCGCACCCGCCGCACCGGTGACCGCTCCCGCGACCACCGCGAACAGCACGACCACCGCGCCGGTGAGCGCGTATGCACTGTGTTCTCGGCTGTCGTCGATATCAGGCCGGGCGCCGGCCCTGTCCCCGCCGAGCCAGGTGAGCATGCCGATGACGGTCATGGGATTCCCACATCCTCTATGTCCGAGTCCTTGTCGCGCTTGGCCCCGATGTTCGCGCGCAGCTCGCTTCTCGACTGCCACGGCGATCGCCCGCGCGTGGCGAAAGTGTCACGGATTCGTTGTCACAGCGTGACAGGCGATCTGCCGATCCACCGAGCGCGGAGCGGGCGATGTGGTCAGCCTCACAGCAGGCGTCGATGTCGCCGACGGCGGAGATCGGCGGGGCGGACCGCCGCGCGCGCGGATCCGATGCCGCAGGTAGCGCCCTATGTGCCGAAGACCGCGCTGCCGCAACGAGATCCGGACCGGCGTCACACGCGGCCGAGACCACGATCAGATGTGTCGAAGACCACTCGGGCGCCGTTTGCTGCAAGTGTGCTGAAGCGCACATCGGGTAAAACAGGCCGGACGGTCGGATCATGTTCTGTGCTCGTCACAACGCTGTCGGAAATATCTCATCGGCCCGCGCAATGGTTAGCCGCACCACGAATGGTTTGTCCGGCTCCGGCGCGGGGAAATCTGCTTCGATGCAGGTGAAAGCGGGTGTTCGAGCGCAATGGCGCGCTCGGTCACCCTCCGGAAAGCCCCCTGACAACCCCCTCCGACCTGCACGGAACGGGATCGATCAGTGCCCGGATGCTGCTTTACACTGGACGACGCGCACACGTGGAGGACCTGAATGAAGAAGCCCAGCTAGACCTGGTTATTAGCGAAACCTAAGTTGGTTGGGCTCGGGACCTGACTTATCGTTTGCTCTTACGCCGAACACAGAATGTTCGGTGCCCGAACGCCCGTACAGGCACCCTGACCCGGTGCCGAGCGTAGCGGGCACAACCCCGCGCGGCGGTAAGGAACACGTAAGCGTTCCGTTACCACCGAGCACCCCTACTGCATAACAGGAGCGGGTGGACAACTAGAGACGTGACTGCACCCAGCGGCGAGCGCCGCGAATCGGATACAGGGAACCATCAGCGCGGCTGGCTTCCCGAAGGTACCGGCGCAGTCTTGACGGAGGCGTTCGACAGGCCGTCTTCGACGGCCGCCCGAATCGAGGGCCGACTTTCTTGAAGGCAGAGGCATGACGCAACTTCCTGGCCACAGGTCACCTGGACCCATCGGTCTCTACGACCCGGCGAACGAGCACGACGCGTGTGGCGTCGCCTTCGTCGTGGACATGCACGGCCGCCGCAGCCGTGACATCGTCGACAAGGCCATCACCGCCTTGTTGAACCTGGAGCACCGTGGTGCCGCGGGCGCCGAGCCCAACAGTGGTGACGGCGCAGGCATCCTGATCCAGGTGCCGGACCGGTTCTTCCGTGCCGTGGTCGACTTCGAGCTGCCGCCGGAGGGCTCCTACGCCACCGGTATCGCCTTCCTGCCGCAGGCCCGTCGCGAAGCCGCCGTCGCCGCGTACGGCGTGGACAAGATCGTCAAGGAAGAGGGCCTCGCCGTCCTCGGCTGGCGTGAGGTGCCGATCGACGAGTCCTCGCTCGGCGCACTCTCGCGCGATGCCATGCCGACCTTCCGGCAGATCTTCATCGGTTCCCCCGCCGACGGCGAGCAGCTGTCCGGGATGGACCTGGAGCGTCGTGCCTACGTCATCCGCAAGCGGGTCGAGCGCGAGCTCGGCAAGTCCGGCGCCGGTGAGGGCGCGGTCGGCCGCGAGTCGGTGTACTTCCCGAGCCTGTCCGGGCAGACCTTCGTCTACAAGGGCATGTTCACCACCCCGCAGCTGCGGGCGTTCTACCTCGACCTGCAGGACGACCGGGTGGAGTCGGCGCTCGGCATCGTGCACTCGCGCTTCTCCACCAACACCTTCCCGTCCTGGCCGCTGGCCCACCCGTTCCGCCGGGTCGCGCACAACGGTGAGATCAACACCGTCAGCGGTAACGAGAACTGGATGCGCGCGCGTGAGGCGCTGCTGCGCTCCGATGTCTTCGGCACCGACTCCGCGGGCAAGAACCGGCTGGAGAAGATCTTCCCGGTCTGCACCCCCGGCGCCAGCGACACCGCCCGCTTCGACGAGGTGCTCGAGCTGCTGCACCTGGGCGGTCGCAGCCTGCCGCACGCGGTGCTGATGATGATTCCCGAGGCCTGGGAACGCAACGAGACCATGGACGCGAAGCGACGCGCGTTCTACGAGTACCACTCGATGCTGATGGAGCCGTGGGACGGCCCGGCGTCGGTGTGCTTCTCCGACGGCACCGTCATCGGTGCGGTGCTCGACCGCAACGGCCTGCGCCCCAGCCGCATCTGGGTCACCGACGACGGCCTCGTCGTCATGGCCTCCGAGGTCGGCGTGCTCGACATCGATCCGGCCAAGGTGATCAAGAAGGTCCGCCTGCAGCCCGGCCGCATGTTCCTGGTCGACACCGCGCAGGGCCGCATCGTCGGCGACGACGAGCTCAAGGATCAGCTCGCCTCCGAGCACCCGTACCAGGAATGGCTGGACGCGGGCGTGAGCCGGCTGGCCGATCTGCCCGACCGCCCGCATGTGCACATGTCGCACGACCGGGTGCTGATCCGGCAGCAGATCTTCGGCTACACCACCGAGGAACTGAACCTGCTGATCGCGCCGATGGCCAAGACCGGCGGTGAGGCGCTCGGTTCGATGGGCACCGACACCCCGATCGCGGTGCTGTCGAGCCGGTCGCGGCTGCTGTTCGACTACTTCTCCCAGCTGTTCGCGCAGGTCACCAACCCGCCGCTGGACGCGATCCGGGAAGAGGTGGTCACCAGCCTCAAGCGCAATATCGGTCCGGAGGCCGACCTGCTGCATCCGAGCCCGGAATCCTGTAAGCAGATCGCCATCGAGCAGCCGATCCTGGACAACGACGAGCTGGCCAAGCTCGTGCACATCAACGACGACGGCTCGCACCCCGATCTGCGTTCGGTGGTCGTGCGCGGCCTGTACCCGGTCGCCGAGGGCGGCGAGGGTCTGCGCAGGGCGCTGGCCGCCATCAACACCCAGGTCTCGGCCGCCATCGACGGCGGCGCCCGCATCATCGTGCTGTCCGACCGTGAGTCCAACGAGAAGCTGGCGCCGATCCCGTCGCTGCTGCTCACCTCGTCGGTGCATCACCATCTGGTCCGCGAGCGCACCCGCACCATGGTCGGGCTGGTCGTCGAGGCCGGTGACGCCCGCGAGGTGCACCACATGGCGATGCTCGTCGGCTTCGGCGCGGCGGCCATCAACCCGTACATGGCCTTCGAGTCCATCGAGGACATGATGGAGCGCGGCGCGCTGGAGCTGCCGGGCAGCACCGGCGATCACGCCGCCGATTTCCGCAAGGCCGTGGCCAACTACAACAAGGCCGCGAGCAAGGGTGTGCTGAAGGTGATGTCCAAGATGGGCATCTCCACCCTGGCCTCCTACAACGGCGCCCAGCTGTTCCAGGTGATCGGCCTGGATCAGGGCCTGGTCGACGAGTACTTCACCGGTCTGCGCTCGCACCTGGGCGGTATCGGCCTCGACGACATCGCCGACGAGGTCGCGGCCAGGCACCGGATCGCGTTCCTGGAGAACCGCACCGAGCGCGCGCACCGCGAGCTCGAGGTCGGCGGTGAATACCAGTGGCGGCGCGAGGGTGAGTACCACCTGTTCAACCCGGACACCGTGTTCAAGCTGCAGCACTCCACCCGCACCGGGCAGTACTCGATCTTCAAGGAGTACACCAAGCTGGTCGACGACCAGTCCGAGCGGCTGGCCTCGCTGCGCGGCCTGTTCAAGTTCAAGTCCGGCGAGCGCGCGCCGATCTCGATCGACGAGGTCGAGCCCGCCAGCGAGATCGTCAAGCGGTTCTCCACCGGTGCGATGAGCTACGGCTCCATCTCCGCCGAATCGCACGAGACCCTCGCCATCGCGATGAACCGGCTCGGTGGCCGCTCCAACTCCGGTGAGGGCGGCGAGCATCCGGCTCGGTTCGAGGTCGAGGAGAACGGCGACTGGCGCCGCAGCGCGATCAAGCAGGTGGCCTCGGGTCGTTTCGGTGTCACCGCGCACTACCTGACCAACTGCACCGACATCCAGATCAAGATGGCCCAGGGCGCCAAGCCCGGTGAGGGCGGTCAGCTGCCCGCGCACAAGGTGTACCCGTGGGTCGCCGAGGTGCGGCACTCCACGCCCGGTGTCGGCCTGATCTCGCCGCCGCCGCACCACGACATCTACTCGATCGAGGATCTGGCCCAGCTGATCCACGACCTGAAGAACGCGAATCCGCAGGCGCGGATTCACGTGAAACTGGTCGCCGAGCCCGGCGTCGGCACCGTCGCCGCCGGTGTGTCCAAGGCGCACGCCGATGTGGTGCTGATCTCCGGCCACGACGGTGGCACCGGCGCCTCGCCGCTCACCTCGCTCAAGCACGCGGGCGGTCCCTGGGAGCTCGGCCTGGCCGAGACCCAGCAGACGCTGCTGCTCAACGGTCTGCGCGACCGCATCGTGGTGCAGGTCGACGGCCAGATGAAGACCGGCCGCGACGTGATGATCGCCGCGCTGCTCGGCGCCGAGGAGTACGGCTTCGCCACCGCGCCGCTGGTGGTCTCCGGCTGCATCATGATGCGGGTGTGCCATCTGGACACCTGCCCCGTCGGTGTGGCCACGCAGAACCCGATCCTGCGCCAGCGCTTCACCGGCAAGCCGGAATTCGTCGAGAACTTCTTCATGTTCATCGCCGAAGAGGTGCGCGAACTGCTGGCCTCGCTGGGCTTCCGCACGCTGGACGAGGCCATCGGCCGGGTCGACCTGCTCGACACCAGCAAGGCCAAGCAGCACTGGAAGGCGGCCAAGCTGGACCTGTCGCCGATCCTCGACGACGTCGAGACGGCGTTCATGTACCAGGACCGCCGCTGCACCAAGACCCAGGACCACGGGCTGGACAAGGCGCTGGACAACGAGCTCATCGCCCAGTCGGCCGATGCGCTCGAGCGCGGCAAGCCGGTCAAGTTCGAAACCAAGATCACCAACGTGAACCGGACGGTCGGCACCATGCTCGGCCACGAGGTGACCAAGCTCTACGGTGGCGCCGGCCTGCCCGACGACACCATCGACATCACCTTCACCGGTTCGGCGGGCAACAGCTTCGGCGCGTTCGTCCCGGCCGGTATCACCCTGCGGGTGCAGGGCGATGCCAACGACTACGTCGGCAAGGGCCTGTCCGGCGGCCACATCGTGGTCCGCCCGGCGCCCACCGCGCCGCCGGAGTTCGTGGCCGAAGAGAACATCATCGCCGGCAACGTGATCCTGTTCGGCGCGACCAGCGGCCTGGCGTTCATCAACGGCATCGTGGGTGAGCGGTTCGCGGTGCGTAACTCGGGCGCCACCGCGGTGGTCGAGGGCGTCGGCGATCACGGTTGTGAGTACATGACCGGCGGCAAGGTCGTCATCCTCGGTGAGACCGGCCGCAACTTCGGCGCCGGTATGTCGGGCGGTGTGGCGTTCGTCTACAACCCGAACGGCACCTTCGAAGCGAAGGTGAACCCGGACCAGGCCGATGCCATCGAGCCGCTGTCCGGCGACGACTTCACCTGGCTGCGCGACATCATCACGCAGCACCGCGACCAGACCGGATCGGCTGTGGCCGAACGCATTCTGAGTGACTGGTCGCAGCAGGTGAACCACTTTGTGAAGGTTATGCCACGCGAATACAAGAAGGTGCTGCTCGCTATCTCCGAGGCTGAGAAGAGCGGCAAGGACGTGGACGAGGCAATTATGGAGGCTGCTCGTGGGTGACGCGCAGGGATTTTTGAAGCACACCTCGCGTGAGCTGCCCAAGCGGCGTCCGGTGCCGCTGCGACTGATGGACTGGAAAGAGGTCTACGAGGAGAACTTCTCCCACGAGACCCTCCAGCGTCAGGCCAGCCGGTGCATGGACTGCGGTATTCCGTTCTGTCACAACGGTTGTCCGCTGGGCAACCTGATTCCGGAATGGAACGACCTGGTCTACAAGGACCGCTGGCGCGACGGTATCGACCGGCTGCACGCGACCAACAACTTCCCGGAGTTCACCGGGCGGCTGTGCCCGGCGCCGTGTGAGGCGTCGTGCGTGCTCGGGATCAACCAGGACCCGGTGACCATCAAGCAGGTCGAGGTCGAGATCATCGAGAACGCCTTCGACGAGGGCTGGGTCGCCCCGGTGTACCCGACCCGGCTCACCGGTAAGAAGGTCGCCGTCGTCGGTTCCGGCCCGGCCGGTCTGGCCGCCGCCCAGCAGCTGACCCGCGCCGGTCACACCGTGACCGTGTTCGAGCGGGCCGACCGCATCGGTGGTCTGCTGCGCTACGGCATCCCGGAATTCAAGATGGAGAAGCGCTTCATCGACCGCCGCCTGGCGCAGATGGAGGCCGAAGGCACCATCTTCAAGACCGGTGTGAACGTCGGTGTCGACATCACCGCCGACGAACTGCGCGAGCAGTTCGACGCGATCGTGCTGGCCGGCGGTGCCACCCAGGCCCGCGACCTGCCGATTCCCGGTCGTGAACTGGACGGCATCCATCAGGCGATGGAGTTCCTGCCCTGGGCCAACCGGGTGCAGCACGGCGATCCGGTCACCGACGCCGAAGGCCTGCCGCCGATCCACGCCCGCGGCAAGAAGGTCGTCATCATCGGCGGTGGCGACACCGGCGCCGACTGCCTCGGTACCTCGCACCGTCAGGGCGCCGAGAGCGTGCACCAGTTCGAGATCATGCCGCGTCCGCCGGAGGAGCGCGCCAGCTCCACCCCGTGGCCGACCTACCCGCTCATGTACCGGGTGTCCTCGGCCCACGAGGAGGGTGGCGAGCGGGTGTTCTCGGTGAACACCGAACGCTTCGTCGGCAAGAACGGCAAGGTCACCGGCCTCGAGGCGCACGAGGTGAAGATGGTCAACGGCCGCTTCGAGAAGGTCGAAGGCACCGACTTCACCCTCGAAGCCGATCTGGTGCTGCTGGCCATGGGCTTCGTCGGCCCCGAGAAGCCGGGCCTGCTCACCGACCTCGGCGTCGGCTACGACCAGCGCGGCAACGTCCAGCGTGACAAGAACTGGGCCACCAACATCCCCGGCGTCTACGTCGCCGGCGATATGGGTCGCGGCCAGTCGCTGATCGTGTGGGCCATCGCCGAAGGCCGCGCCGCGGCGTCCGCGGTGGACACGTTCCTGGAGGGTGAGACCGCCCTCCCGGCGCCCATCACCCCGACGATGGTCGCCCAGCGCTGAGCCGATAACAGCCGAAAAGGCGTTGTGCGGGATGTTCCTGCACAACGCCTTTTTGCGTTCTGGGGTTTCGCCCGGTGATCGAAGAATCCCGCGCGGTGCCCGATCGTTTCGGTTCCCGAAACACAAAGGGTGCGCAGGCAATATGCCTGCGCACCCTTACGGTGTCGATTCAGCTCAGGGCTGGCCGGTCGCGAACGCGATCAGCGCGTCCAGGAACGGCTGGCCGCCCATCACGTAACCACCGATGACGGCGCCTGCCGGGATGGTGATGATCCACAGGAACGGCACGAAGCAGCCGATCAGTGCACCGATGGCGATGCCGGGCAGGTTCTTGTTGACCTGCTCCATCAGCCGGTCGTAGGAGCTGATGTCCTTCAGGTTCGAGACGTCCTTCAGCTCGGCGCTGTCCTCGGGCGTCATGGTGGCGGCCAGCGTGACGGTGCGGCCGTCGGCGCTGATCTCCTCTTCCACCGCGATCGGCAGGCCCGCGACCTCCGAGCGCAGCGGCACCTGGTCGACGGTCGCGCCGTCCTCGGACTTCAACAGCACGGCCGAGCCGTCCGCGGCGACCTCGAACCGGCCCTTGTCGACGGCCCAGGTGATGGTCTTGTCAGAAGGGGAAACGGTGGTGTTGTAGTTGATACCCTGCACAACACCGGAAGTCGCGTCCCCCGAGGTCACCACGGCCGACTCGTTCGCCACAGCGGGCTGACCATTGGCAGTGGCCGCGGTGATCCCCACCGCGGTGACGGCCATGAAAACGGCAGCAGTGATCTTTCCGAACTTCATTCTGTGAATTCCCTCCGCTTTGCCCGTCCCCCATGAACGGACACACGGTGACCCTATCGCGCGCAATTCCTTGCGCTGCAAGAGGGTTGAACAGCGGCGGAATATCGCATTTGCTGATTCTCTTCCGCCGCAGGCATATTCGGCTGCCGGAATTCGAAACTCGAGGCTGTCGGCTCTTTCCGGGGATCGCTATGTGTGTGCTGAAGCTCCCGGGGGTGATGGCTCCTCCGCCGGGGTCGAGAGAGCGGACCGTGCCGGCCGGGTGGGGAATGAGTGGTTTCGGCGTGGGCGGCCCTCGACCGACATGCCCGGTGCGCGCCGCCTGCCGCCATACGGCACAGTAGGGGTGTGCAGCTGATTCTCGTTCGCCATGCCCAGCCCGTCCGGATCGAGCAGGTCGAGGGGGCGGCGGATCCGGGGCTGGCCGGGGTGGGGGTGGAGCAGGCCGAGCGGGTGCCCGCGGCGCTGGCGCATCATCGGATCGCGCGGGTGGTGAGCAGTCCGCAGCGCCGGGCGCTGGAGACCGCGCGGCCGACGGCGGCGAAGCTGGGACTCGAGGTCGAGGTGCTCGACGGGCTGGCCGAATACGACCGGGACCTGCCCGCGTACATCCCGATCGAGGACGCCAAGGTGGAGTTCCGGGCCGAATACGATCGGATCAAGGCCGGTCATCTGCCGACGGTGATCGACGAGCCCGCGTTCAAGTCGCGGGTGCTGGATACGATCACCGATATCGCGGTGCGCGCCGACCACACCGATACCGTGGTCGCGTTCGCGCACGGTGGGGTGGTCAATATCCTGCTCCAGGACATTCTCGGCCTGGCCCGCCCGCTGACGTTCCCGATCGACTACTGCTCGATCACCCGGATCCTGTTCTCTCGCACCGGACGGCGCACCGCCGCCACCATCAACGAGAACGGGCACGTCTGGGAGCTGCTGCCGCGCAACATCAAGGCCTGACCCACACGGCCATTCCCAGCAGACTGCCAGCTCGGTCCCACCGCTGTCCCAGCGTCGGCGGCTTTCCTGGAGTTCGTGCACCGCGGACGCGGTTCATGTTCCGGGAGAAAGGGATTGACGTTGCACTCCACGAAACTGTCTTCTGTTCGACGGATCGGCCTTCGGGTCGCGGTGGCGGGTGCGCTCGCCGCGGTACCGGTGGCGGCGGTCGCTGCCACCGCATCGGCCGAGGCGCCGAGCGCAGCCACCACCCAGGTCGCCGAGGCGGCTGCCCCGGTCGCGGCGAGCGCCGATGAGGTGAGTCGACCGGGGCTGCACCTCGGGGAGCACCGCGATGGTGAGCGTCGCCTGTACCTGGACGATCACCGCCCCGGCGGCCCGGGCCCCGACGGTTCCGGACCGCGCATCCTGCATCGGGTGCTGCCCGGCGCTACCGGTTCCTTCGGTAGCAGCTAGCGGCTGCGCACACGACTGCGGCCACCGACCCGGCAGTGCCGAGTGGGTGGCCGCAGGGCGGGGCCGCTGATCACGCCATGCGCGCGAACCAGTTGTGCATCCAGGAGATGGCGGTCTGCCCGCCGCCCACCTGGTAGGTGCCGTAGCTGGTGTGGGCGTGCGACTGGTAGAAGTCCTCCAGCTCCTTGATCCGCTGCTGGTTGGCGGATTCGGTGAGCTGGGCCTGCAGGGTCGGGATGCCGCCGTTCGCCATCAGATCGTTGATGATCGCACCGGCTTCCAGCTGGTAGCGCCACATGTTCGCGGGATTGGCGTCCGAGCTCTGCGCCAGGAATCCGGCGAACCGGGTGACGAAATCGTCCGAGGCTGTCGCGCAGTAGAGGTCGTCGACGGCGCAGATGGTGCGCACCCGGTCGTGGATCCAGCCGAAGCCGCCGACCCGCGGCCCACCGCCACCGGCACCACCCGCGTGCGGACCGACCTGGATATCGTTCGGCGAGCGCCGCGGATCCGAGATCAGGCCGACGCCGGCGATCCGGCTCGGCGGGACGACTCCGACGCCGGTGCCGATCTCCGCGGCGAGATCGCCTGCGGCGTCGGCACCCTGGCTGTAGCCGACCAGGCCGATCTTGGTGGCACCGCACCGCTGTGCCATCGCGCCGACGAGCCCGCGCGCCTTATCGGTGGCCTCACGCTTGGACTGGCCGTAGACATCGCCCTCCCACGGGAAAGCGGTGGCGGCGTAGGTGACGTAGTCGACCTTCGTCTCCGGGCCGAGCCCGTTGGTCACGCCGGACAGCATGCCGGGCTGTGGCTTCTTGTCATGGCCGGTTTCCCAGGTGCCGGGAATCGCCACCACGTACAGACTCGGGCATCCGGGTGCGGCCGTTGCCACGGCGTTACCTCCGACAACCAACCCGGATGCGATCGCCACGCACGCGCCGAGTGCCGCGGCAACCTTCTTGAACTGCATACTGCTCCAGTCAACCCATCGCCCCTGATCAGGGCGTTCCCGTACACGCTGTCGCTACGATGCTGAACTCGCCGGATGGCGCACCGGTGCACACGAAGTGAACACCATTCCACCCGTCGAGTGCGCACACCCGGATAACATCCGAGGCCCCGACGCACACACCGCGAATAACAATAGGGCTACACCGGAACGCCCGCCAACCGAACGCGATCGGTTGTCCGGTTTCCTCTACTGGAGCTATCTCGCACCGATCCGTGGAGCTACGGCCCGGTGCGAGTGACGCGTCCGGCTAGTGATTCTGCGGCGGGTACTACCCACCCTGCGGCGGGTACTGGCCGCCGTGGGGCGGATTGTTCGGGTCCTGCGGGTACTGGCCCTGCCGCGGGTACTGACCCTGCGGCGGGTACGGGTTGTTCGGGTCCAGCGGGAACTGGCCCTGCGGTGGGATCTGGCCCTGCGGCGGCTGGGCGTTCTTCTTGCGCTTCATGAGCAGCACGACCGCCACGACGATGGCGAGAATGGCGACGACGCAGATGATCCCGATGATCCACCCACCCTTGCCCTTCTTGCCTTTGCCGCCCCTTTTCGCCAGCTCCTGCTCCATGGCCGCGGTCCACACGTCCGGGCTCGCCCAGGTCGAGTGATCGAGCGTGGCGGCGTTGGTCAGCAAGTCGAGGTGATACAACGAAGATCCCCAATCCGATGTGTGTCGGCGGCCTCCTCCTGGCGCCGGATCCTCCACACTATTGCCCGCGGGCTCGGCGCGCGAACATTCGGCGAGCCGATCGCGTCACCGCGGCTTGACCAACGGGAACGGCAACGTCTCCCGAATACTGCGCCCAGTGATCAGCATGACCACCCGATCAACACCCATACCCAGCCCGCCGGTGGGTGGCATGGCGTGTTCGAGGGCCTGCAGGAAGTCCTCGTCCAGTTCCATGGCCTCCGGGTCGCCGCCCGCCGCGAGCATGGACTGCTCGGTGAGCCGGCGTCGTTGTTCGACCGGGTCGGTGAGTTCGCTGTAGGCGGTGCCCAATTCGACGCCCCAGGCCACCAGGTCCCAGCGTTCGGCGACGCCCGCGATGCGGCGGTGGCTGCGGGTGAGCGGGGAGACCGAGGTGGGGAAGTCGATGTAGAAGGTGGGCTCTTCGGTGCGGTCTTCCACCAGGTGCTCATACATTTCCAGCACGATCTGGCCGGCGTCCCAGGCGTGCTGGTACGGGATCGTGTTGGCGTCGCACAACTCTCGCAGCCGCGTGACGTCGGTGCGTGGAGTGATCTCGGTGCCGATGGCCTGCGAGATGGCTCCGTGCACGGTCTTGACCGGCCATTCACCGGAGATGTCGACGGCCTCGAAGGTGCCGTCGCCCTTGGGGCGCATCGCGACCATCGCGCCGTTGGCGGCCAGGGCCGCGTTCTGGATCAGCTGACGGCACAGGTGCATCATCCGCTCGTAATCGCTGTGCGCCTCGTACGCCTCGAGAATGGTGAATTCCGGGTTGTGGCTGAAATCCACGCCCTCGTTGCGGAAGGTGCGACCCAGTTCGAACACCTTCTCCACGCCGCCGACGCAGAGCCGTTTGAGGTAGAGCTCGGGGGCGATGCGCAGGTAGAGGTCCAGATCGTAGGCGTCGATATGGGTGCGGAACGGCGTCGCGTTGGCGCCGCCGTGCACCTGCTGCAGGATCGGCGTCTCGACCTCGATATAGCCCCAGTCGGTGAGCGAATCCCGCAGCGACCGCACCACCGCACTGCGTTTGGCCAGCACGTCGCGGGTCTCCGGGTTGATCATCATGTCGACGTAGCGTTGCCGGACCCGCGCCTCCGGATCGGCCAGGCCCTTCCACTTGTCGGGCAGCGGGTGCAGGCATTTGCCCAGCATCCGCCAGTCCGCGACCAGCAGCGACAACTCCCCGCGCCTGCTGCGCCCGATCCGCCCGCTGACCTCGATGAGATCGCCGAGGTCGAAGAATTCGCCGAATTCGGCGCAGCGCTTGGCGCCGAGGCGTTCCCGGTCGAGTACCAGCTGGATGTCGTCGGACCAGTCGCGCAGCACCGCGAACACCACGCCGCCGTAGTCGCGGATGCGCAGCAGCCTGCCGCATACCCGCACCGTCGTCCCGCGCGGTGACCGGCGCGCCGCCGCGACGGTGTGGGTCGGCGGATAGGCGACGGGGTAGGCGTCGATGCCGGTGGCGGCCAGCCGATCCAGCTTGTTCATCCGCACCCGCACCTGTTCGGGCCTGCGCGCCAGCTGGAGTTCGGCCTCGGATTCGGGCGGCTCGGGCGGGCTGCCGTCGGCGTGCAGGCCGGTGCTGGTCGGCGGGACGGCGGGGTGGCGTCCGGTGTGCGTGGCCGGGTCCGGTTCGGCGCCGAAACGCGGCAGGAACCCTTCGGCAAGGCCGCTGGCCATCGCCACCCGCGGCAGCTGCCTGCGTTCCTCGAACAGGAAGAACCGCGGCACCCAGATCGGCTGATATTTCACATTCGACCGGTACAGCGCTTCGAGCTGCCACCACCGGGAGAAGAACAGCAGCACCCCGCGCCAGGCCCGCAGGATCGGCCCGGCACCGATGCGTCCGCCTTCCTCGAATACCGAACGGAACACCGCGAAGTTCAGCGAGATCTTGGTGATGCCGTACTGGTCGGAGGTGAGCGCGAGCTGGGAGATCATCAACTCCATCACGCCGTTGGGTCCGAGCGGGTCGCGGCGCATCAACTCCAGCGAAACTCCGGTGCGGCCCCACGGGACCATCGACAGCATGGCGAGTACCCGGTCGTCGGAGTCGACGGCCTCCACCAGCAGGCAGTCGCCATCGAGTGGGTCGCCGAGCCGGCCGAGCGCCATCGAGAAGCCGCGCTCGTTCTCGGTATCGCGCCAGGCCTCGGCCCGCGCCACGATCTGGGCGAACTCATCGGCGGGGATATCCGAGTGGCGCCGGATCCGCACCCACATGCCTTGGCGGCGCAATCGGTTGACGGCTTGGCGGACCGGTTTCATCTCGGCGCCGGCCAGGGAGAAGTTCCTGGTGTCGAGCACGGCCTCGTCGCCGAGGCGCAGCACCGACAGCCCGGCTCTGCGGTAGGCGGTCGCTCCGAGTTCGCTGGCGCCCATCACCGCGGGCGCCCAGCCGAACTGGTCGGCCAAGCGCAGCCAGGCATCGATCGCCTGCGGCCACGCCTCTTTGAGGCCGATCGGGTCACCGCTGGCCAGGCAGACACCGAGCTCGACCCGGTAGGTGATGGCGGCCTTGCCGCTCGGCGCGAACACCACGGCCTTGTCGCGGCGAGTGGCGAAATAGCCGAGCGAATCCTCCACGTCGGAGCGGGCCAGCAGTCCGCGCAGCGCGGATTCGTCGAGCCCGGTCATGGCGTTGTCGGCGCGCTGGGAGCGCAGCAGCACGATGAAGGCACTGAGCAGGGCGACCGCGCCGAACAGGCCGAGCAGGAAATTCACGAAATGATGCGGCGAGCCGTCGAACTGCTCGTTCTCCACCAGGATCGCGCCGGTCACCCGGTACACCGCCCACAGCGGGCGTTGCGCCCCGGCGGGCAGCGAGCCGGGGAACATCTCCACCAGGCCCCAGCCGAGCAGGCAGCCGAGAGCGGCCCCACCCACCAGCGCGAGCAGCGCTTTGCGGCCGGCACCGCGGCGCACCCGGGTGTAGAACTCGGGCCAGGCGGCGATGAGCACACCGATCACCGCCACGTGCACCACGGCCGCGACCAGGGCGTTCACATCGCGGTCGGTGAGGAAGGCGACGACGTTGTCGAGCACCCACGTCACCAGGTAGATGACGAGCAACCACCAGGCGATGCGTTTTCGTCCGGCCGTCGCCGCCGCGAGCAGACCCACCACCAGTGCCCACACCAGGCTGGTGTCGGGAGCGTCGAAGTAGTAGTCGTCGATGTAGTGGCGGGGCGCGTGGGTCAGATAGCGCAGCGCGGGCGACAGGCTCCACAGCAGACATGCCACCGCGAACACACCGAGCACCAGCCCGGCGTAATGCGGAACCTCGGCCAACCGGCCGCGCCCCCGATGCGGTACCGGCGCAGCGGGTCTGCTCGCGGATAGCTCGGTGGTCGTGCGTAGGTCGTCTGGCGCGGAAGTCACCGATCCAGTGTGACCGTTGGGGTGGATTTGCCGGTCGTTTGTCGCGGCGTGTTCGCGACCCCTTTGCGACGTCTCAGAAATGGCGGATCAGTGCCGGATGCTGGGCCGCTGCAGTCTCGGCCGGGCCGGAGGAGTAAGTATTTAGTTCATGTCGGAACCAGTCGATGTGCCGATCGATGACGAAGCCATTCGGCTCGGCCAATTTCTCAAATTGGCCAATCTGATCGATTCCGGTTCGGAAGCCAAGACGGTGATCGCCGCGGGTCTGGTGCGGGTGAACGACGAGGTCGAGCTACGGCGCGGACGGCAATTGCACGTCGGCGATGTGGTCGCCCTCGCCGGTCACCAGGCGCGAGTCGCGGAGTAGGCCGGATCAGTCCGCTGCGCGGACCACGACCCCGTCGTGATCGCTGTAGAGCATGTCGCCCGGCACGAAGGTGACACCGCCGAACTCCACCGGTACGTCCTTGTCGCCGGATCCGGTCTGGGTGCTCTTGCGCGGGTTGGTGCCCAGCGCCTTGATACCGATGTCGAGGGTGCGCAGGATGGCCGAATCGCGCACGGCGCCGTTGACGATGACGCCGGCCCAGCCGTTGGCTACGCCGCGGCCCGCGATGATGTCGCCCACCAGAGCGGTGTGCACGCTCGCGCCGCCGTCCACGACCAGCACCTTGCCCTCGCCCGGTTCGCTCAGCGTCTGCTTGACCAGCAGATTGTCCTGGAAGCAGCGGATGGTGGTGATCCGGCCGGAGAATGCCGCGCGGCCGCCGAACTGGATGAATTGGGTATCACAGCTGCGAATCTCGGGGCCGATTTCGTCGGCCAGGTCCGCGGTCGCCACAACATCTGTCGGTTCGGTCATGGCCCTCAGCTTAAAGGTGGCCGGGTTTCACCCCGAACGGACCGCTCGGTCTGGGTCCGTTCCCTTGGGCCCGACACGATCAGGCGCAGCCGCGCGCCGGACCGCGCATGGCCGGAGCGAAGGCGGAGGTACGCCTATCGGTGTCCGTAGCGCAGTTCGTACATCTCGCGATCGTGGTCGGAAATCTTGCCGTGATCGACCAACCCCGGATCGAGCCCGTGCTGCACCAGCCGGTACCGGCGCCACACATAGCTGAGCGCGACGGTGAAGATGATCAGCGGCACGATCATCATCACGATCAGCCCGAGCTTGAGCGGCATCGGTCCGGGAAACAGCAGCACCAGCGCGAAGAACGGAATGATCGGCCCGATGAACCGCACGAGATAGCGTTCCATGGCCCCGTGCCCGACCAGGTCGTGGACCACCCACTCGTGCAGGTCCGCGGGGAGCTCGCGGCCCAGATCATAGGCAATGCGCTGCCCGAAGGTGGGTTTCTTCATACCTAAAGGCTATGCCTGTGCAGGAGGTCACCGCCAGCTGCGAATGGGGATTCGAGCAGGGCATTCGACCGATTTCCCACACTCGCTGTTTCCCGCCGGCGGGCCGGTCGGCCGCGGCGCCGCGCGACCGACCGGGCAGTGCTCATTCCGTGCCGTCGGCCCCGCGGGTCCGGTGGAATTCCGCGATCTGCTTGGTGAGGTTGTCGGTGCTGTGCTTCACCGCGATCTTGACGAACGGCTCGATGGTCTTGCCGAGTGCCTTGCCCGCCAGTCCACCGGGGACCCGGTAGTCGACGATGGCGTCGACGGTGCACCGCTCGGCGTCCTTGGCGTGGAACAGGAAGGTCGATTCGACCTCGAATCCTTTGATCGACTTCACGCCGATCGCGACATGCGGTTCCCAGCGCACCACCTGGATCCGGGAGTTCAGCGAGACCGGCCCCAGCTTGATGTGGCCGTCGAACGTCGCACCGACACCTTCGGTCTGGCTGCCCACCGGCGTGAACTCCTGCACTTCGCGCAGAAAGCGCGGCAGGTTGCGGTAATCGTTCACGTAGGCGAACGCGGTTTCGGCCGAGGCGTCGCAGTCGGCGACGATCTTCACTTCGGTCATGGCGCAACCTTAACCGGGCGTTCGCCCGCGCCCGTCATGCCGTGACGGCCAGCGTCGCCGCCAGGCCGAACGCCGCTGCCATCACCACCACCTCGACGGTGGCCCGGCGCAGCGAGGCATCGGCGGGCATCCGGTGATCGGCGGCGCGGCCGACCCAATCGCGGCGCCACCACCAGCCGAGGGCCAGCAGCACGCCCAGGATCAGTGTCTTGGCCAGCAGCACCCGTCCGTATCCGGTCTGCACCAGCGGCGCGAGCCCGCCGATCCGGACCAGGCCGTTCACCAATCCGGTCACCGCGACGACCGCCACCAGCGGCAGCGCCACCGCGGAGTAGCGCGGCAGGGCGAGCGCCCATTCGCCACGAGAACGCACCACCAGCGCCAGTCCGATCAACAGGCCGAGCCACGCGCCCGCGGCCAGCGCGTGCACGGCGGCCAGTACCGAGCCGAACGGCTGCTGGGACATATGCCCGGTGATCGGCCGCAGCGTCAGCGCCACCGCCGCGAAGACCAGCACCAGATCCGGCGAGGCGGTCGCCGGGCGCCGGAACGCCAGCGCCGAATAGCAGGCGATGGCACCGGTCCCGATCAGGATCGCGATACCGACCTGGCCGCCGCTGAGCTCGGTGAGGAAGGTGGCGAACCGTCCGGCGTCCAACGCGCCGACCCGCACCCCGACGACGTCGGCGGCCTCGAACACCAGCACCACGAATTCACTGCCGCACCAGATTCCGGCGAGCACCGCAAGCAGCCGCCACGGCGGCCGCAGCCGCTCGTGTACCCGCGGCAGCGCGGCCAACCCGAGCACGGTGGCTCCGGCCAGATCGGCGAGCACCCGGACCGCGCTCTCGGCCGTCACCGCGGTCAGTGCCCAGGCCAGCAGCACACCGAGCAGCCCGGACGGGACGACCAGCAGCAGTGCCGGACGGCGGTCACGGCCGCCGGTCGCCCGATCGGTCACCGGCCGCTCTTACCGCTGCCCTTGCCGAACAGGCCCGTCCCGAACAACGCGAAAGCCAGTCCGCCACCGAACAGCACGATCGCGCCGACGATGAACACCCAGATCGGAACGCCGCCGGAATCGCCGTCGCCCGCGTCCGCCGAACCCAGTGCGGGGCCGGGGGTTCCATTGCCGGGGGTGGTGAGGGTGAAGGTGAGTTTGCCTTCCACCGGATGCCCGTCAGCGGAGGTGACCCGGTAGCCGACCCGGTAGGTGCCCGCCGGTCCGAGTTCGCCGACCGCGACGCTCACCGTCTTCCCGTCGACCACCGGATCGCCCTTGGACCACAGATGATCGTCGGGGCCGACCACGGTCAGCGAGGGGAAGTTGGGTTGCAGGTTCTCGTTGAAGGTGATGGTGACCCGCTCGGGGCCCGCATCCAGCGAGGCGCCGTCCTCGGGGGAGGTGCCGACCACCGCGGAGTGCGCCGCGGCAGGCCCGGCGACGGTGGCGCCGACACCGAGGCACACGGCCCCGGCGAGCAGGGTGAGCAATACTGCGCGCAGTCGCACGCGCCCGCCGCTCACGACCGCCGTCCCCGCAGGACCGAGCCGACGCCGAGCCCGAGCCCGAGCAAGCCGACCGCAAGCCCGATTCCGCCGAGCCAGCGGGCCGTGGTGTCGGTGCCGGAATCATCGGATTCGGTTGCCGCGGCCTGATCTTCGCTCTCCACGCCGTGCGTGCCGTGTGAATCGCCGGAGGCGGCGGCCAGCGTCAGGGTGGGGGCGGGGTTGGCGACCAGGCCCTGATCGGCAGGCTGATTCCAATCGACGACCTTGCCGTCGCTGTAGGTCTGCTTGGTCGGGAAGCTCACCGAATCCTGCTGCGGCAGGGGGCCGAGGGCCACCGCGAACTGCTGGAACTGGCCGGGCCCGACACCGGGGTTACCCGGATCCGCGGTCCAGGTCACGGCGGTGACCTGGGACTTGTCATTGCGATCGACCTTGGCGGTCCAGCCGGGGATCGGCTCGGTCATGGCAACCGCGAGATTGGGCACGGTGACGGTGACGGCTGTGGTCGCGGCGGTATCGGATTCGGTCGGAACCCGGAAGGTGGCCACCGCCATCGAACCCTGCTTCGCACCGGGCGCGTCGACGGTGACGTGGGCGTTCGCGACCCCGGCGGTCAGCGCGAGCAGTCCGCCGCCGAGCGCCACCGTGCAGATGGCACGCGAAATGAACGTTTTCATGAATGAAGTGCTTTCTCTCCGAAAGGTATTGATGCGTCAGGCCGGGCGCGCCAGGGGCGGGGCGCGCGGGCCCGCGGCACCGATCGGAGACCGGCCGAGCAGCCGGAAGATCGCGACACCGGCATTCGGCGGGCGGTGCGTGAAGAGCGTGCGCGGCGCCGCCATCACGATCCGAACGGCCGCCGATACCGCGCGATAGAGCCGCTCGGCGAGCGGGATCAGCGCGGCGCAGACGGCGGTCGCGGTGAAGTGCGCGAGCAACATCGGGCCCGAGGGCAGATATCCGCCGAGCAGTTCGCCTGCCGGTGCTGCCGCGGTGGGGGAGGCGTGCTCGTGGCCGTAGAGACCGGTGAGGGCGACATGTCCGCCCGCCTGTCCAGCGGCCAGCCAGACGAGCACCGAACCCCAGCCCATCGGCCGCGCGGCGGCGGCAAGACCGGTCACCGAAGCGGCGATCAGGATCAGCGCCAGTTCGGCCGACGACGGATACGCTCCACCGGCCAGCCCGTGCGCGGCGACCGCGAGCGCGCCGGCCGACGCGCCGACCAGGAAGCCGCGCGGGCTACCGGAGGTCGGGCGTCGGTACATCGGTGCGGTGGATCAGCGCACGCCGAGGCGGGCCAGGACGTCGGATTCGAGGCCGGTCAGTTCGTCGGCGATGGAGGCGTGCACGGCGCGACGGCGCTGGGCGGGCATCTGGTCGGCGGTGCGCACAGCGGCGCTCAGCGCTTCCAGGCGGTCGCGGGTCGCCGCGACGAACTTCTTGCCCTCGCCGTTGTCGCCCGCGCCGACCTTGTCGAGCGCGGCCTCGGTATTGGCGATCCTGGCGTGCAGGCGGGCACCGTGGCCGGTGTACTCGCCGAGCTGTTCGACGCCGATACCGAGCTGGTGGGCCTTGCGGTTGTCGAGCTGGGCGCGCACCGCGGTGGCGCCGCGGTAGGCCAGCGGGGCGAGCACCGGCACCAGGATCCTGGCCACACCGATGTACTTCTTCACCTGTCCGACGCTGAACGGATCACGCTCGGCCTTGGCCGCGGCCTTCAGCGCGGCCTTCTCCTCCGCCTGCAGCGCGGCGATCTGAGCCTTGGCCACCTTCTTCTGGGTGCGGGTCTCGGCGCGCCGCTGTTTACGATCGTTCTTGGCGGCGAGCTTGGCCTCCAGGGCCGCCTTGTGCTTGAGGGCTTTCGCCTCGGCCCGGCGGCTCGGGCGCCGCTTGCGCTTCGTGAACAACCCCATCGTTGGCCCTCCGTCATGCTGGTTCGCCCTGGCGGCTCGGCGCGCGAAGTTGCCCGTCCGCCCATGTCACACGGTTTGCCGACACCCTATCCGGTCGCGGCCGGTCGCTGCGAGGGCGGCGGGCGAACGCCGGGGGCGCGGGCGACGATTCGCTGATCTGTCGGGGGTAGGGACCATACTGCTTACGTGCATCCGGGCAGGGCCGATCGAGAGGGTCGCGAGTTGGACGAGGGAACCGAGCAGGATCGGTCCGTCGCCGCAGCGACCGCGTTTCTCGATGCCAGGGCGCTGATCGGGTGCAGGCACCGGCTGAATATGAACGCCACGCATCCGGAGCTGCTCACCGGCGTCCGCGAGGACGCGGGCGTGCAGCAGCGTCGCGAGGCCGCCGTCGCGCATCGGCAGCGGGTACGCGACGCCCTGGTCGGCGCCCGTCCCGAACAATGGGTGGTGATCGATCCGGCGTTGCGCGCGGCCGATCGCGCCGAATCCACCATGCGCGCCTGCGCGGCGGGAGCGCTGTGCATCTGGGGCGGATTGCTGCCGCAGGAGCCCGATACCGGTCGCCGCGGCGGCGCCGAGATCCTGCTGCGCGATCTGGACCGCGGCGGCTATATTCCGGTGATCGTGGTCAACCACAAGGTCACCGATCCGCGTCAGCCCGAGCCGGCCGAATTCCACCCAACCACCTCGGATCTGTACCACTGGGATCCGCAGCCGGATCCGCACCGCAAACTGCGTCAGCAGCCGCGCGATCAGCAACGCCTCGCCCACCTCTACCGCATGCTGCAACGGCACGGGCTGGCCAGCCCCGCCCTGGTCGGCGGGGTGATCGGCTACCACTTCGACCGCATCCTGGTCCACGATCTGACCCAGGTGCTCGCCGATTACGACCAGCGCTACGCCGACCGGATCGCGGTGGTGCGCGGTGAGCTGCCGACGGTGCCGTCGAAGGTGCCCGAGTGCAGGCAGTGCCCATGGTGGAACCGCGGCGGGGCCGACGGGCGCGGGTGCGAGGGCTGGTTGATCGACCACCGCGACGTCAGCCTGGTCGCGCCGGGCTCCCGCGCCGACGTGCTGCGCGGGCACGGCGTGCAGACCATCGACGATCTGGCCGCCTGGTCCGGGCCCGAACCCGAGGACTGGCAGCACGGACCGTTCGAGGAGGCCGTGGTCACCGCGCGCGCCTGGATCGCGGGCGCGCCACTGGTGCGCCGGTTCGACCAGGTGAAGGTGCGCCGGGCCGACGTCGAGGTCGACGTCGATCTGGAGAGCTTCCAGGAGTTCGGCGCGTACCTGTGGGGCACCCTGCTCGACGGGGTGTACCGGCCGTTCGTCACCTGGGATCCGCTGCCCACCGAGGACGAGGGGCGTTCCTTCGGCGAATTCTGGACCTGGCTGATGCGCGTGCGGGCGGAGGCCACCGCCGCCGGCAAAACCTTTGCCGCCTACTGCTATTCGCGTACCGCCGAGGACAAGTGGCTCTACGAGTCGGCGCGCCGGTTCGCCGGTCAGCCGGGGGTGCCGACGGTGGAGCAGGTGCGCGCCTTCGTCGATTCGCCGCAGTGGGTCGACATGTTCCAAGCCGTCACCGAGCAGTTCATCTGCCCGAACGGCAAGGGCCTCAAGAAGATCGCGCCGGTGGCCGGTTTCGCCTGGCGCGATGCCGAGGCCAACGGCGAGGCCTCGATGAGCTGGTACCGGCTCGCGGTCGGCTACGACGGCGCGCCCGATCTCACCCAGCGCACCCGGCTGCTCGAATACAACGAAGACGATGTGCGCGCCACCATGGTGCTGCGGGAATGGATGTGCCCGCGGGTGCCGGGCCCGCACCGCGCCGAGCTGGAGGTGCCCGCGCTGGCCGATTTCGCGCGGCCGGCCGATCTCGCGCGAGTGGGGACCGCTCTCGGGCGTCGGAGGCGGTCGGCGGCGGCGGTAATATTTCGGCGTGACTGAGCACGTCGAAACACTCGAGTTCCAGGCCGAAACCCATCAGCTGCTCGAGCTGATGATCCACTCGGTCTACTCCAACAAAGACACGTTCCTGCGGGAGCTGATCTCGAACGCTTCCGACGCGCTGGACAAGCTGCGGCTGGAGTCCTACAAGGACAAGGACCTGCACGTCGACACCTCCGACCTGCATATCGAGCTGGAGGTCGACAAGGACGCGCGGGTCCTCACGGTCAAGGACAACGGCATCGGCATGTCGCGCGCCGAGGTGGTGGACCTGATCGGCACGCTCGCCAAGTCGGGCACCGCCCAGCTGCGCAAACAACTCAGCGAGGCCAAATCCGAGGCCGCCGCCGAGGAGCTGATCGGCCAGTTCGGCATCGGCTTCTACTCGACCTTCATGGTCGCCGACAAGGTCACCCTGACCACCCGCCGCGCGGGCGAGACCGAGGCCACCCGCTGGGTGGCCGAGGCCGGTAGCTCCACCTACAGCATCGAAACCGTCGACGACGCCCCGCCGGGTACCGCGGTGACGTTGCAGCTCAAGGCCCCCGACGAGGACGATCACCTCTTCGATTACACCCAGGAGTGGAAGCTCCGCGAGATCGTCAAGAAGTACTCCGACTTCATCGCCTGGCCCATCCGCATGTCGGTGGAGCGCACCGTCACCGAGGGTGAGGGCGAGGACAAAAAAGAGAAGACGATCGTCGAAGAGCAGACCCTCAACTCCATGAAGGCGCTGTGGACCCGCCCCAAGAGCGAGGTGAGCGACGAGGAGTACAAGGAGTTCTACAAGCACGTCAGCCATGCGTGGGACGAACCGCTCGAGATCATCCCGCTCAAGGCCGAGGGCACCTTCGAATACCAGGCGCTGCTGTTCATTCCGTCGACGGCGCCGTTCGATCTGTTCACCCGCGAGCACAAGCGGGGCGTGCAGCTCTACGTCAAGCGGGTGTTCATCATGGACAACTGCGAAGAGCTGATGCCGGAGTACCTGCGCTTCGTCAAGGGTGTGGTGGACGCCCAGGATCTTTCGCTCAACGTCTCGCGCGAGATCCTGCAGCAGGACCGCCAGATCCAGATGATCCGCAAACGCCTGGTGAAGAAGGTGCTGTCCACGGTCAAGGACCTGCAGGGCGCCGAAGACCAGGGCAAGTACCAGACCTTCTGGCGCGAGTTCGGCCGCGTCCTGAAGGAGGGCCTGCTCTCCGACTTCGACAACCGCGACACCATCCTCGAGGTGTCGTCGTTCGCCTCGACGCACTCCGACTCCGAACTCACCACGCTCGCGCAGTACGTGGAGCGGATGAAGGACGGCCAGGACTCCATCTACTACATGACCGGCGAATCCCGCCAGCAGGTGGAGAGCTCGCCGCATCTCGAGGCGTTCCAGGCCAAGGGGCTAGAGGTGCTGATCCTGACCGATCCGGTCGACGAGATGTGGGTCGGCTCGGTGCCGGAATTCGACGGCAAGCCGTTCAAGTCCATCGCCAAGGGCGAGGTCGATCTGGAGACCGAAGAGGAGAAGAAGGAGTCCGAGCAGCTGCGTGAGCAGCAGGACAAGGAGTTCGCCGAGCTGCTGGGCTGGCTGGGCAAGACCCTCGAGGACAACGTCAAGGAGGTGCGCCTGACCAACCGGCTCACCACCTCACCGGCCTGCCTGGTGGGCGACGTCTTCGATTTCACGCCGATGCTGGAGCGGATGTACCGGGCCTCGGGCCAGGTGTTGCCGGAAACCAAGCGCATCCTCGAGCTGAACCCGACCCACCCGCTCGTCACCGGCCTGCGCGAGGCCTACGACTCCCGCAAGCAGGACGCCGACGAGGGCAAGGTCCCCGAGCTCACCGAGACCGCCGAACTGCTGTACGGCACCGCGGTGCTGGCCGAGGGCGGCGAGCTGAAGGATCCGGCGAAGTTCGCCCACATCCTCACCGATCGGCTCACCCGCACGCTCTGATGCGAGCCGAGGGCAGTCCGCCGATACGGCGGGCTGCCCTCGCCACAGTCGTGCCGCCGCGCCGCTGACGCCACACCAGCCCGGCGATATCTGCGCGCTGGAGCCACGGTTCGTCCACCGCGGCCGGTCGCGTGGGCTATCCATCCGCTAACGCACGGCATCCAACCGCGGTGCGGCGCAATGAGTCCGATCTCCTGCTGTTCGATTCGGCGCCGATGTGCGCGACCCAGCCCTTGGTCTGGGATTTGTACAAGTAGCTGTCGCTGAAGGCGATAGATCATCCGGAGTGCGAGATCCGCGCTCCGGACAGGAGATCGATCATGTCGACTACGACCCTGCGTGGCCGTAGCATTCGCCGGGCGGTGACCCGAACTGTTCTGCTGGGGGCCCTTGTGCTCGCTCCCGCCGCGACGGTAGCGCCCGCATTCGCCGAGCCGATCGGCTCGACGCCGACCGCGCCCACTCAGCCGACCACGGCACCCACTCAGCCGACCACGGCACCCACTCAGCCGACCACGGCACCCACTCAGCCGACGCCGCCGACAACAGCGCCGACGCCGCCGACAACACCACCGACGACGCCCGCGCCCACCCCGCCACCGGAGCACAAACCGCCGAAGCCCTGCCCGGACGGTGGGTTCGACATGGGCACGGGTTGCCCGCCCTCGCCGCCGGACCCGTACGGCCCCGACGGCTATGACGTGCACGGTTACGACCGGTCCGGCTACGACCGTTCGGGCTTTGACCGTTCCGGTTACGACCGTTCGGGCTTTGACCGTTCCGGTTACGACCGCTTCGGACGGGACCGTTTCGGTTATGACCGCAACGGCATCGGCCGCGATGGCTACACGCGCCAGGGTTGCGCGGTCGATGGCAAGGACCGGCCGGACGCCGACCACGAGGCCTGCGAGCGTTGGCGCTCGCGCCCGGCGACCGGTAGCGCCGGCTAGCGAGTTCGCGGCCTGCCGGGGCCGCGCTCCCGCCTCGCCGCACGCGCGAACGCCCGCCGACCCGCGGTGAGCGGGAGGGCGGGCGTCGAGCGCCGGGCAGCGCGAAACGATGCCGGGCGGGGTAGTACTACCGCGGGATTACCGCGGCGCCATGCGCAGCGCGCCGTCCATGCGGATGGTCTCGCCGTTGAGGTAGTCGTGCTCGACGATGTACTGCGACAGCTGCGCGTACTCGTCCGGGCGGCCCAGCCGCGACGGGAACGGCACACCGGCCTCGAGGCCCTTGCGGTACTCCTCGGTGACGCCGGCCAGCATCGGGGTGTCGATGATGCCGGGGGCGATGGTGTTCACCCGGATACCGAACTGGGCCAGGTCACGCGCGGCCGGAACGGTCATGCCGTGCACGCCGCCCTTGGAGGCGGAGTAGGCGATCTGGCCGATCTGGCCCTCGAACGCGGCGACCGAGGCGGTGTTGATGACCACACCGCGCTGGCCGTAGTCATCGACCGGATCGGTCTTGGCGATGGCGTCGGCGGCCAGGCGCATCACGTTGAAGGTGCCGAGCAGGTTGACCGTGATGACGGTGCGGAACAGCTCCAGATCGTGCGGGCCGTTCTTGGACAGGATGCGCCCGGCCCAGCCGACACCGGCGCAGTTGACCACGATGCGCAGCGGCGCGCCGGATTCGACGACCTTCGCGACGGCGGCGCTGACCTCGTCGTTGCTGGTCACATCGGCCGGAAGGAGGGTGACACCGGCGGGCACGTTGTCGCCGGCCCGCTCGATCGACTGCGGCACGTCGAGCCCGAAGACGGTGGCGCCCAGTTCGGCGAAACGCTTGGCGGTGGCGGCGCCGAGGCCGGACGCGCCTCCGGTGACAATGGCGGCGGAACCCGAAATCTCCACGATGGTCCTCTCGTTCGTGACAAGCCAGTTGGCCCTTCGTCAATTTGCACCCTAACGGGTCACCGGTGAGGCGCGGATCACCACTCCCTGGCCTCGGGGCCCAGCGGTCCGGGCAATTTGCGAACACTAGTGTTCGCTGATGGTACCGTCGGCCGCATGACGTCGATATTTGGTGGATCGGTCGCCGGCCGCCGGGTGCTGATCACCGGTGCGGCCCGCGGCATCGGAGCCGCGCTGGCCAGGCAGTTGTCCGCGCACGGCGCGCAGGTGGCGCTGCTCGGGCTGGAATCGGAATCGCTGGCGGAGGTGGCGCGCGAGTGCGGCGGGGCGCCGTGGCGCTATTGCGATGTGAGCGACCGCGCGCAGGTGGACGCCGCGGTCGAGGACGTCGTCGGCGAACTCGGCGGCCTCGATGTGGTGGTCGCCAATGCCGGTGTAGCCAAACAACTTCCGCTGATCGGCGGCGATCCGGAGGTGATGGAGCGGACGCTGGCGGTCAACGTCCTCGGCGTGTACTACACGGTGCGCGCGGCGGGCCCGCACATCTCCCATTCCGAGGGCTACGCGCTGGTGGTCTCCTCGCTGGCGGCGGCCGTGCACCTGCCGCTGCTCGGCGCCTACAGCGCCTCGAAGGCGGGGGTCGAGGCACTCGGCGACACCCTGCGTCACGAACTCCGGCACACCGGGGCGAAGGTCGGCGTCGCGTATTTCGCCGAACTCGACACCGATATGACCGCCCGCGGATTCGGCACCGAGGCGGCACGCTCGCTGCTCGGCCGCAGCACCGTGTCCGGGGTGGCGCCGCTGGGCCCGGCCATCGACGCCGTCGAACGGGCCATCGCGCGCAGGCGCCGACAGGTGGTTTCGCCCTGGTGGGTGCGGTTCGTGCTGCCGTTGCGGCCGATCGCGCAACGCGTCACCGAGCTGGCGTTGCGGCGCGGCGTGCACGAGGCCCTGAGCATCGCGCGCACCGAAGCGACACCCTTCACGACCGAGCAGCCCGCGCGAACCAGCAGAATGGGTCAGCACCCGCCCGACCGAACACCGGAGTAGCCAGCCATGACCGACCCGGCCACCAGTCTCCGCCAGCTGCCGCGCGGCCGGCACGGTCTGCCCCGGGAGCAGGTCGTCGCCTCACAACGCGAGCGGATTCTGCACGCGATGGGCGAGGCGATGGTCGACAACGGTTATGTCGGAACGTCGGTCGCGGCGATCCTGAAGAAGGCCGGTGTCTCGCGCGAGACCTTCTATGAGCAATTCCGTTCCAAGGAAGACTGTTTCGAGGCCGCCTACGAGCGGGCCGTCGAGCAGCTGCTCGCCCGGATCGACGAGACCGATGCCCCCGCAGCCGATCCCGGCGATCCGGCGCCTATCGACCCGGTCGAGCGAATGCGCCGGCTGTTCGACACCTACCTGCGGCATCTGGCCGACGATCCGGCCGGTGCCCGGCTGTTCCTCGTGGAGGTCTACGCCGTCGGAGCGAAGGCGGTCGCCCGGCGGATGGAGCTACAGGACCTGTTCGTGGAGCGGATCGCCGAGGTCCTCGACGCCCGCACGCCCGAACAGCGCTTCGCCTGCCGAACCCTCGCGGCGGCCGTCGGCGCGATGGTGACGGGCAAGATCGCCACCGATGATGTGGCCGGGCTTCGTGCGCTCCGCGAACCCTTGCTCGAGCTCGTCGTTCGCGGCGGGGATCTGTACGGGCAGGCGCTGGCGGGCGGCTGATATCGGCGTCAGCGCAATTCCTCGGCGGGCTGCTCTGAGCCATCGGTTGCCGCGATGGGCGCTGCGACCGCTGTCCGGCGCCGGGTCAGCAGGTAGAAGACCGCCCCCGCGAGGGCAGGCACGGTGATCGCGACGGCCGCGCCCGGCAGGGTGCCGAGGCCGGGCCAGGCGAGTCCGGTGAGCGTCAGCGAACCGAAGAACAGGAACAGCAGCCCGGAACCGATGCCGATGGCGCGTTCGGGCAGATGCTTGCCGACCAGGATGCCCAGCGCGATGGCCAGTGCGTCCGCGGCGACCATGCCGATGGTCGAGCCCAGCCAGACGCCCGCCCAGTCGTAATCGGTGGCCAGGGCGGCGGTGGCGAACATGGTGCGATCGCCCAGTTCGGCCAGCAGGAACGCCGACAGCACCACCAGGAACGGGGCCGCGGTGGCGAAACGGGAGACCTTGGGAGCGGCTTCGGCGTCGTCTTCGGGATCGAGGTGCTCGCGCAGGGTCCAGACGCCGACGGCGAGGAAGGTGAGCGCGGCGACCAGCGCGATCGCCGTGGTCGGCAGTGCCGCGCCGAGGAAGTGGCCGACGGCGACCGAGATGACGTGCACCGCGGCGGTGGCGGTGGCGATTCCGCCGAGCACCACCCACCAGCGATAGCGCAGCGCGAACGTCAGCGCCATCAGCTGGGACTTGTCGCCGAGCTCGGCGAGGAAGACGATGCCGATACTCAGCAATACGGTGGCGATCATGTGATGTGTTCTCCCGGGCTCCGGCCAGTCGGCCGGAAAACGGGACGCCTCCGGCCGACAACGTCAAGGTTGTCTCGGCCGAAGGTCTCGCCCACCGGAGGGATTCCGGTTCACGCAGCCGGACCCGCGCCACACGCGGCGGCGGATCAGTATGTCGACTACGCGATTGGGGGCTACTCCCCTTCGCTGCTGCCGACTCTACCCGCCCTGGCGTCGCGACGGCAACTCGCTGTTGTCGAAATCGCAATGCGCGCAATAAGTTTGGCGATCCGTGCGGTAGATTTCGGGTGCCCTTACGCGGCCAGCAGCATAGCCAGAACCGCGGTGTCGGGATCGCTGATCGGATCCAGCCCGACCCGGCTGACCAGCGAGGTCACCGTTCCGTCCAACTCGGCCTCGGCCCATGCGGCCCGGTGTTCCAGCCCCAGATGCGGCACGCCGGGCAGCAGCACACAGCCCGAGGCGGCCCCGCTGCATTCGGGCAGCGACGGATTGGTTTCGGACGGCGGATGCAGCATCAGCAGGGCGGGCGGCACATGCTCGGCAAACTTGCCGGGCGTCACCGCGGACTCACCGAGCACCGGCCCTTCGGCCAGTACCAGCCCGACGGTGCCCGGCTCGGGATCATCGGGCAGATCCTCGCGCGCCCCGAACACCGTCGATGTCGACAGCAGCCCGGGCAGGCTGGCCACCCGCACCGCGAGCACCAGCAGCTGCGCCCATTCCTTGGTGGTATCGGGCCAGCGCCCGGAGATGACGAACCCGCGAAGAGATCCGCGCGCTTGGAACGGCGTGACGCCGATCTGACCATCGCTGCGCATGAGGCCTCCCGTCATGGAACCGGGGGCGGCATTGCCCGTCCTCGAACTGTGGACTTGAAGAATGAACCCGAAGGCATCTGGCACACAAGTACCAAAGAGTGCCAGTACGTCTCGGCGTCGACCCGCAGAGGGCTTTTCACCAGCAGAAACGCAGCGGGCCGCGACACCATGCGGTGTCGCGGCCCCGGGCGCGTCGGATGCTTTTACCCGAAGATCAGGCCCTTGCCCTGGTTCACGGCCTTGGCGAAACGGTCCTGCACGTCGGCCCAGTTGACGACGTTCCAGAACGCCGTCACGTAGTCGGCCTTGACGTTCTTGTACTGCAGGTAGAAGGCGTGCTCCCACATGTCGACCTGCAGCAGCGGGATGATGCCGAGCGGCACGTTGGCCTGCTGGTCGTAGAGCTGGAAGGTCAGCAGCTTCTGGCCGAGGGTGTCGTAGCCGAGCACCGCCCAGCCCGAGCCCTGCAGGCCGTTGGCCGCGGCGGTGAACTGCGCGCGGAACTTGTCGAACGAACCGAACTGGTCGTCGATGGCCGCGGCCAGCTCGCCGACCGGCTTGTCGCCACCGTTGGGGGACAGGTTCTTCCACCAGATGGAGTGGTTCACGTGTCCGCCGAGGTGGAACGCGAGGTTCTTCTCGTGCAGGAAGATGGCGCTGTGATCGCCGGCCTCACGGGCGGCTTCCAGCTTCTCCAGTGCCGTGTTGGCACCGGCGACGTATGCGGCGTGGTGCTTGGAATGGTGCAGCTCGTTGATCTGCCCGGAGATGTGGGGTTCCAGGGCGCTGTAGTCGTAATCCAGATCCGGCAGCGTGTACTCAGCCACGATGTCCCTTCCTTGTCGGGCCGCGCACTCACGAACCTCGCGAGCGCTCTCGACCATCATTCGTACACCCGATCGGTTCCAACTTGCCCGGATGCCCCGGCATTCCGGTGACGGTGCTCACTCGGGTGGGCCCGGGCGCTACCGCGCCACGTTCATCGGCGAGCAGTAAGAACCGCACTCGTGCATCGAACCATGCCGGGAAGCGACTAACTAGTCGGGCGGTCCGGGCTGTGGATCGCGAATGCGGGCGGGTGGGGCAGGTCGAACCGTTCGCCGGGGCGGATACCCATTCCGGGAACGTCTATCGGTGAACGCCGATGCCGCACACCGGACCGGCCCGGTATGCGGCATCTGCTCGGCTGTCGCCGGCTCAGAGCGGGGGCGCGATCCCCGGCCGCCTGGTGCGCGGATCGCCCGCGTCGTGCGCCGCCCACCAGCGCCGGCCGCCCGCGATGAACTCCGGCAGCGGGATCTGCTTGCCGCGGGGGTCGTGAATGGTGATGCTGTCGAACCAGACCCGCACGTCGAGTTCGCGCGGATCGAGGCCCTCCTCCTGGGAGAACTCGAGCACATGCGGCGAGACGCGCTGATCGATCATGGTGTCGAAGCTCAGCAGCTCGCTCCACAGCGACCAGCTGCTGTCGTCGATGTCGATGAAATCCCAGCCGTGCAGCCTGCCGCCGCCGAAACTGGTGATGGCATCGCCGAGCCCGTCCAGTTCCAGCGGCAGCACGGTGGGTTCGACGTCGTCCCAGCGGTGGATGCGCAGCGAGGCGGCCACCCGGCTGACGCCGTGGAAGGTCATCCGGACCTTGATATCGGCAGGTGTGGATTCCTGTGCGGGCAGTGTGAGTACTTCGAGGTCGAGTTCGAGTCGGCCGGTGTCGGCATCGACGGCGAGGCCGAGGCACGCGGCCTCCCTCAGTGCGATGTCGATTCCGGCGGTGTCCAATCCGTCAAGTAGCCCCCTGCTCGAGTACATAGCGCCAGGCTACCGAGATCACCGCCCAGATCGGCGCATTTCAAGTTTTCACTAGGGTTGTCGTTTTTTATGGAACCGAATCCGCGTCGCTTCCGTCCAAGTACATGTCGGGAGCTTCGACGGCGCAGCTCCCGAACAAGGCGGCGGATGACCGCTCCGGGATGGCTGGAGGGGAGTCCCGGATCGGTCGTTCGCAACCGTCGCCCGGTGATCGCCCAGTTGAAGCCGCGATAGCGTCAGCCTGTGGACGATGCGCCGGACGATAGCTGACACCTGTGGATCAGGTTGTGGAATCTGTGGATAACTACACCGACTTATCCACATCCCCCCAGAAATCGGGGCACCGGTCGGAAGTCGGCGCGGCATAACCTACGCGGGGCCCGCTGGCCCGGCGCGTCCCAGGTGGGCGGTGTTCGCACCGATGGACGGGCACGGAAGTCCGCGATCGTACGGCACCCATGGCAGGATCGAACACGTGACGAGCTCCGAGGTCCCGACGGTACCGCTGAACGAGGTGCCAGGTGAATTCGACGACAGTGCGCGCGCTGCCGCGGAGAAGGCCGGCGCGATCCTGCTCGACGTGCGCGAGCCCGACGAGTGGGCGCTGGGCCACGCGCCGGGCGCCGTCCACATTCCGGTGGACGACATCCCGGCCCGGCTGGACGAACTGGACTACGACGCCCAGCTCTACGTCATCTGCCGGCAGGGCGGCCGGTCCTTCGAGGCGGTCAAGTACCTGACCCACGTCGGATTCGACGCCGTGTGCGTCGTCGGCGGCATGGTGGAGTGGCAGCGTACCGGCCGCCCGCTGGTCGGCGAGGGCAAGCACGAGCCCAAGATCTACTGACGAAAGAGCGAGGTGCGACGGCATTGAGTACGGTGGTGCAACCCTGTGCGCGCTGCGGCGCGCGCTGGGCCGTACAACAGGCGGCGCCGATGCACTGGTGCCCGCGTTGCCGTGGCGTCCTGCTCTCGCCCGGGCCGATCGACGCGCCCGCCGAACGGCGCAACTACCGGTGGGTCGCCCGCAGGCCCGATCACCGTCCGCGCGGCACCGTGGCCCCCGGCCGCACCGGGCCCACTCCCACCCCGCACTACACCGAGATCCCGCGCTGGGGACTGCGCGATGAACCGGCCCGCGAGCCCGTAGCCGCCCGGCCGCCGCTGAATGTGCTGGCCGGCTGGCTGCCCCCGCTCTTGATCGCGACGGCGCTGATGTTCGCCATCGCGGCGGGCTCCGAACTCGGTCGTTACCTGCTGCTACTGCGCAATCGCACCTATCTCATCGATCCATTGCTGTTGACGTTCTCCGACGCGATGGTCAACGCTTCGGCGCTGTTCGCCGCGGTGCTGGCATTGCTCGCCGCGGTCGCCGCCGTCGGCTGGCTGATCCAGGCGCGCCGGGCCGTGTACGAGGGTCGTGGTCTGCGCGATCCGCGGTCGCCGCGGATGCTGGTGCTCGGCTGTGTGATCCCGGTGGTCAACCTGCTGTGGCCGGGAGTTTTCCTGAGCGAGATGGTGGCCGGCCGGGAGGATCCACGGCCGCTGCGTGCGGTGCGGGTGTGGTGGGCGATCTGGGTGTTCGGCGGAGCCTGCGCGGTTGCCGCGCTGGCCTGGCGCAGCGCCGACTCGCTGCAGGCCGAGGCCGACGGAGTGCTGTTCACCGCGTTCACCGACGCCGTGGCGGTGGCGGTGGCGGTGGCGACACTGTGGATTGTGCGGATGGTGGAGGGCCGCGATCTGCTCGGGCGCGCCCATATCGCGCACCGCTGGGTGGTGGCCGCGGACCCGGCGGTGCCCGTCATCGAACCGGTGCAGCCGGGATCGGCTACCGTCGCAGCCCGGGCCGATGCCGGCGCGGGCCGCGTCGACGGCGGTGCCGCACCGGACGGTGCGATCGCGGCCGGCGACGACGCCGACGCGGAGCCCGCGGCCGAGCCGAGTGCGGAGGCGGCCGATCGTGAGCATCAGGAGCAGGAGGTCGTGGCGAAGTGAGCCAGCCCAATCGCGCACCATTCGTCGTCGCCCATCGCGGCGCGTCCGCCGAACGCCCCGAGCACACCCTCGCCGCCTATGAGCTGGCCCTGCAGGAGGGCGCCGACGGCGTCGAATGCGATGTCCGGCTGACCAGGGACGGGCATCTGGTCTGCGTGCACGACCGCACCGTCGACCGGACGTCCTCGGGCACCGGCCTGGTCAGTGAACTCACCCTGGACGAGTTGAAGGCCCTCGACTTCGGCACCGCAGGCGAACCCGCCTCGGTACTCACCCTGGCCGAGCTCATCGCCCTTGTGCTCGATTGGCGCAGCCGCCCGACCAAGCTGTTCATCGAGACCAAGCATCCGGTGCGCTACGGCGCGCTGGTGGAGAACAAGCTGCTGGCCGAATTGCAGCGCTTCGGCATCGCGACCCCGGCCTCGGCCGATCACTCCAGGGCCGTGGTGATGTCGTTCGCGGCCACCGCGGTCTGGCGGATCCGCCGCGCCGCGCCGCTGCTGCCGACCGTGCTGCTCGGCGAATCCTCGCGCTATCTGGGCGGCAGCGCGGCCACCACGGTCGGCGCCACGGCCGTCGGCCCGTCGGTGAAGACGCTGCGTGAACACCCCGATCTGGTGGACAAGGCCGCCGCCGCCGGCCGCGCCACCTACTGCTGGACCGTCGACGATCCCGAAGACGTGCGGCTGTGCGCCGATCTCGGCGTCAGCTGGGTGGCGACCAACCATCCGGGGCGGACCAAGGCACTGCTGGCCACCGCCTGAGCCGGTCGAGGCCCGGAGGCGGCAGCGGAGCGTAACCACGCAGGGCCTCCGGCTCGGGCGCCGATCGACACCGCCTGAGCCGGTCGATGGCGACTGCCGAGCCGAGAGCGTGGCGCGCGGAGCGGGCGGCCGTGACCGGTGTAGTTTGACCAGCCGTGGGTAAGAGCAAGCGCAACAGTCCGAAGCCCGGCGGGAACCGGGCGCAGCGTCTCGCCGAGCGGCGAGCCGCGCTGGAACAGGCCGCCAACGCCGTCACGCGCCCGTTCGAGGGTTTGGCCGCCGAATGCGATCTCGTCGCGTTGCGCGAGTTCGTGCAGTCGGCGACCGCGACCCTGAAGCTATCGCCGGGCGCCGCGGCCGAACGTTCGGTCGTCCTCGCGACGGTGCTGCCCGGTGCGGTCGCCGCGCTGGTGCGCGCGGGTGACGAGCCGACCGGCTATGTCGGGGTGCAGGTGCAGGCCGAGGGGGAGAACCCGGCCGCCGATCTCGCCGCGGCGATCTTGTGGACCCAGTCGGCGGAACCGGGTGAGTCGCTGCCCGCCGCCGCGAGCGTCGAAGGTGGGCCCACCCTGGCCGACGTCATCGACCCGGGCGCCGCGCTCGAGTTGACGGTGCATCAAGATTTCGACTGGTGGGTGCCCGAAGGCGTGGAGCCCGATCCGCAGGTGGCCGCGACCATCGAGCAGGCCAAGCAGGCGATCATGCCCTCGGATCGGCTGGATCTCGGTGCCGACGCGATCGGCGCGGCCTGGTGGGTCGACGCGGGTGAGAAGGCGCATCTGCGCTGGGTGCGCCCGGAGCCGGAAGACGATCTGATGCTGGCGCTGGCCCGGTTGCACGCCTCGGGTGGTCTGCATCTGGGTGAGGGTTCGCGGTTCGCGGGCTCGTTCCGTACCCACGGGCTGCTGGTGCCGGTGTTCGATCTGGATCCCGAGCGGCACGCGGCCGAATGGGCCGCGCCCGCAGTCGAGTTCGGTGCGCGGTTGGCGCAGGCGCTGGCCTCGGACGCGCCGATGTCGGCCGAGGAGCGGCGGTCGCGCGACGGCCTGCGTTCGCGACAGGTCACCCTGCGTTGACGCGTCGGCGTCGTTCGCGCTGAGTCGGCGCGCGAAAACAGTGAGACGGCTTCGGTGTCCGGCCTCGGGCCGGCCCGGAGCCGTCGCTGTTCGGGGGTGGCGAAAATTCCACCGTAGTAATTTTGTGAAAAACGCTCCTTTCTAATCTTGGCTCCGTTACGTTCTCTGCATCACCGAAAGATGGTGTAGGTGAGGGAAACCTCACCGGCCGATGAGGAAAGTAGGGAAATCATGGACGCCATTCTCGAGCTTCTGACCACGCTTCTCAGCAGCCTTAGCGCCAGCGCGGGCTGAGTAGTGCGGAATTCGGCAGGCCGAGCACGCCGCAACGTGCTCGGCCTGCCGATCGCTCGATAGCGCGGTGGCGTATTACACCGAACCGCCGGCGGCCGACGGGGCACCCGAAGTGTTGCTCGGGCCGCTCATTTCGCGGGCGATGAATTCCTCCAGATCGAACAGGTTCGACCCGGCGCGATCGGCGATGGTGAGGAGGGTGTTCATATTGGCCACCTCCTCGACCTGTTCCTTCAGGAACCACTGCATGAACTGCTCGCCGAGGTAATCGCCCTCTTCGCGAGCGGTGCTGGCCAGCTGGATGATCTGGTCGGTGACCGCCTTCTCCTGGGCCAGTGCCAATGCGATGGGTTCGCGGGCATTCTCGAAATGCGATTTAGCAGCGTCGACTCCACCGAGTTCGATGCTGATATCGCGGTCGAGGAAGTACTGCACGATCATCATCGCGTGGTTACGTTCTTCGACGGCCTGGGCGTAGAAGCGCTTTGCCAACTGCGGCAGGTCGGCGTTGTCGAACCAAACCGCAATCGCGATGTATTGATGCTCGGCATTGAATTCATGCCGGATCTGATCGTGGAGCAGGCTGTGGAATTTGCTGCGTGGAGTTTCCGGATGGCTGGACATGACACAGACGTTATCGCTGGTCAGCGTCCTTGTCATCCAAGTCGACCCTTATTGAGGATAGTGTTTCCTAATTAGTTGCGTACTGTCCCAGCCATTTTGGGGGCGGAGTTGCCCGCCGGTGCGACGGTGGTCGGCAGTTCACGCGCGGCGAATTCCTCCACGTCGAACAGGTTGCCCGCGGCGCGCTCGAGCACCGTCAGCAGCGTCGTCATGGCGGACACCTCGTCGAGTTGCTGCTCCAGGAACCACTGCATGAACTGCTCGCCGAGGTAGTCGTTCGAAGCGCGCGCGGCCTTGGCGCACTCGACCGTCTGATCGGTCAGCCTCTGCTCCCGCGCATGCAGGAAAGCGATTGCGGCGTGCGGTGATTCGAAGGTCGGGCGCACCTCGTCCAGGCCGCCGACGGTGACCTCCAGATCGCGGTCGAGCAGATGCTGCACCATGCGCAGCGCATGGCCGCGATGCTCGTCGGAACGGCCGTAACAATGTCGGGCCAACTGGGGCAGCCGGTTCGCCTCGAAGTACACCGCGGCGGCCAGATACTGCTGGCCCGCGGTGAACCCGTGACGGATCTGATCGCGCAGCAGGGCCGGGAACGACCGGCCGGCGTCGAGGTCGGACATGTGCTCGACGTTACTCGCCGCGCAGATCCTCCGGAACGGGTTGCCCGGTCGCCAGCGCCTCGAAGAACCGGCTCGCGTTGGCCTTGTCCCACAGCACCACATTGCCGCTGGAGGTATCGCCGAATCCGCCGATCGGTACCGTCGTCGCCAGCGTGTCGCCGCGCAGCGCCCAGCCGAGCCGCGCCAGATCCCAGATGTGATCGCCGTTGTCGACGGTCAGCGAGCGCGCGGTGTCGCGGGCCATCGGCCACAGCTTGAACGGATTGGCCAGCGTGCTCGGGCTGGTGGCCTGTTCGAGCAAGGCGGACAGGAACAGTCGCTGATTGTTCATCCGGTCGATATCGGCGAGCGCGGTGGCGCGGGTGCGCACGAAACCCAGCGCCTGCGGCCCGTCGAGGGTCTGGCAGCCCGCGGCCAGATTGATGCCGGCCAGCGGGTCGTCGATGGGTTGCGGCACGCACACATCGATCCCGCCGAGCGCGTCGACCACTCCGGCGAATCCGGCGAACCCGATCTGCGCGTAGTGGTCGATGTGCAGCCCCGTGGCGATCTCCACCGACTGCACAAGCAGTTGCGGACCGCCGAATGCGAAGGAGGCGTTGAGCTTGTCCTGGCCGTAGCCCGGGATGCTGACGTAGGAATCGCGCGGCAGGCTCACCAATGTGGTGCGGCCCGAGGGCGGCACATGCACCAGGATGATCGTGTCGGTGCGCTCCGGACCCACCTCGCCACCGGTGGCCAGGCCCTGCTCCTGATCGGCGGTGAGCCCGGACCGGCTGTCGGACCCGACGAGCAGCCAGTTGGTGCCGGGCGTGTCGCCCACCCGGTCGGAGTAATCGGCGAGCGCGTCGATCCGGTGCAGGGTGCGGTCGAGCTGAATGACCGCGGTGACGATCAGCAGCATGAACACCACGAGCATGACCAGGAACCACCGGAAGAGATGCCGTTTGCGCTTGGGCCGCGGCGGGCGTGGCGCCCGGCCGCCACCGCGTGGCGGTCGGCTCGGCGGGGGTGGGGGCACATCGCGGCGTCTGCGCGGGGGTTCGTCCTCGCGGAACGGGACGGGTTGCTGCGTCGGCGCATGGGTGCCCGCGCGGTGCTGTTCGGCGGGCGCCTCGGGCACCTGCGACCAGGCCAGCGGTGCCGCTTCCGCTCGGCCGTCACGGTGCAGCACCTGTGTCGGCTCGATATGGCGTGGCGGTCCGTTCGGTCCGTCTTTCCGCAGCCCGGGGGCTCCCTCGGGACGGCGCATCACCGGCTCGGCGGGCTGCCGGGCGTCCGGGTGCCGCGCCGGTCCGCCGCGATACGCGCCGCCTGGTCGGTCCGCGTCGTAACGACGGGTTGCCTCGGGATCGGGGTGGGCTCCCGGGCGATTGCCGTGCGGGCCCGCAGCGCCGGGGTTGCGCGGGGCACCTCGTCGAGCGTCCTGCCCGGCACCGAGTCGATCGGAGCCAGGGCGATCGGGGTGCGGGATGCCCGGGCGGTCGGGTTGCTGCCGCCCGGCTCCTGAACGGCCGGGGTGTGCGGCGCCTGGGCGCTCGGGTTCGGGTCGTCCGGATACGGGCCGGTCGGATGACGGGATTGCGCCGGGCCCGCCGATCGGATGGCCGCCGCGTTCGCCCGCCCCGCGTGAGCCCCGGTCGGGCCGCTGCCACCCGCCCCGCTCTCCGGGTGCCTGCGGCCTGCCGGGTTCGGGGGATGGCCCACGCATCCCCGGTTCGGCCGGACGCGCGCCGGGCCGACCGGGCGCCTGCGGCGGGACCCGGCGCCTCCGTGGGTCGTCGCCGTTCATCATGTCGAACTCTACTTACCCACTCCGCCCCCGTTTGTTACCCGACGCCACGCCGGTACGCCCGCGCCCGATCCGGCAGGCCGGCGCGGACACTGCCCCGCCACCGTCCTCCGCCCTCGACCGGACCCGGCGATCCACCGCCATCGCTGTTCACGCCCGGCCAGCCGACCTGCTCAGGCGCTGATACGGGCGGCCGGGTCGACCATGGCGTGGGCGATTGCCGGCCCAGCGGCTGAGTGCCGTGCGTGGTTACCGCTCATGCTGTCTTCCGGTCTTGACCGGCTCGACGCGGTTACGGCGCCTCTCTGGGCCTTGCCCGGCGCGAGTCGAACCCAGTGCGGAGCTGGTCCAGCGCGATCAGCCGGTATCGCGGTTCACGGCAGCCGGCCGATGGCTCGCGGGGCGATATGGCGGGCAGGTCGATTGTGGTGTGCACGATCGCCGGCGGCCAGAGTCGGAGTGCCTTGCGTCGTTACCGCTACTGCGGTCTTCGGATCTCGACCGGCTTCGCGCGGTTCGTCGGTCGACTGCTCACGGCAGCCAGCCGACCCGGTCGCGGAGCACGGTGTAGCCGATATAGGCGACCGCGTCGATGAACGCGTGTGCGATGACCAGTGGCCAGAGTCGCCCGGTGCGCTGCCAGTAGCGGCCGAAGATCAGGCCCATGACGATATTGCCGAGTCCGCCGCCGAGGCCCTGGTAGAGGTGGTAGCTGCCGCGCAGCAGCGCCGAGGCGAGCAGGGAACGGTTGTCCGACCAGCCCAGGGCGCGCAGCCGGGTGATCAAGTAGGCAACGACAATGATCTCTTCGGCGGCGGAGTTGGCGCAGGCCGACAGAATCAGGGCGGGCAGCCGCCACCAGTGCTCGTCGAGGGCGCTGGGCACGATCGTCACGCTGACGCCCGCCGCGTGCGCGATCAGGTACAGCGCGAGCCCCGGCAGCCCGATCACGGCCGCGAGCACGAGTCCGTGCAGCAAATCCGGCCGCCAGCGCGCCCGAGCGAGGCCGATGGCGCGCGGGCCGATACCGCTGCGCCACAGCAGGTAGAGCCCGAGCCCCGCCCACGCTGTGAGCCGCAGCACGCCGAGCAGTTGGAACAGCAGGTCGATGGTCGACTGCGCCGAGCGCGAGGCATTGAGCGCGACGGTCTGCTCGTCCACACCGCCCGGTGCGAGCGCGCTCTCCACCAGCGACAGGGCGGCATTGAGGCCGCTCAGTCCGAAGGTGACGCCGAGCACCACCAGGATCTCGAGCCGAATCCCCGCCCGTTCCCGATCGGTCGGCTCACCGGTTTCCGCCCGGCCGAGGTCATCGCGCATGCAGCCGAATCTATTGCCCCCGGGCGCGGGAATCAGATCCGGCGCAGTCCGTTCAGGAAGGGGCAGCCTGCCAGCAACCGCACTGCGCGGCTCAGCGATTCGACGTCGTCGGCGGGCGAGGCGAAGGGCAGGCGGACGTCGTGGTCGCCGTCCTCGCCTTCTACCCGCAGGGTGAGTCCGTATCGGTCGATAGCGAGCGGATGCACAGTGCCGCGCTGCAGGCGGGGCGGCAGATGCCGGGCCAGTTGCGCGATGACGTCGGCGTGGTCGGCCTCCATATGCTGCAGCCAGGCCGATTCCATCGAGCAGAACGGGTCGGGCCTGGCCAGCCGCAGATCCTCGACGCACACCGATTCCGCGCCGGTGGCATCGGCGACCACGGCCGAGTTGATCACCAGACGCAACAGGGTGGCGGTGTGGCCGACGTCGAGCAGGCCCGGATCGGGGTTCTCCTTGGCGACCTCGGTGGCCAGCGCCCGCTGCGCCTGCGTCGGCACGGCCCGCACCCAGCCGCGCAACCACACCAGCGCGCGCACCGGTTCCCGCAGCGGCAGTGGGGCGTGGTCGGTGAGTTCCAGGACGGCCGGCGCGCCCGCGGCACCGGAGGCGGCGGCATGCGCGGCGGCGCTGTCGCGGGGCACGGCGATCACGGCGTCGCCGCATTCGCGCAGATGATGCACCGAGGTGGAGATCGGATCGGTGCCGGGCAGAGCCAGCACCGAATACTCGGCATGCGCACATGCGCTGCGCACCCGCTCGGCGGTCGTCGGTGCGCTGATCGTCTCCGGCATAGAAACCTCCACTGGGTGAACGTGCCCCACTTCACAGATGCGCAATTAGGTTAACCTAACCTAAGCGAAGGTGGGGATGCGCGCAACATCTGGCCGCTGGGTAAGTTGAAGTCCATGAGCAGCGAGCCGGTTCTGGTCGCATTGACGGCACCCGCGCGGCGACATCTGGCCGACGGCCTTGTCGTCCCGCCCGCCACGGCGCCACCGGGCCGGATCATCGCAGCGGATCTCGACGTTGCCGAGATCGCCGACATCCTCGCCGAAGCCGCCCACTCCGACACCGGTCTGGTCGCACGGACCGACGATCCGCAGCGCGCGCTCGCCCTCGTCGCCGGCACCGCCGCCGCACTGTGCGGTGAGGACATCCGCACCGCCCTGACCACTCCCGATGTCGGCTTCCTCACCGGCCTGAAGCCACAGGCGGTCGAGGCCGTGCGCGGGGTACTGCTGGCCATCGAGACGCGGCATCCGCGGGAACTGGCTCAGGCGCTCACCGAGCTGCTGGCTCCGGTCGCCGACTGATAGCCCAGCCGTTCCCGGCCTCGGGAAGTCGGCCGAGCGCGTGGGCTCGCGCAAGTAATCTCGTAGGCGTGCCGCGAATAGCGTATTTCGGGCCCTCCGGAACCTTCACCGAGATGGCCCTCGCCGAACTCGAAACCTCGGGGGCCTTCGACGGGCCGGTCGAGCGGATCGCCGCGCCCAGTCAGGGCGCCGCCCTCGATTTGATCCGCTCGGGTGACGTCGACGGCGCCGTGGTGCCGATCGAGAGTTCGGTGGAGGGCTCGATTCCGGCCACCCTGGATTCGCTGGCCGTCGGCCCGCGGCTGCAGATCATCGCCGAGACCGAACTCGAGGTGAGCTTCGCGATCCTGGCCCGCCCGGGCACCCGGCTCGACGACGTGACGTCGGTGGCCGCGTACCCGGTGGCCGCGGCGCAGGTGCGGCTGTGGCTGGAACGTCATCTGCCCGGCGCCACCGGTTATGTGTCGGCCTCGAACGCCGCTGCCGCCGAGGATGTGCTGGCCGGGCGCGCCGATGCCGCGGTGTCCACCACTCTGGCCGGGCAACGCCTCGGCCTGGTGCCGCTGGCCGAGGGCGTCGCCGATCACGAGGACGCGATCACCCGGTTCGTGCTCGTCACCAAGCCGCGGGTGGCACCGCAGGCCACCGGCGCCGACCGCACGTCGATCGTGCTCGAACTGCCGAACGAACCGGGCGCGCTGATGCGCGCCTTCGGTGAATTCTCCACTCGCGGTATCGATTTGACCCGAATCGAATCACGGCCCACCCGCACCGGGATGGGCACGTACCGGTTCTATCTGGATTGCGTCGGCCATATCGACGACGCCGCGGTCGCCGAAGCGCTCAAGGCGCTGCACCGCACGGCGCGTATCCGTTTCCTCGGCTCCTGGCCCGCCACCTCGGCCACCGGGACGCCGCCGCCGTCGGATGAGGAAGCCGCGCAGTGGCTGACCCGATTACGAAAGGGGGTTGCCGACCTGTGACAGGCAAACTGATTCTGGTGCGGCACGGTGAGACCGAAGGCAATGTCGCACGGATGCTCGATACCAGTCTGCCCGGGCTGCCACTCACCGAACGCGGTGCGGCGCAGGCGAAGACCTTCGCATCGCGGCTGACGGTGCCGCCTCGGCTGCTGCTGTCCTCGCAGGCCTTGCGGGCCAGGCAGACCGCCGGCTACATCGAAGCCGCGAGCGGCATCTCGGCCGGAGTGCTCGACGGCGTGCACGAGGTGCAGGTCGGCGATCTGGAGGGGGAGAGCAGCCAGCAGGCGCACGAGCTGTTCCTGCGGGTGTACCGGTCCTGGCACGAGGGCGAGTTGACGCAGCGGCTGCCCGGTGGCGAATCGGGCCAGGACGTGCTCGACCGTTTCCTGCCCGCGATCACCGAATTGCGTGACGGATACCTACTCGACGACGCCGGCGATGTGCTGCTGGTGAACCACGGCGCCGCCATGCGCCTCGTCGCGCGGGCACTGACCGGCGTGGCGCCGCCGTTCACCATCGACAACCATCTCGACAACACCGAGACCATCGAGTTGGCGCCGCGTCCCGACGGCAGCTGGGAATGCGTGCGCTGGGGCCGGTTCACCCCGCCGTTCGGGCGCGCGCCGGCATTGGGGTCCGACGACCCGATGGGGTGAGCTGCGCCCGGCCACGCTGGTGACCGGGCGCGACGCTCGATGATTCAGGACCGTGGTCGGATCACACCACCGCTGGACTGTCCGGGAACTCTTCGCGTTCCGGCAGCGAGTTGATCAGATCTTGCAGCGCTATCCGCAGTCGGGCGTTGGTGCCGCTGCTGAACGAGGTCCACTTCACGCCGTCATCGGAGACGCTCGCCGTCGCGATGAAACGGCCCGCGCGCGTGTTGAATACGGCGATATGGTTGTCGGCGATCTCGCGGGTGCCGTCGCCGTAGACGACGCCGACGATCTCGGCATGCGAATCCAGATGCACCAGGGCCGAGGCGAGGGTCTGCGCGTCCCGTGGTGGATTGCCGACCTTGCCGAGGCGGTTGGCGGTGGCCGTCGCGTCGCCGAGGTCGTTGAAGATCGGCTCCAATTGCTCTGTCGGGGCGTTCATTCCGGTGAGTTCGAGCGCCTCGGCGGGCCCGAGCGCGGCGAGCACCGGACCGGGTAGATCTTCGTCGGCCTCGTCGATCACATACGACTCGGGTCCGCGCAGGGCGACCGTCACCAGATCGTCGCCCTTGGCCAGACACATCCGGCTCACCTGACCGGAGACGACCAGCCGCAACGCGATGGCCCAGTGCGGGCGGTTGAGCGCGCGCAGCCGGTCGGCGAGATCCGGTTGAACCACTTCACCGTCGAGCAGATCCCGATCGGCGAGCGACTGGGCGGCCGCGGCCATCGCCGCATCGTGCGCGGTCTCGTTGTCGTAGCGCCCGATCGCGTTCAACACGACCGGGACCTCGTCGATCTGCAAATGTTCCAGCAGGAACTGCATTTCGTCGAGCGAGAGCGTGACCGCGCCGAGCGTCGCCGGACCGCGACCGGCACCGAGTACCGTCACTTGGCCGTCCCGGCGGGATCGGCACCGATGACGCCGTCGGCGGCGAGGCGGCCGTCGGAGAAGTGATCCGCCCGCAGGTAATCCGCGCCGTTGTGCTCGGACTCGTCGTCCTCGCTGTTGGCCGCACCGCGACCGAGCAGCGGGCTGGCGGGCCCGGTGGAGGCGGGACGGATCGGCGCGGCCTCGGTGCGCGCCACGGCGACCTCGGTGACCGGAGCGGCCGCACCCGCACCACCGCTGACCGGCGGTGCGCCCCAGCCCTCGGGCACCTTGAACGCGCTGCCCGCGCCGACCGACGCGCCCATCCCGGCGGCGCGGGTGGAGGCACCGGCCGCGGCCGCGGCGCCACCGGCGGCCATGCCGACCGGAGCCATCGACGCCACCCCTGGCGCGCCCGAGCTGGTGGCGGCGGCGATCGCGTTGGCGCCGAGATTGCCGACGGTGCTCACACCGCTGGTGGCGACCGAACCGGCCACGTTCGCGGCCTGGGTGACCGCGCTGCTGATGGCCGGGTTGTTCACCACCGCGCCCGCGGCGGCGAGCGCGGTCTGCACCGGGTCGCCATTGCCGCTCTGGAAGGCCTGATCGGCGTTGGAGGCGGCTTCGGCGGAGCCGGCGCCGTTGGCGATCGGCGGCGGGTTGATGAACTCACCGGGCGTGATCACGGTGGCGGTGGTGGCGGCCTCGTAGGTCTCCATCACCAGCGCGGCGCGAATGTCCATGGCGTGCTTGGCGACTTCGGCCGCCTCGAACGCGCCCGAGAGCGCACCGGCCGGGTTGGCAGAGGCGACGACCGCGGTATTGACCGCGACGATCTCCGGCAGGCTCGGCATCGCCAGCGAGGCGACGGTGTAGGCGGTGGCGTTGGCGGCGGCCTTGCTTCCCATCGTCGCGGCCATCACGCCCTGCTGGCCCGCCCATGCGGTGAACCCGCCGAGCCGGGCCAGTGCGCCGATGCCGTTGACGCTCTGCAGGCCGAGGCCCAGTTCGGCCATCACCCGGGTGACGGTGGCGGTGGCGTCGACCCAGGCGCCCGTCAGCGTCCCCCATGCGGTGGCGGCGGCCGAGATCGGAACGGCGTGCGCGCCCGCGTTCAGCGCGACGGAGTTGAATTCGGCCATGCGGGGCAGCCAGAACACCCCGGTGATTCCTGCGGTCATGCTTGTTTCTCCCCTTGTGTGAAGCTCGGAGCCGGATCGGCGGTCGGCTAGGCGACGATCGAGTTGAACGGTGCGCCGGTCAGCGTGACGATTCCGGCGGACATGGCGTCTTCGGCCATGTACTGCGCGAGCTGAGTGCGCAGGATCGCGGCGGCGTGATGCAGTTCGAGAATCCCTTGCGCGACGGCCCGATCATGGGTGATGGCCGCGTGATTGAAGTGGTTCGCGGCCAACAGCGACACCTCGTCGGCGCCCGAGGGGAGGACATGCGTTGCCGGTCCGGTCACCGCGGCCACCCCGGCCAGACGGTCGGCGAGCAGATCCAGTTCGACAGCTGCGGCGAGGATGAGTTCGGGTGTGACGTGCACGTTGCCAATCATGTCTCGACTCCTTCTAGTGGTAGCTGTTCGGCGGAACCACGAGAATTCCCCCTACGAGTACATTGGACGCGACGTCACCACGATCGGTTCCATCGAATCCAGAGTTTCCTTCCGGTCTTGCCGGCCAGACGCGAACCCCCATCCACAGGTTCGCATACAGCTCGGGCTAAGACTAGCCCCATCCCAGCTGATGGAGCCGTTCTTCGTCAATCCCGAAATAGTGTGCTATCTCATGGATCACGGTGATCGCCACCTCCTCGACCACCTCTTCTTCGTCGGCGCATATCTCCAGCAGGGCGTCTCGATAGATGGTGACGGTGTCCGGGAGTGCGCCGCCGTAATGACTGTCGCGTTCGGTCAACGCGATTCCGTGATAGAGCCCGAGCAGATGTGGATCCTCCGGATTGCGTGCCTCGATCAGCACTACGACATTGTCGATGGCCCGGGCGAGTTCGGGCGGAATGAGATCGAGCGCGTCGGCGACCAGCTCCTCGAAGCGGTCCTCGGACATCGAGACCGGCATGTACGTCGTCGCCCTGCCTAGCGCGGCTGCGGCGGCAGCGGTGCGGCGCCCGGCAGCGGCGGCGGGGTGTAGCGGCCGTCGCTCGGCGGCGGCACCGGGGCCTGGCCGTTGATCAGGATCTCGCCCTTCGCCGATCCGGTGATGGGCGCGAATCCTTCGCGGTCGGCGCCCTTACCGACCATGCAGTCGAGTTTGCGGCTGCCGGCGAGCCAGCTGCGCGCGTCGATGTAGTCGAAGAACAGCGTCAACGTCTTGTTGCGCAGGACGTCCGGGCCGCCGAGGTATTCGGTGGACAGCCGCGCGCATTCGCCTTCGACGAACTTGTCCTGCTCTTCCTTCGGCGGCGGCGGACCCTGGAAGCGGCCGCCGAGATCGACGGTCGCCACGATCTCCACCGCGTGCGGCTGGGTGCAATCGACCGGATCGGTGGGCAGGTTCTGGTTGATGCCGAGGCACACGCCAGGGGCGAACACCTTGGACTGGTCGTTGTCGAGCACGCTGCCGGTGGTCGGCAGCGGCGCCGAGGCCGCACCGGTCAGGCCCGCGGCCTGAAGTCCGCAGCGCAGCTTGCGATCTCCGGTCTTGGCCCAGCCTTCGGGGCTCGGATACATCAGGCCGACGACGAAACGCCCGCGCGGGTCGAACTTCCCGCCGAGGTACTGCTGCGCCGCGGTGACGCAGTGCTCCTCTTTGAGTTCGGTGAATCGCAGCGAATCGGGGAAACGCGAACCGGGGCCGAATTCCTTGCCCGGGTACTTGCTGAGGTCGATATCGGCGGTGACCTCGAACAGATGCTTGTCCGCGCAGTCGACCTCGACCAGGTCGGAGCGATCCGGCGCGGTCCAGCTGAGGCAATCGCCGCGGGTGGCGGTGCCGAAGGTCTTCTCGGCGCCAGCGGGCGCGGCCACGGCCGGGTTGTGCGCTTCCAAGCCGGAATCGTTCTCGAAACCGGTGACGAACAGCGTCACCATGGCCGCGGTCACCGCGCCGACGGCGACCGCGAGCAGTCCCCAGCGCAATTTCGGCGCCGACAGCCGCAGCTTGCCTCCCGAATCGGCGTCGGCATCGGGCGCCGGAGCCGCCGCCGTCGACCCGCGCCCCTGCCGCGGTTTCGACCGGCCGAACGCCGCGCCGCGCGGGCGCCGGCCGGCGGAGCCGCGGTCGGGGCGGCCGACGGCGGGCCGCGACGGATCACCGTCCCGAGCGGACTCGGGCACCGGCGGGGGCGTGTGCGCGTCATCGGAGGTCATCGCGATCCATCATGGCACGTCCGCGTCAGGGGCCGGAGGCGGAAGCTTGCGTAACCACGCAGGCCCCCGCGGGCGTGCCGAGTGGATACAGCACGTCCGCGTCAGGGGCCGGAGGCGGAAGCTTGCGTAACCACGCAGGCCTCCGCGGGCGTGCCGAGTGGATACAGCACGTCCGCGTCAGGGGCCGGAGGCGGAAGCTTGCGTAACCACGCAGGTCTCCGCTCGCAGGCCCCCGTGGCTCACCCCCGCAGGGCGGACGCGAACAATCCCGGCAGCCGCGCCGGATTCTTGCCCGCGTAGAACTCGGTGAGCTTGCGCCCGGTCGAGGCCGCAGTGGCATTGTCGACGAACCAGGGCGGCTTGGGGGAGAGCGCCCATTCCCGGTGCAGCACCGAGCGTGGCGCCGGGCGGAACGGGCCGCGCACGACGGTTCGTTCCACGTCGTCGAGCAGCAGCGCGTTGTGCACGATGCCGATGCCGCTCTGCACGTTGTCGAGGGTGTGGCCGGGGTAGGCGCCCCAGGAGGCGCGCGGGGTGAGGAAGGCCAGTCCGGTCCAGGCGTTGATCGCGACGGTGCCGTAGCGCAGCCGCTCGACAGCCCGCTCGAACGCGAAGCCGAGCCGTTTGATCGTCACCGGATGTGCGATGAGATTCGCCCCGAGCGTGCCGGTGAGCTCGTCGTTGGCGAAGTCCACCGCCCGCTGCAGGAACTCACCGCCTGCTCCGGGTAGCTCGACCACGCCGAGCACGGGCGCGAAGTATTCGGTGCGCAGCAGTGCGGTATCGGCGGTGGGCAGTTGTTCCACCAGCACTCGCCCGGAGTCGGGGCCGAGCCGCCGGGCGTCCGGGTAGGCGGCCAGTGCGTCCGCGACCCGTGTGTCGCTGCCCGGGTAGTAGGCCGGACGCTGCGGTGCCTGCGTCATCGCCTCGCGCAGTGCGTCGAGAAACTGCTGCTTCTGCGGCCAGTCCGCGCTCAGCACCACCGTCTGCGCGGCGACACAGTTGTAGCCGCCGTTGTGCAGTCGCTGGGTGGCCACATGCGCGGCCTGATAGCGCAGATCGGCCTCGGACCATTCCCCCGGCACCACGACGGTCGGCGAGACACCGCCGAGTTCGCTGGTGATCGGCTTGTCCAGCAGTGGTCGACGATCGTGGCGGCGTTCGATCGCATCCGGTCCGGTGCCCCACACGATCGCGTCGTGGGTGATGGCGCTGCCGGTCATGTGCACGTGTGCTACCCCTGGATGCCGCACCAGGTACCCGCCCGCTTCGGCGCCGCCGGTGAGAATGCGCAGCACGCCGAGTTCGATGAGCGGGGCGAAGATCATCTCGAACACCGTGAACAGCGGATCGGTGATCGGGTTCAATTTCAGCGCGACGACCCGGTTGTTCGCGTACAGCTCGTACAGGGTGTCCAGCGGCGCGATCGACATGATGTTGCCCGCGCCGAGCACCACCCCGACCCCGCCGGTCGCGGCCGGTTCCCGCTGGGCGAGCCCGGCCTTGCGGCGCGCGGTCGCGGCGTCGACGCCGGGACGCAGCCACACTTCCCCGGAGAACCCGCTGAGCAGCAGCTTGTCGTAGGTGCCGAACGGCAGGACGGGCACCGCGAGCCGTCCGCCCGGGGCCGGGCGCAGGTCGATGCCGTCGAGCGGGCTGCGGCCGGCCTCGAGTGCGCTCAGTGTTTCCGCGAGGGCGGTGGTGGCTTGCAGCAGAGTCAGCGGGCCGGACATCCACTCCTCGCCGACCAGCGGGGACTGCGGGTCGAGCTGCTTGATGGTGCAGGCGGCGCGGACCCAGTCGGCGGCGAAGCGCGCGGTCCTGGTGTGGATCTGTTCGAGGAGTTCGCGGCGGCGGCGCAGCGGAGTACCCGCCCACACCTTCTCGCCCGCGGCCAGCTCGGCCAGCGCGTTGTCGATTGCGGTGTCGTCGAAAGTGGTGGCCACAGCACAACTATGCGCCTGCGCGCCGGTTTCGGCCGGACGAATACGGATCCGCCCCCCGCCCGGTGCCGCGCTGCCCGCCGCCACCAACCGATATCCGATTACCCAGCACACGCCCCGCCAACTAGGCTGGTCAGCCATGATCGACCTCCGATTCCTGCGCGAACATCCCGACGTTGTCCGTGCCTCGCAGCGGGCGCGCGGTGAGGATCCCGCGCTGGTGGACGCGCTGCTAGAGGCCGACGCGGCGCGCCGGGCCGCGGTCGCCACCGCCGACAATCTGCGCGCCGAGCACAAGGCGATGGGCAAGAAGATCGGCAAGGCGAGCAAGGAGGAGCGCCCGGCGCTGCTGGCCGAGGCATCGGAGATGTCGGCGAAGGTCAAGGAGGCCGAGGCGGCCCAGCACGCCGCCGACGCCGATCTGGACGCCGCGCAGCGTGCCATCTCGAATGTGGTGCAGGAGGGCGCGCCCGCGGGCGGCGAGGACGATTACGTCCTGCTCGACACCATCGGCACCCCGCCCGAATTCGACTTCACCCCGAAGGACCATCTGGAGCTGGGTGAATCGCTGGGCTTGATCGATATGGAACGCGGCGCGAAGGTTTCCGGCGCCCGGTTCTACTTCCTCACCGGTTACGGCGCGCTGCTGCAACTGGGCCTGCTCCAGCTGGCCGCCCAGCGCGCGGTCGCCAACGGTTTCACGATGATGATCCCGCCGGTGCTGGTGCGCCCGGAGATCATGGCAGGCACCGGTTTCCTCGGTCAGCATTCGGCCGAGGTGTATCACCTGGCCGACGACGACCTGTACCTGGTCGGCACCTCGGAAGTGCCGCTGGCCGGCTACCACTCCGACGAGATCCTCGATCTGAGCGGCGGCGCCAAGCGGTACGCGGGCTGGTCGTCGTGCTTCCGCCGGGAAGCGGGCAGCTACGGCAAGGACACCCGCGGCATCATCCGGGTGCACCAGTTCGACAAGGTCGAGATGTTCGTCTACTGCAAACCCGAGGACGCCGACGCCGAGCATCAGCGGCTGCTGGCCTGGGAACGCGAGATGCTGGCCGCCATCGAAGTGCCCTACCGCATCATCGACGTCGCCGCGGGCGATCTGGGCAGCTCGGCCGCGCGCAAGTTCGACTGCGAGGCATGGGTGCCGAGCCAGCAGACCTACCGCGAGCTCACCTCCACCTCGAACTGCACCACCTTCCAGGCCCGCAGGCTCTCGGTGCGCTACCGCGACGAGAACGGCAAACCGCAGATCGCCGCCACCCTGAACGGCACCCTGGCCACCACCCGGTGGATCGTGGCGCTGCTGGAGAACCACCAGCAGGCCGATGGGTCGGTGCGGGTGCCGCAGGCGCTGGTGCCGTTCGTCGGCACCGATGTGTTGACGGCGCCGAAGTAGCGCGCCGTGTACGGCCCGATACGCCTGGGCGAGGATGGGTGCGATGTCCGATTCGGGTGATGTGGCAACCGGGGGGTTCGGTGTTGTCTAGGCTGTCGTTCGTGCGAGGAATCGGGTCTCGCGGCGATACCCGAACCCGGGTGCGGGCCGCGTCTGCGTTGGCGACGGCCATGGTCATGTCCAGGACCACCGGGGCCTTCTACGTGATGGGTGGCGCGCTCGGGCTGGTGATCACCGCCGTCGCGCCCGGCGATGAGGGCAACCGGCCGCTGGTCGGCAGCGCCGCCGCGGTGGCGTTGCTGCTCGGCATCAGCCTGCTCGGCTGGGGTCCGCGGCTGCCGCACAGCATCCATCACGGCTACGTCGCCATCGCGACGATCCTGGTCACCATCGCCGTCTACGCCTTCCCGAACACGGTGGGTGCGATCACGCTGGCCTCGTTCTATGTGTTCGTCGCCTGCGATGCCGCGTTATTCTTCGTCTGGCCGCTGGCCATGGCGCATATCGCGCTGGCCATGGCGTTGTGTCTGTGGGTGCTGCCCACCCGTGAGGGTCTGCCGTGGTGGTCGGGGCTGATCCCGGCGGGGGTGACCTTCGGGGTCGGCGTCGTCGTCGGGATCCTCACCCGGATGGCGTCCGAGGCCGATATCGACGTACTCACCGGGCTCCTGAATCGGCGCGGTTTCGACCGGGCGCTCAACACCGCCATCGAGAACGCCACCCGCTCCGAGGAGGGGCTCGCGCTGGTGCTGGTCGATCTCGACCGGTTCCAGAAGGTCAACGATCACCTCGGGCACCGCGCCGGTGACGCCGTGCTGCAACGGGTCGCCGATACCTGGTCCAAGCTGCTCGCCCCCGAACAGCGGCTGGCCCGCTACGGCGGCGACGTCTTCGCACTGCTGCTGCCCGGCACCACCGAACAGGCCGCGATCCTGCTGACCGAACAGTTGCGCGCCGCCGTCACCACCGGCTGCTCGGCCGGTGTGACGTCCTGGCAGCCGGGCGAATCCGGGTCGCTGCTGGTCAGCCGCGCCGATGTCGGTCTGTACCGGGCCAAGCAGGCGGGCCGCAACCGGACCGTGCTGGAATCGTCGCGGCAGCTGCCGCTGGCGGTGGAGCTGCGCGAGGCCATCGACCGCGGGGCGCTGGACGTGCACTACCAGCCGATCGTCAGCCTCAGTGAGGGCGGCGGCAAGGCCGTCGGGGTGGAGGCGCTGCTGCGCTGGTCGTCGAGCGCGCAGCCGGACGTCACCACCGAGGGCCTGATCCGGGTGGCCGAGGAATACGACCTCATCTCCGACCTGGACGAGCTGGTGCTGCGCCGGGCCTGCGCCGACGCCGCGCGGCTGCAGGAAACCTTCGCCCAGCTCGATCTCACCCTCAACGTCAATGTCAGCGGGCTGGAGCTGGCCGAATCCGGCTACGCCGACCGGGTCACCGGGATCTTGGAGAGCACCGGCTGGCCCGCCGATCAGCTGGTGCTCGAGGTGACCGAAAGTGAGCTGGCCGCCGAATCGCAGACCGCCATCGCGAACCTGCACACCCTGCGCGACCGTGGCGTCCGCATCGCCATCGACGATTTCGGCACCGGCTACTCCTCGCTGAGCAGGCTGGCCGCCCTGCCGAGCGACATCATCAAGGTCGACCAGTCGTTCGTGGCCGCGATCCGCTCCGATTCGCCCGCCCCGCCGCTGCTCGGCGTGATCGCGGCGCTGAGCAAATCGCTGGACCTGCAGGTCATCGCGGAGGGTGTGGAAACCGAGTATCAGGCGGCCGTGCTCACCGAGCTGGGTTTCGCGCTGGCACAGGGGTACCACTACAGCGATTCGCATCCGGTCGCCGAACTCATCAGCGATCTGAACCAGAACCAGGGCCGGATCGGTCCCGGTGCCGACGCCGATCGCAACGGCTGGGTTCCGCTCGGCTGAAATTTCCCTTGACCGGCATCGTCGGCTGCGGCGATGCTTGGCACATGCGTTTACTCGTCTATGGCTGTTGATTCGGCCCTGGCAGGCCTGCCGAACCGATCGGCATGCGTGCGCTCACCGTACGGGCGGTGCTGTTCACCGGTCTCGGTGATTTCTTCCCGCTCTATGCCGTCTATGCCCTGCTGTTCGCCGACCACGGCCTGAACGCCGGGCAGATCTCCTCGCTGTTCGCGCTCTGGTCCGCGACGGCGTTCCTGCTGGAAGTGCCTTCGGGCGCGTGGGCCGACACGGTGTCCCGGCGCGGACTTCTGGTGCTGAGCGGGCTACTGCTCACCCTCGGCTTCACGCTGTGGACGCTGCTGCCGAGCTATCTCGGCTTCGCCGCCGGATTCGTGGTGTGGGGCGTATCGGGCGCGCTGCGGTCGGGGACGTTCGAGGCGCTGCTCTACGACGAACTCAGCCTGCGCGGTGAACCCTCGGCGTTCCCGCGGATCCTCGGCTACACCAGGGCGGGCACCGAAATCGCTGTGCTGATCGCCATCCTTGCCGCGACCCCGCTGTACCTGATCGGCGGTTATCCGCTGATCGGCTGGGTGAGCGTGGCGATGGCGGCCGCGCACACCGTCGTCGCGCTGAGCCTGCCCGGTGCGCCCAAAGCGGTGTCGACCGCCGACGTGGATGAGGTCGAAGAGGATCCGACCGGCGCATCGACCGCCCGCGCGGCGGGGGCAGCCGCCCACCGGACCGCTGTCGCGCCGGAACCCACCGCGTTGCCGAGCGCGGCTGCCGGACCGACACCACCGGAGGCGCCGGGTCCATCCCCGCGCCCGACATCATCCGACGGCCCGATCACGCGGTACCTGACGATGTTGCGCTCCGGGCTCGCCGAGGCGACGCGGATCACGACCGTCCGCAACGGTGTGGTGCTCGGCGCGCTGCTCTACGGCATCACCGCCTTCGACGAGTATTTCGCCTTGGTGGCCGGGGAGGCCGGCGTCGCGACGGCCGTGGTCCCGGTACTGGTGGCGATCACCGTGGTCGGCTCGCTGATCGGTTCGGTGACGGCGGGACGCACCGAGACCATGCGGGCCCGCACGATGGGAATCGCCATTGCCGCCGCGGGCGCGCTGTTCATCGCCGGCGCCGTCGTCGTCGGACTGGCGGCGCGCTGGCCTGCGGCGTTGTACGTGCTCGCGGGGTCGGGCTTCGTGGCGCTCGGGGTGTCCTATGGCGTCATCTACAACACGAGCGTGGTCGCGGCGGCCCGCCTGCAGGACGCCATCGAAGGTCCGGCCCGCGCGACGGTGACCTCGGTGTCCGGCCTGCTGTCGGAGGTGGTCTCGCTCGCGGCCTTCGGTTTCGTCGCGCTGGCGACGGTGTGGTTGCCGATGTCGGCGACCGTCGCGTTGCTCGGCATCGGTGTGCTCATGATCGCCGCGGTGACACCGGCCTGGCTGCCGCGCCGGCCCCGGCCGTCGAGCAGCTGAATGGAACCCGGCCGATGATGGGTGGCGGCTGCACGGCAGCGCTGCGTCACGGGGATAGGGTGGCGCGGTGGTGCAGCGACGGCTCGGACTCGGACTCGGGATGTCCATCGGGGCCGGGGTCGCGGTGCAGGCCAGGATCAATGGCGCGCTGGGGGAGCGGCTGCACGATGGAATCGCCGCCGCGGTGGTCAGTTTCGGCACCGGATTGCTGGTGCTGGCCGTGGCTTTCGCGTGCTCGCGGACGTTGCGTGACGGCCTCGGCAAGGTGCGCCGGGCGGTGGCGGCGGGGCAGCTGCGGCGCTGGCAGTTGCTCGGCGGGTTGTGCGGTGCGGCGTTCGTGGCCAGTCAGGGGCTCACCATCACCGCGCTCGGTGTCACCGCGTTCACCGTGGCCGTGGTGGCCGGGCAGCTGCTGAGCAGCCTGGTGGTGGATCGGCTGGGGCTGGCGCCGAACGGGCACACCCCGGTGACACTGCGCCGCATCGGTGCCGCCGCGCTCGGGGTTTTCGCGGTGGCCCTGGCCGGGGTCGGTAGCTCGGAGGTCAGCGGGGCGCTGTCGGCGCCCACCGCCATCGCCGAGGTCCCGCCGGCGGTGCTCATCCTCGTTCCCGCCCTCGCGGGTATCGGCCTGGCCTGGCAGCAGGCGGTGAACGGACGTGTCGGCGCGGTCGGCGGCCCGTTCCCGGCCACCGGCATCAACTTCGCTGTCGGCCTACTCGGCTTGCTGGCCGTCGAAGCCGTGGTCGTCGCAGGTGCAGGCCTGCCCAGCGAATTCCCCACCGACCCATGGCTTTACCTCGGCGGCGTCATCGGCGTGGTCTTCATCGCCCTCGCCGTCCTGGTCGTGCGCTGGATCGGCGTCCTACTTCTCGGTCTCACCTCGGTCGCGGGCCAACTTCTCGCCTCGGTGGCCCTCGACGTCATGATCCCCACCGGGGCGGGGCTATCGATCACCGCCCTGATCGGCTGCGCTCTCACCTTGATCGCGGTGGTCGTGGCGACAGGCCGGCCGGGTTCGTCGTCCGAACAGCACAGCTGAAGATACGGCGAGGTACGACTGGCGGGACGTAGTCGTACGGCACAGCAACCACGCGCCGAGCCCGGCGTTTCCGTGCGGGCGTCGGGCAGCCCGGCGAACTCAGACGAGCTTGCGGGAGCGCAGCTCATGCCCCTTCGAGGTCTTGCAGCGACCCGATTCCAGGTCCCACTGCCAGCCGTGCAGATTGCAGGTGAGGGTGTTGCCTTCGACCACGCCGAACTTGGACAGGTCCGCCTTGAGGTGCGGGCAGCGGCGCTGGACTTCCCAGCCGTCGAGTTCGGTGGAGGCGGAGTCGTCGTGGGCCTCGGCGAACCAGCCGTCGGCGTAGGCGATGCGCTCGTCGGTGAGGCATTTGAAGAAGGTGTAGAGGAACTCGTTGTAGCCGCCGATGCGCCAGGCCTGGAAGCGCGTGGACAGGAAGATGGTGTTCACCCAGTCCGGTTCGTTGTCGCGCAGCACGGTGCGTACCAGCTCCGGGGCGATCCGGAAGCCGTAGCGGTACTTGCCCTCACCCTCGATCGGACCGCGCACCAGGCGCTTCGGGAAGTCGAGCACCACGGTTTCCTCGCCGATCACCAGGCCGACGGGGTAGCCGATGCCGTCGCAGATCAGATCGCTCTGCGCCATGATCGGCTCGAACAGCGCCTTCAGCGGTTCCAGCAGCGGGCCCTCGCCGGTGGCCCACGTCGCCTTCTCGGCCGCGAGCACCGGCGCCATCCGCTCGGCCATCCGCTCGATATAGGCGGCCTTGTCGTCGTAGATCTCGGCCGGGTCGAACGGATGGGTGAGTTCCAGCTCGGCGCCGCGCACATCGGCGACGGATCCGGGGATCATCAGCACGCCGCCGGCGTTGCCGTGGATCCGCATCTGCTCGAGAAACACCATCTGATCCGGGAAGATGTTGCCCTCGTCGCCGCGGTCGTCGTTGAGGTAGCGCAGTTCGTCGTCGAGGAAGACCGGCGGCCCGGCCGAGGGCACCACCCAGGTGGCGCCGACCTGTTCGATGTAGCTGCGGGCCCGGTCCATCCCGCGCTGACGCTTCTGTTTGCCGAAATTCGACTTGGTCCGGTTCGGGATGTCGTAGACCATCGGGTACCAGATCGCGCCCGAGTACTGCAGCAGATGGATGTCGACGTGCCCGAACGCCTCGTGCAGCACGTCCATATCCACCGGACGAGCGTCGTTCATGTTGAAACAGGTGGTCTCGCCGTCGGAGACGACCAGCCCCGAGTCGCCGATGGGCCCATCGGCGGGCGCACGCAAGGCGATGATCATGATGTCGAGCTCGCCACTGGGCCCGGTCACCGTGTGCTTGACCGAATCCTCGGTCTCGAAGAACTTGTGGAAGCCCAGCTTCTCCAGCTCACGGCGCAGATCCGGCACCGGGTAGTCCGGCAGCAGGACGGTGGCGTCCTTGTTGACGTGCTCGGCCAGGTTCTTCGCGTCGAAATGATCGCGGTGCAGATGCGAGACGTAGAGGAAATCGCAATTGCCCAGGGTGCCCCAGTCGAGCCGGGAGTTGTCCGGGAAGGGGAACCAGGACCCGAAGTAGGCGGGGTTCACCCAGGGATCGCAGAGAATCGACCCGGCCGTCGTCTGGATATGGAAACCCGCATGTCCGACGCTGGTGATCTGCACGAGCTTGTTCCTCCTGAACCGCGGTGTTTCCGAACTGTCAGCCGGTCGTCCAGGGTAGTCGCTACGGCGAGACGTCCCCGATGCAGTAGCCGTCGGATCCCTCACGCAAGGTGAACGTCCGGGTCTGGGTCACACCCGAGGAGTTCGTCACCGGAACCTGAACCGCGACATATCCGGCACGCAGCGCCTGTGAGCTGATCTGCTGATCGGCGAAGGCGGTGGTGCCGGTGAGCCGCCCCGGATTGTTGGCCAGCGGCGCCGGGAGCGGACTGCCCGTGCCCTGCGGATCCCAGTTCGCCGGGTTCGCCGTGCAGATCAGCGGGTGGGTGCCCTCCTGGTCGGACGGGTCGAGTGGCTTGCCGATGAGCCGGGCCAGGTAGCGGCGCACCGTGTGGCGGGCGTCGGCATCGTCGTAGCCGGGTTCGGCGCCCGCGGGGAAGACCCTGGGGCAGGCGTAGCCGGAGGCGACGGCCGCCCGGTCAACGGTGACGGTGGTGCCCGCGCTGCTGCGCCAGGTGATGACGTCATCGGTGACGGTGCCCGGCCGGGCCAGCGCGGCCAGCACGGGCTGTGGATCGGCGTACATATCGGCGACGGTGAGCGGCGGCAGCGTCCAGCAGGTGGTCTGGAGCTGGGCGATGGTTTTGCTCTCCAGGTCGACGGCCCAGCGCTGCACCGCGGGCGCCGCTTCTGGCACCCCGGGGACCGCACCGACCGGGGGTGCGTCGGCCGGGATCGGGGGTGCGGCGGGGGTGGTCGCCGGCGGGGTCCGGTCCGGGATCGCCGCGGGTGGGGTCGTCGCGGTGATGGAATTGCTGCCGGACGGATCGTCGCCGGGTATGCCCGATGCCGAATCGCATCCGGCCAGCAGTGCCGCGCCGGCAATGGCCGCGGCACCGAACGACGCCCGGCGGGACCTGCTCCGCCGCTGGTCCGGGTGCTGCGGCGGCGTCGCGCCACGGTGCCCGCCGGTCATCGGATGGGCGCCGGCCGGTCCGCCGGAACGCTCGGCACCACCCGGATCGCTCGCCCGCCGTACGGCGCTCGCATCCTGCGCGACGTTGCGGATGTCCTGCGATTCGGGCTCGGCGCGGTCCACTTCGGAGATCACCTTTCCTCGTGCGTGACTGGGGTCGATCACCCTTGCCTACGGCGCGCAATACCGCCGCACTGCCGGATCGGCCGGGCAGCGACTACGCTAGCGGAATTGTGGAACCCGTCTACCGGACGATCATCGGCCTGGCCCGAACCGTCTTCTTCGTTGAAGGTCTGAAGTTCACCGTCACCGGCGATGAACACATCCCTGCGTCCGGTGGTGCCGTCTTGGCGGTGAACCACACCGGATACATGGACTTCACCTATGCCGGACTTCCGGTGCGCACGCCCAAGCGCTATATCCGGTTCATGGCCAAGAAAGAGGTCTTCGACAACAAGATCTCCGGCCCGATCATGCGGGCGCTCAAGCATATTCCGGTCGATCGGTCCGCCGGCGCCGATTCCTACAAGGCCGCCGTCGACTATCTGCGGCGCGGTGAGCTGGTCGGGGTGTACCCGGAGGCGACGATCAGCCGCAGCTTCGAGATCAAGGAATTCAAATCCGGCGCCGCCCGCATGGCCATCGAGGCCGATGTGCCGATCATTCCGATCGTCATCTGGGGTGCGCAGCGGGTGTGGACCAAGGGTTTCCCGAAGCGGCTCGGCCGCACCAACACTCCGATCTCCATCGCCGTCGGCGAACCCATCCAGCCCTATGAACCCGCTGCCGAACTCACCGCGCAGCTGCGTTCCACCATGCAGCGCATGCTGCTCGAGGTGCAGCGCGACTACGAGCACGAACCCGGCGCGTACTGGGTGCCGGCACGGCTCGGTGGCAGCGCGCCGACGCTGGAGGAGGCCGACGCGATGGACGCCGCCGAGGCCGCGGAGAAGGCCGCCGCGCGGGCCGCGCGCAAGAACGCCGCTCAGCAGTAGGTCGACCACAGGGGGTTTGCCGGATGGCTCGTGAACCGATCTACGACATCCTCACCGGTTTGGTGCGCACAGTGCTCTGGGCGCAGGGATTGCGGATCGATATTCGCGGTCAGGAGCTGTTTCCGCGCAGCGGTGGCGGTGTGGTCGCGGTGAATCACACCGCTTACCTCGATTTCATGGAAGTCGGTCTGGTCGGCCGTAATTCGGGTCGCAATGTGCGGTACATGATGAAAGCCGAACTCGAACACGGGATCGTCGGCTTTCTGATGAAGCATTGCAAGGCGATCGGCGTCGACCGGTCGGCCGGTGCCGAATCCTTCGCCCGCGCTGTCGATGCGCTGCGCGCGGGTGAACTGGTGGTCGTCTATCCCGAGGCCACCATCAGCCGCAGCTTCGAGTTGAAGGAATTCAAATCCGGGGCGGCCAGGATGGCCATCGAGGCGGATGTGCCGATCATTCCGCTGGCCATCTGGGGCGCCCAGCGCATCTGGACCAAAGATATCCCGAAACGATTGGGTCGCAATAACTTCCCGATCAATATCCGGATCGGGCCCCCGATCCCGCCGATGGGCACACCCGATGAACTGACCGCGCGGTTGCGTACCGAACTCGGCGTCCAGCTCGCCGCCGCGCAGGACGGGTACCCGGCACCGGCCGGTGCGCTATGGGTGCCCGCCCGGCTCGGTGGCGGTGCACCGACGCTGGAGCGCGCGGCGGAACTGGAGCGCGCCGAGCTGGCCGCCCGCCGGGCCGAGCGCGCGGCGACGCGACGCCCGGCAGCCGACCCGGCCCCTGAACCCGAGTAGGACAGCGAAGCAACAGCTGGTGACGAGCCGGTTTGGCACCCGGCGCCGCTTCCGGCTAAAGTTTGGCGTCGCACGATGGCGGATCACCGCCGACGCGGCGATATGCGGATGTAGCGCAGCTGGTAGCGCATCACCTTGCCAAGGTGAGGGTCGCGGGTTCGAATCCCGTCATCCGCTCTCTTCACAGACCACGAAACAACGGGCGGGACGGCCGATCAGCCGTCCCGCCCGTTGCTCTATGCCGTTACCGCGCGGTGGACCGGAAATTGCGCAACCGCAGGCTGTTGCTCACCACGAACACCGAGGAGAACGCCATCGCCGCGCCCGCGAGCATCGGGTTCAGCAGGCCCGCCATGGCCAGCGGAATCGCGGCCACGTTGTAGGCGAAGGCCCAGAACAGGTTGCCCTTGATGGTGGCCAGCGTCCGCCGCGACAGCCGGATGGCGTCCGCCGCCGCACGCAGATCACCGCGCACCAGCGTCAGATCACTGGCCTCGATGGCGACATCGGTGCCGGTGCCCATCGCCAGACCGAGATCGGCCTGGGCCAGCGCGGCCGCATCGTTGACGCCGTCGCCGACCATGGCGACCACCTTGCCCTCGGCCTGCAACCGCTTGACGGTCTCGACCTTGTCCTGCGGCAGCACCTCCGCGATCACCTCGTCGATGCCCACCTGATCGCCGATCGCGCGGGCGGCGGCGGCATTGTCGCCGGTCAACATGATCGGGGTCAGGCCGAGCGCACGCAGCTGGGTGATCGCCTGCGCGGAGGTCGGCTTCACCGCATCCGCCACCACGAGCACCCCGCGCGCCTTACCGTCCCAGCCGATCGCGACCGCGGTCTTGCCCTCGGCCTCGGCGGCCGCCATGGCGCGTTCGAGTTCGGCGTCGAGCTGCTGGGACCAGTCGGCGAGCAGCCGGGCCCGGCCGACGATCACCGCGTGACCGTCCACCACACCCTGAACGCCGAGGCCCTCGATATTCGCGAAACCCTCGACCGGCTTCAGTTCGCCGACCTTGTCCCGTGCGCCCTTGGCGATGGCCTGGGCGATGGGGTGTTCGGAAGAATCCTCCAGCGCACCGGCCAGGGCCAGCACCTCGTCGGTAGCCGCACCGTCGGCCGCGATGACGTCGAGCAGGGTCATCTTGCCGGTGGTGACGGTGCCGGTCTTGTCCAGCACCACGGTGTCCACGCGACGGGTGGATTCGAGCACCTCCGGTCCCTTGATCAGGATGCCGAGCTGGGCGCCGCGCCCGGTGCCGACCATCAGCGCGGTCGGCGTGGCCAGGCCGAGGGCGCACGGGCAGGCGATGATCAGCACGGCCACCGCCGCGGTGAATGCCGCCGCGATCGCGCCGCCGGTGCCGAGCCAGAAGCCGAGGGTGGCCACCGACAGGGCGATGACGATCGGCACGAAGATGCCGGAGATCTTGTCCGCCAGCCGCTGGGCCTGCGCCTTACCGGTCTGCGCGTCCTCGACCAGCTTGGCCATCTGGGCGAGCTGGGTGTCGGAGCCGATGCGGGTGGCGCGCACCACGATCCGCCCGCCGACGTTGACGGTCGCGCCGACCACGGCATCGTCGGTGCCCACTTCGACCGGCACCGATTCGCCGGTCAGCATGGACGCGTCCACCGCCGAGGAGCCCTCGACGATCACGCCGTCGGTGGCGATCTTCTCGCCGGGGCGCACCACGAACCGGTCCCCGACGGTCAACTCCTCCACTGGAATCCGCTGCTCGGCGCCGCCGCGCAGCACCGAAACCTCTTTGGCGCCGAGCTCGAGCAGTGCGCGCAGGGCAGCACCGGCCCGTCGCTTCGACCTGGCCTCGAAGAAGCGTCCGGCCAGGATGAACGTGGTCACGCCGGCCGCGGCCTCGAGGTAGATGCTGCCGGAACCGTCCATCCGCGAGATGGTGAACTCGAACGGGTGGGTCATCCCCGGCGTACCGGCGGTGCCCCAGAACAGCGCGTAGATCGACCAGCCGAACGCGGCCAGCGTGCCGATGGATACCAGCGTGTCCATGGTGGCGGTGGCGTGCCGCAGGTTGGTCCACGCCGCCTTGTGGAACGGCAGCGCGCCCCACACCACGACCGGAGCGGCCAGCGTCAGCGACAGCCACTGCCAGTTGGTGAACTGCAGGGCCGGGATCATCGCCATGGCGATCACCGGGACGGTCAGCACCAGCGAGACCAGCAGCCGGGTCCGCAGCGAGGCGGTCGGATCCTCCTCCACCGGTTCGGCGGCGGCCGCTTCCACCTTCGGCGCGGGCAGGGCGGCGGTGTAGCCGGCTTGCTCGACGGTGGCGATCAGATCGACGGGGGAGATGTCGCCGGTGAAGTCGACGCGCGCCTTCTCGGTCGCGTAGTTCACCGTCGCGGTGACGCCGTCGAGTTTGTTCAGCTTCTTCTCGATGCGGTTGGCGCAGGACGCGCAGGTCATGCCACCGATCACCAATTCGACCTGCCCGGTGGCGGGTGGTTGTGTCGCGGTGGTCATGGGTCGCTCCGTTTCTCTGGTGCTCAGTAAATTGTCGCTCGGTGCGAGGTCGGTGGGTTCGGGGGTCGGGTCAGTGTCCGTGGCCGGGCTGTTCGGCGCCGTGGCCCGCGTCCGGCGCGGCGGTCGTCGAGGCCGGGCCCGCGGTCGCGGTGAACTCGGCGGTCCGCACCACGCCCTCGTGCTGGAAATCCAGGAACAGCCGGTAATCGCCGGTGGTCGGGGCCGTCACGAAGAAGGTGATGCCGGGGCCGGCCGCGGTGACACCGTCGCCGGGCTCACCTTCGGGGTGGACGTGCAGGTAGGCGAGGTCGGCGGCGCGCAGGGCGACCAGGTGACCATACGCACCGAGGTAGGGCTGCAGGTCGGTGACCGGCTGCCCGTTGCGGCTCACCGTCAGCGTGACCTTCGAGGCCCGGCCCGGCGTGACCGCGCCGTCCAGCGTGACGGTGTAGTCGCCGACCGTGGTGCTGGTCGCCGGGGCGGGCAGCGGCTGCACGTCGTACTGGCCCGCGACCCGCAGGTCGGCGCCGAGGGTCAGGGCTTCGCCGCCTTCGGGCGTGAAGTCGGCGTAGACCCGGTAATCGCCGGCCCGGGAGAGGTTCAGCGCAACACTCCAGGTGCCGTTCGCGTCGAGAACCGGATGCACGTGCTGGAAGGCGGCCATATCGCGGCGGACCACGATCAGGTGCAGGTCCTTGTCGTGTGAGCGGACGTAGCGGGTGACCGGTGCGCCCGTCGCGTCCAGGATGCGGAACCGCAGCTGGGCGGCGGCGGTGGTGGTGGTCGTCGCGTTGTCCAGGGCCAGTGTGTAGCCGGCTTCGGTGGCGACCAGCCCACCCGGAAGCTCCGCGGAGCCGGATCCGCCGGTGCTGGCGGATCCGGTCGCGTGGGCATCGTGCCCGGCCGGTTCGGAGGGTTCCGGACCGACCGCGGCGCCGACACCGAGAGCGATCCCGAAGACCGCCGCGAGGCCGAGGGCGAATCCGGCGAACTTGGTGGTTGTGTTCATCGGGAGGCTCCGTCTTTCTGTTGAGTCGATGCGGTGGATTGCTGTGGATGGATTTCAGTCGGCCAGTTGGAAGCCGGCCGCGGCGACGGCCTCCGCCAGCGCCGTCCGTTCGACGGGTGCGCCGTCGACGGTGACCGTGCCGCTGTCCAGGTCGACGGCGACGTCGGTGACGCCGGGCAGGGCGCCGACCTTGTCGCGGACCTTGTTGACGCAGCAGCCGCAGGTCATCCCGGTGACGGTCGCGGTGGTGGTGCTCATCGAGTGCTCTCCTTCTCGGTGACGGACTGTCCGTCGAACGTGGTTACTACCATACCCCCCTAGGGTAACTTGTCAATCCGCTGTGGCCACCTCCTGCTGCGCCGGCGAGCGCATGGTGACGGCCGCGATACCCGCGCCTGCCAGGGCGATCACGGCGGCACCGAGGAAGGCCGCGGAGAAGCCGTTGGTCAGTTCCGGCAGATCGCCCAGTTGGTCGGCGCCGAATGCGGCGGCCACGGCGGTCATCGCGGCCAGGCCGATCGCCGAACCCACCTGGTAGCTGACGTTCACGATGCCCGAGGCCAGCCCGCCCTCCTCGGGGCGCGCGGCGGAGATGGCGGTACCCAACGAGGGTATGAAGGCCAGCGACATGCCACCCGCGGCCACCAGCGAGGCCGGCAGCACGTCGACCCAGAAGTTGCCGGTGGGGCGCACCAGCGACATGATCGCCAGGCCGATGCCGAGGATCAGCAGGCCGGTCACGATCATCGGCTTGGCGCCGAAGCGCTGCATCGCCCGCGGTGCGATGACGATCATGCCGAGCATGATCAGCGTCGTCATCGGCAGCAGCGCGGCGCCCGAGGGGAACGCGCTGTAGCCGAGCACCTGCTGCAGGTAGAGGTTCAGGAAGAACCACATCGGCACCCAGGCCGCGCCGAGCAGCAACTGCGCGATATTCGCGGCGGCCAGATTCGGTGCGCGGAAGATGCCGAGCCGCATCAGCGGTTCACTGCTGCGCGACTGGAGGTAGACGAAGCCCGCCAGCAGCGCGGCCGCCACGGCCAGCACACCCCAGGTCTGCCCCGAGGCCCAGCCGACCTCCGGCGCCTGCACGATCGCGTAGACCGCCGCGGCCAGACCCGCGGTGACGGTGACCGCGCCGAGCACATCCACCGATCCCGAACGTGCCGGGGCGGCGGGCATGAGCAGCGGAACGGCGATCAGGGCCAGGATCGCGATCGGCACGTTGATGTAGAAAACCCAAGGCCAACTGATGTATTCGGTGATCACGCCACCCAGGAACACGCCGGCCGTGCCACCTGCCGGCGCCGCCGCGCCGTAGACGGCCAGCGCCTTGGTGAGTTCCTGCGGCGACGAGCCGAACAGCATCATCAGCAGGGTCAAGGCCGAGGGCGCGATGAGCGCCGCGCCGCCGCCCTGGATGGCCCGGCCCGCCAGTTCGGTCGCCACGTTGCCCGCGGCACCGGCGACCACCGATCCGGCCAGCAGCACCACCCAGCCCGCGGCGAATACCCGGCGCGCGCCGAGCAGATCCGAGAGCCTGCCGCCGAGCAGTAGCAAACCGCCGAAGGCGATCACGTAGGCGTTGAACACCCAGGTGAGATTTTCCTGGGAGAACCCGAGCTCGGCCTGCATCTTCGGCAGCGCGATCCCGATGATCGAGGTGTCCATGATGACCATGAACTGCGCGGCGGCGATCACCGCCAGCGCCCACCACCGTTTCGTGGTGGATCTGGTCTGCGTAGTCATGAGAAGTCCCTTCCCTTCCGGAAGCCGTATCGACTGCGCAGTACCATACCCCCCTAAGGTATCTATCCGTCAAGATCGGAACACGAAAAAGCGCCGGCACCTTCGAGAGGTGCCGGCGCGGCGGTGGCTGTTCGGTAGCCGGAACCGGTCCGCTACCTGCGGTGACTCAGGTCGCGTGCAGGTGACGCGCGGTCGGGGAGGTCGGGGTTCGCGACGGGTCGGGCGCGGTACCGAACAGCCGGTCGGCGGTGCCCGAGGTGGTGACGGTGAACCAGTAATGCTCGTTCTTGTAGTGGTGGTGCCGGTGATTGCGCCAGATGGCCCGGTAGAGCGAGTGTTTCGGCTTGTAGTCGGTGTGGATGAGGTAGTGGGTCCACTCGTAGCCGAGGCCGAGCGCGGTGATGGTGAGCAGGAACGTCAGCCCGAGGCCGAGGCGCGGGAAGGCCAGCAGGGCAATCGCGACCAGCACCACCACCAGCACGGTCAGCGTTTTCGTCGGGATGAAGATCAGCGGGATATCGCGCGGATCCACATGGTGCTCACGGTGTTTGCGGGCCAGCTCGCTGTCGATCGGGATCGGGCCGAGTGTGCGTGGGCGCCAATGCAGCACGGTCACATGCACGACCCATTCGAAGATCGGGAAAACCGCGAGCATGACCGCAGGCACCAGCGCGTCGGTCGGCTGCCAGTCGCCGACGATGATCCGGCCGGTCAGCGCCGCGAGCAGGGTGAGGCCGATCAACCAGGGCGAGGGATGCCGGACGAACTCACGGGCCGCCGCGCCGAGGGTGAGCCCGCGACGCAGCGCGCGTTCATCGCGACGCACCTTGGCGCGCGCGGCGGCGTCGATCGATGCCGGTTCTGGGGGTTGAGCTGTGGTCATGATGATTCCCGTGGTAGTGCTCGATGTCCGTCGAGGACGCTGATCAGAGCAGTGGTCGCCGGCTCGAGCAATGCTCGCGCTCGTTCGGCGGCCTGCTGCGGCCTGCCCGCCACGACGGCGTCGGCCAGTTCTCGATACCCCGCCACATTGCCCACCTCAGCGGACATGATCGGGGCAAGCGCCGCGAGCGCGGGCTCATACGCGGCCCGCAGCATGTTGTTCATCAGCCGGAACACGATCGAATCGGCGGCGTCGACGAGGTGATCCCAGAACTCCAGCGCGATCCGCTGCTGCGCGATCGGATCCGATTCCGACTCGGAAATGGAATCCACCAGGCCCGTCAGGGTTTTCGCCAGTTCCGTGGCATCTTCCTCGGCGATCCTGGCGGCCGCGAGCTCGGCGACCTTCGGCCCGTTGTGCAGCCGCGCCTCCAGAATGCTGCGGGCAACCGCCGGATCCAGCGCGCCCGCCCGCACCAGCAGCCGAGGCAACACCTCCAACCCAGCCCCACGCCGGTAATCCAGCACCGTCGTCGCATCCCCCTGCCGCACCGCCACCAGCCCCGCCGCCGACAACCGCTGCAACGCCTCCCGCACCGCGGGCCGTGACACCCCCAACGCCTCCGCCAACTGCCGCTCGCTGGGCAACGCCGTCCCCGGCGCCAACTCCCCACTCAGCACATCGTCGGCGATCTGCTCGAACACATCCGCCGACACCGACCGCTTCACCACCGGTTGCAACGCCATGAGCCCACTCTGCGCCAGAAAGGTCAGGAGGTCAAGTGGTCAGACCAATTTCCTTTGCCGCAGGAGTCCGCGAACGCCCGACGGAACTCGCCGCGATGACCTGGGGATCGTCAGCTCGGGTCGGAGCCGCGGATCGCCGAGAGCCAGGTGGCGGTGACGGCGGCGACGCAGGTGGCGGCCGTGAAGGCGGGGATGCCGCCGCCGTCGATGTAGATCCAGAACAGGCCGGCGAAGGGAGCTGCGACCACCGATTGCGCGTCCAGCAGCAGCCGCCGCAGGGGTGACGCCGCCGCTCGCGCCTGGGTGACGCCGTCCGGGTCAGGGCGCGATGGATTGTCGATCAGGCGGCCCGGCGGTTCGGTGTCGCGTACCCGGCCGGACGGGAAGAGCCGAACCTCACCCAACCGGACCGAACGTTCCCCGAGTTCGGCCGTCGCCTCGACCAACGTGATCAGTGCCGGATCGAAATACACCGGCAGCCAGCACGTCCGGCGCCCGTGCGTGAACTCCAGCCACGACCGGCCGACCAGCCGATGCTGCTGACGGACCCGCTTCACCGCAAGCGTCTCGTCCGCACCCACCCCGCTCCCGAGCCACCCCAGCGCCCGCGCGACGCGAACCCCCGAATACCCAACGATCCCCACCGCCACCGCCGCCAGCGCACTGAGCTGGTCCACATCGGCGAACGGCGCCCACGCGGTGATGATCGCGAGGGCGCCGAACGTGACGGTGAGCGGATAGGCCAGGGGATGTTCGGTCCGGCCTGATCCGGGAATCACTTCAGGAAGCCGATTTTCGTGTAGTCCAGAGAGGCGAGGCCCGCGGCACCGAAATTGGCGAGATCGGCGCGTACCCCGACGTTTCCTGCCGACTGGAACAGCGGAAGCGAATGCCCTTCCTGCCAGACCTGCTGGTCGACCTGGTTCGCCAGCTCGATCGCCTTCTTCGGGTCGAGCTCCGAAATCGTCTGCTCGATCAATGCGTTCAGTTCGGGCGAGCCGATGCGGCCATAGTTGCCCTGCAAGTCTTCCGGGTTGTAGCTGTAGATCTGGTTCAGGCTGCTGAGCGGGAACGGGTCACCGACCCACACCCACAGTCCGACATCGAAATTACCGGGCTGGATGACGTCGGTGAAGAATCCACGGCCCGGTTTGGTTTCGATATTCATCTTGACGCCGATCTGGGCGAGATTCTGCTGCATGATCTGTGCGATCTGCACCCAGGTGTCGTCGTTGTACATGACATTGCGGATCTCGAGCTTGCGGCCGTCCTTTTCCCGGACGTCGCCATTGAGCTTCCACCCGAGTTCGTCGAGTTCGCGCGCGGCGGCTTCCGGATCGAACGGCAGGCTGTTGTCCTGGTAGCCGACCTGCCCCTGCAAGTAGATGTGGTTGTTCAACGGTTTGGGGTCCTGCACCAGCCCGTTCTGTACAGCAGTAGCAATGCCCTGGCGGTCGATGCCCTTGGCGATCGCGACGCGCAGTTTCGGGTCTTCGAGGATGGAACCCGGTGCACCATTGAAGGTCAGATGCGACCAACTGTTGCCTGGTGCGCGGCGGATCGCCACACCCTCGGTATTGCGGGCCGTTTCCATGTCGTCGCGGGTGGCGAGGCCGACGGCGTCGAGTTCATTGTTCGCCAGGGCAGGAACGTAGGCCGAGCTGTCGAGCACCGAGAAGGTGATGGTGTCCAGGACCGGCTTGTCACCCCACCAGTTCGGGTTGCGGCCGAGCACGATACGACCCTGCCCCCGGTCGGTGGACTGCACCATGAACGGCCCCGCGGTCACTTTGATCTCGTCGACGAGGCTGTGGTTGAACGCCTCGGGAGTCGCGGTAACCGATTTCGGGTAAAGGAACTGATTGCCGGCGAATTGTCCGCGCCAATCGGCGAAGTGCTTGTTGAAGGTGATGATCGCCTGTCGGTCGTCTACGCCCCGCTCTACCTTCTCCACCCGGTCGAAGCCCATCGTGCTCGCGATCAGGAAGCTTTTGTCCCTTCCGCTGAGCGCGTTGGCCTGGGAAGCGATGTCTTCCCAGGTGATCGGGGTGCCATCGGACCAGACGGCCTTCGGGTTGATGGTGTAGACCACCGTCTGCGGATTGGTATTGGTGAGCTGGATATCGGTGAAGTAATCGGTATTGATCGACAGTTCGCCCGCGGCATCGATCTTGTAGGCCCGCGGCATCATCGGCCGCTCGATCGCGCCGATGTCGTACTCGTTGCCGTCATTGGACAGCGTGTTCCAGTTCGCCGGGTACGACGAGACCGCGAGTCGCAGATTCCCGCCCGGCCGGAGCTCGCTCACATCATGCGGATTGATGTCGTTGGTGGCGCCCACCTCGGCGACTGCGCCTTCCGGCGCATCGCTGTCGTTCGACGCACAACCAGCCGCGATGAGGCTGAACGCGAGCAGTGGAACCGCGACTCGTCTGCGCAGCAACCGATTCCTCATGATCTGACCTTCCTGCTCGATCGTGCGTGACCGGAGCGAACGCGCCCTCACTTCAAGAACCCGATTTTCGTGTAGTCGTAGGACGCGAGTCCGGGAGCGCCGTAATTGGCGAGATCCGCGCGGACCGCGACGTTACCCGCCGACTGGACCAGCGGCAGCGAGAAACCGATCTCGAACAGCTTGCGATCGATCTCGTTCGCGATCTGGATGGCCTTCTGCGGGTCGAGTTCGGCCAGGGCCTTGTCGATGAGGTCGTTGATTTCCGGTGAGCCGATGCGACCGTAGTTGCCTTGGAGATCGTTCGGGTCGTAGCGGTAGACCTGCGGGAGGTTCTTCAGCGCGAAGACATCGCTCGACCACACCCATTGCCCGGCATCGAAATTTCCGGGCTGGAATACGTCGGTGAACAGGCCCTGACCTGGCCGGGTGTCGATGATGAGTTCGACGCCGATCTGCGCGAGGTTCTGCTGGATGATCTGGGCGATCTGCACCCAGCTCTGCGCGTTGTACATGACGTCGCGGATGGTGAGCCTGCGGCCGTCCTTCTCCCGGAACTCACCGTTGAGCTTCCACCCGAGTTCGTCGAGTTCGCGCGCCGCGGCTTCCGGATCGAACGGCAGGCTGTTGTCCTGATAGCCCACCTGTCCCTGCACGTACACATGGTTGTTGAGTGGTTGAGGATTCGCCACGAGACCGTTCTGCATGGCGACCGCAATACCCTTGCGGTCGATAGCCTTCGAAATCGCGACCCGTACCCGCGGGTCTTCCAGAATCGAGCCCGGCGCTCCATTGAAGGTCAGGTGCGACCAGCTGTTGCCCGGCGCGCGCCGGATCTGCACACCGGGGGTGCTCTGCGCGGTGCGCATATCGTCGATACTGGCGATACCAACCGCATCGATCTCATTGTTCTGCAAGGCCGGGATCACCGCCTCGCTCGCCAGCACGGTAAAGGTGATGGTGTCGAGCTTGGGGGTCTCGCCCCACCATTTCGGATTACGACCGAGCACGACCCGGCCTTGCGCTTTGTCCACGGACTGGATGATGAACGGGCCCGCCGAAAGGCCGAGACCGTCGAGCTGACTCTTGTTGAAAGCCTCGGGCGTGCTGGTCACCGAGGCGGGCAGCAGGAATGCCTCACCCGCGAACTGGCCCTGCCAATCGGCGTAATGCTCCTTGAAGGTGATGATCGCCTGACGATCGTCGACGCCGCGCTCCACCTTCTCGACCCGGTCGAAACCGAATGTCATCTTGATCAGGTATTCGGGGTTCTCCCCACTCAGAGCCGCGGCCTGCGACCGCATATCCTCCCAGGTGATCGGCGTCCCGTCGGACCAGACAGCTTCGGGATTGATGGTGTAGACGACCCGCTGCGGATCGGTGTCCGTGAGTTCGACGCTGGTGAAGTAGTCGGTATTGACCGAAAGCTCACCCGAGGCGCTGGTGTGGAACGCACGGGGCATCAGCGGACGTTCGACCGCGCTGACCTCGCCGTCGGAGTCGATGTGCAGCGCGTTCCACTGCTCGGGAAATGAACTCAACGCCAGTCGCAGGTTTCCGCCGTCGCGCAGCTCGGAGACATCGCGCGGATTGATGTCGTTGGAGGTCCCGAGCGCGGCGACCTCGGCGCCCGGTGCCGGATCATCCGAACTCGAGCATCCGGACAGGACCAGACCGGTCGCGACGGCCGCAACGGCCACACGTATACCGAGCGAGTGGATCCGCACGGCAAACCTCCTATCGGCTCACGACGGGTTCGGGCACCGCGTCGATCAAAGTCCGGGTGTACTCGTGTTCAGGGTTGCCGAAGATCTGTTCCGCCGGTCCGGATTCGACGATCTTGCCGCGGTACATGACCGCGATGTCGTGGGCCAGGTTGCGGACCACCGACAGGTCGTGGGAGACGAACAGGTAGGACAGGCCGCGTTCGGTTTGCAGGTCGCGTAGCAGGTTCAGGACGCCGGCCTGAATGGAGACGTCGAGGGAGGAGACCGGTTCGTCGAGGACGAGCAGTTCCGGGTCGAGGGCGAGGGCGCGGGCGATGCTGATGCGTTGTTTCTGGCCGCCGGAGAAGTCGGCGGGGTAGCGGTCGGCGTGTTCGGGGCGCAGACCCACCTGTTCGAGCAGTTGCGGTACCCGGCGGGCGATTTCGGCGCGCGGGCGGCCGTCGATGCGCAGCGGTTCGGCGATGGCGTCGTGGATGGGCAGGCGCGGATCGAGAGACGCGGTGGGGTCCTGGAAGACGATCTGTATCTTGCGGCGGATCTCGCGTTTGCGGGCCTTGGTCAGGGTCGCGACGTCGGTGCCGAGGATTTCGATGCGGCCGGCTTCGGGGCGCACCAGATCCAGGATCTGGGTGAGGGTGGTGGATTTCCCGGAACCGGATTCGCCCACCAGCGCCAGCGTCCGGCCCTTGCGGACTTCGAAGCTGATGCCGTCGACGGCGCGCACTTCGCCCGTGCGCCGGCGCAACACCACACCCGAGGTGATCGGGAAGGTTTTCACCAGGTCGGTCACCCGCAACACCACGTCGGGTTCGGTGTCGGCGATCTGCTCCGGCTCGCTGATCTCGCGGCGGTAGGCCTCGAACAGCTCCGCCGAACCCACCTCCGAGGTGCGGATGCAGGCGGCGGAATGCCCGGGTCCGGTGCGTTCCAGTGGTGGTTCGGCGGCGCGGCAGTCGTCGATGGAGATGGGGCAGCGCGGGGCGAACGAGCAGCCCGGCGGCAGGGCGTGCATGGCGGGCGGCGCGCCGACGATCGGGATGAGCGGGGCGCGGGCCGGGCCGTCCATGCGGGGGATGGAGCCGAGCAGACCCACCGTGTACGGCATCCGGGGGGTGTTGAACAGCTCTGCGGTGGCGGCGGTTTCGACGATTCTGCCCGCGTACATGACCGCGACCCGGTCGGCGAGGGTGGCGGCGATGCCCATGTCGTGGGTGATCATGATGACGCCCGCGCCGGTGATGTCGCGAGCCTTGCGCAGCAGGTTGAGGATCTGCTTCTGCACGGTGACGTCGAGCGCGGTCGTCGGTTCGTCGCAGATGATCAGCGCCGGATCATTGGCGATCGCCATCGCGATCACCACCCGCTGGCGCATACCGCCGGAGAATTCGTGCGGGAACGCCTTCGCGCGCACTTCCGGGTCGGGAATGCCCACCAGATCGAGCAGTTCGACGGCCCGCTTCGCGGCGTCGGCCTTGTTCATCGCGCCGTGCGCCAGCAGCGCCTCGGCGATCTGATCGCCCACCCGGTACACCGGGGTCAACGCCGAGAGCGGGTCTTGGAAGACCATGCTGATCGAGCTGCCGCGCAGCTTGGACAGCTGCTTGTCGCCCAGCCCCAGCAGCTCACGTCCGCGCAGCCGGATCGAACCGTTGATCCTGGCCTGCTCGGGCAGCAGGCCCATCACCGCCAGCGACGACACGGACTTGCCCGAACCGGATTCGCCGACGATCGCCAGCACTTCCCGGTCGTTGACGGTGTAGCTCACCCCGCGCACGGCATCGACGCGGCCCTCTTCGCTGGGAAAGGAGACCCGCAGGTCGGTCACTTCGAGCAGCGGCGCGGCGGCGGACTTCTCCGGCGGCGTCTGCGCGACGGACGTGGTGTCAGTACTCATGCCTTCGCCTTCGCCTTCCGCGACCTGGCCCGCTTCGCACTCGGATCGAACGCGTCGCGCAGCCCGTCACCCACCAGATTCGCGCACAACACCGTGATGATCAGCAGCCCACCGGCGAACAGGAACAGCCACGGGTAGGTCAGCGCGGATTTGGTGCCAGAGGCGATCAGCGAGCCGAGCGAGACATCCGGCGGCTGCACACCGAAGCCGAGGAAGCTGAGCCCGGTCTCGGCCATGATCGATGCGCCGACGGTGAGGGTGGTGTCGATGATCAGGATCGAGGCGATGTTCGGCACGATATGGCTGAGGATCACCGTGCGCGTGGGTGCGCCCATATATCGTGCGGCGCGGACGAATTCGCGTTCGCGCAGGCTCAACGTCAACCCGCGCACGATCCGCGCACTGATCATCCAGCCGAACAGCGCCAGCAGCAGGATCAGCAGCAGAATCGAGCCGCTGCCCTTCGTGCGCGGGGCGAACAGGGCGATGATGATGAAGCTCGGCACCACGAGCAGCAGATCGACGAACCACATGATGGCCCGGTCGGTCCAGCCGCCGAGCAGTCCGGCGATGGAACCGGCAAGCGCGGCGATGGTGGTGGAGATGATGGCCACGCAGAACCCGATGATCAGCGATTTCTGGAGGCCACGCAGCGTCTGCGCCAGCACGTCCTGGCCGATCTGGGTGGTGCCGAACGGATGTTCCGGGCTCGGCGGTTTCAGCAGCGCCGTGTAATCGAGCTGCTGGTAGTCGTAGGGCAGAAACGGCGGCAGCGCGAAACTCACGATGAACAACAGCACCAGGATGACCGCGCCGGCCACGGCGGGTTTGTTGCGCAGGAAACGGCGCCATACCAGCTTGCGTCGCCCGGTCGCGGCGACCTCGGGGGCGCCCTGGACGATGATCTCGGCTTCGGTCACGCTGCCCCCATGGTGGGATTCCCGGGCCCTACGTGGTTACGCAAGCTGCCTCCTTCGGGCCTGACGCTCATCCCACACGCACCCTGGGATCGAGAATCGCGTACACGATGTCGGACAACAGCCCCGACACCAGCACCACCAGACCCGCGAACGCCGTCACCGTGACCACGACGTACAGGTCCTGGGCATTGATCGAATCGACCAGCCATTCACCAACGCCGTGCCAGCCGAAGATCTTCTCGGTGAAGGTGGCGCCGGTGATGAGTCCACCGAGGCTGTAGGCGAACAGCGTGGCCATCGGGATCAGCGCGGTGCGCAGGCCGTGTTTGTAGAGAGCCTTGCTCCTGGTCAGCCCCTTGGCGCGGGCGGTGCGGATGAAATCGCTCTGCAGCACGTCGAGCATGGCGTTGCGCTGGTAGCGGCTGTAACCGGCCATACCGCCGAGCGCAAGCGTCAGCGTCGGCAGCACCAGATGCTGGAGCCGGTCCACCAGCTGCGCGCCGAACCCTTCGATCGTGCTCGCCGAGGTTTCGCCGGTATAGAGGAAGATCTGCTGCCCGGTCATCGAATTGATCTCCAGCGCACCGTATTTCAGCAGCGTCGCGAGCAGGAAGACCGGTGTGGACAGAATCAGCAGCGACACGATCGTGGTGAAGTAGTCACTGAACTTGTATTGCCGGATCGCCCCTGCGGCGCCGATCAGCACGCCGAGCACGGTGCCGACGATCGAACCGATGATCAGCAGCCGCAGCGAGACTCCCACCCGGCGCGGCAATTCCTCGCTCACCGGCTGCCCGGCGAGGGTGGTGCCGAAATCTCCTTGCGGGATGCCCTTGATCCAGGTGAGATAGCGCTGCGGGATCGGCTCGTTCAGGTGCAGTTCCTCGGCCTTGGCATCGATCACCGATTGCGGCGGCCGCGGATTGCGCTGTTCCAGGCTGTCGAGCGGGCGAAAGGTCAGTGACGCCAGGCTGAACGTGAGGAATGACGCCAGCAGCAACAGCACGACATAGTTGAGCGCACGTCGTAGCAAAAAGCCGGTCATCGGTCCCCTCGAGTCCAGGTGTAGCCCCCGATCATAGGGAGCCACCGGCCACCGCGCGCGCCCGACGGGCAACCAGCGTGTTCATCTTTCGGCAAACTCGAATACCGGTGGCCGGGCAACCCGTCGGCGTGCCGGGTGGGCGGCGCGGCGGCGTGCGCGGAAAGACAGCACAATGGAATGGGTGACCCGTGTGCAGCTGCCGAAGCCGGAACTCGTCGCCTCCGATGTGGACGGCACCCTCATCGACCCCGACGAGCGGGTCACCGCCCGCACCAAAGCCGCGGTCGGCGCCGTCGTCGCCGACGGTGTGCCGTTCGTGCTGGCGACCGGTCGTCCGCCGCGCTGGATCGGCCCGGTGGTGGACGGGCTCGGCTTCGCGCCGCTGTGTGTGTGCGGCAATGGCGCGGTGATCTACGACAGCGCCGCCGATCGGGTGCTCACCAGCCGGACTCTCGATATCGAGACCCTCGGCTGGATCGCCGACCTCGCCGAGGAGGTGCTGCCGGGGTGTGGTCTGGCAGCCGAGCGGGTCGGTGCCAGCGCCCACGACGCGGTGACACCGCAATTCGTCAGCTCCCCCGAATACGAACACGCCTGGCTCAATCCGGACGACACCGCCGTCGCCCGGCACGAGGTGATCGATTCACCCGCGATCAAGATGCTGATCCGGCTACCGGGTGCCCGCAGCGGTGACATGCTGGCCGCGCTCGCCCCGATGGTCGGCGAGCGCGCCGACATCACCTATTCCACCGACCATGGCCTGATCGAACTGTCCGCGCCGGGCGTCACCAAGGCGTCCGGCCTGGTGATAGTGGCCGAACGGCTCGGCATCGACCCCGCAACGGCCATCGCCTTCGGCGATATGCCCAATGACATCCCGATGCTCACCCTCGCCGGTCGCGGCGTCGCCATGGCCAACGCCCACCCCGAGGCGATCGCCGCGGCGAACGAGGTGACCACGACCAACGCCGAGGACGGTGTGGCGCGCGTGCTCGAACGCTGGTGGGTGTGATCGCGGGCGGAAACCTATACCTGGCCGGGACCTATACCGGCCCGGAACTGCGGTCGGGTGGCCGATCGGGCGCGTGGATCTCGTAGCCGGCTCGGCACACTCAGTTACCCGCCTAGCCGTTCTCGGGGGCGACTGGCGGGGCTACCTCAGGTGCGGGCGCTTGGCCGACCTCGGGTGTGGACGGCTCCTCGCTCGCCGGGCCGGGTGCCTCAGCGGGCGGTGCCGCCTCGGGTGCGGGCGCCGCTTGCGGAGCCGGCGCGGGCGCTCCCGGAGCGGCCGGGGTTCCCGGTACCGGAGCAGGCGCCCCCGGAGCGGCCGGGGTACCCGGTACCGGTGCTTGCGCGTCAGCGGGTGCGGGGGAATCGGGCGCCGACACCTGGTCGGGCCGGTTCATCTCCTCCTGATAGGTGTCGTTGTAGGTCTTCCACACCGTGGTGACGATGCCGGTGACCTGGTTCAGGATCAGCGATCCGTACTGGAAGTCCTCGCGCAGGCCGTCGGGGACGGGGTAGGAGTTGCCGAGCGGCAGGCCGAGCACGCCCGCGTCGGCGCCCAGTTCGAGGAAGCGGTCGAGGATCTTGCCGACCACCTCGATGGCCTGCCCGTCCGGCGTCGAATACACGTACCCGTTGACGAACTTGGCGTACTGCTGACCCTGCGCGGCGGGCAGCGGCTCGGAGGCAGCCTGACCGAGCGGGCCGTCCGGTCCACCCTTCGACGCCCAGTACTTGGCGATGATGTTGTCGTTGACCATCGTCAGCAGCTTGGCCGTGAGGTTGGCCAGCGCGGCCACATCGGACTGCACCTGGCGCGACGGCGGCGTACTGCCCGACGCGCCGGGCGCGCCCGCGGCGATATCGCGGATCCGGTCCATCTGCGCGTAGGCGGCGTCACCGGGGCAGCTGGTGTTGCCGACGTCGCGGTGGGCGAACACGATCGGCAGCCGCACCTCTTCACCCTGCGCGTACGGGGTGAACTCGGTGCCCTCGGAGTACATGGTGGTGTAGCCCTTCGGGTCGAGCCCGGCGATCTTGGTGCGCCAGCCGACGAACCGCCCGACCGCGTTCAGCATGGGAGTGGACGGTGTCTCGGACTCGTAGTTGCCCATCATCGCCACTCCAGAGGTGTTCTCGTTGAACCCGCCCGCGTGCGCGCCCTGCACCGGCTTGTCGAGCCCGCCGAAACGACCCTCGAAGATCTGGCCGTACTTGTCGACAAGGGCGTGGTAGCCGATGTCGCACCAGCCGAGGGTCTGGGCGTGATAGGTGTAGATCGCGCGGACGATGCCGGCCGATTCGGCCTTGCTGTAGTCGTTGCGGCCCGCGGTGTGGTGCACCGTGACACCGCCGAGGCCGTCGTCGTAGGTGGGGGAATCGCAGCGGATGGATTCGTCGGCGCCCCACTGGTTCCGGGTGATCACCGTCGGCCCGCCGCCGGGCAGCGCGGCGGCGACGTCGTTGAGCGCGCCGTCGATGGCGCCGCGACCCGGATCGATCAGCACCGCTTTGAGTTCGGGTTCCGGCTGGTCGACGGGCGCGGCGGCCGGCGTCGGCTGGATGGGGGCGCCGTGATCCTGCGGCGCGGGCGCCGGTGCGGGCTTGCGCGTCACCAGGACCTGCACGGCGGTGGTGTTGCCGACGTAGATCGGCTCGGTACCTTCGGTGCCGGACGGTGCGGCATTGTCGGCGGCGCCGGTGTCGATCGGCTCGGTCTCGTACCAGGGGCCCCAGGTGCCGTCGGGCTGCTTGGCCCGGATCATCGCCTTGGTGTTCAGCAGGTCCTCGGCGGTGAGGGCGACGACGCTGAACGGCGTGTCGCGGGAAAGTTCTTTGACTTGCGCGCCGACCTCCGTCATCAGCTCGGGCGGCACCGCGCCCGGTGCGAGGGCGGGGGTGTTCGGGTCGGCGCCGAGGGCGGGGTCGGCGATGAATTGCGCACCGGTGGGCAGGCGTCCTGGGACGTTCTGGATCTGCGGCGCGGAGGGTTGACCGGAGTCGAACTGGGGTAAGGGAATTTCGCTGGGTAATAGGATGCCGGGCGGTAGCGGAAGCCCGGGCGGCACCGGAACCGAGGCGGGCAGCGGAATCTTGCGCAAATCGGAAAGGCGCAGGTCGGGCAGGTTGAGGCCGGTCAATTCGCGCAGCGGCAGCACGATGTCGGGTGCGGAATTCAGTACCACTTCGGCCAGCTGCGCGGGGACGGCGGCGAGCTGGGTTTCGTTGGCGGTGCGGTAGTCCGAATCACTGGGCACGAGGGCGGCCAGCGGCGCCGCTACCGCAAGTGTGGTGACAACCGGGAGCACGTAGGAACGTTTCGGTTTGCGGTAGGGCACGAGCTTCTCCCATCGGGTCGAACCAGTGATCCGAGTGCATCAGTGCTTGCGTCGAGATGTCCCAAGGATCACACTAGTCACAAATTTCACATCTCTAAACCTCTTGTTGAGGATTATGTGTGCTCGAATGTAGCTCTCGGATCGTGGCCGGTCTAAACGACATGCCGACAGGCGCCGAACCCTGTCCGGTCCTTGGAAACCAAGGGGAGTGAACGGATGCCGCAACGAAACGACCGCGCTCGCGGGTTCTTGGCGCAACGCGTCGAGAATGCGCTGGCAGCGCCGCATTTACCGCAGTCGATGCGCCGGCGCCGAGGCAGGCGGAGTTCGTTGCTGGTCGTCGGCGCGACGGCCCTGCTCGTCGCCGGCCCGCTGGTGCTGTGGACCGGCGACGACGTGTATAGACCGCTTGCCGGGCCGGGCCACGGCCGCGGCATGAGCCAGCACGGCGCGCTGAAGAACGCGCAGGACGGCTGGACGGCCGAACGCATCCTCGGGCACTACTACCCGGGCGCCACCCTCGGCGCCGTCGGCCCGACCACCGTCGCCGTCCGGTTGATGGCACAGGACGACTCGACCCTCGACGCCTACGCCGAGGCCGGCGCGCGGGTGGCCGGCCGGATCATCGGCCCCGGCGAGGTCGCCCACCTCACCGCCCTACCGGATGGCGGCGCGAATGTCGTGGTCACGAGCGGTTGCGACGGCGAGGTGCTGTGGCAGACCTCGACCGCGGATCCGTGGATCTACCCCGTCGATCCCGCTCCGGGCCGCCCCGCCGCCGAGCACCTGACCCTGTGCGGTGGCGGCGCGTACCGCGGTTCGCTGGGTGTGGCCGGCGAGGACGGCGCTGCGCGCACGGTGAACCGGGTCGACGTGGAGGACTACCTGCTCGGCGTCATCCCGGCCGAAGTGCAGGCCAACTGGGCCGACAAGGGCGCTGCCGAGGCCCTGCGCGCCCAGGCCATCGCGGCCCGCTCCTACGCCCTCGCCGAGACGCGCTACCCGTACGCGCAGACCTGCGACACCACCGACTGCCAGGTCTATCCCGGTACCGCAAAGGAAGATCCGCGCACCGCCGAGGCCGTCGCCTCGACGGCGGGCATGGTGCTGCTGCGCGACGGGCACGTCCTGCGTTCGGAGTACTCCGCCGCACCCGACGGCGGGCAGCCCGCCGACATCCAGACCTTCGAAGTCGGGCCCACCCCCGCCGAATTGAGCGTCGGCGCACCGCCGGCCGGCCCCGCGCCGCGCACCAGGACCTCCGACACCGAATCCCCGATCGACGCCGAATACGCCCGGATCGGCGGTGCGGAGAGTTCGGTGGGTGAACCCATCGGGCCGGAGATGATCCTGCCCGAGAACGCCGGGCTGTACCGGCTGTACAGCAATGGCGTCATCATCTACACGCCGACACTCGGCGCGCAGGTCGTGGACTTCACGACCCTGCTCGAGCTGGTGCCCGGCCTGGCCGATTCGGCGCCGGGCAGCGCCGAGCCCGGGGCCGCACCAGGAGATCCGGTCGGCCCGGCTTCGGAAACACCGGGCGCGCCGGCACCCGGAACCCCGGCGGCACCGGCCCAGGGCGACCCGGCGAGCGCTTCGGCCGCGCCCGGAGGACCCGAGGTGCAGCGAACACCGACCGGCGCAACCCCTGAGGTGCAACCGCCGGGCGCGGCGGTGTGGTCGGAACTGCCGACCGAAGCCGACGTATTCGGTACACCTCGGCCACTCGGCGGCGCCTGACCGGGCGCTGTGATCCACGCCCTGAAGAGGCGGTGCGATCCAGCTTGACCTTGACGTAACGTCAACTTGCAAGCTGGTTGCACCGCCTCGACAGGGAAGGAGTTCAGGTCATGGTCGCGGGCACCCGGACCGGTGAATGGTCCATCCAGGATCTGGCCAAGGCAGCCGGTACCACCAGCCGCACGCTGCGCCACTACGGCGAGCTGGGGCTGTTGCCGCCGAGCCGGATCGGGACCAACGGGTACCGCTATTACGACCAGGACTCTCTCGTGCGGTTGCAACGCATCCTGCTGCTGCGAGAGCTCGGCCTCGGCCTACCGGTCATCGCCGAAGTGCTCGCCGGAGAGCAGGAGGCCACCGCGGCACTGCACACGCACCTGGAACTGCTTCGGCAGGAACAGGATCGGATCCGGCGTCGGATCGAGTCGGTGAACTCAACGCTGCGCAAAATGGAAAGAGGTGAAAAGCTCGTGGCAGCAGAAGTTTTCGACGGGTTCGACCACACCAGGTACAAGGACGAGGTCATCGAGCGGTGGGGCAAGGACGCCTACGAGAGCGGTGACCGGTGGTGGCGTTCGCTGAGCGAGGCCGAGAAGCAGGCCTTCCAGCAGACCCAGCTCGATATCGCCGCCGATTTCGGCCGGGCCCATGCGGCCGGTCTGGATGCCGGAAGCGATGAGGTGCAGGCCATCACCCAGCGCCACTACGAGTGGCTGACCGGGGGTTACCAGGGCAAGCGCCCGGGCGCCGACCATTTCGCCGGACTGGGCGAGATGTACGTCGCCGACCCGCGTTTCGGGCAGAACTACGACCGGCACGGCGAGGGCACGGCCGAGTTCGTCCGCGACGCCATGCGGATCTACGCCGACCGCAACCTCCGCTAGCCGAGGGGCCGCCGGATCGGGTCCGGCGGTCCACGGTTTCGCCGACGCCCGCACGGGGAACCTCCGCGTGCGGGCGTCTTCGGCTCGCTCGCTGTCGGGACCGCACGGTAGAGTTCCGGCGACATCGAGAGGGGGGCGTCCCATGAGTTATCCCTATGGTCACCCGGGTCAGGGTCGGCCCGGTTACCCAGCGCCGCACAATTACGGACCGCCGCCCGGTTACGGCGCGCCGCCCGCGTACGGGCAGCCGCCGGGCTACGGCTATCCACCGCAACCGCCGCAGCAACAGGCAAGCGGCGGAACGGGAATCACCGCGGGCATTCTCGCCATGATCTGCGGTGCGCTCTACGTCTGGGGCGTCATCCGGGCGGTGCAGCTGACAAACCAGCTGGGCGCCCCCGTGGTGAGCGGCGCCCGCCGACGCGGCGGTGGCGGCAGCAGCTCCCGCAGCGACGTCGACATCGACCTCGATTTCTCCCAGAACACCGCCGACATCATGCTGTGGCTGACCGGCCTCATCGCCTTCCTGATGCTGCTCGGCGGTCTACTGCTGGTGTGCCGCACCAAGTTCGGCCGCGTCACCGTCATCATCGCCAGCGTGCTCGCCCTGATCAACATCGCCTGGGCGATCAGCATCATCGGCACGATGGTCGGCCAGATGTTCCTCGACCTGGCCCTGGTGGTCGCCGTCCTCATCCTGGCCTCCCTCAGCGCCACCGGCCGCTGGATCCGCGCCCCCCGCACCCCGGCTCTCGCCGCCCCCGCCCCGATGTACGGGCACTACCCGTACCGGTAGGCCCGGCCCGCTCATCGCAGACGGAGCAGCTCGGCGAGCGCCGCGAATACCTGACCCAGCAGTGGCGGCGCCTGCACGAGATCGCCGGAGCCGAGCAGGTTCCGCCCGCGCCCACCGTGCGCTCGTTGCGGGCCACCCCGGAGCGCCGCGCGTTCGGCAGGGTGCGGCTCCACCTGCGTGCCCGCTTCGACCAGCGCCGCACCAGTTCGCCGTCGCCGGTGTAAGCCCCGCCATACCGACGTGGAGCCTGGTCGAGCGGTGAGGTCGGGGCCCGGCCCGTCCTCTCGTCCGCACCGCGGCGCGTCGTCCTGGCAGCCGTGCGGTCGTGTTCGGGTTCACCGCGGTCTTCGCGGTAGTCACGCTCGGCCGGAACCGGTGGATCCCACCCGGCAGAGGTCGTCACCGGGCGCCCGGACGGTGCCTCCGCGCAGGTGACGAGCACGGGAAACCGGTGGCAGAACGCCTGCCGGATGCGCACCCCGCGACTCGACCCGGACCTCACGGGGAAGTCCGATACTCTGGGCTCCCGTGACCGTCGCATCGTCCCCCGGTAACTCCGCGTCCTCCGATTCCACCTTCGACCTGATCGTGGTCGGCTCCGGCTTCTTCGGGCTGACCGTTGCCGAACGCACCGCCACGCTGCTCGGTAAGCGGGTGCTGGTGCTCGACCGTCGCCACCACATCGGCGGTAACGCCTATTCGGAGCCGGATCCGCAGACCGGGATCGAAGTGCACAAGTACGGTGCGCACCTGTTCCACACCTCGAACAAGCGGGTCTGGGATTACGTCACCCAGTTCACCGAGTTCACCAACTACCAGCACCGCGTGTTCGCGATGCACAAGGGACAGGCCTACCAGTTCCCGATGGGACTCGGGCTGATCTCGCAGTTCTTCGGTCGCTACTTCACCCCGGACGAGGCCAAGGCGCTGATCGCCGAGCAGTCCGCCGAGATCGACACCGCGGACGCGCAGAACCTCGAGGAGAAGGCGATCTCGCTGATCGGCCGCCCGCTCTACGAGGCTTTCATCCGCGACTACACCGCCAAGCAGTGGCAGACCGACCCGAAGGAACTGCCCGCGGGCAACATCACCCGGCTGCCGGTCCGCTACACCTTCGACAACCGCTACTTCAACGACACCTACGAGGGCCTGCCCAAGGAGGGGTACACGAAGTGGCTGGAGAACATGGCCGCCTCCGACCTGATCGAGGTGCGGCTGAACACCGACTGGTTCGACGTGCGTGAGGAGATCCGGGCGGCGAATCCGGACGCTCCGGTCGTCTACACCGGCCCGCTGGACCGCTACTTCGACTACGCCGAGGGCGAGCTGGGCTGGCGCACCATCGACTTCGAGACCGAGGTCCTGCCCACCGGCGACTACCAGGGCACTTCGGTGATGAACTACAACGACGCGGACGTGCCCTACACCCGCATCATCGAGCCGCGCCATTTCCATCCCGAGCGCGCCTACCCGGAAGACAAGACCGTCATCATGCGCGAGTTCTCCCGCTTCGCGCAGACCGGTGACGAGCCGTACTACCCGATCAACACGCCGGAGGACCGCGCCAAGCTGCTGGCCTACCGCGAGCGCGCCAAGAACGAAACCGCAACGGCCAAGGTCGTTTTCGGTGGCCGTCTGGGCACCTACCAGTACCTGGACATGCATATGGCCATCGGTAGCGCGCTGAGCATGTTCGACAATGTGCTCAGGCCGCATCTGGAATCGGGCGCGCCGCTGACCGACAGCGAGCAGGCGTAGGTGCGCAGGCCCCGAATCCACGCCGCGACCACAGGGAACGAATGACCTCGCAACCGATTCTGGAAGAGATGACGACCGAGACCCGAGCCAAGGCGCTGCTGCAACGCATCATCCTGCCGCGGCCGGGCGAACCGCTGGACGTGCGGACCCTCTACCTGGAGGAATCGCCGACCAACGCCCGTCGCGCGCACGCACCGACCCGCACCTCGCTGTCGGTGGGCGCGGAGTCGGAGGTGTCGTTCTGCACCTACTTCAACGCGCTGCCCGCCAGCTACTGGCGCCGCTGGAGCATCCTGAGCTCGGTGGTGTTGCGGCTGGAGCTGGCCGGGCACGGCCGTGTCGACGTCTACCGCTCCAAGGCCGACGGTTCCCGCATCCACGTGCAGGGCCGCGAATTCGCGGTCGAACCCGGCGCCGACTCGACCTTCGTGGAGTTCGAGACCGAGCTGGCCCCGTTCGAGGACGGCGGCTGGATCTGGTTCGACATCACCACCGACACCGCGGTCACCCTGCTGGCGGGCGGCTGGTACGCCCCGGTCGAGGCGCCCGGCGACGGCAGCATCGCGGTGGGCATGCCGACGTTCAACCGCCCGACCGACGCGGTGAAGACCCTGGCGGCGCTCGGCTCGGATCCGCTGGTGCTCGATCAGATGAAGGCCGTGATCATCCCTGATCAGGGCAACCGCAAGGTCGTCGACGAACCGGGCTTCGCCGAGGCCGCGGCGGTACTCGGGGACCGGCTGGCCATCCACGATCAGCCCAATCTCGGCGGTTCCGGCGGCTACAGCCGGGTCATGTACGAGGCGTTGAAGACCACCGACGCCCAGTACATCGTCTACATGGACGACGACATCGAGATCGAGCCCGATTCGATCCTGCGCGCGCTGGCCTTCGCCCGGTTCGCGAAATCGCCGATCCTGGTCGGCGGGCAGATGCTCAACCTGCAGGAACGCTCGCATCTGCACACCATGGGCGAGGTCGTCGACCGCGGCATCTTCATGTGGACCGCGGCGCCCAACGTCGAATACGACCACGATTTCTCCAAGTATCCGCTGCGCGACCGGGACAACTCCAAGCTGCTGCACCGGCGCATCGACGTCGACTTCAACGGCTGGTGGACCTGCGTCATCCCGCGTCAGGTCGCCGAGGAGCTCGGTCAGCCGCTGCCGCTGTTCCTGAAATGGGACGACGTCGAGTACGGCCTGCGCGCCCGCGCCGCCGGCTATCCGACGGTCACCCTGCCGGGCGCGGCGGTCTGGCATATGGCGTGGAGCGACAAGGACGACGCCATCGACTGGCAGGCGTACTTCCATCTGCGCAATCGCCTGGTGGTCGCCTCGCTGCATCTGCCCGGCGACGGCAAGCCGATGGTCGTCAACACGATCAAGGCCACGCTCAAGCATCTGCTCTGCCTGGAGTACTCCACGGTCGCGATCCAGAACGAGGCGATCCGCGATTTCCTCGCAGGCCCCGAGGGCCTGTTCGACCTGCTGCCGAGCGCGCTCGGCAAGATCCACGCGATGCGCAAGGACTACCCGGACGCGGTGGTGCTGCCGTCGTCGACGGAGCTGCCGATGGCCAGCCACCACAGCGTCGGCGCGGTCGGCGAGCCCGGTAATCCGCTGGCCAAGGTGGCGCGCCTGGCCAAGGGTGTGGTGCACAACTTCCGCAAGGTCGATCCGGTCAACCACGACACCCCCCAGCTGAACGTGCCGACGCTGGACGCCCGCTGGTTCCTGCTCTCCCAGGTCGATGGCGTCACCGTGACCACGGCCGATGGTCGCGGCGTCGTCTACCGCAAGCGCGATCCGCGCAAGGCGGCCGAGCTGCTCAAGGAAGCGCTGCGGCTGCGCAAGGAACTCACCGCCCGTTTCCCGGAGATGCAGCAGCGCTACCGGGCCGCCCATGCCGAGCTGACCAGCGCGGCCGCATGGGAGAAGACCTTCGGCGTCAGTCAGAACGGAACCGAGAAGTGAACGCGATGAACCCGAGCCTGCCCCTGGTCGATCCGGCCCAGGAGGGGTGCGGCGGCGCCTGCGCGTGCAGCGGCGAATACGTCGAGGTCCCGCGCGAGGTCGCGATCATCAACGCCGTGCAGGGCACCATCGGCGCCAACCCCACCGTCGTCTCCGCCGCCCGCGCGATGTCGCACTTCGGTGAGCACGCGCTCGGCTGGGTCGGCATCGCCGCCGCCGGCTGGCTGGTGGACAAGCCGCGCCGCAGGCAGTGGGCCGGGGTTGCGGTCGGCGCGGTCGGCGCGCACGCGGCCTCGATCGTGATCAAGCGGGTGGTCCGCCGCCCGCGCCCGAACGATCCGTCGGTGCAGGTCAACGTGTCGACGCCGAGCAAGCTCAGCTTCCCGTCCTCGCACGCGACCTCCACCGCCGCCGCTGCGGTGTTGCTCGGCAGATTGACCGGGCTACCCTTGCCAGCGGTGCTCGTCCCGCCGATGGTGCTGTCCCGGGTCGTGCTCGGGGTGCACTACCCCTCGGATGTGCTCGCCGGTTCCGCGCTCGGTGCGGCGTCGGCTGCCGCGTTGATCGGTACCGAGAAGCGATTGGCTTCGCGACGGGCGCGTAAACATGACCACTGAAGAAAAGGCCTTGGTTGAGATGAGTGAAGAGCCGACCGGCGCCGATCTGGCCGAAGCCGTCGTCAAGGGCCCGCCCAAGACCTTGGCCGGTGGCCTGATCAAGGCGGTCCGGCCCCGGCAGTGGGTCAAGAACGTCCTGGTGCTGGCCGCGCCGCTGGCCGCGGGCCCCGATGTGCTCGGCGACGCCTCGGTGCTCGCGCATGTCGCGATCGCGTTCGTCGTGTTCTGCATGGCGGCCTCTGGCATCTATCTGGTCAACGACTCCATGGACGTCGAGGCCGACCGCGCCCACCCGACCAAGCGGTACCGGCCGATCGCGGCCGGTGTGGTGCCGGTGAACCTGGCCTACATGCTCGCGGTGGTGCTGCTTGCCGGTTCGATCCTCGGCTCGCTGCTGGCATCGTGGCAGCTCGCGGTCGTGATGGCGGTCTACATCGGCATCCAGCTCGCCTACTGCTTCGGCCTCAAGCATCAGGCCGTGCTCGACATCTGCATCGTGTCCTCGGGCTTCCTGCTGCGCGCCGTCGCCGGTGGCGCGGCCGCCGATATCGGCCTGTCGCAGTGGTTCCTGCTGATCATGGCCTTCGGTTCGCTGTTCATGGCGGCGGGCAAGCGCTACGCCGAATTGCAGATCGCGCTGGGTACCGGCGCCAAGATCCGCAAGTCGCTCGAGTACTACACGCCCACCTACCTGCGTTTCATCTGGACGCTGGCCGCGACGGCGGTCGTGGTGTTCTACGGCCTGTGGGCCTTCGAGCAGGGCGAAGCCAATAACACGAACTGGTACGCCATCTCGATGGTTCCGTTTACCATCGCAATCCTGCGGTACGCGGTCGACGTCGATGGCGGCGAGGCCGGCGAACCGGAAGAGATCGCGCTGGGGGACCGGGTCCTCCAGTTCCTCGCAATCGCCTGGATCGGAGCGGTAGGTGTCGCTGTCTATCTCACCTGACGAGATGCTGGTAGCGGGAGCGGAGGGAACCGAATACGCGGAGCGGGCGGCTGCCGAGGAGCAGCCCGCCCCGGCCTCGCGTATCGCCCGACTATCCCGGGCCACATTCGTCGGTGGGGTGGTGCTGACCGCCGCACTGTTCGCGATCGGTGGCTGGCAACGCCGCTGGATCGCCGACGACGGCCTGATCGTGCTGCGCACCGTGCGCAATCTGCTCGCGGGCAACGGCCCGGTGTTCAACGCGGGCGAACGGGTCGAAACCAACACCAGCACAGCGTGGACCTATATCGTCTGGTTCTTCAGCTGGCTCACCCAGGCGCGGCTGGAGTACGTGGTGCTCGGCGTCGCGCTGACGTTGTCGGTGCTGGCGATCGTGTTCGCCATGCTCGGCTCGGCGCGGCTGTGGGGCGGATCGTCCTCGGCGCTGCTGCTGCCAGCGGGCGCACTGGCCTACATCGCGGTGCCGCCCGCCCGTGACTACGTGACCTCCGGCTTGGAGAGCGGTCTGGTCATCGCCTGGCTCGGCCTGCTGTTCTGGCTGATGGTGCGGTGGAGCCAGGCCGAACGCGTCCGGGTGCCCGGCCTGCTCGGGCTGGTGTTCCTCGCCGGTCTGGCGCCGCTGATCCGCCCGGAGATGACGCTGGTCGGCGGACTGGCGCTGCTGATGATCTTCCTGGCGCCGATGCCGGCCACCCGGCTGCGCCCGAGCCTGCTGCGACTGATCATCGTCGCGGTCGCCGGCCTGCTGCCGCTGGGCTACCAGATCTGGCGGATGGGCTATTACGGTCTGCCGTACCCGAATACGGCCGTGGCCAAGGATGCCGGTGGTGCGAAATGGGGGCAGGGCTTCACCTACCTGTGGGATCTGGTCGGGCCGTACTTCCTCTGGGTTCCGCTGCTGATCCTGCTCGTCGCCGGGATCGTCGCGGCGCGTGCCGGACGGGCCGGCGCGGAGCAGGCCGAGACCGAGGATCCCGATGAGCCGAGGGCCCGCTGGACGATCCGGTTCCGGCAGTGGCTGCGTTCACCGAGTGCCGTCGTCGCCCTCATGCTCGGCAGTGGCGTCATCCTGACCGTCTACGCCCTGCGCGTCGGCGGCGATTTCATGCACGGCCGGATGCTGCTGTCGCAACTGTTCTGCCTGCTGGCCCCGGTCGCGGTGCTGCCGGTGCGGTTGCCAGAAGCGGGGCTGCGATCGATCTCGGCCGGCAGCGGTGCCTTCGTGCTGACCTCGCTGGCGCTGGTCGGCACGGTGGTGTGGTCGCTGCTGGCGATGGGCACCACCGCGATCACCACCGGCACCAAGATCAGCTCGTCCGGCATCGTCGACGAACGCGTCTACTACGTGCTCAACACCGGCCACGACCATCCGATCCTGGCCGAGGACTACCTCGATTACGCCCGGATGCGGCCCATGGTCAACGACATCATGGCCAATCCCAACGGCGGGCTGCTGCTGAATTCGCCGTCGTTCATGTTCTGGTACGTGGCGCCACCGCCGCAGCCCATCCCCGAGGGCGGTGCCGGCCATACCGTCTACTTCCTGAACTTGGGCATGACCAGCATGAACGTCCCGCTGGACGTGCGCGTCATCGACCCGATGGGGCTGGCCTACCCGCTGGCCGCGCACACCGAGCGGCTCGAGGACGGCCGCATCGGCCACGACAAGAGCCTGTTCCCGGACTGGGTCATCGTGGACACCGGCATGGTGGATCAGAAGCCGTGGATGCCCTGGTACCTGGACGAGAAATGGGTGACCCAGGCGCGGGTGGCGATGTCGTGCCCGCAGACCCACGCCCTGCTGCTGTCCTACCGCGGCGAGCTGACATGGGACCGGTTCAAGCACAACCTCCGCAACGCGTTGAACTTCGCGAAGTACCGTATCGAGCGGGTGCCCAAGTACGAGATCCAGCGTTGCGGGCTGGTCGACCCCTACCCGCAACCGCCCCGCTAGCGCGTTGTCGACACGCCGCGAACAAAGCGGCGTGCCTCACTTTGTCTCGTTTTGATAACGCTCTGGCATAGGTCACGGGTTAGGCTGCCGTGGTACCCCGCCGTGTCCTGCCCGAAACGTGGGCCGGGGCACGGTGGCACCGAGGAACGCGGCGACCGCCGCATGACGAAAGGCCGAGAACACATGCGAGGCGTGATCGCGCGCAGAGCGCACGGTGGCCGACCGGGAGTCCGAAGAGCCGGTTCCTGGTTGAAGCGATCGATGCTCATGTCGCTGGCAGTGCTGCTACCGCTCGGGGCGTCGGTGGCAGGCCCCGGCGCGACGGCGTCGGCGGCATTCAACCCCGCCGGAATCGACTTCTGGGTCGATTCGGAGATGGGGCCGATCAAGTCCCGCGTCTTCCGCGCCGCGGACGGCAACACCAGCCGGGTGGTCTACGCCCTGGACGGTATGCGCGCCCGTGGCGACCTGAGCGGCTGGGAGATCGAGACCGAGGTCGTCCGCGAGCTGACCAAGTGGAACATCAACGTGGTCATGCCCGTCGGTGGTCCGTCGAGCTTCTACGCCGACTGGAACGGCCCGAGCGATTTCCTCGGCCTGAACACCGGTTCGGCGGGTTCGTCGTCGGGCTCGTCGTCCGGTTCGGCCGCGACGGGTTCCTCCGGCTGGACCGAGACCCTCGGCAAGACCAACACCTACAAGTGGGAAACCTTCCTCACCCAGCACCTGCGCTGGGCGCTGCGGGACCGGCTCGGGTTCAACCCGAACAACAACGGCGTCTTCGGCCTGTCGATGGGCGGTAGTGCCGCGCTGACCCTGGCCGCCTACCATCCGGATCAGTTCAGCTTCGCCGGCTCCTACTCCGGTTACCTGAACATCTCCGCGCCCGGTATGCGTGAGGCGCTGCGCGTGGCCATGCTGAGCGCGGGCGGTTACAACATCGACGCCATGGCGCCGCCGTGGGGCCCGCAGTGGCTGCGGATGGACCCGTTCGTGTTCGCACCGCGACTCAAGGCCAACAACACCAGGCTGTGGGTCGCCGCCGGCAGTGGCCTGCCGGGCCCGGCGGATGCCACAGCGCCGCTGGACATCATCCAGGGCATGCCGCTCGAGGCGCTGGCGCTGGTGAACACCCGCGCCTTCCAGGTCCGCATGATGACGCTGGGCGCGAACAACGTGACCTACAGCTTCCCGCCCGTCGGTGTGCACAACTGGCGGAACTGGGAGTCCGAGGTCTACCGGATGATTCCGGACCTGTCGGCCCACATCGGCTAGACCGGATTCCGACCAGAAGGCCGCTCGGCACCCACCGAGCGGCCTTCTGCTTTCCCGGGGTACCTGGTGCGACCCAGGGCGGGCGATCCCGAGGAGCCCGGTTCGTGACTTCCCCGGGGCCACGAACAGACGCGACGAAGGAGCCGCAATCCAACACAGCTCCCGGCAACGAATGTGCATACGGAAGCCCGCCGGAGTTGTGGGATGGATCACCATCCAGCAACATGGAGGCATTCATTGTCGATTGATACACCAGGAACATGCACACAGGTGGGTGCGTCTCGAGATCGTCCGACGCGGTCACCCGGTGTCCGATGAGGAGGCCGGTGTCGTAGCCATGCGATTGCTGACCGGCCGTTCAGGCGAAAGGTCTAGTGGAATGCGAAGTGCGCGCAGGCCCGGTAGAACGACGCGGTCCGGCTCATGGGTGAAGCGGGCGGCGGTAGGTGTCGCCGCGGCGATGCTCGTCCCCATGGGGGTGTCCATAGCGGGTCCGGCCGCTCCCGCCTCGGCGGCGTTCAACCCGGCCGGTTTCGATTTCTGGGTCGATTCCGGGATGGGCCCTATCAAATCGCGCGTCTTCCGCGCCAAGGACGGCAACACCAACCGAGTGGTCTACGCCCTCGACGGTCTGCGCGCCCCGGAGACGCTGAGCGGCTGGGAGATCGATACCAACGTCGCGCAACTGCTCACCGACTGGAACATCAATGTGGTGATGCCGGTCGGCGGTATGTCCAGCTTCTATGCCGACTGGAATGCGCCGAGTAGTTTCGCCGGCATCCCGCCGGGCACCGGTTCGTCGTCGGGTTCGGGCGCGCTCAACGCGCTCGCCGCCGGCCCGGGTAAGAGCTACCGGTACCAGTGGGAGACCTTCCTGACCCAGAATCTGCGCTGGGCGCTGCGCGACCGGCTCGGCTTCAATCCGAACCGTAATGGCGTATTCGGTTTGTCGATGGGCGGTAGCGCCGCACTGACGTTGGCCGCCTATCACCCGGACCAGTTCAGTTTCGCCGGTTCCTACTCGGGTTACCTCAACATTTCCGCACCGGGTATGCGCGAGGCGATCCGGATGGCCATGCTCGACGCCGGCGGCTACAACGTCGATTCGATGGCGCCGCCATGGGGCCCGCAGTGGCTGCGGATGGATCCGTTCGTGTTCGCGCCGCGGTTGCGTGACAACAACACCCGCCTGTGGATCTCGGCGGGCAGCGGGCTGCCCGGCCCGACCGACGGCCCAACGGCCGGCACCGTGAACGGTATGGCGCTCGAGGCGCTGGCCCTGGCCAACACCCGTGCCTTCCAGATCAGGATGGCGACGCTCGGCGCCAACAATGTGGTCTATTCCTTCCCGAACGTCGGTATTCACGCCTGGTCCTACTGGGCCGAAGAGGTCGCGCGGATGACGCCGGATCTCTCGGCGCATATCGGCTGAGCCCCGCATTCGGCAGGGCCCTGTTCGGCACACCCCTCACGGGTGGTCCGGACAGGGCCCGAATTCATGTTGTCCGGCTATTTCCGGCGCATTTCTGCCGCTATTCCTCGAATCGATGTGCGATGTGCGAAGTACGCGGGAAAGTTGCCGGGTTCGATGCCGCGAGGAGTTCGCTGCGGTCCGTTCATGATCACTTCATCCGGCGGACCGGAACGTTCCCTCGGCGTTCGTGATCTTGGTGCGCGCCCGTTGATTTGGGATAACGAACAAATAATGAGGTCCGTCGCGACATCAACCGCGGGACACGGTAGTGTCACCGCACGATCACTGATTGTCGCGGACGGATTTCGGCCCGCACTGCAACCCCGGGTCTTGCTAACGATTCGGGGGTCGAATATCGTCCAGCGAGCATCAGTGTGACCAGATCGTTGTAGCGCCGTCGACGGCTGTACCGGAAGGTCGGGATTCGGGTACAGGCCCCGGCGGCGTCTCGTTGACACAGAACGGGTGTCGCCCGCAGCCGCGGGTGGCTCCACAACAGCAGAAAGAGAGCAGGATTCATGCGTTTCGGCAGGGCGGCCGCCCCGAAGAGGACCACGGGACGGCGAGGCGCGCCTCGCAGTTGGCGTAACCGGATTCTGGCCGTCGGCGCTGCGGCGCTAGCGCTGCCGATCGCCGCGGGTGTGGCTGCTCCGACCGCCGCCATCGCGGCTCCGGTGCACGGCCCCGCGCTGCGGGCGCCCGCCGGTGGCTACGAGGAGCTGATGGTTCCGTCGAGCATGGGTCCGATCAAGGTGCAGGTCCAGTGGGCCAGCCGCGGCGGCAACGCCGCGCTCTACCTGCTCGACGGCCTTCGTGCCCGCGACGACCGCAACGCCTGGTCGTTCGAGACCAACGCGATGCAGCAGTTCGCCAATGACAACATCACCCTTGTGATGCCGGTCGGCGGCCAGTCCAGCTTCTACGCCGACTGGTACGCGCCGTCCAACACCAACGGTCAGAAGACCACCTACAAGTGGGAGACCTTCCTGACCAAGGAGCTGCCGACCTTCCTCGAGGGTTACGGCGTCTCCCGCACCAACAACGTGGTCGCCGGTCTGTCCATGGGTGGTAGCGCCGCCCTGGCCCTGGCCGCCTACCACCGCGATCAGTTCAAGGCCGCCGCGTCCTACTCCGGCTACCTGAACATCTCCGCGCCCGGTATGCGTGAGGCCATCCGCATCGCGATGCTCGACGCCGGCCGCTACAACGTCGACTCGATGGCCGCGCCGTGGAGCCCGGCCTGGCTGCGGATGGACCCGTTCGTGTTCGCGCCGCAGCTGAAGGGTCTGCCGATGTACATCTCGGCGGCCAGCGGCCTGCCCGGTCCGCACGATCACCCGAACTCGGCGATCGGCGTGTTCAACACCGGTAACGCGATGGCCCTCGAGGCGCTGTCGCTGGTGAACACCCGCGCCTTCCAGGCCCGCCTGAGCACCCTCGGCATCCAGGCGCACTTCGACTTCCCGGCTGCCGGTACGCACAGCTGGAAGTACTGGGAGGGCCAGCTGTTCGCCTCCCGCAAGATGTTCCTGGACGCCACCGGCGGCTGGTGATCATCGGTCGCTGACGCGCTCGAAGGCGCCGTTCGTTTCCTACGGAAGCGGGCGGCGCCGTTTGCTGTGTGGTGACCCGTGTTCGCTTGTGCGGTAAGCGAATACGGCTCCACCGCCGGCGTGACCGGAGCCGATGGCGGGAAACAGGCGGCGAACCAAATGGTTTGCTATGGGCGCGTCATCCCCGGAACCACGGCCCGACCGGGGTACAAACATCCCTGTGGTAGGTATTGCGCGCGGTAGGCAGGGCAGCGGCGCACGGTTCGGCCGGCAGCCGCGCACGTTCCTGCCCGCGTTCGCCACGGCGCTGGTGCTGCCCTTCGCGGCGGGGCTCGGCGTGGTGCATGCGCCGGCCGCCGACGCTCAGCCCGCGGTCACCGCCGCCGCGCCGGCTTCGGTGCGCAATGTCATCTGGCTGACCGATCGGCATGTCGAGTTGTGGGTGAACTCGCCCGCCATGGGCGCACCGATCCAGGTGCGGTTGCTGCTGGCCCGGGATTGGAACACCCGCCCCGACGCGAAGTTCCCGGTGCTGTACATGCTCGACGGCCTGCGCGCCACCGAGGACGTCAGCGGCTGGATCAAAGATGCGGGCGCGGTCGATTTCTTCGCCGACAAGAACGTCACCGTGGTGCTGCCGGTGGGCGGGCAATCCAGCTTCTACTCCGACTGGCTCGAGCCCAACAACGGCAAGAACTACAAGTGGGAGACCTTCCTGACCAAGGAACTCCCGCCGCTACTCGAGGGCCAGTGGCGGGCCACGAATGTGCGTGGCATGGAAGGCCTGTCGATGGGCGGTACCGCCGCCATGTTCCTGGCCGCCCGCAACAAGGATTTCGTCAAGTACGCCGCCTCCTACTCCGGTTTCCTCACCACGACGACGCTCGGTATGCCGCAGGCGATCCAGTTCGCCATGCGCGACGCCGGTGGGTTCGATTCCACCGCCATGTGGGGCCCGCCGACCAGCCCACTGTGGGAGGAACACGATCCGTACCTGCTGGCCGAGAAGCTGAAGGGGATCAGCCTCTACGTCTCCAGCGGTTCCGGTGCCACCGGGCCGCACGACGCACCGAGCGGTGTGGTGCCGGGCGTGAGCACCAATCTGGCCGGGATGGGCCTGGAGATCCTGTCCAGGATGACGTCGCAGAACTTCGTCACCAAGCTCGGTGACCTGAGCATCCCGGTGCAGGTGAACTACCGTGCCTCCGGCACACATTCGTGGCCGTACTGGGATTTCGAGATGCGCCAGTCCTGGCCGCAGGCCGCTGCCGCGCTCGGCGTGGAAGCCGATAAGCCCGCGTGCGAGGTGGGTGGGGCCATCGGTCCGGTGGTTGCCGCCAACGGCTGGCTCGGCGACTGCCTGACCGGCGAGTACCCGGTGAACGGCGGTGTGGCCCAGGACTTCCGGCACGGCCGGGTGTTCTTCTCCAAAGATGGTGGCGCACATCCGGTCGCGGGCATGATCGGCGGCGGCTATCAGGCCGCTGCCGGCCCGGCCGGTGCGCTCGGCCTGCCGACCGGCCCCGAACGTGGATTGCCCGACGGGCGCGGCAGATTGCAGACCTTCCAGCATGGTTCGCTGTACTGGACTCCGCAGACCGGCGCGCAGGTGGTGCGCGGGGCGATTCTCGAAGAGTGGGGCAGGCAGGGATTCGAGGGCGGTCCCGCCGGCTACCCGGTCGGCCCGGAGATCAAGACGCCCAATCGCGATGGCGCGGTGCAGGGATTCGAGGGCGGGCCCATGTATTTCAGCCCGGCCACCGGCGTGCACCGGGTGGAGGGCCTGATCCTCGGCAAATACGCCGACATGGGTTTCGAGAACAGTTGGCTCGGCTTCCCCGCCTCGCCGGAGCAGCCGTTGAAGGATCTCGGCCGCTACAGCCGGTTCGAGGGCGGCAACATCTACTGGAGCCCGCTGTCGGGCGCCTGGGCGGTGCGCAATGGGCCGATCATGGACGCCTGGCGCGACGCGGGCTACGAGAACGGCCGCCTCGGATTCCCGATCAGCGACGAGTTCGCCATCCCCGGCGGGGTTCAGCAGAACTTCCAGGCCGGTCACATCACCATCCGCGACGGCAAGGCCCAAGTGCACCCCTGATCTTCGGCCAGGTCATCGCCGATCGGGGAAGGGTGCGGATGGATGAACCGAGGTCTGTGTCATGTGCCACACTTCGTAGCTGAGCAGCCGTATCCCGGTCTGGGTATTACCCTCGGTGTTCGCCCCCCTGGAAAACCTGAGCGGTTTGCGGCCCGTCTCGTGTTTCCGCGGCAGTTGCGCGCGCAAAAAGACAAAAGACGCCACGGGAAAAAAAAAAAAAAAGGGGGC
>NZ_JBYHFL010000002.1:0-73209 GCF_058222935.1 Nocardia sp. JCM 38205 | reverse complement strand
GTTTTGCGTCCTTTTTTGTTTTTGGGTGAGGGGTGAGAACGCCGAAGGCCAGCAGCTGCCGCGGAAACACGAGACAGCAGGGGGCCGCAAACCCGCCGCGCCAGCGGCCAAATAACAAAGGACTTTCATGTATCGGACCCGTGGCAAGGTAGTCGGCGTTGCGGTGGCGATCGCCGCATCCGGGTTGCTCGCCGCTTGCGGTGACAACGATTCGACGGCGTCGAGCACGCCGACGCTGACCCCCTCCACGTCGGCGGCCACGTCGGCGCCCGGATCCGCTTCCGCCGCGCCCGCGCCGGAGGGCGAGAGCGCTCCGCCCGCACAGCCGAGTGCGGAGGACGCCCCGGCGCCCGCGCCGCAGGAACGTCCGGCGCCGGTGCCCGCCGAGGACATTCCGCCCGCCGAGACCGGCGATCTCGGTGACAAGGAGAAGACCTTCCTCGCCGAGTTGAACAAGCAGGGCGTCAACCCGTCCAACCCGCAGGACGCGATCACCATCGGCAACTACATCTGTGGCGCGGTCGCGGCGGGTAAGCCCGATGCCGAGATCGCCATCTACGCCAATGCGATGGCGGGCGCCGACCCGGCGTTCGATCCGGCCAAGATGCCGGTCGAGCAGGCCGGGAAGATCTACATCGACGTCGCGAAGCAGACGTACTGTCAGTGAGCGCGCGTCGCGGTTCGAGATCTCGCCGGTCCAGGCCGGTGGGCTGCCTGGTGCTGCTCGCACTGGCGGTGCTGGTAGTCATCGTGGTGGTGCTGGCCTGGTATCTGCTCGCCGGGCGGTTGCGGGAACCGGAGCCGGGGCCCAAGCCGCCCGATGAGCGGCCCACCAGCCAGCCGGCGAGCTGCCCCGATGTGCAGATGATCGCGGTGCCGGGTACCTGGGAGTCGGCAAGTAACGATGATCCGCACAATCCGACCGCGAATCCGGCCTCGCTGATGTTGAACGTCACCGGGCCGTTGCGTGAACAGTTCCCGGTCGAGCGGCTCGATATCTACACCGTGCCGTACGTCGCGCAGTTCTCGAACCCGATCGCGTTCCCGCCGGACGGCCAGCAGTCCTATAACAACAGCCGTTCCGAAGGCACCCGCAAGATGGTGGACACGCTCACCGCTCGGCATGCCGAATGCCCGCTGACCTCGTACGTGTTCGCCGGTTTCTCCCAGGGCGCGGTGATCGCCGGTGATATCGCGGCTCAGGTGGGCGCGGGTAACGGCCCGATTCCCGAGGATCTGCTGCTCGGTGTCACGCTGATCGCGGACGGCCGCCGCACCGGTGAGACCGGGCCGGGCAATGCGATCCCGATCGGCCCCGTCCCGCCGGGGGTGGGCGCCGAGGTCGCGCTGGCCGGTCTCAACGTTCCCGGCATCAGCATGACCGGGCCGCGGCCGGGTGGGTTCGGATCGGTGGCCGATCGCACGTACACGATCTGCGCGCCGACCGACCTGATCTGCGACGCTCCGCGGGACGCGCTGCGTCCGACCAACATCGTCGGCAGCCTCACCACCCTGATCGGTGCGGTGGGCAATCCGGTGCACGCGCTCTACAACGGTTTTGTGGTCGATCCCAATGGCACCACCGCCACCCAGTGGACGGCCAACTGGGCAAGTGGCCTGATCGAGGCGGCTCCGCGGCCCCCGCATTCGTGAGGTCGGCAGAACTTCGGACGCCGCGGTCCGACCCCGTCGTCACGCTGTAAAGTGCGCTGATGATCGCGAGCCCGCCCCGTGCCAGGCGGCGGGTGCGCGCAGGCAATTTCCGATAGCCAGGAGCATGAGTTCATGACTGAAGCCGCCGCACCGGCTGGTGAGTTGAGCGCGCTGGGTTCGCCACTGCGTCCGTTCCGCTTCGCGGCTGCGGGTGAGGGAAACAAGCAAGAGGGCGGTGCCCGGAAGTTCATTCAGACCGCACAGCAGGCCGAGGAGTACGGCTTCGACACTTTCGTCGTTCCCGACCACCTCGGTGACCAGATCGGCCCGATCGCCGCGCTCGGCGCGCTGACCCAGGCCACCGAGCGGATCCGGCTCGGCACTTCGGTGCTGGCGAACGGTTTCCGCAACCCGGTGGTGCTGGCCAAGGACCTGGCCACCATCGACGTGCTGTCCAAGGGCAGGCTCGAGGTGGGGCTCGGCGCGGGCTGGAAGCAGGACGAGTTCCTCGCCGCCGGGCTCGAATACGATTCGCCCGGCATCCGCCTGGCCAAGCTGGATGAGGCGCTGACCATCCTCGACGTGCTGCTGCGCGGGCAGGAATGCACCTTCCAGGGCAAGTACTACCAGGTCAACGGCATCAAGGGCACCCCGCGTCCGCGGCAGGGCCCGCGTCCGCCGCTGTGCACCGGCGGCGGTGGCCCGAAGATGCTGCGCCTGGCCGCCAAGCACGCCGACATCATCTCCGTCGTTCCGGTCACCACCAAGAACGGCAAGGGTCTGCTCTCCGGTATCACCTTGGAGAAGACCATCGAGAAGGTGAACCTGATCAAGGAAGCCGCCGGTGAGCGCTTCGATCAGATCGAGCTGAACTGGGCGATCACCGCGATCGTCATCACCGACGACCGGGAGAAGACCGCGGAGATGGCGCTGTCGGCGATCGACCGCGGTCTGCACCCCGATCTCGAGGTCGACGTGAAGCTCACGGTCGAGGAGATCTTGAACTCGCCTTACGTGGCCATCGGTTCGTTCGAGGAAATCGCCGAACAGATCCGCCGGGTGCGGCAACTCACAGGGATGTCGTACGTGGGCGTGTTCCCCACCCAGATGGACGCGTTCGCCCCCGTGATTCCCTTGCTGCGGGACGAGTGAGTGGCTCTTCTCTGTAACATGTCTCTGGTTTGAGAACATCTAGCCGATAGGCGGTCACCGCGCAGACCGCAACAAAAATCTGCAGGGCCGGCTCGGTTGATACCCGGGCTCCCGCGGGCGAAAGCGAGTCGGGGCCTCACAGGTAACAGCGGCGAATGTCGTCGTCTGGCTGCGTGTGCCTCGGAGGAGAAGGAATGGACGAGACTTTCGACGATTACCTGGACGAAAACGGGAACATCACAATTCCCGAAGATCGCACCCTGGTCGATCACGTCGAGAAGCACACACGCAATGACGCGAACACGCTCGCGTACCGCTACATCGATTACTCGCGCGAGCGAGACGGTGAGGTGCACGAGCTGACGTGGCAGCAATTCGGGGTGCGCCTGCGCGCGGTGGCCGCCCGACTGCAGCAGGTGACCAACCCGGGCGACCGGGTCGCGATCCTCGCACCGCAGGGCCTGGACTATGTGATCTCCTTCTTCGCCGCCATCTACGCGGGCAACATCTCGGTGCCGCTGTTCGATCCCGACGAGCCCGGTCACACCGACCGGTTGCACGCGGTGCTCGGTGACTGCGAACCGTCGGCCATCCTCACCGCGAGCTCCTCCGCGGCCGGGGTGCGTCAGTTCTTCCGCTCGCTGCCCGCCGCTCAGCGCCCGCGCATCATCGCCGTCGACGCCATTCCCGACAGTGTCGGGGAGAGCTGGGTCCGCCCGGACATCGCCGTCGACGACATCGCCTACCTGCAGTACACCTCGGGCTCGACCCGGGTACCGGCCGGTGTGGAGATCACCCACCGCGCCGTCGGCACCAACCTGCTGCAGATGGTCGACGCGATCAACCTGGACTGGAATTCCCGCGGCGTCACCTGGCTGCCGCTGTTCCACGACATGGGCCTGCTGACGGTGATCCTGCCCGCGGTCGGCGGCAAATACATCACCATCATGTCGCCGAGCGCGTTCGTGCGCCGCCCGTACCGCTGGATCAAGGAACTGGCCGCGGTCTCCGACGGCGCAGGCACCTTCGCCGCCGCCCCGAACTTCGCGTTCGAGCACGCCGCGGCGCGTGGGCTGCCCAAGCAGGGTGAGTCGCTCGATCTGTCCAATGTCATCGGCCTGATCAACGGCAGTGAGCCGGTCACCACCTCGTCGATGAAGAAGTTCAACGAGGCGTTCGCTCCGTACGGTCTGCCCAAGACCGCGATCAAGCCCTGCTATGGCATGGCCGAGGCGACGCTGTTCGTCTCCGCGACCAAGTCCGAGGACGAGGCCAAGGTCACCTACGTCGACCGCGACGAGCTCAATGCCGGCCGCATGGTCAAGGTGGATCCGAGCGCCGAGAACGCCATCGCCCAGGTGTCGTGCGGTTATGTGGCGCGCTCGCAGTGGGCGGTCATCGTGGATCCGGAGACCGTGGAATCCGACGGCGGCGGCCATGAGCTGCCCGACGGCCGGGTCGGCGAGATCTGGTTGCACGGCAACAACATGGGCATCGGCTACTGGGGCCGCCCGGACGAGACCGCGGCGACCTTCCAGAACAAGCTCACCGAACGTCAGGAGTCGGGCAGCCACGCCGAAGGCGCACCGGCCGACGGCAACTGGATGCGCACCGGCGATTACGGCGTCTACTTCGACGGCGAGCTCTACATCACCGGCCGCGTCAAGGACCTGGTGATCGTCGACGGGCGTAACCACTACCCGCAGGATCTCGAGTACTCCGCGCAGGAGGCGAGCAAGGCGCTGCGCCCCGGCTTCATCGCCGCGTTCTCGGTGCCGGCCAACCAGTTGCCCGCCGAGGTATTCGAGCAGGGCAGCCATTCCGGGCTGAAGTTCGACGCCGACGACGCCTCCGAACAGCTCGTCATCGTCGCCGAGCGTGGTCCGGGCGCGGGCAAGGCCGATCCACAGCCGATCGCCGACGCGGTGCGCGCGGCCATCTCGCAGCGTCACGGCGTCACCGTGCGCGATGTGCTGCTGGTACCGGCCGGTTCCATTCCGCGCACGTCGAGCGGCAAGATCGCCCGCCGAGCCTGCAAGGCCGAGTACATCGGCGGCACCTTGCGGGGCGGCTACACCCAGCAAGCCTTCCCGGACGCCCCGGAGGAGTGAGTTTCCCGGCCCGTCGCGGTGCATGCCGCGGCGGGCCGACTGCCCTGCCCGCTGTTCGGTCCACGCGCTGAAACAGCGGGCGGGGCGTCGACCGATATGGCTGTTCGAGAGACTTCGTGTTCGACCGACCGATGCCCGTGGCTGGGCGTCGCTAAGAGATGGGCGACGGTGCCCATTCGCCGCCGCGCCCAGCGCGCTTACAGGTAGCTTGAGGATTGATGGCTGAGAACGAGGGCATGGCTCCCGAGACGACCGACAACCACCACGTCGATCCCGGCGCGGAGGCCGATTCGGCTGCCACCGCCGCAGCTCCGGCCAATCCGGACATCTCCGTCGCCGAGCTGCGGGAATGGCTGCGCACGTGGGTCGCCGACGCGACCGGCCAGCCGCTCGAGCAGATCACCGTCGACCGCCCGATGGAGGAATTCGGGCTGGCCTCGCGCGATGCGATGGCCCTCGGCGGCGATATCGAGGAACTCACCGGTGTGGTGCTGAACGCGACGGTGGTCTACCAGCATCCGACCATCGCCTCGCTGGCCGACGTCATCGTCAACGGTGAGCCGGAGCTGCCGGCGGACGAGTCCGACGAGCTGTCCTACACCGCCGGATACGCCCCCGGCGAGGCACACGACATCGCCATCGTCGGCTTGTCGACGCGGCTGCCGGGTGCGGGGGATACCCCGGAGTCCACCTGGGAGTTCCTGATGAACCGCGGCGACGCGATCCGGGACCTGCCCGAGGGCCGCTGGTCGGAGTTCCTCAGCGAACCCTCGGTGGCCAAGGCCGTCGCCGAGGGTAAGACCAGGGGCGGCTACCTGGATCAGGATGTCGTCAAGGGCTTCGACGCCGAGTTCTTCGCCATGTCGCCGGTCGAGGTCGAGCGGGTCGACCCGCAGCAGCGGTTGATGATGGAGCTCACCTGGGAGGCGCTCGAGCACGCCAGGATTCCGGCGAGCGATCTCAAGGGCGCGCCGGTCGGTATGTTCATCGGCTCCTCCACCAGCGATTTCCAGATGATCGCCGCGCTCGGGCTGGCCGACCCGGATCCGACGCTGCCCGCCTCCGCCGAGGCGTACGCGATCATGGGCAGCTCCAACGGCATCATCGCCAACCGCGTCTCCTACTTCTACGATTTCCGCGGCCCCTCGGTCACCGTGGACACCGCGTGCTCGTCCACGCTGGTGGCGCTGCATCAGGCGGTGCGCGCGCTGCGTGACGGCGACGCCGATCTGGCGCTGGCCGGCGGCGTGAACATGCTGCTGATGCCGATGACGACGCTCGGCTTCGCGCCCGGCACCTCCGAGGACGGCCGGATCAAGGCCTTCGCCGCCGACGCGGACGGCATGGTGCGTTCCGAAGGCGCCGGCCTGGTGGTGCTCAAGCGGCTCGTCGACGCCGAACGCGACGGCGACCACATCTACGCGGTGGTCAAGGGCACGGCGATCAACAGCGACGGCCGCTCCAACGGCCTGCTCGCGCCGAACCCGGACGCCCAGGCCGACGTGCTGCGCCGCGCCTACCGCGACGCGGGCATCGATCCGAGCACCGTCGACTACATCGAGGCGCACGGCACCGGCACCCCGATCGGCGACCCCATCGAGGCCGAGGCGCTCGCCAGGGTGGTCGGCCGCGGCCGCGACGCCGATAAACCCGCGCTGCTCGGTTCGGTGAAGACCAACTTCGGTCACCTCGAATCCGGTGCGGGCGTGCCGAGCTTGGCGAAGGTCGTCATGGCGTTCCAGCACAATGTGCTGCCGCCCAATATCAACTACTCCGCCCCGAGCCCGTACATCCCGTTCGAGCAGGCCCGGTTGAAGGTGGTGGACGAGCCGACCGAGTTCCCGCGCTACAGCGGTATCGCGACCGCAGGCATCTCCGGCTTCGGGTTCGGCGGCACCAACGCGCACGTGGTCTTGCAGGAATACGTGCCCGCGCAGGCAGCGGCCCAGGTCGCCGACGGCGCCGACACCGATGCCGAGACCACCGATGTGGTGGCCGAGGCCGAGAGCATCGTCGCCGAGTCGGAGGCGGCTGCGGAAACCGTTGCGGCGGAGCCGGAATGGTCCGCCGATCGAGCCGAACCGCTGCCGGTGATCCTCCCGGTGTCGGGCTACCTGCCCTCGCGCCGCAAGCGCGCCGCCGCCGAATTGGCCGACTGGCTGGAAGGCCCGGGCAAGGACGTTCCGCTGGCGGATGTCGCCCGGTCGCTGGCCAAGCGCAGCCACTGGCGTTCGCGCGGTGTGGTGCTGGCCAAGAACCACGAGGAGGCCGTCGCCGGTCTGCGCGCCATCGCGGCGGGCAAGCCGGGCACCGGTGTGTTCACCGCCGACGCCCCCGCGATCAAGGGCCCGATGTGGGTGTTCGCTGGTTTCGGCGCCCAGCACCGGAAGATGGGTAAGCAGCTCTACCAGGAGAATTCGATCTTCCGCCGCACCGTCGACGAGGTCGACGAGCTGGTGCAGGACGAGGCAGGCTACTCCATTCGCGAGATGATTCTCGACGACGCGCAGGACTACAACGTCGGCACCTCGCAGGTCGGCATCTTCACCATTCAGCTCGGCCTGGCCGCGCTGCTGCGCGCGCACGGCGCCGAACCCGCCGCCGTCGTCGGCCACTCCATGGGTGAGGTCGCTGGCGCCTACATCTCGGGCGGTCTGGCGCTGGAGGACGCGGTGCGGGTGATCTGCGCCCGCTCGCGCCTGATGGGCGAGGGCGAGCAGATGATCAGCGATGACGATGTGCGCAATATGGCGCTGGTCGAGCTGAGCGCCGACGACGTCGCCGAGCTGCTCACCGAGTTCCCCGACGTCGAGGTGGCCGTCTACGCGGCGCCGACCAATACAGTCATCGGTGGTCCGCAGGCGCAGGTCGCGCAGATCGTGGCGCGGGTGGAGGAGTCCGGCAAGTTCGCCCGGGTGCTGCAGACCCGCGGCGCCGGCCACACCTCGCAGATGGACCCGCTGTTGGGCGAGCTGGCCGCCGAGCTGGCCGGTATCGAGCCGACCAAGATGAAGGTCGGCCTGTACTCGACCGTCGACAAGGAGCAGTTCTACGCTCCCGGCAACGACCCGATCCACAACGAGGACTACTGGGTCAAGAACATGCGCCACAGCGTGTACTTCACCAACGCGGTGAAGCTCGCGGTGGATTCGGGTATCACCACCTTCCTGGAGCTGGCACCGAACTCGGTCGCGTTGATGCAGGTGCTCGGCACCACCTTCGCGGCCGGACTGCACGACGCGCAGCTGATTCCGACGCTCAAGCGCAAGGAAGACGAATCGGCAGGCGTGATCTCGGCGCTGGCGCAGCTGTATGTGCACGGCCACGCCGTCGACCTGCCGTCGCTGCTGCCCGCCGGTGACTACGCCGACATCCCGCGCACGGCGTTCGTGCGCAAGGAGTACTGGCCCAAGGCCACCATGTCCACCGGCGGTAGCGGCCGGGCGCCCGGTTCGCATGTCGCGCTGCCCGACGGCAGGCATGTGTGGGAGGTGCAGGCCGCGGCCGTCACCGATCTGGCCACCTTGGTGCAGGCCTCGGCCGCGCAGGTGCTCAGCGAGGTCTCGCTCGGCGCGACCATCGCGCACAGCGCACCGCCGGCTTCCGGCACGCTGACCACCACGCTGACCCCGCATCCCGGTGGGGCGTCGGTGCAGGTGCACGCGCGTGAGGGCGCCGGGTTCCGGTTGCTGTTCGACGCCGTCGTCACCTCGGGCGCCGCACTGCCCGAACCCGTTGCGGCCGCACCGGTTACGGCCGCGCCGGTCGAGGCCGCCGCGAGCACCGACCTCGAGGTCACCGAATCCTTCGGCGACCGTTGGGATCCCAACGGTTCGCAGACCGTCGAGGAGCGGCTGGCACTGATCGTCGCCGAGTCGATGGGGTACGCGGTCGAGGATCTGCCGATGGAGATCCCGCTGATGGAACTCGGCCTCGACTCGTTGATGGCCATGCGGATCAAGAACCGCGTCGAATACGAATTCGATATCCCGCAGCTGCAGATCCAGGCCGTGCGCGATGCCAGCCTGCACGAGGTCGGCAAGGTGCTGCGCTACGCCATCGAACACCGCGACGAGGTGCAGGCCATCGCCGAGCGCCAGGCCGCGGGCGAGGACGTCAGCGTGGACGAGGGCTTCGTCGCCGCCGCGCGCGCCGCGCTGGAGGCGGGCGAGGATCCGGCCGCGGTGGTGCAGGCCGCCGCCGGTGCGTCGGCGAAGACCGACGCCGAGGACACCACGGTCGAGGCCGAGGCGGAAAAGATTGTCGCCGAGGCGGAGTCGGCGCCGAAGCCCGAGGCTGCGCCTGCCGCGAAGGCAGAGGCCGCGCCCGCCGCGAAGACCGAGGCCGCGCCCGCCGCCCTCTTCGGCGGTAAGCCCGAGACCGAGGACGACGTCCCCCCGCGTGACGCCGCCGAACGCCTGACCTTCGCCACCTGGGCGGTCGTCACCGGCAAGTCGGCCAAGGGCATCTTCAACACCTTGCCGATCCTCGACGAGGACACCGCCGAGAAGCTGACCGCGCGGCTGACCGAGCGGGTCGGCGCCGAGATCACCGTCGACGATGTGCTCGATTCCGAGACCATCGAAGATCTCGCCGACGTGGTGCGCAGGTTGCAGGACAGCGGCGCCGACGTGGACGGTTTCATCCGCCCGCTGCGCCCGCGCGCCGAGGGCTCGAATGCCGTGCCGGTGTTCGTCTTCCATCCCTCCGGCGGCAACACGCTGGTGTACGAGCCGCTGTTGAAGAAGCTGCCCGAGACCACCCCGATGTACGGCCTCGAGCGCGTCGACGGCGATATCGACGAACGCGCCCGCCAGTACGTGCCCGAACTGCGCAAGATCCAGGGCGACGGACCGTACGTGCTCTACGGCTGGTCGCTCGGTGCCGTGCTGGCCATGGCGGTGGCGCAGATCCTGCGCGCCGAGGGCGCCGATGTGCGCATCGTCGGCCTGATCGATCTGGCCATTCCCGCCGAGGGCGAGGACAACAGCCCCGAAGAGCGGGTGCGGCGGATGGAGCGCTACCAGGCGTTCGCGCAGAAGACCTACGGCGTGCAAGGCGAACTGGATCGCGATCAGCTGCTCGAACTGGCCAACGCATCCGACGAAGAGCAGTTCAAGATGGTGTCGGATCTGATCAAGATGACCGGCGCGAAGATCCCCGGCGGCGTGCTCGAACACCAGCGCACCTCGTGGATCGAAAACCGTGCGCTGCAAAAGGTCCGCCCGACCCGCTATGACGGTGATGTGGTGCTCTACCTCGCCGACCGCTACCACGACGGCATGCTCGAGCTGGAGCCGCGCTACGCCGACCGGCTGCCCAACGGTGGCTGGGACGAGTACGTGCCCAACCTCGAGGTCATCCACATCCCCGGCGACCATCTGCAGATCATCGACGAGCCGCGCATCGGCAAGATCGGCGCGGACCTGTCCGCGAAGCTCGCGGAAATCGAGGCGAAAGGGGCCAAGTGAGCACTACTGCCGAGAAACTCGCGGACCTGCGTAAACGCCTCGAGCTGGCGCAGGAACCGGCGGGTGAAGCGGGGGTGGCCAAGCGGGCGAAGAAGGGAATTCCCAGCGCCCGCGACCGGATCAATATGCTGCTCGATCCTGGCACCTTCGTGGAAGTCGGTGCGCTGGTGCGCAAGCCGGGCGATCCGGAGGCCCTCTACGGCGACGGCGTGGTCACCGGGCACGGCCTGGTCGACGGACGCCCGGTCGCGGTGTTCTCCCACGATCAGACCGTCTACGGCGGATCGGTCGGTGAGATGTTCGGCCGCAAGGTGGCCGCGATCATGGAGTACGCCGAGAAGGTCGGCTGCCCGGTCGTCGGTATCAACGACTCCGGCGGCGCGCGCGTCCAGGAGGCGGTCACTTCGCTGGCGTGGTACGCCGAACTCGGCCGCCGTCAGGAGCCGCTGTCGGGTCTGGTGCCGCAGGTTTCCATGATTCTCGGCAAATGTGCCGGTGGTGCGGTGTATGCCCCGATCAACACCGATGTGGTGGTGGCGACCCAAGAGGCGTACATGTTCGTCACCGGCCCCAAGGTGATCCGCGAGGTCACCGGCGAGGACGTCAGCCTCGAGGAGCTCGGCGGCGCCAACAGCCAGGCCCAGTACGGCAATATCCACCACGTCGCCGAGGACGAGAAGGCGGCGTTCCAGTGGGTGCGCGATTACCTCGGGTATCTGCCCACCTCATGCCAGGAGCAGCCGCCGATCGTCAACCCTGGTCTGGAACCGGAGATCACCGACACCGACCTGGAACTGAACGGCATCGTGCCCGATTCCGACAACGCCGGTTACGACATGCACGAGATCCTGCTGCGGATCTTCGACGACGGCGAATTCCACGAAATCGGCGCGACGGCCGGACGCAATCTGATCACCGGCTTCGCCCGGGTCGACGGACGCAGCGTCGGGGTGGTGGCCAACCAGCCCATGGTCTACGCGGGCGCGCTGGATGCGCGGGCCTCGGACAAGGCCGCCCATTTCGTGCGCATGTGCGACGCGTTCGAGATCCCGCTGGTGTTCGTGGTGGACACTCCTGGCTTCCTGCCGGGTGTGGAACAGGAGAAGATCGGCGTCATCAAACGCGGCGGCCGGTTCCTGTTCTCCTTCGTCGAGGCGACCGTCCCGAAGGTGACGGTGGTGATCCGCAAGTCCTACGGCGGCGGCTACGCGGTGATGGGTTCCAAGCAGCTCGGCGCCGACGTCAACCTGGCGTGGCCGACCGCGCGCATCGCGGTGATGGGCGCCGAAAGCGCCGTCAGCCTGATCGGTGGCAAACAGATCGCGGCCGCGCCGGAAGATCAGCGCCCGGCGATCCGGCAGCAGATGATCGACTTCTACAACGCCACCGTCGCTACGCCGTGGGTAGCGGCCGAACGCGGCTACATCGACGCCGTCATCGAGCCGTCGGCCACCCGGCTGGAACTGCGCAAGGCGTTGCAGCTGCTGCGCGACAAGACCATCCTGCGCAGCCCGCGCAAACATCACCTGCTGCCGCTGTAGAAGTGGGCATAGCGGCGTAGCCAGCAGACATCGGCTGGTTGCGCCCGATGTCGAGCGAAGCGCGATCGAGCGTCAGGGTTCGCGGCCCGGCTCGCGTTTCCGCGACCGATGCGCAAGCCGAAGGCAAGCAGCGGTTCGGAAACGCGAGCCATCAGGGGCCGTGAACACGCGGCGCGGAGGCGCCGCAGTCAGACAGCGAGATCAGGCAACCTTCGCGGATTCGATCACGACGTTCTCCGACGGAACGTCCTGGTGGACGCCGTGCGAGGAGGTGGAAACCGCGGCGATCTTGTCGACCACCTCGGTGCCCTCGGTGACGGTGCCGAACACCGCGTAACCCCAACCCTGGCCGGCCGGCTGGGTGTGGTTGAGGAAGTCGTTGTCGGCCACGTTGATGAAGAACTGCGCGGTCGCCGAATGCGGGTCGTTGGTGCGCGCCATGGCGACGGTGTAGCGGTCGTTCTTGAGGCCGTTGCCCGCCTCGTTCTGGATCGGGGCCTTGGTCGGCTTCTGCTTCATATCGCCGTCGAAGCCGCCGCCCTGGATCATGAAGCCGGGGATGACGCGGTGGAAGATGGTGCCGTCGTAATGCCCGGCGTTCACGTACTCCAGGAAGTTCTTCACCGTGTTCGGTGCCTTGGCGTCGTCCAGCTCCAGCCCGATGGTTCCGTAGTTCGTCTCGAGATTCACCTTTGTCATACCCCACAGCTTTCCACTAGCCCCACCGGTCGACGGTAATTCGGGTGCCGTTTCTTCCGAATCCGCGTTCTGCTAAATAGCCGCCGCCCGGGCAATGTCGTGCTGAGCACGCCCCGTCTGGCACCGCGCTCTAGACTTCCCAACCGTGTCAGATGCAGTCGCTGTTTTGCCGGAGACGCCGCCCGCACCGCAGGTCGCTCCGCGCGATTTCCGGACCGCGCGGCTCATCGCGCTGGTCGCGGGAGTGCTCGGTGCCCTGTTCGCGCTGGCCACGCCGTTCTTACCGGTGACGCAGACGACGGCGACGCTGAGCTGGCCGCAGAACGGGCAGCTCACGAATGTGCAGGCGCCGCTGATGTCGCAGGTGCCGATCGAGCTGCGCGCGACCATCCCGTGTTCGGCGGTCGCGCAATTGCCGCCGCAGGGCGGCATGCTGCTGGCCACCGCGCCGCCGCAGGGCGATCGGGCGGCGCTGGAGGCACTGTTCGTCCGGGTCTCGGACACCTCGGTGGACGTCGTCGACCGCAACGCCGTGGTCGCCTCCGCCCAGCGCGATGAGCTGGCCGGCTGCACCGACATCACCATCACCTCCGATATCGACCGCACGCACGCGATCTTCAACGGCCTGACCACCGATACGGGTCAGCCGGTGGAAGGGCAGCTGCTCGGCGATCTGCGGCCGCAGGTGGTCGGCGTCTTCACCGACCTGAAGGGTGAGGTCCCCGCGGGCCTGGCCTTCGACACCACCATCGACACCCGCTACAGCTCCACGCCGACCGCGATCAAGATGATCGCGATGATCGCGGCGGTGCTGTGCACCCTGATCGCGCTGGCGGCGCTGGCCCGCCTGGACACCAGCGACGGCCGCGGCCACCGCCGGTTCCTGCCCGCGCGCTGGTTCAAGCCAACCTGGGCCGACGGCGCCGTCATCGGCACGCTGCTGGTGTGGCATTTCGTCGGCGCCAACACCTCCGACGACGGCTACATCCTGAGCATGGTCCGGGTCGCGCCCGACGCCGGCTATATGGCCAACTACTTCCGCTGGTACGGCGTCCCCGAGGCGCCGTTCGGCTGGTACTACTACGTCATCCAGCTCTTCGCCGAGGTGTCGACGGCCAGCCCGTGGGTGCGTTTGCCCGCGCTGGCCTGCGCGATCCTGTGCTGGATGGTGATCAGCCGCGAGGTGGTGCCCCGGCTTGGTCGCGGGGTGCGCAACAGCCGGGTGGCGCTGTGGACCGGTGGCCTGGTGTTCCTGGCCTTCTGGCTGCCGTTCGACAACGGCCTGCGCTCGGAGCCGATCGTCGCGCTCGGCGCGCTGCTGACCTGGGTCTCGATCGAGCGGGCCATCGCCACCGGACGGCTGCTGCCCGCCGCGGCCGCGGTGCTGATCGCCGCGTTCACGCTCGCCGCCGCGCCGACCGGCCTGATGTGTGTGGCCGCGTTGCTTGCCGGTATCCGGCCCATGGTCAAGATCGTGGTGCGTAAGCGGCGCGAACACGGGACGCTGCCGCTGCTCGCGCCGATCGCCGCCGCCGGTCTACTGGTGTTGACCGTCGTCTACAGCGATCAGACCTTCGCGGGCATCCAGGAAGCCAACCGGGTCCGCCAGGCCACCGGCCCCAACCTGGCCTGGTACGAGGACTACCTGCGCTACTACTACCTGTTCGTGGAGACCGTCGACGGTTCGGTCTCGCGCCGGTTCGCCTTCCTGGTGATGCTGCTGTGCCTGTTCACCACGATGCTGGTGCTGCTGCGCAGGCGCCGGGTGCCCGGCATCGCCAGCGCCCCGACCTGGCGGTTGATGGGCATCGTGTTCGGAACGATCTTCTTCATGATGTTCAACCCGACCAAGTGGACCCACCACTTCGGCGCCTACGCCGGTATCGCCGGTTCGCTGGCGGCGGTCACGGCGGTCGCGGTGTCGGCCAGTGCGCTGCGTGCGCGCAAGAACCGGGCGATCTTCCTGGCGGGTCTGCTGTTCGTGCTCGCGGTGGCGTTCTCCGGGATCAACGGCTACTGGTACGTCTCCAGCTTCGGGGTGCCGTGGTTCGACAAGCGGGTCTCGGTCAGCGGCATCCAGTCCAACACCGTCATCCTGATCCTGTTCGGGCTGGCGCTGGCGCTGGTGGCCTGGCACGCGCTGCGTGAGGGGTATGCGAAACCGCCGAGTTCGCCGCGCTCGGCCCGCGGGCGGCGGATCCGGAAATTCGCCGCCATCCCGTTGACGCTGGTCGCCGCGGCGATGGTGCTGTTCGAGGTGCTCTCGCTGGTCAAGGGTGCGTACTCGCAGTACCCCGGCTATTCGCTGGCGCGCTCGAACTTCGACGCCATCACCGGCTCCAGCTGCGGTCTCGCCAACGACGTGCTGGTCGAAGCCGATCCCAACGGTGGCCGGTTGACCCCGATCATCGATCCGGCGAACCCGCCGACCAACCCGAACGATCCGCTGGCCGGCGTCGACCCGGAGGGCTTCGATCCCAACGGTGTGCCCGACGATCTGTCCGCCGACGCCGTCGAGGTGAAGCCGGGCACCGGCAACACCTCCACCCAGTCGGTCGGCGCCGCGTTCGCCGAGGGGCAGAGCGCGGGCACCGGCGGCGGCCAGGGCGCGCTCGGCGTCAACGGCAGCACCGTGGCCCTGCCGTTCGGGCTCGACCCGGCGACCACACCCGTGCTCGGTAGCTACCAGAACGGCGTGCAGAAGCCGGCCTTCGTGACGTCGAGCTGGTACGGGCTGCCGGAGCGGTCCGAGGACAAGCCGCTGATCGTCATCTCCGCGGCCGGGCGCATCCTGTCCTACGACGACACCGGCGCCATGCAGTACGGCCAGTCGCTGACCGTGGACTACGGCAAGCGTCAGCCCGACGGCAGCGTCACCCAGCTGGGCACCTACCTGCCCCGCGATATCGGACCGTTCCCGTCCTGGCGCAACCTGCGGGTGCCGCTGGACGAGATCGCCCCCGAAGCCGATGCGGTGCGCATCGTCGCCAACGACCCGATCCTGATCGGCGACCAGTGGCTGGCCTTCACCCCGCCGCGGGTGCCGACCCTGGAATCGGCCAACAGCTTCCTCGGTTCCGAGCAGCCGGTGCTGCTGGACTGGGCCGTCGGCCTCCAGTTCCCCTGCCAGCGCCCGTTCGCCCACCACAACGGCGTCGCCGAGGTCCCGCGCTACCGCATCCTGCCCGACCGCCCGCTGGCCGTGAGCTCCACCGACACCTGGCAGGCCCAGGAATTCGGCGGCCCCCTCGGCTTCTCCCAGATGCTCGCCGAATCGGTCACCATGCCCACCTATCTGAAGGACGACTGGGCCCGCGACTGGGGTTCCCTGGAACGCTACGACCAGTACTACGAGGCAGTCCCGGCCGAACTGCAGACGGGCACCGAAACTCGCTCCGGTTTGTGGCAGCCGGGCAAGCTCCGGGTGTTCTGAGCCGTCCCAGAACGTGACGAAGGGCGGTGCTCGTCATATCGACGAGTACCGCCCTTTCTGCGGAAGCCGGCTCCGGGCTGCGGATGCGGGGGAAGGTGCGGGACTTCTGAGCAGTCTGGACTGTTATAAGTCTGGCGGTACGCTCGTCGGCATGACGAGCGGCGCCCCGAGCGACTGGTACCGGTGGATCCCCGCGCAGATTACTGCGGCGGAATACGAGGATCTGCCTGCGGATTTCAGCCGCACCATCGAGGTGGTCGACGGTCACATCGTGAAGTGCGAGAGTCCGTCGCGGTTGCACAACCGGGTGGCGCGCAGGTTGGCTGCCTCACTGGAGAGCGGCCGTAAGCCCGAGCCATGCCTGATGGTCGAAACGGACGTCGACGTCCGGCTCAGCGACGTTCCGTTGAGCCTGCGCCGCCCGGACGTCACGGTGTATCACTGCCTGGAGGATGACGAACGGCTCTACGCCGGCGACGCCGTACTGGTCGTGGAGATCGTTTCGCCCGACAGCTCCTTCCGGACCGACACCGTCGAGAAAAAGGCTGTGTACGCGGCGGCCGGCATCCCCGCTTACCTGATTGTGTACCCCAACGAATCCGGCGACGGAATCTCCCAGATCGAGGAATTCCGGCTGTCGGACGGCCGCTACCACCTCGTCTACCTGCACACGCGCCGCCTGACGATGGAAGATCCGGTGCCGGTCGACGTCTCCTTCGCCGAATTGATCTCTGGGTGATCGGCTTCTGGTCGCGCGCCTAGGAAACTGAGGAAGGGCGGTGTTCGTCGTTATGACGAGCACCGCCCTTTGGGTGGACGAGGGAAGTTCGCTGACTACACGTTGGTGAGGCGCCGGCCGAGTTCGCGCCGTAACACCTCCTGATCGGGTAACCGATTGAGCACCCGTAGCACCGACGGGCGCAGTTCTCGTTGCTCCTCGTCGGTGAGCAGTCCGACGAGATCGCGCAGGGGCATATCTTCGAAGGCCGGAGTCATAGGTTCAACTGTACGACTCGACGCTGGGTAAATCCTGAGATCGAAACAAGCAGTAGCGCAACGTTTCCCGGGGGGATGCTGTGTGACCGGCGGGTTACTGCCGGGTATCGCCCCGGGCCGGAAAATCTACCGATCGTGCCGGGGAAGTGTCCACCATTGGGAAGGTCCGATCTGGGTCGGACGATTCCGGCACGGCCGGTCCTCTGTTCACAGCGCCCCGGACAAGTCCGGCAGGCGGCGCGTGCCGGCAGTGAGCTCATGCGACAGGTCGCCGTAGCCGAGCGAAAGCTCGGCTAGCCGCTGCCAGGCGAAGTGGAGCTCCCAGGGTGGTGCGTCACGGGCGAGTTCGGAATGGGCCAGGACCGAGAACCGGGCAAGGCGGTCGACCACCCCGCCCATGGTCTCGGTGTGCATGTAAGCGGCGCCGAGCGGCGGGCGAATCGAGCCGGCGACCCATCGGTCGATCTTCTGTCTCAGGATGGCTCTGCGAGAGTTGTTCTCGGCGAAGGCAAACCCGGACGAATCTGGTTGCTTCTGATGCAACGCGGCAAGTTCGGACGCGGCCTCCAGGACTGGGTGGGGTTGCCGCACGGTTCCCGTGCAGGCTTCCAGGACCATATCTTTCGACGGCAGGGTGATCATTTCATTCCTGTCTTGTGTGGATACTGCTCAGCCGAGCACCGTGGACAGCTCCTCCAGCGCGGCCAGGTATTGAAGGCAGTCCGGACCGTGCTCAGCGTGTGCTGTGAGGACATAGGCGGCCCGTGACCGATCCATCTGTGTCGGTGAGCGAGAGCAGTCCCGGTGTTGCCTCTCCCATAGACGGATCTCGTTGGACATACGTGGCTCCGGTGGGTCGACGGGGTTCTACACGCTCGGAACCGAGCGCTATCGAAACCATCTCTCCAGCTAGGAAGAGTTTTCAGGCACACGACCGCTACGGAGCCTCTACGCTTCCGGTTACGGATCGAGCGAGCTATGGGTGGGTGGATCGTGATCGTGACCGAGTGGACCGGAGTCGAAGTACGCGCGATGCGACTCGCAGCCCTGCGCGTTTCCCAGGAGGCCATGGCGGAACTGCTCGGATTCACCGAGGCTGTCGTGCGCAAATGGGAGAAGCGCGGCGCAACGATCACGCTATGTCACCAGTACGCCGAGGCAATGGATACGATGCTGCGGCGGCTCGACGACGATCAGCGGCAACGTTTCGCCGCTGCGCTGGCAAAACGGTCAGCCGCGCCGATCATCGGACCCACACCTCCCGTCGGCGTCCTGTTCGAGCCCACGTCAGTGATTCTCGACCGGATTCAGCGTTTGTCCACGTTGGACGCCGACGACCAGCTGGCCGACGGCCTGGATCTTGCGATCGCGTATGTCCTCGATCGGTACGAGTCGGAGGGTCCGCAACGCCAAGCGCCCGAAGTGGTGGCACTGCGCCATCGAGTCGAGGAATTGCTATCTCAGCCCAGGCACCCGGGGCACCTCCAGCGGTTGAATCGCCTTGCGGCGCGGCTGTCGGGCGTACTGGCCTACATGGCCGTCAACAGCGGCAGATTCGGCCTCGCGAAGATGTACTGTCGCGAGGCGCTAACGCTGGCTACCTCCATTGGCGACCGCGAGCTGCGGGCATGGATCAAAGGGACCGAGGCCTTCTGCGCCTACTACATGGGGGATTACCGCCACTCCGCGGACTTGGCCCGCGAAGGCATCGAATTAGCAGGTACGGGACCACAGGCAATCCGCCTGTATTCCAACGGGCTTGCGCGCGCGCTCGGCAAATTAGGTGATATCGCAGGTGTCGACAGAGCTATCGAGCAAGCTTCCGACATCGTGGAAGTTCATGGCACGGGTCTGTCTCTGACTCCCGCCTTGACCTTTGCCCCGTACGGGCGTGCCCGAGTAATGGCCAACGCAGCGACGGCCTACCTCTCGGCGGGCCGGTACGACAAGACCTTGGAATACAGCCAGCGGGTCCAGGAACAGATCGAGGCTTCGGACTCGGCGTGGAGCCGCTCACTGGTCGGCCTCGATATCGCCACAGCCCTCACCCGCAAACCCCAACCGGACCTCGAAGAGGCTGTGCACGTGGGTATCAAGGCGCTCTCGGCGTCCGGCAATCGCCCCATCCGATCCGTCTGGCAACGCGCACACGAACTCGGTGCGGTGTTGCGGGCGGCGCCGTCGACCGTGGCGGACGACTATCTCGATCACCTCCGTGAATGGTCAGCAGCCACGCGCGAACTCACCGTGCCCGAGTCCGAGTGACCAGCCAGCCTGATCTTTGCGCGGTTGTCCCATCGGTAGGTCCGGCCTTCGCGCCGCAATGCGACCAGATCGACAGAATCCACCCGAACCCACACCAGGGGCAGTTCGCGCAGTGCCGCCACCCTCTCGATCAGATCGCCCGCTGGCTGCGCCGTATTCACGTAGCCGATGCCGAGGTGGGGCCGGAAGCTTGTGGTCCTCTCGCGCGCCTGGGTGCCAGGGAGAACGCGCGCTGTGCATGCGAGAAGTACTTGGTGCAGTTCGAGCAGTGGATCCCAGGGAGCGACCGAGAACCGGACAGCGCTGCGCGAACCAGCCAGCGGGCCGACGAGCAGATCAAAGGGGCTCGACCCGGATAAGCTTTGCTCGGCCAGCGCGACCAATTCGCTGACCTGCGCATCGGAGACATCCTGGGTATCACCGATGGCAGACAGCGTGATGTGTAGTCCCCCCTGAGGAATCGGATCCAAGACGTCGGTGCCGAGCTGCGCCTGGCACTTCTGTGCGAGCGCCGCCAGTCGTTCGTCGTCGAAGGTCAGGTACCAGTAGTAGCCCGTGCGGCCCAGCGGCCAGTGCTTCAGCCGCCAATGATCGTCAAGCTTTCGTAGCCGGGCGAACGCAGACCAATCATTCGAGCCGATCGCATCGGGATCGGCTGTTGAGGACGGCATTGACGTCGGGAACGGAAGGCTGGCCTTATCGTTCATACTGGCAGCGTGCCCTCTGGAAGTCGGCAGGTCCACCGCGAGTTTACGGGAGCCACAGCCGGGGGTTACATGACAACCCATGGATGCCCAACTCCATAGCCTCAAAGCATTCGTGCCGTTCACAAGCACCTCTGATACGGTTGGCCGGTACCAAACGTCAGGGGGTAGTAGGTGGCCATGCAGAACATCAACTTCGGGCAGGCCGAAATCGCTGCATTCAGTCAGGCTGCACAATCTGGCACAATCCGGTACAACCCGGATGTCGCTCGCGACGCTGCAACCCAATACCAGAACATGATTGACGGCCTGCTTGAAATCCGCAGGAACCTCGGTAACGCTACCAAGGCAGTCGGCTTCGGTGGACTTGAATCCGCACAACAACTGGCGAATGGGTTCGCGAAAAAGGCGGTCGACGGTATTGATGTCATCGAGCAGCTGATCGAAGGTGCCATGCGCATGAAAGAAGCATATCTGCGGGCCGGAAACCTTTTGGCTGAGGCTGATGCCCAAAATGCAGCAATTTTGCAATTCGCTAACGACGCTTCCGATTCTGGGTTGCAACGATGAAGCGCACAGTACTGATCACAGGCATCGTCGCCGCCGTCGTTGCCGCTGGATGTTCTGTCGATAGCGGATCAGACGTTTCCGGATCGGCTATGCCCCATGCGACGACAACCGCACCGCAGATCGCTGTCAGCGTGAAACCCGCCCCGGCCCAATACAACCAGGGTCGAAATGAAGTTGCCTTCGACCCATGCTTTGGCGTGGGCGATGAAATAGTCCACGCCGCCGGTTTCGACCCAAAAACTCGCGAGCGTGAAGATTACGTGTTCGATACGTACTCGTTCATCGGCTGCGAGTTTCAGTACAAAGAAACGCAAGGCGGTTCGCGGGTAACAATTAGAACGCTGACCTTGATGTCATCGAACATCAAGCTGGAAGAGTATAGGCAGAAATACAAAGATACGACCGATATTTCTGTTGGCGGCCGTCGGGCGATCCGGTATGTCAACCCGGACGGACACCGGGACGCCTGCAATGTGGCGATAGCTTCCGCCGACGGCGTCCTCGATATTACAAAGAATGTGAGTTCTCCATTCACAACGGAGAAACCTTGTGATCGGATTCAGGAAATCGCGGAGGCAGTCGAGTCCGCGCTCCCCGAAGGGTAAACTGGCATGCACCAGGGTGGGTTTGCGGCGCTGCTGGCGGTGGCCAGGGAGAAGTAGCTCGCCGGCCAGCAAGAACTCAACGCGGCGGAGTAGCCGAGGGATTGATGGGATCCGGCATCTGCTGGATAAAGGGTTCTGGTTTGAATGGCTCACAAACTTGCGACCTCATCTCGTCGGTCACAGAGTTATCGATTCCCATATCGACCAATAGCCAGCGAGGGCTCTCTGGCCGGGACCCATCGGCGGCCGGGCGATCGGTCCATTGGACCCGCGGGTGTATAAGTTGGTACGGGTGGGGATCATCGGGTGTGGGGCCGACCGTATTACCGTCCTCATAGACAGAATAGGTACCAGGAGTGCTATAGGCACATATGGCAAACTCGAGTGTGTCTCGGTCTATTTCTCTAGCATCCACAACTCGCTGCGTTATTCCGCCAGTTGAGCCGATGAATCCCGGTGGGTGCGGCACTGGTGTCGTGATGCTGCCGGACTCCGGTGCAGCCTGCTGGAGAAAGCGGATGCGTGTCGATTCTGGAGTTTCGGGGTAGGGTATCGCCATGCTGTCCGCTGACATCGCAAGAGCGAATTCTGCGGCCACTCGCATTGGCTCATTCATCGGTATCGAGATTTCCGAATAATATCGGACTTCGGGGTAGGGAAATTCGGCGGTGCTCGACGACACCCGGCTGACATCGTGCTCAGTGTTGCTGGGTGTACATGCAGAGGTAATTGCTATTGCAGCACCCGCAATAAGTGTGGCCAGCGGGACGGAACGCATCATGAGCCTCCTTGCTGTCCGAGGTTTATCGAGTACGACTGGCTGTAATCTGTAATGTATTGGTTCAGTCCCTGTGTGGCTAGGAAGTCGAGGAAGGCTCTGTTCTTGATCGGGTCCTCTCGAATCGCGACAAGGTCGAATGGTTGGCCCCCGTTTTGCAAAATTGGCGGGAGCTGTCCGGCCGAATAGGCGGCAGTTAGTATCGACTGGTGCGCATTCCCGGTCGCTTCAGCCCGTAGCACAGCCTCGCTGGGCCGCTCCATGTAATCGTATTCGGGCTTTCCGAGCCATTGCTGCACTTGGTTCGTCACGGCGTCGCCTACTTCGACGCCGGTTATTCCGGTAGCAATATCGGCGTGCGGAATCTTCCCAACAGCTTGATCGGCCAGTTGCCCAGCAATTGCAGCACCGGCCATCTTCGCCTGGTACATAGCGTTTGATGGATTCTCAACGGCTTCGCCCTTGATCTGGTCCTGGTTGATTAATGCATCCCACATTGCGTTGTCGAGCCGGCCTGAGAGAGTGGCGGCGTCGCTGCCGGCGAGTGCGTTGGCAGGTGCGCCAGGGTAGTCGCGCATCGCGCGGGTGAGTTCGTCCAATCGGTGTTGTTCGACGGCCGTTGTGAGTGTGAGGCGGCCTTCCTCAGAGTAGGAGCCGAGTTGCAGCAGCCGGTTTGCCTCCTCAGCATTCCAAACGACCTGACCGCCGGGGAGCACGTCGCTCTGTGTGTAGCCGTTGGCCTGTCCGGGTGTGCTGACCGCACCGAGATTCGCACTGACCGCTTGACTTACCGCTGTTGCGATTTCAGGATTCGCCGCGAAGCTCTTCCGGCTGTTTTCCCACGCGCCATTGTCGTCCAGGGGTGCCAGCATATTGCCCAGCCCCGCCAGCGCTTGCCGACCGCGCTCGCCGCGAGGATCGTCGGGCGGTAGCTTCGATTCGTCGGTAATTCGGTCGATCAGCATCGATGCCCCGCGCCCGTTGTCAGAGTCGGACCAGTCGTAATTGAGGAGGTTACGGACAGTTTCTTCGGGCTTGTACCCCTCGGGCATACCCTCCCCAGTCCAGATCTTATGGCTGGAGTCATCATTGCGGCCTGCTATGTCGAGGAAGCTCGCAGCAGCTTCATCGCGCCCATCGGGATGGTATTGGTCCTGGATCATGTCAGAGGACTTCAAGTAGAGCTGGGTTCCCAGCTCGGTTCCGGGCTCATACCCCGGGTTCGCCTGGCCCAGGAGGGACGCCAGTTCGTTCGTGTCTTCCCATTGTTCTTGCAAGGCCACTACCGGCCCGCCTGGAACATTGGGATCGATCGGGTCGGGGTCGGTACGGCGTGCCTCGATGAGTTCTCGAAGTCCCTGCGGCACATTCTGGTAGCTGCCGGGGTTCGCGAGTGTGCCGTCGGGATTTCGCCCGGTACCGAGATCTTCGTTACTGATGACCATCAGCCCATTGGCGAGCGAGTCGCGCTGAGCAGCGGCGACGGTATTGCCCGCTTCCTCCTGGGTCCTGAGGTGTTCCATCAGCCCGAGCATGCCGTCCTTGCCAGCCGTCTGATACAGGTTTCGGTAGTACTCCTGGACTCCTGGCGGCAGCGAGTCGACTTCGCCACCTTCTGACAGGATGCGAAGCTGTTCTTGGGTAAGTGGTTGTGGTGGAAGCTGCCTCGCGATTCGATCCAGTACGGCGGGGTCACGCTCGTGTTCCTTCGTGCTCGCCCAATCGGCCAGAGCTTGACCGTCCTCTTTGCCTAGCCCGGCGGAGTCGCTCGGTGCAGCCGTTGGGGCATCGACGCCGTCACCCAGCTGATCGCCTCGAACGCGAATCTCTTGGGTCGCCGTGCTGATGGCAACGCCAACTTCGCTGATGGCGCCGGCAAGACTGTAGTAGGCAGCGTTGATCAGGCTCTGGTGAGCATTTACCTTGTCGGTAACGGTCTGCTTGTCCTGATCCGACAGCGTGCCGCCAGTTTGGCTCGCGGAGACCACCCAGTTGTCGGCAACTTGAAGCTTGACTGGCGAGGTCGCATCATTCTCCGCATCACTCACCTTCCCCAGCAGCAACCGCTTCTCGTTGGCCAACCGCTGATCCGCCGCCCGGAGCGCCGCTGCAACATCCCGGATCTCCTGGGACAACTTGCGGCCTTGGTCGTGCTCCTCGGTAAAGCGGTCCGAAGCCGCGTCATGCGCCTTGCCCGACCAGCTGGTTCCCGTGAAGTGGGTAAGGATCTGGCCGAGCTGGGTTTCGTAGTACTGAGTGTCGGTCTCTAGCTCGGTGGCCCACTCCGAGAGCTTCTCCGGCTTCCAGTTGGTGACCTCGTTGCGTGTCGGCATTGCCTACCCCCGGCCCTTGAAGTCCATCGTGTCGAGCTTCTTCTTGAAGTCTTCGTCCGTCATCTGCATGTTGTCCGCGCACTGCTTGACCAGGGTGGACAGCGCCTGGATGCGTTGGGCGACGCGAAGCCAGGCGCCCTCGGTGAACTCGCCGGTCTGTGCACAGACCTGGCCGAGTGAGCAGCCGGGGAGGGCGGCGCCGATCTGGTCGCCTGCGGTGCGCACGTCGATCTTGTCGATCTCCTGGCTCACGGTGTCCAGTGTGGTGGCCAGCTTCTTGAGCTGGTCGATGTCGGCCTGGATCATGAGACGTCCCCCTTCTCGGCGCGAGCCGACCGGCTCGGCGTGCCGTGAATGTTCAACTGCGCTGGAACAATATCGGAGTGATGCCAGCGGCTTCCAGGCGATGCTCGACCGCCGCATATTCGGATGGCGCGTGTTAACCTGCCGAGTCGGAACACATGTGTCTTGGCGCGCGAAGGGGGCCGCTATGGGCGGGCAGGATGGTTCGACGCCACCTCTACCACCAGCGAGTTCGATCCCGATTCCGGGGCTGCAAGAGCTCATCGTGTCGAAGGATGCGCAGAACGCGGCCAGTCGGGCCCGCACGTCACTCGGACTCGCGGCGGCCGACGATACTCGTCTCAGCGAGCTCGGCGCCGGCACCGACCCAGATTTCGTGAGCACGCTCGAACACTTCGAGGGCATGACCCACCAAGCGATGTACCAGGCAGTACATGGGCCGGGGGGCATCGACGCGGCCGGTATGCGCACCTTGCAGCGAGTGTGGCAGGAATACGCTACCGACCTTCTTAATCTCTCGATGTTCAACATGATGGGCCTGAACCGCATCTTCGGTTCGGGCGAATGGCAAGGAGCGAGTGCCAGCGCTGCGGAAACCGCCTCGATGCAGTTCGCAAACGCCGCGAATCAGATCGGCCAAGTGTTCAGCTCGGTGAACCTACGGCTCGACGCATTGGCCTGGGCTGCCGAGGCGGTGCGGACCGCGATCCAGCCGCCGCCGGCATCCACTATCCCGCTGCCCGATCCCGACAATCGAGACCAGTCGGCCGCACCCGGTCTGATCAACCCCGAATACGCCGATAGCGACCGCGCGGCAAGGGAACTCGCTCGCCAAGAGGCGGTTCGGGTGATGAACACCATCTACAAGCCGAATTTTCCGCCCGCAGGCGCCGCGGTTCCTTCCTACGTCGAGGTTCCGCAGATCGGCGGCGGAGACGGAACATCGGGCGGGAGCTCGGGCAGCGGGCCGTCGGGTGGCCTCGGTGGCTCGACTGGTGGCCCAGCGACTGGCGGTGCCGGACAACCCGGAGCGGGCACTCCACCAGCGGAAACTCCCGCAAACGGTGGTCAGGGACTGCCGAAGACCGGACTCGAGGGGCTTGGGATCCCAGAAGGGTTGGGTCTTCCCGAAGGGTTGCTGCCCGGGGCCGATGGCACGACGCCGGCATCAACTACAGCTGCCGGTCTCGGCCCCGGCGCAACCTCATCACCGAATTCCACTGGTTTCGGTGCCTCCGGTCCGGGTGGATCGGGGCTGGGCCTGGACGGTTCAGATCGGGCAGGTCGCTCACTGCCGGATTCCGGCGGTCCGGGTGCATCACGTCCGGGTGTACCGGGCGTCGGCCCAGGTGTGGGTCCCGGTGCAGCCGCCGCGGGCGCGCGTCCTGCTGGCGCCGGGGCCAGGGGAATGCCCATGTCGCCGATGGCGCCGGGCGGACGCCGAAATGAGGACGACGAGAAGGAGCATTCGGCGCCCGACTACCTGCGCGGAGTATCCGACGAGTGGACCGCGGGTCTCGAAAGCCCGGTAGAGGTGATCGGTGCAGGACTCGCACCCGAGTTCGACCCATCCTTCACCCAGATGGCCGCGAACTATGAGGTCGAAGAGCCGAACACCGGATCGTCGAGATGGGTATCGCAGGAATTGAACTCCCCAGCTCCTGAGCGCGCGGTTGCCGCGCAGCCCGGAAACTCTGCGGCAGATGGTGATTGGGATGTGGATGTCGTTACCGACACCGAACCCGCGCCTGTTCAGCAGAGGGACTACGACGCCGGAGCGAGGCCCGCCGCGACGGAGATAGCGAGCACCGCACCTACCAGCGCACCACAGTCCGCTGAGGTGTTCAGCGTCTCGGGCGCTGGACCGATGATGGACGAACCATCGCCACCACAGTCAGCAAGCGAACCAGAGTCGTTCACAATCTCTGGCACGGGACCGATGATGGACGACGCACCGCTCGAGGCCGCAAGCTCCACGCAGTTTACGGTGTCCGGCACCGGACCGGTCATGGATGAAACGCCATCCGACCAGGAGGAGACATCTAGCGAACCGGAGGTTTTCACTGTGTCGGGGGTGGGTCCGATGATGGATGAACCGACTGAAGGTGCTGGCCGACAGTGACGAGAACAAAGTGGGTGTTCACGCCCGATGAGTTCGCGTGGGTATGGGGTGAGACCGGGCGCGACGAATATCCGGACCCGATCAGCATCATCGAATCCGCCACGACCGAAGACGAGTACGCCGAGCTCATCGGCCCGATTCGCGCTCGGTATCCCAGATTCGGCGACCCAGATCTAACCGGTCCGCTGCGCGTGCTGGCCGATCCGGACTTGCGGATCATCTGTAGCGGGCACTCGCACAGGTCGAGCAAGCGCGCGCGTTCGGTAGGCGCAGCCTCTGGTGAACTTGGCGTGATCCTCTTCCAGAGGTCCGGAGCGACGCCTGAATCCGGCGGCGACATCCAAATGGTCATCACCCGACGCGAGAGTCTCGGCAAGCAGATCGCCGCCACGATGCCTCCGGCTGAGCCGGGCGCGGCTGGCGATATGGTCGGCTATACGCCCCGCGTGCGCGGTGAAGAACCACCGAGTTCCTGGGGGCGTTCTCGAAACGATGAGCTACCGGTCGAGGAGCGCATTCGCGCTCTGCTGCTGGCACCGCGCAGCGCCGAGGGCTATCTCAAGGTCCAGACTCATCTGCGCACAGACCGGCCGCAGCCGCCGGTCTACCTGAGCTGGATCGACGTCCGCGATGACCACCCGGCAGCGGGCCGGTATCTGATCGATATCGACCATCACGACACCAAGCTCAAAGCCGCTACAGCGGAGGCTACAGCGGCTGCATTGGCGCGTAGGGCGGGAATTGCCCAGCGCTGAGGCGCTGGCCTCTCTGAAGACGCGGGTGAAGTTGGCTCTGGATCACTGCTTCTGGCCACTTGTTCGATTACCCGTGCCCGATCGTGATGTCACACTGACTGTCCCCACTTCGTCAACCTGTCGAACCGCCCGATAAAGGGATGTCGGCAGCGAAACGGAGGGATTCCGATGACGAACCACACCTCGACCTCTCCCGTCCTCGTTCGGTCGGAGGCGGCGGAAACATTGCAGGACGGGGCGCTCAGCCAGATCATGTTGCTCGCCCAGGGCAGTGCGACCGGGGGTGCGTTGACCTCGAACAAGGCGCGGTTGCTGAAGGGCTCGCCCGGTGCGCCTGCGCATTTTCATACCGGGATGACCGAGATGTTCCTCGTGCTCGACGGTGCAGCGCGGTTCTTGGTGGACGACAAGATCGTGCGGCTGGGCCGGGGGGACTTTCTGACCATCCCGGCCGGCGTGCCGCACGCGTTCGCACCCGCGGCCGACTCGGACGCCGAACTGTTCGTCGCGTTCACGCCCGGCCCGGACCGGTTCGACTACTACCGGCTGCTGGAGCGGGTCTATCGGGGCGAAGCCACCATTCAAGACATTCGCGACCGCTCCGAGCGTTTCGACAACCACTACTTCGACAGTGCGGTGTGGCGCGAGGAACTCGCTCGCGTCATCTGATCCTGATCGGGGAGTCGTCGGCGAGGCCGGAGCGGGTCACAGTCGTGATGTCGAGTTCGGCCGGCATCGCCTCCGGGTCGTACGGGGTGAACTGTTCCAGCGAACCCCAGTCGCGGCCCCAGTCGTCGTTCAGGTACGTGGGCACGGTCTCGGCTTGCAGTAGTAGTTCGGTCCAGCCGAGGGGGCCGCCGCCGATGTCGTCCTGCCAGGCGTTGGAGGCGTCGGAGCCGACGCGGTCGGGCAGGATGCGCCAGCGCGGGACCTCGGCGACGCCGTAGCGGTGGTCGAAGGGACGCTGGCAGGGGAAGGCCAGGCCGACGTGCCAGTCCAGCAGGACCGGGTCGGTGTGGCCGACGACCGAATCGAGGGTGGCCAGGCGCGGCAGGCGGGGCGGGGTGATGGCCAGCCATTGCCGCTGGGTGATGTCGTTGTCGGTGGCGACCAGGCGCACCGCATTCACCTCGGCGGGCAGCTGGTCCAGCGGCACGCGCAGGTTGCGCCAGGACGGCGCCGGTCCGATATCGGTCGGCGCGATCGCGCCGAGGACGGTCATGGTGCCGTCGGCGGCGCGGGTTCCGTACTCCAGCACCAGGTCCTGGCCGTAGGTGAGCACGCCGTCGGCGTCGACGGAGCGGATACGACCGGCCGCGGTGATGGCGAGCACCTGGTAGGCGGGGTCCTCGCGCAGGGAGCCGGACAGGTCGAGGCGATACCACTGGGTGGTGAGCTTCGCCTGCTTCTGGTCGTCGTCCTGGTAGCTGCCGAGCACCGGGGTGCGGGCGGGGTCGAGGCCGAACGGGAGCGCGACAGTCGACCCGTTGATGCCCGCCTGCGCGGTGGTGCCGCCGCCGGTGCCCGCGCCGGTGGTGTCGCTGGTCTTGTTGTCGTTATCGGTTTCGACGGTATTGGCGCCGCCGCCGGCGATTTCCTCGGCGTCGGCGGTGAGATCGTCGGCCACGCCGTCGGGGGTGAATCCGACTGTCTGTACGCCGGGTTCGCTGGAGACGAGACCGTCGGCGGGGTCGCCGTCGTACGGAGTCAGCAGTGAATCGGCGGTATTGGTTTCCACCAGTACCGAATCCGCGAGCGCGCAGGGCTCACCGGCCAGGGAGCGCACATTGGATTTCGCGACCGAGTACGCGGGGTATTGGGAAACGGCGGCTTTGGCCAGCGAGGCCACCTCGAAGATCACCATCAGCGCGGCCGCGATCGTCAACGGGGCCGAGGCGTACCGGCCCCATCGCGAACCGCCGGAACGCTGATACGGCTGCCGGTAATGCAGCCACAGCGCGACCAGCAGCGCCAGCACGCTGAGCCCGAGGAACAGCGTCGATATGCCCTTGCCCGCCACCAGCGGCGCCTTGTCCCACCAGGGCACACCGTAACTGGACACATACCACCAGCCGTTGGACCCGGTGAACGTGATGGCGAGCAGGAAAAGCACGGCCGCGGCGAACAGCGCCCGGTTACGCGCCGAGCGAATCCCGTTGACGCCCACCGCGACCGCCGCCAAAGCGGCGAGCGAACCGGCCAGCCCGGCGTACACGCCGAAGTGATGGGTCCATTTGGTCGGCGTCCACATCATCAGCAGCAGCGAGGCGAACACGATGCCGAGAATGCGCACCGACGGCCCACGCGAGGTGCCGGGAATCCGGCCCTTGCGCAACACTTGCAGTACACAGACCAGCAGGCACAGCAGCATCAGCAGCACACCGAAACGCCGCGACAGCGAACCGTCCGGTGCCAGCATGAGCAGCGAGTCCCAGCGGGTGCGCTCGTCGAACCATGCGACGTTGGGCCCGACGATGGTGCGCACCCGGGTGGCTTCCATGACGGTGGCCAGGGTCTGGTCGGCGAAAATGACCACCAGCACCAGGGTTCCGGCGGCGATGCCCGGTGCGAGCAGCGCCGCGTAGCGGAAGATTCCGCTGGCGAGCGAACCGCGCGGGCGCTGAGCGGGTTTCGCATCGGCTTCCCGAACCCGGCTGTCAGGTCGCTGGGGGACGCCGTCCGGCCGAGCTTCGCCGCCCGCGCCCCGCACTCGCGCCCGAGCCTCGGCGAGCACCGATTGCGTCGCAACCTCACCCCGCGCCCGCTTCACGATCACCTGCAACACCGGCCGCGACCCAGCGATCAGTGCCGCGATACAGATCAGCCCGGTCGGCCCGGCGGCCAGCGAGAAGGCCGCGATGAGAATGCCGATCGCCGCGGGCAGCAACCGTGAGGTGGCGATGGCGCGTTCGATCGAGCACCAGGTGAGCAGCGCACCGGCAGCGATCAGCGGTTCGGGCCGCAGGCCGTTGTCGTAGGGCAGCCAGAAGGCCAGGAACACCAGTCCGGCCGTCCACAATGCCACCTTGTTGCGGCGCACTCGCGCACCGAGCCGGGGCAGCACCTCGCGGCTGATCACCAGCCAGCACACCACGCCGGCCAGCAGCGCGGGCAGCCGCATCCACGGGCTGGCGTCGGAGACCCGCGTCATCCATGACAGCACCTCGTACGACCACCCGAACGGCGCCTCGGGCACCCCGAACCAGCGGTAGTAGTTGGCCATGTAGCCGGCGTGCTCGGAGGCACGCGCCATGTTCAGGATGTAGCCGTCGTCGGAGGTGTTGGCGCCGATGACGTGCCAGAGCGCGAGCGTGCCGAGCACCGCGCCGTCGGCGAGGGTGAACCGCCACCAGTGCGCGGGCAGGAAGCGGCGCGCACGTCGCCCGTCGGAGGTGTCGAGCAGATGCAGCGCGATCAGCGCGACGATGGTGCTCAGCACCGCGATGATCATCGCAGCGAGCTTCAACACGCTGGGCGAGGAGCTGAAACGCGAATCGATATCGGCGTGCAACCGGATGCCGTCGAGCCGCGCCTGCTCCAATTCGGTGAACACGCCGACCATCTGCGGCCGGATATCGCGAGTGACGGTGGCGCGGAACGGCGTTCCATCCGCGCGATTCGCCCCGGAGATCTCGGCGCTGGTGGCCGCGGCTTCCGAGGTGACCCGCACGACTTCACAATCGCCGATCTCGGCCACCGGCGCCGACAGCAACGGCACATCACGCAACAGCACCGACAGCGAACCGTCGCGCACCGCCACGATCAGCCCCTTGGCCGAGGCCTGATCCGACTCCATCGGGATGGTGGAGACCAGCGTGCCCGTAGCGTCCCGCAGCACCGGGCACGGCACCGTGAGCTCGAGGCGCAGCGGTTCGTAACTCACCAGTGGCGCTTCGACGCTCGTCTGCCCGGCCTGCGGCCAGTCGAGCACCGCCTGCTCCTGACGCACCGGCAGCAGCGGGGTCAGCAACGCCAGCACGAATCCGAGAAATCCGGAGACGAGGGCGATCAGGCGGAGACGGTTGAACGCTCTGGGAGATCGGTCCGGTCGCACGGGACTCGACTCTAACCGGCGCTGCCGGACGCAGCCCGCTGCCTGCCCGTGGGCGCCGAAGCTAACGCAGCATCCGCACGTCCCACACCCAGACGTCCTCGACCCTGGTCGGTCCGGTGCCGAGCAGTTCGGTCATGGTCTGGCGCAGGGTATCGGCGTTGGTGGTGCGTGGCAGTACCACCACGTCGGCCTGGCAGTACCGCAGATCGGCCAGTGCCGCCGCGCGGTCGTCGGCGTCGATCGCCGGAACCTTTCCGGTGTCCTGCGCCTTCACCAGCAGCGACGCGGTGGCCCGCGCGGCGGGACCGTAGATGCCCTTCTTGTCCGCGCCGGTGGGCCCGACGAAGTAGCCGCCGGCGAGCGGGAAGGTGAAGCCCGCGTCGGCTTGCCAGCGCAGCGCCCGCGCGTCGGGTGGGCGCGGCGGCGGCACCACCACCACCGAGCCGTGGTCGACGTACCGGTCGACGGTGCCGTCGGCGAAGAACTGCGGCGTCTCCTGGCGCTCGGCCACCGGCAGGATCGTCGGCACCAGCGGCAGCAAAGCGAAGGCGAGCGCGGCGAACCAGCCGAGCGGCTTGGGGTCGACCGCGGACTCCTTCCACAGGGCGACGGCCCGTTCGGTGGCCAGCGCCAGGATCACCGCGATGGCCGGAATCGCGGCCATGGTCAGCCGGGATTCCAGCATGGAGTTGACCAGCGGCACCGATTCGAGCAGCCGCCATGGCAGCGCGATGCCGGTGGGTTCTTTGCCGAACTCCGCCTCCGAACCCAGTGACAGCACCCCGAACACCACGATGACGCCCGTCGCGGCCCGCACCATGCGCTCACGCCACAGCAGCGCGACGGTCGCCACCAGCAGCAACAGCAGCGGCCAGCCGAAATAGGCGTTCTGTTCGGTCGGATTGATCGCCACGCTCTGGCCGGGGGAGAACATGCCGCCGAGCGATTCCGAGGGGAACTGGGCGATGGCCTTGAGATCGTTGCCCATCGGACCGTGGTCGATGGATCGATAGCTCTGCGGCCCGAAGAACTGCCACCACAGCGGGATCGCGGTGAGCGCGAGCGTGATCGCCGCGGCCAGCGCCACCGTCGGGGTGGCGCGGCGCAGCACGAGCAGCCCGGCCCGTGGTTCGCGCAGGTAGTAGCCGATGGCGAAGACCGCGATGGCGAGCGCGAAGATCAGCAGAGGTTCCTCGCCGAGCGCGATCTGCATCGCCACCAGTAAGCCGAGGATCAGCGCATCGCGAACCCGGCGGCCCGGCCGCTCGGTCACGCTCGCCCGGCGCACCAGCCGGATCAGCTGCCCGGCGATCAGCGGCAGCAGAACCAGCACCACGAAGTTCGGGTGGGCATTGGCGTGCGAGATCATCGCCGGCGCGAAGCCGCAGAACAGACCGCCGATGACGGCCGCGGTCCGCGAACTCACCAGTTCCCGGGAGAACAGCCAGTACCAGGCGAACGCGGTCGCGCTCAGGCCGAGGGTGAGGACGAACACGAAGGTGACCGTCGGCCCGAACAACAGGGTGACCGGCGTCAACGGGACCCCGACTCCGAACATGGCCGTATTGGCCATCATGTTCACCCCGGCCGGGAAGTTTTGCAGATTCGTCCCGAGCGGGTTCTCCAGATTCGCGACCGAATGGGCGGTGATCGCGAAGAACCACTCCCACATGGTCTGGTCCTGGCCGCTCTTGATCAGGTAGGAGCCGCTGGTATCGCGCCACTGCCCGGACAGGATGACGGTCGCGAGCACCAGGTAGCCGGTGCCGACCAGCAGGTCGGCGCGCGGTATCCGCAGCCGCGGACGGGTCCGTTCGGGTGTGTGGTCGGTGGCGAGCCGCGGAGCCGTCGACGGCCCTTCCGTCGCGACCTCCACCGCCGTCGATCCACCCCGCTCGACGTCAGGTTCCCCACTCAAAACGTAATACAACTCCTCGTGCCGGCCGGATCAGCAGCCCACCGTACCCAACCACCCTGAGTGCGAGCTGACAACCCGCGGCCTGCCCGCCGCCCTCAGCGCGCGAGCGTGATCAGCGTGAACGGACCGATATCGGTGCTGGTGAAGCGCGGATCGTCGAACAGCGCGCGGGGGAAGGCGACGGTGTACCGGCTCACATTCGGATCGTTGGGATAGACGTCCTTTGCGAGCCTCAGCGTGTAGTCCTCGCCGCTGCGCCGGAACAGGAACGCATCCGGAGCCCGCCACGGCGCCGCGTCCATCGCGTCGAGCAGTTCCTGCGGGGATTCCAGCGCGCTCCACGCTTCGATCGCCGCCGCGCGTTCGGCGAATTCGGCGAGCGGGTTGGCGTAGTGCGAGGTCAGGCCCTGGAAACCGAAGTAGGGGTAGTAGGCGAGGAAGGTGGTGTCGGCGGTGAGCAGCACCGTCTCCGAGCGGGGGCGTCCGGTTCGGGCGGTGAGCGCGGCGTCGATCTCGCGGTAGTAGGCCACCGCCGACGGGTCGCGCTGATCGGCGCGCACGCCGTCGCCGTCGGTGTCGGTGTAGGCGGTGGTGATCTCCGGCGCCAGCACCCGCGGAATGTCCTGGGCGAAGGCCAGCGCACCGACCAGCGCCACCACGACCACCACGATCCGGAACCGCTCCGGTTCGTTGAACGCCTGATACGCCGCCCGCGCGCCCTCCACGAAACCGAACGCACCCGCCGCCGCCAGCAGCACCAGCAGAATCGGTTCCAGGCGGAACGACAGCAGAGTCGTCCCCGCCACGGTCGCCAGCATCGACAGCAGCGACCACAGATACACCGCCAGCACGCCGATCCCGAGCGCCTGCGCCCGCCGCGACGATCCCGCCCGCAGCACCAGCCAGATCGTGCCGATCAGGCAGAACCCGCCGAGCAGCGAGAATTCCACCATCGGGAACGGCAGCTCCGCGCCGGCCTCGGGCAGATAGTGGAATGCCGTGCCGCCGCTGGGCCAGCTGCCGCCGAGCAGCTCGAGCAGGAACGGCAGATAGACGGTGAGCGCGATGAGTCCGGCGATCGCGCCGATGACGACGAGCCGCGCCAGCGGAGGAAGTGCGGCCCGCCACGCGCCGCCGTCGCTCACACCGGAGCGCTGCGCGGAAGCGGTGATCTGGGTGGTGCCGGTGGCCTGGGTGGCAGTGGTGGCCAGGGTGGCACCCGGGCCCTGCGTGGCATCGGCGTCCCGCGTGGCACCGCCGCCCCCGGTGCCCTGGGTGGCATTGGCGCCCTGGGTGGCATCGGCGGGCTGCGTGGCGGTCATGTCCCGCTGGGCGGTGGTGGGGTGGGTGACGGCGGCGTACCCCGCCGCGACCAGCGCCATCAATGTCACCGCGAAGGCCGCGAACGCGAGGTACAGCGTGTAGAAAGTGGCGGCCACCCCCAGGAATATCCCGGTGCCGAGCACCGCACCCCAGCCACCTGCGGTTCCCCGCTGTACGCCCGGCCGATGCAGTGCACCCCAGGCCAGCACCAGCACCGGCGGCAGCAGAATCGCGATGACGGCGCCATAGGCCTCCGGCGCGGCATACGCGACCCCGACCGCCGTCACCGCCGCCGCCACCGCGACCGCCCAGTCCGCGCGGATCAGCTCCGACCACAGCACCAGCGCGAGCACCGCGGCCACCGCGATCGAGCCGATGGCGTACGGCTTGAAGACCTCCCACCCGTCCATGCCGAGCACATTCGCCACCCGGCCGCCGATCCAGAACCATCCGGCCGGATAGAACGGCGGCAGATCCGCGTAGGTCATATCGCGCAGCGCTGCGCTGTCGGTGAGCCTGGTCAGGTACTCGGTGCGGAACTCCTGATCGACGGAGACACCGAACAGGTACAGCTTGGTCGCGGCCAGCGGCATCCCGAGCGTCACCGTGACGAACGCCGAAATCCCGGCCCACGACAGCAGTTTCGCCAACCAAAGCTTGGTCTTGCGCCGGATCAGCACGATCGACGCGACCAGCAGCAGGGCGGAGGCCACCTGCCCGACTGTGGTGAGGGCGCGAGTCACATTGGAGGAGTTGAACGCTGGCCACTGCACCAGCGAAAACGCGTACAGGCCGACCGCCGCGACCACGGCCGCGACAACCGTCGCCAGCACCGCCTGCCCCAGCGCGCCCCCGACCCGGCGCACCAACTGCCTCGACCGCACATCGTCGTTCGTTGTCATCGGCGCGCCCAACCTCCGGCTCCTGTCGTACCGACTGCACGTCGCGGTCAGCCTAGTGGAGCCTCATCCGCGCGCCTCCGTGCCGAGGTCCAGTGGGCCATCACGCGCATTCGACTGCCGGAGTCCGGTGGGCTGCCTCCGCGCCCTCGACGTCCCAGCCCGGCCGACTCGAAGTTTCAGTCGACGGCGGCCGCGCGGGTAAGCCGCTGGTCGTACCCCGCAGGGCACCGCGGCCGCCGTCGATCACCTGCTCACATCGGGAGTTTGCGGAAGATCGGGCGCGGAATGTGGCGCAGCACCGACATCAGGTAGCGCACCTGTCCGGGAGCCCAGATCAGCTCCTTGCCCTTTTGCGAGGCCTCGACCGCGAGCGCGGCCACCTCTTCCTTGTCGACGGTGAACGGCGCTTCCTTGGCCCCGGTCGCCTTCCAATGCTCCAGCGTGGTGGTGGTGCGCACCTGGCCAGGCCGGATGACGAGCACACGCGGGCCGTAGGGCCGCAGCGCCTCACCGAGGCCGAGGTAGAAGCCGTCGAGGCCGGCCTTGGTGGAGCCGTAGACGAAGTTGGAGCGGCGCACCCGCTCACCGGCGACCGAGGACATGGCGATGATGCGGCCGTAGCCCTGCGCCTTCATCTTCTCGCCCACCAGCACGCCGACCGACACCGCAGCGGTGTAGTTGATGCCGACGGTCTGCACCGCCTTGCGCTGGTTCTGCCACAGCTCCTCGGCATCGCCGAGAACACCGAAGGCGACGATGGCGACATCCACATCGCCGCCGTCCCAGGCCTGATCGATCACCTTGGGGTGGCTGTCGGTGTCGAGCGCGTCGAAATCGACGACGTCGACCTGCTCGGCCCCGGACGCCTTCATCTGCGCCACCGCGGTATCGCGCAGCGGATCATTCGGCAACGTGGCCAGGATGATCCGGGCGGCGCCCTTCTTCAGATACTCGGCACAGATCGCCAGCCCGATCTCCGACGTTCCGCCGAGCAGCAGGATGGTCTGCGGGTTACCTACTGCGTTGATCACTGGAGCTCCAGCCTCCTGGCCATATCGGACATGAAAACGCCTGTGGGGTCGACACTTCGGCGGATCGCGATCCACTCGTCGATGCGCGGGTACATCCGGTGGAAGGTTTCGGCGGTGGTGCGCGAATCCTTCGCGGTGTAGAGCCGGCCGCCGAATTCCAGGACGCGCTTGTCGAGTTCGGTGACCAGCTCGTTCAAGCCGGGCCGGATCGGGAAGTCGACGCAGATGTTCCAGCCGGGCATCGGGAAGCTCAGCGGAGCCTGGTTGCCGGGGCCGAACAGCTTGAAGACGTTCAGCGCCGAGATGTGCCCGGACGCCTGGATATCGATGATGATCCGCTTGAACTCCTCGACCGCTTCGGTCGGCACCACGAACTGGTACTGGAGGAAGCCGGCCGGACCGTAGGCCCGATTCCACTCCGCCACCATGTCGAGCGGGTGATAGAACTGGGTCAGGTTCTGCACCTTGCCGGTGTAGGTGCCGCCCATGGCGTAGTACGCCTCGCCGACAGCGCCGAGGGTCAGCTTGTTGGCCGTCCAGCTCGGGAAGATGTTGGGCACGGTGAGCAGCTGCGGTGCGTCGAACTTCAGCGGGTTCTTGCGCAGTTTCTTGGGCAGTTCGTCCACCTTCGCCAGGCGGCCGCGGGTCAGGCAGGCTCGGCCGAGCTTCGGCAGCGGGTTCATCACGTCGAACCACGCACTCGAGTACGTGTAGTTCGCCTCGCTCCCATCGCTGTGCACCGCGATGGTCTCGTCCAGCGTCCTGGTCTTGACGCCGTCGTTGAGGAAGTACGCGGTCTCGGTCGGGATCATCTCGATCGTCGCGCGCAGGATGATGCCGGTCAGCCCGTTGCCGCCGACCGTCGCCCAGAACAGTTTCGCGTTCTTCTTCGGCGAGATGGTCTGCACCTGGCCGTCGGCGGTGAGCAGGTCGATGGAGCGGACGTGGTTGCCGAAGCTGCCTTCGGAGTGATGGTTCTTCCCGTGGATATCGGAGGCGATGGCGCCGCCGATGGTGACCTGCCTGGTGCCGGGCAGCACCGGAACCCACAGGCCGAACGGCAGCGCCGCCTTCATCAGCTGGTCCAGGCTCACGCCACCGTCGACGTCGACCAGGTGGGTGTCGCCGTCGATGCGGTGGATGCGGTTGAGCGCGGTCATGTCGACGACGAGGCCGCCGCCGTTCTGCGCGTGATCGCCGTAGGAGCGGCCGAGCCCGCGCGCGATGATGCCGCGGCGCAGGTGGGCGGGCTTGCCGTCGTTGTCCTCGGCGACCATGGCCACGGCCTTGGCGATCAGCTCCGGATCGCTGGTCGAGAGCACTTCGGCGGATGTAGGTGCGGTGCGACCCCACCCGGTGAGCGTCCGGGTGCGCGTCGGTAGATCGAACGCGCGGCCCGCGCCGTTGGTGGCGGCGGGAACGCTGTCATCACCGGTCGTCGTGGTGGGGGTCGTAGCTTTCGTGGACATCGGCATAGAGGCTACAGGTATCGCCGAGCGGGCGGCCGGGGTCGCCGTACCCGCCGGTATGGCGTCGGCCACGCGCGCGGCCCCGGCGCGGTGGACGCGGTCCGGGCCCGGTGGATGCGCGGTGGGCCGCGGCGGTGTCCATTACTCTCGTGCGCGTGAGTGCCGAACCCCATCTGCCGCTTCCGGTCGAACTTCCGCTGGTCGACGAGCCGGGCGGCACGGACGTCGACCTGAAGACGCAGGTGATCCGGTTCGGTCTGACCGGCGGGTTGTCGGCGATCGTCGATTTCGGCCTGTACTCCCTGCTGTACGCGCTGGGACTCCAGGTCAATCTCGCCAAGGCCATCGGCTTCATCGCGGGCACCACGACCGCTTACCTGATCAATCGCCGCTGGACCTTCCAAGCACCGCCGAGCCGCGTCCGTTTCCTCGCGGTGGTGGCGCTCTACGCGCTGACCTTCGCGGTGCAGGTCGGTCTCAACTGGGTGATGTACCAGGCACTGGACGACACCTGGTGGCGGTTGCCGCTGGCGTTCGTGGTCGCGCAGGGCACCGCCACCGTGATCAATTTCGTGGTGCAGCGGATGGTCATCTTCAAGATCGACTAGGGCGGACCGGCTCGGCACGGCCCGGCGGACTGACGGCGTCCGCCGGCGCGGGCAGGCTGCCGCCGGGCCGCGCGCGCCGCCCACTCCGCTCAGCTCTCGACCAGCGCGCCCGTCTCCGCCTTGACTCCGAAATAGTCGCCGCCCTTGGCGCGCACACTGTCGGTACCCCATTCGCGCTGTTCACGGCTGGCGGGCACCAGATGCGGGATGTGTTTGCGGCAGTGGATGTAGGCCTCTTCCACATCGACCACCACCCACAGCTGGGCCTCGCGCCCGCGCCGGCTCGGCGGCAGGCCGGGCACCCAGGTGCGCAGCGCGACATCGTCGACGATGCGGGCCGAGCCGTTGATGTGCAGGCCGATCAGATCGCGCAGGAAATCGATCAGCAGGATCCCGATGTGCGGGTTGGTGTGGATATTGCCGAGGCTGGCCAGTACACCGTTGCCCCGATATTCCGGGTAGGCGATCGTCTGCGCGTCGATGACGTGCAGGAAGCCCGGTTCGCCCGCCCGGAAGCTGGCATCGCATTCGCCGCGGGCGTCGGCGGTGGCGATGAACGCCATATCCATCCGGCCGACGAATTCGATCATCTGCTCGTTGAGCCGATCGCGGACCTGGTCGTCATAGAAGCGCCGGGCCCGGTCCTGGGTGCCGTGACGTTCCTGTAGTTCGTGCTCGCCGTCGCTGCCGCGCATGCGCGCCCCCTGAGATAGCCGGATTCGAGACCGTCGAGGCTCGTCGTCGAACCAGCGACTTAAAACGAAAGCTGGTCAATTTTATCCGGCAAACACTAGGTTGCGGAGCGGAATGCGTCCAGCCGGGCCGACGAATCCCGATCTCGCCCAAGGTTTTCCGGGCACTGACAAAACAGACTGGTTCGTTCGATTATCGGCATCGGGTTACCGCGCGGCGAACCTGACCGCGCACAAGGGTTTTCGCGGCACGGCAAAGACCCCGTCGGGGAACGACGGGGTCGGTGCCTGCCGTGTGCAGTTGTCGATCGGACGGTCTGGTCCGTGTCTGCGGTGCAGGCTCAGCAGGCGACGCTGGTGAGCTGTCCACGCTTGCGGGCCGCGGCGGCCCGGACGGCGGCGCTGATCGCGACCACCGGCGGCAGCCAGCGGGCCTCGCCGGGGGCGATGCCCCAGCAGGCCGATCCGGCCGAGAGCTGGGTCGGCGGCAGCGGGATGCTCGCACCGTCGGTGTGGACGGTGACCCCGGCCGCGCGCATGGCCTCGATCGCCATGGCGGCCTTACGGGCACCGGTGACGAGGTGGATCTCGCGACGCTCGGTACCGGGGATCTCGATCACCGGTCCGGACAGGTTGTTGGCACGCAGGAAGCGACGGACCTCCGCGGCCAGCTCCCCACTGACCTCGATGGCGGACAGGTCGTCATCGGTGATCAGGCACAGACCGTTGGCCGTTTCGGCGACCGTCCAACCGCGCTGGGTGTAGTCCTGCGCGGCTGCGGACATGGCGTCCGCCGAGACGGAAGTCGGAAACGTCGTGCGCACTGTCTTCTCCATTCCCCGTTACAGATCAGGTCCTGCATTCATGGTTCGTATCGAGGGCAGGTGCCCGAAGCGTTACGAGATTCCGAGAATTTTTCACAACTGTCGGATTCGTCTCATTTACCGGCGAGTAATAGCGATCGGTGCTAGGTCGCCCCTCGGCCGGTGGCATGGCTATGACCGGGGCAGATGTGACGAGGTCGGGGCTGGTTTCCGCGGCCGGGAGCGGGAAGGATTCCCCGCATGAGTGATGAGTCCGGCCGCACCGAGTCGCCGCAACCGGACGACCTGGAGGCCGAGTCGCGCTGGATCAGCTGGCGCTCGACCGCGGCCCGCCGGTTCTCCGGCGCGGCCGCCGACGAGGAGACCCAGCCGGAGCCGTTCGTCAGCAGGCGCGCGTTCCGGCAGTGGTGCGCCGACGCCGTGCGCGGCCTGCTCGATGTGCAGTTCCGCAGGCCCGTCACCCGCACGCTGCTGCCGCTGGCCTATCTGCTCGGGCTGCTGTTCGCCTTCGGCATCCCGATCGCGCTGACGGTGCTGATGTGGCAGGCCTCGGCGTTGCTCGGCATCTTCGCCGCCTTGATCGCGGTGCCGCTGGGGTTGAGCATCGCCGCCTCGGTGCGCCTGGTGCTGGAGTTCCTGGTGAACGCCTCCCGGCTGGCCACTCGCGTCGAGCACATCAGCGATCTGGCCGACGACCTGTTCCAGGCGTTGTCCGACGTGGCCGAGCCGGTCAACCAGCTCTCCGAAGACGTTCGCGCGGTGCAGTTCTGGCGGTTCCGCCGCGGCGGCTCCCGTAAGTGATTGTCCTGCAAGCGACACCTGTCCTATCTGTGACATCCCTGGTATTGCCGTCCGGTTTCCTTGTGGAACAATGCCGTTCGTCTAACAAGGGGGAACAGTGGCAGCACAGGGGACCACCGGCTCGACCATGCCGAGGCGGCGCCTCGGCAGGCAGCTGCGCGATCTGCGCAACCGGGCGAGGATGACCACACGCGCCGCGGCGCAGCAATTGGAATGGTCGGAAGCCAAGATCTGGCGCATCGAAACCGGGCAGACCTCACTGCGCGGCCTGGATGTAGAGGCCATGTGCAAGGTGTACGGGGCGCCGCCGGAGGCCGTCGCACCGCTCACCGCGCTGGCCAAGGAGACCAAGGCGCGCGGATGGTGGACCGGTTACAGCGACGTCATCGGTGAGGGATTCGACGTCTACATCGGGTTGGAGGAGGCCGCCGCGCGGCTGTACGCCTACGAGGACCAGCTGATTCCCGGCCTGCTGCAAACCGAGGCCTATGCTCGCGCGCTGCTGCGGGCCGCGCGCCCGGAGCTGTCCGATTCCGATATCGAGCGCCGGGTGCGGTTGCGGATGGCCCGCCAGCCCCTGCTCACCAGGGACGAAGCGCCGTTGCGGCTGGATGTGCTGATCGGCGAGGCCGCGCTGTGGCGGCCGCTGGGCGATCGTTCGGTGACCGCGGGCCAGCTCGACCATCTCCGGCTGATGTGCGAGCTGCCGAATGTGCGCATCCAGGTGGTGCCCTCGGATGCCGAGTACCACCGCGGCATCGAGTCCGGGCCGTTCGTGCTGCTGGAATTCCCCGCGCTCGATTCGGGGGCGGGTGCGCCGGAACCGCCGGTGGTGTACGTCGAGGCCTTCACCGGGCCGGTCTACCTGGACAAATCGCACGAAATCGACCGTTACCGGGCGGCTTTCGACAGTATCCGGGCGGTGGCGGTGGACGCGCGCACCGCGATCGATGACGCACGCGCCAACGTCCGCTGAGGCCTGCCGGGCGAGGCGGGCTCAGCGATCGGCCAGGCGGGGCGCGGCGGCGTCCTTCGGCGAGCGCAGGTAGGTCAGCGGACGGCCGTCGCGATCGGTGCGCGGCCAGTCGATGGCCAGCTGCGGATCGAAAGCGTCCAGATCATGGTCGAATTCGGGGGAGTATTCCAGCGAGCACAGATAGGTTACGGTGGAATCGTCGGCCAGCGACAGGATCGCGTGGCCGAGCCCCTCGGACAGGAACACCGAACGGCGGTGCACATCGTCGAGTACGACGCTGTCCCAGCGCCCGAACGTCGGCGAGCCCTCGCGCAGATCCACCACCACATCGAGGAAGGCGCCGCGCACGCAGCTGACGTATTTGGCCTGACCGGGTGGGTTTTCGGTGTAGTGGATGCCGCGCAGTACCCCGGCGGCCGACACCGAGGTGTTGACCTGGAGCAGATCGAAGCGCCGGCCGGTGGCCTTCTCGAACTCGGAGGCCTTGAACGTCTCGGCGAACGTCCCGCGCTCGTCGCTGTGCAGCCGCGGGGTGAACACCCATGCGCCCGGGATCGACATCTCCGTGATCTGCATGTCACCAACCTTGTCCGTGCTCGAGCAGATCGAGCAGATAGCTGCCGTACCCGGAGCGGACCAGCGGATCGGCCAGCGCGCACAGCTGTTCGTCGTCGATATAGCCCATCCGCCAGGCGACCTCCTCCGGCACGCCGATCTTGAGGCCTTGGCGTTCCTCGATGGTGCGCACGTAGTTGGCGGCATCGAGCAGCGAGTCGAAGGTCCCGGTGTCCAGCCACGCGGTGCCGCGGGCGAGCACATCGACGTGCAGCTTGCCCGCTTCCAGATAGGCCCGGTTGATATCGGTGATCTCGTATTCGCCGCGTGCCGATGGCCGCAGGCCGCGGGCGATCTCGACGACATCGTTGTCGTAGAAGTACAGGCCGGGGATCGCGAAATTCGAGCGCGGGACCTTCGGCTTCTCCTCGATGGATACCGCTCGGCCGTCGGTGAATTCGACGACGCCGTAGGCCGAGGGGTCCGATACGCGGTAGGCGAAGACCGCGCCGCCGTCCAGTCCGGCGAACCGGCTCAGGCTGGTGCCGAGGCCCGGCCCGTGGAAGATGTTGTCGCCGAGCACCAGCGCCGCGCAGTCGGTGCCGATATGGTCGGCGCCGAGGACGAAGGCCCTGGCCAGGCCGTCGGGTTCGGGCTGGACGACGTAGTCGATGGCGATGCCGAACTGGGTGCCGTCGCCGAGCAGGCGGCGGAACGATTCCGCGTCCTCCGGGGTGGTGATCACCAGGATCTCGCGGATCCCGGCCAGCATCAGCGTGGAGAGCGGGTAGTAGACCATCGGCTTGTCGTAGACCGGGACCAGCTGCTTGCTGACACCGCGCGTGATCGGGTGCAACCGGGTCCCGGTGCCGCCGGCCAAGATGATTCCGCGCATGTCTGCACAGTCTGCCAGGGCATCGGGGGATGAGGGCGACCGGTTCGACCGCCTGCGGCCGCGACGTTCGGGTGCGGCCGACGGCCGGTCCAGGCATCGAGCAGATTCCGAGTGCTGTTCGAAACGGTTACGGAGTGCGGGTACCAGGTATGGGGAACAGCGGATTCGGGCACTGTTGTTGCACAGATAGCGGTCACGCGGTGTGCCGGGGCGGCGAGTTGTGAAACATACTTGCTTCTGAACTGGCGCCGGGTGATCGGTGTGAACGTCAGCGTCGACGCTCATCCGGGCTGCCGTCCGGCCGGGGTTCGACGCCCCAGCGGAGGCAGGTGCGCCATGGGTGCGACAAAAGAACCGGGCATCGTGGTCAATCCCGGCGGTCCGAGTGCGCCGGGACGCGTCTTCGAGGCAGCCTTCCGAGGTGTGGTGCGACCGGTGCTGCGCAGCTTCCCGATCAACCGGATGACGTTGCCCGTCGGCGCGGCCCTGATCGACGGCCTGTCGATGTTGCGCCCGGAGCCCGCGGGCATCGACCGCGAACAGGTCAGGATGAAGGGTTTCCGGATGGAGATCGTGCGTCCGGCCGGAGCATCGCGGGCGCTGCGCCACGGTGCGGTGCTGTATTTCCACGGTGGCGGCTTCGCCATCTGTGGGCTGCGCACCCACCGGCCTGTCGTGGCCGGCTTGGCGCGCCGGACCGGGCTGCCGGTGGTCAACGTCGAGTACCGGCAGCTGCCCGGGACCCGGATCACCGAATCGCTGGCCGACTGCTTGGAGGCCTACCGCTGGCTGCTGCGCCACCGCGTCGATCCCGCGCGCATCGTCATCGCAGGCGATTCGGCGGGCGGTCTGCTGGCCTTCTCCACCGTGCTCGCCGCACTACAGGTGGGTCTGCCCGCACCGGCCGGGATTCTCGGGCTCAGCCCGCTGCTCGATCTCGATTACGCCGCGAAGAGCGAGTACGAGAAGACCGCGCGCGACGCCTACATCCCGCTGGCGGCGCTGACGGCGGTGGTGCGGCTCGGCGGTGAGGTCGCCGGTGTACTCGATCCGAAGCTGTCCCCGGTCAACGCGACACTGACCGGACTGCCCCCGGTCCTGCTGATCGCGGCCGAACAGGAGCTGCTGCGCTTCGACAGCGAGCTCATGGCCCGGCGGCTCACCGCGGCGGGCGTGCCGAACTCGCTCGAGCTCTGGCGTGGCACGGTGCACGATTTCATGAGCATCGCGCCGAATCTGCCCGAGGGCCGGGCGGCCCTGGCACGCGCCTCACGATTCATTCGAGCAAGAATCGAACAGGCCGAGCACGTGCGTACCGCGTGAACCGTGGGTGAACAATCCCGCACACGTGCCGAATCCGCCCGATAGGAATACCGCAACAATGTGATCCGAAATACGTTCCGTAATTTCGCGGGCAAATATTCGGCCATCACCGCAGAAACCCCGCCCGGTCGGAACCGGACGGGGTCACCTGCTGTAGGGAACCGTCGGAGAATTACTTGGCCGGCGGGTTGAACGGCTGGTTGATGGTGGTGAAGTACTGGATCGCGGCGCCGATCGCGACGGGCGCGGTGATCAGGATCTGGCCGGCCAGGGTGCCGAGCGCGCCGACGGCGAGGATGCCGCCGATGCAGCCGACCGCGGCGGCCGGGATGAACGGGCCGAACAGGCCGATGATGGTGGCCGAGGCGACGGTGGCGCCCGCGATGCCGCCGAGCACGCAGCCGACGGCCGCGCCGCCGATGCCGCCGACCAGGGTGGCGATGGTGGCGCCGGTGCTGATGGTGTCCTTCATCCGGTTGAAGGCGTCCTTCTCCCGGTCATAGGGGGACTTCCAATTGGCCTGGTCCTCGAACGGCAGGGCGACCGGCTTGTAGACGGCCTTGGCCATGTCCAGCTGCGGGGTCAGGGTGGCGGTGCGGCCGGAGATGTCGGCGGCGATCGGGAACTCGAAATCGTCGACGCGGAACGACAGCGGGGTTCCGGCCAGCACGGTGCCGTTGCTCGCCTTCACCTTGAAGGTGTTGTCCTCGACGACCAGCGAGCCGGCATCGGTGGTGATGATCGTCGACGACTCGGTGCTCTCGGCGGTGAAGTTGACGGCGGTCTCGGGGGCGGGCGCGGCGTTGACGGTGCCGGCCGTGACGCCGAGCGCGGCGATCACGAGCGCCGAAGTCGCGGCGAATTTCCTCATCAGCATTTCTGGAACCTCGATGTAAAGCGTTCGGAGGGGACGAAATGATCGAAATCGAATTCAGCTAACGACGGGTGAACCGGCTGTGTCCGTTCGTTCAAATTCTGTTCACCGGGGGCGCGTTTAGCGCGGTGCGGTTCTGGAAATGTGTACTTCTGGGCGGCGTTTCCAGGGGATTCGCGGAGGCGGTGTTTCGCTGAATCGGAATTCAAAGCGAGCAAGGACACATCCATCCGTCTCGGCTATCTTCGCAATTCGCCCATGCCCGCGGTACCCGGAGCCCGCTCGCGGCGACGTAAGGTAAGTGGGGTGCGATTGCTGGTAACCGGCGGTGCCGGGTTCATCGGGGCGAATTTCGTCCAGCAGACCGTGACCGAGCGGCCCGACGTCACGGTAACCGTGCTCGACGCGCTCACCTACGCTGGGAACAGAGCCTCGCTCGCGCCCGTGGCCGACCGCATCGACTTCGTGCACGGCGACATCGCCGACCTCGATCTGGTCGACGAACTGGTCAGCGGTGTCGACGCGGTGGTCCACTTCGCCGCCGAATCGCATAACGACAATTCGCTCACCGAGCCCTGGCCGTTCGTCCAGACCAACATCATCGGCACGTACTCGCTGCTGCAGGCGGTGCGCAGGCACGACGTGCGCTACCACCACGTCTCCACCGACGAGGTGTACGGCGACCTGGAGGCCGCGGATCCGGCCTTCACCGAGCAGACCGCCTATAACCCGTCCAGCCCCTATTCGGCGACCAAGGCCGCCAGCGATCTGCTGGTGCGGGCCTGGACTCGCTCGTTCGGGATCCGCGCCACCCTGTCCAACTGCTCCAACAACTACGGCCCGTACCAGCACGTGGAGAAGTTCATTCCGCGCCAGATCACCAATCTCATCGACGGGGTGCGGCCGCGGCTGTACGGCGCGGGCCATCAGATCCGGGATTGGATCCACGTCGACGACCACAACCGCGCGGTCTGGGATGTGCTCGAACGCGGCCGCATCGGGCAGACCTACCTCATCGGCGCCGACGGCGAACTCGATAACAAGACCGTGGTGCGGCTGATCCTCGAGGCGTTCGGCCGCGACCCGGACGATTTCGACCACGTCACCGACCGGCCCGGGCACGATCAGCGCTACGCCATCGACGCGAGCCTGCTGCGCGAGGAGCTCGGCTGGCGGCCCCGCTACGCCGATTTCCGGGCCGGCCTCGCCGACACGATCGCCTGGTACCGCGCGAACGAGGACTGGTGGCGTCCGCACAAGGAGAGCACCGAACGCGCGTACGCGGCTGCCGGCGAGACGACGATCAGCCCGAACTGAGCTGCCGCGCTCAGCCCCAGACCACCACGTAGTACTTGATGGCCGCCGCGGCCAGCGCGATCGTGGTGGCCGCCACGATCGTGATCGGCGCCGCGCGGCCCGGCGCCTTACCGCCGGGGCCGGTGAGCCGCAACGGCATCCAGCGCAGCAGCACCGCGAAGGTGAGGATGGCCAGCGGCACGAAGTAGCGGCCCTGCACGCCATCGATGATGTAGAAATCGACCGGCGTGAACGACATGTAGAGCGTCACGTAGATCATCGCGACGCTGGCCGCCAGCGTCAGCGCCACGATCAGGGTGCGCCGGAAATCCGGGGTCGTCATCCGCTCGGCGATCCCGAGACCGACCGCGAACGCCAGCAGGCAGGTCACGATCGACATCGCGGGCACATCCACGTACCCGAAGCCGAGCTCGCCGAAGAACTCGGTGAACCACTCCTGATCGCGGCGGGCGATGCTCTCGCCGAAGACGCCGAGGAAACCGAACGGGTCACGCAGGATGCCGCTGAGCTGTTCGCCCGGATTCACCGTGTACCACTGGTGCCGCGGACGCATCAGGCTCATGCCGTCACCGGTCGGCGCGGCGATCTTCATCCACACCGCGAACCCGGCCGCGCCGATGGCCGCGCACAGCCACGGCAGCCGGCGCAGCAGGCCCGAGAAACCGAAGCGCTTCGCCGGAACCAGGACCACCAGCATGGCCAGCAGCACGTAGGTGGGCTTGCTCAACGGCAGCAGCACCGTCGCGGCGAGCAGCGCCGTCGTCTCCACCCGGCCCAGCCCCCGACCGAGGAACAGTGCCTTGACCAGCAGCGCCGAGACCATGATGGCCAGCGCGTTGGTCATCGTGTCCGCGGTGACGGTGCCCGCCTGGAACACCGCGATGGGCAGCAACGCCACACTGAAGGCCAGCCACTGCACGCGATAGCCGCGCAACGCCCACAGCGCGAATCCGACCACCACGAGATAGGCGAGCAGACCGGCGAGCCGGGTCAGCAGCACCATGCCGCCCGCGTCCAGATCGAGCACCCCGGCCAGCCGGATACCGATCGCGGCCGGCACATAAGGCACCGGCGAGTAGGCGGCGGTGTTGGTGAACCAGATCGTCTTGTGCTCGGCGGTCACCTCGGCGCCGCCGACGCGGTCGTAGCCGCCCGGGTCGCCGACCATCGCGCCCGGCTCTTCCGGGTTGTCGTTGTAGTCGCGGAAGGCGTAGCCCATCAGCGCGTCGATGGCCGCGGGCGCTTGGCCGCCGTAGGCGACGCCGCGATCGTCATCGATTTCCTGCGGCAGGAAGCCGCCGTGCGCCACCTGATAGGCGCGCCCGAACTGGGTGATCTCGTCGTGACCCCAGAACGGCGGGGTGATCACCGCGAATACGGCGCCGAACAGGGTTGCCAGGATGGTGAAGGCGAGGGTCGCGGCGCCGAACCTGGCGATCAGGGTGTCGGCGGTGCGGCGCAGGGAATTCGAGGTCCGCGAAGCCTTCTCGGGGCGCGACGACGCGGCCGGGCTCGCGGCTTCGGACTTCGCCGCGTCGCCGGTGTCAGCGGTGGGGGTCTCGGGGTCGGCCGGATCCTCGGACGCTGCGGATTTCCGGTCGGCCGAGGTCGTCAACGCCCGGCCTCGCCGGGACGCGGGTCCTCCCCGGGAGCCGAATAGCGCAGGTAGACCAGTCGCGCCGTTTCATGCCGCGACCGGCGGATGCCGTCGAGGATCATGCCCGCGGTCCAGGCCAGGCTGCCGAGCAGCAGCAGGGTGAAGGCCAGGAACAGCGTGGGGAAACGCGGCACGGTGTGCGAATCGTAGAACTCGATGACGATCGGAATCGTCAGGATCACCGACACCAGCCAGCTCAACGTGCCGAACAGGCCGTAGAAGGCGACCGGCCGCTCGTGCCGCGCCAGCCCGATGATGAGCGCCAGGATCTTGAAACCGTCGTGGTAGGTGCGCAGCTTGCTCTCGCTGCCCGCCGGGCGATCACGGAAACCCACCGGGACCGCGGTCTGCGGCACCCGCAGATGCAGCGAATGCACCGTCAGCTCGGTCTCGATCTCGAACTCGCGGGAGACGGCGGGGAAGCTCTTGACGAAACGGCGGGAGAACACCCGGAACCCGCTCAGCATGTCCTCGACGTTCTCGCCGAACACCTTGCCGACCACGCCGTTGAGCACCTTGTTGCCGGTCTCGTGGCCCGCACGGTACGCCGAGGCGCCCTCGTCCTGCTTGCGCACGCCGAGCACATGGTCGTAGGGGCCGTCGAGCAGGGTTTTGATCATCAGCGGTGCGGCCGACGCCTCATAGGTGTCGTCGCCGTCGATCATCAGGTACACATCGGCCTCGATGTCGGCAAAGGCGCGGCGAACCACATTGCCCTTGCCCTTGGTGTGCTCGGCCCGCACGATCGCACCGGCTTCGCGGGCGCGTTCGGCCGTGGCGTCGGTGCTCAGGTTGTCGTAGACGTAGACGACGATGCCCGGCACGGCGGCCTGCAGGTCGGTGACGACCTTGGCGACCGAAGCCTCTTCGTTGTGGCAAGGGACCACGGCGGCAATGCGAAGCTCGGTGGGATCCACCCGGGTCAATCCTCGAGGTCGGCTGTGAATGGGAACACCGGGAGATTACAGGTGCGCGCGGGCAAACGCCCCAGCGAGGTGCCTGCGGTACCGTCGCCCGAGTGTCACCCAGTGAGCCGACGAGTCCCGCACCGCAGTCAGCGCCTGCGGCGCCCGCGTCGTTGACCGGCAAAGTGTTCACCGCGCTGCGTCAGGGCAGTGCGTTCCTGGTGGTCGGTGCCATCGGTTTCCTGGTCGACGCGGGCACCTACAACCTGCTGGTGTTCTGGGGTGGGGAGGGTGTGCTCTATCACGCACCGCTGCCCGCGAAGATCATCGCGATCGCGGTCGCGACGGTGGTCACCTACTTCGGCAACAAGTGGTGGACCTTCTCGCACAAGAAGACCGACAACCCAGGGCGCGAGTACCTGCTGTACGCGGTGTTCAACGTCATCGCCATCGGCTTGCAGCTGGGCTGCCTGGGCTTTTCCCGTTATGTGCTGGATCTTTCCAGCGCGCTCTCGGACAACATCTCCGGCACCCTGATCGGCCAGATCGTCGCCGTGGTGTTCCGCTACTGGGCCTACGACAAGTTCGTCTTCGTGGGCAAGAGCGCCCCCGCTCCGGAACGGGTCGGCGCCGAATGAGCAGGGTTATCCGACCGGCCGGCCGGGTAGCTACTCGGCGGGCTTACGGCGTGTGCGATTGATATCCTCGCTCCCGCCGCGAACCGTATGCAGGGACATGTCTGTCCCGTCGGCACAATGAGGAATTTCGAGGACTTCATGGACCAGTCGGCTACCCAGGCCGTTACCGAAACGAACGATCGCGCGGACGTCGCGCCGGACGCGTTGCGTGTCGCCTCCCACCCGGCGCCCGATCGACTGGTGCTGCAGCGAGGGATCTTCACCGGCCCGTCGCCGAAGGTAAGCGATGAGCTGTACGCCGTGGTCAAGGGCCGCTCGACGCGGGAACGGCAAGCGTTGCGGCTGGAGAAGGGCGCCCTCGCGCACACCAACACCTATTTCGGGCGGTTCGCGGCCAGCTACTGGCAGCGCTGGACCACCGTCACCGCGGTCGAGGCGACGATGATGCTCGAGGTGGCGAACAAGGCGCGGGTGCGGCTGGTCGCCTCCGATATCGCCGGGCACCGGCGCATCATCGCCAGCGCCGACGTCGATGCCAGCGGTCCGCTGACCCTGTCCGCGCCGTTGGACCAGTACGTCGACGGTGGCGCGCTGTGGCTGGAGTTCGACGCGGTCGGCGCCGAGCTCGGCATCTCCGAACTCACCTGGACCACCGCCGCACCGGAGCGGGTGCGTCCGGTCGCCATCGCGATCTGCACCTTCAACCGGGCCGAGGATTGCGCGCACACCGTCGCCGCGCTCGCCTCCGATCCGGTCGTGCTCGCCGCCATCGATGCGGTCTACGTGGTCGATCAGGGCACCGACCTGGTACAGGACCGGCCGCTGTTCCAGCAGACGCTGCCCGTCTTCGGTGACAAGCTGCGCTACATTCGTCAGCCCAATCTCGGCGGGGCCGGCGGGTTCACCCGCGGGCTCTACGAGGTGTCCGGCGCCAATGAGCACGCCGACGTCATCCTGATGGACGACGACATCCTGTGCGAGCCGGAAACGGTGTTGCGGCTCAACGCTTTCGCCAATCTGACCGTGGAACCGACGCTGGTCGGCGCACAGATGCTGTTCCTGCTCAACCCCGACTACCTCAACGTCGGCGCCGAGGAAGTGCATCTGGACAAGCTGATGCACGGGCAGAAGGTGCCGAAGGCCCTGCGCAACACCAGCATGCTGAAGAAGAACCAGGAACGCCGCGTCGACGCCGGCTACAACGCCTGGTGGACCTGCCTGATCCCGGCCGAGGTGGTCAAGAAGATCGGGCTGCCGATCCCGATCTTCTTCCAGTGGGACGACGTCGAATACGGCGTTCGCGCCCGCGAGCACGGCTTCGTCACGGTGACGCTGCCCAATGCCGCGGTCTGGCACGCCGATTTCTACTGGAAAGACTTCGACGACTGGGCCCGCTACTTCAGCACCCGCAACTCGCTGATCGTGTGCGCCATGCACACCGATCTCGACGGCAAGGCGATCACCCGGCAGCTGTTCCGCAACCTGGCCGAGCATTTGGTGGCCATGCAGTACGGCCTCGCGCACACCACGTTGCAGGGTATCGAGGACTTCCTGCGTGGCCCGCAGGTGCTGCGCGACGGCGGCATCGAGGCGCTGGCGGCGGCCCGCACCAGCCGCGCCGAATTCGCCGAGACCATCAAGCATCCGGCCGCCACGCCGCCGGTGTCCTCCGCCGAGATCCAGGTCCGGCGCGCTGGTGGTGAGCCGAGCCGGCTGCTCGCGGTGCTGGTCAAGCGCGCGATCACGCAGTGGACCGGGCGCACCCAGCACGGCATCGTCGGCGTCACCCGCGAGGACGCGCACTGGTGGCACGTGTCGCTGTTCGACCACGTCGTCGTCACCGATGCCTCCCAGTCCGGTGTGCGAGTTCGCCGCCGCGACAAGGCGACCGCGCGCAAACTGCTGCTGCGCACCATCCGGGTGCTGCGCCGCCTGCGCCGCGAACTGCCCGCGCTGCAACAGCAGTACCGGGCGGCGATGCCGGAGCTCACCAGCCGTGAGAATTGGGAGCGGTTGTACGGGATCGACGGAGGTCGCGAGGCGCGCTGAGCGCGGAACCATCGGTGACGCCGGATGACAACGGTTGTCGCCGATGGAGTTTCGGCGTGCCGCGACAGTTCGGGATGGTTCGTGGATCGCCGTGATTGCCATGGTCGGACTCGGTGTCTCCGTGTCGGTATCCGAGTGTGATTCGCCGTAGACAGTGCCGGCGTGCTCTGGCGCGATGCGCGGCCCTCTCGTGGTTCGAGCCTGCCCCGGACGGGTAGATACCGGTGTGCCCGGGCTGCTTCACGGCGGCCGCGGCATGAATCGGACGCAGCCGGCGCAGTCGTCTTGTGGTTCGAGCTCGCCTGAGATGGGTAGGTACTAGTGAGCTCGAGCCGCCTCGACGGCGGCTGCGGCAGTGATCAGACGAAGCCGGCCCGCCGCTCTCGACATGAGCCACCGGCGAAACCTCGGTAGGGTGCGCGTGCACGTTACCGATCTTGGGAGGAATCGATGAGTTACCCGGGGCCGCCGCAGGCGCAGCCGGTGCCAGGTCAGCCGCAGTTCGGGGGTGCGCCGCAGTACGCGCCGCCGGGTGCTCCGCCGTACGGTCAGCCGCCGATGGGTCAGCCGATGCCGGGCCAGTCGCCCGGTCATCCGATGCCGGGTCAACCGCCGATGGGCCATCCGATGCCGGGCCAGCAGGCGCCTGGTCAGCCGATGCCAGGCCGTCCGCCGATGCCGAATGGGGCACCGCAGTTCCCGCAGGGCGGGCCGTATGGTCAACCGCCGCAGGGAATGCCGCCACAGGGTCGTCCGCCGATGCCAGGCGCTCAGCCGCCCATGCCGTACGGCGGCCCGGGCGCGCAGGCTCCCGCGGCCGGTCAGGGCATGCCCGGCGACCCGCCCGGCCTCACCGTCGACGCCTCCTACACTCCGCTGGCCTTCCTGCTCGCCATCACCAAACCGAAGATCATCGTCAACGGCCAGCAGGTGCCCAACACCCGCTGGGGCGCCAACCACATCCCGGTCGGCCCCGGCCAGCACCACGTCAAGGTCAGCACTCCCTGGCTGTTCGACATGGGCCCCGCCACCACCGCCGTCCCCGTCGCTGAAGGTCAGGCCGCGCGCCTCTACTACCGCGCCCCCGCCCTGATCTTCCTCAACGGCGCCATCGGCCCGGGCCCCCAGAAGACCCCGGGCATGGTCTTCGTCTACATTTCCTGGGCCTGCGCCGCCTTGCTGATCCTGCTCTCGATCCTGCCCCTGCTGCTGATCTAGACGTTGTCCGGAGCCGGATCGCACGCGGCCCGGCTCCGTCAGTGGCGGACCTGTCCCGCCGGGGGCGGCGTCGACCTGCAATCGGGCCGGATCCTGCCGGTAGACGCCGCCGCTGCTCGCTCTCACCGCCCGCTGGGACGGAACACCGAGGCGAGGGCGGGGGCGTGACCAGCGTTGTGCGAATCGGCTTGCGTCCTCCCGAAAACCCATCGGCCGCTACGGGATTCAGGTACGCAGGAGGGCAGTCGCCCTACGATGGCGCGGTAAAACCTCGCCGACCGGCAACGCCGGGCTGTTTCTCGCCCCAGCTACTGGCAGGTGTCGAACTGTTCACGGAGACGGCGTTGTACGTCGATCGCCTCCGGCGGGTAGTAGCTCTCGGGATCCTGTTCTCCGGCCGTGGTGCCGTACGAACACCCGCCCACGTGGACGGAGCCGCTGAACGACTTGCCGTCCGGCCCACGGGTACCGCTCCACCGCAGTAGCATCGGATGGCGGGTTGTCGGCTGTAGGGCGGCGATCGCCGCCGCCAGATCCGCGTACGCCGAGGCCGGATCCCGGACACCGACACTCATGTTCGACATGTGCCCGTCTTCGATCCGGACGGCGAGGACCTGCACTGGCAGCCCATTGACGAGGGTCAGCAACTGCTGCTCACGCTCCGCAGTGAGCGGAAACCCTACCCACCACATCGGCGCGTCTCCGGCCGGGAGGATGTCGACCCCGAGTGCGTCGGTGCCGATCACCGGACGCACAGCGGCTAGCGATTCGGCCGCCGCGGGCGAGTGATTCAAGGTAATGGTGGCCACCTTCCCGCGGAACCAGGAGACCTCGGTGCCGGGCAGTGCGCCTCCGATCTGCCGGACTCCGCGGGCATCGGCGGCAACCTGATCCGGATCGAGACGTTCCCCGCGCCGAACCTTCAGCCGCTCCCCGACGATGAACTCCGTTGTCTGGTCGTATCCTTCGAAGTAATCCGCCTTGATCTCATTGATCCGCCGGGCCACCGCCGCGATCTGATCTTCGCTCGCCCCACGCATCCGCACCCACAGATCCAGCACCGCACCATGGGTGATGTTGTTGGAGTAACTGGCCGAGAAGTTCTCCACGCCGGGCATCACCGCGATCTCGGCCTGCAACTGTTTCACCTGCGTCGGCCGCCCGGGCAACCCGGTGCACCCGACGGCGGCAACCACGACCGCCACCAGAACGAAAACCCAGACCGCACACTTGATCCTCCCCATACAGGAATACTGCCCCAGGATCCCGCTACGCGCCGCCGGCTGCGCAGCTCCGCTGGCCGGTGCGCGCTCTTCGACTACATGGAAGATTCGCAATGAGCACACAGGAAGAATTCGACGCGCAGCTCCGTGCCGCTCGAAAGACCCTCGAGTACAAGTCCGCCTATCGCGCCTGTGAATTGGCGCATGAGGTCGACCGGCAGATTCGGCTGACGCGTGACAAGGCCCCTGGACGGTGACAGCAGAACGCCACGGTCCGCCTGTGCGGGCCGTGGCGTTGTGGGCCGAAACCGATCAGAGGAACAGGTCGGTGGTCAGGGGGCCATCACCCGGGGTGACGCGGTACTTGTCCAGGTCGGTGATGCCGTGGGCGGCGAGGACGTCGTCGTCGATGAAGAAGTTGCCGGTGGTTTCGGTCGAGGGGGAGGTCAGCACCAGGTAGGCGGCGTCGGCGTAGATGTCGGGGGTGCGGGAGGTGGCGACCATTTCCTCGCCGCCGAGCAGGTTCTTCACCGCGGCGGTGGCGATGGTGGTGCGCGGCCACAGCGAGTTGACGCCGATGCCGTCGGACTTCAGCTCTTCGGCCAGGCCGAGGGTGGTCAGCGACATGCCGTACTTGGCGATGGTGTAGCCGAGCGAGGAGCCCGCCCACTTCGGGTCGAGGTTCAGCGGCGGCGAGAGGGTGAGGATGTGCGGGTTGCGCCCGGCCGCGGCGGATTCGCGCAGCGCGGGGATGCACAGCTTCGACAGCAGGAAACTGCCGCGGCAGTTGATGTCCTGCATGAGGTCGTATTTCTTCATCGGCAGCGCGTCGGTGGGCGAGAGGTCGATGGCCGAGGCGTTGTTGACCACGATGTCGATGCCGCCGAACTGCTCGATCGTCTGGCGCACGGCTTCGGCGACCGATTCGTCGATGCGCACGTCGCCGACGAAGGGCAGCACCTTGCCGCCGGCGGCTTCGAGTTCGGCGGCGGCGGTGTGGATGGTGCCTGGCAGTTTGGGATGCGGCTTGTCGGTCTTGGCGATCAGGGTGATGTTCGCGCCGTCGGCCGCGGCTCGCTTGGCGATCTCCAGCCCGATGCCTCGGCTGCCGCCGGACATGATCAGCGTCTTACCCGCGAGCGGCTTCGATTCGGTCATTGACTGCTCCTGTCGTGTCCGCCGCGGTTGCGAGTACCGCGGCCATCCGCTTCTCGACATTAAGCGTAAACCCAGACCCTATGCAACCAGTTGCATAGGGTGCGCCAGTGTTGTGCCTCACACTCGCTCCAGCTATCCGGGATCAGCTGTTTCCGCTGGTCGGGCTAGAGAGCGCAACGCTGAACCGGGCCGATCAGTCGAGGTTCGGACGCGCAGAGCGCGATCGCCCGCGCCCCGGTGCTGCCGGACGATGGACGGTGCCCGCCACTTCGGCTGCCCGTCGAACGATTGCCGCGGAGGCCCGTGTCCCGGTGCTGCCGGACGAGGGCCCGGTCGGCCACCTCGGCTGCCCGCCGAACGATTGCCGCGGACGCCGGCGCCCCGGTGCTGCCGGACGAGGACCGGGTCGGCCACCTCGGCGGCCTGCCGAACGATCGCCGCGGACGCCCGCGCCCCAGTGAATCCGGCCGAGGCGAACGACCGCGGGCAACCGGGGCCACCCACTACCGGTGACCCCGTTGCGCGGTTCAGCGCCGCGAGTTCTTCTCCCGGAACATCCGGCGGTGCTGTTTGCTGATATCCCGCCACGCCTTCTCGCGCTCGGCCCGCAACCGCTTATCGCTGCGCGCCGCCATCCACTCGTTCTCGCGGGCGAGCTTGCGGTAGCTGTCCAGCCGTCGCTCGGTGAGTTCACCGCTGTCGATGGCGGCGCGCACCGCGCAGCCGGGTTCGGCATCGTGCGCGCAGTCGGTGAAGCGGCAGTCGGCGGCCAGGGTTTCGATATCGCTGAAGGTGCGTTCGAGACCCTCGGCCGCATCCCAGAGACCGACGCCACGGAGACCGGGCGTATCGATCAGCGTGCCGCCGCCGGGGAGTGGACGCAGCTCGCGGTGCACGGTGGTGTGCTTGCCCTTCTTGTCGACCGCGCGAACGTCGTTCGTGGCGAACACATCCGCGCCGAGCAACGCATTGGCCAGCGTCGACTTACCCGCACCGGACGCGCCGATGAGGGCGACGGTGCCGTCGAGCAGCGCGGTGAGCACATCGAGCCCGTACTCGCTGGTGGCGCTGACCGCGACGACGGCGGCACCGGGCGCGACGGCCCGCACCTCGTCGAGCGGAAGATACTCGGCCGCATCGGCTTTGGTGAGCACGACGACGGGTTGCGCGTGCGATTCCCAGGCCAGGGCGAGCATCCGCTCGATCCGGCCCAGGTCGACGTCACCGTCGGCGGGCGCGCAGATCAGTACCGTGTCGACATTGGCGGCGAGTACCTGGGCGCGCGAATCCCGTGACGCGGTGGTGCGCACGATCGCCGAGCGTCGCGGCAGCAGCCGCCGCACGGTCATCGTCGCGTCGACGAGCACCCAGTCACCCGTGCACAGTCCGCTGATCTCGGAATCCGAGCGTGGGCAGATCGCGCGGCCGAGGCCGCTGGGTGTGGCGACATCGCATTCGCCGCGGTCCATCCGGATCACCCTGGCGGGTACGTGGCCGGGCGCCAGATGTGCGGTGTAGTCGAGCCGGACGCTGTCGGTCCAGCCGTAGGGAATGAGCAGGTCGTAATCGACCATAGTGAGAGAACCTCCGTGGGGCCGAGCCCACGACGAGGGGCTCAGCGAGTTGAGTACGAGATGGAGTTCGGCCCGCCGGCGTGCACCCGCACAGCCGACGCGGACATGACAAACCGCGCGACAATCACCACGAACTCCACCTCCTCGTTCTCCTCGAAGCTCGGCGCCTACTCTCACACGCCGACCGCTGCCCGCGCAACCGAATTTCCCGGGCGTCCGCACCACTGAGCCGGCGCCGTCACGAGCTCCGCCCCCGACGCCTCGCATGAGCACCCGGGTCGCCAGGTGCTGCGCCGGATCCGGGCGACCTCGACTCCCGCACGGCCGGGAGCTTCCGGTGACCCGAACCACCGGCCGATGGCGCCCGCCTCATGAGCAGTCGCCGAGGACGGACCGGTACCGTCCGCGCCGCGCCGGACGAGGATCGCGACGCCGCAGGGCGCGATCCGAACTCAGTCCGGCTTCCCGAACTGTTCGTGCCGCCCCAGACTGCGCAGGTGGAACCATTCCCGCAGACCTGCCGGGTCGCGCCTGGTCACCAGGAAGAACCAGGAGAAACGAATCCACTCCTGCGGCAGCAGCTTCCGCATCCCCGGCTGCGACATGAGGTAGCCGCGGTTGCGGTAGGTGAAGTAGCGCTTCACCGGATCGTCCGGGTACTGGGTGTGCATCCGGCCGCCGAGGATCGGCTTGAACTCGGCGGCGCCATTGGGATGCAGGTAGGCCGTTTGCAGGCAGGTGCCGAAAGGCAGCCCGGAGCGCACCAGGCGCCGATGCACCTCGACCTCGTCACCACGCACGAACAGCCGCAGATCGGGCACCCCGATGACGTCGATCGCCTGCGCCGAGATGAGCGCCCCGTTGAACAGCGACGCGATATCCGGCAGGAAATCCTCCTCGCCCAGCTCCGAACGCAGCCGCCGCCACACCACGCCACGGCGCAGCGGGAAAGCCAGCCGATCGGGTTCGTCGATATCGCAGACCACGGGCGAGACCTCGACCAGCCCGTGCCTGCCCGCGCAGTCCAGCAGCGTCGCCAGCACCTCGGGGCCTTCTGGCCTGCCGTCGTCGTCGGCCAGCCACACCCAATCGGCGCCGAGGCTGAGCGCGTGCAGGATGCCGAGCGCGAATCCGCCCGCGCCGCCGAGATTGTGGGCCGAGCCCAGGTAGGTGGTTTCCACCGGCTGATCCCGCACCAGCTCGGCGACCTCCGGTTCGTTGCCGTTGTCGACGACGATGAGATGGTCGACCGGCCGCGACTGGGTGGCCAGCACCTTCAGCGATTCGGCCAGCAGTTCGCGCCGCTTGTGGGTGACGACGACGGCGACGATGCGAGCGGTCGCGCCGGTATCGACTGCCGGGTGTTCGGCGGAGGTCGCGGACTCGACCGGGGACGCCCCGGCAGCGATCGGGGTGTTCTTCCCGGTCGGCTCACTCATGTCTGGTTCGGCTCCAGTTCTCGTTCGGCGTCATCGGCGGCCTGCTCGGCTTCCAATTCGGCAAGGACGGTCGCGACGTGATTACCCGCCTCCGGGCCTTCGTAGGCCCGCACCACTTCTTCGATACCGCCGTGCAGCCGGACCTGGCCGTGATCGATCCACAGGGCCGAATCGCAGAGCTGGGCGAGGAATTCGTTGGAATGGCTGGCGAAGACCAGGATGCCGGATCGGGCCACCAATTTCTGGAGGCGCAGCCGGGCTTTTTTCATGAATTCCGCATCGACCGCGCCGATGCCTTCGTCCAGCAGCAGGATTTCCGGGTCGATCGAGGTGACGACCCCCATCGCCAGCCGCACCCGCATACCGGTGGAGTAGGTGCGCAGAGGCATCGACAGGTATTCGCCGAGTTCGGTGAAATCGGCGATCTCATCGATCTTGGCCATCATCTGCTTGCGCGTCTGGCCGAGGAACAGGCCGCGAATGATGATGTTCTCGTATCCGGAGATCTCCGGGTCCATACCGACACCGAGGTCGAACACGGGCGCGACCCGGCCGCGAATACGGGCGCTGCCGCGGGAGGGTTCATAGATTCCCGACAGCAGCCGCAGCAGCGTGGATTTGCCTGCGCCGTTGTGCCCGACCAGGCCGATCCGATCGCCCTCCTTGAGCGAGAGGGTGATGTCGCGCAGCGCCTCGACTACCACGACGTCGGATTGATTGCGCCCGATGGCGCCGCCGGCCTTACCGAGGAACGCCTTCTTCAACGACCGCGATTTCGCGTCGAAGATGGGGAACTCCACCCACGCGTTGCGGGTTTCGATGCTCACATGATCGGTCATCGTTGCATCGGCTCCTATACCCAGTACGGCACGCGCGAACGGAATTTCTTCAGGGCGAACACGGCCGCGATCCAGCCGACGACGGTGATCGCGCCGACGATGCCCCAGTGATAGAGCCGCTGATCATCGCCGAGCAGCGGCGCGCGCACGATTTCCAGGTAGTGGAAGGTCGGCACGATTTCGGCCAGCTTGGCCCGATCGGCCACGTCGCCGCCCTGCTCTTGCAGGCTCTTGGTGTTCCACATGACCGGCGTCAGCACGAACAACATCAGCGTCATGCTGCCGAGGATCGGCGCGATATCGCGGTAGCGGGTGCTGAAGATGCCGAACAGGATCGACACCCACATGGAATTGGCGAAGATCAGCAGCAGCGCAGGTATCGCGAAGACGACCGTCCAATGCAGGTTCTGCCACACCCCGAAGGCGATCAGCACCACGAAATAGATCGCGAAATTGTGCGCGAAGAACAAGAACTGCCGCCACACCAGCCGGTAGACGTGCACGCTCAACGCCGAGGGCAACTGCTTGATCAGGCCCTCGTTGGCGATGAACACATCCGAACCCTCGAGAATGCTGGCCTGGATGACGTTCCACACGATCAACCCGACCGCCACGTACGGCAGGTATTCGCGCAGCGGCTGCCCGAGCAGCGCCGCGTACAGGATGCCGATGGCGGTGGCCTGCACGCCGGTGGCGATGGTGATCCAGAACGGGCCGAGCACCGAGCGCCGGTAACGCTGCTTGATGTCCTGCCAGCCAAGCGATAGCCACAGCTCGCGCTGACCGAAGCCGTCGCGCATGTCCTTGAACGCGCGGGCGAACGATTGCGAGTCCGAGACCAGCGGTTCGGCAGGCTCGGCGGGCGCGGTGACGGTGGGTTCTGAGGTCTGTTCGTTAGTCACATCGGAAACCGAGTCGGGGCGAGCGGCAGCGGCGGGCACGGTGCTCGACACTACTCGGCCGAGGCGTACCGGGCCCCGCCAGCACTACCGTCCACGCTCTGCTTGGGTTACAGGTACTGGCCGGTGCCGCCCATGGTGTGGCCGTGCTGGGCCGACCGCTGGTCGCCCGCGTGCACGCCCGGCGGCAACGCACCTTGGCGCATCTGCTCGAGCTGCGCACGAGCCGCCATCTGCTGGGCGAACAGCGCGGTCTGGATGCCGTGGAACAGGCCCTCCAGCCAGCCGACCAGCTGGGCCTGGGCGATGCGCAGTTCGGCGTCCGATGGCACCGACTCGTCGGTGAACGGCAGCGTCAGCCGTTCCAGCTCCTCGCGCAGCTCCGGGGCCAGGCCCTGCTCCAGCTCGCGGATCGAGGACTTGTGGATCTCGCGCAGCCTGGCCCGGCTGGCGTCGTCCAGCGGTGCCGCCCTGACCTCCTCCAGCAGCTGCTTGATCATGGTGCCGATACGCATGACCTTCGCGGGCTGCTCGACCATGTCGGCCAGCGATTCGCCGGAGTCATCGCGCTCGTCGGAGTCCTTGCTCTTCTCGTCGCCGTCGGAGACCACCTGCGCGGTGTAGGGCACGCCCGATTCCTTGCCGCTGGGTAGCAGCAGGGGGCGTCCCTCGGGTCCGATAACGACGACGGGATCCGATGCGTCATCCGAGTGCGTCATGGTCTCTATCATGTCGCGTCGGGCGCCGACGTGCTAAAGACGGTGCCTGTGGGGAGGGTTACGCGGCCTCACCCGCTGCCCTTAGAGTGGCCAGCATGACTTACGACGTCGCACGGGTTCGGGGCCTGATACCGTCCCTGGGCGACGGCTGGATCCATCTCGACCCGCAAGCGGGCATGCTGGTTCCGGATTCGGTATCCCGGGCCGTGTCAACAGGTTTCCGTACGTCGTCGTTTTCCCACGTAGGCCGTCATCACGCAGCCAAGCGCAGCGCCGCCATTCTGGATGCGGCGCGTGAGGCCGTCGCGGACCTGGTCGGCGGTGATCCCGCCGGCGTCGTGCTCGGACCGGATCGTGCGGTACTGCTGGCCTGGCTGGCCGAATCGCTGAGCTCGCGCCTTGGGCTCGGTACCGGGATCGTGCTGTCGCGCCTGGATGACGAGGCCAATGTGGCCCCCTGGCTCCGCATCGCCAACCGCTACGGCGCGCATGTGCGCTGGGCCGAGGTGGAGATCGAGACCTGCGAGATGCCTGCCTGGCAGTTCGAGGAGCTGATCGGGCCCACCGCGCGCCTGGTGGCGCTCACCGCTGCCTCGCCGATCGTCGGCTCGGCGCCCGCCGTCCGGGTGGCCGCCGACCGGGTGCACGAGGTGGGCGGGCTGCTGGTGGCGGATGCGTTCGGCGCCGCGCCGTACGCGCTGATCGACATCGAAGAACTCAACGCCGACGTGGTCGCGCTGAGCGCACCGTCGTGGGGTGGTCCGCAGATCGGTGCGCTGGTCTTCCGCGATCCGGCGTTTCTGGACCGCATTCCGTCGATGTCGCTCAACCCGTATGCCAAGGGTGCTGAACGGCTCGAGGTCGGCGGGCATCAGTACTCGCTGCTGGCCGGGCTCACCACCTCGATCGACTATCTCGCCGGGCTCGACGAACGCGCCACCGGCACCCGACGTGAGCGGCTGGAAGTGTCCATCACCTCGCTGCAGGACTATCACGACCAGCTGTTCGAGCATCTGATGGACACCCTCGACAAGATCGAGAACCTCACCGTCATCGGCCGCGCCTCCACCCGCATCCCGACCGTCAGCTTCACCATGGTCGGCCTGCAGGCGGAGAAGATCGCCGCCAAACTGGCCGACAATCGCATCGGCGTACTCAGCGGCACCCACGGCGGCAGCCGGTTGCTGGACGCGCTCGGCGTCAACGACGAGGGTGGTGCGGTGACGGTCGGTCTGGCGCCGTATACGACGAAGTTCGAGATCGATCAGCTCGGCCGAGCGCTGGCGGCGTTGGACTGAGGTGCCCGGGGCGGCGGCGGTGCTGGACCGAGCCACCTCGTGCACCGGCCGTGCTGGACCGAGGCATCCGCCGGCCGTCCTGGACCGCGGACCCGGCCCGGCTCTCCGCGCATAGTGGCCGTCGCAACCGGTTCGGTCAGTAGTCGCCGATCTGCAACACGACCTTGCCCACGGTGTCGGGCGAGTCCAGCAGCGCGTGGGCCGTGCCGACCTCGCTGATCGGCAGTTCGGCCGCGATCACCGGGACCACCGCGCCCTCGGCCACCAGCGGCCATACATGCTTGCGCACCTCGGCGATGATCTCGGCCTTGCTGCCGGGCCCGGTCGCCGGGCGGCCGCGCAGGTTGGTGGCTCGGACTGCCGCACGCTTGCCGAGCAGGGTCGCGAGGTTCAGTTCGGCCTTCGCTCCACCCTGCAATCCGATGACGACCAACTGCCCGTAGGTGGCCAGCGCCTCCACATTGCGGGCCAGGTAGGCCGCGCCCATATTGTCGAGAATGATGTCGGCGCCAGGCCCGCCGCTGCCCTGTTCGGCGCGGATGACCTCGACGAAGTCCTGTTCGCGATAGTTGATCAGGAGGTCGGCGCCCAGCTCGGCGCACTGTTCCAGCTTGTTCGCCGACCCGGCCGTCACCGCGACGCGCGCCCCCAGCCGCTTGGCCACCTGGATCGCGTGGGTGCCGATGCCGCTCCCGCCGCCGTGGATCAGCACCAGTTGCCCGGCGTGCAGCCCCGCGGTCATCACCAGGTTCGACCACACGGTGGCCGCCACCTCCGGCAGTCCGGCCGCCGCGCCCAGGTCCAGCTCGTCCGGGATCGGCAGCAGTTGCCCGGCCGGTGCGACGGCCCGCTCGGCATAGCCGCCGCCGGACAGCAACGCGCACACCCGATCACCCACCGACCAGTCGCGCACGCCCTCGCCGACCGCCGCGATAACCCCCGAGCACTCGAGTCCGGGGATCTCGCTGGCACCCGGCGGCGGCGGATAGTGGCCCTTGCGCTGCATGATGTCGGCCCGGTTCACCCCGGCCGCCGCCACGTCGATGAGCACTTCGCCGGGACCGGCCTCGGGTTCGGGCGTCTGCGCCCACTCCATGACCTCCGGCCCACCGAATCCGTTCAACGTGATCGCGCGCACGCGCCCATACTGCCGGACCGCCGTCGCCCGGCCATCGGGAGCCCGCGCTACGTGGCCGGGTGGCTGCCGTGCTGTGACCGGTCCGCTCCGCACCCGGACACCGTGAGAGCCAGTGCTACGTGGCGGGTGGCGGCCGTGCTGGGACCGGGGCGCTCCGCCACCCGGCCATTGTGGGAGCCCTCGAGCGCTACCTGGCCCTTGGTCGTGCGGTGGATGTCGCCCCGCGACCGAGCCCGGCGCGGTGATGCGCACCCGCATCCGCGGCCGGCGGTGCGCTGCCCGCGTGGAGCGCACGCGGAGTAGCGCTCGTCGGGGTGGCCCGGGACGGAAGGATGCGCGGGAATGCCGGGGGCCCTGCGGATTCGCCGGGTGTGGGCGCGGTCACCGAAGGTAGGCGCTAGCGTCTTCGAGCGTGAGCAGCTTCATCGACTTTCAGAATGAGATCTACTTCCGCGGGCTCGGCGGTGAGGTTCCGGAACTGCCGATGACGGCCGATGGTCTCGAAGAACGCGCCCGGGAGTTGCTCGGCGCCGAGGCCTTCGCCTACGTCGCGGGGAGCGCCTCGGATGAGCGGACCGCGCAGGCCAATCGCGCCGCCTTCGACCGCTACCGGATCGTCCCGCGCATGCTGCGCGGCACCACCGGCCACGGCACCCGCGATCTGTCGGTCGAGGTGCTCGGCACCAAACTGGCCGCGCCGGTGCTCACGGCGCCGGTCGGGGTGCTCGAGCTGCTCCAGGACCGGGGCGAGACGGTGGTCGGCGAGGTCACCAAGGAGCTGGGCGTCGGCATGGTGTTGTCGACGGCGGCGTCGTCGACCATCGAAGAGGTCGGCGCGGTCTCGGGGGAATGGTGGTACCAGCTGTACTGGCCCGCCGACAACGATTTGGCGCGCTCGTTCGTTCAGCGGGCGGAGAAGGCGGGTGCCAAGGCCATCGTCGTCACCGTCGACACGCCATCGCTCGGCTGGCGTCCGCGCGATCTCGAGCTGGCGCATCTGCCCTTCCTGAAGGGCAAGGGCATCGCGAACTACCTGTCCGATCCGGTGTTCCGGGCCAAACTGCCCGCCGCGCCGGAGGAAAGCGAGGACGCCATGCGCACCGCGATCCTCACCTGGGCCGGCCTCTTCGGCAATCACACGCTGCGCCCCGCCGATATCGCGCACCTGCGCGAATGGACCGATCTGCCGATCGCGGTCAAGGGCATCCTGCACCCCGACGACGCCAGGCAGGTGGTCGACGCCGGTGCCGACGCGGTGGTGGTGAGCAACCACGGCGGCCGCCAGGTCGACGGTTCGATCGCGGCGCTGGACGCGCTGCCCGCCGTCGTCGCTGGTGTCGGCGACCGGGCCGATGTGCTCTTCGACTCCGGTATCCGCACCGGCTCGGACATGCTCATCGCGCTGGCGCTCGGCGCCAAGGCGGTGTTCTACGGACGCCCGTGGGCCTACGGCCTCGGCATCGCGGGCCACGACGGCGTTCGTCATGCCCTGCGTCTGCTGCTGGCCGACTTCGATTCGGCGATGGGCCTGTCCGGGCACGCGAAGGTCGGAGATCTTTCCCGCGACCTGCTGGTGACCCCGCGCTGAGCCCGGAATGGGTAACCGGCCGGTAACTTCGCTGGTCGGACGACATAGAATACCGACGTGCCTACCAAACCAAGCGGTCGCGTTTCCGCTGAGCCGGAGTGGCTGACCCCGGCTCAGCAGAACGCGTGGCGGGCGTTCATGGACGGCCACCTCCGCTTGATGACCGCGTTGAACCGGCAGCTGCAACGCGACAACGATCTGAGCCTGGCCGAATACCGCATCCTGGTGCTGCTGTCCGAAGCGCCCGGCCGGGCCCTGCGGATGAGCGAATTGGCCGACGGCGTGCTGTCCTCGCGCAGCCGCCTCACCCACCAGATCCGCCGGATGGAAGCCCAGGGCCTGGTACGCCGCAACACCTGCGTCGAAGACGGGCGCGGGGTCCTCGCCGAGCTCACCGACACCGGAATGCGCAGGCTGTCGGAGGCCGCGCCCGGTCACGTCGAGGCCGTGCGCAAGGGATTCATCGACCTGCTCACTCCCGAGCAACTCGACCTCGTCGCCGACGTCTTCGGCCGCATCGACCTCGAAGCGCTCTCGGACGGCCACTGACCGGCCCGCACGATCGGTTACGATCGTGGACCTGGAGACGTGGCAGAGCGGCCGAATGCACTCGCCTTGAAAGCGAGCGTCGTGAGAGCGACCGGGGGTTCAAATCCCTCCGTCTCCGCCATCAACCCGCGCCGACGGCCGGACCTTCCCGGCCTCGGCGGCGGCAACGCCCCGATACCGATCACGTCCCAGCGTGCGGACACGCCGCGATTATCGAGTGTGTCCTGCACCGCGAGTGTTTCAATGCGGCTATGACGTGGACCACCATCGCTAGATCCCTGAGCTTGCTGGCCGTGGGTACCGCGGCCGGTCTCACCCTCGCCGCGGCCCCCGCCCAGGCGAGCGACGCCAACCCACTGGACTGTTCGGGCGTGCCGCACGCGCAGGGCGTGGCCGACCGCCACAGCGCCATCCGTGGCGTGCCGGTGGTGCCGGTGTGCATGAACAACAAGGTTTACATCGGGATCCCGCTGGCCGTCTCGCCATTGGCGAACATCACCCGGCCCGGCACCACCACCGTCTGCCTGGTGGAACGTGAAACCGTCGAGGCCGCCGCGCGATTCGAATGGCGCCGGGATCAGCACGTGGTGCCGATGTGCATCGCGAACCGCGCCTACGGCGTCTACGAGCCCTGATCTCGGCCATTCGTGCTGGTAGCCGGGTGAATTCGGGCCCGGCCCGCTCCTCGTCGCCGCGGCCCGCAGGCCGTTTCTGGCAGTATGGCCACATGCTGTCACGGCGTGGACCGCGGCGCCGGCTGTCCGGCGCGCTGGTGAGCGCCGCACTCATGATCGGTGCGGCGACGATCGGCGCGCCCTTGACGACGGCGGCGCCCGCGGAGGAACAGGGCACCGGATCCTCCGACGGGCCGGGCATGGCCGAGCAGACCAGGCCGATGCCCGCCCGCCCGAAGATCAGCGGCGTCAGCGAGATCACCGACCGCAGGCTGCGCGTCTACGTCGATTCGCCCGCGATGAGCCGCACCGTCGAGGTGCAGGTGCTCTTGCCGCGGGATCGCAGCGCCCCTCGGCCCACGGTCTACATGCTCGATGGCCGCAGCGCCGTCGAAGACAGCAACAACTGGATCGAACGCGGCGGCGCGCTGCAGTTCTACGAGGACAAGAACGTCAACGTGGTGCTCACCGTCGGCGGGCCCGCCAGCTACTACACCGACTGGCAGCGGCCCGACCCGGTGCTCGGCACCAACATGTGGGAGACGTTCCTGACCAAGGAACTGCCCCCGCTGATCGATGCCCGCTTCAACGGCAACGGTCGCAATGCCCTGATGGGCGTGTCGATGGGCGCCGAGGGAGCGATGATGCTCGCGGTGCGCGAACCGCAGCTCTACGCCGCCGTCGCCGCGCACAGCGGCTGCTACACCAGCGGATCCGATCTCGGGCAGGCGCAGGTGCGTGCCGTGATCGCCACCTACAAGGGCGATCCGGACAACATGTTCGGCGAGCCAGAGGATCCGGCCTGGCTGGCCCACGACGTCACCAGGAACGCGGAAGCGTTGCGCGGCAAGGCGATCTACCTGTCCTCCGGCAGCGGCGTCCCCGGCAAGTACGAGGTCCCGAGCAACCCGGAGCTGCTCACCGCCATCGGATTCGGCAGCCCGCTCGAAGCCGGCACCAACACCTGCACCCGCCGCCTCATCGACCGGCTCAACGCCCTCGGTATCGCGCACACCGCGAACCTGCGGCCCACCGGCACCCATTCCTGGCCCTACTGGGCCGACGAGCTGGTCAGCTCCTGGCCGACCATCGCGCGCGGGCTCGGCGTGGCCTGAGCCCGGCGGAGCTCAGAGCCGGCCGGTCGCCTGGCTTCGGCGGTGGATCAGCCGCTCAGCGGTGGACCTGCTGCTCAGCCGGTGAACCTGGCGGCCACCGCCGGATCGGTGGCGAAACTCAGGAACAGATCGTTCTCGTGCGGATCGCCGGTGGTGACGCGCACGCCGTCGCCGGCGAACGGCCGCACCAGCACGCCGGCCTCGGCGCTGGCCTCGGCGAACGGCACGCTGTGCTCGCCCAGCGCCAGCCAGACGAAGTTCGCCTCGCTCGGCGGCACCCGATAGCCCGCCGCCAGCAGCGCGACGCGCACCCGGTCACGCTCGGCGATCAGCGGTTCGGTGCGATCGAGTAGTTCGTGGCGCGCCTCCAGCGAGGCGATCGCGGCGGCCTGCGCCACCCGGTTGACGCTGAACGGAATGTGCACCTTCAGCAGCGCGGTGATCACCTCGGGCGCGCCCACCGCGTAGCCGGCACGCAGCCCGGCCAGCCCGTAGGCCTTCGAGAAGGTGCGGAGCACAACGACATTGGGCCTGGTGCGACCGAGCTCGACGCCATCGGGGCGGTCCTGCGGGGTGAGTCGCATGTACTCGTAGTAGGCCTCGTCCAGCACCACGAGCACGTTGTCGGGCACGGAGTCGAGGAAGCGGGTGAGCGCCTCGCGGCCGACCGCGGTGCCGGTCGGGTTGTTCGGGTTGCAGATGAAGATCATCTTGGTGCGCTCGGTGACCGCGGCGGCGATCGCGTCCAGATCGTGCACCAGCTCCGGGTCCAGCGGCACCGGCACGGCCGTGGCATTGCCCACCTGGGTGACGATCGGGTACGCCTCGAACGAGCGCCACGCGAACAGCACCTCGTCGTCGGGGGAGGAGCAGGTGATCTGCACCAGTTCCTGGCACAGCGCGACGCTGCCGCAGCCCACCGCGACGTTCGCCGGAGAGACGCCGAGGAACTCCGCGAGCGCGGCCCGCAGCTCGGTCACCTGATTGTCCGGGTAGCGGCTCGCCAGCTCGGCCGCCTCGGTGATGGCCTTGAGCGCGGCGGGCAGCGGACCGAAGGTGGTCTCGTTGCTGGCCAGTTTGACCGCACCGGGATGGTTGCGGCCGGGGACGTACGCCGGAATGGAATCGAGGTCCGGCCGAATCTGCGCGGTCACCCCCCAACCATATGCCCGGTGCCGGAATTTCCGTGCGCGAGGGCCTCTCACGTGCAATTTCTCCCCAAGATCAGAATTCGGCCCTACGCTGGATTCATGTCGGGCACTTATGACGATCTAGCGCCGCTGCGCGTCGGGGACGACATGGCAACCGAAGGTGAGTCCGAGCCGGACCGGCGCCCGGCCGCGCACCCGCAGGTGCCCATCACCGTGGTCGAACCCGAGGGCAACGCCCGTGGCGGCATCGTGCTGCTGCACGAATCCGGTGAGTTCACCGGGCCGTTGCTGGAGCTCATGCAGGCGCTGGCCACCGAGGGCTGGACGGTCGTCGCGCCCAATCTGTTCCACCGCGCCACCGATCCGCCGTCGACCGGTGTGTTCGGCGACGAACTGTTCGAGGATTTCGACGCCTGCTTCGACTGGCTCACCCGGCGCGGGGTGTTCCCGGACTGCATCGGCGCGCTCGGCTTCGATACCGCGGGCACCGCCGCCTGCCTGGTGGCCACCAACCGCCCCATCGGCGCCGCGGTCAGCGTCGCGGCTCCCGGCATCGTGAGCCCGCTCACCGACAAGGCCGAAGCACTCGTCGAGGCCGCTCCCCGCTTACAGGCACCGTGGCTGGGCCTGTTCGGCGAGACCGATCCGAACACCCCGGCCGAGGAGGTCGAGCAGTTACGCGACGCCGCCGCCCGCGCCGAGGTGGCGAGTCTGGTGATCAGTTATCCGGGTCTGCTGCACCGCGCCGACAAACCCGGCGACGACGAGGAGGAGCGCGACGATCTCATCGACGCGCAAACCAGGATCTTCGACTGGTTCGACAGCAATTTACGCTAACTACCAGCCGTTTTGCACTCTGTGGATCGGCTACTGTAACCTTGCTGCTCGGCGGTTCGAAAGGACCGGTGCCCTCGAAGAGAAGGCTCCAGGAGGCGTGCCAGAGCGGCCGAATGGGACTCACTGCTAATGAGTTGTCCCTTCACGGGGACCGGAGGTTCAAATCCTCTCGCCTCCGCCAAGCCCGGGAAACCGGGTGTACAACTGAACACCGCATGCGCCCGTAGCTCAACGGATAGAGCATCTGACTACGGATCAGAAGGTTAGGGGTTCGAATCCCTTCGGGCGCACAGAAATCGGCCCCCGAACTGCGCGAACAGTTCGGGGGCCGATTCGCTTTCAAGATCATCCGGGCCAGAAGTAGTACTTTGGGAGTACAAACGAGGTATTACTTTCCTCCGGCGAATCGGTCGAGCACCGGGCGAGCATCGGGGCCGCGAGTATGGCGCTCGAGATAGTGCTGTTCAGTGGTCGACAGCTTTGCATGTGACAGCTGGGCTTGTGCATCAGCCGGACTGAGACCGTTTCGGACCACCGTCGCAACCGTCCGACGGAAGCTGTACGGCGTCACCCACGCCAGCTCTTCGGGCAAAGCAGCCCGCAGCGAGCGCCGCATGTTCGCGAGGCTCATCCAACCACCGTTGCGATTGGCGAACACCGGGCCATCCGGGTCTGTCGCCTGACCGAAGAGTCTCGTCAGCGCCTCCACGGCCAACTTCGGGAGAACGACGGTGTGGTCAGGTGCACCACCCTTGCGTTCATCCTGGCGATGAACACCCTTCCCAGTCACCTTGCCATGGTCCAGCGCCGTGCCTCTCGTCGTCATGGTCGGCGGATCCGCCAGCAGGTCGACGTCTGACCACCGCAGACCTAGCACCTCATTCGGCCGGCACCCTGTCGACGCCATCACGTCGATGAACTCAACCAGCAGCCGCCCCCGCCGAGGACCACTCATCCCGGCGCGGTCGCGGTAGGCCACGACTGCCGAACGCACCACCGCGAACTCTTCGGGCGTCAACGCTCTCGCCGGTGCGGGTTTGCTGGTCTTCCGGGTGACCTCCCGGATCGGGTTCACCTTGAGCACATCCTCACGCACCGCCAGTGAGAACATTCCGAGCAGCACCACACGCAGCATCCGAGCCCGTGACGGCGGAAGCTTCGCGATATGTCGTTCGGCCCGACTGGTCGGAAGCTCACGCACCCGCAACGCGCCAAGCTTGGGTTCGCCATGCTTTCGCCACGTATCGCGATAGGCACCGATCGACTGGGCTTTGAGACCATCCTTTGTCGCGATCCACACCTCGAACAGCTCCGACAACGTAGTCCGTTCGGTTACATCTGCCCCGTCGACGGGCGTCGTGCGCTTTGTGAGGTGCCGTTGGAGAGCGCGCCGTGCATCCTCTTCGGTCGAACCGCTGCGCTTCACCCACCGCCGGCGCCCGTCCTCATCCCGCACGTAGACGTACGCGGTGAACTTATTCGGTCCCGCCTTCTTGACCGTGATCTTTCCCCACTCGCCGGGGGCCATACGCTGTCTCGGCACAGGATCACGCCGCCTGGTCGAGAGCCGCGAGGTATTCGGCCACAGCCTGCTCGGGCACGAACCGCCGGCGACCGATCTTGACCGAGCGGAGCTGGCCGGTGCCGATCAGCTCGTAGTACTTGCTGTGTCCGATCGGGATGAGCTTGCGGACGTCGGACTCGGTGAGCAGTTTCGACATGGTGGGTCCCCTTCTATGCGGCGGTGGGCAGGATTGCGGAATTGTCTTGTGGTGCTGCTGGGTTGGCGGCGAGTAGCGCACTCGTGTACTCAGCACGCCACGTGATGCGCTGGGAGACCGCCGCCATGATCAAGTGGTCTCGGGGCGGCACGTTCTTGTCGCCGGGCTCGACCGGGGTGATGATCAGCCGGGAGCGGTCGGGTGGGTTGATGCCGACCGCGGCGAGGGTTTGCCGAACGAAGTCGGCGCGGTCCTGCTTGTGGTCGGGCAGGGTCTTGTTCGACCAGCGGCGCGAGACAAGCACCCGGCGACCGGGCATGCCGAGGGTGTCGCGGCGGTGTGCCTTGCCCCGGCATTTGCCGGGCTGGGTCTTGGCGGTGGCGCCCTTGGGGACGATGCCGTAGCGCAGCCAGACCGGGCATCGGGGCGAGCACGGGGTGTGCTGGAGTTCGGCGTGGAGCCGGTCATAATGCTCAGCCGCGCGCCGGGACTGGGGTTCGATGATCTCGGCGACCGACTTGGTCAGGTACTTGGTCAGGTAGCGGACCTTCTGGTCGGCCTTGGGGGTGCCGCCGAGAATCCCCTTCGAGTCGACCTGCGCACCGAAGCGAACCACGTGCGCGGGCTCGAGGTCGTCCACGGCGTCCATGACGTCCAGGGCGTCATCCCACCCGGTCAACGGCGCGCCGGTGTCGGGGTCGCAGAACGTGGCGGCGGCGTCGTCCCAGACCGGCATCCGGTCGCCGGTGTAGACCTCGTGGTCGTGGTGAGGCCACCACACTTGGTGGTAGGTGGCTTCGGTGACCGCGCGGATGATCTTGTGCGGGATCGATCCCCGGATGGCGAGGTGGATGTGCGGTGCGCCGCGACGCTGGGGTTCTACGGTGGCGAAGTACTGCACGTCCCAGCCGACCGCCCGGCGCAGGTTCTGGATCCAGCGGTCGAACAGGGCCGCGAAGTGCACGATGTCACGCGCGGCCTGGGTGTAGTCGTAGCTGTCGGGGTCACGGGGTGAGCCGTCCCCGCAGGTCCTGCCCTTGCTGTCGATCGCGCCGTCGGTGTGGACGTGCCCGTAGGACGGCAGGGTGAGCGTGACGAACGTCGAGGGCCGGTACTTGCCCGCGTACTCGCGGCCCACGGTGACCTTGGCGACCTTCAATCGCGGCAGGTCGGGGGCGTCCTGGCGGCGGCTGGTCGAGCGCTTGCGGCGTTCGGCCGGCCTTTTGTCGAAGTCCGGGAGCCGACCCCGGAACCCGGACTCGCGCAATTCGACATCGAGAGATGCGACGATCTCCCGGATTCCGGCCATCAGTTCCCGGTCGTCGTCCTCGCGGGCTTGCTGGTACTGGGCGAACAGGTCGGAGCGGGCCGCGATCAGGCCCTTTTGCTGCTCGGTCGGGGTTTTCTTCTCGGTGATCGGTTCGTCGGTCATGTGCCAGCCCTCGAAGCACTGCGTCATCCGCAGATACCGGGCCTTGGCCGCACACGCCGGGCACACCGATTCGATGGTGGCCTTGCACGGGGACGCCACATAGGCGACTTCCAGGGTGGCCGGGTCCTCGGTGCGCATCGGGACCGGGCGACGGCAGATGTGATTGTCATCAGCCAGGTCAGCCGCGATATGCCGGAAGTCCGGGAGTGCGCGGCGTTCGGCGGCGGTCTGGCGTTGCGGCACATCAACACTGGTCGTTTCCATCAGGCAGCCTCGTTCTTGTCCTTGGTCCAGTGGTCGACTCGGGGGAGGATCACGGTGGCGGCGAGGGCGTC
>NZ_JBYHFL010000019.1:0-1253 GCF_058222935.1 Nocardia sp. JCM 38205 | reverse complement strand
TTCGAGACCAAGCAGATCCACGCCGGACAAGCGCCCGACGACAGCACCGGCGCCCGCGCGTTGCCGATTTATCAGACGACGTCGTATGCCTTTCGTGATACCGATCATGCGGCGGCGTTGTTCGGGTTGGCCGAGCCGGGCAATATCTATACCCGGATCATGAATCCCACCCAGGATGTGGTGGAGCAGCGGATCGCCGCGCTCGAGGGTGGGGTTGCGGCGTTGTTGGTGGCGTCGGGGCAGGCCGCGGAGACCTATGCGATCTTGAACCTCGCGGGCGCGGGTGATCACATCGTGTCCAGCCCGCACCTGTACGGCGGCACCTACAACCTGTTCCGCTACAGCCTGCCCAAGCTCGGGATCGAGGTCTCCTTCGTCGACGATCCCGACGATCTCGAGCAGTGGCGGGCCGCGGTGCGCCCGAACACCAAGGCGTTCTTCGGTGAGACCATCGCCAACCCCAGCAGCGTGGTCTTCGACATTCCCGGTATCGCCGAGGTCGCGCACGCGGCCGGGGTGCCGTTGATCGTCGATAACACCGTCGCCACCCCGTATCTGATCCAGCCGCTGGCCCACGGCGCCGACATCGTGGTGCACTCGGCCACCAAATACCTCGGCGGCCACGGCGCCGCGGTCGCCGGAGTGATCGTCGACGGCGGCCGCTTCGACTGGACCGTGCGCGACAGCGACGGCCGGTCCCGGTTCCCGGGGTTCACCACCCCCGACCCCAGCTACCACGGCGCGGTGTTCGCCGACCTCGGTGCCCCGGCGTATGCGTTGAAAGCCCGGGTGCAACTGTTGCGGGATCTGGGTTCGGCGGTCTCACCGTTCAACGCCTTCCTCATCGCCCAGGGCATCGAAACCCTCAGTTTGCGTATCGAACGCCACGTCGCCAACGCGGTCGCGGTGGCCGAGTTCCTCACCCACCGCCCCGAGGTCGAATCGGTGGCCTACGCCGGGCTACCGTCCTCACCCTGGTACGAACGCGGCCGCCAACTCGCACCCAAGGGCGTCGGGGCGATCGTGTCGTTCGAACTGGCCGGCGGCGTCGACGCCGGCAAGAAGTTCGTCGACGCGCTCACCCTGCACTCCCACGTCGCCAACATCGGCGACGTGCGCTCACTGGTCATCCACCCCGCCTCCACCACCCACTCCCAACTCACCCCCGACCAACAACTCGCCGCCGGCGTCACCCCCGGCCTGGTCCGCCTCGCCGTCGGCATCGAAGGCATCGACGACATCCTCACCGACCT
>NZ_JBYHFL010000017.1:0-2523 GCF_058222935.1 Nocardia sp. JCM 38205 | reverse complement strand
GTGTGTTGTTTCAGATACTGCACAGTGGACGCGTAGCTTCTTTGTTGGTAAGTCCTCGGCCTATTAGTACCAGTCACCTCCACCCGTTACCGGGCTTCCAGTTCTGGCCTATCAACCCCATGGTCTGTAGGGGGCCTTAACCCATCAAGTGGGTGAGAAACCTCATCTTGGAACAGGCTTCCCGCTTAGATGCTTTCAGCGGTTATCCCTTCCGAACGTAGCCAACCAGCAGTGCCCTTGGCAGGACAACTGGCACACCAGAGGTTCGTCCGTCCCGGTCCTCTCGTACTAGGGACAGCCTTCCTCAAGTTTCTGACGCGCGCGGCGGATAGAGACCGAACTGTCTCACGACGTTCTAAACCCAGCTCGCGTGCCGCTTTAATGGGCGAACAGCCCAACCCTTGGGACCTACTCCAGCCCCAGGATGCGACGAGCCGACATCGAGGTGCCAAACCATCCCGTCGATATGGACTCTTGGGGAAGATCAGCCTGTTATCCCCGGGGTACCTTTTATCCGTTGAGCGACACCGCTTCCACATGCCGGTGCCGGATCACTAGTCCCGACTTTCGTCCCTGCTCGACATGTCTGTCTCACAGTCAAGCTCCCTTGTGCACTTGCACTCGACACCTGATTGCCAACCAGGCTGAGGGAACCTTTGGGCGCCTCCGTTACATTTTGGGAGGCAACCGCCCCAGTTAAACTACCCACCAGGCACTGTCCCTGAACCAGATCATGGTCCGAGGTTAGAGGTCCAATACGATCAGAGTGGTATTTCAACGACGACTCCACACACACTGGCGTGCATGCTTCACAGTCTCCCACCTATCCTACACAAACCGTACCGAACACCAATACCAAGCTATAGTGAAGGTCCCGGGGTCTTTTCGTCCTGCCGCGCGTAACGAGCATCTTTACTCGTAATGCAATTTCGCCGAGTCTGTGGTTGAGACAGCAGAGAAGTCGTTACGCCATTCGTGCAGGTCGGAACTTACCCGACAAGGAATTTCGCTACCTTAGGATGGTTATAGTTACCACCGCCGTTTACCGGGGCTTAAATTCTCAGCTTCGCACCCCGAAGGGCGCTAACCGGTCCTCTTAACCTTCCGGCACCGGGCAGGCGTCAGTCCGTATACATCGTCTTACGACTTCGCACGGACCTGTGTTTTTAGTAAACAGTCGCTTCTCTCTGGTCTCTGCGACCCAACCCAGCTCAGAGTGCAAGACTCGTCACCAGATCAGGTCCCCCTTCTCCCGAAGTTACGGGGGCATTTTGCCGAGTTCCTTAACCACAGTTCTCTCGATCGCCTCGGTATTCTCTACCTGACCACCTGTGTCGGTTTGGGGTACGGGCCGTGTACCAACTCACTAGAGGCTTTTCTCGGCAGCATAGGATCACTGAATTCGCCTCAATCGGCTACGCATCACCTCTCAGGCTCAATGCTGTGCGGATTTGCCTACACAACGCCCTACAGGCTTACACCAGTACAACCACTGACTGGCCCAGCTACCTTCCTGCGTCACCCCATCGCTTGCCTACTACCAGCGAAGGTCCCATGCAGCCCCATCAGGTTCTCCGAAGAGAATCCGTCCGGTTTTGGATGGTTAGTACCACTGATTCAGCATGGGCGCGGATACACGGGTACGGGAATATCAACCCGTTGTCCATCGACTACGCCTGTCGGCCTCGCCTTAGGTCCCGACTCACCCTGGGCGGATTAACCTGGCCCAGGAACCCTTGGTCATTCGGCGGACGAGTTTCTCACTCGTCTTTCGCTACTCATGCCTGCATTCTCACTCGCATGCCCTCCACAACTAGGTCACCCCGCTGCTTCCCTGGACACACGACGCTCCCCTACCCACCCCAACCACTGGATGCGCTCCCGCAGGAACACACCGATGTCATGTTGGAGTGCCGCGGCTTCGGCGGTGTACTTGAGCCCCGCTACATTGTCGGCGCAGAATCACTTGACCAGTGAGCTATTACGCACTCTTTCAAGGGTGGCTGCTTCTAAGCCAACCTCCTGGTTGTCTTCGCGACTCCACATCCTTTTCCACTTAGTACACGCTTAGGGGCCTTAGCCGGCGATCTGGGCTGTTTCCCTCTCGACTACGAAGCTTATCCCCCGCAGTCTCACTGCCACGCTCTCACACACCGGCATTCGGAGTTTGGCTGACTTCGGTAAGCTTGTGGGCCCCCTAGGCCATCCAGTAGCTCTACCTCCGGCGTGAAACACGTGACGCTGCACCTAAATGCATTTCGGGGAGAACCAGCTATCACGGAGTTTGATTGGCCTTTCACCCCTACCCACAGCTCATCCCCTCAGTTTTCAACCTAAGTGGGTTCGGGCCTCCACAACCTCTTACAGCTGCTTCACCCTGGCCATGGGTAGATCACTCCGCTTCGGGTCTAGAACATGCGACTCTGGGCGCCCTATTCGGACTCGCTTTCGCTACGGCTACCCCACCACGGGTTAACCTCGCCACATGCCACTAACTCGCAGGCTCATTCTTCAAAAGGCACG
>NZ_JBYHFL010000016.1:0-3039 GCF_058222935.1 Nocardia sp. JCM 38205 | reverse complement strand
GGCGGCGCCGCGAAGCGCCGCCGCAGGCGCTCTTGATCCTGTATGGCGAAATTCGGCAACCACTCGCAGAACGTGAGCCGCACGCGCGACAGGACCGCGACGGGTCAGCGCAGGACGAGCGAGCGAATGAGAGCTGCGGCCCGGTCGGGCGGCACATCGTCGGTGTCGATGCTGAGGTCCGCACCGGGAAGAAGGGGCGTGGCGTCCCACGCGGCCATACGCTCGCCGGTGTCGCCGGTGGCCCGCTGGACGATCCGCGCGTATGCGGTGTCGCGGGAGTTGGTGAGTGCAACGACGGTCCATCGATTGCCCGGGGTCGCGGCCAGCACGGCGTCAACGACTTCGGGCTGTCCCGCGTGCACTACCGGCATCACGCCGGTACGGATCATTTCGCGGAGTGTAGGCCGGTCGATCACGTATGTTGCGCCGTAACGCGCGTTCTCCCAGATGATTTCGCCAGCTTCTCGCAGTTCGGCAATGTCGGAATCGGTGCTCATCCGGTAGCCGGTTGTCCGCCCCGGACCCGACTTGATCCGCTCGAATAGCTGGAAACGTGCGTCCAGACCCACCAGCGCGGCTGTGACGGTGTCCTTCCCCGCGGCTGGCGGACCGTACAAAATGACGCCTTCGCTCATGGCCCGGGATGTGACTCACGGCGGAACGATTCGATCAACCGCAGGGCCTGTTCGCGCAATGGCTCGCTGTCAGGATCGTTCTCGACCACGATGTGGTCAGCGAGTGGGCGGTACTCAAGATCAACGCCTGCTGTGTACTCCGGCCAGTGAGTGAGTTTCCACGTATCGCGGGCAGCACCACGCCGACGGAGGTACATCAGCATCGTGTCGATGGTGCACCGCACCCATACCAACGTGACATCGGCACCGTTCACGGCGGCGCGAGCCATCGTGTGATCGATCCATGCCTGGTCGTTGAACTCCTGGAGAAACGGCGCTGTCGCTATGGTCGACGTACCGCATTCGATGTTGTCGTCAACCACAGCTGCGAGAGCTTCGTACTCGCGGGGACGAATCCGGTACTTGTACAGGTCGGATTCGCGGTCCTCGAAGCTGGAACCGAGTTCTTCGAGCGCTGGCTCGATGATCGGGCGCGAGATCGTGTCCTTGTCCAGGATCGCCCATCCGGTTTCACGGGCGAGAGTTCGCGCGAACTCTGACTTTCCGCTTCCGGCGTATCCGCCGACGTACACAGCACGCGGTCGAGCAGGCCGAAGTGGCGCGGCGAGCGTTAGCGCCAATGCGGTCGGCGTGGTCACCACTCGCCCCGACCGATCCTTACTCGAGATGTAGCCGTCGGCCGCGAGCTGCTCCATGGCCTTCGTGATTGTCAGCTGGCTCGCCTTCCATTGCGTTGCCAGCTCACGGGTCGACGGTAGCCGCTGACCGTCCCGTAGCCGACCAGCCTCGATGTCGTTGCGGATAGCTTGCGCGATCCGCATGTATGCCGATGCGGCCGAGCGCTGCGAGCCGGTCACTGCGGTCCTCCTTCGATAGCAGTTGCCACACCGAGGGTAGCAGTTGCTCACCAGCACTGGCCTGGGCAAATACGGATATGACGAGTAGCTGGACATTCACTGGCGAAAGTAGTTGCTTCCCACGAAAGCAGTTGCTACCTTAATGACATGCCGCACACCGAGTGCGAATTGTCAAACCAAGGAGAGAAGCAATGGCACTGAAGGATCTGCGTTTCAGCGAACAGTTCAACGTGGCATTCGAGAAGGGCCTCGTCCTCGTTGGCGAGATCGAGCCTGACACCGAGTACAACCAGAACCGCAACGCCCCGGCCCGCCAGAAGGTTGACCCCATCACCGGCAAGCGGCAGTGGAAGGCCACCTGCACCGATCCGAGTGAGACGAACCCGAAGCGTTCCAGCATTCAGGTGATCTTCCTGTCGGACGTTCAGCCGGTCCCCTCGACTCCCGAAGTCCTGCCGGGCATGCGGTCGATCGAGCTGGAGGGCCTGACTTTGCAGCCGAAGGTCACCGGTCAGGGCGAGTTCAAGACCCTCGGCTGGACCGTCCGAGCGACGGGCATCAAGGGGGACACCTCGGGCGCGAAGCAGGCGCCGGCCGATCCGGGTGCGGCTCGTCCGGCCAGCGGTAAAGCCGCGTAATGAGCACGCATGAGACGGCCGCGAGCTTCCGCATTGCGCGGGGGTTCGCGGTCGTCACCATCATCGCTGTCGGGGTCGCGGCGTTCGTGCTGTCGTTCGCGTCCCTGCGGGATCTGGCGATTCTGGCGCATGTCCCGGCCCGGTGGGCGTGGCTGTTCCCGGTGATCGTGGACGGCACCATCATCCAGGCCACGGTGTCGGCGCTGGCGTTGGCGAAGTCGCCGGAACGGCGCTGGTTCACCGGGGTGTTGGTCGCGGGTGCGGTGGTGTCCATCGCCGGGAACTCGCTGCACGCGGTCGCGGCCGGGCAGGAGCTTCCGGCCTGGGCCTCGGCGCTGGTGGCGGCTATCGCCCCGATCTCGCTGCTCGCTGACACGCACGGGCTGGCGGTGCTCTTCCGCGCCGCTCATCCCGAACCTGCCCCGGCCGCCGAGTCTGCGGCCGAACCGGAATCGGCGCAAGAGCCCGACCCGCAACCGATCCCCGAACCCGAACCCGAACCTGATCCGGTTCCCGTTCCTGAGCCTGCGCCGGTCCCGGCTGCGGCTGTTTCTCCGGCACCTGTGGTGCCGAGTCCACCTGTTCGTTCCTCGCGACCGGTGCAAGCAATGCTGCCGATCGCTGTCCCTGTTGGGGGTGCCTGATGTCGAAAACTGCTCTGTGGGCTGGTGTTGCGGCGCTGCCGCTGCTGGCCCTGATTCCCGCCGCACCCGCTGCGGCCGATCCCGGCTCGGAGTGCGTCATGTTCTGCGACGACCAGTCCACCGGGTCTCCGGCCGAGCCCCGGCCCGAGGTGGATATGCGGGTCTGCTGGCGGTGCGGGCTGCCGATCCCGTTGCTGGGCAAGCCGCTGGAAGAGGAGACGAACCCATGGGGTCGCTGATGAAACACCCGCTGGTTTCGGCGCTG
>NZ_JBYHFL010000015.1:0-3127 GCF_058222935.1 Nocardia sp. JCM 38205 | reverse complement strand
GCGCGGCGTTCGGCGGCGGTCTGGCGTTGCGGCACATCAACACTGGTCGTTTCCATCAGGCAGCCTCGTTCTTGTCCTTGGTCCAGTGGTCGACTCGGGGGAGGATCACGGTGGCGGCGAGGGCGTCGGAGCGGCGGAAGGTCAGGTCGTAGAGGCCGGGTCCGGCCAGGCTGGCGTGGCAGTCGAGAGCGCCGAAGGCGTGGCAGAGGTGGGAGGTGCGGTTGTCGTAGTCGGCGGGGCATTGGCCGTCGAGCATCCGCACCCGCACCCGGTCGGAGAACTCACCGATAGCCACCGTCACCAGCCGTGGAACCTTGGTCGACTCGCCCTTGGTGATGGCGAGTCCGCAGGCGGTGAGTTTGCGGTCCCAGCGCAGCCGGTAGCGCCACCAGGTCAGAAACCGGGTCCGGGCACGCCGGGCCACCCAGCGCTCGAACATCTCCGGTCGCTTCCAGCGCCAGAGCATGATCCCCGCGCCGGCCACCCCAGCGACCCCGACCCCGAACGGCCACCCGAACAACACACCGGCAGCGATAGCGGCCGCGATGGGGAGCGAGATCATCGGGAACAGCAGCGCCCACCAAGCCGCGGTGACGGTGCCGACGAGCAGGTACCAGACGGCATACAGGGCGGCGGTGCAGATCTCGTTGAACGGGTCAGGCTGGGTGCTGGTCTTGGCGGTCATGACGGGGTCTCCTTGCCGGGAGGTCGAACAGGGCGAGCTGCTGAGGCTCGGTGGGCTTGCGCGGGGTCTTGCGGCGGCGGTGGCGGGCAGCGGCATCGGCCAGCAGCTGATCCACCTGCCGATCCGGTGGCTTGGCCTCTGGCGTGCTCATGCCGCCCAACCGTCCAAATCGGAGTCCCAGCCGGGAGCAGGGCCGGTCTCGGCCAACAAGTTGATCGCGACCGCGACGGGGTCGAGGCCACCGCGTTCGAGCTGGCAGCGGCGACGCGACCGCAGATCGATCACGGAATCGATGTCGGCGCAGTCGCGGGTGATCTTGGTGCTCATCAGAAGGTCTCGCTTTCATGGATGCCGCACACGGTGCAGACAATGGGTCGGTGGGAACGGAACAGCCGGGACGGGGCCGGGAACGAGTGGCCGGCACTTTCGCAGCGGGCAGCGGCACGGCAGCCGTCGCAGAACACGCGGTCGCCGTCGTAGATCCAGCCCAAGACCGGTGAGTGGTCGTTGAGGTAGTTGACGGCCTCGTTGACGCTGTCGAAGCAGATCGCCTCAGCGATATCGCCGGTGTAGATGTCGCCGCAGCCGTCGCAGTAGATGACGACGTGGGTTTCGGTCACAAAGCCCCGTTTCATCGCGGTACCTCGCTGATCTGGTCAGCGCGGGCCTGGACCATGACGTCGGTACGGACGCACGGGATGCCGCACAGATCAAACGTCGTGGTCTCGCGGACATTCACCGACAGGCCGGCGTCGGCGATCCGGTCCAGGATGTGGGCCACGTGATCGGGAAAGCCCGTCAAGTGCACCCGGACCAGGGCAATGACTTCGCCGTGTGTATTCATGCCGCTACCAGCCCTTCCGGGTTGTCGTCATCGCCTGGGATGTCGTCGGGGTCGAAGTCGCTGTAGTCGGCCTGGGGTGTCAGGTCGGGTTGGTCGGGGGCGTAGGTGTCGACGATGTGGTCGATGTCGTCGTCGGAGACCCAGAAAGCGCGCACGCGAACGAATTCGGTGGTTCCGTCTTCGCCGACGTAGCCGACGCCGGGTGTCTGGTCGGAGATCTCGTCGCAGCGGGCACCGCGATCCCTGGCGCCCTGGCCGTGGATCATCGCGGTCTGGGTGGGCTCATCCAGGCGCAGGCCGATACGGACCGGGAACAGCTGCCGGTTCGGCATCGTCTCCTTGGACGGGTCCTGCAACGCCGCCACCACGGAAACCCCGACGGCGCGGCCTTGGGACAGCAGCAGGCCGGTCAGGTAGCGGAACTTCTCCTGTTGCTCGCGGGTGGCATACGACGACAGCGCGGCGGCCTCGTCGATGATGATCAGGATCAGCGGCTCGTCGGTGGTCGGGATGTGCTTGCGGACCCCCGCTGTCCGTAGCCGCGATGAGCGTTCCTGCATCACCTTCACGGCTTCTTCGAGCATGGCCAGGATGCCGTCAGCGGTCCACTCGAACCGCACCCACAACCGGTCACCGCGACCGAATTCCATGCCGCCCTTGGGGTCTGCCATCCACACGTCCACGAACCCGGCCTTGATGGCGGGGCCGATGCCGGAGATGATCGACCAGATCACCGAGCCCTTACCCGAGCCGGTGGCACCGGCCAGCAGGATGTGGGCATACAGCACCTGCAACAGCCACACCCGCCCGTGCTCGGTGACCCCGACCGGGACCGCCTCGAGATCCACCCCGTAATGCAGCAACTCGTTCACCGGTTTGGATTCGGCGAGGGTGTCAGTGGTGCGGATATCCAGGCACACGAACCCCGGAGCCGGAGACGAGGCCAGCACCTTCGGCACCGCCAGGTAGTGGGCCAGGGCGTCGAGGGTGTCGTCATTGGTCCAGTCCTTGAGCGATTGGCCGCCCACCATCTGCACCTGAACCATCAACCCCGACTCGGTGTAGTCGGCGGCCACGATGTTCGGAAACCCCGACTCCGGCGACCCCAACCCGAGCGCCGGCCACATCAACGCCAGCTGCGCCGAATCCGACAGCACGAACACCGCAGGCCGCAGATCGGCCGGAGCAGCCGCAACCTGATCAGCCGCCGATTCGGTGCGCGGGGTGCGCAGCCCGGACCAGTACGCCATGGCCCCGCTCGCGGCGAACACACCCCCGAGCACGAGGGCAGCGGTGGCGCTCATCGGGTCGCCTCCCCGAACGGGTACTGCGGGGCCGGTCCGCTGGTGGTCGAGACCGTGACCACCGAAACCACCGTCACCGTCTGCGGGACAGGCTCACTCGCCGTCGCGACGGGGCGGAAGGTCAGCATCACCAGCCCGGCCAGCATCAACAGGAACGCCACCGCGAACAGCGCCGAAACCAGCGGGTGTTTCATCAGCGACCCCATGGGTTCGTCTCCTCTTCCAGCGGCTTGCCCAGCAACGGGATCGGCAGCCCGCACCGCCAGCAGACCCGCATATCCACCTCGGGCCGGG
>NZ_JBYHFL010000014.1:15439-28888 GCF_058222935.1 Nocardia sp. JCM 38205 | reverse complement strand
TGACGCCCTGGCTCGCGGGCGGGCCCGATGCCGTACCGCTGGTTCCAGCTGCGCAGTGTCGCCGTCGGGATGCCGAGGCGTTCGGCGACCACCCGCACCGGATAACCGGGCGAGTCGGGAGCGGGAGTCGGGCCGGCGAGCATGCAGATCATTCTGCCCCGACGACGCGTGCGGCTCGCCGCCCGAGAGCCGCACGCGCGAGGCCCGGAGCGCACCGCGCGGTGGCCCCGGAGCCGCGCACCGGGACCCGCGAACACGGCAAGCTGACGACGCCGCGCGGCCATGTCCCCGTGATGCATCGTTTATGCATCTTTTCATGTAACGTTGATGGGAACAGGACAGAACGCGAGGAGTTGCGAATGAAGTCGTGCACCACGACCGGGCGCACGCCGATGGCGATCCTGCTGGCCGGATTCGCGGCCGCGATGGCCCTCGCCGTACCGGCGCAACCGGCGTCGGCCGGCCCGCTACCGAGCCAGGTCGCCGGGCCGGTGCCGGTACCCGCTCTCGACGTGCAGCGTTACCTCGGCACCTGGCGTCAACTGGCCGCGGTACCGCAGCCGTTCAACCTGTCCTGCGCCCGCGACACCACCGCCGAGTACGCGCTCGACGCCCGCGGTGACATCTCCGTGCACAACTCGTGCGTGACCTGGACCGGCGAGCTGAACGAGATCCGCGGCACGGCAACGGTCAACGATCCGCAGACCAATGCGCAACTGCATGTCAGCTTTCCCGGAGTACCCGGGCAGGATCAGCAGCGCGGTGCCACCAACTACATCGTCACCGCCCTCGCACCGGACTATTCCTGGGCGCTGGTGACCGATCCGACGCGACTGTCCGGCTTCGTGCTGGCCCGCGCGGCCGGCCTCGACGCCGCGACCTGGGATCAGGTGCGTGCCGCGATCACCGCCGCCGGGCAGAGCCCCTGCCTCTACCTGACCTCGCCGACCACCGGCGGGATCAGCGACGTCACCCCACTGTGCCTGCGATGAACGAGCCGGCCGAGACTACGGGCACGTCTCGCACCGGGGCGAGCCCCTCGATCGCCTTGTTCACTCGTGATCTACGGGTGGAGGACAATCCCGTCCTCGCGGCCGCCCAGCGCACCGGGTCCGCGGTGGTGCCGCTGTTCGTTCTCGACGAGGACATCATCACCCGTTTCGGCGCGGCCAACCGGTTACGTTTCCTGCTCGCCGCCCTCACCGAACTCGACGCGGAATTGCACCGTGTCGGTAGCCATCTGGTGATTCGCCGCGGTGATACGGTCACCGAGACCGTGCGGCTGGCCGAGCAGATCGGGGCCGCGCATGTGCACGTCGCCGCCGACGTCAGCGCCCACAGTGCGCGCCGCGCCCAGCGCCTGCGCGACCGGCTCGATCAGGACGCCCGCACCCTGCACACCCATGGCGAATCGGTGACCGCGGTGGATCCGGCCGCCTTGCGCCCCTCCGGTGGCGGTGATCATTTCGCGGTCTTCACCCCGTATTTCCGGCATTGGATCGACGACCACCGCCGCGTCCCCATCTCCTTGCCCGCCCAGCTCACGACACCCGATGTGCCCACCGACCAGCTACCGACCGTCGCAGAGCTCTGCCGAGAACCCGGCTCCCCGCAGCTGAACGTCGGTGGCGCGACCACCGGCCGAAAGCTACTGCGGCAGTGGAGCTCTGGCGCTGTGCGCGACTACGACCGGCTCAGCGACGCGCTCGACGCGGACGCCACCTCCCACCTGTCCCCCTACCTGCATTTCGGATGCCTGTCGCCGGCCCAGATCCTGTCGTCGACCGATCTGCGCACCGACGGTGGCTATGCCTTCGCCCGGCAACTGGCCTGGCGGGACTTCCACCATCAGGTACTCGCGGCGCGACCGGATGCCGCCTGGGCCGATTACCGGGCCCGCGCCATCACCTGGCGCGCCGACCCCGAAGCCGTGCGCGCCTGGCAGCAGGGCCGCACCGGCTTCCCGATCGTCGACGCCGGGATGCGTCAGCTACTCACGCAGGGCTGGATACCGGGGCGGGCGCGGCTGATCACGGCGAGCTTCCTCAGCACGACACTGCGCATCGACTGGCGGATCGGCGCGCGCCATTTCCTGCACTGGCTCGTCGACGGTGATCTGGCCAACAACCAGCTCAACTGGCAGTGGGTCGCAGGCACGGGCACTGACACCCGCCCCAATCGGACCCTCAACCCGCTACGGCAGGCCGCCCGCTTCGATCCCGACGGCGATTACGTCCGGCGCTGGATACCCGAGCTGGCCGAGCTGCCCGGCGCCGCGATCCACCGCCCCTGGCGCCACGGCGTCGACCTCGCCCGCTATCCCGCGCCGATCGCGGAGTGCGCGGGCATGTAAAGCGACGGTCCAGCCGATCGACGCGGTGCTCACGCCGCCGATGTACCGACCCCACCGATGCGAGTAGTGACGTCGCGCAGGCAACGGGTGCCGCAGCGGCCGCGGTCCCAGCGGAACTGCATCTCCGTCCAGAAACCCTCACCGCTGATGCCCGGCCGGGAACGCACGGTCGCCGAAGGGGCGAGCGCGTAGACGATCTGCCAGTCGAGATCCTGCGCATCGCCGGGCGGAACCGAATGGGTGGCAGCGCCCAGCTGCACGTGCACAACGCTTGCGCTGGAAGTGATCTCGCAGTGCACCACCGCGGCATCATCGGTGCTGCCGACCAATTCGGTGGCCATCTCGTTCACCACGAGGCCGATGGCATCGACGTCATCGGCCTCGAAAGACTCTGTCAGAGCCACGGTTTCAGCGATCGACTGCAAGGTCGCCGCCGCGTCCGGCCGCGCCGGCAAGCCGAGGCTCACTGCCGCGGCGGCGATCGGTGTGTTGTCGGAATCAGGATCCATTCTGCGCACCTTTCGATCTCGCGGCCGTCCCGTTCGGGCAGCGCAATACCTGGCCGACCGACCCGACCCGGGCTATCTCGTGTCGAAATGACGCATGGTCAACGCCACTACGATGAGCAGAACACTGGGCACCAGCAACACCACGATCGCACTCGTTATCACCGCGGGCCACCCCACTCGACCGGGGACGCCACTGCAACCAGGCGCTCGCGGAGAACGAACCGATCCCGCAGACCGGCAGCTGAACCACAACTCTGCCTCGCCATCATCAATGGTTTGTACCCGACCGGTAGCGAACGCAAACCCCGAGCGCACCCCACCGCCTCCGCTATTCGAAGAAGCCGCGCAGCACGGCGCTCGCCGCCTCGGCGGTATCCATCGCGGGCACATCGAGAGTCAGGCGATCGAAGGCAATGCCGGTGAGCAGGGATGCGATCGCGTCGACCTGCTGGTCGGTCGCGCGCGGGTAGGCGGCTCGGATCCGGGTGGCACGTCTGCGGACGGTGACCGCGCGGAGTTCGCGCATCGTCGCGGCCAACTCGGCATTTCGGCTCGCTTCCAGCGACAGTTCGAACCGGGCCAGATAACGGTTCCTGGCCGCACCCGTGCCCGCATCACCGGCTGCGGCCAAGTAGTCCGCGACGTCCTCGGACCTCGCCTCGTCTTGCGGGGAGTCCGGCTCGGCTTCGAGTTGAAGATCGAGGATGCGACGGGCGATGGCCTCGTACAGCGCCGCCCGGGTCGGGAAATAGTTCGAGGTGGTGCCGATGGGTACGTCCGCGGCGGCATCGATGGCGCGATGGGTGACCTGCGCCAGGCCGTGCTCGTCGATCAACGCCAACGCTGTGTCGGCCAACAGGGCACGGCGCTCACTTTTCTTCGGCATCCCTTGAGATTACTACATCGTAGTATTACGTTGTAGTACAACGATGTTGTGAATACGAAAATGAGGTGGGAATCCATGCCGGACAATGACGTTCAGGAGACCGAGGTCCTGATAGTGGGAGCCGGGCCGACCGGCCTGTGCTCGGCCATCGAGCTGGCCAGGCGCGGGGTGCACCACCGGCTGATCGACCGCAATGACACCCCGGCCCTCGGGTCACGAGGCAAGGGACTCCAGCCACGAAGCCTGGAAGTACTCGACGATCTCGGCGTGGTGGACGCGATCCGCTCCGCGGGGGTGATCGGACTGCCGTTGCGTGTGCACCAAGACCACAGGCTCACAGTGGAGTTGGCGACGGCCGGTTCCGGACCGCGGCCCGGTGTGCCGTATCCGGATCTGCTGGTGATCCCCGAATGGCGGGTAGAACGGTTACTGGCGCAGCGACTGCACGAAGTGGGCGGCGAGGTGTCGTTCGGACGCGCGCTGAGCTCGTTCCGGCAGGACGACGATGGAGTCACTGCCGAACTCGATACCGGCGAGGTGATCCGCGCGCGTTTTCTGGTCGGTTGCGACGGCGGGCATTCCACGGTGCGCAGACAACTCGGGATCGGCATGCACGGGCGCACGCATGACGACCAGTACTTCCTCGTCGGCGATGTCTCGATCGAGGGGCTCGACGACGATGCCGCCTACGCCTGGTTCGGCATGGACGGCAGCTACCTGGCGGTTTCCCCCTTGCCGCAGGCCGAGGGGGCATGGCAGTTCCAGGCCAACGTCGTGCCGGGGCCGGACGGGTCGATCCCTGAGCCCACGCTGGACGTTTTCCGCGAGTTGTGCGCCGCGCGAACCGGCCGTGCGGATATTTCACTGAGCCGCCCGACGTGGTTGTCCCGCTATCGGTTCAACGCCCGCATGGTCGACCGCTACCGGCACGGGCGAGTGTTCCTGGCCGGCGACGCCGCCCATGTGCACTCCCCCGCGGGCGGGCAAGGCATGAACACCGGCATCCAGGATGCCTACAACCTCGGCTGGAAACTCGCCGCCGTTCTCGACGGCGCGCCGAGCGCCCTGCTCGACAGCTACGAACTGGAACGAATCCCGGTCGCCGCCAAGGTTCTTGCCGACAGCTCCCGCGGTTTCGAGTCGGTGTTCGCTCTGCGCGGGGTGCGACGAGCGCTCCGAGACCATGTGCTCTTCCCGGTGCTCAAAAGGCCCGCTGTGATGGGTAGGCTCCTCGCCAGGACCAGCCAGCTCGGCATTTCCTACCCCGAGTCCCCACTCACCGTCACCACCACAAGGCCTCATCGAGGCCCAGGCCCCGGCGACAGGGCACCGGACGCTCGCGGTGTCGACGTCGGCGGCACACCGACACGGCTGTTCGACGTTCTGCGCGGAACCCACTGGACCCTCCTCGGTTTCGGCGCCGACTCGATCCAGGCCTTCGATGGCATCGACGGCGTGAACGCCGCACGCGTCCGCACCTGCCTGATCCTCGATCCCTCGACCCGCCCTCCATCAGCAGCCCCGCAGTTGCTGATCGGCGCCGAAGCCGAGCGGATATATCGCGCCGACTCCGGCACCCTGATCCTCATTCGCCCTGATGGATATATCGCGGTGCGCACGCACACCGGCGCGACGATCTCCGATTACCTCCACCGGCTGCACTCGGGCGATTGACCGACCGACGGTCGGTCTGTACCGTCGGTTATGGAGGTGCACATGCGGGAGGTCAAGAAGCCCGAGGTGCGCAAGGCGGAGATCGTCGACGCGGCTCTCGCCCTGTTCACCGAATTCGGATTCGAGAAGACCACGGTGGAAGCGATCGTCGGGCGGCTCGGGGTCGCGAAGGGGTGTTTCTACCACCACTTTCGATCCAAGAGCGACGTGCTGGAGGAATGCGTCACCACGCTGGCACGGCGGATGGAACGCGACTATCTGAATATCATCGGCGACCGCACGGTCGCGCCGGGGCGACGCCTGGTGGCCTATCTCGATTACAACTACGAGCTGGCCGCGGCGCCCGCGTCCGCAGGGTTCCTCGCCGATCTGCACACCCGATCGTTCGACGACGTGCACAAGAGGGTGACCGGCGAAGTTGTGGCCGCACTGTTGCCGGCGATGACGCGCCTACTGGAAGACGGTGTGGCGGCGGGCGAATTCGATGTCACCGATGCCGAATCGACCGCGGTGGCGATACTCGGCGCGCTCACCGGACTACACGAGTTCTACGCCGGCCGGCCTGAACTCGACCTGGCCCGGCACCGGCGCCATGTGCTCGATCTGCTCGGACGAATCCTTGCTACCGAACTGGCTTGAACAAGGAGCGATGTATGGACGTGATACGAGTCGAATTCCGTTCCGGGGGCACCGAATGCGCGGCGACCGTGTATCGCATGAAGCGGGCAACGGGGCTTCCCGGCGTCGTGCTGTGCCCCGGGTTCGGTGGCACTCAGGACACACCGTCGATCGAGGCGGCCGCGCGCACCTTCGCGGCAGCCGGCTACATCGCGGTCACCTTCGACTACCGGAACTTCGGAACGAGCCACGGCGAGCCACGGCAATTGGTCGACATTGCCGGGCAGGTGGCCGATATCCATGCGGCCACAGCCCTGACACGTGGGCTCGATGAGGTCGACCCGAATCGGGTCGCACTATGGGGAACCTCGCTCGGCGGGGGCCATGTCGTCACGGCAGCGGCCGACGACTCACGAATCGCGGCCGTGGTCGCCCAGATACCGTTCAACGGATTTCCCAAGAAGGCCGCGGGACGCTCTCGAAAGGCGACCTTCGCGTTGTTCAGCGCCATGATGCGCGATCGTGTGCGTGGCTGGACCGGCCGGGCACCGTATTACGTTCCCGCGGTCGGTGAGACCGGCGAACTCGCCGTGATGACGGGGCCACAAGCGTCCCAGACCATTGCGGCCATGCACAGCGCCACATGGGAAAACCGGGTGGCCCCGCGAGCCCTGTTCGACATGATGCGCTACAAGCCGGAAACCTGTGCGCACCGGCTCACCATGCCGCTGCTGGTCTGCGTCGGCGAATTCGACAACGAGACAACCGAATCCGACAGCAGTCGGCTGGCCGAGGTGGCGCCGAGCGGATCGCTGCGACGGTATCCGTTCGGGCACTTCGACTTCTATCGCCCGGACGCCCGAACCGAGGTCCTCGCGGATCAACTAGAGTTCCTCGACAACGTGCTACTCCGCACCGCCTAAAGCGCCAGCCACTCGAGATCCGCGGGTGGACGTCCGCCTCGCCCGCCTGCTGCTCGGTGATGACGCCGGCGATCCCGCGATCGCCGTCGGGCCACTGCCGTAGCCGGCGGAGGTCAGACGGGTTCGAGATCGCCGGGCGTCCAACTCTGGTCGAAGAACCCGGTGTTGATCGCACAGATACGCCTGCACCGCGCGCTGGATCGCAGCTCCACGGTGAGCACGCGCGCCATCTCCGCCGGTGGCGTACCCGCCGGCGAAGTCGGCTCCAGGCCGCTACCGATCGGGCATCGCGGTGCTGAACCGGGCCGTGCTCCCATCACCGCCGACACGGTGCAGTCCGGCCTTTTCCAGGACGCGGATGGAGGCCGGGTTCGACTCGTCCACATCGGCGTACACCGTGCGGACCCCTGGTGCGGTCAGCGCGAAGGAGACCATCGCCCGAGCGGCTTCGGCGGCATATCCTCGGCCGCGCCGTGACGTGACGATGCCGTATCCGAATTCGAGGGCGCCGTCGTTCGGCGGCCACAGCAGACTGATACTGCCGACGACCAAGCCGGACGACCGCTCGACGATCTGCCGGTGCCCCTCGCGCGTTCCGGCCTCCTGCTGGGCGATCACGCCGGCGATCACGCGATCTCCCTCGGCCGGGAAGTCGTCCACCCAGTCCGCCCGCCGTTCGCCATCGGCGACGGCGGCGAGATCGTCAGCGGGCCATTGCCGTAGACAGAGGCGGTCGGTGTGCAGCACTGCCCCGGATAGCGAGAAAATTGATGACATGCGACGCTCCAATGTCTCTGGTTCAGCCGGCGCGAACGGATAGTGCGGCCTCGTTTCCGGGCCCGTCATGACGAGCACGGCGGGAGCCGGCCAGGAGCAGACCGGCGACGACCAGGAGGACGAGCAAGGGCGAGGGGCCGCCGACCGCGACGGTGATCAGGGTCCAACCGGCGACCAGCCAGGCGAGGAACGCCGGCGGTGTGATGCCGCGCCGGTCCAGCCACAGCACCAGCAGGCCGATCATGAGGAACGGGACGCCGAAGCTGAATATCGTGTACCACAGCGTGGCTTCGGCGTAGTCCATCGCATTGGCTTCCGCCGTCCATCCCGTCCCGTCGAGCCATGCTTGCCCGTGGGTGGGGGCCGACTCGATGAGAGCGCCCGTTGTGTGGCCGATTCCGGGAAACAGCACTATGAGCCAACCTGCCCACTTGATCATGTGAACTCCTCGTTCTGGATATGGAACTCCCCGGCTCCGCCGGGTACACACGGCGCGTCTTTACACCGCCGCGTTCGCACCGATTCACTCATGTATACGGTGCCGTATATTTGAGCTTAGGTTATACATACGGCGCCGTATACATCGAGCTTCCTGAAAGGAATCACACCGGACGAGATGAAATTTCGGGCGTCGTGTCCCCGGAATCAAGCGACGAGGTGGCGGCCGAGAAAATCCAGGACGAGTTCGGTGTAGCGCTGTCGCGCGAGCTTCAATCCCTCCAGATGCCCGGCGCCGGGCAATACCTCCACCTGGAAACCGGTGTACCGGGCCGCCAGAGCCTGAACGGCTTCCGGAGTGGTGATCTGATCGTTTTCGCCGCAGATGAAGAGCGCGGGTACCTGCGCAGCCGTGGGCGACACCCGTGGCGGCCATTCGACACCGAGCAATGCCTGCGCTGTCGCCGTCATCGCCGACCTGGTGGCGGCGCCGGCCCGACCACGGGCGAATACTCCCGGCACAGGCAGCGGCCCCGCTGCCAGGAAGCGTTCGAACAGGGCGCGTCCGTCATCCACCGGCCCGCTATCACAGATGATCGCGTCCACGGCGAAGTCCGGACGGGTCAACGCGTGTACCGAAGGGAAGGTGGAGAACGAGAAGCCGAACAGTGCGATCCTCGCGTCACGAAACTCCGCCATCGCACGCAGCGCCGCGACGACCTCGACGATATCGGTGGTGAAATGCTCTCCGAGCCTGCGGAAACCGCGGTGATAGCTGCTCGCCCCATGGTTGCGGTGATCGAACAGGCACACCGTGTAGCCCGCCTCGTGGAGCAACTTCGCATGGGCAAGGGAAGCCGATTTGCTCAGCCCTATGCCGTGCCCGAGCACGACGACGCGGTCCCGCGCACCCGCGCACAGCCACACGTGAATCCGCCCCGTCGGGGACACGTCGACGATTCGCTCTGTCGCCGCAAGTTCGACATCCTCCGGTCGCCGGTGGTGCGGGCGGCGCGGCGGATGATACATCCGAAACCCCAGTGCCACACCATAAGCCGCTCCGGCCGGAGCAACAAGGGTGGACATCAGCTTCCTACTATTCGAGCTCACAGCGAGTTCCTTCCCGGGCAGACGGGTCGAACGTTCATCGGATCTGGTAGTCATCCACATCGAGTGCGGCCAGCCCCTCGTGGCAGCTGGCGTATCGAGGTGTCCAGCCGAGCTCCCGTTTCGCTTTCTCATTCGACAATCGGATGCTGGTGCCGACCATGAGTCCGTACAGATAGGGAGCGGGCCGTAGCAGCCAGCCGGGAATACGCCGCGGTTCGGGAGCATCGGATGCCCGCGCGATCGCGCGAATGTAGTCATCGAATCCGAGGGGGCAGTCGTCGGCGACGTTGTACGCTTCGCCGCCGCGACCCCGCTCGAGCGCGGCGACGGTCGCCGCGGCCGCATCGAAGATGTGGATGGGCGAGGTGATGCCTGCACGTGCGGGTACCGGGAGCCTGCGGGCGCGAGTCGACGCGGCGAAACGCCGGGTAGTGGGTTCCGGTCCGTAGAACAGGCCGTAGCGCAGCGCGATACCGTCGATTCCGCGTGCGGCGAAGACCTGATCCTCGTTCGATCGCATCGACCGCAGGTGACGATCGAAAGCCGAACCGTCCGGCCGGCCGAACAAATGCTCCTCGGTGACCGGCTCGCTACCGTGATCGCGGTAGCCGTAGCCGAGAAAGAAAGATTGAGTGAGGAACCGCCGCGCCCCCACCGCCGCGGCCGCGAGCAGCAGATGCGAGGTGCCGATGTCACGCAATGCGTTGGTCTCGTCGAGCCGGCTGTGCGTGATCGGCATCCGGCTGAGCGCGGTGGCCTGGTGGATCACCGCGTCGGCGCGATGGCCCGTCAGCGCCGTCAGCAGCCCGTGCTCGTCCAGCACGTCGGCCACCACCGGTTCCGCGCCGATCGCCGTCAGCCGGTCCGCGCCCTCGGGCCGGCGACATAGGCCGATCACCGAATGCCCTGCGGCGATCAACTGCTCGGTCAAGGTCATACCCAAGGTGCCGGTCGCGCCGGCGACGATAACTCTCATCTCACTTCTCCTTACGCTGTTCGAGGATTCGCAAGCGCACGCCCAGCGCCGCGATCGCGATCAGGGAGACGGCTCCCAGCGTCCAGAAATCCGAACTGTTGCCGCCGAGGTCGGCATCCATCGCGTGGTTGATCGCATGGAAGGTATTGGCGAATGCGAAACCGAACAGCACGACAGCCAAGGCATCCGGCCATCGCAGCGCGCACAGCATCATCAGCCCGATCCCCAGCTGGAACACGCCCGCGTCGTGCAGGAAGTGCACGTGATTGGGCCAGTTCGCCCATTCGGCGAACCCCGCCGGGTCCACCCGCATCCACCCGCCGAACACCACCATCGTCGCCGAACAGAGGATCGTCGCGATGACCACGAAGCGCCTGGAAGAACCGAGCCGGTGGCCGCGGACGGACACAGTCGTGGCTCGCGGCTGTGCTGGTTCCGCGCTCATGACCGCCGCACCCCCAGTCGCACAGCACCATCGAGCCGCATCGTTTCGCCGTTGAGCATGGCGTTGTCGATGACGTGGGCGACCAGTGCGGCGAATTCGTTCGGCACGCCGGGCCGGGCGGGATGCTGCGTGGCCGACAACGAAGCCCGCTGTGCGTCATCGGGCAGTCGGCCGAACATCGGAGTATCGAAAATGCCGGGCGCTATGGTCACCACGCGAATGAGTGCCGGGGCGAGATCCCTGGCGGCGGTCAAGGTCATTCCGGCCAGACCTGCCTTGGCCGCGACGTAGGCGACCAGTCCGGCAGGAGCATCCGTCCCGGCGATCGAACCGGTATTGATGATCACTCCGCGTTCGCCTTCGATCGGCTCGAGGTCTGCCATGCGAGCAGCCGCCAGCCGCAGGAGATTGAACGCGCCGACCAGGTTGACCCGTATCACCTCGGCGAACTGCTCGATGGGCAAGGGGCCGTCCGCATTCAGCGTCGAGCCGACGCGATCGACGCCCGCGCAGTTCACAACCGCTCGCAGGTGGCCGAGTTCGCGCGCCCGGTCCAGCGCCGACGCGACATCGCCGTCGGCACAGATATCGCCTGGGACATGGTGGATTCGGCTCTCGCCGCCGCCGGCGCCCGCGTGGGTGTCGAGCACGACGACCGTCGCCCCCGCCCGGGCAGCTCGGTCCACCACCGCCAGGCCCAAACCCGAGGCGCCGCCCGCGACCAGGACGACCGATCCGTCGATCTTCATCGCGGGGACCTCCTCGGCCCGCCCGGGCTCGTGTCAGTTGTCATCGTTGTCCCTCTCCGCTGGGGGTTCGTCAGAGGCGCGTTCGTCGTCGCCGTGGGGGATGGATGAGCCCGGCGGGCGGTGGTCTCGCGCACCGACGACCGAGCTCTATGTCAGCCAACATAGCCTGTGCTGAATAGTCGGTCAATGGCTGCCTAGGCTAGGCTTGCGTCGCCGGAACCCTGGAAGGACGGACGAACGACATGGCCGATCGACGTGCCGAGACCACACGGGAGAGCCGCAGGCTGCTGATCGAGGCCGCCGCCGGCCTCTTTGTCGAAAAGGGCTATCAGCAGACCACTTTCGCTGATGTTGCGGCCCGTTCCGGCGTGAGCCGCGGCTCGATCCCGTGGCATTTCGGCAACAAGGAAGGACTGCTCGCAGCGGTGCTCGACGACGCGGGCAACGCGCTGCTGGCCGGACCAGGCGAACCGTCCGGCGACGGCTCGCCGAACCCGACCGACGATCTACTGGCCGGCGTCAAGCAGCCGGCGATCGCGAAGATGTCTTTGCTCTTCGTGGCCTTGTTCGCCGAAGCCGCGAACCCGGACTCCCCCATCCACGACAAGTACGCGGGTTTGCATGAACAGCTGCGTGAGATTGCCGAGCGATGGGTCGACGCGCACGTTCACCTGCCCGACGGCGTGCGGCCCGACGGCTTGGCCACCATCTTGATCGCTGCCTCTATCGGCATACACCTCCAGGCCACGATGGCTCCTGAGCTCATCACCGTCGAGGACATGGTCGAGCAACTCGAAGCGCTGATAAAACCGCTACTCATCGAACCACCACGCCGATGACCGCCCTCGCACCGAATTCCGGGCGTAGGACCGCTGAGAAATTCGCTGGCACCCTCGCGCGCCCGCGGCCTACAGTGCTCCATCGACCCGTCGAACCACAACGTTCCGACTTCGGAGGATGAGGATGTCTACCCCCTGGATGGCGCCGAGCGCGCCTCACCGAATGACCGATGCCACTACCGCCCAGGCCCGGCCTGCGCGGTAGCCCGCCATCCATCGAGGCGCACTCGGCCGGCTCTCGCTGTTTCTCTTTCGTCTCAGTCAGGAGCTACCGGGTGTCCGACACCACCACACACAACAACCCGAGTCCGGCACAACGGACCGGCACCTTCACCTGCCTCCGATGCGGGCTCGTCGTAGCCGTACTCGCGCCGGATGACAGCAGGCGCAATCACTGCCCGAGCTGTCTGCATTCCAGGCATACCGTCGATCATCGGGACAGCGGCCGTTCCGATTGCGGTGGCCGGATGGCGCCGCTGTCCATCGCGGCGCTGCGGACCGGGCACTGGGCCATCGTGCACCGCTGCGCCCGGTGCGGCGAGCTGTCGCTCCATCAGATCACCACCGATGACAATCAGCTGATCCTGATGCGCCTGGCCGTGCGTCCGCTCGCGGAGCCGCCGTTTCCGCTCGAAATCTTCAGCGAGCTGTGAGGACATCGGCGATGCCGCGCAGAAACACCACACGACGCCATCGGCAGCGCGCCAAGGATGTGCTGCACGCGACCGACACCGGGTCATCGGCCGGTACGTTCCGCTGTGTGCAGTGCCGGTTCGATGTTCCTTTCGCCGCACCGGGTACCGCACATCGCAATCACTGCCCGCAATGTCTGACCAGCCGGCATGTCGACCGCAGGCGGCCCGGCGACAGGGCCGAGCCGTGCCGGGGCCGGATGACGGCGATCAGCATCTCGGTGCGCGACAGTGGCGAGTGGGCGCTCATTCACCACTGCCTGGCCTGTGGTGCGGTGCGCTCGAATCGCATTGCGGGCGACGACAACGCCCTGGCGTTGATGCGAATCGCGGTGCGCCCGCTGGCTGATTCGCGTGCCGGAAGGCGGGCCATGCTCGCACTGTAACGCCGCCGCGGCCGTCCCATCGGGACGGCCGCAGTAGCGCGCGTTCAGTGGTTGGGGCCAAGGAGCGGATTCAA
>NZ_JBYHFL010000014.1:0-15429 GCF_058222935.1 Nocardia sp. JCM 38205 | reverse complement strand
GGGTGGGCTCTCCCCCCTCACAAACCCACCCCCGTCCCCCCCCTTGGAACGCCCACGGCGGTCGGTGCCGGGGTGCTAGGTCCAGGCCGCGTATCAACGCACCCGGCGGCCTGTGACAGCCAGGTACAGCGCGATCAGGACGACCGCGACCACGATGCCGACCACTAGCGGAATGATCTGGAATCCACCATTGCTGTTGGAGTATCCCGCCTGGTAGGCGATCCAGGAGCCGGCGAAGGAGCCGATCACACCCAGCAGGATCGTCATGATGACACCGATGTTCTGCTTACCCGGCATCACCAGCCGCGCTACCGCGCCAACGAAGAGTCCGACGATGATCGCGCCGATAATCGTTCCGAGCATGAAGATCCTCCTTCTGCGACACGGGCCGAGGGGCCCACGATCGGCATACCACGAACGCCGGCGACCAAACGGCCCCAGTCGGCGTTCGCGGGCTCGCCCGCCGGCGGGCGAGCCCGCGAACAATCACACCGATTGCGTTTCGATGATGCACAGTTCCCCGGAGGCAACTGCCGCGTCGATGGTCCGCCGGATCCGTGAGCACCCGGCCAGCGCCGGTCCCGGCGCCGGCGAAGACGCCAATTCATAGCAGGCGGAACGTGCTTCGGCATTCCACTGCAGACCTGTCTGGGCCCGGCTGCTCTTACGAACCAACACTCGAGCAGCGCACTCGTCGCAACGCAGAGGTTGCAGGGGTACGTCGTCGAGGCGGTTGTCGGTGCGATCCGCGATCATGCCGGTGCCCCGGTCGGATCCGCCTGATCAGCCATATTGTCGGCAACCTCCTTACGCCAGACCGCCTGAGCCCTGGACAGATCGAGTTCGTGCTCGAATCGGTCCACCATCTCCGGGGTGACGTCGGCGCGGTCCAGATAGAACTGGTTGTACCAGCGACGCAGCTGGTAGACCGGCCCGTCCTCCTCGCACAGCAACGGATTATCGATGCGAGCCTTGTGCCGCCAGATCTCGACGTCCTGCTCGAATCCGAGGCGGATGTAATCGCCGAGCGCGACCGCCGCCTGTACCTGGCTTTCCGTCGGCGAAATCGCGAAGCAGGCCAAGGCAGTGCCAGCCGCGCGCGAAGCGGGCCGGCGCGGAGTCGGCCTCGATTTCGCGGAAATCGGAGTCTGATCGCAGAAGTGTCATTGCACCCTCCTCGGAGGAAAAGTGTTCGAGTGCCGCGGCAGGCTGATGTCCGCCACTCGAACGGGCGAGAACACGTTCTAACACGGTTCGCATGCACCGAGACCGGTCGATGTTCACTGATCGGGAAGCGTTGGCCGGTGGGCCACCTCGCCACGGGTCGGGGACCCGTCCGGCATCGATCGCACGACGAACTCCGTACGGCACATAAGAACTGAACGACCGTCCAGGTCGTGGACGAAAGTGATGAACCCGATGAGAATCAATCGCAGTACTCTCGCGATCGCGGTCGTATCGACCGCCGCATTGCTCGGCGCGTCGGCGTGTGGCGACGATTCGTCCAGCGAATCCGCTCCCGCGACGACGATGTCGCCGCCCGCGATGCAGACCAACGAGCCCACCGGCGGCAGCGCCGCGGCGGATCTGGTCGGCCCCGGCTGTGACGAATACGCCGCGCAGGTACCGACCGGCGCGGGCTCGGTCAGCGGCATGGCGCAGGATCCGGTGACGGTGGCGGCGTCGAACAATCCGATGCTGACGACGTTGGTCAAGGCGGTGTCCGGGCAGCTCAACCCGCAGGTGAACCTCGTCGATACGCTCAACGGCGGCGAGTTCACCGTGTTCGCGCCGGTCGACGCCGCCTTCGCCGAGATCGATCCCGCGACCATCGAGTCGCTCAAAACCGACGCCGACACCCTCACCACCATCCTGACCTACCACGTCGTGCCGGGGCGGATCGCACCCTCCGATATCTCGGGCGAACAAGCAACAGTGCAGGGCGGCACGGTGAACGTCACGCGCACCGGTGACGACATCAAGGTCGGCAACGCATCGGTGATCTGCGGTGGGGTGTCCACGGCCAACGCGACGGTCTACATGATCGACGGCGTCTTGATGCCTCCGGCCTGAACCACCTGACTCCCGGATAAGTGGTGCCGCCGGTCGCGGTGACCGAGCACCATCACCGGGGTGGAGAACCGGCCGCGCGGGTTCTCCACCCCGGCGCACGGATCTATCGTTGCCAGCACATCTACCGCCAGGTCTCGAGGCGCCATGGACACAACACACGACCCGAACCACTCGACATCGCGCCCGCCGGGGGTAGTCGCGGCGGCGCTCGCGGGTGCCGTCGCGACCGCGGTCGTACTCGGCGTCGCGGAATTGGTCGCCGCGGTGACGAACCCCGCGGCAGCTCCCTTCGTCGCCGTCGGAGCCACGGTCGTCGATCACACACCGGAGCCGTTGCGGGAGTTCGCCATCGAGCAGTTCGGCACCCGCGACAAGCAGGCCCTGTTCGTGTCGATGGCGCTGGTGATCGCGGCTCTGGCACTCGCCGTCGGGCTGCTCGAACGCACGCGGCCCCTTGGCAGCGCGGTCCTCGGCGTACTCGGCATCGTGGTCGGCATCGTCGTGTGGCAGCGGCCGGGTACCGAGGCGGCAGACGTGATTCCGACAGCGCTCGGGGTGGCCACCGGAATCGTCACGCTGCGCTGGTTGATCAACCGCGCTCCCCGGCCGGAGGTAGCTCGATCCGACCTCACGCGCCGCCGATTCTTGCTGCTGGCAGGCGGTGCGGCAGTCGTCGCGGCCGGCGCGATGGCGACCGGGCAGTGGCTCGGCGAGCGGCTGCGCGCGATCACCGCCGACCGCGCGGCATTCCGGCTGCCCGCCCCACGGGTTGCCGCGCCCCCGCCGCCCGCGGGGACCGACCCGCCGGTGCCGGGCATTACCCCGTTCGTGACCGCCAACGACCGCTTCTACCGGATCGATACCGCGCTACGGATCCCCACCGTAACCCGCGACGACTGGCGGCTACGCATTCACGGCCGGGTCAACCGAACGGTGCAGTTCTCGATGTCGGATCTGGAGGAACTGACCGCGATCGAGAAGATGATCACGCTGACCTGCGTCTCCAACGAGGTCGGCGGTGATCTGGCAGGCAACGCGGTATGGACCGGATATTCGCTGGCCGAGCTGCTCGCCACGGCAGGCATCGCCCCCGAGGCGGACATGCTGCTCTCCCGCAGCGCGGACGGTTTCACCGCCGGAACACCGGTCGCCGCGATCACCGACGGACGCGATGCTCTCCTCGCCGTCGGCATGAACGGCGAACCGCTGCCACTCGAGCACGGCTACCCGGCTCGCCTGGTCGTCCCCGGGCTGTACGGCTTCGTTTCCGCGACGAAATGGGTTGTCGACCTGGAACTCACCCGGTTCGACGAAGCGACGGCGTACTGGACCGATCGCGGCTGGGCCGAACGCGCCCCGATCAAGGTGGCCTCCCGAATCGACGCTCCCGGCGCGTTCGCCACGGTGGCGGCCGGTCCGGTGATGGTGGCGGGAGTCGCGTGGGCGCAACACCGGGGCATCGCGCTGGTCGAGGTCCGAGTCGACGACGGACCATGGTCTCCGGCCCGCCTCGTCGCCGAATACTCGGCCGACACCTGGCGGCAGTGGACCTGGCGGTGGGACGCGCAACCCGGACGACACACCCTGCGGGTGCGCGCGACCGACGGCGACGGCCAACGGCAGCCAGAGCAGCGGACACCGCCGATCCCGGACGGCGCCACCGGATGGCACTCGGTCGCGGTGACCGTGACCTGACCGGAGACGACGGCCCGGCCGGTTCACCCCAGCGGTACCGCGGCGACCGGGTCGCTCGTCGGCCGGGGCGAGCCACCGGAGGGTTCGACCGTGACCGCCAGTCGCGCACCGTCATCGAACCGGACGACCAGCGGCGATTCCCGATTCGGAATGCTGTCCAGAACGCCTGCCGAATGCGGTTGCCCGTCAGAGGGAATCAACCACATCTGATACACCGTGCCGGGTGGAGGCGACGGCAGATCCTGGAACGATACGGCCGCGGTGGCCAATCCCGGCGAGGAGTAGACGGACATCGTTCCACCGGTGGATGCCTCGACCACTCGACTGCGCGTGTCCGACTCGGTCAGCACCTGTTGCGCGGTGACCCGCCCCGCATCATCTTCCCCGCCGAGAGAGACGGCGACTCCCACCCCGACACCGATCGCGACGATCGCCGCGGCCACCGCCGCCAGCCAGCGCCGCCGCCGCGCCCGGCCGGTGTGCTCGGCGAGCACCGTGACCGTCGCGGGCCGGTCATCGAGGGCACGCATGATCGCCGCCTCGACGTTCGGAGGTGCGGGCACCGCGTCGACCACGGACATATGCGCCAGGGTGTCGCGCAGCGCCCGGACCGTGGCCCGGAATTGCGCCGCGGATCGTTCATCGGCCTGGTCGAGCAGGCGTTCGATCGCGTCGCTGTCCGCTTCCGAGAGCGCATCGAGTGCGTACGGGTAGGCAAGGTCGAGCAGTTCACCGGCCGGCGTATCTTCAGGCATCGCTCACCGCTCCCGCCAGACAGCTCTGCAAACGTTTGAGGCCATCCCGAATCCGGGTCTTCACCGTCGACAACGGTATGCCGAGGTAGGCCGCGACCTCGGAGTACGTCCGGCCGCCGTAATAGGCCAGCGCGACCGTCTCCCGTTGGCGATCGGTCAGGGCGGCCAGGCAGCGGACCACCGCCTGCTCCTCATAGCGCTGATCGACGGTCTCGGCGACCGTATCGTGATCACGGCCGAGATTGCGTTGACCGTACGCGAGCTCCCTTGTCGCCGAGGATGTTTCGGCTCGGACACGGTCTACGGCGCGGCGGTGGGTGATCATCATCAACCAGCCGATCGGACTGGCCAGCCGCTGGTCGTACTGCGCGGCGGTATTCCAAACGTAGAGGTAGACCTCTTGGGTGACCTCCTCGGCCGCGGCGGGTCGCCGGATGATGCGCAGTGCGAGCCCGAACACCCGATCGTGGGTGGATCGGTACAGTTCGGTGAACGCCGTGCGATCGCGGTCGGCGATGCGTTCCAGGTATCCCCCGAGCCGGCGCATGAGTTCTTGCTCCGCGCCGGTCCCGCCGGCCGGGCAGGCAGCGGGCGGATCGGGTTCGCTGTCCGGTTCCCGCTGGCCGAAGCGAGGTCGGTCCGCCATTGCTGTCCGTCTCCGTGGGTCGAGGGCGCCCGAGGGCAGGTGCGCGGCGCGGCGTTCACCGCAACCGGCGACACACTCCCCAGTCGCAGCAATCGCCGATACATGCGAGGAGTTCGTAACAGCCGGTCGATCGGCTTGGGTCGAACGCGTCACACCGTTGCCGGTTCCCGGCACGATACCCATTCCGGTAGCTCCCGCACCGGCAGTGAAGCCGGCCGGGACCCGCGACGAAGACCATCGCTTTCCACGGCCCGACTTGGATTACCCCCTTCTCGCCCGGTCGGCCGGACCGTTCAGCCGAGGTAGGGAGTGCCCCGCCCCTCCAGGTAGTGCGTCAGTCTGAGCCTCTGTGTGTGGTGGATCTCGAGATTGTCGAGATCGGTGGGGTCGACGAACCGTAGTTCGATGGACTCGTCGGATATGGCCAGATCGCCACCGGTTACCTGCGCCAGGAAGCACACGTTGAACTGGCGTCGAACCTCGCCGTCGCTGTAGGCGATGATGTGGCGGGGGTCGGTGTAGGTGCCGACGAGGCCGGTGATCTCGATGTCCAGCCCCGTTTCTTCCTTGACCTCGCGCACAGCACAGCCAGGAAGGCTTTCGGTCATTTCCATCGCACCACCGGGCAACGCCCAGAGGCCGTTGTCGGCGCGGCGCTGCAACAGGATGCGGCCCTTGTCGTCGCACACCACGGCGGAAGCCGCGACGACGAGACTGTTCGGTTCGGGGGCAGCGGGATCGTCGTAGAACTCGGTGCGCGCCATCGGCTTACCCTTCCACCGGTCGGCCAGTGTGCCAGACTGCGTCGAAACTGTCTGTGTACGTGTCGAATAGACCGCCGTCACCGGTACGGCGCAGGTGCCAGACCGGCGCACGGTAAGCGTTCACTCCCCACATGTGGGCGTTGACCAGCATTTCCTCGTCGGCGCAGAAGATGCTGTTGTAGAGCGTCGTGGTGTGGGTCCGCAGCTCGATTCCCGGTGCGGCGTGCAATGGCCGGTAGTGCATCAAGGCGAGGCGGCAGCGCGATTCGATACCGTGCCCGAATTTCTCCTCCCGGCCTCGCTGTCGGACGTTGGTACTGTCGGCGTCGCCGATGGCTATGCGTATCGAACAGCCGGCCTCGGCTCGTTCGAGCAGCAGGTCGTTGAGCCGGGGGTACGCCTCATGCAGGAAGACCGCCGCGTAGACCAGAACGTCGATCCGGTGCCGCGCGGCCGCGAAGAGGTTGATGAACATCGACGGAGGTACGTCGGCCCGCTGGTCATAGAGAGCAATGAGTTCCCGGCTGACGGCCCGCGCCGTGCGTGCCTGTTGTAGGGCCGGCCATAGGGCGTTGACGTCCTCGCCCAGACACTCGGCAGCTCGGATTGCGGTGCGCCGCCGGGGGACGCGACCGAGATTCACCCAGCGTTCAACCGATTTCGGGTCAACACCTGTCGCCTCGGCCAAATTCGCGTGAGTCCATCCCCGGGCCGCGATCGCGGCCCGCAACCTCTCATTCGCCATAGGGACGTTGTACACCAGTCGGGACGTCCCGAAGTGGGAAACATAGGAGGTTCCGCCGTCCCCATGATCAACGAGAGGCTGAGCCCCAGGCCGCGCCGCCCGGTCGATCATGAGTCCCGGGCGGCGGGGCACCTCAGCACTCGATCGAGGGAGTTGGTGCGTGCATGAAGCCGATAGCTCTGGGATGGATCGACTACGACCGCAGTACGGCGCCGGACTGGGGCGCTGCCCAGGTTCAACGGCTCGCGCGCCGGTTGGGGTATCGGCTGGTGTGGCCGGAAATTTTTTCACCTCTGCCGTTAGCTGATCAGGCACGCGGCGCCCGCGCCGAGATGGTCATCCTGCCCGCACCCGATCACGTCGACCCGCTAGCACTCGATGGCCTCATGCATATCGTCGACGTTGAGACCGTGCATCCCCGACTGTCATTCGCCCGTTGGTCGATCGCCGGCGGCCTGGCGTGAACGGCTGGGCAGCCGTTGGATACGCCGTTGCGTGTGGCCTGCCGTTGCTGGTGATCGCCGCGGCGATCTGCTGGCCGTATGACAACGGTGACAAGTAGCGTCGAATTCCGGAGACAACGAAAAAGCCCTCCACCTGCTTGTGCAGGTAGAGGGCTTTTCTAGGCTCCCCCATCTGGACTCGAACCAGAAACCTGCCGAGGATCTGGCCGCACGACAACTGGGCACAACCGTCAGCCACGATCGACTACTCGAAATGGGCTCCGACCTCGTGTTATCGAGAAACGCGGCGCAACTCTCCGCAACTAATCGGGGCGCTGTACGACCCGACGACGAACAACTTTGTTGAGAGTTTCCTGCGAGTGGTTCGGGTTCGGATCCGGGTGCATTGCCGCATGCGTCGCACCTCTGAGACGTTCCGATTGGCCGCATGGCGGCGCGCCGCCACGACCCTGGCCCTCAACGATCAGGCTCCTCACCTTCCAAGTCGACGAACCATCGTACACGGTGGGGCCTTTGAGGTCTCGCAAAGACGACACGCCCGGGATGCACAACACGCCGACAACTTCGCCCCTCAGCAACCTACCGGCAATCTAAGTCTCGACAGTGGATTCGAAGCCATGTTGGATATACCCACGCGTTCAGGAGGGCGGGCGCAGAGTCTCCCGTGCGGCACATAAGCGAAGGAGGTAACTATGGACATCACCTGTCCGACGTGCAGGCGGGTTGATTTCGTCCAGAGCGTGCCCGCTCTTTGTTCACAAGGCGTATCAACCGACTATTCCACCGCTATATACAGCGGGACGGGTTTAGCCGCGAGCGGGCTGGTCCCCGTGATCGGAACTGCCACGGTTGAACGCACGCAAACCTCGGCGTTGGCCGCCAGCCTGGCCCGCGAGCCAGAGACTCGTCCGACTGGTCGGCTATTTCTCATCGCATCAGTGTTGCTGCTTATGGCACTGCTTATGGTGGTGCCAGCCGTCGACGCCTACAGGACCTACCAGCCCACCGAGCCCGGTGCGGCGCACTCCGTCAGTACCCTGGTTGGCGCTGCACTGGTGCCCGGCATCTGGGCTATCCCTGCTTCACTACTTGCCGGTGCCGCAGTGCGGCGAAGCCTGCACAACTGGCGAGTCCTGCGGGTGCGGCCGCGCGCCAATGAAATCTGGCGAGCGGGTTTCTACTGCCACCGATTCCTTATTAACTCCGTGTGTTGCAGCTGATCATGTTGCAGTACATAGAGGAGGGTGATGTCCAGGTTGTGGACGGTGCATTGGGTTTCCGCGGAGCTGGCTGCTCCGTCCGGTCAGCATCCGCTGCTGGATGAGTGGCGGGATCTTGTCGAGCGGGAGGAGTCCTTCGGGCTGGATCCGGGTGACCCGTTCATGGTGGATCCGGACTTCCGGGTGGATGCGCGGTTGACGCGCTACTTCGGCCGGTCGTCGTTTGCGAACCTTCGCAAGGCGACGAAGCGCTCGTACACCACGGATTATCGGGTGTTCTTCAATTTCTTGTGGAGCCGCGGGAAGTACTGGGATGCAGCAGATTACGATGATTTGCTCGACTTCGAGGATTGGCGGCGGCGGTCGCCGCGGAACATGCGGCGGATCAGCGGCTCGAAGTGGAACCGGGAGTTGGCGGCGCTGAGTCGGCTCTATGGGTGGGCGGTCAAGCAGGGGTTTGTGGCCGAGAGCCCGGTCGGGGTCAAGACGGTCCGCAACCGCTACGGGGACCTGGTGGAGGTGGCCGAGGCGCGAGCGAAGGACGTCCGTTCCTCGAACGTGAAATGGTTGACGCCCAGGGCGTTTCGGTTGTGGCGCGATGTCGGGCTGCGTGGCTACACCGCCGAAGGCCGCATGGACCCGTCCTGGCGCGGCCGTCACGACGACCGCAATGCCGCGTTCGCCGACCTGCTGTTGAGCAGCGGTTTGCGGCTCGGGGAGGGCGGGTCGCTGTTGACGATCGAGCTGCCTGCCTCGGCGAATACGCCGCAGCGGTACGTCGAGGCGCGGCTGGCAGCGGCGGTGGCCAAGAGCAAGCGGGCCCGCACGTTCTACATCTCCGCGACCGTGCTGCGGGAGGTCGAGGCGTATTGCGCTACGACCCGCAGGGGGGCGATCCGGCGGGCGCAAACCGCAGGCCGTTACGACGCGTTGGACGATATCTGGCTGGTCGTCAAGCAGTCCGGGTGGCAGCAACGGGTGCTGCATTGGCGCGACCGGCACGGCCGGACCGGGGAACGCCGGATCGATGCGCTGGAGCCGGACGAGCGGCGGCGGCTGTTCGTCCAGAGTGATAGCGGGTTGGAGCCGCTGTGGTTGTGGCTTGCCGAGGACGGGACCCCGTTCGGTGCCCATTCCTGGGAGGCTGTGTTCCGGGCGGCATCGCGGCGTTGCGCGGTGACGCTGGCGGGGGTGGTGCCGGATCCGCCGTTCGCGACGCCGCATATGGCGCGGCATTCGTTCGCGCTTTACATGCTGGTGGCGTTGCATCGGGCGCTGGACATGCGGCTGGATCTGACGCCCGAGGAACGCCGCGACTACATGCTGCTCTACATGTCGCCCTGGCGGATGGTCAAAGACCTGCTCGGGCACGCGAGCGAACAGGTTACCCGCGATATTTACCTGGCCCCGGTCTCGGACCTGGAGGTGCGGTCCCTGTTGATCGAGGACGACGATCCGGATGTCGCCGAACTGCTGGCGAAGCTGGCGGCGGCGTCGGAGCGGATCCTCGATGCCGAGGTGGCCGGCTGATGGCGCGAGGAGTGCACGCCGGGCTGCCGGCCGAAGGGCACCGGCGGCCATCGGTGCTCGACGATGCCGCTGCGGTGGTCACGCACATCAGCGAGAAGGGTGATCAGCGGGCGATCTTCGACTTCGGTGCGTTGCCGGTGTCGGCTGCGTTGCAGCGATCTCTCGCTGCGGCGTTTGCGAGCCGGATCTACCCACCGGGGGAATGGCGATCGACGGCCACGAGCACGGAGGTGTGGTTCCTGGTCCGCACGTTCACCCGGTGGCTCGCGCAACTGGACCCCGCACCACAGTCCATCGCCGACATCACGCCGGCGGTCTGGAACCAGTGGAGGGTCAGTCGCGCGAATAAGACGTTGGGACAAAGACAGATTCGCAAGATCGCAGCACTGCTGAAGCGCGATGATCAGCTTCCCGAGGCGACTCGCGAGGCGGTGCTGCGACGGGTTGCTTACTCGGGTGCCACGGAATCGGCGTATTCGCCGGAGGAATTCGAGGAGATCAGACAGGCTGCGGCCGGCCACTTCCGGCGGGCCTGGCAGCGGATCGCCGAGAATCGGGCGCATCTGGATGCCTGGCGGTCGGGCGCGTTCGACGACGGCAGCCGCGAGTGGGTGCTGGGTGAAGCGCTCGACCATTTGGCGCGGACCGGGGATGTTCCTGTTGATGTCGGCGCGGACGGACGTCGTCGGGTCGTCGAGCCCTACCTGGATGCGCTGGGCGGGACCAGCTCGGAATGGACCTGGCGGCGGCTGTTTCTCGACCGAGTCGAGATGGTCTCGCTGGTGACGCTGATCGTGAGTGCTCACGGCTGGAATCTCACGGCCGTCTCGGAGATGGTGGTTCCGCAAGTGCTGTCCGCGTCAGCGCCGGGTGAGCCGATCGTCTATCGGGCCGAGCTGGAGAAACGGCGGCGTCACACGGCTCATCGTTACGAGACCCGCAATCTGACCGACTGGGGCCCGAACTCGCCAGGACGGCTGTTCACCCGCGCGATCGAGGCCACCGCCCCAGCCCGTGACCTGTTGCGTGCTCACGGCGCTGCGACCGATCTGCTCATCGTCTGGCACGTTCATCTTCCTCTGCTGGTCAACGATCGCGCTGCGCTGCTGCGCACCGGCATCGGCATCGTCAACCCGGTCTTCCGTCGATGGAGCCAGGTGACCGGGGCCGGGGAGCTGAATCTGCGTCGTTTGCGGCGCACGGTGACCGTCCTGCATCGGCGCACTCCCACTCAGCACAGCCTCGACGTTCACGACCGCGTCTACGTTCTGCGTGATCCGGCCACGCACCGGCGCGCCGAAGCGGTGATCGCCGAGGGGATCGCCGATGCCGTCGACCACGCTAAAGCTGTTGTCGCGGCGAGAGTTACCGATGATTCCTGCGCAGGTGACGTCGGCACCGACACTGCCACGGCGAACTGCGGCGACTACACTCACAGCCCGTTCAGCCCGCACGGATCGCCTTGCCGGGCATCGTTTCTGCTCTGCCTGGCCTGCGCCAACGCGGTGGTCACACCGCGGCATTTGCCGCGCCTGGCCTACTTGCACCAGGCACTGGAAAGCCTGCGCACCGTTCTACCCACCCGGACCTGGGAGCACGATTGGCGCGAGCACCACAGCCGGCTGACCCAGCTCAAGGAGAGTTCGTTCACCGCAGCAGAATGGGCCGACGCGCTGAAGGCGGTCAACGCCAGCGACCGCACGTCCATCGAATTGTTGCTGCGCAAGGGGTTCGACTCGTGACCGCACCATGGCGGCAACCAGCTCTGCCCGCTCCCGCCGATCCGGTGGTCGATCCGGCAACGGTCACCGAACAACGCCGCGAGCTCATCCCCCGATTCGGTGATCCGGTCTGGTCGCTGACATTCATCAGTGACAATCCGTCGACTACCAGCGACCGGATTCAGTGGCAGACTTTCCCTGCGGAGTTGCGTGAGCAGTTCCGTCACGCGGTCTGGGCGCTGCTGAACTTCCCGGTCCCGGACACGGTGCTCACTCGTGGAGGCTCGACAATGCGGGCGCGGCTGAGCCCTCAACGGATGTTCGGCACCGCCATGACCTGGCGGGTATTCGCAACTTGGCTCAGCGAGCGCGGCATCACCGAACTGGCCCAAGCAACCACCGATGTCCTTGCCGACTACGGAAACTACGTGGTCAAGACCCGTAAAGTCGCGCGCAACACCGCCACGAGCCACCTCATCGCGCTGACCCGGCTCCGCGCGTTCGCGCCTTACCTGCCGACCCGCTCGCGCATCGGCGTCCCGCCCTGGGAGACCGAAGGTTTCGACGACTATCTGCCCGCGGCCACTGCCGCCGGTGAGAACTCGACCGAGCCGATCAGCCCGGCCACCATGGGTCCGCTGCTGATCTGGGCATTGAAGTTCACTGAAGAGTTCGCCGACGACATCCTCGCGGCCCGAGCCGAGGAACAACGACTGCGGCGAGTCGTCGCCCAGACACCCGACACCGACCTGCCCCGCGGAACGCCGCCGGCACTGATCGCCTACCTCGCAGATCTGGAGGCAACCGGGAAACCCTTGCCCACGCATACCACCCTCCGATCGGGCGCCGCGGCCACCTATGTCGCCGCGATCACCGGCACCCCGCACAAGAAGGTCCACCGCGTTCTGAAGACTCCACGCTGGCAGCGCTATCGCAAGACCAACCCCGGACGTTGTCCGCTCGACATCCCGATCACCGGCTTGATCGAGGGCGATCCCTGGGTCAGCGCCATCGACTTCGACCAGGTCGAGCCATTCGTCCGGCTGCTGACCACCGCGTGCTTCGTGGTCATCGCCTACCTGACTGGGATGCGCCCGAGCGAAGTACTCGCCCTCGAAGTCGGCTGCTGCCCCGAACCACGGCCAGGCCGCGACGACAGCTCCGGCGGCCGTCGCCATCTCATCCATGCACGGCATTTCAAGACCGCCCGCGACGCCGACGGCAATCATCGCTCCGCTGGTGAGTTGCGCGAAGTCCCCTGGGTTGCAGTTCCACCCGTGGTCACCGCCATCAGGGTCCTGGAACGCCTCAACGGCCCTGCCGGACTACTGTTTCCCGCCCAGCGCGGTGAAAGGCAGGGCCGGTCGCCGGTTCGCGGCACCGTCGTCCAGTGGGTCGAGGGTTTCGTCGACTGGGTCAACGAGCACACCGCCAAGCACGGCCGCGGGGTCGCTATCCCTGCCGACCCGCACGGCAACATCGGCACCGCCCGGTTCCGGCGGAGCCTGGCCTGGCACATCGCCCGCCGACCCGGCGGCCTGGTCGCCCTCGCGGTCCAATACGGGCACATGCGCACGGTGATCAGCGAGGGCTACGCCACCCGCCAACGCGACGGCATCCACGAGCTGCTGGACCTGGAAACCGCTCGCGCGGTCGCCGAACAACTCAGCGAGGTCCACGACGCCCTCGACCACGGAGAGGGCGTCTCCGGGCCCGCCGCCCGGCGGCTGATCCGCGCCGCGCACGAGCAGCACGACCGCTTCGGCGGTCTGGTCACCACACCCCGGCAGGCCAAAGCCCTGCTGGCGGATCCGGCGCTGACCGTGTTCGACAACGCCGACGCCTACCTCGCCTGCAACTACGACCCCGGCAAGGCCCTCTGCAACCCCGCCAACGCCAGCGGGCCCACCCCAACACCGAGCCTGGACCGCTGCCACACCAACTGCTCGAACATCGCCCGCACCGACACCCACGCCCGACAACTACGCACAGCGGCAAACCAGATCCGCGCCCAGGCTGATTCGCCGCTCGTCCCGCAGCCTGTCGCCGAGCGGCTGAAACACCGCGCCGCCTCACTGATCGAGCTTGCCGACACCCACGACCGCACCCGCATCACAACCACCGATCCGGAGCCACGATGACCACCGACCAACGCAGCCAGATCCGCGCCGCGATCGACCGGCTGCTGGCCGGGACCCCGCTACGATCCGACGGCGCTCTCACCGTCGTCGCCCTGGCCGCCGAGGCCGACGTCAAACGCCACGTCCTCACCCACCGCCACACCGACCTCAAAGAGGAGTTCTACGCCCGCGTCCGCGCGCAAGGACACACCCCCGCCAGCGAACAGCAACTGCGCGACGAACTCGATTCCACCCGGCGCAAACTCACCGAAGCCCGCAAGAAGATCCATGAGCTCGAACAATCCGTCGAAGCATTCGCGCGAATCGTCAACGTCCTCACCGTCGAAAACGACCGCCTTACCCACACGTCCGGGCGCAGCATGCGAACCGTCATCCCGCTCAATCCCGAGACGAACTGATGCCCGCTATCCGGCCGCGGCGGGTTCCTCGTCGTTGCCGAACAGCAGCAGCTGCCGGGACACAGTGCTGGACTGACCGATCCGGCGCAGGCATCGAGCGCAGGTGACTTCCGCTCTAGTCGGTGCCAACGCTGTCGGCGACCAGCCCGCGACACCCGTGTGACAGAGAAGTTCGGGCACTTCCTCGTCCCCGACCCATTGCCCGAGGCGGACCGCATGAACCGTCCGCCCGGACCGCACGACAGCATGCACGCCCGGCGCACCGAACACCGCCCGAGTCGAAGCGGCGAGTGGGGCTATATCGGTCACGCGACCACCATACGGTCGGGCACCGACAACACAGGCGGAGAATTCGGGCAGCTCAGTCTCGGCAACGACCTCTCGTCAGTCCGTTCGGCAACACAGCCAGACTTGACAGGGAACACCGCTTCCTCGGCCGCCTGCGCCGCTGACGCGCACACGATGGCGGGCCCGTCGATCGCGGCAGTGGTGCAGTTGTAGCGGCGCAGCTCGAAACCGTGAGCATCCAGGCGGGCTGCGACGGCGTTGGCCATGATCCCGGCGCCGAGTATCGCCACCGTACGCGGTTCACTCATCGCCGCTGTCCTTGCCGTAGAGCAGCCACACCATCGTCGGCTGCCACTCGACACGAACCTCGAGCTGCGGGTATCGGGCGACCACATCGACCGAGGCGATGCAGGCGTCGACCTCACCGTGAGCGGCCGCGCGGGCGGCCAGCGGCTTGGCGTTCACCGACACCAGCTTGGCTCCCGGTGCGTGCCGGTTGGCGAAGATCCGGGTCGCCGGATGGGCGGCCACACTCTCCACCGGTGCCGAGCGCGGCAGATCACGCCGGACCGCGAGACACATCGGCTTGGTCAAGCTCTCCCAGCAGCGGTGCAGCCGCAATACCCCGCTATGCGTGAAGTGCTGATCAACCCAAGAATCGGTGGTCCGGTCGTGCGCGTCCAAAGTCAGGTATCCAGCCGCGACCAGCGCCCGCACTCCACCCTCGGCCGCGGCCGCCATGGCGTCGGCGAAAGAATCCACCAGGCGCACTACCGATGCGTGCCGGCAGGCTTCGGCCTCGGCATCGGTCCCCGGCGGGCCCAGAGTCACGATCGGCGAATCATGCCCGAGTCCTGTCGGTTCCCGCTCGCACACCGTGATCGCATCGTTAGGGCAGCAGGCGGCCGCGGCGCGGGCCTTCTCGATGCACACCATAGTGCCGTCGCCGGTGGCCGTGGCGAGGCCGTCGACGAGCTGGAGGTGGTCGG
>NZ_JBYHFL010000013.1:0-73860 GCF_058222935.1 Nocardia sp. JCM 38205 | reverse complement strand
GGTACCTGGCTACTCGATGCAGCCAACGACGGTTCATCTTCGACACATCACGCTGCCGTGGCGCTACCCGGAGGATTTGTTCGAACGCAGCGCGATCGACGTCGTAGTTGTCCTTGCCGCCCAACGAGTAGTCATAGACGCGGGCGATACTCGCCCGGCTGGTATCCACACCGACGGGCGCTCGCACTCCGGTCAGCGACACAGGAGAAGACATGTATTCCTCACTCGATCAACTCAACTCGCGGGCTAACAGCGACGGGACGCGCTCCGGGCTGAGACGTCCGCGCCTCGGCCTGGAGCAGTGCGACGCTCTGGCTACTCGATCTTTTGGCCCGCTGGGTTGAAACCTGTTGGGCTGCTGGTTCTTGGCTACGATTCTGTGGATGCGAGAACAGGCGTAGAAGCGCCGAAAATGAATAGGTCTTATTCATCCGAGGAATATGGTCCCGGCAAGGGGAAGGCCCGAATGATCACTGATCCTCACGTCCCGAATGACCGATGCCCATGGTGCGGCGGCCGTCCCGGGTCGACGATGCTGTGCGTGAGGTGCCGAGGAAACGCTGACCAGGTGCCAGACCTGCCTGACCATGCGTGGTGGTCGGGCGACCTGCGCCGGGCACTGGATGCTCGCGATATCGGTGCGGTGATCCGCGCGTTCCGATACCACCCGTACCACGCGCGAACGGTGTCCCAGCAGGACATGGCGCGGTGGCTGTCGATCACCCAGGGATACCTCTCTCGCATCGAGACAGGTCGCGTGCCGGTGTCCAACCTCAACACACTCATCAGTCACGCCCGCACGCTTCGAATACCGCCGGCGCTCCTCTGGTTCGACCTGCCCACCCCACCTGACGAGAACGTCTCGCCAGCGCGTTCGCCGAGGAAACCCAGCCTGCTCCCCCCGCGACTCGCGGCGTTGGTATCCGCCCCCACGGAGGACCAGTTGGCCGACACCCTGCTCACCAATCTAGGCGGGTACTCCGCCCGTGACCAACTGGCCGGACCACACGGCGTGATCGAAGTCGTCCGCCATGACTTCGCCTTCATCAATGACCGGCTGACCTCCGCCCGAAATCGCGGACCCCACCGGCTGCTATACACCGCAGGCCGCTACGCCGAATTCCTGAGCTGGCTCTATCAGGACTGCGGAGACCTCGACACCGCTGGCCACTGGTCCCGAATCGCGCTGAACCACGCACAGCATGCCGAGGATGCCCAGTTCCGCGCGTACACGCTGATGCGCAGCTCGAACATCGCCACCGATGCCGGCGACCCGAGCAAGGCGAAACAATTCATCGACGCCGCGCTGGCCCATTCCGCTGCGCTCACCTCACGCCAACAAGCCGCACTCCTTCGCCAACGGGCCCATGTTTCAGCCCTACGCGCGACCCACTCGAAGGCGCGCGAGGACATGCGGGAATGTGTCGACGCGCTGGCCCGCGCCACTGAAGCCGCAGCGGAAGCGACTACTGATCCGGATGATCTCGCCGGCTACTGCTCACCGGAGTACGTCACGATGGAGGCTGCGCACTGCTGGATCGGACTCGGGCAACCCGAGCAAGCTCTGGCGATCCTCCAGCCGCGCTTGGCCGCGTGGAGCACCGAAAGCCGCCGCGACCTCGGGATGGGGCTTGCGCGCCTGTGCACCGCCTATGCCGGAGTAGGTTCGTGGGAGGAGACCCTGGAGGCGGCGAGTTACGCGGCTACCATCGTCGCCGACACCCGGTCGCACCGAACACTGGCACAGCTACACGCCACCGAAAACGTCCTGGTCGCGGCGGGCCAGCCGGATATTGCCCGGGAGCTGGCGCACTGCGTCCGTGCCGTGCAACGTGCGCATCCCTAGCGAGAGTAGGAGCCCTCCGAGTGGAGCTGATCACCACCGCAACCTCGACCGACATCGCCCGCGCCATGCCGACGATTGCGGTCTTGCCGGTCGGCAGCTTCGAACAGCACGGTGACCACCTCCCGCTCTCCACGGACACGATCATCGCCTGCCTGATCGCCCGCGCCCTTGCCGACGCCTATCCCCTCTTCCTCCTGCCACCAGTGACCATCTCCTGCTCCCATGAGCACGAACAGTTCGCCGGCACCCTCAGCCTCAGCCACACCACCCTCACCGCGGTGATCACCGATATCCGCGCCTCCCTCGCGCGCTCCGGCATCACCACTCTGGTGCTGGTCAATGCACACGGAGGCAACTACGTCCTCAATAACATCGCCCAGGAAGCGAACATCACCGGCCGCAACGTGGTCATCTACCCCGGCCGCGACGATTGGAACCAAGCCCGGGTCGCCGCCGGGATGGACACCGACTCCCACGACGACATGCACGGCGGCGAACTCGAAACCTCGATACTGCTCCACGCGGCACCCGAGCTGGTCCGGCCTTCCTTCCGGGACTCCGACCACGACGCTCCGGCCCGGCAGCATCTCCATCTACTCGGCATGGGCGCGTACACCAGCAATGGCATCATCGGACGTCCCTCAGCAGCCACCGACACCAAAGGGAAAGCGGCACTCGATGCACTTACCCGGGCATTCTCGGACTACATTGCCCTCCTCCAGCACCCATAGTTCGACGATTCCACGCCAACCGCCGCTACCGGACGAGTCGAAACATTACGGCAGGATCGTCATGCGTTGCTCATTGCCACTCCGCAACGGTATTCCGGCCCCAGACCACAATGTAATCCATGACACACCGACACGACACGACGTCGAGGAGCCGGGGACTGCTGCCCCCGTACTGCTTCGGTACGCGCTTCTGCCAAATCTCGAACGTCGAGGGCTAGGCGCCATGTTAACGGCGACCTCACGGACAACACAGATTGAACAGCTAGGTCAGAATCATTTTCGGGTCCCACCGTCGCCGTCACCGACTCTCGTACCCCGGCCATGGAGCTGGGGCAGCGAGCTTCAACCTGCGGTCACCAGCGATAACGAGGGCGCACACTGTTGAACTGGGCGAGACTGCCTATGTAATCACCGCGAACACTCAAATGGTCACCGAATCCCTGAAAGGGCGTGATGGTTCCGCCTCGCAGAGAAGCCCCGTGAACGCCACCATTTTGGTGACCGATGCCGCCCTGGCTTCGGCCACTCGCTGTCCGGCACCAGTTATCGGGGATGACCTGGCGCGGAGGGCCTCAATGCGGGCGCCGCAGCCGGACCAGGTGGTTTTGCCGCAGGCGGGGCATCGGGCCGGTGAGCACATCAGTGACCCTCCTCGGTGGCGGCGCCGTTGATTCTCGGCGGGCCTTGGTAGGGGCGATGCAGGGCGGCGAATCCCGGGGTGGTCGCGGCGGTGACCAGGGCGGCGAGCAGGTCCGGGCCGCGCTGCGCGGTCGGGGATTCGGTCAGGACGGGGCCGTGGAAGCCGTGTCCGTCGATGACGATGATCGGACTGCCGCCGGCGCTGCCGAGCGCGTCCTGACTGGCTCGGTGGGTGTTCGCGAGTTCGGCGTCGAGGGTGGTGTCGTCGGTACGTTGGGCCAATGCCGGATCCAGGCCGGCCTCGGTGAGTGCGTCGGTGATCGCGTCATGATCGATCTCGTCGCCGCGAACGTGCAGTCGTGTCCCCAGGGTCTCATACAATCGCGCGAAGGCCTCGCTTCCGGCGGTGTCGGTCGCCGCGGCGAAGACCCGGCCCAGCCGACGTGATCGCTGGATCATCGGCTTGTGATCGGCGTCGACGTCGCCGCCTTCATTGAGCACCGCCAAGCTCATCTGTTGTAGCCGCACAGTGTGCGGACCGGATTCGGCGGCGGCGAGCAGCCACCGCGAGGTCACCCATGCGAACGGGCAGACGGGATCGAGATAGAGGTCGATTTCGGCCATCGACGGCCTCCTGAGGGAAATGGTAGGAACGGCGGCTGGTGTCTTGGCGCGAGCCGTGGGCCGCCGCGCAGGGTTTTGATGCGGTGCGAAAGTTGGGCCGATCAGTGGCTGCTGCGGGGTCGGCCCTGCAGGTCGACTCCGAACACCGGACCGAGCAAGCAGAAGTTGAACACTCCCGCCGCGATCGGGACCAGCCCGATGATCGCCACCACGATCCCGGCGGTCCCGCCCACGAGGAGCAAACCCGCCGCGATTACCACGATTCCGGCGGCGATGCGGGCCAGGCGCCCGGCGGTACTTCGCATGAATTCGACGATGCCCATAACGCTGCACTCCTTCGACGCAGAGACAGGGGTTGCGCCCAACTATACCCCCTGGGGTATGGTCGGACTCGACATTCAATATACCCCATGGGGTATCAAAGGAGGGTCGGATGACCGAAACGAAGCTCGATACCGCCCCGGCGAAACCACCCCGCACGACTTCCGGGCCAGGAATGCTGGGTCGGTGGGGCGCGTTCATGGCCGGGCGCACCCGGGCAGTGATCGGGATATGGCTGCTGGTGCTGATCGCACTGGGCGCGGCCGCGCCGAGTGTGTTCACCTCCCTGGCCGGGGCCGGGTGGCAGGCCAACGGCTCGGAATCGGTCCGCGCCCGAGAACTCGCCCAGCAGCATTTCGGCGGTAACTCCTCGGCCGCGGTGCAGGTGGTGATCCATTCCGACACCGCCACCATCGGCGACCCGTCGATGGCACGGGTGGTCGAGCAGGTCACGGCGGTCTTCGCCGGGGACGAGCGGATTGGGCAGGTGATCGCCCCGCAACCGGGGTTCACGATCAGCCCTGATGGACACACCGGCATCGTGATCGCGGGCGCCAATGCCTCCACCGATGACATGGTCAAAGCCGTCGACGAGCACAAAGCCGCGTTGACCGCGCTGTCCGAAGACGGGATCGAGGTGTATCCGACCGGGGCGTCGGCGTTGTGGAGCGATTTCAACGCCGCCAACCACGACGCGATGATCCAGGCCGAGATGCTGTCGTGGCCGGTCACCCTGGCGATCATGGTGCTGGCGTTCGGGTCGCTGGTCGCGGCCGGGCTGCCGCTGCTGCTGACCCTGGCCGGGCTGGTCGCCTCCGCGGGGGGGCTGGTGCTGCTGAACCAGATCACCCCGATTTCGGTGTGGGCGATGAACTTCGCCATGATGTTCGCCCTGGCCCTGGGCATCGACTACGCGCTGTTCCTGGTCGCGCGCTTCCGCGATGCGCTGGCCCGCAGCGGCGATGCCCGCGCTGCGGTCGCCGAAACAATGGACACCGCCGGCAAAGCCGTCCTGCTTTCAGGGCTGACGGTGCTGGTGAGCTTGTCGGCGGTGCTGATCGTGCCCGCTCCCGCCGTGCGGACCATGGCGGTCGGGATCATGCTGGCGGTGGTGTTCGTGCTGGCCGCGACCCTGACCCTGTTGCCCGCCGTCCTCGGCGCGCTCGGCGCCAAGGTCAACGCCGCCGCGCTGCCGTATGCGCGTCGCCAGCAGCATCGCTCGCCGGTGTTCGCGCGTTGGGGCCAGATCCTGCACAAGCATCCGTGGCCCTTGGCCGCGGCGGCGCTGGCCATCCTGATCGGGCTGGCCGCACCGGTGTTCGGGCTCAAGACCGCGATGCCCTCGATCGCGGTCGTGCCCGCCGACGCGCCGGTGCGCCAAGGCTATGAACTGATCGCCGGCCAGATGGGTCCCGGCGCCCCGGGCATGCTCTCGATCATCACCCCCGCCGCCGACGCGCAGGCCACCGCAGCCATCGCGCGCGCCAGCGACGGCATCGTCATGCTCACCCCGCCCCAGTCCGCCGCCGACGGCGCTGATCTGGTGATGATGCAGGCCATGCCCGCGGTCGATCCCTCCGCACCGCAGATGGCGGGAATCCTCGACCAGCTGCGCGCCGACCTGCCCGCCGACGCGGTGGTCGGTGGCGCGGCGGCAGAAAACCTCGACCTGCAACAAACCCTCGACGACTATCTGCCGATCGTGGTGGGCATCATCTTGGTGCTCGGATTCGTGTTGTTGCTGATCGCGTTGCAGGCCCCGCTCATCGCGGCTCTGGGCACCCTGGTCAGCCTGCTCTCGACCGCGGCCGCGTTCGGCGTGGCCAAACTGATCTTCCAGGACGGGCACGGCGCCGAACTGCTCGGCTTCACCCCACAGGGGTTCCTCGACGGGTGGGGGCCGGTGTTCTTCTTCGCGATGATCTTCGCCATCGCCATGGACTACACAGTGTTCCTGCTGGCCACCGCCAAAGAACACTACGAACGCACCGGCGACCCCCACGCCGCGCACGTCGACGGGCTCGCACACTCGGGGCGGGTCATCTTCGCCGCCGCGGCGGTCATGGTGGCGGTGTTCTTCACCTTCGCCCTGGCCGACCCGCTCCCGCCCAAGGAGATGGGCATCATCCTGGGTGTCGCGGTCCTGCTCGACGCGATCCTGGTGCGGCTGGTGCTGTTGCCGGTCATGCTGCGCCTGACCGGGCACGCCGCCTGGTGGAGCCCGGCGTGGCTGACCCGGGTGCTGCCCACCATCAGCTTCGCTCACCACTGACGTGCGCAAACCCCGCCCGAAATACCCCGTAGGGTATTCTGGGGGGTACGGCACGAGAACGGAGACACCACCATGGTCGGCGACGAGAACAGCATCGCACCGGTACTGAACCGGCTGCGTCGCGCACACGGACAGCTCGCGGGCGTGATCGCGATGATCGAGCAGGGACGCGACTGCAAAGACGTCGTCACCCAGCTCGCGGCGGTCTCACGTGCCCTGGACCGGGCCGGATTCAAGATCGTCGCCACCGGACTACGCGAATGCCTGGCCGGACAACCCGGCGAAGGCGCCGACCCGATGACCGTCGAGGAACTGGAAAAACTGTTCCTCGCCCTGGCCTGACCCCCACCCGCCCCGGTCCTGGACACGGACCCGGGCAAGGAGGAAGCACACATGACGCTGCCCACGCGACCGCGCACCTGGACCATCGACCGAGTGGTGCCGCTGCTGGCGGGAACGCTGATCCTGCTCAGCGCCGCCCTGGCCGCGACACTCTCACCGTGGTGGCTGGTACTGACCGCCCTGGTCGGGGCCAACCTGCTGCTCTACAGCGCGCTCGGCTGGTGCCCGGCCAGCCTGCTCATGGCCCGCCTCGGCCTGCCCGCCGGCACCGCGACCTGCACGGCCCCGCTCCCGCACAACTGACCACCGCCACACCCCACGCGTCACCGAACCGAGAAAGCGAGTCCGCACATGACCGACACCGGTACCGACCTGGGACTGTCCACCACCGTGACCGCCAGCTTCGCCGATGCCGTCGACGCCGCCAAGCGCGCGCTGGCCGAACAGGGCTTCGGCGTGCTCACCGAGATCGACATGCAGGCCACCCTGAAAGCCAAACTCGGCCACGACATGGAGGACTACCGCATCCTGGGCGCCTGCAACCCGCCCCTAGCCCACCGCGCGGTCGAGATCGACCGCCAGATCGGACTGCTGCTGCCCTGCAACGTCGTCGTGCGCCGCTCACCCGACAACGACACCGACATCATCATCGAGGCGATGAACCCCCAACTGATGGTGCAACTCACCGGCCAACCCGCGCTGGCACCGATCGCCGCCGACGCCGCGGCCAGGTTGCAGGCAGCCATCGACTCCCTGCACCATAGGCCCTGACCCCGCGCCAGCGCAGCGGCCAGCCGTAATGGGCATTGCCCGAACGCGGCGACTATCGCCAGGTTCTGCAGGAGCAGCTTGCCGAACGGGGTCATCCAAGCCGTCGGCTGCCTGGACCGCGCAACGCGTCACGCACGGGCAGGGTCGGTGAGGGTCTCGCTTTCGCATGTTTTGCGCGACGAACCGGTCGATCTCGATGTTCTGCTGGCCGAACTGCTTCCCGAACAGAGCTGGGCGTTATCGGTGTGCGGGGGTGGTGTGTTGTGGGTTCAGGAAGTGGTCGATGTCGACGATGAGGAACAGGGCGGTGGCGGTGGTGACCACGTGGGCGTGGTCGTTTTCGATGGTGGCTTGGAGGTGGAGTTTGCGGCCGTCGCGGGCGTGGATGTGGGCGCGCAGGGTGTAGGGGGTGTCGAGCAGGACGGGGGCGAGGTAGTCGATAGCGAGGTGGCGGGTGACGGCGAGTTCTCCCACGCTGTAGAGCAGGAATCCGAACAGGTCGTCGAGGACGGTGGCGACCGCGCCGCCGTGGGCGATCGCGGGGGCGCCGACGTGGCGGGCGTCGAAGCGGTGGTGGGCGTGGACACCGTGTGCGTCGCGGCGGGGGCGCAGGTGGTGGCCGTGTGGGTTGGCCGGTCCGCAGCCGAGGCAGTGGTCGTGGTGGGGCGGGAGGTCGGCGGAGTCGGGTGCGACCACTGGAAAGGCAGGGATCCAGTTCTCGCTCCCGAAGGTTTCGGATCCGGGTTCGTGTGTGCCGGTGCTGGGTGTGTCCTCGGTCATGGGCGCTTTCTGCGGGGATGTGTGGCTACGGGGTGGTGGTGAAGAGGATGTCGCAGTGGGCTTTGCGGGCGAGCTCGATCGGTGGGGTGGTCAGCAGCCTTGCCAGCAGCGGTGGCCGGTGGGGGTCGGCGGTGACGATGAGGTCGGCGCCGGTGGCGGCGGCCAGGTGCAGCAGCGCGTGTGGGGTGGGTTGGTCCAGGATGTGAGTTTCGATGTTGGTGGCGCCGTGGCTGATCGCGTGCTGGTGGGCGGTCCGCAGGATGGCGTCGGTGGGAGTGGTGCCGCGTAGCTGGTAGGCGTCGGGTCCGAGCCGGTCGAGGTCGGCCCCGAGATCACGTTCGTCGATGTCGTGGCGGGCGCAGATGATCAGGAGCCGGGCGTGGGTGGCGTGGGCGAGTTCGGCGGCGTGGTCGACCACATGGTAGGAGCGGTCGGATCCGTCGGTGTCGACGATGATCGTGCGATAGGCCGTCATGACGGGCGTCTTTCACGAGAAGGGGTATCTCAGGGGGATGGGGTGGACGGGTGCGGGCGTGGTGTTCGGAATCGGCGGGTGGTGGGGCCCGGGGCGAGGAATGCCAGCACGATCGCCCCGATCGTGGTGAGGGCGGCCAGAGTGAGCGCGGCCTGGCCGCTGCCGCGCACGAACGCGGCCTTGGCGAACTCGGCCAACGGCGCGGCTACCGGTCCTGCCTGGTCGGCGACCTGTAGAGCCGCGGCCAGGGAATCGGCGACCGGGCCGCGGGCGGGCTCAGGCAGCCGGGACAGCGCGGGCGCGATGTGGTGGGTGTAGCCGGCGGCCAGCACGCTGCCGGCCACGGCGATCCCGATCGCGGCCCCGATCTCGCGGGCGGCGTCGTTGACCGCGGCAGCGACCCCGTGTTTGGCCTCGGGGGTGTCGGCGACGATGGCATAGGTCGCTGGGGCGGTACACAATCCCAGGCCCGCGCTCATGATCAGCAGCGGCCACAGCAGATCGAGGTAGTGCGCGGCCAGGGTCAACCTGCTCACCAGGACCAGCCCGGCGGCGATGGTGAGCAGGCCGACCACAGTCATCACCCGCAACCCGACCAGGCTCGACAGCCACGGCGCGATCACCGAGATCGCGACCAGCGGCACCACCATCGGCGCCAGCGCCAGCGCCGAGGCCAGCGGCCCGTAACCGAAGATCAACTGCAGGTACTGCACCAGCAGCAGGAACACCCCGAAGGTGACCAGGAACTGGATGGTCACCGACAGCGACCCGGCACCGAAGCCCCGGCGGGTGAACAACCGCACATCCAGCAGCGGCGCCGCCGAGCGCAGCTCGACGACCACGAACGCCACCGCCGCGGCCACACCGATCCCGGCGGTGGCGGCGACGAGCGGGTCGGCCCAGCCGCGCGCGGGGACCTCGACCGCGGCGAACACGATCGCCGCGACCGCCACCGCGACCGCGCCCGCGCCCACCCAGTCCACCGGCGGATGCTCGCGCTGGCGGGACTCGGCGATGGTGCACGCCAACCCCGCCAGCACTGCCCCGGCCACGGTCAACCCGACGAACACCGATAGCCACGACCACCGCTCGAGCAGGAGCCCGGCACCGAGGATGCCCAGCACTGCCCCGGACCCGGCGACCCCGGCCCACACTCCCACCGCCCGGCCACGATGAGCAGGAGGGAAGCTCGCGGTCAGGATCGACAGTGTCGAGGGCATCACCAGCGCCGCGCCCGCCCCGGCCAGCGCGCGCGCCGCGATCAACCAGGCCGGGTCGGACAGCAGTAGCGGCAGCGCCGAGGCAGCTGCGAATACCGCCAGTCCCGCGACCAGCACCGCGCGGCGCCCGTAGCGGTCGCCGATGGCTCCGGCGGGCAGCACCAGACAGGCCAGCACCAGGGTGTAGCCGTCGACGATCCAGGTCAGCTGGGCTTGGGTGGCCCCGGTCGCGACCGCGATCTGCGGCAACGCCGAATACAGTGCCGCCATCGCCGCGACGACCAGCGCCACCGCCAGGCACGACACCGTCAGCATCCACCACTGGGCCCTGGTCCAGCGGGCGATCTCGACCGTGTCCGTTCCGGGTCTGGTCACCGGCACCTCCCAACGTTAAAGACTACCAGTCTCGGTGCGAGACCGTCAGTATCATAATGGTCGGGGTGTGGGATGATGTCCACACATTCGCACGATTTGAACGACACGAACCGGAGGAGCGCGCGGCCATGACCGACCGGGATCCCGCAGTGACCGACCCGCTCACCACCGCCGAGGAGCAGGCCGATCCGCGGCTGGCGCGCTCACGCAACCGGTTGCTCGACGCGGCCACCCATCTGCTGTCGACCGGTGGTGTCGAAGCGGTCACCGTCGAGGCGGTCACCCGCGTGTCGAAAGTCGCTCGCGCCACCCTCTACCGGCATTTCGGCAGCACCACCCAGCTGCTCGCGGCGACTTTCGAACGATTGCTTCCCCAGGTCGACGCACCGACCGGCACCGGGCCCGTGCGTGAGCAGCTCCTGGCGCTGCTCACCACCCAGGCCGACCTCATCGAACAAGCCCCGGTACAGATGACCACCCTGGCCTGGCTGGCGATGGGATCTATCGGCGAGGACCACCCCGACCCGGCCGCCGTCACCTCACTACGCGCCCGCGTCATCGAGCAATACCGCCACCCGTTCGACCAGATACTCACCAGCCCCGACGCCCGCGCGATGCTCGGCGAGCTCGACACCACCTTCGCCATCATCGAACTCCTCGGCCCGATCGTGTTCGCCCGCCTCACCGGACTACGCACCATCGACCACGACGACTGCGCCCGACTCGTCGACAACTTCCTCACCGCCCACCGAAAGTGCCCGGCCGAAAACGGGCCGTCCGGCAGTGAGGGTGTTCGAGCGCCTTCCTGACCTGCGCATCACTGAGCAGCCACTGCCACACCAACTTTGCGAATGCCGAGCCCAAAGCAATCGACCGGCCCCGAGCACCGTCGCAGTGCGGACGCTTTCACACAGGCGACCCCGCCGCTGACGTGGCCGGGTTCAAAGGCGGCGGCGTCCATGGGTATCGGCGTCCAAATGCCCGACACGACCAGGCGCGCAAGCGCAGTGGTCGCGACGACCGTGATGGTTTCCAGCCGTGTCTCCCAGCGGACGCGACTGTCCCGGTCGGTGCAGGATTTTGCGCCCTATTATGCCTGTCGCTCTGCTATATCGCGCGGGTCCAGAGCGGATTGGTCGGTGACATCGACCAGGAGCTGGGAGTTCATCGCTTCAATGGTGACGTCGTCGGCCCGGTCCCGGGCCACCGCCTGGGGCTACCCCATCCCCCACAGGCGCACTTCACCACCGGTCTCGAAGCCGTAGCGGATGTACCTGTCTGCAGACAAGCTGGTTCAGAGTGAGTTGGCGGCGGCGGCGAGAAGATCTGCCAAGGTTTCCTCCAACTCTGGCAGCACGGCGGCATGCCGGGCTACCTGAACCGAGCGTCGCGATGGGGTTTCATCGGAGACGGCGATATGGGCGAGCCTCGTCCAAGACTGTGCGGCCAGCCGTGCTGCGCGTGCGGCCGCGTGAACCTTCGGATTGCGCGTGTAATCGGCGAGATCGACGCACCCTTGAGCGATGAGGCGTCGAAACAGACCGCCTCCGGTACCCGCTTTTTCGATGAAGGCAGCGAGTGACCTGAGCACAGCCTCGAGGTCTTCGTCTCCGAAGATGTCGGGCCAACGGGAGACGTCTTCAGCGAAGCGGCGAACGCCGTCGAGCCCGGTGCCGGAGACACCGTTCGAGGCCGGCGCGGCAATCGAACTGGGGCCCCCATGTTTCAGGGTTGCCGCCGATTGTTCGAGCGCTGCGGCAGCCATGGACGGGAGGTCAGGCACGTCGGAGGGCCAATCGACTATGTACGTGGCGTGGCGTGTGGGTGTCGGGAACCCCGTGGAGGCTCGTGCCCGTGCCAATGCGTCATACGACACCGTCTGGATCTCATCGCGGTCGTTGTCGACGATATACGCCTCGCGAGCCTCGTCATCATAGCCGACGATAACGATGTCGTGGCGGCTCATGCGCAGTCGTACCCGCAGGTATGGGAGTTCAGCGATGTCGGCCCAGACCATGACGGGCCGTCCGGAGTCCAGTTCGGTCCTCACCCATTTCCAACCGAGGTCGGGATCCTCGGTCTGACGTAGTTCGGTCTTCGCACCGAGGCGCCTCAACAGGTCGACCTCCAAATCCCCACCACGCCCCACCAGGTATATCGGAGGATTGATCGCATCGGCGCGCAGGTAAGCGAAATCGAGTGCGCCGCCGAGTGTGAACACGAGTCCTTCGCTCAGCTCGCCGTCCCAGCCAAGCCCGGCCCAGGACATAAGATCGCGCAACGCACCCGAACCACAATGGCCGCCCTTCAGGTGCGGGTAAGGCTGGATCAGCATCCGGTGACCACCTTCAGACTCGACAGCCCGCGAAAGGACAACCCCGTACGCCAGCGAGGTTGTTCGACGAGCCTAAGACCGGGAAAACGCGCCGTGAGGAGTGGGAACAGTACGGCTCCTTCGAGCCGCGCCAACGGCGCGCCAAGACAAAAGTGAATGCCGGCACCGAACGATAGCGGCGGGGTCCCGGTTCGGGTGATATCGAGGCTATCGGGGTCGCAGAATCGGTCCGGGTCTCGGTTGGCCGCCCCGAGCAAGGTCAATACAACCTGGCCAGGATCCAGGTCGACTCCTGCCACCCGTGTTGGCTCGAGCACCGTGCGCCCATTGGTCTGGACCGGCGAGTCGTAACGCAACAATTCTTCGACGGCGTTGCTCGCCAGATCGGGCCTGGCCCGCAATAGGTCCATTTGGCTGGGATGGGCGAGCAGTGCAGCAACGCCGTTACCGATGAGGTTTGTGGTGGTTTCGAACCCTGCCGCGAACAACAGTATCGCGGTGCCAACGCATTCGTCGTCGTCCAAGACGTCGTCGCCATGCGCCACGGCGAGACGGCTGAGCAGGTCGTCGTCCGGGTGGGCGCGTTTGGCCGCCAGGAGGTCTGTGAAGTACGTTGCGAGTTGGTCTTCCGCTTCACACGCGGCAGTCAGCGCCGCGGCGTCCGCGCTGGGCTCGAGCGAGGCGACCAGGGCGCGTACCAGAGGAGCGGCCACGGCTCGATCGGTCACTGGCACTCCAAGAAGATCGCCTATTACATTCACGGGCAGCGGGAGGGCGAGATCGCTGATGATATCGGCGGAACCCTGGTCCTCGATGACATCGATCAGATCACGGATCTGCGTGACAACGCGGCCTCGCAACTCGTCGATGTGCCGAGGGGTGAAAACGTCAGCGACCAGCCGACGCAGCCGGTGGTGGTCAGGCGGGTTGCGGAACAGCATGGTGCGCCGGAATCGATGCATAGCCTGACGTTGCAACTCTTCGGGAATCTCCGACAAGCCGAATCCCAGCGACTCGTCGGCCTTGCCGAGGCTACGGTTACGGAGCGCAGCTGCGCAGTCGTCGTAGCGACTCAGTACCAGGACCCCCGATCGCGTGACAAGCACGGGCTGAGTCTCGCGCAAGCGTCGGAACGCCTCGTAGGGGCCGGCTGAGCCGTGATCGGTCAGCAAGACGTCGAGGAGTAGTTCCCTCTCAGTTGGTCCAGCAGTCACGCCTGCCTCCGAGCCTTCGCCCGCGACTGCAGGAAGTGTTCGGCCTCGACCACGATGAACACGGCGGTTGCCGTAGTGACCGAGCGCCCTTCTAGATCCTCCATCCTGGCCGCGAGATTCAACTTACGGCCATGCCGCGACCGTACCTCGGCGTGCAGCGTGTAGGGGGTATCGAGCAGTACCGGGGCGAGATAATCCATGTCGAGATTCCGGGTCACGGCGAGTTCGCCGACCGTGTACAGCAAGAAGCCGAACAGGTCGTCGATGACGGTCGCCACCGCGCCACCGTGCGCGATCCCCGGCGCTCCGACATGACGCTGGTCGAAAAGATGGTGAGCAACGACGCCGCCCTCGCAACGCCGCACCGATAGGGAATGTCCGTGCGGGTTGGCCGGCCCACAACCAAGACAGTCGGGATGGTGCGGCGGCAACTCTGGCGATCCGGATTCCAGGAGCCGGAACGAGCGCACCCAGTCCTCCACGCCTGGGTCAGACAACCTACTGACCGCATCCGAAGCCTTGTCCATGGCCAGACCTCTCTGTCGACTAACGCGCGCCCAACATCAGACTCGAGCAGGACCGCGATACAACTACATTGGAGACAATCAGAACCATTTTGTCAACAATTGATCAGATCTCCGCTGCTTGTCGCGCATAGCTCGCGATCAAGCAACGCGCGGACATGACGAAGTGTCCGGGAGTTTGTCCACTCATGAACAAAACCCACGTTCTGTTACCATCCGAGGGGTGGTGGAAGAATCGGTGAGGCTGTCGTTCAGGCGACACCTCCGCGAGGCAGCAATCCGCGCCGCCCGCGCCCTGACGGTCGAGAAGGGCTGGGAACGTGTACGATTCGGCGAGGTAGCCGGTCTGATCGGAGTATCACGCGCCACGCTGTATCGAGAGTTCGGCGACAAGCAAGGGCTTGGAGATGCACTCGTTCTGCACGAAGCGGAGCAATTCCTGACCGGGATCGAGGATTTGCTTGCTTCCAACCGCAGCGCGTTGCCTGAATCGATCCGAGCGATAGTTCGCTACACGCTCGACGAGGCTGCAACCAGCCCCTTACTCAAAGCCGTCCTGACTACACCCGGTAGCGGCCCGCGCGATGAAACCGGCGTCCTCCCCCTGTTGACAACCTCTGCCTCCATGCTTCAACTCGCGTCCGAGCGACTGGTCACCGCGTTCCTCCACCACTACCCCACCATCGACGCCAATGACGTGGCCGACGCAGTCGATGCGCTCATTCGATTGACGATCAGCCATCTCGTACTACCGGCCAGCGACAGCGCCGAAACGGCACGCCGGATCTCCGAGATTGCCCTACGTTATCTCGGGGTGGGCTCTGCGGGTCTCAGACCAGATGCCTCAGCTGCATGCCACAACGCGGTACCGAGCCATTGAAGCAGCGGTACCCTCGTTTCCCTTGATTCCACAGCAGCAGGTTCAACGACAAGTAGGCGGCGACGTTCTCGAAACGTAGCTCGGACTCGGCCGGAGGAACGTCGAGCGCGAAGTGGTCGCCAGCGGTTGCGGGCGGTCTGAACCAAGTTCGCGTCGGATCCATCGATTCGGGTCCGCAGGTTCGCACGAAAGCAATCCCGAAAAATGACACATGAGCTGTCATGCACAAGCCGGGCAAGCCCAACCAGCTGCTGCGTTGGGTAGAGCAGCACCGACGACGCTGACGCACCGAGCAATCGATGCGGACCAGGCCGATCGGCGGTCGTCCCGCCCACCGGCGATGGCGCGACAACGGCATTGCTCACGGGTCTTTTGCCCCGCGGGGATGCAATCCGGCAGTGTCACCGCGCTATGGCAGATAAGCTCATCCCGCGTCGTCTTCGACCGGCGTTTGGCTCGAATTCGCTCAGCTAAGCCTCGATCAGTCCAATATTCTCAATCCGCAAAGTCGAATCCGGGTCTATCCGGATTCCACGAGCTCGCGCCGAGGAATCGATAATCCCCCAAATGATTGCGCTGAGATGCTCGACGAAAGCCTTTCTCGGCATAGCCGAGGTCGGATCGGATTGCGAGTTTATCCACCAATCCGTCGCGGAGAGGCTCGCCCCTACGATCGACTGCACCACCAAGTCTATGCCCGACGTGTCAGCCCCAGCGGTGTCCAAAACCGTGACGAAATGACCCGCAATGAAACCTGCCAGTTCACGTGCGTTCTCAAGAGCTGGATCCGATCCCGATGAATTGTCGCTAAAATGACTACGAACGAGAAACTGGAAGACGTTCTTGTGCTCGTCGACCAGCTGCGCGTATTGCTCGACGAGCTGATTCATCACACTTCGAATCGGATCGGATCCGAAATCAACGGTAGCAAGCACATTCGACCACATGAGTTCCTTCGCACGTTCGATAACAGCTGCACGAAGGCCCAGTTTGTCCTTGAAGTGGCGATACAGCTTGGGTTTTGTCGCACCCGCCTCCCGAGCGATGTCGTCCATGCTCGCGTCCGGACCGTACTTGCCGAAGGCACGGTACGCTGCGTCGACCAGTTCTGCTCGAACCAGGACCCGGTGCTCTTCCCATCGGCTCGAGCGTGCGTCAATTCGCCGAACCACCGAGCTACCGACCTCCCGAATCCGCTTTTGTGCGCCCGCCATCTGGCCGAGTATACGCTATCGGACAAGTGACCGATATCGCGGGCGGCGATTGCGCGCTGGATCGGGCGAGCATGAACGCCGTTACGGGGCCTGCGCGAACGCATGGTCAGTCGAATGTCACAGTCACCGAATTGGTGGCGGGTACCGACTGGCATGCCAGCCGATCACCTTCCTCGATATCATCATCATCGAGTACCTCGTTTACTCTCATCTCTATATCGCCGTCGATAACCTTGCACACACATGCACCGCATCCGCCTTCCCGGCAGGAATACGGAGGCGAGTACCCCTCGTTCAACAAGACCTCGACGAGGGTCAAATCTTTCGGCCATTCCAGCTCGGCGCGATCACCATCGAGATATACTACTAGACGGGCTTGTTCGTTCGTCATTGATTCCTTGACGTAGTTCTCCACGTCGAAGGGATCGGAGTGCAGAGATTGGAATACTTCTCGGTGTAGGTTCCGGTGCTGCACGCCGGCTTCGCGCGCCGCGTCTACCACCAAATCCATGAACGCCGCCGGCCCACACAAGAAATACATCCGATTTCGGTACTCACGGCAGATTTCAAGGATTGCGCTTCGGTCCGGTAGCCCACGCTCGCTCTCCAGCCACTCGATGAGAGTCAGTCGCTCGGGAAACTGCTTGGCGAGGTAACGGAGGTCTTCACCGAAGATGACGCTCTCGGCATGCTGGTTGGCATAGAAGAGAACGAGATGGCCGCCACCTTCGAGCAGAGCCGACTTGACGATGGATAACACCGGGGTGATTCCGCTACCAGCTGCGAACAGAACCATGTCCGCATCCAGGTCTTTCGGTGTGAAGTGCCCGGTGGGCGGCAGAACGGTTACCTCAGCGCCAACCTTGATGTTGTCGCACAGCCAGTTAGATCCGTACCCGCCCTCCGTGCGTTTCACTGTGACAGCTAGCGAGTCGTCTGCATGCGGGGAACTCGAGAGCGAATAGCATCTGGCCACATATTCCCCGTCGCCGGCTCCGGGAATACGCAACGTAAGAAACTGCCCGGGGTCGTAGGCAAATACGCCCAATTGCTGCTCGGGCACCTCGAACCAAATGGACACCGCATCCGCTGTTTCCTGCACTACACGGGAGACCGTGAGTTCACATGGCATGCTCATCTTCCAGGATATTCCTTCTCTATTATTCCGGCCCGTGGCCCAGATTCAACTGTCGCGCTTGACAAGGCCGTAACGACGGCCGATCGCATAGCCGACACGGGCCAGCGGAGCGTTCAGGTCCTGATACCTCGGCCCCACCGCGCGGGCGACGAAATCGAAACCCAGGGCATCGGGTCCGATAAGGACTCGAGGTTTGTTCCGTCGCACGCCCTTCAGGATCGTTTCGGCGGCGCTTTCCGGAGTGGTGAGCGCTATACGATCGAAACCGGCGACAATCTTCTCCTGATCACCCATCGCGCCGACACCTCGAGCTCCGCGCACAATATTTGTGCGAACACCACCCGGATGCACGCATGTTACGCCCACCGGTAGCCGGTTAATTCGCATCTCCTGGCGCAACGCCTCGGTAAAGCCTCGGACGGCGAATTTGGAAGCATTATATGCGCTCTGACTGGGAATGGCCATCAGTCCGAAGACACTCGACACGTTGACAACATGGCCGTCGCCCGAGTCGATCAGATCCGGAAGAAATAGTTTCGTGCCGTTCACGACTCCCCAGAAATTGATCGACATCAACCATTCGAAGTCGATCCATTGCATATCCAGTATGTCGGCGCCGAGTGCGACCCCGGCATTGTTGATTACCATACTGACCGAACCGAAGTCGCTGAGGACCTGACGACGATATTCCGTGAATGCGCTACGATCGGCCACATCGAGCTGATAGTGCTGGCATTCGACACCCAGCGCGGTACACATGGAGGCGGTTTCGCGGGCCCGTTCGCCGTCGATGTCGGCAATGGCCAGCCGCGCGCCCTCGCCGGCGAGTCGAATTGCAACTGCACGGCCGATTCCTGAACCTGCCCCGGTTACCGAGACGACTCGGTCGCTGAACTCTCTCATCTCGGCAAGCTACCCTTCTTGATCGAATTCGGAAGGAGGTCGCCGCTTTGATCACCTGTCGACTCGCCGACCAACGCGAAATCAGAGTCCGCGACATTGCGGGTACGCCGCCAATACTGCCAGGTGAAACCTGGCCAGACCGTCCGATTGACACCCTGTGCATCGAGGTACCAACTGGTGCACCCCCCGCTGCTCCAGACCCCGTTCACCAATTTCCGCTGGATGTCCGAGTTGAATTCCCGCTGAACGGGTTCACGCACCTCGAGCGCAGCTGCGCCACGTTGCTTCGCGAGCCGAATCGCGCCGATGATGTACCTGATCTGGCATTCGATCATGAATACCACCGAGTTGTGACCGAGCCCGGTGTTGGGGCCGAGCAGGAAGAACAAGTTCGGGAAACCTGCGGTGGTGATGCCGAGATGGGTTTGAATCCCTTCGTCCGACCATACGGAGGAGAGTTCACGACCGGACGCACCCTTGAGCCGGAGGTGGTCGAACCCGTCGGTTACGTGGAAACCGGTGGCATAGATGATCACGTCGACCGGACGCTTGTCACCGGACTGGGATATGATGGCGTCCTCGGTGATCTCGGCGATCCCGTCGGTGATGACGGATGTAGTGGGCCGATTCAGCGCTGGGTAGTAGTCACTGGAACCGAGGATTCTTTTGCACCCGATGCGATACGTGGGGGTGAGCTTCTTGCGCAGCGCGGGATCATCTATTCCCCGCGCTATGTTCCACTTGGCGACACTCTCGAGCGGACGCATGAAATTGATATGTCCGTTCAGTCCTATCGACAGTGACTCCGCTGACCAGTAGATGGCAGTCCGGAGGGCTTTGGCGAGGATCGGCGCCCTCGTGAGCAGGGCTTGGATCACCTTCGGGACCTTGACGTTCCTACGGGGCAGTACCCACGCCGGCGTCCGCTGGTATAGATGCAGTTCATCGGCTACCTTGGCAATTTCCGGAACGAATTGGATTGCGCTCGCACCCGTCCCGATAACAGCGACCTTCTTGCCATCCAATGTGCAGTCATGATCCCACTGCGCCGAGTGAAATGCTGCACCAGCGAACTTCTTCTGCCCCTTGATCTGGGGGATATTCGGTATATGGAGTGCGCCTACGCCTGAAACCAGGAATCGGGCGACGTACTCGTTGCCGTCGGAGGTCGCAACATGCCACGCGGAATCACTAGGATCCCAGTATCCGGATTGCAAGGCCCGCCCGAAATGCGTGCGGCTATAGAGATCGTACTTGCGTGCGAGACTCAGGAGATACTGCTGAATTTCATCCTGTCCTGCCCACAAGTGACTCCAATCCGGCTTGGGCTCGAAAGAGTACGAGTACATGTGAGAAGGGACATCGCAGGCACAGCCCGGATATGTATTGTCGCGCCAGGTTCCGCCGATTTCGGAATCCTTCTCGATTATCAAGAAGTCATTCATTCCCGATTTCAGCAGTTGAATCGCCATTCCCATGCCGGAGAATCCGCTCCCGACGATGAGGACCTCTGTTGTGTGCACCCTCTCGCTCGCTGCACGACCTCCCGAACCATTGGTCTTTCCCGTGTATTTGGCAGAACGGTTATTACTCATCGATTTCCTCTGAACGTTGGCTCACGTGCGGTACAGGTGGCCACAAATTTTCGATAGCTACTCAGCTACTGCGGATATGTCGGACCGGCGGCAGGACCGAGGAGTTCGCGGGATTCGACGAGTGCCCGCCGCAACATATCACGGCGCGACTTGCGCTCAGCAATATGCGTGGTGCTGTTCACGCCGGTCCGAGTCTGTTCACCGCCGGGCGATATCGTCGGGGAGGCTCCTCGTCAGGCGCCAAAGGAACATGGTGAAGCGACCTTCCATCATTCCTGCCTCATCGAAGAATCGGATCATCGGCTCGGACATGAACTGCAGGTTCTCCCGGTAGTGCGGGCCGAATTGGCAAGCGAGGAACCCCCGCAGAGGATGCACGCCGACAGCACGGTACAGCTTGGGATTGATCAAGATCGGGTAGGACAGGTTCGCGACAACTGCGAGGACGCCGCGGTGCCATGCCCGCGAGATCCGGCCTCGCGACCGCATACCCTCGACAAGCTCGGAGCGCGCGAACGTGATGTGGCGGGCCTCCTCGAGCACGTGAATTTTCATCAACTGCCGGACCTGCGGTTGTAGGCGTTCGTCGTTCATCGCTTCACGCTGTGCCCGATCGAGAATCTCCTCGATCAGCAAGGTCGCGCCCTGGATCGAGGGCCCGAGCGGGACGAAATGCAGGATCTTCGCCAGCGACAGAAACCCTGGCGGAAGCTTGTAGGGCGGGATCCCCGTTTTGGCGATCAGACGCGCGAACATTGTGGAATGGCGGCTCTCGTCGCCAACCTCGGCAAGTGCGTATAGGGCCTTGTTATCGACGAGATCACCCGTCGTGTTCAGCCGTAGCAACGCCATACTCAGCAAATTCTCGGCGTAGATCCCGAAGCTGAGGATGCTCACCAACTCATGTTTGCCCAGGTCGATCTTCTGTTCCTCGGAAAGCCGGTTCCACAGACCGGTGCCGTAGAGGGACAGGCGATGCTCGGGGAACCACGCCTTATCCGGCAACCACGGACTATCCCAGTCGATGTCGACTTCGGCGTCGTAGAACTTCTCTACGGAAGTCTTGAGCAGTCGTCCGGCCGATCGTTGCAGGTCAATGGGTCGCCGACCGCTCACGCGCGCCATACCGTCGGTGGTTACGGCAATCTGCCCGTTGGTCTCGGCCCTGACGTCACTGGTCGTCATCTGTCGCTCCTTTGAGACTCGATCGATGACTCTGCATCGATACATCCAGTCCGGATCAACGTCCGGTGGCAGTAACCCGGTATCCGCTCAAGAGTGCAATACGGGCAGTAGCGGATACTTGGGGTATGAGGTAACTTTGACCCCGGCGGCGCGGCTTGTCAAGGGCCGGCCCCGATCCCGACGCCGGGCTACTTGGCCCCAGTGCCGGGCGATCCGATCGCTGGCGTCGACTATCGACCAAACGGAGGAGTTCACAGTGAAGTCTCAGAGTCCGCACGATGCCTCTGACTACATCGGGCCGGCCACAGTGGTGATCGCAACCGACGACGTCGAGGTGCAAGTCGAACTGCGCGGCTATTTCCAACCCATCGACGGCCGCTTCAGCTGGTACGGGCGCATCCGCCAGAACGACGAACTCGACAATCTGTTAGGGGGACGCCGACGTTCCGTGCTGATCCGGACCAGTACGGGCGAGGCGCCGGCGACCATCGGCGATCGTGACTTCTGGGGCCGCTATCGAGTTCAGGGCAGAGGACGACCGCCCTATCACGTGCCGACGACGCTGGAGGAAGTAGAAGCTACGCAAAGCTGAGCCGTAGGACCTACGCGAATGCCGACGACGCCCCGAAGGGACCAGGATACCGACATGATCAGCTTTGGAGACCGGCTTCGCGACCGCAACTCCGCGGCTTGGACGCTGGCCATAACCTGTGCCGCAGTAGCATTGGTTGTTGCGGCCATGGCAGCGCTGTACACCGCTCTGCCTGCCCTTGCGCTCGACATCGGCGCAGATCAAAATGCTCTCACATGGATCGTCGACGGATACACGCTGGTCCTCGCCTGCTTGGTTTTGCCCGCTGGCGCGATCGGCGATCGGTATGGGCGCCGACGCGTTCTAATCGTCGGCCTGGCGGTCTTCGCGGCCGCTTCAGTTGTGCCTGTATTTCTCGATACTCCTGCGGCACTCATTGCCTCCCGGGCCTTGGCGGGCGCAGGAGCAGCTTTCGTCATGCCGGCGACCCTCTCGCTTCTGACAAGCAACCTCCCAGTGGAGAAGCGGTCGTACGCGGTCGGAGTCTGGGCCGGGATCGCCGGCTCGGGTGGCGTGATCGGCATGGTGGGATCCGGTCTGCTTCTTACCCAGTGGTCGTGGCATTCGATCTTCGTCGGTCTGACCGTCGTCGCACTACTACTGCTGGTTCTGGCCTTCACCGTGCCTGATTCACAGGACGCCGAACTCCCGCCGTTCGATCTTTTCGGCATGTTCTGGGTCGTGCTCGCCATCGGCACGTCGGTGTTCGCGGTCATCGAGGGTCCGTCGCGCGGCTGGACGGATGTCCGGGTTCTTGTCGCAGGTGCGGCGGGAGTAATCGGCACCGTGGCATTTATCCTCACCGAGGTGCGTGCCGAGCACCCGCTACTGGACGTGAGCCTGTTCCGCCGCCGGGGCTTCTCGAGCGGCGCGCTATCGATAACCATCCAGTTCCTCGTGACTTTCGGTGTGATGTACCTACTGGTACAGCACTTCCAGCTCATCCTCGGGTTCGATGCCCTCGGCTCGGCGCTGGCGCTGGCGCCGATGGTCGTTCCGCTTATCGTGATGTCACTCGTGTCGCCGGCAATCGCTGCATGGGCGGGATTGCGGGTGACGACAGCGACCGGTCTTCTGACCATCGCCGTCGGCTTACTCGCCATCCTTCGCCTCGACACCGGTTCGTCGTACTTCGACGTTCTCTGGCCCCTGTTGATCATGAGCGCCGGGCTGGGCTTGTCGGCCGCCCCCGCGACCAACGCGATCATGCTCGACACACCGTTGGAGAAGCACGGGGTATCCGCTGCGGTCAACGACGCGACTCGCGAAGTCGGCGCGGCCATCGGCATTGCCGTCTCCGGTAGCATTTTGTCCGCGAGCTATACCTCGAGGATCAACGAAGTGCTGGACCGCCTTCCCGAGCCTGCGCGCGCTCCGGTCCGCAGTTCCCTGGCCGGTGCCCTCGAAGTCGCTGAGCGTGCCGGTAATGTAGGAAGGCCTCTCGCCGACTATGCGAAGGATGCCTTTTGGAGTGGGGTGGAACATTCGGCGCTCGCGCTGGCAGCGATCACCACAGCCGGGGTTCTGATCCTCGTCCCACTTTCCCCTCCACGAAAAGCCGCCGAAAGCGGTATCCGACGGCGCCGCCGACGTCACCTCCCCTGGCCTACACACGCCGCTCGAACCAGTCGATCGGATGCCCACGCCAATGACCGATCGATGGCATCAGTGCGGCGAACACTCGATCCATAGTCAGTTGCGTTGTCCCCCATGCATCGCATAGCGGCCCGTAGGTCGAATGGGCAGTGTCTGATCATCGAGGATAGGTAGGTTCAAGTGGTGCGCGCTTTGCGAATTCGTCTGACCTGACCCGATGACATTTGGTCCGGCGGCTGTGAGAGCATTGCCGCCCACGTAGTGGGCAGGAACGCTCGATGACTATGGCGACACGAAAAGGGCACACACCTCCACAGGCCGTGCGCAAGCTGAGCAAGGCCGTCCACCTGCTGGGCGAGAATAAGGAAGTCGCCGTCACTGCAGATCACCATGGCCACCTACTAACGGTGGCGCAACCAGTTCGGCGGGCTGAAGGCCGGCGACGGCAAACGGTTGAAGGGCCCCGAACGCGAACACTCCACTCTGAAAAGTCTTCTCGGCGAGGCGAAGCTAGAGAAAGCTGCATTGAACGAGATCGCCAAGGGAACCTTCTAGACCCGGAACGCCGGCGGGCGGCCGTGGCGCACCTGGTGCGGGTGCTCGGGGTCCGCGAAAGGTTCGCCTGCCGGTTACCGGCGAACATCGAAGTACACAACGGCGCGTTCGAACCACCGACACCAACGCACATCCCGATGCGGCTTTGCGTGAATGGCTGCGTGCCTGGACGAAACCCATCCACGGCAAGGATTCCGCCGCGCCTACCACGGCGCCCGCAGCGAGTGCTGGACAGTCAATCACAAGAAAATCCAACGCCTCTGGCGCGACGAGGGATTACGAGGGCCGCTGCGGCGCCGAAACGCCTGGAAACCACCACCACCACGACGGAGGCAAAGGCACCCAACCGTGTATGGGCAGTGGACTTCCGATTCGATGCCAGCGACGACGCACGCCCAGTCAAGATCGTCTCCATCGTCGATGAAACACACCCGCGAATGCTTGGGCCGGCTGGTGGAACGATCGATCACCGCCGACGGACTCATCAACGAATCGCTGTCGATCGCAGCTACCCCGCCGCCCTGCGCTGCGGCAACAGACCAATTTCGCGTGCCAGGCGACTGGGCGGCGGAACGGGTCTGCTCAGCGTTCGTCACACTAGCCGACCCTGCCGCAACGGCTACATTGTATGGTTCAGCCGCCGCCGACGCGACGAATGCCCCAACATCAACAGCTTCTGGTCGTTGGCCCAAGCCCGCGTCGTGATCAGCGACTGGAAGGAAGAATACAATCACCGCCGAAGAGATTCCGGCCTGGGCTGCAACGCCCCAGCCGGATACGCTACAACCCTGCATCCCCTACAACTGGTTCTCACACGCGGCGGACCGACTACCGGGTCCCGTCACCGCTTAGGATACTCCGACCCGGTCGGCGCAGAACTGGTTGCAGGGCAACCGAAATCATCTCCCGACCGTTGTCCAACCTAGAACCGGGGCGGCGGACCGATGATGGTGACCAGCATGTTCTGTAGCTCGGTACCTGCCGCCGGGCACAACCTTGAACAACAGCTTCGCCGAGACGTTCGACAACAAGGTTGCGAACCCGCGCGCCGGGCCGCAACCGCTGAAACAGCCAGCTGGAACCCGCATTGAAATCGGTGGCTTCAAAGCCGACCATAACTAGCGGCACCGGCAGCCGGCGCTGGACTATACGACATCGGCCCCAGCGCGCTGCGGCTGCACCCACTACCCTAACAGTCATCATCCGGCTGTTGAGAAAGGGCGTTCCGCGGTTCCCGGACCGATATCAAGCTCTGATAGCGAACTATTCGCCTATCGTTACCCTCAGCGCATGACGAATGTTAATGCCGCTATGCGACGGTTGCTTCGCGAATGCGCGCTTCCCGAGTCAATCCGAGGAGATGGACGGCCACCTCACCGCTGCGTTCGTAGGGCAGGTAGTGCCCAGCCTTTTCGAAGATGACCAAATGACTCCCGGGAATACGATGCCGAAGCGCACGCGAGTGATGAACGGGGGTCAGGCGGTCACGAGACCCGACCAGCACGACGACGCGACAGCTGAATCTGCCCAGCACGCCGTAACGTTTGTGAGAGAGTATCGAACGGGTCAGCTCCGCGACATTGCGAGAATTGCTCTTCGCGAGCTGCAGCACAGCACGGTTCATATCGTGCCGACGAGGACGCGCTCCGAATAGGATGCCTCGTGTCGACTGCCGCATCAGGAAAAGCGGCCGGGAAGGAATCCTGATATAGGGTAGCGCCTCCAGACCCAGCATTATCAGCCTTCGCCAGAATTTGCTGCGCAGCATATTTCCCAGAATATCGCCCGCCCCTGTCGACACCAACGCGACGCCGAGGATTCTCGGTCCGAGCACCTCACTGTGACGTTCAGCCAAGGCCATGAGAGTCATCCCTCCCATCGAATGACCACCCAATACGACCGGACCCGTAGGCACAGTTTCCGAAAGAATAGTCGCAAGATCGTCCGCAAGAATCTCGAGGCTGGCCGGAGCCGACTCCGAATCCCCGTGTCCCCGATGGTCGTAGGTGACGACGCGAATAGTCGGGTCCGCAGCGATCACAAGCTGAGCAACGTCCTCCCAACTCTCGTGCGACAACGCGAGTCCATGGGTCAAGACCATAGTCACTCGCGGGGTCTGCGAGCCCCATTCGGTGATCTGCAATGTCGGACCGTCGTCCCGTGTGAGAGCGAGTCGGCGGCAGGGAACACCCGCGCTGGAAATCGAAGTCATTATTCCAAGCTCCTCAACGTCGAAAAACCCCGGTGACTATTTGGCCGGGAGTGCCGAGTCGACACCACCGACATCTGTTACCTTCCAATCCAGATTCTTGTCAACTGTTACGGTATAGGTAACAGTCGTTTGCGCACCCTCCGGTATCTGCGCACTCTTCGATGTCACATTCAGGAACACATTGACGACATAGACACCCGATCGTTCGGAGCGCACTGTCGCCGCGATGGGAACTCCACTAGAACTCCACTTCAGTGGCAGCACAATTTCTTTCAGCTGCGGAGCAGTGGCATCGAACTTGTTTGCAAGAACGGGCGAGACGTTGGACTTCAAACCACGAACCCACTGGTCGAAATTCTGATAGTCGATATTCGAGGCTCCGACTGCATACTCAGACGCTACTTCTTCGGCGCGCTTCTCCGCGGCTACGACAGCGTCCCGATCTTTCAACTCGCTCCTAGCCGAGAGCCACAACGGAATCGAAACGGCCACCGCGACAACAAGGAGGGCTACTGCGGTTCCCAAGGCCAGAGAACGCAGGCTTATCGAGAACGACCTCTCCGACCCGCGTGCGCTCGAGCCACCCTTGACCGACGTCCGAGGCACACCCGCGTCAACCGGCTTTTCTTCCGCAGCTTCGCGGTCAGTATCATGAGAATCTTCTGTGGGCATAATCAGCTCCGGTGTCTCTCGTTCTTTCACATCTATTTGACGGCGATCCGCATTCGCAAAGCACCATCCCCCGTGACACTGAGTGCACGATCTATCAGGTCGCTTATGTTGATTTGCGCCATGGAGTTCGACGCGCTTTCCGCCAGTGGCTGTACCGCCGGGACCAGATCACGAAGATCGGGGCCGATCTCATTGATGTAAGACGTCACTTTATCAAGGAAGGGAATAAGTCCGTTTCCTTCGATATAGTCCCCGGGCATATTGCCGATTCGAGACAGTCGCGCCAGAGAGTCCGCGATGAGTGCGCCCCACGCTCCGGCTTCCTCCCACAGAGGGCCGGCGGCGGTCATCGACTCCTCGGCCCACTCCATATCAGCACCCATTGTTTGCAAATTCGTCAAGATATTACGGATTTCGGGTGACCTACTCAGAATCGTTTCCGAAAGCAGCGTTGTCGATGCCGCCAGACGCGGCATCACGGCTTCCGTTCCCGACAACGTCTGATCCAAGGTCTTGACGATATTGCTGATCGCCTGTGGGTTCAGTTGCTCGACCAGATGGGTGACAGTATGCGCCACATCAGGTATCGAGCGGGGTAGAACCACTTCAACCGCGTCGATACGCTGACCGTCGGCCAGGTAGGGCCCGGCATCAGTATCCGGTACGAACTCGATATAGGGCTCCCCCAACCCCGAAAGGTCCTCAACAGTAGCGCTGCCGGTCGCAGGAACCCTGTACTTGGGATCGAGACCCAGCACCAATTCGACACCACGCTCGGCCTTGTCGATAGAGTCGATCTCTCCTACCTTCACTCCTCTCAACAGGACCGGGGAACCGGGTAGCAAACTCCCGGTCCTCGGCAGCGCCATGGTCACAACAGTCCTGCCAGAAAACCAATCAACTCGAAGCACACCGAATGCTAGGTATGCGGTGCCCAAAACCAGCACGATTCCGATCGACACCAGGGATAGCACGGAACTCGACTTCATCGAACCACTCCGATCATCCGCAGCGACGCAAGAATACTGTCTATCCGATCGTCGTCCGATATGGGGCCGACGCCTTCAATGCCTACAATATTAACCTTCGGACCGCGCTCAACAAACGGAATAACCTTTTCGCGCAAAATGGCCACGGCTTTGTTCAAATTCGAGGGGGCGTTCAGATCAAGCGGGCGGCGAGTGAACAATAGCGGCACGAAGGCACGTGCGGCCTCATTGCCCGATTGCGCCAGGGGGCCGACCCACCGGAGAGATTCTGTGAGCAATTTGAATCCGTCGTACAACGTGATCAACCCGATCATGGAAGTCATCGAAGCAGCGGCCTGACTCACCCCCGACTCCGTCAGCAAATACTCCAATTCAGGGGTTCGACGCTGCACCACGTCCGTGTTCGCGCGCAGACCGTTCAGCATTGCGTCGACGGCATCCAGGTGGTTGGCCAGGTCAATGATATCCGCACCGACTACCTCGGATATCGAAGCAGTCTGCCGAGTGTCCATCGGCAGCACCCCGTTCACGCGGTTCATTATCTCCTGAGCCTGTTGAATCCCTCCTCCTTGGACGAAGGTCGCGAGTACGTTCATGGTGTCCTCAACCTGCAGCAGCGGCTTCGTCTTGTCCAATCCGATGGTGGCGCCCGGGGGAAGGGCATCCTGCGTGCCGGTCGGCGGAGTCATCAGCGCGATGGAGACATCGCCAAGTATCGTCGGCTGGCGGAGTTCAGCGGTGGTGCCGATCGGCAATCGAACCGACGCCATCAGGTCGACATCGACGGCAACATACCCGTCGTGGTCCTCGCCCGCGTCGACCAGTGACACATCGCGCACGACCCCTGCTCGCAGACCATCGACTGTAACCTTCGCTCGCGCTGGCAGATTCAAGGCGTCAGCGAACAGAATCCGGATACCGTACCGGTCTCCAGAAATTCCGGTCCCCGGAACGGGAACCTCCGCGGGATCGAATCCACATCCGGGAACTATGCACACCATTGCCACCGCGGCCGCAGCGATGAACCGACCACCACGCTCACGAGCAGATCGCGCCCATACGACTCGTCGCAGAACCATCACCGCGCACCTGCCGTCCCGAATATCAACGGAAGAACCGAAACCTTCTCCAACTCGTTCTCAGCGGACTTGCAGCTACCTGGCACGACACGCTCGATGGCCGCGCATACCCGCTCTGCGTCCGCCGGCGGCAGCTGAGCCACCGGCGCCGCGTAAGTCAGGATCGGTGAACCACCCTCCTGCGCCGTCGCCCTCTGAAAAGCCTGCACCAGCGGTGGCGTCAGGTCGATTATTTCTTGTACCGAGCCGATATTCGCACGGGCGAGACGCGCTAATGGGACTGTCGCGTTCAGCGCTTCGAGAATTTGGTCACCAAACATTGAAGTAATCTCGTTCAACCATGGCACAATGATCCGCAACGAATCGATAATCGACACGGTGCGCTCAAAGATGCCATGATCGATCACTTCGAGACCTGGAGCCAGACGAGTGATCATGGCCTTGATATCGCCCCATCCGCCGGCCATGCTGTCCGATAATGATCGCAGTGAGTCGATGAGCGCACCGATATGCCCGATAGCAGCATTGGGGGAATTGAGAGCACGACCCAACTTGAGGATCGTATCATTCATTTCAGGTCCTGTTCCGGATAATGCGGCATCTAAGGCCGCGAGCTCATCCGCAAGCCTTTCACGCTGTGTCGAATCATTTCCATCGGTGATCTCTGCAGCGAGGTTGCCCAGCGCATTCATAGTCTGCGACATGCTCTTTGGCGTCAGTGTACGGGTAATGCACTGTCCAGAATCCCATTCATGCTCGGCTTCGCTGTCATCGAGTAATGCAAGCGATCGGTCCGCGACGATTGTGTCGGATACGGTGGTAGCTGACACCTGACCGCGGGGCGAATGGCTTACCTCTACCTCGAATTCGACACGGACCATGTCACCATGAGGTTCGATACGCGTCACCGAGCCGACTCTGACCCCTCGCATGGTGACATGGTTCCCGGCGTACAAGCCGATTGCATCCGGCATATTCGCGCAATAGCTACGCATCCTCTTGGGAGGCTCGATGATCACGAAGTATCCGACGATCAGAATTGCACATACGACCGCGACACCGAGAACGGACATGAGACCCCGGGACGCCAAGAGCTTATTCATCGTCAGCACTCCTTTCCGGGGACCGGAATACACACCGACGGTACCTGGACAACTGTCGCGGATTGGTCGACCACGAGCCCATCCTTCGACGACGCGATCGGCTGGAGCCGCGCCAGTAGGTCGCGCGTATTCGTGACAACCTGTCCCATTTCTTCACCCAGACGTTCCAGCTCAGGGATGACGTCGGCCAGGGCTCGCGCAACGGATTGCAACCTGGATCGATACGCCGGCTCGAGGCCCGCGATACGCGCGAGAAGCTCGTCCATCAGCCGGACGGCTTCGTAGATCTCGGCCTTTTTGTCGAGGCCCACTGTCTCCATCAGATTGACGCTGTCGATCATTCCGCCGAGTGTCGCCTTCGACTCGTTGATCGCGCCGAGATACTCGTCCGCCATCGCGAGCGTGTCCGAAATGTCACGGTTCTGGCGGTCGAGGATGTCGACCAGAGATCCGAATGCCTCTGTTGCTCGGCGAATGCCGGACGGTCCACTGGCAATCGCAGCGTTCATGTTCGTCAAATTCTGCCGCAACGTATCGCCATCGATATCATCGATCGGCCGAATCGCGTCCTCAAAAGTCCGACCCAAGCTGTACGGAAGATGGACCCTCTCGGCGGGAATGGACGAGTGTAACGCAGAATTCCCCGCCGGCGTCACCGCGAGGTAGCGGCCGCCGATCAGTGTCAGCATACGGATATCGAGACTCGTCTGGTCACCGATGAAGATGTCGCTGTCGACGGTGAAGCTCATTCGAACGTTCCTTCGGCTCAGCTCGATGGACTTCACCGCACCAACCGGCACACCCGCGATTCGGACGTCATCGCCAACCTTGACCGAGCCCACTTCCGGCATTTCCGCCCAGTATGTGGACTCGTCGAAAGGTACTACGTAGACTACTACGCTCGCCGTCAAGACCGCTCCCATCACTGCGGCCCCGACGGCAGCCCAGCGCAATTCTCGGTCCATGCTTCGAAGGGGAGCACTCACCGTCTGCAACGCGGTACCCCCGCGAACACGGAATAGCTTACTGATCACCGCTCGCATATCGAGATCCTTTGCCCACTGATCAACACATGTAACGGCGCCGGAACTTCGGCGTTGCCGTTCGAGCAGTTACGATTGATGACCGGTCCATCGGCGGGAACCCACGCATTCAGTGTCTCGAGAACGGCCGGCAGCTTCCGCAGCACCTCGACCGCCTGTTCCGGGTCCGGAAATACTGCCCCCAACAGGGCATCGGCATCGGCGTTAGGTCCGGCCGTCAAGCCGAAGGCCTCGAGAAGGCCGTTCAATGGCGCGATCACGTCTGGTGCCATGAGGGCGAATTCGACAATTCCATCCACCTTGCTACGCAACGTGGACACAACCGAGGCCAGCTCCGAGACAAGTCGGACGAGATGCGAGGATCGGCCACCGATATGGTCGGATATCTCTTTGAGATTTCCGACCAGAACGGTGACTACCGCTTGCCTGTCCAGCGCATAGTTGGACAAGGCTTCGATAGAGTCGAGGACGGAACCGACGCCCGCTCCGTCTCCCTCGATGACAGCGATCATGTTCTCTGCGAACTTGTTCACCGCTTCGGGCGACAGCTCTGCGAGTACCGGTTGTAAGCCGTTGAATAAATCCGTAATGTCGAACGACGGGATCGTGTTGGCAATATCGATCTTATGTCCGGCCGTCAACTCCGCTGTGGTCGGCGATGATTGTTGAACATCGAGATATCGCTGTCCTACGAGGTTCTGATAGCGAATCGCCAGCACAGTGTTCTCGTAGATCGGGTGATTGCGCTGGACCGCAAATCCAACCACCGCTCGACCACTGGCATCCAAGGTAATCGATCGTACCTCGCCAACTCGAAGACCATCCATACGGACATCGTCGCCGGCCTTGAGGCCGTTCGCGTCGACGAATTCAGCCGAGAATTCTACCACGTCTCCAGATACGGGGCGTTGCACCGTCTGAACGATGATCGCGAGCAGCACAGTGATCACGACGGCAGACACGATAAGTTTTGCGCTGGTCGCCAGAAAACTTCGCTGTCTTGTCATCGGCCACCTCCGATGTTGGATGTCGGCGGAAGACCCGGCAAGAACGCGGTGAACGCTGGAACCATATCGAGAACCAACTCGATGTTCAGAATCGGACCGTCTGGAGTCGACGTGAATGATCGGTCTAGACGTGATAGGAGTTCAGTGAGCTGCATGCTCGAGGCGCCGGGGGTAGGTACCATTTTAGTGGCCGTTGACAGAACCGGAGCGAGCATAGCCGCATAGTCCGACAGATGACCCTGAGCCGCGAATAGAGTTTCCGCCAGCCCAGGAAAGAACTCCCGACCTACAGTATTGACTGTCGAATCGAACAGCTCACGATCTGTATTCAAGATCTCGATCGTGGTGAGCCGATTTATGAGGCCGACCGTACCGTCGATCATCGATGCAGTCCCGACTAGCATGGAACCGTATTGGTCCAGCAGCTGCGATATCGGCATCGTCTGGGTTTCAGCAATGTTCCGGCTGGATACAACGATTGCCTCCATGAGAGGTGTGAATTGCCGGGCTATTGTCGCGCCCCGTGTCAGGATCTCGGTCAATTCCGGGACGAGAATGTCTCCAGTTGCTTGAGCTACGCTGCGGATGAGAACACCCATCGTTGCGTCTCGTTGCCGGTCGGCTCGCGGCCCCGTCAAATCGACGATACTGCCATCCCGTAATGGAGCCCCACCATCACCTGGTTTCAGCGCAATTTCACTGATGCCGAACAAGTTCGATGGCGAGTAGTCGACGAACAGCCCGTCCGTGAGACCTGCCGATTCGGCGCTTTCCAGTCTGAGAATCAATTGTTTCGCCCCATCGTCCGATTCGATCGCCGAAACATCACCTATCTCGATACCGTCGAATCGAACGGGTGTTCCGACGGTGATTCCGTCGCCGATGGACTCGGTACGCAGCAGTACCACTATTCGATTATCATCCTGTAGGGCCATCACAACAGTCCAGGTCAAGGCTACTACGATCACTGTGATCACGGCGAGAACACCCAGCATGACCGATGACCGCTTCGATGTCGACACACCCGGCATTTCATAGCGAGACATCGTTTCTCACCCCGTAAATTCGATGGAGGAGTTGACGCCCCACAGGAGGAGGGTCAACACCATATCCAAACCGATGATTGCCACGAAGCTTGCTCGGACAGCACGTCCAGATGCGATTCCGACGCCTTCTGGCCCACCAACGGCGAAGAACCCATGATAGCTATGGATAAGAATCACAGCCGTCCCGAATACGAGAACCTTTATCACCGAGGCCGTCACATCCCAGCCGCTGATGAATTGATAAAAATAGTGATCGTAGACACCGGCGGCTTGGCCATGAAGTTGCACGATCACCGCGCGACAAGCGGCATAACTCAGGATCAAGGCGATCAAGAATGTCGGAATGATTGCCACGGCCCCGGCGATGACCCGGGTGGTCACAACGAACGGTATCGATCGCAGTCCAAGCGACTCGAGTGCATCGATCTCCTCGGAGATCCGCATAGCGCCGATTTGGGCCGTAATACGGCATCCGGCTTGTGCGGCGAACCCGACGCCCGCAGCAATCGGTGCAAGTTCCCGTGTATTGGCAAAGGCCGAAACGATGCCGGTCACCGGCCCCATGCTGATCAGGTTGAGAGTGGTGAAGGACTCTACACCGACCGAGCCTCCGATCACCAGACCGAGTACCACCAGCATCGGCACAGTTCCACCGCCGACGATAATGGACCCTTGGCCCCATGTCATATCCGTGATCACGCGCATAGTCTCGGCTCGATATCGCCTGATCGTGAACGGGATCGCGGACAGCGCCTCCCAAACGAACGCGAGTACGAAACCGATCGACTCCAGGGGCGCGATGCGCGCTCCGAACGGCGCTATTCTTCTCCTGAGCCTCGCCAGCCGAGGTGGAGTAACCTTTACCTCCGACATCTAGGCCAGCCTCGTCGGAAGGAACATCGACACCAGCTGAGTAATTATGAGGTTCGTGATGGCGATGGAAACTACGGAGAGAACTACAGCCGCGTTCACGCCATCCGCCACTCCGCGCGGACCGCCTTTTGCCTCGAGCCCCCGCTGGCACGCGATCACGACCACGATGAATCCGAACAGCACGGACTTGGCTATCGAGACACCGATGTCCGCGACAACGGTGAAAGAGCCGAACGTTCCCCAGTAGCTGCCGGGGGTCACTCCCTGGGGGCCGATTGCGACCGCATATCCAGCTATCACGCCCGTGAAGATGATCAAGATATTGAGCATCGGCGCGACGAAAACCATCGCCACCATCCGAGGAATAACGAGTCGGTGCAAGGGGCTGATGCCCATCGTTCGCATGGCATCGATTTCTTCGCGAATGTTACGTGCACCCAGATCCGCCGCGATTGCGGCCGCTCCGGCCGCACCCAGCAGCAGCCCTGTTGCCATGGGGGCGCCCTGTTTGATCACACCCAATCCACCAGCGGCACCGAGCAGGGAGTCCGCCCCGATTTGATGAATCAAGTTTCCGACCTGGACGGAAACGATGACACCGAAAGGCACGGCCATCAGGATGGCCGGAATCGCAGTAACGGTGATCAGATACCAAGCTTGATTCAGTGCCTCTCGCCACTGGAATCTCAAACGAACGATATCGCTTACTGCTCCCGCAGCCGACTCAGAAGCCATCTGCGTCGACCGGCCAAAAGTTCTGAGCGCCGACACTACGGTTTCGGAAAAGTTTTCCCTGAGCAACCTCGTCGACGTCGATAGCGCGCTACGTTCAGGCATTACCACAGATTCCCGTCCTAACCAAGAGTATCGCTCCGCAACGCAACTGGCGCGCCCGCTAGGAAAGTGTCGACGATCCGGCATAGCTCGTTCTCCGAATGATCGGAATGGCTTCGCCGGTATGACGTACCTCGTCGGGTCATTATCGAGCGCACCCTGCTCACGGCACCTCCTTGTGCACTACTGCAAGTACCAGATACTCAGGGTATGAGTATGTGGTGCTGCTCACGCAGTGTCAATAGAGGATTTCGATCGATCCCGGGACGCGCGAGCGACCCTCTGGCAACCGAGCGATATCGCCCCGGCGAAAGTCGGCCGATAGCAACCGCGACGTGCGACGACACCATCCACATGAGCAGTCTCGCCCATCTACGGCCGAGGAAAGTGCGGTTGTGGTGCAGGGGCGGGTTGGCAGGCATCGGCCACCGAAGATACTCCCTCGGTCACTACTCCGGCTGCACTTTGCTCCGCTTCCGTCGCTGGGTGGCGCCGTTTCGCACTGCCTGCTTCGGCATTGCCAGTCCACCCATAAGCCCTGATCGACGGGAATGATCGCGACCAGGCAGCTCCGGCAGATGAACCGCCCGGGTGTGGTGCCCACGCATTTCGGCGGAATGAAAGCGGTCTCTGCGAGGCTCGGAGCGACCCGTAAGCCCTGCGCAATTGGGTGCGCCGCGCCGCGGTCGACACCGGCGGCGCCGAAGGCGTGTCGACGGAGGCAGCGAGGGAGATTTGCCAGCTGCACCGCACGAATAGGGAATCCGAGGAACGATCGGAATCCGCGAAGCGGCAACATCTTTCTTCGTGCGACTAGCGGCCGCGATAGCAGTGGCTGATCGTGCGCGGCAAGAAGGTCGGCATGACCAAACCGAACCAGGCCGCGTCGAGAGCGACCGACCTGGCGGACCGGCAGTTTCGGGTTCTGGCGCAGAACACGCGGCTCATGGCCGATTCACCTACATCCGCCTGATCACCGATGTTCGTCTACCGCGTTCGTCGTCGATGCCTACGCCAGCTGCGTCCTCGGCTCGGAATGCTCGACCAGCGAAGACGCCACGTTTGCGGAGAAGGCGATCCGGCCCGCGGTCGCTCTGCGGGCTCGCGAAGGTCTTCCGGTCGGTGGAGCGATACATCATTCCGATGTGAGGTCTCGATACACCGCAGTGAAACTCGTGGAAGCACTGGCGGTCTCGGATCTCCGGCGGTCGGTCGGGTCGGTCGGTGACGCCTACGCCAACGCGTTGGCAGCAACCACGATGCGGCTCCACACAACCGACGCGATCCCCAGCGATTCCTGTTTCGGCGCGATCCGCTGACCCGGCTCGACGACGTCGAGCTCCTCAGCGAGGACTGAGTCGGCTGGTTCAGTCCCGAATCGTGCACTGCTGGGGCTGCAACCATCGGCCGAACACGAGACGGGCTGCTATGCACTGAACGTCGCGCAATCGGCTGGGGGTTGGGTAAAACCGGTGCATCGAAGCGAGAGCGGGTCAGCCACCGCTGAGCTGGCCTACCGCCCCACGCACTGCCGCGTATCCATCACCCAACAGACCGTGGCCTCAGGCCGAGCCGGCGAGCAACAGTTCGTCCCGGTTGATGTGGAGTTGCTGCGTGATTGCCCGCTTACTGAATACGAAGTCGCGGGGGCGGTTGATACAGTCGGCGGCAACGAGCTCGCCGGCGCGGAGGTAGAAGCAGGTGAAGTCGCGGTCCCCGGTTGGGTCCCCGCTGAGGACGACTTCGTCGTATCCGGTGTTGAGGCCGGCGATCTGGAGCTTGAGATCGTATTGATCCGACCAGAACCACGGAAGCGCCGCTATCTTCCTGGACTTCCCGTTGATGGTCGCGGCCGCGACCTTGGCCTGCTCGCTGGCGCTCGGCACCGACTCCAGGCGTATACGGCGGCCGTAACGGGCCATCCGGTGACTGGCGCAGTCCCCAGCCGCGACGATATCGGGGTCACTGGTCTGAGCCTGGTCGTCGATTACGACTCCGTTGTCGACGACCAGATCTGCGGCGGCCGCGAGCTCGGTGTTCGGCTCCACGCCGATGCCGACGATGACGAGGTCGGCGGGAATCGCTTCACCACAAGACAGGACTACCTCTCGGACCCGGCTGTCGCCAGACACAGCCTCGACCAGCGCGTGCGTGCGGATGTTCACGCCCTCGTTCCGATGGATTCGGTCGAAGAACGCCGAGACCTGCGGGGCAGTGACCCGTTCGAGGACGCGCTCGGTCGCCTCGAGCACGGTGACTTCAAGACCCAAAGCTCGCAGGGAGGCGGCCGTCTCCAGTCCGATGTAGCCGCCGCCGACGATCACGGCCCGCCGCCCGGGGCGGGCAGCGGCTCGGATCATCTCGACATCGGCGGCGGTGCGTAGGTAGTAGACCCCTGCCAGATCGGCGCCCGAGGTGGCGAGCCGACGAGGGCGGGCACCAGTGCACAGCGCGAGCTTGTCATAGGGCAATGCGTCGCCAGTGCTCAGTGCGAGGCGACCAGCCGATCGATCGATCGCCTCTACTGTCGCATCCACGAGTTTGATTCCCTGCTTGCGATAGAATTCCGCGCTGCGGATCGCGAGCTCGTCAATTGTGCTCTTCCCGGCCAGATAGGCTTTCGACAGCGGAGGGCGTTGATAGGGTAGAGTCGGCTCCTCGCCGATGAGGACGACCTCGCCCGTCCACCCATCCTGGCGCAGACTGGCCGCGAGTTGGACTCCACCATGGCCGGCCCCGACGATGAGAGCTCGCTGTAGACTCATACGTCTGCCTTCGGAGTGAGGCGGACCATCATCTTGCTGATGCCCCGCACGAAGTTGGACTGCACGTACTCGGGCTCCCCCACGACCTCGATATTCTCGAAGCGAGGAAGCAGCTCCTCCCAGAGGATCCGAAGCTGCAGCTCGGCCAGCCGGTTGCCCATGCAGCGGTGGACGCCGAAGCCGAAAGCGATATGGTTGCGGGCGTTGGACCGGTCGATTATGAACTCGTCCGGTCGTTCGAACACGCGCTCGTCGCGATTGCCCGAGGCATACCACATCACCACTTTGTCGCCCTTGCGGATGTACTGGCCGTTCAGAATTGTGTCTGCCTTGGCGATCCGGCGCATGTAGGCCAGCGGAGTTTGCCACCGGATGATCTCCGAGACCATATTGGGGATCAAGCCCGGGTTCGCCTTCAGCTTATCGAACTGGTCAGGGAAGCGGTTGAGTGCAAGCACACCGCCGCTCATCGAGTTCCGGGTCGTGTCGTTGCCACCGACGATCAGCAACAAGAGGTTGCCCAAGAACTCCATCGGGCGGTCGATCAGATTTTTGGTGTTCTCGTTACCCTGCAACATGGTGATCAGATCGAAGCCGGGTTCCTCCCCGCCGGCTGTCCGGGCCGCCTTGTCGTGCCAGAGAGCGCTGAGACCGCGCGCCATATCGCGCATGCCGGGGAATATCTTGTCAAGGTCCGAGGGACCGCCATTGGCTTGCTCCATCGAGGTCGCGAGATCTGACCAGTAGACGAGCTTGCGACGCTGCTCGTACGGGAAGTCCAGCAGGGTCGCGAGCATTCGAGCGGTCAACTCGATCGAGACGTTCTGTACCCAGTCGAACGGCTGATTCACGGGCAGGTCGTCCAGCACTTCCTGGACACGCGATCGAATCAGACCCTCCATCTCACGCAAGTTCTTCGGTGCGACAACACCCTGGACCGCGGCCCGCTGCGTGTCATGGCGTGGTGGGTCCATCGCGATGAACATCTCGACATCCAGGAAGCGCGGCGGCGCCCCGATGATAATGAACGGCTCGGCGGAGAAGACCTCATGGTTCTTGTCGACGGCCACTATGTCGGCGTGACGCGTGACGGACCAGAATGGACCGAACGGACTGTTGGGCTGATAGTGGACCGGAGCCTCGTTGCGCAACCGCTCGAAGTAGTCCTGCCAGCGCCCCTGACGATAGAGGAAGGGGTTGCTGAGATCGATGTCGGCGAGCTCGACCTCATCGACAGGCGGGATGGGCTTCTCGACGAAGAGCTTCTCCCCATTCGTCCCGGTAACCCAGCGACGCGTCTTGTCGTACAGATGTGCGCCTTGGATCTGCAGATCCATCGGGATGGTCGACTGCACCTTGGCGGTGATTGCTGAAGGAATATTCATCACGATTCAACCGTCTCTCGTTGTCACATCTGGAACTCAGGCAATTGGACGGTCAAACCGTCCCAGTCCGCGGAGGCAATCATCTGGCAGGACAGCCGAGAGGTCTGCTGGCGCTCAGGGTTCATCGCAAGCATCTCCTCCTCTTCAGGGCCGGAGAAGCCGACCCGCTCGATCCAGTGCGGATCGACGATCACATGGCAGGTACCGCACGCGGCTTCGCCTCCGCAGTCACCGTCGATGCCGGGAACCGCATTGTTTGTCGCGACTTGCATCAGTGAGCGCCCCTCTTCGAGAGGCACCTCATGCTTCTCTCCGTCGTGGGAGACAAAGGTGACAACTGCCATGGCAACTCCTGATACGTAGCCTCGATGTGAATACCTGGTAAAAGTCTTGCCGAAGAGGTGATCGACGGCTATGTTCGACAGGGGCAGAAACTTGTGAATTCGGCTCAGCGAGATGACGGTGACATCAAATGATGGGGGCATACCGTGGCGACGCCGGTGTCCCCCCGCTCGTGTTCGTTCAGCTGCTCGAGAGCCAAGCGCTTGACCCAGATACCGTCGCACAACTTCGCAACATCATGGTTCGCGAAGGAATCGACGAGCCGGCCCTGATCAAGAATGACGTCCAGATCCCGCTGCGCTGGTTTCGGGAGGTCTACCCCGAGCTCGATGCCGACCAGGCAACCCTGCTCGGCTTCGCGTTCGCCGAACAGGCCCAGCTGACATCCTTCGGCCCGCTGAGTTTCCCGCTGGTGAGCGCCGGGTCGGTGGCCGAGATCGTAGAGCTGCTCACATACCTGCCGTTGATTTCGACAGCGGTCAGCCCACAGTTCCATCCAAGTGAGCACGGCCTCACTGTCGGGCTTACCGGACACACACGTGATCCGGCTCTGGACTGCCTGGTCGTCACCTACAGTGGGTCGGCGCTAGTGCGGCTGCTCGACATGCTCGCCGACGAAGTACGGACCATATCACTCCATCTGAGCTGGTCGGCGCCAGCCTTCCCGACCGGTCACGAAAATATGCTAGCCGGGCGCGTGTTCTTCGACGCTCCGACATCGTTCCTCCATATCCCTGCCGCCACGCTCAACGAGGTCTGCCGGTTCTCCGATCCCGTAGCGTATCGACTCGCCATCGTCGATCTGCAACGAACTCTCGACCAGCGCAGCGGAGCCATACCGTTGTCGGAGAAGGTACGACGGCTGTTGGAGAAAGACCCGGGACGAAGAAGTAGCCAGTCGGTCGCCCACGAGCTGTCGATGTCCACCAGCACGCTCAAGCGTCGCCTCGCCGAGGAGGGGACCACCTTTCGCGCGTTGTGCCAGTCAGTCCTGCGCGAACGTGCGATGCTGCGGCTACTCGACCGATCCATGTCGGTGAGTGAGATCGCCACGGATCTCGGATACAGCGACCTCGCCAACTTCTCACACGCCTTCAAGCGATGGACCGGCCGCTCTCCCAACGAGTTCCGGCGTACATGACACGCGAGTTGTCCGAGCAGTTCGGAGGATTCGCCTGCGGCTACGTGCGGGCGAGGCCTACTGTTCGGCGGATGTCCGCTGCTGGTAGGGCGAGAGCTTATTCTTCGTTCCGAGTGTCGACATCTCACCAAATAGGCCCGATGACTCTCACCCCTGTGTCGTCGATCGGGCGCGAACCGTTCAGGGTCGAAGACCTCGGAATCGGTCTTGTGTTGGGGCGCGTGGTGATTGACTGCGGGAGCACCGTGAGCAGCGATTCAGAGGGAAACAATGTCCGAGCAGGTCGGAATCCGCGTCTTGTTGCGCTGACCAGAGGTACCGGGGCAGCACGAGGGGCTCCTTGATCATCAGGGCGTGGGAGTTGGGTTTACCGAGGCCGTTGATGACGTTGACACCGTGCCGAGCACTACCGAGTCCGCCCTCGCGGGCTCCTGCCATTCCGGGTGCTTGACAGGGAAGTACGCGGCGGCCGTCGTAGTGCTGGTCGCAGTATCATGAGCAGACGTATCCCGGAGACGCAGTCGGCGCTACGGTCGGCGCGGCCGGGCCAGCGGAACGATGGCGTCCCTCAGGCCAGGGTGGCGTAATCTCTGAATCTCAGGTTTCATGGAGTCGGGAGAATTGGCAGACACAGGATTGAACAGAGCGTCCTATGCTGATTCGACACGATCAATTCACTGCCGTTCTTGGCTCCACGCCGTCTGGGCTGCCCCTCCCGCAACGGGCCTACGCGACAGCCCCACGAACCGCTTCGTCGAGCTTCTCCTTCTTCTCATCGGTTGTAAGTGACCGAGCGCGAGTGTCGGGCCGCTCCGCATTCAATGCGATGGGCTGGGGGACTGGTCATGCCATCACATACGCCGTTAGCCGAGGTGTGATTCTCATTCGGAGTACCGACCGGTCCGACCACCGCTTCACAGTGGGGCCGTTCGGGCAGATTCACCTGCCCGTCGCCATTCACCGCGCCCTCGGTATCCTCCCGGGAGATTGCGTCCTACTCATCCCATTGCCGGAGTGCGCTACTGTCGCGGTCATCCCACCCGGAGTTGTCGAGGACACGCTCTCCGATGGTCTTGGCGATCGGTCGGCAGCGCCATGACCACCAATGATCTAGAGGTCGCACGGGCACTTCTCGCTCGCCTCGGTGTCCAGCCCGAAGCACTGCTGCGAACGCCACACGAGAATGGTCGAACTCCAACCTTTGCCGAGTACACACAGCGGGTCGAGGCAGCGGTGTCGGAAGGCGCGGCGGACCTACCTCCGCTACTGGCGAAAGCTTGCGCAGCGGAGGCCGCACCGCGGCATAGACGAACCAACCTCTCTCGAGCTTCAGGCACTTGTCGAAGAAGCCCGCCAGAACGCAATCGTTCGACGGAACAGCCGTGGCGGACGCTCCGCCGCTGAGCGTCCATGGCTGCCAGCCAGTCGCGAAAGGCTGGATCCTGCTGGGCATACTCGAACCCAGCATCCTGGTCATCGTTGCTCATCGTTGCCTGCCCATTGCGTCGTTCTCACCGTCGCCCGTGCATTCTCCGACTGCTGCCGCTCCGACGCGGTCGACTGTTCACGTTGCGCACCGGCGTCTTCCGTGCGGAGGCAGGCGAGAAGGTCGTGGCCGAATCGCGGTGGGACGAGTCCGAGATCGGAGCTGGCGTTCCACAGACAACCGGCGTCGGAGACGATGCGATCAGCGAACTGGAGGGCCTGGATCAGCGCATGCTCCGAATCGACTCCGCCGATCGTGTACACCGTCGTGTGTTCTGGGATGCCGTCGATTCGGATCGAGCACCCGTAGCCACTGCCGCCGTCGAATTGAGCGGGTAGTGCGAACTTGACCAGAACCCGCTCGCCATTTCTGGTCAGCTCGCGTTCGGCGATCGGCGGGCCGATGAACTCTCGCAGCTGCACGGCCCGATCCTATGATCAGTCGCTACCGCGAACACGAAATTCGGCGAGCTGAATCGAAATGACGGCGCTCTGCGGTGTGGCCGAGATGACTGTCACTGTCACCGCCGTTTCCTGCTCCCGCCCTCTGTGCCAGGTTCCAGGTATTTGGGCAGTGTCAGTGCGGCGTCGATGGTTGCGCGCATGTTGTCGAGGAAGGGGAAGAGTACGCCGTCCCATTCGTCGGGTTTGCTGATTTGTGCGGCGAGGAGGCGGCGGAAGTATTGGCTTTTGGCGCCGGTGGCGATAGCGATGGCACCGCCGTGGGTGTCGGAGTGGGTGAACAGGTAGGGGTGCCCGTCCCCTCTGGCGACGGTATCGCGGGCGGCGTCGAGGTAGGTGCTGGTTTCGGTGGTGGTGAAGTCGCGTTGTAGTGCGGTGAGGTAGATGTCGGTGGTGCCGATCGGGGCGACTTGGGTGTGGGCGTGGTCGGCGCAGGCGCCGCCTTTTTCCCGGAAGTTCTTCGCGCCGTGCTCGAAAACATGGGCTTCTGCCCCGAATTCGGCGGTGAGCCAGGTTTTGACACCGGTGAGGAGGGTGTCGAATTCGGTGTCGAGGTGGTCTGGGAGGTAGCCGAGCGACAGGATGTGCTCGCGCGGGATGATGAGGGTGTAGCCGGGGACGAGGGCGCCCGCGCCGGGGACGACGATGAAGTTCTCGCTTTCGTAAAGTAGATACGATTCGCCGATGTCGCGGCCGAGGAGGTCCCACAGCAGGTGGGAGTCGGGGCGGCGTTCGATTTCGGCGCAGGAGATGCAGATTGCACGGCGGTCATCCATGGTGAGCGTCTTTCGGTTGTGGTTCGTCGGTGAAGACCTGCCCAGTGGCGTCTAGCCGCTGTTGAACGTCGGCCGTGATGCGGCGCGCGGTGTCGATGGTGTGGGCAGGCGGCGGGTCGCCGAGGCAGGTCATGTTGGTGGTGATCTGTTCGGCTCTGGTGACTCCGACCAGGACTGCGGCGTTGTCACTGCGTTGCAGGCACGACCACAGAGCGATGCGGATCAGGTCAGCGGGGTCGGGGCCGGCGAGGCGTCGGAGTTGGTCGAGTCCGTCGGTGATGATCGTGACTGCCGTCGGTGTGAACCAGCGTTTGCGGGATCGGTGGTCGCCGGGTCCGAATTGGCGGGGCCGGGTGGGGTGGTGGCTGCCGGTGAGCAGGCCTTGGGCGAGGGGTTTGGTGATCAGGACGCCGCAGTTGTGGTGGTCGGCGAGTTGGAAGATTCCGGCCCGGGATTGGGGCGTGAGCAGGTTGTCGCGGACGGCCAGCACGTCTGGGTCGATGTTGTTGAACAGTTGCACGAAGCGCTGGTATTTGTTGCCGGTGGTGGCGCCGGTGAGCCGGTCAAGGGCGTGCCGGTGTGGCCCGCGCATGCCGATCGCGCGGATGAGCCCTTGGTCGCGGAATCTGCGCATGGTGTCGATTGCTGCGTCGAGGTAGGTGTCGTTGCCGCCGAAGTCGGGGTGGTGGAAGAAGTAGATGTCGAGGTGGTCGGTGCCGAGGTTGTGCAGGGTTTGTTCGAGCTGGTGGCGCATGTGCAGGGGCTGATAGCCGTGTGCGGCCGTTCCGCGGAAGTATCCGACCTTGGAGGTGATCACGACGGCGTCGCGGGGCAAATTGAGGTCCCCGAATGGTGGACAGGGGGTCAAGCGGCTGTAGCAGCGCACATTGGTGTCGATGAGTTCTGCTTCATCTTGGCATCGGTGTATTGGTCCACGGTGCCATGCCCACGGAAACTGACCAAAGCCGAGGAGAAGCGAGGGATCCGTTCCTATACCCCTCCGACGGTCGCACAATTCTGCGAGGGCGCAGACCTCGCCGACGTTATCGCGATCATGGGCGCAACCGGCCAACGCCCCAGCCAGGTGCTCGGCCTCGCATGGCCGTTCTACGACCGGGAACGCCGGACAATCCGGACTGTCGGCAAGGTCGTGCGCATCCCTGGAAAGGGACTGGTCCGCGTCGTCAACGACGACGACCCGAAGAATCCCCAAGGCACGATTGCGCTCCCCGATTTCGCCGTTGAGGTCCTCGACCGACGGTGGGAGCTGCTACGGAAGAGGAAGCGGGACTGCCCACCCCCTGGCAACTACGACGTTGACCTGATCTTCCCGACATCGAAATGGACACTGCGCGACCCGGTGAACGTCAACCATCAATGGCAACGTGTCCGCGAGGCCCTCGGGCTACCGGACGATGTCGTCCCCTACTCGTTCCGCAAACTCGTCGCAATGATCTTGGATGACGAAGGGTTGTCGGCGAGGGTCACCGCCGACGTCCTGCAGCACGCCGATCCGGCCATGACTCAGCGAAAGTACATGGCCCGAGGGCGGGTGCATCACACCGCGGCTGCGGTCGTCCACAGTGCGGTGATGGCCGGGCTCGGCAAGCCGGCGCAGGATGACGCCGCAATCGGACGTGACGCGACTTTCTTGAGACTTAGTTGCGAGTTCGGCGGCCGTGGTACGAAAATGGCCCCTGACCGTGCAGAGTGAACTGCTGGTCAGAGGCCTTTTCCTGCTCCCCCATCTGGACTCGAACCAGAAACCTGCCGATTAACAGTCGGCTGCTCTGCCAATTGAGCTATAGGGGACTATCCTGTTGGCTCGTTTCGTTCCGGGCGAGCCGAGGTGAAACTTTAGCGTATCGGTGGGCGGGGGCCCAAATCGTGTCGTCAGAGGGGGTTGAGGGGGCGCTGAGCGGGGCATCTGGGGGGTGGGCGGATCGACAGGGGTGGTGGGCTTCGGGCAGGATGTAGGCCGCGGACAGGCGAACGGGAGGAGCTCGAACAGATGCTGCGGTTGATGATCGGCATCGCGGCCGGGTATGTGCTCGGCAGCAAGGCCGGGCGGGCGCGCTATGAGCAGATCAGCGCGGCTACTCGCGCGGTCACGGGGAGCCCGGTCACCCGCAAGCTCGTCCAGGTGAGCAGGCAGAAACTGTCGGACAAACTCAGCACTCGGCCGGCGCTGGAACCGATGGAGCCGATCGACGAGCGCACCACCGTGCTGGTGCCGCACGATCAGCTGCGGCGCTGAGACGACCCGTCAGAACAGGTACTGCCGATCCGCGGCGATCATGAAGCCGTGCCCGGCCTGATCGCAGCGGACGCCCGTCGGCATCGACGTGCAGGCGGTGCCGCGGACGATGATCGTCTCCCCGTACTCGAGCACGTTCCCGCCGCCCTTGCGCGAGCCGTCGGTGGGTGAACCGACGAAGAAGCCCTGATTCACGCACATGAACCGGGCCGCGCCGCCGAGGACCTGCGCTGCCACAGCGCGGTCGGCGCGGCTGGTATCGCAATCGGCCAGCTCCGGGGGCACCACTGCGGTCGTGCCGAGCTGGCAACCGGTACCGAGTTCACCTTCATTGATGAAGCCGCACATGATGTTTCCGGTCGGCGACTGGAAATAGTAGTAGTTGCCCTGCTGGAAGTCGCGCGCGTCGACGGTGGCGTCGTCGCGGGAGGGCAGGGTGGTCTCGCTGCCGGGCGGCGTGGCCGGTTCCGGTGTGCCGGCAGTGATCGGCCGACCGGTAGCCGAGGCACTCGACACCGATGACGTCGTGGGGCTGTCCGCATCACAACCCGACAGACCGATGGCCACACACACCGCCAGGCCCGCGAACACCGCTCGTCTCATCCCACGCCTCCCACCGTCGATGCCGAACCCGGCTACCGGATGGATCATCGGGCCGCACAGATTCGTTACGGCGGCAGCGAGCCCGGCTCAGTGCGGGGCGAAGTCGTCGGAATTGCCCATGGCCTGCTCGAGCAGGCTCTTGCGGTACTGCTCCAGCGCCACCAGATCACCGAACAACGCCAGATAGGCCTCGGATTGTTCGGTGGACGACACCCGGTGCAGTTTCGATTTCAGTTCGGCGATCTGGCGGCCGACCAGACCTTCCTGGGCGCGGGCCAGAACACCGGTGACGAAGCGCGGGATGTCGTCGGCCGACTTCACCGGGAGCGGTTCGCTCGCCAGTTCCGAGATCAGTGCGCGCACGGTGAGGTCGTCGGTGCGGTCGGAGACCGCGCCGACCCACTCGGCACCGACGAGGCCGGCCGCTGTGCCGCCGGCTTCGGCGATCAGGGTGCGGATGTGCACGTAGGCGGGGTGGGTGAAGGCCTCGGTTTCCAATGCGTCGAACGACGGGCCCGCGATGGACGGGTATTGCAGCCCGGCTGCGAGCGCCTGGCGTTGCGGAAGCAGCGTCGGATCGGTCGGATTCGGCCGTGCCACCGGGGCATCGGTGCCGTTCTGCGCACGCGGACGACGCGCCGCACCGGTGGCCGTGCCCCCGGTGCGCAGCCGTTTGGCTTCTTCTTCGACGCGGCGGTAGACGGTCTGCACGTCCAGCCAGCCGGTGCGGTCGGCCAGGTCGGTGGCGTAGCGCTTGCGCCTGCCGTGGTCTTTGATCTGTGCCACCAGCGGCACGCCCCAGCGCAGCACCTCGACCTGGCCGTCGCGGGTGAGGTCGTTGATGCGTGGATCTTTGCGCTTCTCGATCTCGCTGTCGAGGGCGAATTCGAACAGCAGGCGACGTTTGGCCACCACATCGCGCAGGGCGGCGTCGCCGGAATGCTGACGCAGCTCACACGGATCCTGGCCGTCGGGTGTGGTGGCGACGTAGATCTGGGCAGCCACCTTCTGATCGTTGAGGAAGGCCTTGAGCGCAGCCGCCTGGCCCGCCGCGTCACCGTCGAAGGTGAAGATGATCTCGCCGCGCCAGAAGTTGTCGTCCATCAGCAGCCGACGCAGGATGGCCAGATGGTCGTCGCCGAAGGCCGTACCGCACGCCGCGACAGCGGTTTTCACACCCGCAAGGTGCATGGCCATGACGTCGGTGTAGCCCTCGACGACCACCGCCTGATGCCCCTTGGCGATCTCACGCTTGGCGTGATCGAGCCCGAACAGCACCTGAGATTTCTTGTACAGCACCGTTTCCGGCGTGTTGACGTACTTGCCCGGCATGGTGTCGTCGTCGAAGAGTTTGCGGGCGCCGAAGCCGATGACCTCGCCCGCCAGGTTGCGGATCGGCCACAGCAAGCGACGGTGGAACCGATCGATCGGACCGCGCCGCCCTTCCCTGGACAGGCCGGCCGCTTCGAGTTCTTTGAACTCGAAGCCTTTGCGCATCAGGTACTTGGTGAGGGTGTCCCAGCCCGCGGGAGCGTAACCGCAACCGAATTGGGCGGCCGCGGCCGCGTCGAAGTTGCGTTCGGTGAGGTAGGCGCGGGCCGCTTCGGCTTCGGGTTCGCGCAGCCTGGCCATGTAGAACTCGTGGGCCGCGGCGTTGGCGGCGACCAGCCGGGCGCGGGTGCCGCGGTCGCGCTGGACCGAGGTGCCGCCACCTTCGTAATTGATCTGGTAGCCGACCTTGTCGGCGAGCTGCTCGACGGCCTCGACGAAACCGACGTGCTCGATCTTCTGGATGAAGGCGTAGACGTCGCCGCCCTCACCGCAACCGAAGCAGTGGAACAGGCCGTGATTCGGCCGCACATGGAACGACGGTGATTTCTCGTCGTGGAACGGGCACAGGCCCTTCATGGAGTCGGCGCCGCCCCGCTTCAGCGCGACGTACTCCCCCACCACGTCCTCGATCCGGACGCGTTCGCGTATCGCAGCGATATCGCGATCTGGGATTCGTCCGGGCACTGTTGAAGTCTAGCGGGCGGCGCCGGACGCGGGCCGCGGAGCCGTCGCTGCCAGGAGCCGGCCTCGGGCGGACTCGATCGGTGCTACGCACCGGTCGAGCTGTGCGCGGACGCGCACCGAGCAGTGTGCGACCGCGATCAGTGCGCGAGCCGAGCGGCGATCCGTTCCAACCGGCTCTCGGTATAGGACGCGATCTGGTCGACGATCACCCGCACCCGCGCGGTGTCGTCGGCGGCGGCGTCCCACCACGGCAGCAGCAGCGGGTCGAGACCGGTGGGCGCGGCCGCCAGCAGGCTCTCGGCGACGGCGGTGATGCGGTCGCGCTGGGCGGCCTGACGCAGTTTGTGATCCGGATCGGACATGACGTAGCGCAGCGCCACCGTTTTGAGGATGGCGACCTCGGCGGCCACGATCGGCGATATCTCCAGGTCAGCGGCATATCGGGTGAGCGGTCCCGGCCCGGCGACCCGGCGGGTGTCGACCACCGCCGCGGTGGCGAACCGCCCGACGAGTTCACTGGTCAACCGCTTCAAGGCGACCGAATCGGTGAGCGAGCCGTCATAGGTGAACACCCGGCGCACCACCGGCAGCTCCGACAACCGCTGGGCGGCGGCGACCAGATCGTCGACCGACAGCGACCGATGGTGCACATGCCCCATCTCCGCGAGTGCGCGTTGCTCGACACGATCGGCCAGGGCGCGCAGGTCGATGCGCCCGGCGATGATGCCGTCCTCGACGTCGTGCACCGAATAGGCGACGTCGTCGGACCAATCCATGATCTGGCATTCCAGGGTCTGCCTGCGCGGCGGCGCACCCTTGCGCACCCAGGCCAGCCGGTCGGCGTCGATGTCGTAGGCGCCGAACTTGGTGCCGGAACCGGCGCGCTGCCACGGGTACTTGATGGCGGCGTCGAGAGCGGCTCGGGTCAGGTTGAGGCCAGCGCTGGTGCCGTCGGCCTCCAGCACCTTGGGTTCGAGCCGGGTGAGGATGCGCAGATTCTGGGCGTTGCCTTCGAAACCGCCGTATCGGTCGGCCCAGATGTCGAGAGCCTGCTCGCCGTTGTGGCCGTAGGGCGGATGGCCGATGTCGTGGGCGAGTCCGGCCAGATCGACCAGATCGGGATCGCAGCCGAGTCCGTCGGCGATGCCGCGGCCGATCTGGGCGACCTCGATCGAATGGGTGAGCCGAGTACGCGGGGTGTCGCCGTCGCGCGGGCCCATGACCTGGGTTTTGTCGGCCAGTCTGCGCAAGGCGGCCGAATGCAGCACGCGGGCGCGGTCGCGGGAGAAATCGCTGCGATGGCCGTTGCTGTCGCTGGTGAGCCCGGCGGTTTTCGGGCCCTCCAGGACCAGGCGTTCGCGGTCGTGCGCGCTGTAACCGTCGGCGCTCATCTCATTGCCCCGCGGTGTAGCTGAAGTCGGCGGAGAAGTGGGTGAGCTGATACCACAGCAGCGCGAATGTCTCCCGGAAGATGCCGTGCGCCTGCGATTCCCTGGTGTAGACGGCCGGACCGGTACGGGTGGGTGCGGTCCAGGCGTCCAGGCCCGCGTCCTGCGCCATGGTGCGGGTGCGCAGCGAATGCCACGGATCGCTGACGAGCACCGCCGAGGACATGTCGCGGGCGCGCATGGCCGTGGCGACGGCTTCGACGCTGCGCAGGGTGTCCGATCCGGTCTCCACGGCGAGGATCCGGTCGGCGGGTATGCCTCGGTTCATCAGATAGTTCTTCCCCGAGGCGGCCTCGGTATACAGATCCCCCTCTTGTTTTCCGCCGACGGTGATCACTCGCGGCGCGACCCCGGCCTCGAACAGGTCGTAGGCCTGATCGAGCCTGGCCTCGAACACCGACGACGGCGTGCCGGAATACTGCGCGGCGCCGAGCACCACGATCGCGTCGGCCTTGCGGTAATCGTCGATCCGCGCCACCTGCCACACCCGGAACGCCGTGCCGAACACCAGCACCGTTCCCACCAGCACCACCCCCGCGACCAGCCGCCACCCCCATCGCAGCATGCCCGCTCCTACTCCCCGCGCCACCGCGGGTTCGGTGACAGTGCCCGTCCGTGTGCGCAGTGGTGCCGAATTCACTCCTCGAGTTTGCCAGCTGGGTTGTGCTGTTCCATCCGGGCGAGGGTTCTCCATCGAATCGTTACTGATCTCGGCTCAGGTGCGCTCGCCAGGTCGTGCCGTGGAGGTGCGGCCGAGTGCCGCGCTTTCGTTGTCGGCGGTCAGCCGGTAGATGGTGCGTTCGAGGGTGGGCAGGATGTCGGTGATCTCGATCGAGCCGATCGCGAACGCGCCGATCAGTGCCAGCGTCATATTGGTCATGATCAACGCCACGTCCTCGGCGTAGATCGGGTCCAGATCGCTGAGCAGGCCGAGCGCGACCGGGAGGACCGCGTTGAAGCCCTGGGTATCGAGACGCTGCCCGCCGGGGCCGAGGCGGGCGCGGTGATAGGCCTCGAGCATTCTGGGATTGCGCTCCCACGGCTCGAAGACCGTGCGCAGCACCATCGTCAGGCCGTCGCGAACGGTGACGTCCGCGGGCAGCGGCGCCATGTCCGAATAGGTGTTATCGGCCATCCACTGCTCGACCGCGGAGACGATCAACTCGTCACGGGTCGGGAAGAGCTTGTAGACGGTCGCGAGGGAAACATGCGCGCGACGGGCGATGAGCCTGAGTTGGACCGCGTCGTAGCCGTCGGACTCGAGCACGTCGAGCACGACCGCGATGATCTGTGCCGATATCTCGGATTCTCGCCCGCTACCCACCTTGGTGACAGTAACCCGGAGCGTCGGTAACGGGGTTACCAGCAGTGGGTAACCGTGTTACCCTCTCGTGAGCCGCTTCACATCCGAGCCCCGCCACATGGGCGGATGCGGGCGGCGACCGACCACGCGTCGCCGGGGGGACGGCCCACAACTCGCCGAAATCCGCGACGCCGCCCGCGATCCACCGGGCTATCGCACAGGCAGCCGAGGGCGCCTGGCCTCAGAAAGAAGATCCATGCAGCCACAGCACCACGGCCCGCACCCACGCAGACGGCACGGACGCATCCGGCGGGCACTCGCCGCCGGTACGATCGCCTGCCTGAGCGCTGCGGCGGGCCTCTACACCGCCGCAGCGGCCGGCGCCGTCCCCGAGTTCTACACGCCACCGGCCGATCTGCCCGCCGAGCGTGGCGCGATCGTCAAGACCGAGCCCATGCCGCTGTTCATGATGGCTCCGGGCACCGAGGGCTGGCCGGTGCAGGCGCAGCGAGTGATGTTCAGCTCGCGCACCCAGCACGACGTCCCGGTAGCCGTCACCGGTACCTTCATCGACGCGACGCAGCCGTGGCGCGGCGCGGGCGAACGTCCGACCATCGTCATCGCACCGGGCACCGTCGGCCAGGGCGATCAATGCGCGCTGTCGCTGGCCTTCAGCACCGGCATGCATGTCAGCACCGAACCGCTGTCGCTGTCGGCGAATCAGGAATCGCAGTCGGCCGCGGCGTGGAACGCACTCGGCGCGCGGGTGTTCGTCACCGATTACATCGGGCTCGGCACGCCGGGCGTGCACACCTACGCCAACCGGATCGAACAGGCGCACGCCGTGCTCGATGCCGCCCGTGCCGCCAACACCCTCGCCGGCAGTGGATCCCGTACACCCCTTGCCATCTGGGGCTACTCGCAGGGCGGCGGAGCGGCAGCGGCCGCGGCGGAGATGCAGCCGAGCTATGCGCCCGAGCTGAACCTGAAGGGCACATGGGCCGGTGCTCCGACCGCCGACCTGATGCAGGTGGTCGGCCAGATCGACGGCAATCTGATCGGCGCCGCCATCGGATTCGCGATCAACGGTTTCACCGACCGCTACCCCGAACTGCGCAGGATCGTCGACGAACTCACCACCCCGAGCGGTCGCGCCCTGCTCGACAGCGTGCGCACCGAATGCATCGCCGACATCATCGCCAAGCACCCGTTCACGCGGACCAGCGATATGACCGTCGACGGCAGGCCGCTGTTCGACCATCTGCGCGAACTCCCCGCCGCGGCCCAGATCCTGCGCGAGCAGCGCATCGGCAGCCTCACCCCCACCAGCCCGGTGTTCATCACGCACGGCCGCAACGACGACACCGTGCCCTACGGGCAGGGCCGCCAACTGGCGCAGGACTGGTGCGACAAGGGCGCGACGGTGACCTTCCGCACCAACGAACTCCCGCCGATCGCCCCCGGCACCACATTCGGCAACCACTTCGGGCCCGAGATCATCGACGGCTTCGGCACCGATAACGCGATCACCTATCTGCTCGACCGCCTCGCCGGAAAACCGTTGTCCGGCTGCACGTTCGACTGAGCCGAGAGGCCCGGGGCGGCATGCCCCCGGGCCTCACCCGAGCCGGTCGACGCCGGAGTCAGCGGCGACGCCGCTCCTGCGGGTCGACCCCTTCGGTGTCGATGCGTTCCTTGCGGACGGTGTCGGAGACCGTCTGCTCCTCGGGAACCTCGTCCACCGCCAGCCGGACCTGCTCGACCGGTACCGATTCCTTGTGCGCCGTCACGCGGTCTTCGTGCAGCGTCACCTCGCGCTCGTCTTCGGCGATATCGCCGGTAACGGCGGACGGGTCGGTGATCGGTTCACGTTCGACCCTGACCTCCTCATGTGTCGTCGGCACGGTGATGGACTGCTCCTCGGTCACCACGTACTTGCGCAGCCGGGCCTTGCCGGTCGCCTGCCGCTCGGTGTCGACATCCAGGCGTTCCTCCGAACGCACCATGGCCTCGTCGCTGTCGGTACGGCCGGTGCGCCCGCCCATCTGCTGCTCGGTCCCCGTCATCCCGGCCGCGCCACCGGCGGGAGCGGCGTGCCTGCCGTACTCTTCCCATCCGGCATGGCCGGGGTCGATGCCGTAGTGGACGAACAGCTCCGATTCCGCTTCCGGGGTGATCAGTCCGTCACGCTCGAGGTGCGGCGCTGATTTCACCGCCTCTTTTCCGACGCTCACCTGCACCTCGTCGGAATCCTCCCGGACGCGAGCGCCGGCGAGGGGCACGAGTGAATCGTCTCGGAACAGGCCTGTGCTCACCGCTGCCCAGGTCGGCTGACCCGAGCTGTTGTCGACGTAGACGCGCTTGACTTTGCCGATCTTGTCGCCGCCGGGGTCGTAGACGACATCACCGATCAGATCTTCCACTTGTTGAGCCATGTCTTCCTCCTCGTTGTGCAGCGAAGGAGCGACGACGGGCCGGGTATGCGGCCTTACGCCGCGAGTCGTCCTATCGGCACGTCGGTGCCGATACATCGATCGAGCCGGTCGGTCCGACTCGATGCGTGAGACATCACCGAGTTCAGCGGTCTCCATCCGTAGCCGATGCCGTGAAGCCATCGATCAGCTACACCCTGGCTACTACCCGGCATCTGCGGACACAAACACCAGCGGCATCATTTTTCCGCGGGTGGGTGACGCGGGCGGACAGCCGGGGTAGCATAAGCTCAAACTTATACAAGGAGGTTGTTGCGATGCCATTGCTCACTGATCCGGTTGCCGTCGCCGGGCTCGTAGTACGCGAGGTTCGAAACGGCGAACGGGACGGCGAACCGACCAAGATCGCCATCGCGCGCCGGAGCTACCCCACCGACCGGGAGGATCTCTGGGACGCGCTGACCAACGCGGAGCGGATTCCACGGTGGTTTCTGCCGGTGACCGGGGAGTTGAAGGTCGGCGGCCGGTATCAGCTGGAGGGGCATGCCGGTGGCGTGGTCGAACGGTGCGACGAGCCGGAGTCCTTCACGCTGACCTGGGAGATGGGTCCGCAGGTGTCGTGGGTGCAGGTCAGCCTCGCCGCCACCGACGCAGGCACACTGCTGCAATTGACGCACGAGGCACCGGTCGATCCGGAGATGTGGAAGCAGTACGGGCCCGGCGCGGTCGGGGTGGGCTGGGATCTGCTGCTGATGGCGCTCGGCCTGCATCTGTCCACGGGAGCGGCGGTCGATCCGGCCGAAGGCCTGGCGTTTCCGACCACGCCGGAGGGCACGGAATTCGTCCGCACCGCCGCCACCGGCTGGGCCGAGGCCGCCGTTGCCGGCGGTGACGATCCGGCCGAGGCGCGCGCGGCCGCCGAGCAGACCATCACCTTCTACACGGTGGAGCCCGAGGAGAATCCCGAATCCTGATGAGCTCGGCCGCAGAAAAGATCTTCGAGGCGCTCGGCGACCCGGTGCGGCGCCGGATCCTCGAACTCGTGGCGGGCGGTGAACAGCCGGCAGGCACGGTCGTCGCCGCCGTCCAGGAGCACACCGCCATCTCCCAGCCCGGCGTCTCCCAGCATCTGAAGGTGCTGCGCGATGCCGGGCTGGTCACCGTGCGGGCCGAGGGCAACCGCAGGCTGTACGCGGTGGATCCGGCGGGTGTTGAGGTGGCCAAGGCGTGGCTGGCCGGGCTGGCCGACCCATTGGCGCAGTTCGCCCAACCGCTCGATGCGTTGGCCACCGAGGTGGCGCGCGGGAAACGGGCACGGCGAAGCGGGACCGCTCGCGCGGACGATTCGGCCGGGCGCGCAACCCGGCCTGCGTGAGTCCGGCCGTCGCGCACGAAACGACGACGGTGGTCGGGCTATGCCAGCCCGACCACCGTTCATCCGTTCAGCCCGGCGCGGATCAGCGGCCGGCCGGATCAGCTCCCGAGGCGCGCCTCGATCGCCTCGATGATGCGCGGGCGCAGTTCGGCGGCACGGATCACCGCGTCCACCGAACCCACCTCGACGGCACGGTGGATGTTGTGCACCTTGTCGAACTCCGCTGCCACATCGCCGAGTTTCTCCGCCCGCACCGAGGACCGGAGCTCATCGAGTTCGGCGGTCAGCTCGGCACGGTCGGTGCCCGCGGCGTTGGCTGCGCGCGTCTCCAGATCCTGGATCCGCGGGTCGGCCGCGGTGCGCGCGTTCACCTCACCGGAGAACACGGCCGCGGCGGCGGGTGCGCCACCGAGCACCGAGGCGAACGAGCCCTCCAGCGCCAGCACCGTCATATTCGGGTTGAGCGCCTTGGAGAACACCACGAATGCGCCGCCGTGATAGCGCGAGATCACGCAGAACACGATCGGCCCACGGAAGTTGACGATCGCGCGACCGATCTCGGCGCCGTACTCCAGCTGCAGTTTGCGCATCGACTCCGGTGAACCGTCGAAGCCGGACAGGTTCGCCAGCACCACCAGCGGGCGATTGCCGCTGGCCGCGTTGATCGCTCGGGCGGCCTTCTTCGACGACCGCGGGAACAGCGTGCCCGCGGTGTAGGTGTCGGGGCCGTCGGTGGACGGGAACCCGCGCCGCGGGATGCCGCGCGACTCGATGCCGAGCAGGCACACCGGGATTCCGCCCAGATGCGCGTCCTGCACGACCGCCGTCTCCGCGTCGGCCATGCCTGCCCAGCGCTCGAGCACCGGGTGGTCCTGGTCGGACAGGGCCCGCATGACCGTGCGGATATCGAAGGGCTTCTTGCGATCCGGGTTGGCGGTGGCGGAGAAGATCTCACCGACGGTGGTGAAATCGCTGTCGGCCATCCGGTGCGGGAAGCCGGAGACGTCGCGATCGAAGGGATCGGTGGTCTGCGCCCGCCGCGGCGCCTGCTCACCCGGTGCGATGTAGGTGTGGTCGTAGTGCGACATCAGGATCTCCTGTGCCGCGGCCAGGTTCGGCGCCCAGTACTGCGCCTGACCGTTGGGACCCATCACCCGGTCGTAACCGCCGATACCGAAGTTGTCCTCGGCCGACACACCGCCGGAGAAGTCCAGCGCCTGCTTGCCGGTGAGCACCATCGCCGAATCCGGCGTCATCACCAGGATGCCCTTGGTGTGCATGAGCATCGTCGCCTCGGCGTTCCAGTACGGCTGCGCACCGACATTGATGCCGGCGACGACGATATTGATCTCACCGCCGTCCTGGGTGAACTCGACGATGCGCTTGAGCGCCGCCGCCACCCAGTCCATGTTCTCGGTACCGGAGGTCATGGAGATCCGGGCACCGGAGGACAGCGCGTACCACTCCAGCGGCACCTGCATCTGTTCGGCCAGATCCAGGGCGGCGATCACCCGGCGGCATTCCGGCTCCGACAGCGCGCCCAGCGATTTGGTCGGATCGCCGAGCAGCACCACCCGGGTGACGCCCTGCGGATGCCGCTCGGTCGGCGCGGTGACCACACCGGCGACGATCGCGGCCTTGTTGCGGCCCTTGGGCCGGTCGACCGGAACCAGGGCGTGGTTGTCGTCGAGGTCGTATTCGACGAAGTCACCGAGCAGGCCGGTGAGCTCGTACGGGTAGACGGTGTTGCGGCTGGCGGCGCGCAGCACCTTCTGCCGGTACTCGTCGATCGGCTCCACCGGGTCGTCGGTGCGTTCGCCGACGGTCACCTTGGTCCAGCCGGGTGCATCGAAACCGATCCGCACGACGATCTTGACCAGCTCGCCGGTCTCCGGGTCGGGCTTGCGGGCGATGAGCAGGATCTCCTCCAGCCCGGCGCCGAAGGTCGTCGGTTCCACGCGCTCGACGATGGTCTGCAGCTCGGCCTGGGTGAGGTCCAGCGGCGGCCAGATGTACATCACGATGCGGTTGGTGTGCAGGCGATTGCCGGAGCCCCGCAGCGATTGCGCCCGCCGGATGCCGTCGACGCAGGCGGCGAGCGTGCTCTCGGCCGTCGGCAGGGCGAGCAGCCTGCCGTCGTGTTCGCGCAGCGCCGCCAGGTCACGGACCTGGGTGAAGGCGATGAGCCGCTCGTCGGAGGGGTTCTCCTTCGCCACGCAGCGGAACAGGTACACCTCTTCGTCGGAGGACGGCAGGCGGGTCAGGTCGAACTTGCGCAGCCGCTTCATCTGCATCCGCTCCGCGATGTACGGATGCAGGCCACGGATCAGCCGTTCCTCGGCCAGACCGGTCGCGGACGGCCGGAAGGTGAAGTGGTGGTGCATCACCGCGCCGCCACTGCCCGCGACGGTGGCCGTGATGCGGTGCACCTGGTTGGGCAGCGGATGCGCGCTGAGCACCTCCTGCAGCGCGGCGGCCATTTCGTCGAAGTCCTCGGGCTGCCGCTCCCAGGACAGGTAGATATCGGCCTCGATGGACGCGGCGCCGGTGGCGAGATCGGCGAGACCACGCAGCACACCGTCGAGGGCGCCGAAGCTCACCGCGGCCGAGACCAGCGTCAGCCCGCGACGCTCGGCGACGACGAAGGTGCAATCGCCCGACTCGTGGGTGCGGACGTCGAGCAGGTCCTTGTTGCCGTAGTAGCGCCGGGTCAGCACCTCGAGCATCACCGTGTTGTCGGCGCTGCCCCGCTCGAGCCGCTGTCCGAGCAGCCGCACGAGCGGTTCGGTGCTGCGCACCATCTCGGCCATCCGCTCGCCGCGGTCGGGCGCGGTGGGATGGGCGTCCAGGTAGCTCAGGTGCTTACGCACGTTGGCGTAGACGCGGGCGCGGTTGCGGCGCAACAGCGGCTGGCCGTACCAGGCGTAGACCAGGCCGCGAGTGAGGTCGGCGATCACCGGGAAACGCACCTGCGTCGCCGCCACCAGCCGCTCCAGCGCCAGGCCCACCGGCTCTCGCAGCGCCGCGTCCGGCACCGGCGCTCGCCGAGCCATTCGCGCAGCAGGGTGGTGATCACCATGACGGTGTCGGACGGACGCTGCTGGGCGAGGAAGATGCGGAACACCGCGGCCTCGAGTTCGGGCGTGCGGTCCAGCTCGGTGACGCCGTAGTGCCCGAGCGCACGGGCCAGCTTGGCGCGGTAGGACTCCGGCAGCCCGGCCCGCTCCACGTCCAGGCTCTGCAGATAGGTGTGGAAGTACTCGCGGGCGCTGTGCACGTGCGCGTGGCCGCCGTCATCGCCCCAGGTGCGGTTGTGGCTCAGCTCGGCGAGGTCGGCGAACACCTCGATCAGCTCGAGCTCCTCGGCGAGCGGCCTGCGGTTGTCGGCGATGGCTTCCCGGCGCGCGGCCAGATAGTCCTGGACGACGCGGCGGTCGTCGTGCGGATCGACGTCGAAGCCGAGCAGCAGGCTGCGCATGTCCTGCTGGCCACGCACCAGCCGCTCGTGCGGCTGGGTGCCGGCCCGGCTGGCCGGCAGGTCCAGCTCCACCGGCTCGTTCGCGGTGGTGTCGGCGGCCTCGGCGTCGTCGGCCAGCGGTTCCAGCCGCAACATGGGCGCACCGGCCTCCACCTGGGTGCCCACCGAGACCGAGCATTCCTTGAGCCGAGCCCGGAACGGCGCGCGCAGCACCGTTTCCATCTTCATGCTCTCCAGCACCAGCACCGGAGCACCGGCCTCGACCTCGTCGCCGACCTGCAGTGGCGTCGCGACGACGAGCGCCGGCGCGGGTGAACGGACGACGCCGCCCTCATCGCGGCTGACCCGGTGGGTCACCCCGTCGACGTCGACCAGGTGGACCGGGCCGTGGGTGCCGGTGACCAGGCGGTAGCGGATGCCGTTGACGACGATCTGCCCGGTGTGCTGGTCGAAGCGTTCGAGGTCGACGTCGGCGGTGCGGATCTCGCTGCCGGCCTCGATGCCGATGCGGAACCGGTGCGCACCGATGCGCGCCACCCGCACCCGGTAGCCGACGCCGCGCAGCTTGAGATCGAGCGGCCTGCCGCTCTCGTGCTGCACCTGCGGACGTCCACCGGAGGCGGTGGACAGCAGCCGGTGCCGCTCGGCGCGCTCTTCTTCCTCATAGGCCTCGATCGCGGCGGCCGCCAGCGCGACGGCGGAGTGCCGCTGCGAGACCAGCCTGCCCTCGCCGCGCACCCGGTCGATCCAGCCGGTGTCGGCGCTGGCGTCGATCACCTCGGGCTGATCGAGCAGGTCGAGCACGAAGCTCTTGTTGGTGGCGCCACCCTCGATGATGACGCGGGTCTGCGAGACCGCGCGACGCAGACGACCGAGCGCCTGCTCGCGATCGCGGCCGTAGGCGATGATCTTGGCGATCATCGAGTCGAAGTCGGCCGGGATGGTGTCGCCCTCGCTGACGCCGGTGTCGACGCGGATGCCCGGGCCGGCCGGCAGATCGAGCAGCGCGATGCGGCCGGGGGCCGGCGCGAAATCGCGGTCCGGATCTTCGGCGTTGAGGCGGGCTTCGATGGCGTGGCCGCGTTCGGCCGGCGGCTCGCCTTCGAGCTTGCCGCCGGAGGCCACGTGCAGCTGCGCGTGCACGAGGTCGAAGCCGGTGGTGTATTCGGTGATCGGGTGCTCGACCTGGAGCCGGGTGTTGACCTCGAGGAAGGCGAACAGCTGGTCGCCGGGGTGGTAGAGGAACTCGACGGTGGCCGCGCCGCGGTAGCCGACGGCGACCGCGAGCCGCTCGGCCGAGGCCTTCAGGTCGGCGGCCTGCTCCGGGCTCAGCACCGGCGAGGCCGATTCCTCGATGATCTTCTGGTTGCGCCGCTGCACCGAGCAGTCGCGCACGCCAAGCGCCCACGCGGTGCCCTGACCGTCGGCGATCACCTGGACCTCGACGTGGCGGGCGCCGGTGACCAGGCGTTCGAGGAAGACGACGCCGCTGCCGAAGGCGCGCGCGGCCTCCTGGCTGGTGCGTTCGTAGGCGTCGACGAGCTCGGCTTCGTCGTTGATCTTCCGGATGCCGCGTCCGCCGCCGCCTGCGGTGGCCTTCAGCATCAGCGGGTAGCCGATCTCGGCCGCGGCCGCCACGGCCGCCTCCACCGACTCGACCGCGCCGCGGCTCCACGGCGCGACCGGCACGCCGACCTCCTCGGCGATGAGCTTCGCGCCGATCTTGTCGCCGAGCTTGCGCATCGCGTCCGGGCTCGGGCCGATGAAGGTGACGCCGATCTGTTCGCACAGTTCGGCGAACGCCGGGTCTTCGGCGACGAAGCCCCAGCCCACCCAGGCGGCGTCGGCCTTGGTCGCCAGCAGGGCGCGTTCGAGGGCCTTCAGATCGAGGTAGGGGCGCGCGGACGCGGGGCCGAGGTCGTAGGTGATATCGGCTTCGCGCACGAACGTGGCGTTGCGGTCGACGTCGGTGTAGAGCGCGACGGTTTCGATCGGCTGCGCGGTAGCCGCGGCCAGATCTCGGACGGCGTGGATGAGGCGCATGGCGGCCTCACCCCGGTTCACGATGGCGATGCGGCTGAACACTCTCGCCGACTCCTTTCCCTTCAGCACGGACCCGGCCGACGGACGGGGTTTCACAGTTGGCCCGTAGTGTGCACGCTCACCCCACGAAAGTGCACAGCGAGCGGAGGTTACCCGCCCGTTTTCTTTCCCGCCGACCGGCTTTTCCGGCCCGGACCGGCGCGCGTCCCCGAACGTTCGGGGGCGAACTACCAGCCCCGCTCCTTCCACTCCCCCAGATGCGGCCGTTCGGCGCCGAGGGTGGTGTCGTCGCCGTGGCCCGGATAGACGACGCTGTCGTCGGGGTAGCGGTCGAAGATTTTGGCGGTGACGTCGGCGTAGAGGGTGGCGAAATCCTGCGGGCTGCGGGTCTTGCCGACTCCACCTGGGAACAGCGAGTCGCCGGTGAACAGGTGGGTCCGCCCGGCGCCGTCGGTGAGGGCGAGCGCGATCGAGCCGGGCGTGTGGCCGGTGAGATGGATGATCTCGAAGTTCAGCCTGCCGATCGTCAGGGTGTCGCCGTCGGCGAGGGTGCCGGTCGGCGTGACCGGCAGCTCGGTCGCGTCGAGGGCGTGCGCGGCGGTCTCGGCCGTGGTGGCGGCGGCGACCTGCGCCAGTGCCTGCCAATGGTCCGGGTGCCGGTGGGTGGTGACGATGTGGCGGACCAGACCGGGCGTCTCCTGGTCGATCAGCTCGATGAGGCGGTCGGCGTCGTTGGCCGCGTCGATGAGCAGGGCGTGGCCGGTGGTGGCGCACTGCACCAGGTAGCTGTTGTTGTCCATCGGGCCGACCGACATCTTGATGATCCGCGCGCCGGGGACCTCGCGCTGCTGAGCGGCCGAGCCGGCGGAGACGTGACCGGTGTAGGTGCTGTCGATGGTGACCACGGTCTCGATGCTATCCCCGGCCGATCCCGATGGCCCGGGTAGTCGAGGAGCACCGAGCGACCCGCGCCCGACCGCGGCCGAAGCGGCGCTGGTGCGCGATAGATTCGACGCCATGGCGCTGCATCGGGTTGGTCGCTGGTCGCTGCTGGTCGTGCTCGGGGTGCTGGTGATATCCGGGCCCGCGGTGCCGGGGTCCGCGCGAGCGGAGGCGCCGACCCGGATGGACACCTTTGTGGTCGATTCGGCGGATGCGCTCGGCGCGGCGGGCTCCGCCGAGGTGCGGGCCGCTGTCGATCGGCTCTACACCGACCACCAGGTGCGGCTGTGGGTGAATTACGTCGGCGATTTCGCCGGGCTGAGTCCGCAGAGCTGGGCCGCGCAGACCGCCGAGCGATCCGGGTTCGGCGACCGCGATCTGCTGCTCGCGGTGGCCGTCGACGATCGCGCCTACGCCTTCGATGGTGAACTGCCCGGCGGCGTCAGCGAATCCGAACTCGACCGCATCCTCACCTCCGACGTCGAAACGGCACTGCGTGACAGCCGCTGGGCCGACGCGGGGGTGGCCGCCGCCGACGGTCTCGGTTCGGCGATGTCCGGTGGCGGCGTCGGCCTGATGCCGGTGCTGATCATCGGGGCACTGATCGTGTGCGCCGTCGCGGCGCTGGTGGCGTTCACGCGGGTGCGGCGGCGCCGGCGCGAACGCGTCGAACTCGAACAGGCCCGAACCATCGATCCCACCGATACCGCCGCGCTGGCGCCGCTGCCGTTACCCGCCTTGCACGCCCGGTCGCGGGAGCTGCTGGTGGATATCGACAATGCGGTGCGCACGAGTTCGGAGGAGCTCGAGTTGGCGACCGGAGAGTTCGGCGAGACCGCCGCCCTCCCGTTCCGTACCGCCGTCGACCAGGCGACAACGGCGCTGGCCCAGGCGTTCGCGATTCGGCAACGACTCGACGACGCCATCCCGGAAACCCCCGACGAGCAGCGTGCCCTGCTGCTCGAGTTGATCGGCACCCTCGGCCGGGCCGATCGCGAACTCGATGAGCAGGTGGCCGCCTTCGACGCGATGCGCGATCTGCTCATCAACGCGGCCGAACGGCTGGACGGATTGACCCGTAATCTGGTCGAACTCACCGGGCGGGCGCCGGCCGCCGACGAGGAACTCAGCCGGCTCGTCGCCGCTCATCCACCGCAGGTGCTCACCTCGATCCGGGACAACGTCGCGATGGCACGCGAGCGCATCGCCTTCGCCGAGACCACTATCGATGCCGGTCGCGAAGCCCTGCGCCGGCCGGTCGGTCAGCAGGGCGGCGCGGTCGCGGCGATCCGGGCCGCGGAAGGCGCGATCGGGCAGGCCCGCACGCTGCTCGACGCCGTCCTGCACGCCGCGACGAATATCGAGCAGGCCCGCGCCGGGCTGCCCGCCGCGCTGGAGGAATTGCGCAACGATCTCGCCGCCGCGGCCGAACTCACCGCCCACGGCGGCCCCGAACTCGCCTCGGCGGCCGCGAACGCACGGACAATTCTCGATGAGGCGCAGAGCGCGGCCGCGAGCGATCCGCTGGGCGCCTTTCACCGCACGCTGTCCGCCGACGCCGAACTCGATCGCGCCCTGGCCCGAGCCGCCGACCGCAAACTCGCCGCCGAGGACCTGCGCCGCCGACTCGACCAAGCCCTGATCGACGCCGACGCCAGGGTGCGCGCGGCCGCCGACTACATCAGCACCCGTCGCGGCGGCGTCGACGCCACCGCCCGCACCCGCCTCGCCGAAGCGCAACGCCACCTCGACGGCGCCACCGGCCTGCGCGACAGCGACCCGGCCACCGCCCTCACCCATGCGCGAACGGCCGCCGACCTCGCCGGCCGCGCCCTGCACGAAGCCCAGAACAGCGTCCGGGCCTGGGAGGCCGGACGCGCACCCTCCGCGGGCTCCCAGGCCGGCGCGGTTCTCGGTGGCATCCTCGTCGAGGGCCTGCTCCGGGGTGCTGTCACCGGTGCGCGGCATCGGGGCGGGTACGGCGGCGGGTACCGTGCGCCCTCGTTCGGTGGGTCGTCGGGCTCGCGGCGGGTCAGCCGGGGCGGGCGCTTCTGAGTTGCCTTGCCCCTCACACCGTGTGAGCCACTACACCGGGACGCGTCATGTTGAGTATCGGAGACTTCGCCAGGCACGGACGGGTGTCGGTGCGCATGCTGCGCCATTACGACGCGCTCGGCTTGCTGCGTCCGGATCGCATCGACCCGGCCACCGGATACCGCTACTACCAGGCCGGTCAGCTGGCGCGATTGAATCGCATCGTCGCGCTGAAGGATCTGGGGTTCACGCTGGAACAGGTGGGCAGAATCCTCGACGGGCAGGTGGACGGCGCGCAACTGCGCGGCATGCTCATCCTGCGCCGGGCCGAACTGGAACAGCGGATCGCGGCCGACCGGGCGCGGCTCGTCCAGATCGAAGCGAGGCTCCGCGTCATCGAGAAGGAGAGCGTCATGCCTCGGGCGGTGGATCGCCGACAACGGATACCGCACGTGCGGCCCCACCCGGGAGGTCACCCTGGTCTATGCCGAGAACACCGCCGAATGGGTCACCGAATTGCAGGAGCCCATAGCCCGCGTCTGATTCATCCGTTCGGGCCGCTCATCGCCGGTGTGCCGCCCGAACGGATCGGGGCGGTGAGTTCGGCTTGTACCCGGTCGTAGAGATGGGCCGGGTCGGGGCCGCCGAGGATGGCTACCGTGAGCCGGGCGGCGAAGGTGTAGGCGAGGAAGGTGACGGCCGCGGACGGGCCGAGGGAGCGGCGCGGGTGCGCCGACAGGTAGACGATCTCGTAGTCGGTGATCCGCACGTCCGCGGGGGTGCGGAAATGCGGGACGACACCGGTGTTGGTGATCGCGATATGGCCGGCGAGCGAGTGGATCCTGTTGTCGCCGAAGTAATCCGGGAAATGCAGCACCGACTGCTGCACGGTTCCGGTCTCCAGGTCGGCGCGCAGTCGCGTCGAGATCTGTTGCGCCAGTTCGACAATGCAGTCGGCGCGGTCGATCTCGGCGGTGAACGCGGCCAGCCCGGCCATGTTGGTTCCCGCCGCGGCGGCTACCGGCGGGTGGAGCCTGGCCCGCAGATCCACCGGATAGAGGCAGCCGAGGGGTATCGCGATACCCGCGCCGACCGTGGCGGCGTAGGCCCGCAGCAGGGCTGCGGTCAGCAACGCGTTGACGGTCACCCGGTGCAGCTTGCTCAGTTCGACGATGCGGGCGGTGGCGGCCGGATCCAGCCGCAGCCGTCGCGGCCGGACCAGAACCGCCTCGCCCGGCCCGTCGTCATCGCCCACCGGGTTCGCCGGCGGCAGCGGCCGGGCCACGTCCTCGAAGCCCGAATGCGCGCACCGCGCGATGCCGTGTTGTTCGGCATACCACTCCAGCGGCATCGGATAGGCGAACGGCCCGCCGACGGTGCGGACGGCCATGATCCGGTCGGTGTAGCAATCCCAGAACCGGGCGAACAATTCGACGCAGTGACCGGCGTCGGCAACCCCATGGTGTACATACATCGTCACGCGTGACCGATCGCCCGATCCGCGGACGACGTCGAGATAGGCCAACTGCTCGGCGGGGTCGAGCCGGTGCGCGGGCATGGTGAGCTCGGCAGGGTCGCCGGTGCGTATCCACGGCTGGACCGCGCCGGAACCGGCAGGCCGCAGTAGATATCCGCGGCCGTACTCGTCGACGCCGATCCGGCAGACCAGCACGGGATAGGCGCTCAGCAGCGTCGCGAACGCGGCACGGAGCGCCGGGATGTCGAGCCGACCGGCCACCGACACCGATCGCCCGGTATAGGTGCCATGCCGGACGAAACGCTGTTCCGACGGCGCCAGCAACCGCACAACTTCACCCGCATCCCACAGCACGCCGCAAGCGTGCGGCAACAGGTGGTTCGCGCGCAAATCCACGGGGCCGGAAAACATTACGGTTCAGCAACGCGACGGGTTCCGGTCACCGAACGGCGTCGGCGCGGCCGCCGTGCGCCGCCGCACCATCGCATGGGCGAGACTGTCGGCATGAGTCTCGCCGCACATCTGGAGCACATCGGCCGGCCGATGGTCGAGGAACAACTGGCGCACCCGACGGTCGCGGGAATCGCGCGGGGCGATCTGCCGGATCCGGTGTTCCGATCCTGGCTGGAGCAGGACTACCTCTACCTGCTCGACTACGTTCGCGTGTTCAGCCGCCTCGCCTGGCAGGCGCCCGCGGCGCATCTGGGCGATCTGGTCGATCTCGCCCATTCGACCTACCACGAAGAACTCGCGCTGCACCGATCCCTGGCCGCGGAGTTCGGCGCCGACCTCGACGGCGCGGTCAAAGGCGAGCCCTGCGCCGCGTATACAACGTTCTTGCTGGACGCCGCCGCCTCCTACGGCGAAGGCCTGGCCGCGCTCTACCCGTGCATGTGGGGCTATTCCACGCTCGGCGCCATCCTCGCGCAGAACCCGCCCGCCGAGCCACGCTATCGCCGTTGGGTGGAGACCTACGCCGATCCCGAATTCGCGGCCCTCACCCGCCGCTGTGCCCGCATGCTCGACGAGACCGGCGTCGACCGATCCGCAGCCGAACACTTCTTCCGCGAGGGCATGCGTCACGAGCTGGCGTTCTGGGACGTCCCGGTCTGAGAGCGGAGCGGTAAGGAGCCTTGGCAGATCCGGCCGGGGCAATTTTTGAAAATGCGGCGTTTCGCTTTGCTCCGGCCGCTAATCTCCCTCACACTCCCGCGGGCGCCTGCCCACAACCGGGAGCGTCGAGCCCCGCTCGACTGCACGATGAGGAGAACACATGCACAAGCACCCCACCAGGACCGACGTCAACACCGGTAGCGCGGCCGGCGGCAACGCCGACGGCGGAGTCCTGGCCTTGCTGATGGGGCTGATCCAGTCCATGTCCACCGGCAGCGGCGCCAGCAGCGGAATCGGCTGACAGACAACGACAAGGGCCGGTTACCGCACCGCGGTAACCGGCCCTTCGGGTCGAATCAGGCGCCCAGCAGGTGCTTGGCCAGATAGCCCTCGACCTGGTCGAGCGCGATCCGCTCCTGCGCCATCGAGTCGCGCTCACGGATCGTCACGGCCTGGTCGTCGAGGGTGTCGAAATCGACGGTGATGCAGAACGGGGTGCCGATCTCATCCTGACGACGGTAGCGCCGCCCGATCGCACCGGCATCGTCGAACTCGACGTTCCAGTACTTACGCAGCTGCGCGGCAAGATCTTTCGCCTTGGGCGTCAGGTCGGCGTTACGCGAGAGCGGCAGCACCGCGGCCTTCACCGGCGAGAGCCTGCGGTCCAGCCGCAGCACCGTGCGGGTATCCACCCCGCCCTTGGCGTTGGGCGCCTCGTCCTCGGCGTAGGCGTCGACCAGGAACGCCATCAGCGAACGGGTCAGACCGGCCGCGGGCTCGATGACGTAGGGGATGTAGCGCTCCTTGGTGTTCTGATCGAAGTAGACCAGATCCGTGCCGGAGTGCTCGGAGTGCGTCTTCAGGTCGTAATCGGTGCGGTTGGCGATGCCCTCGAGCTCGCCCCACTCGCCGCCCTGGAAGCGGAAGCGGTACTCGATATCGGTGGTGCCCGCCGAGTAGTGCGACAGCTTTTCCTTCGGGTGTTCGAACAGCCGCAGGTTGTCCGGGTCGATTCCGAGATCGGTGTACCAGGAGAAGCGGGTGTCGATCCAGTACTTGTGCCATTCGGCGTCTTCACCCGGCTTGACGAAGAACTCCATCTCCATCTGCTCGAACTCGCGGGTGCGGAAGATGAAGTTGCCGGGGGTGATCTCGTTGCGGAAGCTCTTGCCGATCTGGGCGATACCGAACGGCGGCTTCTTACGCGCGGTGGTCATCACGTTGGCGAAGTTGACGAAGATGCCCTGCGCGGTCTCCGGGCGCAGGTAGTGCAGGCCCTCTTCGTCGTCGACCGGGCCGAGGAAGGTCTTGAGCAGGCCGGAGAAATTGCGCGGCTCGGTCCACTTGCCGGGCTGGCCGGTCTCGGGGTCGTTGATGTCGGCGAGGCCGTTGGCCGGCGGGTGGCCGTGCTTTTCCTCGTACGCCTCGAGCAGATGGTCGGCCCGGTAGCGCTTGTGCGTGTGCAGCGATTCGACCAGCGGGTCGGTGAAGGTGGCGACGTGGCCGGAGGCTTCCCAGACCTGACGCGGCAGGATCACCGAGGAGTCGAGGCCGACGACGTCCTCGCGGCTGGTGACCATGGAACGCCACCACTGCTTCTTGATGTTCTCTTTCAGCTCGACGCCGAGCGGACCGTAATCCCAGGCCGACTTGGTGCCTCCGTAGATCTCACCGCACGGGTACACCAGACCCCGGCGCTTGGCGAGGTTGGCAACGGTGTCCACCTTCGACTTGGGTGCCACGCGAGAATTCTCCATCCAGTACGAGTCGGAATCGGGCGGCCGGATCGGGCCCACGCGGCGGATCCGCCTACATTGGATCTGCCGACTGGCTACAGCCTATCGACCCGCCACAACCGGGTTTGCACCACCACGGCATGCCTATTTGACATGCGCAACTATGCATATCAAAATGGGATCGCTTTCCAATAAGGAGATGGTTCCATGACTGCCGACGCGGCCACCGCTCACCCGCACAACCCGTATCGGTCCCCCGCTCCCGCGCCGGTCCCCACCCGGACCATCCTGGAGGATGCCGGAGAGCTGCTGCGCGCACTCGCCGCCCCCGTTCGCATCGCGATCGTGCTACAACTGCGGGAGTCGCCGCGTTGCGTGCACGAGTTGGTCGACGCGCTCGGCGTCACACAGCCGCTGGTCAGCCAGCACCTGCGCATTCTCAAGTCGGCAGGTGTGGTGCACGGCGAACGTTCGGGACGCGAGGTGCTCTACGAACTCGTCGACGACCATCTGGCCCATATCGTCGTCGATGCCGTCGCGCACGTGGAGGAAGGTTGATCGTGTCGGACAAGTTGGTCGTTTCGCAGAAGCCGGTGGGTATCCGCAGTACCCGCCAGCGCAGCGCGATCGCCGCGCTTCTGGGCGATATCGAGGAATTCCGCTCGGCCCAGGAGTTGCACGACGAACTGCGCCGTCGCGGCGAAGGCATCGGCCTGACCACGGTCTACCGCACGCTGCAGTCCCTGGCCGACGCGGGCATGGTGGATGTGCTGCGCACCGACTCCGGCGAATCCATCTACCGGCAGTGCTCGACCGGCCATCACCATCACCTGGTGTGCCGCCGCTGCGGCCGCACCATCGAGGTCGAGGGCCCCACGGTCGAGGCGTGGGCCGAATCGATCGCCGACAAGCACGGTTTCACCGAGATCAGCCACACCCTGGAGATCTTCGGCACCTGCCGATCCTGCGCGGACGAATCGCGCGGCTGAGAATTCCGGCCGACCCTTCGTGATCCAAGACGAGGCCGTCACCGGATGGTCCGGTGACGGCCTCTGACGTGAGTCCCGCTCAGCCCGCCATCGCCGGAACCGGCGCGGAGGCCTGCGCATCGGTGCCACGCCGTTCGCGGACCGCACCGATCCCCAGCAGCCCCACGGCCGCACCGGCCCACACCAGCAGCACCACCAGCGGGCCGGTGGCGCCGGCGCCATCGAAGAAGGCCACCGACCGCAGCAGCGAGGCGGCCGCACCCGGCGGCAACAGCTGGCCGATCGCACCCCACGGCTGCGGCAGCAGCTCGGGCGCCGAGGTCGCGGCGGAGAACGGGTTACCGATCAGCAGCATGGTCAGCGCGGCGATGCCGATGCCCGCGCGGCCGATCACCGTGGCGAGTCCGGCGACGGTGCCGGCCACCGCGAACGACACCAGCCCGGCCACCGCGGACAAGACGAGGTAGTTGCCAGGGATCAGCGACAGCCAGCCCTGCACGATCACCATGCTCAGCAGTCCGCCCGCCACCGCGAAGCTCAGCAGCCCGGCCAGCCGGCCCATCGCCGAGGGCACCAGCAGCGTCAGCAGTACGCCCGCGGCGATGCCCGACATCACCAGCGGCAGCGCCATGGCGCCGAAGCCGACGCCGCGCGGATCATCCGGATCGGCCACGACCAGATCTTCGACCGCGGCCGCCGGAGCACCCGACATCTGCTGGGCGATCTGGGTCAGCTGCTGGGCGACGGCCGGGCTGGCACCGGAGGCGATGAGCACCCGCGGCGCTCCCCCGCCGGTGACGATCGCGCCGTAGACATCGCGGTCGGTGATTGCGGCGCGCGCGGCGTTCTCATCGGCGGTCGTGGTGATGTCGAAGGCGTCGGGATCGTGCGCGGCCAGCCGGTCGGCGACCATCGCCGCCTGCGGGCCCGTCACCGCTACCGGTAGATCCCTCGGCGCCATATTCGCGGCGGGCCACGCGAAGGCGATCAACATCAGCGCTTGGATCAGGGCCGCGCCTGCACCGATGGCCACGGCCCGCTGGGTGACGTTCATGACGTTCTCCTGTAAATCGGAGGTTCGTTCTTTTAGATGGTTCTACGGTCGCAGCACCGCCCGAAGTTGTCAAGAACGGATATTCGTTTTACTTTTGAGGCATGCCTCGAGTCAGCGAAGAACACCTGGAACGCCGCAGGCAGCAGATCATCGCCGCCGCGCAGCGCTGCTTCTCCCGCAAGGGCTTCTACAACACCTCCATGCAGGATGTCTTCGCCGAATCCGGGCTCTCCGCCGGCGCGGTCTACCGCTACTTCAAGAGCAAGGACGAGCTGGTGGCGGCCCTGGCCTCGAATGCGACCGTCGACGTGCGGGCGTTGATGTCCGAGGTGGTGCACCGCGACCCGCTGCCGGTCCCCGCCGAGGTGGCCGAGCATCTACTCGACTGGCTCATGCCACAGACAGGCCCAGAAGGCAGGCTGCGGCTCGCCCCGCAGGCGTGGTCACTGGCGCTGGTCGATCCGGAGGCCGCCGTCTACGTGCGCGGGGCGATGGGCGGAATCCGGGATATGTGGGCGGAGTACATCGGCCGCATGGTCGAGGCCGGTTGGCTACCCGAGGACACCGACATCGAGGCGACCGCCGTCGCGCTGTTCGGCATCCTGCCCGGATTCCTGTTGCAACAGTTGATCATCGGCGATTTCGACCCGAAGGCAGCCGTGCGAGGCGTGGCGACGCTACTGCCGTTCGGCCCCCAGCCACGCTGAACTCGATGCAGGGCAGCAGGCCCGGTTCGGGCCAGCCGGCTCGGCTCAGGGCAGTAGCCCCTGCCGCGCCTGCCCCGCACCCGAGAGCACCAGCAGCAGCATGGTGGCCAGCGCGTGATCGTCGAGGCCTGCGGCGGGAAAGGTGTAGCGCAGCACGATATCGGCGAGCTTGCCGTGCCCGATCACCACGATCGAACCGAACTGCAAGGTGCTGTTGCGTTCGGCGACGCGCTTGTGCAGCTGCGGTTTGAGCGGCCGGTCCCAGGCCAGCACGCAGGTCAGCGTCAGCACATCCAGGCCGGTGGTGAGGTTCACCGCGCCCAGCGAGCACAGCGCGCCCTCGTAGTCGAATCGCAACGATCCGTCGTTGTCGACCCGCACATCGATGTCGTACATCGACAGGCAGGCGCCGGCCCGTGCCTGCAACTCCAGGTCGGGCTCGAGTGCGGAATCCATATCCCCTCCGGTCATTTGGTACCACCGAAGCGGCGATCGCGCTTGGCGTACTCCAGGCAGGCTTCCCACAGGTTGCGCCGGTCGAAATCGGGGAACAGCGTGTCCTGGTAGACGAATTCGGCGTACGCGGACTGCCAGAGCAGGAAGTTCGAACTGCGGAACTCGCCCGACGGACGCAAGAACAGATCCACATCGGGCATATCCGGTTCATCGAGGTAACGAGCGACCGTCGCCTCGTCGACCCGCTCCGGGTCGATCTCCCCCGCCGCCACCCGGCGCGCGATCTCCCGTGCGGCATCGGCGATTTCGGCGCGACCACCGTAGTTGACGCACATGGTGAGCGTCATCACGGTGTTGTCCTTGGTCAGCTCCTGCGCGGTCTCCAGCTCCTTGATCACGCTGCGCCACAGCCGCGGCCTGCGCCCGGCCCAGCGCACCCGGACACCCATCTCGTGCATCTCGTCGCGACGGCGGCGGATGACGTCACGGTTGAAGCCCATCAGGAACCGCACCTCGTCGGGGCTGCGCCGCCAGTTCTCGGTGGAGAACGCGTAGGCCGACAGCCACTTGACACCGATCTCGATACAGCCCTCGACGGTGTCCATGAGCACCGCCTCGCCGCGTTCGTGGCCGGCCGTGCGCGGCAGCCCACGTTCCTGCGCCCAGCGGCCGTTACCGTCCATGACCAGCGCGACGTGGTTGGGCACCAGCTCCGGCGGCAGCTGCGGCGGACGCGCACCGGACGGATGCGGCGACGGCGGGCGAACGGTGCGGGTCGCCCCCGGCCGGTCGGCGTTGCCCGAACCGGCGGAGGGGTCTCGGCGGAGGATCACGGCTCTATCCTGCCCGATGCCCGGATCGCGGTGTCATCGCGTTCGGCGTCTGCCTGAGGGGCGCCGCTACCTCGGCGGTCGCGGCAACCACCGCCGGGCTCGAAGCCGTCGGGCCGAGCCGGGTGAACCGTCCGGGCGCTGCCTTTCCGCCGCGGATCAGGGACCTCCCGAGCCGAGCTGCCGCCGCTCGGGCCGGGGAGAACGACGGCGGTGGCCTCAGCCGACCCGGTCTCCAGAGGCGGCGAATGCGGCACCACTCGTCGGGCGGGACCGCTCGATCAGCGGCAGCGTCCGCAACTGTCGTTCCAGATGCCATTGCAGGTGCGCGGCGATCAGGCCGCTGGCCTGGCGGCGAGTGGCATCGGGGACGGTGTCGACGAAGTCCCATTCGCCGCGGTGCAGGGCGACCATCAGGTCCAGCGCCCCGGGGCCGGGCGTCGCGGCGCCGGGCGGACGGCAGTGCACGCACACCGCGCCGCCCGCCGCCACATGGAAGGCGCGGTGCGGGCCGGGAGTCGCGCATCGGGCGCATTCGTCCAGTGCGGGCGCCCATCCGGCGAAACCCATGGCGCGCAACAGGAAAGCGTCGAGGACCAGTTCGTGCGGGCGCTGCCCGGCGGCGATCGCACGTAGCGCACCCGCGGTGAGAATGTGCAGGCGGGCCGCGGGGGCACGTTCCTCGCCGGCCAGCCGTTCGGCGGTTTCCAGGACCGCGCAGGCGGTGGTGTAGCGGCCGTAATCATCGATGATGCCCGCCGCGTTGGCCTCCACCGTGTGCACCTGGGTGATGGTGTCGAGGTTGCGGCCCGGATGCAGCTGCACGTCGATGTAGGCGAACGGTTCCAGCCGGGCACCGAAGCGCGATTTCGTGCGCCGCACCCCCTTGGCGACCGCACGGACCAGACCGTTCTGCCTGGTCAGCAATGTGACGATGCGATCGGCCTCGCCCAGCTTGTGCTGGCGGAGCACGACGGCATGGTCACGGTACAAACGCACGTGCTCAGTCTTTCACGAATGGGTGACAGGCGGTGTCAGGCATGCGGGTCGCGCCGGGCCGGACGATCGGGGCAACGGTGCGGCCACTGTGTCATCCGGTACGAAGGATGCCTGCGACCAGCAGCATCAGCGATTGCTGGGCCTCGGTCCGCGCGGCGTCCGGATCCTCGGCGTGCGCGACGATCAGACCCGACTCGGCCACCGCGCTCAGGATCAGCTGCGCCAGCACCCGCACCGGGACCTCGGGAATCAGGCCGGCGGCCCGCGCCCGCTCGAGCTGGTCGATGATCACTCCGAGACCGTGTTTGCTCTCGAATTCCCGCCATGCCTGCCAGCCGAGCACCGCGGGAGCGTCGGAGAGGGCGATGCGCGCCATGGCCGGACGGCGGCAGATCTCCAGGAACGTGCCCAGGCCGGTGGCCATGGCCATCAGCAGATCGTCCGGGTCGACCGCCGCGATCGCCCGCGTGATCTCGGCCGTCGCGTCGGTTTCCAGCTGCTCGAGCACCGCGAGGAACAGCCCGCGCTTGTCACCGTAGTGATGATGCAGCGCCCCGCGCGTCACTCCCGCGGCGTTCACCAGTTCCTCCGCCGACGTGCCCGCGAACCCCCGCTCGGTGAACAGCCGCAGTCCGGCCTCCTCCAGAGCCATCCTGGTGGCCCTGGACCGATCCTCCTGACTGCGTCGCGGCATGCTGCCGAGTGAACTCCAGATCAACCGCGATCGGCAACTCGCCCGCGATCGGATGGAACCGAAACCTGATTCGCCACGTCTATGTCTGTGTCGATAGGTTCTTGGCCGAAAACGAGACGGGAGGGCGCCGGGGTGGGAATCGAGATTCCCGAGGCGTTGCAGTGGGCCGCGAAGTATGTCGTGGGGGCCGGTGATTGGCCCGAGGGCGATGAGACCGCGATGCGGCGCATGGCCGACGCCTACAACAGCGCCGCCACCACCCTCGATGATCTCGGTGACGATGCTCAACGCCAGGTCAACCAACTCCTGTCCGCGCTGGACGGGCAGACCGCGGACGCGATCGAGGCGTTCTGGAAAAAACTCGGCAATGACAATGGCGCCCTCGCCGCCCTGACCGGGCTGTTGGAAGACCAGGCCGACCTGGTCGATGACGGCGCCAACGACATCGAACACACCAAACTGATGATCATCGCCCAACTGGTGATCTTCGCCGTCGAAATGGCCGCAGCGCTGGCCGCCATGGCCACCGGTGT
>NZ_JBYHFL010000012.1:0-141258 GCF_058222935.1 Nocardia sp. JCM 38205 | reverse complement strand
TCACCCACGTGTTACTCACCCGTTCGCCGCTCGTGTACCCCGAAGGGCCTTACCGCTCGACTTGCATGTGTTAAGCACGCCGCCAGCGTTCGTCCTGAGCCAGGATCAAACTCTCCGTTGAAGACTCTCGAAACACCCCGAAGGGCGAATCAGAAATATCTAAACTAGAGTCCGAAAACCTAGCAAAGCCGAACACCAGCAAAAATTTGCTGACATTCAAAATGTCCGACCCACAACACACGGGGGTATGAGGGGCCGGAACCAATAAATTATTGGCACTGACATTCATCGACACACTATTGAGTTCTCAAAGAACACACGCACACACATCCGACCCGGCTTTTCGTCCAGGGGCTTCAGTGAGGCAGGGTTCCTAGCTTACCGATCAGTGGCTCAGAGTCAAATCCGCTCTTCGACCGGCTTGTCAGGCGCTCCTCGTCCTACCTCGTTTCCCAGGCCCTGTGGGCTCCGGGTCGGTGTCCGTGTCGCTCTGACCTGGAATAAGTTACGCGGCGGCGAACGCTTCGTCAAATCCCCTGGTCGCGTTGACATTTGCGCAGGTCAGCGGGGTGCAGCCGGGCCGGTTTCGCATCCGGAATCACCCCGGTGTGACCCAGGCCATCAAGATCAATTCCGTCGATCACCGAAGTCCCAGGTGGCGAGCCAGCCGACCCCTCGACTGTCGCTGCGGCTCAGATCCCCAACCGCCAGATCAAGCTGTCCACGGCGCGGGGTGAGACGGCGCCGATGGCCTGCAAGAAGCGGGCGTATCGCGGATAGAGCTCAATGGGACGCGTGCGGATGGCCGTGAGGATCCAGTCGGCGGCCGCCTCGGCGGAGAGCGCGGGCGCCGCCTCGTATTTGGCGGTCGGCGCGATCATCTCCGTGCGGACCAGCGGATAGCCGATGGTCGTGACGTGCACGCCGTGCGGGCGGGTCTCGGCGCCGAGGCTGCGGCCGAACGCGCCGAGCGCTGCCTTGGACGCGTGATACGCGGTGAACATGGGCATCGAGCCCGCGGCGACGCCCCAGGTGGCGATATTGATGATGTGCCCGTCACGTGCCTCGAGCATCGAGGGCAGCAGGGCCATGGTGAGCCGGGTCGCGCCGAAGTAGTTCAGCGCCATGGTGCGCTCGTAGTCGTGGAAGCGGTCGGTGGCGTCGTCGGCGCGGCGGCGGATCGAACGGCCCGCGTTGTTGACGAGTACGTCCACCTTGCCGACCTCGGCGCCGATCTGTTCGGCGAGCGCGTCGACGGCCGCCCCGTCGGACAGATCGCAGACCATCGCCTCGGCTTTGCCACCGGCCGCCCGGACGGCGTCGCGGACCTCGCACAGCGCCTGTTCACCACGTGCGACGAGCACGAGGTTCGCACCACTGGCACCGAGTTTGTGCGCGGCGACCTTGCCCACTCCCGACGATGCGCCGGTGAGCAGCACGGTCTTTCCTGCGATGTTCTCCCCTCCGCCCGGACGCAGTAGCGAGGAAAGCGTGCGCACCAGCGCCGGTGGGTTGAGTAGGGCCGTTCCTGCACGTCCGGTTGCCATCGGAGTCCTCTCGGTGGTCGGCATCCACGATCCTAGCGAATTGACCATAGCGTAATTTACCTAGAAGTAAGTTTGGTTGGCGAGCCTCGGCTCGGGTCGCGTTCGTGAGCCAGGCGAAATACCGCGACCGGGGCGGGCGTTCGCACAGGGGAACGCGATCGCGAAGGAGCCCCATGATCAACGTCCCGCTCTCCGTGCTGGATCTTGCACCCGTGCAGGAAGGCAACACCGCCGGTGACGGTCTCGCGGCCACGACCGAACTCGCGCGGCGCACCGAGGCGATGGGCTATGCGCGATTCTGGGTGGCCGAGCATCACAACATGCCCGGCATCGCCAGCGCGGCGCCGAGTGTGCTGCTGGCGCACCTGGCAGCGGCGACCTCTCGTATCCGGGTCGGATCCGGCGGGGTGATGCTGCCCAACCACGCGCCGCTCGTGGTCGCCGAACAGTTCGGCACGCTGCACGCATTGCATCCGGGTCGGATCGATCTCGGCATCGGGCGCGCGCCCGGGACAGACCAGGCCACAGCACTGGCACTGCGCCGCACCAAGGACGGGCTGTCGGCGGAATCGTTTCCGCAGGAGCTGGCGGCGCTGCTCGCCTATTTCCGCGGCACCAGCCCGGACGGCATCGCGGCGACCCCGGGCCAGGACGATGAACCCGAGATCTGGTTGCTCGGCTCCAGCGGCTACAGCGCGCAGGTGGCGGCGATCCTCGGCGTGCGCTTCGCGTTCGCTCACCACATCAGCCCGAACAACACCGTGGCCGCGCTCGAGCTGTACCGCGAGAACTTCCGGCCCTCCGAACAGCTGGAACGTCCGTACGCCATGGTGGCGGCGGCCGCGATCTGCGCCGACACCGATGAGCAGGCCGAACTCCTGTCGCGCCCACGCGAGCTGGCCTTTCTGCATCTGATGTCCGGCCGCCCGCGCCGCCTGCCCACCCCCGAGGAGGCCGCCGGCTTCCCCGCCAACGATCGCGAGCGCCATTTCGCCGCCCAGCGCCGTGCCGGTCAGTTGCTCGGCTCTCCCGACACTGTGCGCCGCCAGCTCAGCTCCCTGATCGCGGACACCGACGCCGACGAGATCATGCTGAACACCCTCGTCTACGACATCGAGGCCAGGGCCCGGTCGTTCGAGTTGATTCGCAAGCTCACCCAGGACTGAAGGACCGGCAGCGGGTGCGCCCCGGCTGTGGCGAGCCCGGTGGGCGCCGCGGCGGCGAAACAGCACAATCGAGCGGAAGCGTACCGCCCGTCTTCGAGGTGCTACCCCGCCCAGTTCATGCGCAGACGAACGTCGCCCACGCCCGCGCGGCCACGCGGCCGTCCTGGTCGGTGCCGACGAGGGTGACGTCGACGCAGGATTCACCATCCAGAACGTAGTGCTGCACAACGAATCCCGAGCAGGTGAGCGTGTCGCCCGGCCAGAGCGGGCGGGAGCAGCGGGTGCGGAATCGGCGCACGGTTTCGCTGCCGAGCCAATCGGTGGCGTAGGTGGCGAGGAGCGCGGCGGCGAGTGGGCCCGCGGACGCGGTGAACGACGCTGCGTCACCGGCAGTTTCACTACCGGGGGCAAGCGTTCGAGTGGCGCTCGCGTACTTCTCGAAGTCGGCCTCGGTGAGTGGGCCGAAGGAGGTGGTGGGTGCGGGGGCGGTCGCGGTCATGCGGACTCCTGCGAGACGGGACGGGTGCCGGTCATCCAGGATTCGGCGACGAGGCGGCCGGTGCGGTCGAAGTACTGGGTGACCATCTCGATCATGGTCACCGGGGTGCCGTGGTCGTCGTCCACCTCGTAGACGCGTGCGATGCGCGATTGCGCGGTGAGCCGTTCGCCTGCGCGCGGCGGTGGGCCGAAGAAGCGGTGATCCTGCTCGATCGGGATGCCGGGCCAATGCTCTATCGCCGCTTCGCCGGCCGCGGCGATCCGGGCGGGCAGGAAGGTGGGCGCGACGACGGGTTCGCCGGTGGTGGCGGGTGTGGCCGCGCGCGCCATCGTGGCGGCGTTGAACTCGCGGATACCGTCCGCCTCCAGGTCGATGTCGAGCCGGGTCCCGACCGCACCGGCCGTCGCAACGTGCACCATCGCCACATCCCTTCCTTCGATCCTGCGGCAACGGTAGAGCCGGCCGACACCTAGCGGCCGGGCCTGTTCCACTGATCGGGAACGGTATGCGCCACGGCCCGGTCGGCCGCCGACTATCGCAGGACGCCGGCGTCTGCGTGCGCCGCGGCGATGGCGAGGAGCGCGATGAACCATAGGACGGGACGAGTCCGCGGCAAAGTGGCGGTGGTGACGGGAGCCGCCAGTGGCACCGGACGCACCCACGTGCGCCGGTTGCGTGCCGAAGGCGCGGATGTGGTGGCCGTCGACCTGCCGGGGAGTTCGTTCGAACACGAACCCGCCGTTGCCCGAATGCTCACCGCGGAAGCCGATGTCCGCGACCTCGCCGCCCTCGAGCGGGCAGCCGAATCGGCGGTCCGCGCGTTCGGCCGCATCGACATCCTGATCGCCAATGCCGGGCTGTGCGATGCGCCGGGCCCGGCGGCCGGAATCGAGGACGCCACTTGGCACCGATGCCTCGACATCAACCTCACCGGCGTCTGGAATACCTTGCGGGCCTTCGGTTCCCATCTGGTCGACGGCGCAGCGGTGGTGATCATCGGTTCCACATCCGGCGTGCGCGGGGATCCGGTGCGGGCCCACTACTCGGCCGCCAAACACGGCGTCGCCGGGCTCGCCCGCACGGTGGCGGCGGAATGGGGTCGGCGCTCGATCCGGGTGAACACGGTGCATCCGGGCGCTGTCGGCGGCCGGCCGCTGAGCTCGGACGCGATCGCGAGACTGTGCCCGGACATCGAGCATCCGACCGCCGCCGATGCCGAGGACGTGCTGGCACGGCGACATCTGATCGCCGTTCCGTGGGTGGAACCGGAGGACGTCAGCAATGCCGTGCTGTTCCTGGCCTCCGACGAATCCCGCTACGTCACCGGCACCGAACTCGTCGTCGACGCAGGATTCACCCAGAAAGGCTGAACGATGGACAGTGCGGCGATGACGCCGGGGCGCAACGGGCGTGCGGATGGGTCGGACACGGAGGGACAGCACCCATCCGGTGCCCGCTCCGGCAGCGAGGCCGGCATCGGCACTGGAACCGCGGCCGACGAGTCGGGCCTGATCGAACGGCAGGCAGATCGCGGCGAGCCGGTGATCTACATCGTCGACGAGATGGTCGCACCACCCGGGCGTGGTCGCGCCTTTCTCGACCTCTACCTGCGGGAATACGCACCCGGCGCGCGGGAGCGTGGGCTCGAGCTGGATCGGGTGCTGGTCAGTCCCCCGGTGTGGCTGGCCGAGCAATCGAACACCATCACCGTCAGCTGGACGGTGCGCGGCGCGCAACAGTGGTGGCGGCAGCGGCTCGGCGCGAGCCGGGATCCGCAGGTCGCGCAGTGGTGGCGGGCTGCCGACGAGCTGCTCGTCAGCCGGCGCCGGACCACCGCCTGCGGCTGCGACGATGTGGAGGTTCTGGCCGATGTCTGAGGTCGTGCACTTGGTCCACCTGAGCGATCCGGAGCGCTGCGCCGAGCTGGCCGCGCAGCTACGCCGTCTGGTCGCACCACACACCCACCGAGCGCTGGTCGCAACGACGTTGCCGGGCGGGATCGACGCCGGGGACCTGATCGTGCGACTGCGTTTCGCCGATGACGTGCAGCAGCAGCCGGTCGTAAACGCCGTCGACCGGTGGTTGAGCGAGTCGTTCGTCGAGCGGGTCGAGACCGCGGCTTTCACCGCAACCCCGCAGCGCGTGAAGCCACCGGCCGGACGAGCAGCGCCGCCAACCTCGCACACCCCGCCACCGGCGCGACATCAGGGGGCGCCGTCACCGGCCGGATATGCCGAGCCGGCGCGCATCTACCGAGCCCTGCTCGTCGCGGTCGACCCACGGACCGACCCGGCACAGGTGGCCACTTTCGAATCCGAAACCGCCGCGATGCCCGACTACATCCACACCATCGGCGCCTCCCAGCTGAGCAGAGTCGACAGCGGCAGCGGCTGGACCCATGTCTGGGAACAGGAATTCACCGACCTCGACGGGCTGACCGGGCCCTACATGACCCATCCGTACCACTGGGCGCATATCGATCGCTGGTTCGATCCCGAACGCGGCAGCAAGATCGTGACGCGGCTGTGCCACAGCTTCGGCGCGCTCGCCTGGCCGGTGCTACCGGCCACGTGACCCCACTCGCTCCCGCTCACCGGGAGGCCCGCAGCCAGCCGTTTCACACTTCACGAAACCTGTCCGCTGACCGGGAGGACGACGTCCGTACGCCGCCCGGCGGGTCCACCATTTGACTCAGATCACAGTCATCCGGTGGAACATGGAGGTTTCGATGCCGGGTCTATCACCGAACGGCTCAGCCCAGAGCACGGACGAATTCAGGACGATCGAGGCCGCGGCGGCGCCCACCCGGTTCGCCCGCGGCTGGCATTGCCTCGGCCTGCTGAAGTCCTTCCAGGACGGCAAACCACACGAGATCAAGGCGTTCGGCACCACGCTGGTGGTCTTCCAGTCCGAATCCGACGGCAAGCTGAACGTGCTCGACGCGTTCTGCCGTCACATGGGCGGCAACCTCGCCCACGGCACCGTCAAGGGCGATTCCATCGCCTGCCCGTTCCACGACTGGCGCTGGGGCGGCAACGGCCGCTGCACCGGCATCCCGTACGCGCGCCGCGTGCCGCCGCTGGCCAAGACCCGCGCCTGGCCGACGCTCGAACGCAACGGCCAGCTCTATGTCTGGCACGACCCGCAGGGCAGCAAGCCCACCGATGAGGTGACCATCCCCGAGATCGAGGGTTACGGCAGCTCCGAGTGGACCGACTGGACCTGGAATTCGATGCTGATCGAGGGTTCGCACTGCCGCGAGATCGTCGACAACGTGGTGGATATGGCGCACTTCTTCTACGTGCACTACGCCTTCCCGCGGTACTTCAAGAACGTCTTCGAGGGCCACGTCGCCACCCAGTACATGCGGTCGACGCCGCGCCAGGACATCGAGGTCGGTACCAACTACGACGACCCGAACTCCACTTTGCGTTCGGACGCTTCGTATTTCGGCCCGTCGTACATGATCGACTGGCTGTGGAGCGAGGCCAACGGCATGACGATCGAGACGGTGCTGATCAACTGCCACTACCCGGTCACCGAGAACTCGTTCGTGCTCCAGTACGGCGCGATGGTGAAGAAGCCGCAGGGCATGTCCGATGAGGACGCCAACGCGATGGCCGCGCAGTTCGCCCGCGGTGTCGAGGTCGGTTTCGAACAGGACGTGGCCATCTGGAAGAACAAGGCGCCCATCGACAATCCGCTGCTGTCGGAGGAAGACGGGCCGGTGTATCAGCTGCGCCGCTGGTACAAGCAGTTCTACGTCGACGTCGAAGACATCACCGACGACATGACCAAGCGCTTCGAGTTCGAGATCGATACCGAGCGCGCCGTCACGAGCTGGGAGGCCGAAGTGGCCGACAACATCGCCCGTGGCGCCGTCATCACCACCACCTAATCCGCCCGCGCACACGACAGGAACTACAGCCCCGATGAACAAGGTTCTCGACAACATCACGGCCATCGCCGACCAGCTGCGCGAGCAGTCCCCCGAGGCCGAGCGGCTCGGCCAACTGCCCGACGAGACGGCGAAGATGCTGAAGGCGGCAGGCCCGATCAAGCTGCTGCAGCCCAAGAAGTACGGCGGTTTCGAAGCCCACCCCCGCGACTTCGCCGAAACCGTCATGGCCGCGGCGTCGCTGGATCCGGCCACCGGCTGGATCTGTGGCATCGTCGGGGTGCATCCGTGGCAGCTGGCCTTCGCCGATCCGAAGGTGCAGGAGGAGGTGTGGGGCGAAGACAACGACACCTGGATGGCGTCGCCGTACGCGCCGACCGGTATCGCGCGCCCGGTGGACGGCGGCTACATCTTCAACGGCCGCTGGCAGTTCAGCTCCGGCACCGACCACTGTGACTGGATCTTCCTCGGCGCGATGCTCGGCGACACCGACGGCAATATCGCCACCCCGCCGACCATGCTGCACATGATCCTGCCGCGCAGCGACTACACGATCGTCGAGGACTCGTGGAATGTGGTGGGGCTCAAGGGCACCGGCTCCAAGGACATCATCGTCAAGGAGGCCTTCGTGCCGTCCTACCGGGTGATGAACGGCGATCACGTGATCGACGGCACCGCCCAGAAGGAGTACGGGGTCACCGAGACGCTGTACAAGATGCCGTGGTCGAACATGTTCCCGCTCGGCATCACCTCCGCGGTGATCGGCATCGCCGAGGGCGCGCTGGCCGCGCACCTGGATTACCAGCGCGACCGGGTCGGCGCCCAGGGCACCGCGATCAAGGACGACCCGTATGTGCTGTTCGCGATCAGCGAGGCGGCGGCCGATATCAATGCCGCTCGGCAGGAGCTGCTGGCCAACGTCGACAAGATGTGGGATCTGGTCGACGCAGGCAAGGAGGTCTCCTTCGCCGATCGCGCCGCCGGACGACGCACCCAGGTGCGGGCGGCGTGGCGCGCGGTGATGGCCGTCGACCAGATCTTCGCCCGCTCCGGCGGTAACGCCCTGCGGATGGACAAGCCGCTGCAGCGATTCTGGCGCGACGCCCACGCCGGCCTCAACCACGCGATCCACGTGCCGAGCACGGTGTTCCACGCGGCGGCGCTCGGTTCGCTCGGCGTGGAGCCGCCGCAGCATCTGCGCTCGATGATCTGATCTCGCAATACCAAGAAGGACAACAGTAATGACTGACATCAAGAGTCTTGGCTACGTCAAGATCCAGACCAACGATATGGACCGCTGGCGCAAGTTCGCCTTCGAGGTGCTCGGCTTCGCCGAAGGCAGCGGACCGGACGAGAACGCCCTCTATCTGCGGATGGACGAGCGGGCCGCCCGGATCGTCATCGTGCCGGGCGACACCGACGAAGTGGTGACCATCGGCTGGGAGGTGCGCGATCACGCCGCGCTGGTGCGCGTGCAGGAAGCGGTGTCGGCGGCCGGTGTCGCGGTCAAGCCGCTCTCGGTCGAGGAGGCCGACGCGCGCCGGGTCGAGGAGGTCATCACCTTCGTCGATCCGACCGGAGCGACCGTCGAGGTGTTCCACGGCGCGGTGCTCGATCACAGCCCGGTGGTGACCCCGTTCGGCGCGAAGTTCGTGACCGGCGCGCAGGGCCTGGGTCACGTGGTGCTGCCGACCATGGACCCCAACGGCGCCTTCGAGTTCTACACCGAGGTGCTCGGGTTCCTGCCGCGCGGCGCGTTCCGTATCCCGGCGCCGCCGGAATTCGGGCCGGTGCGGATCCGGTTCATGGGCGTGAACGAGCGTCATCACAGCCTGGCGCTGTGCCCGGCACCGCACGGCGGTGCGCCGGGTCTGGTGCACATCATGGTGGAGGTCGATTCGCTCGACGCGGTGGGCCAGGCGCTGGATCGGGTCGTCAAGGACGGTTTCTCCGTTTCCTCGACGCTGGGCCGCCACACCAACGACAAGATGGTGTCGTTCTACGTGCGCGCCCCCGGCGGCTGGGATATCGAATTCGGCACCGAGGGCATGCGCGTCGACGAAAAGTACTACAGCGCAGAGGAAATCACCGCCGACAGCTACTGGGGCCACGACTGGTCCGGTAGCGAGCCGCTGGCCGCGATGTAGTCACATACCGCTCCCCTCCCCGACCCCGGGGTTTCAGTCGCCACGACTGAAACCTCGGGGTCGTTGTGATTTACATCACTGTGTCCGATATGTGTGACAGCGCCCACAGAGTCATGGTATGAATAGTCATATGCCTAATAGAAATATCCCGTTGGGCATCAGCTCGTAGACCCCGCAGGGAGGGCCACATGAACACACAGGCCGACGCCGCCACCCCGAGCGCTGTCCTGGACCGCGTCTCGCTGGTCCTGGACGCCTTCGACGGACCGGGCAGGCTCACCCTCGCCCAGATCGTGCGCCGGACCGGGCTACCCCGGTCCTCGGCGCACCGCATGCTCGAACGACTCGTGCAATTGCGCTGGCTGCGCCGCGAGGGCCGCGACTACGAGCTGGGTATCCGGCTGGTGGAACTGGGCTCGCTCGCCGTGCACCAGGATCGGCTGCACCGCGCCGCGATGCCGTTCCTGCACGAGCTGTACCGGGCCACCGGCTTCGTGGTGCATCTGGCCGTGCTCGACGGCCCCGACGTGGTGTACCTGGAGAAGATCGGCGGCCGGATGGCGGCCGCGGTGCCCACCCGCATCGGCGGACGCAGGCCCGCGCACTGTACCGGCGTCGGCAAGGCGATCCTGGCCTACTCCGACGAAGACCGCATCGCCGCGCTCGGTACCGGCGTGCTCAACCGCAGCACCAAGTACTCCATCTCCAACAAGGCCCAGCTGCGCGCGGAGCTGGACAAGGTCCGCGCCCACGGCATCGCGCACGAGCGCGAGGAGTCGCTGCCGGGATTCGGTTGCGTAGCGGCACCCATCGGCAATATCGGCGAGGCCATCGCCGCGGTGTCGGTGTGCGGTCCCGTGGATCGGATGAACTTCGACTACCGCCTCACCGCACCGGTGCGCACCACCGCGCTGGGCATCTGGCGCAATATCGAAGACGGTATGTCCCGCGTGCATCCCACGTTGCAGCAGTCGCGCCCGCTGCGCGGCGGACCTGCGATGCGGACCCCGGCCGCTGCAGGCCGGCCGCTGGAATACGTGTAGCTCGTCCGGACCGAAAGACGGTGTGACCCATGAGTACTGAGGACCGGATCGAACTCGTGCCCGAAGTGGCGGCGCTGCTGCCGATGCTCGACGCCGGATTTCCCGCGGTCGAGACCATGACAGGAGCACAGGCGCGGGCGGCGATCCGGGCGCGGTTGCGGCTCCCGGACGAGCCCGAGCGGGTGGCCGAGATCATCGAACGAGAGCTGGCCTCGGGCGGCGGTATTCGGGTGTATCGTCCGGCCACCTCGTCCGTGGGGCCGGTGCCGATCATCGTGTTCGCACACGGCGGCGGGTTCGTGTTCTGTGATCTGGACACCCACGACGGGCTGTGCCGGTCGATGGCCAACGGGGTGGGCGCGGTGGTGGTCTCGGTGGACTACCGGCTCGCACCGGAACATCGCTGGCCCACCGCGGCAGAGGACGTCTACGCGGCGACACTGTGGGCTGTCGAGCATGCGCGCGAGTTCGGCGCCGACCCGGCGCGGCTCGTCGTCGCCGGCGACAGCGCGGGCGGCAATCTCGCGGCCGTCGTCGCCCTGATGGCCCGTGATCGTGGCGGGCCCGTCATCACCGCGCAGGCCCTGCTGTATCCGGTGCTCGCCGCCGATTTCGGCACCGAGTCCTACACGCGCTTCGCCGAAGGTTTCTACAACACCCGTGCCGCGATGAGCTGGTACTGGGATCAGTATGTTCCCGATCTCGCCGACCGCAGCCATCCGTACGCGAGCCCCGCGGCGGCCGATCTCGCCGGGCTGCCGCCTGCCATCGTGGTGACCGCGGGCTGCGATCCGCTGCGCTCGGAGGGCGACGCTTTTGCCCACGCCCTCGTCGAGGCCGGCGTCACGACCGTGCATCGGTGCTACGAAGGCGCCATCCACGGATTCATGACCATGCCGGTGCTCGAACTGGCCGGTCAGGCATGTAAGGACGTGTGGGCCGATCTCACGCGACTGACCCGGTCCGACGAGAGCTAGCCTCCGTCGCTCAGTCCGAACCGTCGGGTGTGGCAGGGCGGCACTCGGCGATTTCGTGCGCGAGCGGGTGGCCGGCCGAATACTGCCGCCGCCACCTCGGCGCGCCACCGAACCCTTCGCACTCGAGCACGGTGCCCGAGTGGAAGGGTTCGTTCAGTTCTCGACCGCGCCCTCCGATTCCTGCACCCGCTGTTCGACCTCACGCCAGCGTCCCGGCGTCGGATGCGGGTATTCGGACCTGTCGTCGTGTTCGGCCTTCACCAGGATCGAATCGGCCGCGTCGATCTGTTCGATCAGCTCCTGAGCGAGATCGCGTTCGGCCGCGTAATGGCGCTCGGCCCACTGCAAGACGATCTGCGAATACGCCCACCCGGGTTCGGATTTGGCGGCGGCGGAATCGATCGCGGCCCGCTTGCGCAGCCGGTCGATATCCTCGATGTGATCGCGCAGGATTTCCTTGAGCCGCTCCGGCGAACTCAGATGCCCGAACATGATTCGCAGCATCACGTGGTGTTTGAGCACCGGCTTGTCGACCGGCGCCTCATTGCACCACTGGGTGACCGCGGCGCGGCCTTCGTCGGTGATGCGGTAGAGCCTGCGCCCGCGCATGGCGTTGTCGCTGTCCACCCGTGAGGTCGCGTAACCCTGCTTCTCGAGCTTTTTCAGCTCCGAGTAGATCTGGCTGTGTGAGGGGCTCCAATAGAAGTACCGGATACTCCAGTCGGCCCACTTCTTGAGGTCGTAGCCCGAGATCTCTTCCTCGTAGGAGAGCATGGCGAGCACGGCCCAACTGGTCGGCGGGAGATTGACCAGGCCGATTTCCGGTTCACTTGATGCCACCGGCAAATGCTAGCAACCAGGCAAATCCCCCGTACCCGCCGAACAACCGCTGACCGGGACGGCACATTGAGACTTCCACCGTGCACACTCGATGCTGGAGTTCGACAGATCTTCGGGAGGACCCCACGCATGAGCGCAGACAACATCGTCATCGAACCGGGCTGCCCAGGGCCCGCCGCCCTACGCAAGGTGCTCGGGCACTTCGCCACCGGTGTCGCGGTGATCGCCGCCCACGACGGCACCCGGCCGCTGGGCTTCACCTGTCAGTCGGTGGTGTCGGTGTCGCTGGATCCGCCGCTCGTGTCGTTCTGCCCGGCCAAGACCTCCACCAGCTGGCCGCTGCTGCGGTCGGCGGGATCGCTGTGCATCAACGTGCTGGCCCACGATCAACGCGAGCTCTGCCGCCAGTTCGCCGTCAGCGGCAGCGACAAATTCGCCGGGATCGACTGGACCCCCGGCGCCAACGGCGCCCCGGCCATCGCCGGCGCACTCGCCCACATCGAGGCCTCGCTGGAGTTCGAACACGAGGCAGGCGACCACACGATCGTGCTGGCCAGGGTCACCGAGCTGGCCGCCGACGAGAGCGGACGGCCGCTGCTGTTCTACAAGGGCACCTTCGGCGGTTTCGCCGACTGAACCCCGACCGCCCCCGGACGACGAAACGGGTGGTTGTACCGACTCCGCCGGTACAACCACCCGTTTCGCTTATCTGTCAGCCCGCGATGACGTCGAACCCCTTGTATTCCGCGGCCGCCACCTCGGCGATGATCTCGCCGTAGACGCCGAACCCGCCGACGAACGGCATGAACACCCGCGGCTTGCCCGGCACATTGGCGCCCAGGTACCAGGAGTTCGCGGTGGGCATGAGGGTGCGCGCGGCGCGTTCGGCGCATTCGGCCACCCAGGCCTCCACGGCCTCGGGCCTGGCCTCCAGCGCGGTTGCGCCATTGCGGTCGAGGTAGTCGATGGCTCCGGCCACCCAGTCGACGTGCAGCTCCGAATGCAACACCATGTTCGCCAGCACCGACGGGCTGCCGGGACCGGTCAGGTTGAACAGATTGGGGAAGCCCGTGACGCCGAGCCCGAGATAGGTTTTCGGGCCGTCGCTCCAGGCGTCGTTGAGGGTGCGGCCGTCGCGTCCGACGATGTTGAGCTTGGCGACCGAACCGGTCATCGCGTCGAAACCGGTGGCAAGCACCAACGCGTCGAGCGGATAGTAATCCGCAGTGGTGTGCACGCCGCCGGCATCGATGCGTTCGATGGGGGTGGCCCGCAGGTTCACCAGCTCCACATTGTCGCGGTTGTAGGTCTGGTAGTAGTTCGTATCGGTGCAGATGCGTTTGGTGCCGATCGGGTGATCCTTCGGGATCAGCAACTCGGCGACCTCGGGATCGTCGATCACCGCACGCACCTTCTCCTCCCAGAACAGCCGGGCGGTGTCGTTGGCCTCACGGGTCACCATCTGATCGGGGAAGGTCTTGCTGAACAGCACCCCACCCAGCTCCCACCGCTTCTGGTAGGCCGCGCGCCGCTCCTCCTCCGAGACGTCGAGCGCGGATTTCGGATGCGGTTGATGCGGTGAGCCACCTCCGCTGATCATCGACAGCCTGCGCCGCTCGGCGTAGTTCGCCTTCTGGGCGCGCCGGGTTTCCTCATCGAGCGGCACATTGCCGGCCGGCACGCTGTAGTTGGGCGTGCGCTGGAAGACGTGCAGGCGCTCGGCCTGTTCGGCGATGCACGGAATCGCCTGGATCCCCGAGGAACCCGTGCCGATCACGCCGACGCGCTGCCCGGTGAAATCGACGCCGTCGTGCGGCCACTGCGAGGTGTGCAGCACCGGGCCGGCGAAATCGGCGAGGCCTTCGATGTCGGGAGTGTTCGCATTCGACAGCGGGCCGACCGCCAGCACCACGAACCGCGCCGACACCACCGTGCCGGTGTCGGTGCGCACCTCCCAGCGCAGGCTCGACTCATCGAGCACGGTATCGGTGACGCGCGCGCCGAACTCGATGTCGCGGCGCAGGTCGAAGCGGTCGGCGACGTGGTTCAGGTAGGCGAGGATCTCGGGCTGGGTGGCGTATTTCTCGCTCCAGTTCCATTCCTGCTGGAGGGCCTCGTCGAAGGAGTACGAGTAGTCCACACTCTCGACGTCGCAACGCGCGCCGGGATAGCGGTTCCAGTACCACACGCCGCCCACGCCGTCGGCGGCCTCGAAGACCCGCACGGTCAGACCTTGCGAGCGGAATTTGTGCAGCGCGTACAGCCCGGCGATGCCGGCGCCGACGACCACCACGTCGACGCTGCTCGGGACGGTCTCTACAGACGTTGGCGTCTCGGCGTTCACATGCCTACCTTTCGAAGAATCTCCGGTTCTCCTGCGACGCTAAGTACTGTGCGGGCCCTTCGAGCAGGCGTTCTCCCGCTGACCGGCACGTTCACCGCAGCCGCCGCCACGTTCCCGGTGACCGGGAGAACCGCGCCGCGAACCCGGGCGCGCGGCCTAGCGTCGAGGTGAGCAAACGCACAGGAGGACTCACAGTGGTGGACTGGAACGACGAGGTGGACGTGCTGGTCGCGGGCTCGGGCGGCGGCCTGGCCGGCGCCTACACCGCGGCCCGCGAAGGGCTGACCGTCGCGGTGGTCGAAGCGACCGACAAGTTCGGCGGCACGACCGCTTATTCCGGGGGCGGCGGGATGTGGTTCCCGTGCAATCCGGTGCTGCGCCGCGCAGGCACCGACGACACCATCGAGGACGCGCTCACCTACTACCACGCCGTGGTCGGTGACCGGACCCCGCGCGAGCTCCAGGAAACCTACGTCCGCCGCGGTGGTGACCTCATCGAATACCTGGAATCCGATGAGCATTTCGCGTTCGAGATGCTGCCGTGGCCGGACTATTTCGGTAAGGCGCCCAAGGCCAGACTGGACGGGCAGCGCCACATCATGCCCACCCCGCTGCCCGCGTCCGCGCTGGGTGAGATGCGTGAGCAGTTGCGCGGGCCACTCGATACCGACCGGCTCGGCGCGCCGCTGCCGGACATGCTGATCGGCGGGCAGGCGCTGATCGGGCGGTTCCTGCTGGCGCTGTCGTCGTATCCGGACGTGCGGCTGTACCTGAACACGCCGCTGGTCGAGCTGGTGATCGAGGACGGCGCCGTCGTCGGCGCGATCACCGAACGCGAGGGCGAGCCGTTCGCGATCCGGGCCCGCAAGGGTGTGGTGCTCGCGGCGGGCGGGTTCGAGCAGAACGACGAACTGCGCAAGCGCTACGGCGTACCCGGCGAGGCGCGCGACACCATGGGGCCGTGGGGCAACCAGGGCAAGGCGCACAAGGCGGGTATCGCCGCCGGCGCGGACACCGATCTGATGGATCAGGCATGGTGGTCGCCCGGTCTGACGCATCCGGACGGGCGGTCGGCGTTCGCGCTGTGGTTCACCGGCGGCATCTTCGTCGGCCAGGACGGCAAGCGCTTCGTCAACGAATCCGCGCCCTACGACCGGCTCGGCCGCGACATCATCGGCAAGCTCGACGACGGTTCGCTCACCCTGCCCTATTGGATGATCTACGACGACAAAGAGGGCGAGGTGCCGCCGGTCAAGGCCACCAACGTCTCGATGGTCGAATCGGAGAAGTATGTGGCGGCCGGCCTGTGGCATACCGCCGATACACTGCCCGAGCTGGCCGAGAAGATCGGCGTGCCCGCCGATGCGCTGGTCGCCACCGTGCAGCGGTTCAACTCCTTCGTCGAGACCGGCGTCGATCCGGATTTCGGGCGCGGCGACGAGGCCTACGATCGCGCGTTCTCCGCCGGTGAACCCCCGCTGGTATCGATCGAGCAGGGACCGTTCCACGCCGCCGCGTTCGGCATCTCCGATCTCGGCACCAAGGGCGGGCTGCGCACCGACAGCGCCGCGCGGGTGCTCGGCCGCGATGGCGAACCGATCCCCGGGCTGTACGCGGCGGGCAACACCATGGCGGCCGTCAGCGGCACCGTCTACCCCGGCGGCGGCAACCCGATCGGCGCCTCCATGCTGTTCAGCCACCTCGCCGTACGCGACCTGCTCGGCGTCTGACCACAACCCCGACCCCAGAATTCCGGAGGAGCCTCGATGGCCTCAGCAGATGACATCCGCGCGGCGGTCCGCCGCTACCTCGACACCGTCGCGAACGGTTCCGCGAAGGACATCGCGGCGCTCTACGCCGAAGACGCCACCGTCGAGGACCCCGTCGGCAGTCCGCCGCACATCGGGCGCGCGGCGATCGAAAAGTTCTACAGCGCACTGGAATCGGTGCGGGTGACGACCGAACTGCACAACGTGCGCGTCGCCGGCGATCAGGCCGCCTTCGGATTCCGGGTGGTCACCGACACCGGTGACCAGACCATCATCATCGAACCCATCGACGTCATGACCTTCGACGAGAACGCACGGATCACCAGCATGCGCGCGTTCTGGTCGCCCGACGACATCAGCCTCGGCTGAACCGAACACGCCGAACGCGCCGCGGGTGCGTTGACGAGGAGCATCCAGATGCAAGCGATACAGTGCGGCACATGCGGTAACCGCGTCCTGGTGGAGAAGTTCAGTCCGAGCCATACCAGTGTGCAATGGCTCGACGATGCCGAATCGGCCTGCCCGGAATTCGCCCGGCGGGCCGCGCTCGGCGAGCACAGCAAATGGATTCCGACCTGCCCGGCGCTGCGCGATTCGATCGAGGCCGCGGTCGTCAAGGGCGCGTTGGCCACCGATGAACTACGGCACGAACCGGTTCCCGGCCGGATCGGCTGACCCACCCTTTTCAGACGAGGAGAATTCATGAAGCGATTGGAAGGCCATCGCACGCTGGTGACCGGCGCGGCCTCGGGTATCGGGCAGGCCACCGCACTGCGCCTGCTCGACGAAGGCGCCGCGGTCGTCGCGGCCGATGTGTCCGCCGACGGGCTGGCCGCCACCAAGGCCGGCGCCGACGAGCGCGGGACCGCGGACCGGCTCACCACCCTCACCATGGATATCGGCGCCGAGCGGTCGGTGGTCGACGGTGTGCGGACCGCGGTGGAGACGCTCGGCGGCCTCGATTCGGTGGTGAACGCCGCGGGCATCCTGCGCGCCTCGCATACCGAGCAGACCGGTCTGGATCTGTGGAATCAGATCATCGGCATCAATCTCACCGGTACGTTCCTCGTGGTCCGCGAAGCGCTGCCCGCACTGCTGGCCAATCCGCGGTCCTCGGTGGTGAATTTCAGCTCCACCTCGGCGGCGTTCGCCCACCCGTACATGGCCGCCTACGCCGCGAGCAAGGGCGGAATCCAGTCGTTCACCCATGCGCTCGCGCTGGAATTCGGCGGCAAGGGATTGCGCGCGGTATGTGTGGCGCCGGGCAGCATCAAATCCGGAATCACCGACGCGACACCGGGTTACGTTCCCGCGGACGCCGATTGGTCGTTGTTCGCCAAACTGTCGCCGGTATTGCCGACCAACCTCGAGTCGGGCGGTGCGGGGATGGGTGATCCGACGGCCGTGGCCGGCGTGATCGCCATGCTGGTATCGGAAGACGGTGCGTTCATCACCGGTACCGAGATCCGGATCGATGGAGGTACGCACGCGTGAGCTGAGCACGCCCGGATATCGCGGTATTCCGTTTCGCCGACGCGCGAACCGGAATCGCGCGCACGATCGATGCCCCCGTGGACACCTGGTGTCCGCGGGGGTTTCGTCGTTTCCGGCCACGAGCGTGAATTCATCGGATGTGATACACGTGTAATTCGCTGCTCAGCACGGTTTTTCGGCTCCCCGATCTGCCTATCAGTCATATTGGTCTCCCAGTGGGTGGGATATCGGGCACTGCGACACGCCCAGGGAAAGTGTGATGTCGGTTACGCATTCCGATCGATTCGTCGAATGCGAGAACCACCCCCGAAAGGACCGCAGATGGTCGCTCCCACCCCCACACCCGACATCGCGCAGCGCTGGACCCCGCGCCTGATTCTTTCCCTCGCCTCGATCGTGCTCCTCCTGGAAATGCTCGCGGTGAGCTACATGATGATCTCGACGGCGCTACCGTCGATCGCCGCGCATTACCAGACCACACAGGGCGCTTGGCTGCTGACGTCGTTCCTGCTGGTCGGAGCCGTCACCGCGCCGCTGATCGGCAAACTCGCGGACATGTACGGCAAGCGCAAAGCGCTACTGGGCTGCGTGACCGTGGCGGCGGCGGGATCGCTGCTGTCGGCCGTCGCCGGCAGCTACGCGGTGCTCATCGCGGGCCGCGCGCTCACCGGTCTGCTGGTCCCCTGCCTTTTCCTGAGCTACTCGCTGATCCGGGACGTGTTCCCGGCCAAGACGATCGCGCTGGCGGTGAGCATCGCGACCAGCGGCATGGGGTTGATCGCGATTCCCGCGCCCTTCCTCACCGGGTGGCTGATCGACACTTTCGGGTTCCGCAGCATCTTCTGGTTCTTCGTGATCGGTCTCGCCGTGCTCGGCACGCTGATCTTCCTCACCACCGCCGAATCGCCGGTGCGGCTGCGCTCGCGGCTCGATCTGCTCGGCGCGGTGCTGCTCGGTGGCGGTATCGCCGGCGTGCTGATCGCGGTGAGCTTCGGGCCCACGTGGGGCTGGCGTGACAGTTCCACCCTGGCCTACCTCGCCGGCGGTGTGGTGCTGCTGCTGGCGTGGGCGGCGACCGCGCGGATGATCCGGGAACCGTTGATCGACCTGGACGTGCTCGGCCGCCGGCCGGTGCTGCTCACCACGATCGGCGCCGGACTCTGCTACGGCTCCAGCGGCCTGTTCACCATCCTGCTGCCGATGCTCGCCATGACTCCGGCGGCGCTCGGACTCGGCTACGGATTCGGCGTCAGCGCCGAAGGTTTCGCGATCTTCCAGGCGCCGGTCGGCCTGATGGTCGTGGTCGGCGGCGTGCTCGTCGGCCTGCTCGTCGGCCGCGGCGACGTGCGTCCCCGCATCCTGATGACCTGCGGCATGCTGCTGATGGCCGTCGGTTTCACGCTGACCGCCTTCGTGCACGACAGCAAGCCGCTGCTGATCGTCTTCGCGGGCATCTTCGGCACCGGTATGGGCATGGCCTACGCCTCCATTCCGAACCTGCTGATCGAGGCCGTGCCGCCGCAGCTGCAAGCCAGCACCGCGAGCATCGTCGGCGTTTCGCAGAGCGTGTTCCCGGCCGTGCTGCCCGTCATCGCGTTCACGGTCATGAACAATTCCTACATCGCGCCGATCCCGCCGGAGATGACCCAGGGCGCGGTGTTCTACCTCGACCGCGGATTCACCATCGCCTTCCTCATCGGCGCCGCGACCGCGGTGATCGGTGCGATCGTCGCGGTGGCCCTGCCCCGCCGGATCGTCCAGCTGTCCGCACCGAGTGCGACGGTGACCGATCCCGGCGAGGAAGGATTGGTGTTCGCGCACTGAGTGATCCGCGCCGAGCCGGCCGTGCGTGCGCGCGGCCGGCTCGCTCGCGCGTTGGACCCGCGCCGCCGTGAGCCGCCGGTGCGCCCGCTGACCGGAACAAACCGGCCGGAATCGGGCGGGCGAGTGGCAACGTGGGGGTGAACGACTGAGATGGAGGTTGGGTATGTCATCGGACCTGAGTTATGAGGGCACGCTGCGGGAGGTGCGGACCGAGGCGGGGGTGCTGCGGTACCACGAGGCCGGCGAGGGTGCGCCACTGTTGCTGCTGCACGGGTCCGGGCCGGGGGTTACCGGGTGGCGGAACTTTCGCGGGAACCTCGGGGTGTTCGCGGAGAACTTTCGCTGCCTGATTCTGGAGTTTCCCGGCTTCGGGGTGAGCGACGACTTCGGCGGGCATCCGATGGTGACGGCGCTGGAGGCGGTGGGGCGGTTCGTCGATGCGCTCGGGCTCGATCGAGTCGACATCATCGGCAATTCGATGGGTGGCGGGGTGGCGTTGAATTACGCGATCGCCCAGCCCGACAAGGTCGGCAAACTGGTCACCATCGGCGGCATCGGCAAGAACATCTTCAGCCCTGGGCCGGGTGAAGGGATCAAGCTGCTCCAGGAGTTCACCGAGAACCCGACGCGGGCTCGGCTGATCGAATGGCTGCATTCGATGGTGTACGACCCGGCACTGGTCACCGAGGAACTGATCGAGGAACGGTGGACCCAGGCCACCGATCCGGAAACCCTCGACAGTGCCCGCCGGATGTACAGCAAGGCCGCGTTCACGGCGATGGTGCGCGCGATGGAGGCCTCCGACGCTCCCCCGCCGTGGGCGATGCTGCACAAGGTCAAGGCACCGACACTGCTGACATGGGGGCGTGACGACCGGGTGAGCCCGCTGGATATGGCGTTGATTCCGATGCGCACGATTCCGCGCGCGGAGCTGCACGTGTTCCCGAATTGCGGGCATTGGGCGATGATCGAGCAGAAGGAAGCGTTCGAGTCGGCGGTACGGGCATTCCTGCTGCGCAAGGAGTGACCCCACGCGGGAGACAGTGATCTGACGCAGTTCGGCCCCACCGGGATGGCGGGGCCGAACTGCTCGATGCGTCACACCTTCCGTATGGAGTCCGGGAGGGAAATGCTGAGGCCCCGCGCCCGGGGCCCAGCGGCGAACCTCTAACGCTGTGTACTCCCCGCATCGACCGGCAAGGTGACCGCGGTGATGTAGCGCGCCTCATCGGAGGCCAGGAACAGCGAGGCGTTCGCGATATCGATCGGCTCCACCCACGGAATCGACAGCATGTTCATCGACATGGCGGCCTCGGCGAATTCTTCGCGCGTCGGGTTCTCGCGGTCGGGCCGGAAGACCTTGCGCACCATATCGTTCTGGATCATCGGCGTGTCGACGTTGGTGGGGTGCACCGAGTTGACGCGGACCTGGTGGGGCGCCAATTCCTTGGCGAGCGAACGCATCAGCCCGACCACACCGTGTTTGGCGGCGGTGTAGTGGGCCACCCCCACCAGCCCGCGCAGGCCGGCGATGGAGCTGGTGAGGATCATCGAACCGCTACCGCGTTCGATGAGGTGCGGGGTGGCGGCCTTGCAGGTCTGCCAGACGCCGGTGAGGTTGACATCGAGCATCGTCTGCCAGGCCGCCTCGCTCAGCTCCAATGCCGGTGCGCTGGAGGTGATGCCCGCGGTGGCGCAGACGATGTCGAGGCCGCCGAGTTCGGCAACGGCGGCATCGGTGGCCGCGCGCAGGGCCGCACCGTCGCGCACGTCGACCGTCGCCGTGATCACCTTCGCACCGGACGCCTCGACCGCCCGCACGGTCTCCGCGAGATCCTCCGGCGTGGCCGGCGGAATGATCACGGTGTCGACCGGCGCGCAGATATCCAGGGCGACGATATCGGCGCCTTCCTCGGCCAGCCGCACCGCCTGCGCGCGGCCGATCCCCCGTGCCGCACCGGTGACCAGCGCGACCTTGCCTGAAACCCGTCCCATATCACACCTTCTGAGTCAGTCCGGCATCCACGACGATCTGGGTTCCCGTGACGTAACGGGACTCGTCGGATGCGAGAAACACCACCGCATTGCTGACGTCGACCGGATCGACCCAGGGCACGGGCAGCAGATTGCGTTGCGCGAGCGCCTCGGCCGCGTCCGCCTCGGTCGGATTCGCCAGGTCCGGGCGCAACTTCGCGAACACGCTCGCGTTCAGGATCATCGGCGTGCCGACCGAACCCGGATGCACGGTATTGACCCGGATGCCCAGCGGCCCCATCTCGTTGGCGAGCGTGCGCGCGAGCCCGACCACGGCATGCTTGCTGGCCGAATAGTGCGCCGCGTTCGCACCGCCTTTGAGGCCGTTGGTGGAGCTGACAATGACGATCGAGGCGCCGTTCGGCAGATACGGCGCGCCGGCGCGCACGGTATGCCAGACACCGGTGAGATTGATATCGAGGGTGCGCTGCCAGGCGGCGTCGGTCAGTTCCCAGGACGGGCCGAGATCGGCGTAGATGCCGGCATTGGCGACGATCACGTCGAGGCGGCCGAGCCGGTCCGCGCCGTCGGCGACGGCGGCGTCGAGGGAGGCCTGATCGCGCACATCGGCGAAGCCGGTGACGCATCGGCGCCCGATCCCCTCCACGTCCTTCGCGGTGGCGGTGAGACCATCGGCCGAGCCGGCCAGATCCAGGGCGATGATGTCGGCGCCTTCTTCGGCCAGCCGCAGGCAGTGGGTTCGGCCCATCCCGCCCCCAGCGCCGGTGACCAACGCGACCTTGTCCTGCATGCGGTTCATGGGATGCTCCCGGGGAATCGACTGCTCACCGGCGTGACGGTAGGACGCAGCGGCGCGCCGCGCGGTGCGTCGTCCCGGTGAGCGGGCGGTCGAGGGCGGCCTCCCGGCCATCGGGATCGCGAACCCATCGGCCCGCCGGGATCGGCCAGCATGGCCTCGGCGCCCCGTTTCGTGACCGCAGGAGGAAGAAGTGACAACGGCGACTGTTGATCTACCGCGCAGCTCGCGCGCGGTGACGCTGCGGGTGACCGAGGTGATCGAGGAGACCGCCGACGCCCGTTCGCTGGTGTTCGAGATCCCGGCCGAGGCCGCAGACCGTTTCCGCTACCGTCCGGGACAGTTCCTCACCTTGCGCATTCCGAGCGAGCAGACCGGGTCGGTGGCGCGCTGCTATTCGCTGGCCAGCTCGCCCTACGCCGACGATGCGCCGAAGGTCACCGTCAAGCGCACGGCCGACGGCTATGGCTCGAACTGGTTGTGCGACAACATCTCCGTCGGCGATGCGATCGAGGTGCTGCCACCGTCGGGCACCTTCACCCCTGCCTCGCTCGATACCGATTTCCTGCTCTGGGCGGCGGGCAGCGGCATCACCCCGGTGATGTCGATCCTGCGCTCCGCGCTGGCCGAGGGTTCGGGCCGGGTGGTGCTGTATTACGCCAACCGTGACCAGGATTCGGTGATCTTCGCCGCCGAACTGCGCGAACTCGTGCAGCGCCACCCCGACCGGTTGACCGTGGTGCACCGGTTGGAAACGCTGCAGGGCCTGCCCACTCCCCCGCAACTGGCCGCCTTCGCCGAACCCTTCGGTGCGTACGAATCCTTCATCTGCGGTCCGGCGCCGTTCATGGCCGCGGTGAGCGAGGCGCTGACCGGCGCGGGCTGGCCGCGCGAGCGGGTGCGCACCGAGGTCTTCACCTCACTGTCGGGTGACCCATTCGCCGAGATCGACGAGGTCGACGCCGACGAGGATTCGGCCGCCGTGGCGGTGGAACTCGACGGCGAGGTGCACCAGATGGACTGGCCGCGCTCGCGCACCCTGGTCGACATCATGCTGTCGAAGGGACTGGATGTGCCCTATTCCTGCCGCGAAGGCGAATGCGGGTCCTGCGCGTGCACGGTGGTCGAGGGCGAGGTCGACATGCCGCCGAGCGCGATCCTCGACCAGGACGACATCGACGCCGGCTACATCCTCGGTTGTCAGGCGCGACCGCGCAGCGACCAGCTGAAAATCCGATTCTGATGACGGCACGCGGAATATTCCCGGTTCGGCGGCGTTCGTTCGAGTTGTTTACTCGAACGAACGACAGGGGCCGCCGATGGTGACGGAGACAGCGGAATCGGCGGTAGGCCTGCGATCGGAACGCGGCGCCGTCCTCGGTTCACTGATGCTGGCCACCTCGCTGGTCGCGCTCGATTCGACGATCATCGCGACCGCCGTCCTCACCATCACCGACAGCCTCGGCGGATTCGCCCAATTCCCGTGGCTGTTCTCGATCTACCTGCTGGCCCAGGCCGTGACCGTGCCGATCTACGGCAAACTCTCCGACATCGTCGGCCGCAAACCGGTGATCCTGTTCGGGATCGGCGTGTTCGCGCTCGGGTCGCTGCTGTGCGGCCTGGCCGGCAGCATGCTCGGCCTGATCATCTTCCGCGCGATCCAGGGCATCGGCGCCGGCGCCATCCAGCCGATGACGATGACCATCGCCGGCGACCTCTACAACCTCGCCGAACGCGCGAAGGTGCAGGGCTATCTGGCCAGCGTGTGGGCGATGTCGTCGGTGGCGGGACCGCTGCTGGGCGGGCTGTTCGCCGAATACATCGGCTGGCGGTGGATCTTCCTGATCAATATCCCGATCTCGGCGCTGGCGGGCTGGATGCTGCTGCGCAAGTTCACCGAGACCGCGCCGCGGCGGCGTCAGCGGGTCGATTATCTCGGCGCCACACTGCTCACCCTGGGCGCGGGCGCGTTGATCCTCGGGCTGCTCGAAGGCGGGCAGGCGTGGGCGTGGCAATCGCCGATCAGCATCGCGATCTTCGGCGGCGGTGTGGTGATCATCGGCCTGTTCATCTGGGTGCAGCGCCGGGCCGAACATCCGATCCTGCCGCTGTGGCTGTTCACCCGGCGGGTGGTTGTGGCCAGCAGTGCGGTGTCGCTGATGGTCGGCGCGCTGCTGCTCGGGCTCACCTCCTACGTTCCCACCTTCGCCCAAGGTGTGCTCGGCACCGGGGCGCTGGTGGCCGGACTGACCGTCGGTGCGCTGACCCTCGGGTGGCCGCTGGCCGCCTCGCAGGCCGGGCGGGTGTATCTGCGGCTCGGCTTCCGCAATACCGCCCTCATCGGCAGCACACTGGCGGCCGTCGGCGCCGCATCGATGCTGCTGATCACCGCGCAGAGCCCGCTGTGGCAGGTCGCGGCCTCCTGTTTCGTCATCGGATCCGGTATGGGCCTGGTGGCCACACCCACGCTGATCGCCGCGCAGACCAGCGCCGAGTGGAGCGAACGTGGCGTGGTCACCTCGGCGAACATGTTCGCCCGCTCGCTCGGCAGCGCCGTCGGCGTCGCGGTGTTCGGCGCCGTCGTCAACGCGCGCATCGGCGATACCGACAGCCCCGCGCCGGACGCGCTCGCCTCGGCGGTGCATCTGGTGTTCATCGCGGTGCTGGTGACCACCGTGCTGACGGTGATCGCGTGCGCGATGATGCCGCGGCGGACCGCAGACAAATTGTGATGGGCCCGAACACCTTCCGCTGAGGGAGCCGGCTACGCACCACGCGACTCGCGCCCGACCATCGCCGTCGAGGCAGGCGAGCCCGCTCGACTCGGGTGCTCGGCACCCGACTCTCCGCGCGCCCCGATTCACCTCGGTCATAGCGGGTATACGCGGTGGTACGGTCGGAAACACCTGGTGGGCGGGCCGACGACGACGTCGGCCGGACCCCTCACCGGTCCGCGACGACCCATTGCCGCGGCTTCGCCAGAGTTCGACCGCACGACCATCACGGACGATCGAGACTCCGAGGAAAGGGGTTCCCATCATGCTGATCCGCAGGCTCGCCCGACCATTGCTGGCGAGTGCTTTCGTCGTGGACGGCGTCGACACCCTCATGCATCCGGAGCCCCGGGTGAAAACGGCGTCGGCAGTGGTGCAGCAGGGTCATGAGAAGCTGCCGTCGGACGTGGCCCAGAAGCTGCCGAGCAACCCCGACCTGCTGGTCAAGGCGACGGCGGTGACGCAGGTCGCCGGTGGGGCGATGCTCGCGCTCGGCAAGGCTCCGCGGTTGGCCGCGCTGGCGCTGGCCGCCACCGTTGTCCCCGCGACGCTCAGCCAGCAGGACTTCTGGGCCGAATCCGATCCCGAGCGCAGGGCCGCCAAACGCACCGCGTTCCTCAAGGACGTCAGCCTGCTGGGCGGGCTGATGATCGCCAGCGCCGACACCGAGGGCAAACCGTCGCTCGGCTGGCGCGGCCGGCGCGCGGCCAAGGGCGCCGCCGCGGCCGTGAGCGCCGCGTTGCCGTTCGGCGCGGCCTCCCAGGACGGCACCGGCGAGGCCCTGCGTCAGCAGCTCCAGCACGCGGCCGAACGCGGTCGCGAGGTCGCGGGCGTGGCGGCGACCAAGAGCGCGGCACTGGCCGAAACCGCCCAGCAGCGTGGCCCGGTCCTGGCCGAGGCCGCCAAGCACCGCGGCGCCGAACTCGCCGAAGCCGCCAGGCATCGCGGGGCCGCGTTGGCCGAGATCGCTCAGCAGCGCGGCGCGGTCCTCGCCGAAACCGCGCAGCAGCGCGGCCCGGTGCTGGCCGAGGCCGCCAAGCAGCGGGGCACCTACCTCGCCGAGACGGCCCAGCAACACGGACCCGAATGGGCCGAGCTGGCCAAATCACGCGGTGCCGAATTCGCCGACGTCGCCAAGCATCGCGGCGCGGAATTCGCCGATGTGGCCAAGCACCGCGGTGCGGAGTGGGCCGACATCGCCCGGCACCGCGCCGCCGAACTGGCCGCCGCCGCCCGCGAGCAGGGCGCCCATCTCGCCGACAGCGGGGCCAAAGCGGCCGAATCGGCGCGGGATCAGATCGAACCGCCCAAGCGCAGGTTCTGGCGCACAGCTCGATAGTCGCCGCAGCCGCGTCGTCGCGGTGTCCCGATCGGTCTGGCCGACAGCGCGAGTCCGGTCGGGACATCATGGCGCGCGGCTGCCCCGCGCCGGTCAAGCGAATCCGGCGTGCATCTCCCAGATCAGCAACTCGGCCGCGTCGACGGCGGTGACCCGATGCCCGCCGGTCGCGGTGAGGCGCATGGCATCGCCCGGCGTGAGAGTCCCGTGGTCTTCGACATCGACGCTGCCCGAAGCGACGTACACATGCCCGAACGGTGCGTCCGGGACCGTGATCGAATGGCCGGGATCCAGGCGGGCGACGTGCAGGGCGGCGTACCGGTTCCCGAGGGTGATCGCGGTCCGGTCGCGGTCGCGTCGCATCCCGGAGGCGAGGGTGACCAGTGAGTTCCCGGCGAGTTCGGCCTCGATATCCATCTCCTGGTAGCCCGGCGTCGCACCGGGCGTATCCGGCGGCACCCACATCTGGACCACCCGCAACGGGGTGCGCTGCGGCCAGACGGCGCCGTTGCGCTCGGAGTGCCTGATCCCGGTCCCCGCGCTCATCCGCTGCGCCAGGCCGGGATAGATCAGACCGGAGTTGCCGAGGGAATCCTGGTGCACCACCGATCCCTCGAGTACCCAGGTGATGATCTCCATGTCGCGATGCTCGTGGGTGTCGAAACCCGCACCTGGGTCGACCCTGTCGTCGTTGTGGACGAGCAGGATCCCGTGTGCGTTGGCTTCGAGGTCGAAGTTGCCGGTGGCCGGGAACGACTGCTTGGAGTCGAGCCATTCGTTCCACCAATGGGCCCGCTCGCCCGAGCGCACCACGCGTACATCCGGCATCGGCGTCGTCATCGCAACTCCTCACCTCGCTCCACTGGTATCAATTTCAACTACCTCGGCAATATTCCGCCGGCAGCTGTCACCGCCGGGTAGACGCTTCTTTGTTGCGGGGTCGAGCTCGCGCCGCCCTGCCCTGTGAACCGGCACAACGGACGTGTGCGCGGCACCTCGATCTCGCTAGCATCCGCGCCATGATTCGACTGGCGGCGGTAGTGATCAGCGCGGGCATCCTGGTGACGGGATGTGGTTCGGACGAGGCCGAGACGCCGGCGGCGCCGTCGTGGGATCCGTGCACGGTCTCCGATCAGCTGATCACCGAGGCCGGGTTCGCCGCCGCGTCCAAACGCAAGGATGTCGCGGCGGATACCGGCGACGCCTGGACCGGCTGCGGATGGAGCAGCGCCGACGCCGCCGTGCGCATCCAGTTCGCCGACGACACCGAACTCGCGCAACTGCGCGAGGAGCCGGGCATCGCCGACGTCACCGACACCACCGTCGCCAACCGGCCCGCACTGCGCTTCCACCACTACGGCGACGGCCAGGACACCAACTGCTCGCTCGCGCTCGGCACCGCCGCCGGCGGGGTGGTGCGGATCCGGGTGGACCGCAGCGCCGATCCCGCGGGCGAGTCGAGCTGCACCCGGGTCGAGCACATCACCGCGGTCCTCGCGCCCGGCCTACCCGGCTGAGCGCCTTCGGCGTCACCAGGAAGAATTCAGCTGTGACCGCTCACAAACAATGTTGTTCACAGACCCGCGCCCGCCCAATCCACTCGGAAAACTCCCCGGTTGCGGTCATGGGCTGGCTAGCGTGTTACCGCACAGTCGCAATCGGGGGGTAGAAGGAGTCACCATGGCCGTCGACAGCGCGATGCGAGCAGCACTCACGGTTTCCGGGCAGCCGATGTCGGCGCCCCTGCAGGACGTTCGCAGCCTATCGCGGCAGATGGTCGGCCATTTCGTGGAGAACGTGGTGCCGTGTGGCACCCTGCCGGGCGACGCCATCTACGGCGACGTCACCACGATCACCCGGGTCTGTCTCGAGCTGGCCGTGAGCATGCTCGACGGACGAGATATCCCGGAGAAGACCCGGCGCCTGGAGAACGCCGCGGCCGGCTGGGCGCGTGAGGGCGTCCCGATCGACACCATCCACCACGCCATCCACGAGGGTTTCAAGCTCGGGTTCGACCTGGTGGTGTCGAACGCCTCGGTCACCGACTACTCCAACCTGGTCGACGGCGCCAAGCTGGTGGTGGAGATGCTGGACCGGATGACCTCGGCGATCTCGCTGGCCTATGTGCGGGAATTGCGCGCGGTCGTCAGCGAGCACCACACCGCGGTGCACACGCTCACCTCCGCGCTGCTGGGCGGGCACAGCACCTCGACCATGGCGCGCGAATGCGGGATCGAGATCGCCGAGTCCTACACAGTGCTGGCCATGGCGATACCGGCCCACCCCGACGAGGCGGACCCGACCCTGGACGGCAAGGTGGTGGCCCGGCGCAAGCTGCGCCGCGTGCAGGCGGAGCTGGCCACGCGCTGCGGGGAACGGGCGCTGTCGCTGTTGAGCGTGGACGGCGGCACCATCCTGATCCCGAGCTCGACCTTCGCCGATGACGAACTCGACGAGCTCGTCACCCAGCTGTCGCGCGCCGCCCAGGTACCGATCACCGCCGCGGTGGTGGAATCGCCGACCGCGAATATCCCCGGTGCCGCCGACCAGGCGCACGAACTGCTGGACATGGTGCAGCGGCTGCGCTGCGTGCGCGGGCTGTACCGCTTCGACGATATGGCGCTGGAGTATCAGCTCACCAGACCCGGGCCGGGCCGGGAGTATCTCGGCTCGCTGCTCGACCCGCTCGACGACCACCCGGAACTGCTGGAGACGTTGCAGCGCCACATCTCCAACAACCTGAACCGCCAGCGCACCGCACGGGTCATGCACATCCACACCAACACCATCGACTACCGGCTCAAGCGGATCGCACAGCTCACCGGCTTCGACCCGACCCAGCCCTCCGGTCTGTGGTACCTGCGTTCGGCCCTGGTGGCGCGCACCTACCGTTCGTCCTGATATCCGTCGAACACCGCATGCGCCCGGCTCAGCGAGAACCGGGCGCCGAGCGCAGCTGCGCCACGTAGGCGCGCGAGACGGCCGAGGTCAACGTATCGAGCAGGTCGACGATGAGGCATTCATCGCTGCCGCCCATCCCGAACCCGAGCCGCCGACGGCCCGGATCGCCGAGACCGAGCCCGGTCTTGACGCTGTCGTGGATCACGTGCTGGATCGCCTCCAGCGGCACCTGCTCCCTGGCGCAGCGCGCGGCGGCCCGTTCCAGCCTGGCCATCACCCGCCGCGACGATGGATCCGAGTCGTCGAGCAATACCAACGCCATATCGAGACCGAGTCCGAGCGCGGTACCGAAATCGCTTGCTGCGCGCCGCGCTACCGGGGAGTCCCGCGCCGCCGTGTCGTACGGGACGTCCTCGCTCATCGCATTCCCTCCACCGAATCACCATCGACACCGTCGAACGTATCCCGGTCTATCCGCCGATCCGGCCACATCCCCCGTACTTCGGCAATCCGCCGAATCGACGCGCCACGGAATTGTGAAACGTCCCATTCACACATATCTCGCTTCGTGGTGGCGACAGTGCGGCAACCATCGCTGCCCGGTCGCGGGCGGGCTGCGGGCTCCGGTCGCGTCGATTAGGGTGCGGCGGTGGATACAGCCGAATTGGTCGACCGTGGCAGCTCGATCGCGGATCGACTGACGACGACGCAGGCGGCGCCGCCGTCGTGGTTGGTGCTCGGCGCCGCCGCGGTGGCGCTGGTCCTGGTGGGATACGGGCCGCTGTGGCGGCTGACGCGCAACGTGGTGACGATCGCCCACGAGGGCGGGCACGCGCTGGTGGCGCTGCTGACCGGACGCAGGCTCACCAGCATCACCCTGCACTCGGATACCTCGGGGCTCACCGTCTCGAGCGGCAAGCCCTATGGCCTCGGCATGATCTGCACCGCGCTGGCGGGATATCCGGCTCCGGCATTGCTCGGTCTCGGCTTCGCCGCCCTGCTCGGCGCGAATCGGATCACGCTCATGTTGTGGATCGCGATCGCCGCGCTGGCCGCGATGCTGATCATGGTGCGCAACGTCTACGGCGTCGTGTCGGTATTCCTCACCGGCGCACTGGTTTTCGGCGTGTCCTGGTTCGGCTCGGACACCTTGCAGGCCGGGTTCGCCTATCTCGCGACCTGGTTGCTGCTGCTCGCAGGCATCCGGCCCGTCATCGAATTGCAGCGCACCCGGTCCGGGCGGCGGTCGGCCGAGCTCACCACCGACGCCGACCAGCTCGCGCGCCTGACCCGACTGCCAGGGCTGCTGTGGGTGCTGGTGTTCGCGGCGATCAGCCTCGGCGCGCTCGCGCTCGGGGCGGGATTGCTGCTGTCGGCCACCGCGGGCATCTGCCTGCCGGTGCCGTCGGGAGGCGCCTGCCCCGCCCGTTGATCAGGCGTTGTCCCCCGCTTCGGCGGCGGCGAGTTCGCGCTTCCAGACCCGGAAGCTCTCTTCGGTGCGGCCGCGCCGCCAATAGCCCGAGATCGAGGCGAACTCGGCGGGCACCCCGCGTTCCTTGCGGATGTAGCGGCGCAGATTGTGCATCACCGCCTGCGCCTCGCCGTGAATGAACACACCGGCCCGGCCCGGCAGCCACTCGGCGTCACGGACCGCTGCGATAATCGGGGCGTTATCGCCTGCCCGGTCCTCACCGACCTCGTGGGCCGCGCCACCGCGGTGGATCCAGTGCACCTCGAGCTGGGCCTTGGAAACGAAGGCGATCTCGTCGGCGGCGTCGGCGACCTCCACGAAAACCTTGGCGGTCGCGCCGTCGGGCAATGCCTCCACGGCCGCCGAGATGGCGGGCAGCGCCGATTCGTCGCCGGCGAGCAGGTGCCAGTCCGCATCGGCGCGCGGAGCATACGCGCCACTCGGACCGAACATCGTGATCTGTTCGCCCACAGTCACATTCGCCGCCCACGGGCCCGCGATGCCCTCGTCGCCGTGCACCACGAAATCGATCGCGATGCGGCGGGCGATCGGGTCCACCGAGCGCACGGTGTAGGTGCGCGCCACTTCGCCGTCGGGGCGGTCGAAGAGCAGTTTGACGTAGGCATCGGTGAATTCGATCGGGGTGAAATCATCGAAGCCGGGATCGCCGAGATGGACCCGGACGAAATGCGGGCCGATCTGCTCGGTCCCGACCACGGTCAAGGTCGTGCGCTTCCTGGCCATCCAGCCTCCCTCGACGAGTTAGGTTTACCTAACCGAACGATACACGAGCCGTCGATCGACCCCGATGTGACTGTATCGCGGCCGTGAAATTCCCGGCGACCACAGGGTTTTGGGATAGTCTCACAGCAGGTCACCGGGGAAGGCGTTGATATGACCGCAGCCACTGTTTTGCGTCCGTTGGCGCCGAGTGAGCAAATTTTCGCATTCGCGGAGGTTTTCGTCGGATATTCGGCGCGGGTGCGCGGCCGGCTGGATCCGGGTGCGCTCGCGGTGGCCTTCGAGGCGGTGCTGCGGGCGCATCCGATGCTCGGAGCGCGGCTGGCGCCGGTCGACGAGCTCGGTCACGTCCTGCTCGCCCCGGACGGCGACGCTCCCGAGCTCACGGTGGCCGACGGGGTGCCCGAGCAGTTGCTGACCGGCGCGGATCCGGATCAGCGGCGGGCAGCGGGCGCATTGTGCGTGGTGCGCGACGGCGAGCACGCGAGCGTCACGCTGCTGACCCATCACAGCATCGCCGACGCCGTGCATTCGCTGGCGATCTTCGCCGAGCTGTGGCGCTGTTACCGGGAGGCGGCCGCCGGGCGCACGCCGGTGCTGCCGGAACGGCCGTATCCGGCGTCGGTGGAAGGCCTGCTGACCGCGCGCGGGATCGTCAAACGTGCCGTGCCGGACGCATTGCTGCGTCCGCCCGCGCTCTCGGTCCCGACCTCGGCGGCCGACGACCCCTACCCCACGCTGATCACCACCCGATGCCGGCTCAGCCGCACCGCCACCGCGGCGCTCGTCGACCTGGGCCACCGCACCGGGGTCACCGTGCACGGGCTGGTGTCGGCGGCGCTGCTGCTCACCGAAGCCGCGACCCGCGGCGTGCCGGTCGAGCAGCTGCATTACGCGTATTCGGTCGATCTCCGGCGCCGGCTGAATCCCCCGGTGGGGGCCACCGAGGCGACCAACGTGCTCGGCTACACCTCCTACCGGGCCGGCCCCGGCACCGCACCCGGTCTGGTGGGGTTGGCCCGTGGAATCGGCGCCGCCTTGCGCGCGGGACTGGATTCGGGATTCATCCAGCAGACGCCGTTGCAGATCCCCGAGATGCCCCCGACTCCACAGGGCACGGTGATCGCCACCAACTGGGGCCGCATTCCACCCCTGGCCGCCCCGGACGGGCTGCGCATCACCGATTTTCGTTCCACCATGATCGCCAAACGCGACCGCACCGGGCGACGATTACCGCAGCCGGGTGGCGGCACCATCATCATCAGCACCTTCGATGATCAGCTGAGCGTCGAGGTCCATCACCCGCCGTCGTACCGCGAAGAGCAGTTGCCGCGCCTGGCGCGGATCGGCGCGCTGCTCAACGAGGCGACGGGTTGACCCGGTCCCGCACGGTGCGTAATTCGAGCACGGTGATGTCCGACGGCGCCGCCACCCGCACCGGCGGACCCCACGCGCCCGCGCCGCGGGTGACGTAGAGCTGGGTGTCGCCGTACCGTTCGAGACCGGCCAGCGTCGGATTGGCCAGATCGGCGATCAGGTTGCCGGGAAAGAGCTGGCCACCGTGGGTGTGGCCGGATAGTTGCAGGTCGACGCCGTGGTCGACGGCGTCGTGGATGACGACCGGCTGGTGGGCCAGCAGCACGCACGCGCGCGTGGCATCCCGGCCCGCCAGCGCCGCCGCCACATCGGGACCGCGACCCTCGGCCTCGCCTTCGACGTCGTCGACGCCGGCCAGGTCGAACCCCGGCAGCTCGACGCGACTGTTCATCAGCACCCGCATGCCCAGCTCCTGCACATGCTCGACCCATTCGTCGGCGCCGGAGTAGTACTCGTGGTTGCCGGTGACGTAGTAGGTACCGAGGCGCGAGCGCAGCTCGGCCAGCGGCGCGACCGTCGCGCGCAGGTCGGCGACCCTGCCGTCGACGAGGTCACCCGCGACGGCGATCAGATCCGGGTCGGTCCCGTTGACGGCCTCGACCACCCGCCGGGTGAACGAGCGGCCGAGCGCAGGGCCCACATGCAGATCGCTGACCAGGGTGATCCGGAATCCGTCGGCGTCGGCGGGCAGTTTCGGCAGCAGGACCGTCATCCGTTTCACGGCCGGTCCGCTGAGCACGTTGTAGGTGCCGAGCCCGACGGTGCCGACCGCCGCGGCCACCACCGCGCCACCGAGGACGCGGGAGACGAACAACCGCCGGGAGAGGGGATCAGCCGTATCCGTTCCGCTCTCGACGGCGGCCTGCGGGACCGCGGATTCCGCGGGCGCCGGCCCGGCTGCGCCCGCCGGCTCCCCGCCGTCGCCGCGTACCCCGTCGTACCAGCGCATCACCAGCGGCCGCAGCAGTTCCCCGATCAGCACACCGATCAGCAGATAGATCACCAGCGCGGCCCACAGGAAGCCGGGCCAGGACACGATTCGCACGACACTCATTGGGGCGCGGGCGAATTGCGCGACCAGCGCCGCCACCATCAACACCGCCCCGATGACGATGACGCCGGTGCCGAGCCACCAGCCCACCGATCCCGGCCGGGTGGTATCGCGAACCAGACGCCGCCACAGATACCAGTGCAGCGCACCGAGCACCGTCAGCGCGAGCAGACCCATGAGAACCGAGACGACGATCACTGGCGCCTTTCCAACATGCCGGGCATTCGCGTAGAAGAACCTACGCGATGGCGCCGCATGCTCGAAGGGGCACCTACCGCGCTTACATCGAACCCGGCAGCGCCAGCCCACCGATCGCAGGCGGGCGTCCGGGGCCACCGGCATCGGTCAGCAGGCGCTTGAGGATTTTGCCGGTCTCACCGCGCGGGAGCGCACTCAGGAAGGTGACGTCGCGTGGCACCGAGAATCGGCTGAGCCGGTGCCGGATGTAGGTGCGGATCATGTCCGGATCCAGGCCTGCGCCTTCGCGTTTGACCACGAAGGCCGCGAGCCGCTGGCCGAATTCGTCGTCGGGGACGCCGACCACGGCGACCTCGCTGATCTGCGGCAGGTGCGACAGTGCTTCTTCCACCGGACGGGGGAAGACGTTCTCGCCGCCGGAGATGATCATCTCGTCGTCGCGGCCCGCGATGAACAACCGACCGGAGACATCGAAATAGCCGAGGTCACCGGTGTCGAGCATGCCGTCGGCCTCATCGGGCGGTGCGGCGTTGACGTAGCCGTCGAAGAGCATGTGGTTGCCGACGAAGATGCGCCCGGCGGCACCGATCGGCACCGGTTTGCGATCCTCGCCGAGCACCGCCACCTTGGTACCGAGCGGCGGCCTGCCCGCGGTGGTCGGTGAGGTGCGCAAATCCTCCGGTGTGGCCACCGACGCCCAGCTGACCTCGGTGGATCCGTAGACGTTGTAGAGGATGTCGCCGTAGAGATCCATGAATCGCAGCACGGTGGCCCCTGCCAGTGGCGCACCGCAGCTGACCACGTGACGCAGGCTCGAGGTGTCGTATCGCGCGCGCACCTGCACCGGAAGATCCATGATGCGTTTGACCATCGTCGGCACCACGATCAGGGTGACGACGCGATGTTGTTCGATCCGGCGCAGACAGTCCTCGGCGTCGAACTTCTCCGGCAGCACCACCGTGGAACGCAGCGCGGTGCTCAATTGCAGACCGGCCAGACCCCAGGTGTGGAACAGCGGCGCGGGGATGAGCATGGCCTCGTCCATACCCAGCGGGATCCGCGACAGCAACGCGGCGATGGTGCCGAAGCCTTTCGGATGTGGGCGGCGCGCGCCCTTGGGGCGGCCGCTGGTGCCGGAGGTGAGCACGATCAGCCTGCCCGGTTGGCTCGGGCGACGGAACTCGTACTGCCCCATGGCGATCAGTTCTTCGATGGTGGTGCGATCGGGCACCGGCGGCCTGCCGTCGGTGTTGTAGCGCGGGACGTCGGTGTGCAGGTAGCGGACCAGTTCTTCGAGTTCACCGTCGACGAACAGCGCCGAGAGCCGATGCCGCTGCACGATCTCTTCGATGCGCCGCCCGGACAGTCCCGAATTGAGCAGGGCCACATCGACGCCGAGCTTGCCCGCGGCGACCATGGTTTCCACCATGCCCGCGTGGTTGTTCGACAGCAGCCCGATGGCGTCGCCGGAGGTGAGTCCGAGCGATCCCATGGCGCCGGCCAGGGCATTGGTGCGTGCGTGCATCTCGGCGAAGGTGCGGCTGCCGCGATCGTCGGCCACCGCGATGCGGTCGGGCGAATGGACCGCACCCGCGGCGTAGCCGCCGGCCAGATTAAAGCCCCACTTGCTCAGCGACCGAAGCTGTTTCATGGCCACGTCCGGGCGTCCGGTGTTCACCACGCCGGTGGTCATGACCTGGCGCAGCACGCCGACCTGACGCCGGACCGGCGAGTTCTCCCCGTTGACGACCACCGAGGTGCGCGCGCCGCGCACGATGTCTTCGATGCGACGCAGCCCGGCCTCGGTCCACGCGGTGATCGCACCGTTGGACAGCTTCGCCAGCTGCGGATGCATCCGTCCGGGGCTGAAGTAGGTGACCGAGACGCGGGTGCGCTCCCCCTCCCCGCTCAGCCGGACCGAGGCGAAACTGCCCTGCATCGGGCTGTGCAGCTCCATGCTCTCGTACCAGCGGCCGATCGCCACGCGGATCTGGTGGATGCGAATGCCGGTGTCGGGGGTGCCGACTCGCAGTTCCAACAGCGGGTTGCGGTCGGGCACGTCCAGGCGTTCGGCGGCGCCTATGCCCGCGAACACTCGTGGATAGGTTTGCGCGTCGAGCAGCAGATCCCATACGGCTGCCCGGCTTGCCGCCAATTCAGCGACCACATCGATGACGTCGGTAACCAACTGCGTACATCTTCTCGTCGGCCCGCAACGAACAACTCGGGTCGGCGGGTAGCTACTGTGTAACGTCAGTCACAATACAGCGGGGTTGTGGTTCCCACCACTACCTTTCGGCGCCACCGCAGCCGCCGGCGAGGGCCCCCGAAACCTGTTGCCCGAAGTTCACCACGGCTTTTACGCCGATCCCGGATCGCGCGCTTGGCCGTTCCCCCAAACCCGCCCGACCAGCCCTATGACAACTCCCAACCGAATCCGGTGTGACGCCAGCCACATTTTCGGCACACTGGACGTGCCGACCATCGACAAAGGAGAAGCGATGACGAAACCCGATCGCCGCGTGGCGATCACCCACACCGAGGAGATCCTCAACTACTTCGGCAAATGCGGCGCCTGTGGCTATCCCGCACGTGCCGCCACCACCAAGCACATTTTCGACAACGGCGACGAAGAGACCTGGGTGACGGCCACCTGTTCGCTGCCCTGCGGCTGGGCCGATCGGGTCCGGCCCACCACGATGACCGCCGGTCAACGCCGCGGCTGAGCACCCGGCGCGGTGCCGGCCGCGCCCGCCGCCCGCCGGTGCGGCACGATGACGATATGGAACTGCGTATCTTCACCGAGCCACAACAGGGCGCCGATTACGACACGCTACTGAGGGTCGCCAAGGCCGCCGAAGATCTCGGCTACGGGGCGTTCTTCCGATCCGATCACTATCTCGCGATGGGTGATGCCAGCGGTTTGCCCGGGCCGACCGACGCCTGGATCACCCTCGCCGGGCTGGCCAGGGAGACCGAGCGCATCCGCCTCGGCACCCTGGTCACCGCCGCGACGTTCCGTTTGCCCGGACCGCTGGCCATTCAGGTCGCACAGGTGGACCAGATGTCGGGTGGCCGGGTCGAGTTCGGGCTCGGTACCGGCTGGTTCGCCGAAGAGCATGCCGCGTATGGCATTCCGTTCCCCGACGACAAGTTCGCCCGGTTCGAGGAGCAGCTCGCCGTCATCACCGGTCTCTGGGAAACCAAGCTCGGTGACACCTTCAGCTTCGAGGGCGAGCACTACCAGCTCACCGATTCCCCCGCGCTGCCCAAACCCGCGCAGGACAGGGTGCCGGTGCTGATCGGCGGCAAGGGCGCGCGGCGGACGCCGCGCCTGGCGGCCCGCTATGCCTCCGAGTTCAATGTGCCGTTCTCCTCGCTCGAGGAGACCGCCACCCAATTCGAGCGGGTGCGCGCCGCGGTCGCCGAGCGCTGCCGCCCCGCCGACGACATGGTCTATTCCAGCGCGCTGGTAGCGTGCGTCGGCAGCAGCGACGCCGAGGTCGCGCGCCGGGCCGACGCGATCGGCCGCGAGGTCGACGAACTGAAGGCCAATGGTCTGGCGGGCTCCCCCGCCGAGGTGGCCGACAAGATCGGCCGCTACGCCGAGATCGGCGCCGAACGGATCTACCTGCAGATTCTCGACCTCGCCGATCTGGACCACCTCGAGCTCATCGCCCAGCAGGTGAGAACCCAGCTCTGAGTGCCGCCCGGCTCCTCATGGAACGCGGCTGCGCCGCAGGCTGAACGGATAGTAGTGACCGCAAGACCCTCCGGCTCGACCGTCGCGCCGACTCACCGCAAGGTCGCCGCGGCGACCCTTGTGGGCACCACCCTCGAGTGGTACGACTTCATGCTCTACGGCACCGCGTCGGCGCTCATCTTCGGCAAGCAGTTCTTTCCGTCGATGAGCCCGGCGGCCGGCACCCTGGCCGCGTTCACCACGTTCGCGGTCGGTTTCGGTGCGCGTCCACTCGGCGGGCTGCTGTTCGGGCACTTCGGTGACCGCATCGGCAGGCGCGCCACGCTGGTGGTCTCGCTGATCCTGATGGGTGTGAGCTCGACGCTGATCGGCGTGCTGCCCAACTACGACAGCATCGGCTTCTGGGCGCCGGTGCTGCTGGTGGTGCTGCGGCTGATCCAGGGCGTCGGCCTCGGCGGCGAGGGCGCGGGGGCGGTGGTGTTCTCGATGGAGCACGCTCCCGGTGGGCGGCTCAATCGCTACGCGAGCTTCCCGCAGATGGGCACGCCGGCCGGGCTGGTGCTGGCCAACGCGGTGTTCCTCGGTACCAGCGCGCTGATGCCGGAGGATGCGTTCCTGTCCTGGGGCTGGCGGATTCCGTTCCTGCTGAGTGCGACGCTGGTGGTGGTCGGGCTCGCGGTGCGGCTCACCATCACCGAATCGGCGCAGTACGCGGCTCTGGTGCGGCGCGGGGAGATCGCGGCGTTCCCGCTGCGCGAGGCGCTGCGGGTGGGCCCGGTGCGGCTGCTGCTGATCCTCGGCGCGGCGATCGCGACGTCGGCGGTGGTCTACATCTTCATGGTCTTCACGCTGACCTATGGCACGAAGTCGCTCGGCTTCAGCAGGGATTTCCTGCTGTCCGGGGTGATCGTGTCCTCGGTGCTGTGGTGTCTGACCATGCCGCTGTGGGGTGCGCTGGCCGACCGGGTCGGCACCGCGCGGGTGTTCCTCGCGGGGACGGCGGCGCTGGTGGTCTGGTCGGCGGTGTATTTCCCGCTGCTGAATACCGGCAATGCCGGGGTGGCGTGCGTGGCGCTGCTCGGCATGGGCCTGGCGCTGCCGGTCAGCCACAGCGTGGGCGGCATCATCGTGGCCGAGCTGTTCCCGCCCGGTGTCCGCTACTCCGGCACCTCGCTGATCGTCCAGGTGTCGGTGATCCTCGGTGGCGGGCTGGCTCCGATGATCGCCACCGCGTTGTGGACCGCCGGGTCCTCGTCACTGGCGGTCAGCGTCTACGCCGTCGGGATCTGTGCGCTGAGCCTGATCTGCACGTATGTGCTGTTCTGGATGGTGCCGGGGATGCGGGGCGACCGGGTCGGCGCGGCCGGCGAGGTCGGCGAGGATCGGCAGGCCGTGCACAGCTGACGCCGGATCGGCGAGTCACCGGCCGGACCTGGACGACGGCTCGGCGGCCCGGGTGTTCATCGGTGACCGATCGCCGACCCGGCGGTAGTCGACCGGGAGCGCGGCGACGGGCACGATCGAAAGGGACCGCTACCGACCCGGAGGTCAGCATGCGCAAGCATCAGACCGGACTCATCCCGCCAGTGCGGTCGTGCCGCACCACGGCGACCCGTGGGGCGGCGGCTCTGCTGCTGATGTGCGGCCTGGCGTCATGCGGTGATAACGAGTACGCCGACCGGCCCGGCACCCCACCACCGCCGCTCGCGTCCACGACCGACGTCAGCCGACCGGCGGGCGCTCCGGATCTGGCCGCGGGCGAAGAGGTGGTGCGCGGGATACGGACGCCGTGGGGGCTGGATTTCCTGCCCGACGGCGCCGCCCTGGTCTCCGAGCGCGACACCGGACGGATCCTGCGCGTCGTGCCGGGGCGGCCCGCCGAGCAGGTCTATCAGGTGCCGGGGGTGGTCGCGGGCGGTGAGGGCGGGCTGCTCGGGATCGCGGTGTCGCCGCGATACACCGAGGATCGTTACGTGTACGCCTATTTCACCGCCGACTCGGACAACCGCATCGTCCGGTTCCGGCTCGGGGAGGCGCCGCAGGTCGTGTTCGATGGAATCGCCAAGGCGGGCAACCACAATGGCGGCCGGATCGCGTTCGGGCCGGACGGCATGCTGTATGTGGGCACCGGTGATGCGGGCAGGCGCGCCGCATCGCAGGATCCCGGCAGCCCCAACGGGAAGATCCTGCGCCTCACCCCGGACGGCACCCCGGCACCCGGCAATCCGCGCCCCGGCTCCCCCGTGTACTCGCTCGGCCACCGCAATGTGCAGGGCCTGGCATGGGATTCGACAGGCCGGTTGTTCGCCGCCGAGTTCGGCCAGAACGACGTCGACGAGATCAACCTGATCGAACCCGGTCGCAACTACGGCTGGCCCGAGGTCGAAGGCACCGGCGGCGCGGGCCGCGGATTCACCGATCCACTGGTGACCTGGTCCACCACCGACGCCTCACCGTCCGGAATCGCCATCACCGCGAACACGCTGTACGCGGCCGCCTTACGGGGCGAGCGCCTGTGGACCGTTCCGGTGACCGCCACCGGAACCGGCGCACCGGCCGATCATTTCCGCGACGGTTACGGCCGCCTGCGCACCGTGGTGGTCGCGCCCGACGGTGCGCTGTGGCTCACCACCTCCAACACCGACGGCCGCGGCGATATCCGCACCGGCGACGACCGGATCGTGCGGTTCCCGGCGCGCTGACCGCGCCGGGTTCCGCGAGAAACGTGACGAGACAACACCTGCCGATCAGTTGTAGGAGTTCGCTACACCGTTGAGCAGGTTCTCGAGCGTTTCGTAGGCCGGAATGTCGACCACGTCGATGAGGTCGCGTGCGACCGGCACATCGTTGGCCTCGGCCACCGCGGTGAACTTCGCGGTATCGCCGGTGCGGAAACCGTGTTCGGCGGCCAGTGCCTGCAATTGCGGGTCGGTGGACAGCAGCTGCCCGACCCGGTCGCCGTCGTCGTTCAGCGGCACCAGCGCGTGCCGGGACAGCACCGTCGGCGACGGGTACAGCAGCACCATCTCCGGCGTGATCCGCTTGTCGACGGCGGCCGCCACATACTGCGCCTCATACGCCCACACCATCGGCGCGGGCCCCATGCCCGCGGCGAGGTACTCGCCGAACGGGCCCTCGGAGGAGTTCTCGGTGTAGCCCTGGGCCAGGAACAGCCGCGAAAGCAGCGGCAGCACATGCGCTTCGGCCGCACCGCCGCGCACCACCGCATCGCCGTTGGCGACATAACTGGCGACGGCCAGGTACATGGCGGCGGAGTTGGAGCTGCGCGGATCGGTGGTGGAGACCAGCACGTTCTTGCGCACCGCGTAGGTGGTGTTGCCCTCGATCTGATCCCATTGCACGCCGCGGGCGACCATGTCCAGGTAGGCCGACATATCGAAGGTCGGCACCGGGCCGGGCTTCACCACACCCGCGCGGGTGAGCAGGTCGACGATGGGCTGGAAGGTCGCGATCACCATCGGAGACGAGAACGGCGTGTACTGGCGGCTCGCGCCCGTTTCACGCTGAATACGTTCCGCCGCAGGAAGGCTCGATGGAAAGGCGAAATCCAGATTATCGAGTTCCACCGAGGTCGCGATCTGCCGGGAACCGGCGGGCCGCACATTCACGTCGATGCCGTGCTGGGCGAGCGCGTCCACCACCCGTGGGTCGTCGAAGAACGCCATTTTCTCCGAACCGACCACGCCTTCCACCACTGTCAGCGGTGCGGCGGCCGCGGTGGCCGGAGCAGGGTCGGAATCGCGGACCGCGGCGACCGCCACCGCCGCGACGACCAGCACGCCGACGGCACCGAGGACCGGCACCAGCCGTCCACGCGAGAACAGCGCGGCACGCAAGGTTTCCGGCAGATGACGAGAATCGGAATTCGAATCGACAATTTCGTTATCGGATTTCTCCGGCGCGGTTTCGATTCGCGTGACGACCTTTTCCACGACCGGTTCGGGATCGAGTTCGCGGCGTACGATCCGCTCCACCAGAATGGGCACGAAATCCCTGATCGGTAGTCCGTCGAATCGTTGGTGCGCATTCTGCACCGCACTGCCGACCTGCTCGGGCGTGGCCTCTGGCAGGCTGTCGACCAGGCGATTCTCCAAGTCCCGTATCGCTTTTTCCTCACGGACGGTATCGAGCTCCACCTGTTCTCCTCGGCGCCGGATCAACGGAACGGACGGCATCGGCGCCGCCACGGGCGCCAACCCTACCGCTATATTCGCAGACTCGACACTCGGGCCGAAACAATAGGAGGAAACCTCTTCCCACCGAATTATCTTCCGCCGCTGGTGGCTTCCAGCACCGCCATCGCCGCATTGTGACCGGGGATACCGCTGACTCCCCCACCGCGCTGCGCGCCTGCCCCGCAGAGCAGGACGTTGCGGTGTGCCGTGGCTACACCCCACCGGGCGGCCGGATAGTCGTGCTGAACGCCGTCGGCCAGGTACGGGAAGGCGAGGTCGCGGTGGAAGATGTGGCCGCGGGGAAGGCCGACCTCGGCCTCGAGGTCCAGGGGCGATTTCGCTTCCAGGCACGGTTTCCCGTCGGCGTCGGTGGCCAGGCAGTCCCGGATCGGTTCGGCGAAGACCTCGTCCAGCTGGGCGAGGGTGGCGGCCACCAGGTCGTCCTTGGCCGTCGGATCGTCGTCGAACAGTCGTGCGGGCGCATGCACACCGAACAGCGTGAGGGTGTGCAGGCCCGCGGCGCCGGACCCGAGAATGCTGGGGTCGGTGAGGGTGTGGCAGTAGATCTCGGCGGGCGGGGCCGCCGGGATGCGGCCCGCGGCGGCTTCGGTGTAGGCGTGCTCGAGCTGCGAATACGACTCGGCCACATGGAATGTCCCGGCGAATGCGTCGTGCGGATCGACGGCCGTATCGCGCAGCCGCGGCAGGGAGCGCAGCACCATGTTCACCTTCAGTTGCGCGCCTTCGGGTGGCGGCTCGGCCGGCTCAGCCAGCAACCGGGCCAGCTCGGCGGGAGCCGCGTTCACCAGCACATGCCGGGCACCGACCGCGCCCCCGTCCCACCGGATCTCGGCACGGTTGCCGTCGGTGTCGATGGCCGTCACTCGGCAGTCAGTGCGTAGCTGTGCACCCGCGGATCGGGCGGCGGTGGCCAATGCCGTGGTGAGCGCACCCATTCCGCCGATCGGGACGTCCCAGTCGCCGGTGCCGCCGCCGATCACGTGGTAGAGGAAGCAGCGGTTCTGGAGCAGGCTCGAATCGTGGGCGTGGGTGAAGGTGCCGATCAGCGCGTCGGTGAAGACGACACCGCGCACGGTGTCGTCGGCGAACCACGCCTCGATCGTTTCACCGAGCGGGCGCTCGAAAATCGCTTCCCACGTGCGGGGGTCATCGACCGCGCGTTGCAGTTCCGCCCTGGTGGGCAGCGGGCGGGTCAGGGTCGGGAAGACCCGGCGCGCGAGGGTGCCGGTCATCGCGTAGAACCGCTGCCACGCCTCGAATTCCCGGTCCGAACCGGTCAGGCGGGCGAAACTGTCCCTGGTGCGTGCCTGCGAGCCGGTGTCGACCAGCAGTCCGGAATCGCCGACCGGCGTATAGGAGGAGATCCGGCGTCGCCTGGTCTCGAATCGCAGGCCCAGATCGGTGACGATCTGGCGGGGCAGCAGGCTCACCAGATACGAGTACCGCGACAACCGCACATCGACGCCGGGGAAGACGCGCGCCGACACCGCCGCCCCGCCCACCTGAGCGCCCTGTTCGAGCAGCAGCACCGAACGGCCCGCTCGGGCCAGATAAGCGGCGGCGACCAGTCCGTTGTGGCCGCCGCCGACGATGACCACGTCATAGTCGGAGCGCGTCGATGTCATGGGTCACTCGATAGCACGGATAGGGCGTCGCGGGAAGCGTCACCGCACCGCGCGCCGGTTCCGGCGTTCGCGCCGAATCGGCCGCGCCGGAAAGTCCGGCACCTACAGTGAGACCGTCGGACCGCACCGGTCCGATCGGCACACGGTGCAGCGACGCACGGAATGCGTTGGCGCACTGCCTGTGTGCCGGCACTCGACGAAGGGGATACGCGTGACAGAAGGGCTCCGACAGCACCAGCTCGTGCCGATAGCCGTGGAGAGCCTGGTGATCACCGCGCGGTCGGCGCTGCCGGCGCATCTCGCGGCGATTCTGCTCGGGCCCGATGGCGCCATCCATGACGAGACCGATTTCGTGTTCGGCACCCAGTCCGAGGCACGGGGTCTGCGGCTGGCGGGTCCCGGCATGGCGCCGGCACCGACGCTGCACGTCGAGCTGTCGTCCATCCCGCACGCGGCGACCACCGTTCGGGTCGTGCTGGCATTGGACAATCCGCACCGCACCTTCGCCGAGGCGGACGCACCCGCGGTCACGGTCGCCGACAGCCTGGGTGGCGAGCTGTATCGCAACGACTTCGACGGATTGGGCGCGGTCTCGGCGGTGGTGACGATCGACATCGAACGCAGCGGCGCGGGCTGGGGCATCACCGCCGTCGGACGCGGTCATGCCGGCGGATTCGCCGCGGTGCTGGCCGAGAGTCACGTCCAGGTGGGTTCCCGTCCCGGTACCCGTGAGCAGGTCGACGCCACTGTGCTGTCCGAGGACCGCCCGCTCGGTCTCCTGCCGGGCCAGGTCGTGCGCCTGCGCACCGGCACCGGGCCCACCCTCGATATGGTGCGGCTCGGCCTCGGCTGGGATCCCGTGCCCGGCCACACCCTGGCCGGAGGTGCCGCCACCCCCGCCGACCTCGACGCCGCCGCGCTGATGTTCGACCGCGACCATCACCTGCTCGACGCCGTCTACTTCGCCCAGCTCAGCTCCAACGACGGCGCGGTGCGTCATCTCGGCGACAGCATGACCGGGGAAGGCGGCGGCGAGAACGAGATCATCACCGTCGACCTGTCCCGGATCCACCCGCAGGTGGCGACCGTGATCCTGGTCGTCACCAGCTACCACGGTCACAGCTTCGACAGCATCCGCAACGCCTTCTGCCGCCTGGTCGACGCGGGCACCGGCACCGAACTGGCCCATCTGGACCTGCACGGCGGCGGCCCGCACACCGGCATGGTGATGGCCAAGCTGTACCTGGCGGCCACCGGCTGGAAGATGCAGGCCATCGGCGAACCCGTCTACGCCACCCACCCGGGCGAGGCCGTCCACCAGCTCACCCATCACCTCGCCTGAGTGCTGGCTATCCGGTCACTGCCGCACCGGGCTGCCGGCGCCGGACCACACCGGTAACCGCTCGCCGGACCGGTCCGTCCGGAGCAGCGGCGACCGCCGTGAACGCGGCGGCGACGAACGCGATCTGCTCGGGGATGCGGAACCACAGCGGCGTCGCGGGATCACCGTTCAGCGGCACCGATTCCATCGCGGCATGCACATTCGCCGGGAGCATGACCACGAACAGCACCGCCAGCCCCACGCCCGCGGCCGCACGGGTGGGCGGGTACACCAGCGCCACGGCGCCCAGTAGTTCCAGCACGCCGGTCAGGTACACGAGGAAATCGGCGAACGGCAGGTAGGGCGGCACCATCGCGGTCAGGTCGGCATGGCTCGGCATCGCCTCGACGCTGTCGGGCAGGAAGTGCGCTACACCGGTGAACAGCAGCATCACCGCCAGCCCGTGCGCCAGGCACACGGCCCAGCCGGCGAACCGGGTGACGCCGAACCGGCCGAGCAGCCGGAACACCAGCGTCGGCACGAGCAGGAGCAGGAGGGTTTCGAACATGTCTTCCTCGCATGGGTTGGTGCAGGTACCTTGCCGATCCTGCGGAGCGCCCGGCGCCACGTCAGCGCCGCGCGGACGATGCGGCGGATTACGACATCCGCCTATGGTGTTGTGGTGGATTCGGTCACGCTCGATGCCGTCGACTTGGGCTTGGTGCACGCGCTCCAGGTGGACGGGCGGGCCCCGTTCAGCCGGATCGCCGAGGTCCTCGATATTTCCGACCGCACTGCCGCGCGCCGCTATGCCCGGCTGCGCGCGCACGGCGCGGTCCGGGTCACCGGTGTGGTCGACAGCCGGCGCACCGGCGACGCTGAATGGGTGGTGCGGATCCGGGTGCGGCCCAATGCGGCGGAGGCGGTTACCCAGATGTTGGTGCGCAGCCCCGATGCCGCGTGGGTGACGATCCTGTCCAGCGGCACCGAGATCGTCTGCGTGTTCCGCACCGACCCCGCCCACCCGGCGCCGATCCAGTCACTGGCCCGGCACCGCGACGTGCTCGACGTCGAGGCTCACCGGCTGCTGCGCAACCTCATGACGCAGGCGTGGCGCGGCCGCACCTCGGCGCTGTCACCGGATCAGGTCGCCGCCCTCGATCCACCGTCGGGTGAACGCTCGGGCCCGGTCACGCTGACGGAGCTGGATCGGCGGCTGCTTCCAGCGCTCGCCGTCGACGGCCGGGTGCCGTATCCGAGGCTGGCCGGTGCCTCGGGATGGTCGGAATCGGCGGTGCGCAGGCGTGTGGACGAACTCCGCCGCGCCGATATCGTGCGGTTCGACGTCGAGATCGATGCGGCCGTGCTCGGCTACACCTTTCAATGCCTGCTCTGGCTGACGGTGTCGCCCGCGCGGCTCACCGCGGTGGCCGGCGCACTGGCCGCCGACCCGGAAGTCGCGTTCATCGGCGCCATCACCGGCAGCCACAACCTGCTGGTCTTCGCGGTCTGCCGGGACGCGAGCGCCCTGTTCGACTACGTCGCCGAGCGGGTCGGCGGGCTGCCCGGGATCGACCGGGTGGACACCGCCGACGTCTCGCGAATCGTCAAGCGCGGCAGTTCGTCCCCGTGGCCGGGGCGTGTGCCACATCGCCCGTGATGTCGGTTCCCCACCCGTAATCGTGAAGGTGTCGGCGATCTCGAGCCCGAGCCGCCGCAACGTTGTCGCGGCGGGCATGGTCAGGCCAGCGACGGCGGGTGCTGTCCACGCACCCTGCGCGAACGCCGGGATCAGCAGGCCGGTGTGAAGAACAGTCCGGCCCCACACGCGTCGCGACCGGAGACGAAGAACCCCGCGCTGGTCGTGCGGGTTCGAGTTCTGCTGTCCTCGAAGAACTTTCGGGCGTGATCGAGGTCGCCGACGCGGATGGTCAACGCCGCCAGATATGAAGGCGCCGGCGCCGTTTCGCCCGGCAGCACGCGGGCCGCCGCCGAGGCGGGCACGATCTCGATCCGCGCGCGGCCCCCTTCCAGCACCGTCACCGGTCCGGCGGTCCGGGGCTCGGTGCCGAGGATGTCGCGGTAGCGCTGCGTGATCGCGTCCAGCCGCGTGTCCTCGGCGACGATCACGACCGCCGCCAGGCCGAGGGCGCCATTGGGGTGGTCGAGGTATCGCGGCTGGAGAACGTATTCACGGGTGAGGTGTTGTGCGACACCGACGTAGCCCTCGGCGGTCGAGCGCGGATCCAGGTGCACCGACCGGGCGCGCAGCGTCGCGGGACCGTTCTCCGTGTCGACGGGACGTTCCAGTTCCAGGACGCCGGAGGTCCGCAGTCCCGCCGCATCGAGCCTGGTATCCGTCGCCGCAGCATCGGCGGTATCCAGGCTCAGGATCCGCAGCCCTTCGAACCGCTCCACCATCTGCTTGGTGTGCCAGGGATCCGGCGCGGATTCATCGACGATGCCGAGTAGCTCGATATACGAGTCGCCGAACAGCACACACATATTCGCGGTGCAACCCGCCGTCAACGGCGCGCCGGGGCGCTCGCTGAGCATATGCCGCGACAGTGGGCTGAGGGTGAAGCCGAACGAGCGGTAGCGCGCCGCCATGGCATCCAGATCGCGGTTGACGATGCCGACGTGGTGGAATCCGGTGATGTCGTTTGCCATGGTCACCATGGTCGGAGCGGGCCGGTCCGCAGTCGCGGCGCCGGGGCACGGACGCCTCGATCCGACACCGAAGAGCCGTCGAGCGACGGAATCGGACGCCGCATCGTCGAACGCACTCACCGCCGCTCGAACGACAACTCACGACCGGAACCTACGGACGACACAGGCGAGTGCGACCACCGGTGCTCGCCGTCGGCATCGATCAGCGATGTGCGCGCAGATACTCGTCGTGCTGAAGATCCTCGCGGTAGAAGCGCCGCGTGAGCCCGGCCAATCGGGTGATCTCGTTGGTGAGGGCGGTGGGGCCCGCGGGTTTGGCGACGATGGGGTCGCCGGTGCGCACGTAGTAGCGGCCGTCCTCGTAGTCCATCCACCAGAAGCTGCGGCAAAAGGCCGGGCGGGCGTCGACGGCGGGGCCGGGGAAGATCATGATCTCGCCCAGTGAGCGGCGTTGCCGCTGGAATACGCGATCCAATTGCTGGGTGAGGCTGAGTTCGCCGACGTTGCGTACGTAGCGGGAGCGGTCGGCGCTCAGGTCCGCGCGGCGCACCTCGACGGCGGGTCGGGTGCCCGCCTTCGCGGGCGGCAAGGCGGCGACGGCCTGCGCGGGCACCTGGTTCGCCGCGCAGTTGGTGACGATCACGTCGCCGCCGATATCGGCGGACGTGCCCGGCAGCTGCACCAGCGTCGCGCCGGCGGTTCCGCGCATCGCGCCGTGAAAGCGGTAGGTGCGGGCCATATCCCGGCCGCCGTACCCCTTGACCTCGATGCGCACCTCGGGCTCGCGCAGGAGGGTGAGCACATCCACCAGTTCGGTGGAGTAGTACTTCTCCAGCAGTACGTCGACGGCGGCTTCGCGTTGGCGCCGCAGATCCTCGAAATCGTCGGCGACCGGTCGATAGCGCAGCGGGTACGGCAGCCGGTCGTGGCCGTATGCGGACCAGAGGATCTCGAACTCCAGGCCGGTGAACCGCCAGGTAGCCATGTGCTCACCTCCCCAGCTGACCTTCAGCGCACCCTACCGCCCGGTTCCGGGCGCGGCAACAGTCCCGCGTAGCCGCTGCCCCGTCACTCCTCCACCGGATCCGGGACCGGCTTGGGCCGTCCGGTAATGAGCCCGACCACCGGTTCCACCACCCGCGCGGCCACCGGGCCGAGCACCGCCATCAGCAGCACGTAGGTGGTAGCCAGCGCGGCGAAGCCGTCGGGCACCGCGCCCGCGGCGACCGCAAGTCCCGCGATGACGATGGAGAATTCACCGTGCGCGACCAGCGCGGCGCCCGCGCGGGCCCGGCCGAGTTCGGTGGCGCCGGAGCGCGCCGCCGCCCACCAGCCGGTCGCGATCTTGGTCGCGGTGGTGATCACCGCCAGCAGGACCGCCCAGCCCAGGACCGGCGGGATGCTGGCCGGGTCGGTGCTGAGCCCGAACAGCACGAAGAACATGGCCGCGAACAGGTCCCGCAGCGGTTCCAGGATCTTGGTGGCATTGTGCGCGGTGGAATCGGAGATGGCGATGCCGAGCAGGAAGGCGCCGACCGCCGCCGACACCTGCACCGCGGAGGCGACTCCCGCCACCAGGAGCGCGGCTCCGAGTAGCTTGAGCAGGAAGATCTCTCGATCGTCGCTGGCCACCACCGCGGAGACGTACCGGCCGTAGCGCAGCGCGACGACGAGCACGACGGTAATGGCGATCAACGCGATACCGAGGGTTTGCAGCCCCGCGACGAATCCGACGCCGGCGAGCACCGCGGTCAGCACCGGCAGGTATCCGGCCATGGCCAGGTCCTCGAACACCAGGATCGACAGCACGACCGGCGTTTCCCGGTTACCGAGGCGCCCGAGATCATTGAGCACCTTGGCGACGATCCCCGACGACGAAATGTAGGTGACGCCCGCCATCGCGATGGCGCCGGTGGCGCCGAGGTCGAGCAGCAGGGCCACGATCACGCCCGGTGTCGCGTTCAACGCGATGTCGAGCAGCCCGGCGGGCCAGGATTTGCGCATGCCGGTGACCAATTCCGCAGCGCTGTACTCGAGCCCGAGCAGCAACAACAGCAGCACCACACCGATCTCGCTGGCCAGGTGAATGAACTCGTCCACCTCATGGAGTTCGACCAGCCCGCCTTCGCCGAAGACCAGACCACCGATCAGATACAGCGGAATCGGCGACATGCCGATCTTCGCCGCGATCCGCCCGAGCACCCCGAGTCCGAAGAACACCGCCCCCAACTGGATCAAAGCCAGCGCGGTTGCACTCACCTGCACCGGTCAGCCGTCGGTCAGGATCCGGGCGGCGGCATCGAGCCCCTCACCGGTACCGACCACTACCAGCAGATCTCCCGCGGTCAACGCGAAATCCGGTCCGGGTGAGGGGATCACCTGACCGGCCCGCATCACCGCGACGATCGACGACTTGGTCCTGGTGCGCATCCCCGTCTCGCCCAACGTCCGCCCGTCATACGGCGAACCCTCCAGGATCGGTAGTTGCCGGGTGTTGACGCCGACCATTTCGCGGTGTTCTTCCCGCAACTGCGCCACCAACTGCGGCGCACCCAGCAGATTGGCCAGCACCCCCGCCTCGTTCTCGCTCAGCGGGATCTGCACCGTGGTATCGGGATCACCGACCTTGGTGAAGATCAGGTCGATACTGCCGTCTTTGTGGTCGATCACACCGATACGGCGACGGACACCCGTCAGCTGAAAATCTTTGCGCACACCGATTCCCGGCAGCGGGGTCACATCCACGTTCACACCATCAACCCTAACGGGCGCAATGCTTACGGAGCCGGGCCCGCCCACGCGCTCGGCCGCCGGGACGACGAACGACCTGACCAGCGCCGGCGGCGGCGGTCAGGTCATCGTCTACCCCGGTTTCACTCCAGGAGCGCGGCTCCGGCGATCACGACACACACGATGACGAAGTTGATCAGCATCAACGGCCAGATGAAGCGCAGATACTTGTCATAGCCGACCTTGGCCATCGCCAGTCCGCCGACGACCACCACATTGGTCGGTGCGATCAGCATGGTCAGACCGTGCCCCATCTGGAAGGCGGTGATCACCAGCGACCGGCTCACCCCCGCGAAATCGCCGAGCGGAGCCAGCAGCGGCATCGCCAGCGTCGCATGGCCGGACGAGGACGGGATCAAGATCGCCAGCGGGATGTTGACGATCACCACCAGAATCGCGAAGATCCCGGCCGACGCACCGCTGACCAATTCCTCCATCGCGTTGAGCACGGTGTCGAGGGTCTGGGTGTTGGTCATGATCACCGAGACGCCGCGCGCCAGCAGAATCACGATGGCAGGGCCGACCATATCGCCCGCGCCACGGCTGATCAGCGAGACGATCTCCTTCTCCCCCATCCTGGCCACCACACCGACCACGATGGCCGCGATGATGAACAGCATCGCCAGCTGCGGGAACCACCAGTTGAGTTCGAACCAGTAGGGCTCGGTGGTGGTTTCGTGGTAGACGTCGTACTCGGCGGGGGTGGTGGTGGCGCCGAAGATGGCCGACCACGGGATCACCGAGAAGATCATCAGTCCGAAGGTGAAGGCGGTGATGGCGAGCACCCATTTCTGGGTGCCGGTCAATCGCTCCTCGCCCTGGGGAGTGTCGGCGGCCTCGGTTCCCGCCTCGTCCTCGTCTCCGTCGAACCCGACCAGCGACCGCGACTTGTCCTGCTGCACGCGCCGGGCGTAGCGCACCACGAACACCACCGCGACCGCGGTCAGCACCACCCACAGCACGAACCGCAGCACGATGCCGTCACCGATCGACACCCCGGCCTCGCCGGAGGCCACACCGATCGAGAACGGATTGACCGTCGAGGCCATCGTTCCGGTGAGCGCGCCGACGATGATGGTCGCGGCCGCCACCATGCGGTCGTAACCCATCGCCAGCATCAACGGAATGATCAGGGCGTAGAAGCCGAAGGTCTCCACCGAAAAGCCCATGGCGGTGCCGAGAACCGAGAACAGCACCATGATGACGGCGATCAGCACCCAGCCCTTGTCCTGCAGCTTGGCGCCGAGACCACCGACGGCGACCTCGAGGCTGCGGGTGGCGAAGCTGACGGAGATGAACGCGCCGAGCGCCATGATGAACAGCACGACACCCACCGACCCGAACAGCCGGCCCATGTTCTCGGTGTCGACGAATCCGCTGGCGGTGTCCTGTATGCCGTAGAGGCCGTTGACCGGAGCCAGGATCAGCTGCTGAACTCGCTCCCAGAAGGTGAGCGGGGAATCCACCCGATCGAAGGACCCGGGGATCGGGGCGCCGTCGGGGTCGGTGCGGTAGGCGCCGGCCGGGATGAACAGCGCCGCCAGCCACACCAGCACCATGACGATGGCCAACACCGTGACGGCGCCGGGGAATTCGAACTTCGTGCGCTGCTTACCACCGGGCCCGGTGGTGGTCTGTGCCGTTTCACTCATCGCGAGATATCCGATCGACCGGCCGCGTATCTCGCGGCGTACTCCTGCAGGAACAGCGCCTTGGCCACGGTGGCCCTGCGCATTTCGTCGATGAGCACCCGCTCGTTCGGTCCGTGGATATTGGCGTAGCCGTCGGTGGCGCCGAACAGTAGCTTCTCCGCCTCGGGTATCCCGGTGTGCAGAGCCATGACCAGCGGAATCGAACCACCGCCTGCCATCTCGCCGGCCTCGGCGTCCCATGCCGCGCCCAGCGCCGCCTCGGCGGCTTCGAAGCCTGGACCGCTGGTTTCGGCGGCGAAACCGTTGCCGACCTCGCCCGCGGTGGCGGTCACCTCGAGGCCGAACGGCCGCTGCGCCTGTAGATGCCGGATCACCGCGGCCTGCGCTTCGGCGGCGTCCTGGGCCGGGTGCACCCGCACGTTCAGCACCGCGCGGGCCGAACCGGCGACCGCGTTGACCGGTCCCTCCACCGCGGGTGCGTCGAACCCGATGACGGTGATCGCCGGGCCGGACCAGATGCGCTCGCCGAGACCGCCTGTCCCCATCAGTGGCTTCCCCTCGAGCACCTCGGCCAGATCCCGGAACTCCTGGTCGGTGTAGGAGGTTCCGGTCCATTCCTCGCGGCGCAGACCCTCGACCGCGACGTCGCCGGCATCGTCGTGCAGCGAGGCGAGCGCGCGGATGAGCGCAAGCCGGGCATCAGGCGCGGCGCCGCCGTAGAGGCCGCTGTGCTTGTCCGCCTTCAGCGTCTGCACCGAGACGGTGACCTGCGCCGAACCACGCAGGGCCACGGTGAGCGTCGGCGCGCCCGGGCGCACATTGCCGACGTCGGCAATCACCATGGCATCGGCGCGGAAGGGCTCGGGATGAGTGGCCGGATAGAAGTCGAACGGGCTGCCGAATTCCTCCTGCCCCTCGAACACCAGCTTCACCGTCACGGGCGGACGCGCGTCGAAAACCCGTAGCGCACCGATGATGCCGACCAGATTGGCCTTCGAATCGGCGGTACCGCGGCCGTAGATCGCGCCGTCACGTTCCTGCGGTTCGAACGGCGGCGAATCCCAGAGTTCGACATCGTCGGCGGGGACGACGTCGTAGTGGGTGTAGAACAGCACGGTCGGCGCGCCGGGCGGCCCGGGAACGGTCGCCATCACCACCGGCGCCGTCTTGCCCGGAATGGTGAGCTCGTCGATCTGGGTTATCCCGCTGTCGCGCAACAGCTCCACCACGGCGTCGTGGGCGCGCATCAAGGGTTCGGTGGGGTAACCGTCCAACGCGATCGACGGGATGCTCACCAACCGGTTCAGGGCAGACTTCAAATCGGGCAGCAAGGCGGAGACTGCGTCCTCCACTTCGCCGACGGGTCGAATCACAGGCACGGACATCGCATTCCCTCGCCACTCGCTGGGTACCAGGTGGGCCTACATCTGCTTGCTCGATAGTTGCACAAACATCGTTGCCGCGAACCGAATTCGCGTGGTGACGCGCTGGCGGCCCACCTGGTTGAGCCGCGCACGCTGCCCGTCGGACCGCACGCCTTTGTTGCGACATGCGGTGACGGACCGAGTTTCGACTAGTCATCGCCGATCTTGCCGCACCCGGGGCCGGCAAGCCGGGTCTACAGCGGGAAATAGCCGATGTGATGTGAATCACTCTCGCTTCAAACGTGGCTGTGATCTAATGCGCGTAGCCAGCCGGATGCCGACCGCCGATCCAGCGACCTCAGGGGTGTCATGCGCACTGCCCTTTTCGAACCCGCAATCGCGTTCGACTCCCCCCGCCCTCCTCACTCCCCGGACCTCGACGGCGCGGCCTGCGTTACCGGCCGTATCTCTTGCCCGGGTAGAGCTTGCCGACGTATGAACCGCGCGGGTGAACCGCGCCCACATCCGCCCCGCCACCCCGCGGTGAGCTCCGGCACGGCGGAGGTTCCGTGATGGCCGAGTCGACCATCACCTTTGTGATCACCGGCGGCGCGGTCGTCCTGTTCGTGTGGAACCGGCTGCCCGTCGGCATCGTCGCGCTCGCGGTCGCGCTGAGCCTGTACGCGACCGGCATCCTGACCGTCGATCAGGCGCTGTCCGGGTTCGGTGATCCCACCGTCGTTTTCATCGCCGCACTGTTCGTGGTCAGCGAGGCCCTGGACGCGACCGGCGTCACCACCTGGGCCGGCCAGCAGTTGATGGCGCGCGTCGGGACCAGCCGCACCCGGCTACTGGTGTCGATGATGCTGCTGTGCGCGGTGCTGACCGCGGTGATCTCCGTCAACGGCGCGGTGGCGGCGCTGATCCCGATGGTCGTGGTGCTCGCGGTGCGGTTGGGCCGCTCGCCCGCACAGCTGCTGATGCCGCTGGCCTTCGCCGCGCACGCCGGATCGCTGCTGTTGCTCACCGGCACCCCGGTCAACATCATCATCTCCGAAACCGCCGCCGACTCGGGCGCCCGCGACATCGGCTTCGCCGAATTCGCGTGGGTGGGCGCGCCCTTGGTGATCGGCACCATCGCCATCGCGGTGCTGTTCGGCGGCAAGCTGCTGCCCGACCGCACCGCGGCCGTGATGCCACCGGATCTGAGCAGGCTGGCGACCACGCTGGCAAAGGAGTACACCATCCACAGCGGGCTCGTCCGGTTGCGGGTGTGCGCGGCATCGAGTTTCGACGGCGCCGCCCGCGGCGCGGTGGTCGATGCCCTGCCTACGGGCGCGGAACTGCGCGGTGTCGAACGCGACGGGCAGGATCCGGGCGATTCACCATTACGCGCCGGTGATGTACTGGTGGTCGACGCCGGGGACGCCCAGCTCGCCGACTTCGTCGACGACAACGCCGTGACCCCGTGCCGACGTCTCGATGGGCCGGACCCGGACGAGCTGATCGGGGCCGAATACGGTGTCGCCGAGGTGATCATCCCACCGCGCTCGGAATTCGTCGGGCATCTGGTCTTTCCCGGAATGGCCACCAGCAGTGGCGATCTGGTGGTGCTCGCGGCCCAGCGCGGCGGCCGCGATCTCGGTTCCCGCCCGCAGCAACTCCGGGTCGGTGACACGCTGCTGCTGCGCGGCACCTGGAGCGCACTCGATCAGCACATCGCCGCCCCGCAGGTGCGGGTGGTGCACGAACCGGAACTCATTCGCCGCCAAACGCTTCCGATGGGCCCCGGTTCCCGTCCGGCGCTGGTGATCCTCGCGGTGATGGTGCTGCTGCTCGCGACCGGATGGATTCCGGCGGCGGTGGCCGCGCTGCTCGCCGCGTGCGCGATGGTGGTGTGCCGAGTGCTCACCGTCGAGCAGGCGCACCGCTCGATTTCCTGGACCACCCTGATCCTGGTCGGCGCGATGATCCCGCTGTCGACCGCGATCCGGGAGACCGGCGCCGCCGACCGCCTGGCCTCGCTCTTCATGACCGTTCTCGGTGACGCCGACCGTCACCTGGTGCTCGTCGCCCTGTTCCTGGTGACGGTTACCCTCGGCCAGCTCATCAGCAACACCGCCACCACCCTGATCATCGCCCCGATCGCCGTCGTCATCGCCGCCGACCTCGGCGTCTCCCCGCTACCACTGCTGATGACGGTCTGCGTCGCCGCCGCCGCATCCTTCTTCACCCCCGTGGCCACCCCCGCCAACATGATGATCATGGGCCCCGGCGGCTACCACTTCGGCGACTACTGGAAACTCGGCTCCGCCATGATGCTGTGGTACCTGCTGATCACCGTACTGGTGGTGCCGGTGGTGTGGGGGTTCTGAGCGAATCGCCGGGCACGTTTCGGCATGCCTGCGGCGCACGTGAACTGCGTGCGCGTCGTTGCGCCCGGCCATGCGTCAGGTGAAGATCTCTTCCACGGCGCGGGCGGTAGCGGAGGTCGAGCCAGTGGTGGAGCGTTTCCAGATCTGTGCATGACCGGATCCGGGCTCGGGTCGAATCGGTGACAGGGAGACCGCGACGTTCCAGGACTCGGATGATGCTGCCGGCTGCCTCTTCCGCGCGGCCCTGGTCGCGGCCTTGCTCTCGGCCCTCCTCGCGCAGACGTTCGGTGGTGACAGTGCGGATCATCGAAGAGCTCGAGGTCAGGTGCCTTCAGGCGTCTCCGGCTTGTGTGGTTCCGAGGCCGGCTTCGGTGAGTATGCGACACCTCCCACAAGCGCAAGCTGGTTCCGTAGCCAGGCTCGATAGTCGTCGTCGGACCAGCCGCGTTCGATAACGAAGTGCTGGTACGCAGCGGAATCGGTGATAAAGGCAAGGACGTCGGAAACCATGGTCTCATCGCCGGGCTTCGCCAGCCCGTGAGCGCTGAACCATCCGGCCGCCTTCAGTAGTTCTCCGCTCCGGCGGTGTTCGAGCTCTGCGACCCGGTTCGCCACGGTGGCGTCGATCGCCGCGGCAGTGTGCACAACAGCCCATAGCCGCGCCGACCGGGCATGCGCTGCGGTGAGGAAGGTGGCTGCGGCATCGAGAGCGCGGCCGGTATTCGGGTCGGAGAATGCTGCCGACAGCTCGTCGGTGTCGAGAACCGCTCCACCGCCGGTGAATTCGCGCATCACCGCGTCGAGTAGGAGGGTGCCTTTCGTGCCGGCCGCATGGACGGTGGCTGCCGCGACACCGGCGTGGTCGGCAATGTCGGCCACGGTCGTGGCGACGAATCCTCGGGTTGTGAACAGATCGCGGGCGGCATCCAAAATTCGTGCGCGGGTACCGGCGGCCTGGGCAACGCGCCGGGTTGTGTCGTAGCGGCGTGGCATATGTCCTCACTTTGGATATAGTCGACTATATCGAAAAGGAGTGGGATGGCTCGTTACTTGTTGTGTGCTACTCCGGCGGGTGGACACGTACACCCGGTTCTGGATGTCGCGGGCGGCCTTCGACAGCGGGGCCACGATGTCACGGTTCTCACCGGATCGCGGTTCCGATCCGCTGTCGAAGAGGCGGGAATCGCCTTCCGCTCCTTAACCGGAGCCGCGGACATCAACGACCGCGAACCCGATTCCTTCCTGCCCGACCGCGGCCGATATCGCGGGCTGCGACTGGCCCGGTACCAGCTGCGGCGAATGTTCATCGATCCAATTCCGGCCCAGGCGAAGGACGTCGCCGACGCAGTCCGGGATATCGCGGCCGACGCTGTGATCGTCGATTCGATGTTCCTCGGGGCGCTTCCCATGCTGCACCGTCCCGAACGACCGCCCGTCGTCGCGTTGGGAGTGTCGCCGCTGTCGATGCCGGGACCGGAGGTCCCGCCGTACACTTCGGGCCTGATTCCTGTCGCCGGTGCCTTCGGACGCATCCGCAATCGCGCCCTGAACGCGGCCATGATGGCGGCATTCAAGGGCCTGGAGCGCGCAGTCGACGAGGCCGTCCGATCCGTGTCCGGTCAGGGGCTGGACGGCGGGCTCTTCGGGATCGCCCGGCATTACGACCGCTACCTACAGCTGGGGCCCGCGGAGTTCGAATATCCGCGCGGCGACTTGCCGGCAGGCTTCCGTTTCGCCGGTCCCCTCGGGCTGGACCGCACACGGCCCTCGACGGACCTGCCGCAGTGGTGGCCGGAGCTCGACGGGCGACGCGTCGTCCATGTCACTCAGGGAACCGCGGCGAACGCCGATCCGTCCGCATTGATTCGCCCGACCATCGACGCGCTCGCCGGAACCGATCTTCTCGTCGTCGTCTCGACCGGCGGCGAACCGGTCGAGCGTCTCGGCCGGCTGCCGCGCAATGTGCGGGCCGAACAGTTCATCCCGCACACGGCGTTGTTCGCCCATGTCGACGCGTTCGTCACCAACGGCGGGTACGGCGCGGTGACGAACGCGCTCTGCCACGGCATCCCGATCGTCATCGCGCCCGGTGGCGAGGACAAACGCGAGGTCGCGGCACACGTTCGCTACTTCGATGTGGGTATCGACTTACGCCGCGAACGCCCTCCCGCGGAGGCGATACGCGCAGCCGTCCATCGAGTCCTCGACGAGCCTCGGCACCGTGACGCCGCACGCGCCATCGCACAGGCGTGCGGCCGGTATCGTCCGCACGACATCATCGCCGACGAACTGAGGGCGGCGGTCTCGGAACGACGAACCAGCAGGCTCGGCTAGCGGGATCCAGGCCATCCACCGACGTGCAAGGGCGTAACGCCGGGCCTGGCGAGCGTCAGGTGAAGATCTCCTCCGCGGTGGCGGCGGTCGTTGCGAGGTCGAGCCAGTGGTGCAGCGTTTCCAGGTCCGTGCACGACCGGATCCGGGCGCGGGTCGAGTCGGTGACCGGGAGACCGCGACGCTCCAGGACCCGGATGACGCTGCCGGCCGCCTCCTCCGCGCGACCTTGATCGCGCAGGCGCTCGGTGGTGACAGTGCGGATCATCGATGAGCTCAGGGTCATCAGGTGCCTCCAGGTGTCTCCGGCTGGTGTGGTTCCGAGGCCGGCTTCGGTGAGCAGGGCGAAAACTTCGGCGTCGTTGTCGTCGATGCTCTGCAGCGCTGCGGCCAGCGCTTTCAGTATGGCACCGATGTCGGGGTCGTTCACATGGGTGATGGCGGAGAGCGCGGCCAATGGGACGTTGACGGCGGCTTCGGCCGGGTCGGTGACGATGGGGACGTTGTGCGGGCCGAGGACCAGCGGAAACGCGGCGAAGCTCGTGCGGCCATGTGTAGCGGCGGTGATCGGGTTATCGGCCCAGCGGGCGATCGTCTCGTCCTGGCAGATCACGAGTAGATGCGGGACCTGCTGATATCTGTTGTGCAGATACGTGAGGTAGTAGGGCCAAGAGGCAAGCTTGCCGCGGTCCTTGCTGCGCTGGGCTTCGACCACCAGCAGGAAGGTTTCCTCCCGCGTGGTGATACGCAGCAGGGTGTCGATGCGGCGTTCGAGCGGTTCGATCTCGGTGACGTCGGTCGGGAGTAGTTCAACCACGGTGGGCTCGCCGAACGGGAGGTCCAGGATCTGGATGGTTTGGGTGAAGACACCGGGTTGATTCTCGAAGATCCGGTGCATTGCCTCATGCTGTGCTCCGACCATGCGGCGACGCTATCGGCCGGGCGACGCGCGGCCATATCGCGCACGGCGTGTGCAGTGGATATCGGTGTGTCGGGGTGACGACGCGACTGCTGTGGGCGGTGTGCCGACCAGCACCGGCTCGATGCCATCACTTGGATCGGCCGGTCGACGCACCAAACGGAACGAGTAGTGCACTACTCGTGGCAATGCCGGTTTGCAACACCAGAATCGGCCCGTGTTACGCCGTTGTCTCACACGGCGATTCCATCGGATATCCATAGGTCGAGGGGTTGGTGTATGGCGCAAGGTCAGGAGCGGGAGACGGTTTCGACGCCTGGGGCGGTGACGCTGCTGGGCGGAGCGGGAGCTCGGAGGCGAGGGCTAGGGGACCTCAGGGCTGCGGGGTGCGGGACCCGGCGCGTCGGACCGCCGCGCTCCCGACGACCGATCCCCGCGACCCCGCCTCCTGACCGAACACCCGCCACCGCACAGAGATTCGCGGATCACGTGGTCCGTGCGACGCTCGAGATCCTCGACCGGCGCCGGCCGATTACTCAGCTCGACGCGGTGGCGAGTCCCGATGTCGTCGCCCGCATCCACACGCTGGCTGCCGGTGATCTGGCACCTGGTCGTCAGCTGGGACCTGCTGTGCCGATGCGGGTGACCGTTTCGATGGACGAAGGTCCCGATGCCGAGGTGTGCGCCCGCTATCGCCGGGGTCCCAGACTCCTCGCGCTGGCTGCCCGAATCACCTACACGCGACGCCATGGTTGGCGGTTGACGGCGCTACGAATCGGATAACGCGGTGTGGCGTCAGCCCGGCGGTCGGGACGGCACGCGGGCGAAATCGTGGCCGGTGCGGTGTGGCCAGCAGGCGTAGCAGCTCGGCTTTGAAGGGGCAGGGGGCGCAGGTGGTGTGGTAGGTGAGCATGGATTCGAGTTCGTCGCGGAAGAAGCCGGAGCCGGGTTTCGGGGCTTCATGATTGACGGGGATATCGTCGGGGAAGGCGCGGTCGGCGTTCGGGCCTGTCACCTACCACCGCCTGGGGTGCGCAGGGCCAGACGGGTGCCGCGGGGCAGGTAGCCGGCGGGGTGGACGACGAGCAGATCGCACCGGTCGAGGACGTCCTGGGCGCGGTGAGCGAGATGGTGCAGGCTCGGAGTCACGATGGCCGACACCTCGAGCTGCTTCACCTTCACCAGCAACCACGGCAGGATGTCGGACTCGGATTCGATGACGGTGCGCGCGACCGAATACCCGCGCCGGGCCGCGAAGGCCCGCGCCTCCATCTCGAAACCCGCCCGCCGCTTCGCGCAGCATGACTTGTTCAGATACACAACGGCTTTCATTGCTTCTCCCCTGCTGATATGCGATGGTGGGGCGCACGACGGCGAGGTTCAGGGATTCAGGGGCAGGAGAACCCGGCAGAACCATCCGCGGCCCGAGCGCTCCAGGCTCGGCAACGGATGTGCGGCGAGGCTTTCCCGCCGTCGTGCGCTGGGACCAGTAGACAGGGACCGCCCAGGTCACGGAAGCTTTCGCAGGGCCGATCGCCGGACTTTCTCGCAAGATTCCATGGCCGGAAGGTTCCGCATTCCAATCCGGTGCACGTTCGCATTCCAATCTGGAATCAACACCGCGTGAAGGGGACTCGATGGAGACAGGGGACAGTACTTTTGCCCGACGCCAGATCGGCAAACAGCTGCGGTACCTACGCGAGACGTCCGGGGTGAGCGTCGATGTGGTGAAGAAGGCGCTCGGGGTCTCCACCCAGACGATCTGGAGGATGGAGACCGGGCAGCCGACGAAGATCGGGCGGTTGCACATCAAGGAGCTGTGCAGGTTGTACGGCGCGCCGGAGAGCACGACGCTCGTGCTGTTGGAACTGTTGGAAGGCGCGGCCCGGAAATCGTGGTGGCACGCGTACGGCGATGCGGTGCCGCGACACTTCGACCTCTATCTCGGCTTAGAGTCAGCTGCCGCGAGGCTGGTCACACATCAACCATCAATGCTCCCGGGCCTCGTGCAGACCGAGGAGTACCGGCGTGCGTTGACCTGGGTTACGAATCCGGACATGCCTCCAGCGGAGGTCGAGCGTCGAATTGAGCTGGCCACGCGCAGGCAATCTCGCTTAGCCGATCCCCATTTCGCCGTCGAGATCCTGCTGAACGAAGCAGCCATCCGGCACCGTGTCGGCGGCGGTGCAGTTATGGCCGAGCAACTGCGTCACCTGGCTAAGGTCGCAGACCTTCCCAACGTGCAGGTACGGTTGCTTCCGCTGACCAAATGCCATCTCGGTTTAGTGGCAGGGGTTTTCAACCTGCTGGAATTCCCACCGTCTCCAACGGCGTGGCTGAGTGAGCCTCCCGTTGTGTACATTCAGGGACATGCTTCGGCGCAGTACCTCGAGCGACCGGCAGAGGTCGAACTTTACTCGTCGACGGCAAGCAGCATCCGAAAAGCTTCGCTGGACGTGCAGGCTAGTCGAAGCTTGATCGTTCAGATAGCGGAGGAACACCGGCATGAGCGCTGATCGAGTCTGGTTTAAGAGCAGCTACAGCAGCCCGTCGCAAGACTGTGTGGAAGTAGCTCACTTCGACGGTGGGCAGGTCGGCGTCCGCGACTCCAAGAACCCGAGCGGCCCGGCACTCGCCTTCACTCCCGCCGCATGGGACAGTTTCCTCACCCGCGCGCGCAGAGGAGAATTCACCCGCCCCTGACCACTTGAAAGCCCCCGCGGGCCGCCAACCGGCGGCAGCGGGGGCTTCCCGCTATCAGCGGACCGGAATGCACACCGAATGGCACATGAGGACGGCGAACATCGAAATAGCCCTACCTCATGTGCCACTCGGGAAGTCGGTCAGGCGGTGCGCGCCTTCTCGGCGGCGACGACCACGTGGCGCATCAGCAGGGCGGTGGTGACGGGGCCGACGCCGCCGGGCACGGGGCTGAGTCCTTCGGCTTTCCCGCGCACGGAGTCGGCGTCCACGTCGCCCACGATGCTGCCGTCGGCGGCTTCATTGGTACCGACGTCGATCACGACGGCACCCTTACGCACGTGCTCGCCGGTGACCAGCCCGATGCGGCCGGCGGCGGCGACGACGATGTCGGCGGCGGAGGTCACCGCGGGTAGGTCGGTGGTGCGGGAATGGCAGACGGTGACGGTGGCATTCTCCGCCAGCAGCAGCTGGGCCAGGGGTTTGCCGACGACGTTGGAGCGGCCGACGACCGCGACATGCCGACCGGACAGCGGGATCTGATGATGCTTCAGCAGCTCGACCACGGCTTCGGAGGTGGCGGGCACGAAACCTTCCAGGCCCGTGGCGAGCAGGCCGAGCGAGAGCGGGCTGACGCCGTCGACGTCTTTGGTGGCCGCGATGGCCGAGCTCACGTCGTCCAGGGTGACGCCCGAGGGCAGCGGGGTCTGCAACATGATGGCGTCGGTCGCGGCGTCGGCGCTGCGGTTCGACAGTTCGGCACGGATCTCGTCCGCGGTCGCCTCGGCACCGAGATCGACAGTGTCGCAAGCGATTCCGAGCCGCTCGGCGGCCTTGCGGAGCGAGTTGACATACCAGGCGCTGGCCGGGTCTGCGTTGGCGACGATCAGCGCGAGTTTCGCGGCGGCTCCGCTGTCGGCGAGTGCCGCGGCACGCTGCTTGGTATCGGCATTGATGGCGGCGGCAAGTTCCTTGCCGGTCAGCGAAACGGTCTCCACGGGGCCTCAGCATAACCGGGCAGCCGGGATCGGCTGCGCGCCGGAGGGCGGCGCCGCGCGGATCGGAGGGCACCGGCGGCGGATTTCGGCCGCAATTCCCGCGCTCGCGGGCTCACCGGCCGTATCGTGATGAGTGTTTGCCACCGGCTAACTGCCAGCTGACGTACCGAAAACCCGTGTCACACGTGGAAAGGTGTCGACTGTAGTGAAGATCTCGAGGCATATGAAGAACCTGGTCGCGGCGATGTTCGCCGCGACGACCATTGCCGGGCTGGCCGCCGCGCCCGCCCAGGCGAGCCCGGAAACCGACGCCCTCTACAACTCCGCCCAGCGCCACTTCACCGCCGGCAACGACGCCGCGGGCCGCGATGATCTGCGCAGGCTCATCGGCGCCGACCCCAACGATGCCGAGGCGTTGTCATTGCAGGCCATCTGGTCCCATTACGCGGGCGATGTGCCCGCGTTCGCCGATGCGATGGGCCGGTTGCGCGCGGTCGACGCGGGAATGGCCGCCGGTACCGATCAAGTGGTGAACGCGATCGGGGCGGCGGTGGCGACGCTGCCCAATCCGCTGCCCGCGCTGGTCGGCCCGCAGACCGGCATCGTGGTGCTCGGCTACGGCCTGCTGCCCGACGGCTCGCTGCGGCCCGAGCTGGTGAACCGGCTCACCGCCGCCTGGATCCAAGCCGTCGCCTCGCCCTTCTCGCCGGTGATCGTGACCGGCGGCAACCCGCAGAACGGGGTCGCCGAGGCCGATGCCATGTTCCACTGGCTGGTCGGGCGCGGCCTGCCCGCCTCGCGTATCCATGTGGAGAACCGGGCCGGGTCGACGGTGCAGAACGCGCTGTTCAGTTCGCGGATGCTGCGTGATCTCGGCGCCACCAGCGCGGTCGTGGTGACCTCGCCGAACCACATCCGCCGCGCCGTCGCCGACTTCATCGTGGCCGGAACCCATGTGGTCGGCGCGATGACGTCGCTGGAACAGCTGGTCTCGCAGCTGCCGCCGCCGAACCGCCAGGCCCAGCGCGGCATCTACCTCGACGCCACCCGCACCTTCCAGCTGGCCACCGCCCGCTGAGGGCGTTGGAAAAGGGGCGGAACGCATCGAGCCGCCGAGACCCTCCAGGCCGTCACATCACCTGGCCGGCAGGCACACTGAATTCCGCCCCGACCGCCGGCGGACAGTCGCGCTGTCCACCGGATAGCCGCCCTGCGCGGCGGATATTCGCGTGCAAGGTGATCGCCGGCCGAATAGAACTGGACCGGTGAACGATCTGACCTTCGACGCCGTCGTCGGCCGTTTGCGCGCGGCCGGGTGCGTGTTCGCCGAGGACGAGGCGCGGCTCCTGCTGGACGCGACCAGCTCCGCGGACGAGCTCGACCGGCTGGTCGACCAGCGGGCTTCGGGAGTTCCGCTGGAGCACCTGCTCGGCTGGGTCGAATTCCGCGGCATCAGGGTCGGGATCCGGGCGGGCGTGTTCGTGCCGCGGCAGCGCACGGCGTTCCTGGTGGACGAGGCGGCGGCCCGGGCGCGCGCCGAGGGCCGGACCGAACTCGTGGTGGTCGATCTGTGCTGCGGGTCGGGTGCGCTCGGGCTGGCGCTGGTCACCGAGCTGGCGGAGATGCGCATCGAGCTGGACGCCGCCGATATCGACCCGGTCGCGGTCGCGTGCGCGCGGGAGAACCTCGCGCCGATCGGCGGCCGCGCTCACGAAGGTGATCTGTTCGCGGCGCTACCGCCGGCTCTGCGCGGACACATCGACATCCTGCTGTGCAACACCCCGTACGTGCCCTCGGACGAGATCGCCCACATGCCACCCGAAGCTCGCGATCACGAACCCGCCACCGCGCTCGACGGCGGACAGGACGGACTCGACATCTTCCGCCGCGTCGCCGCCGAAGCCTCCGAATGGCTCGCTCCCGGCGGCCATCTGCTGGTCGAGATCAGCGAAGAACAACGATCCACCGCCACCGCGATCGCCACCGATGCCGGACTCACCCCGAGGATCGCCCACTCCCCCGACTTGTACGCGACGATCATCGTCAGTACTCGCTGAACCGCCGCAACTCAGGTCCCCCGGTCCGCGAGCGTTTCATCGGATGGTGTCGCGTCGACGTCGAATGGACGCCGTCTGCCGGGAGGGTAGACCGGATCCGGGTGGTGCCCGAACAGGTAATCGCGGAAGGTGCGCAGATATTCGGCGAACTGCGTGTGATCAAGGAACGCCGTCGTGTCCGGGTCGAACCAATCGCTCGGCATCGGCCGTCGGGCAATGACGTAGTCGAGCGCTTCGCGCACCATGTCCCCATAGCTCGGCACCTCGATGATGGCGCGGCGCAATTCTGGTGCGTAACGCCACATCTGATCGCCCAGGTAGGTGTAGGGCATGCGCCCGACCGGCCACAGTAGGCTATCGACATGCGGTATCTCGTCCCACCACTCCGGCAGCGGGTCGGGGCGCATGCAGGCCCCCGGCCGTTCGGGGGAATCGGTGAGGCGTTCCGGGGTGGAGCCGGGCGCAGCGGGGTTTCGGCCGACGCCGCGAGGACGCCATATCGGCCCGCGCCGGAGGTTGCTCGGCGGATACCAGACACCGCGCCACACAGAAACTCCCAGATGGCAAGGGTTCACCGAAAGTTTCTCCGCGAGCGAGATATCGACCGTGATGTGCCGCACCGGAGGTAGCTCTGCGCCCTCGGGAAGCAGATCCGCCACCATCGACAAGCAGTCCCGAACGTCGAATCCGGTCACGCCCACGCCTTGGCTCAGCGGCCAGGCAGGTCGTTCACTCCCCAGATCGAATTCGATCCAGAATCGCCGCACCGTGGACATTCGCCCACCGTGCCACATCACCGTGCCGAGAGCTAACCGACGATTCCCCTCGAATCGTCGGTCCCGAACCCGGCGATCGGACCGCTCCCGCCCCACATGGCTCAGCATGCGACTCGCCACCGGTGTTCAGCCCCGACCGGCGTCCCGCGCAGCCAGGGGCCACCGGCGGCGAGCGTCAGTCCGCCCACAAACGAGTGTCGTGGGCCTGGACCAGCGCTCGAATACGAGCGATCGCGTCGCCTACGGTGTAGCCCGGCAAGCGACGCCCGTCGCGCAGTCGAATTGCCACCTTCGCGTCGGAGACTTCGGCCGGGCCGAGGATGAACTGGTAGGGCACCAAACGGGTTTCGCGCACCCGCGCCGCCAGGCTCCCTGCCTCCGAATTCACCACCCGCACACGCAGATCCGCCTCGCGGCAGTGCTCCCGGAGCTCCGCGGCCGCGAGTTCCTGGCCCTCGGATACCGGCAGCACGACGACCTGAACAGGGGCCAACCACGCCGGGAAGGCCCCGCCGTGTCGCTCGATGAGATGCGCGACCGCACGCTCGACGCTGCCGATGATGCTGCGGTGCACCATCACCGGCCGGTGCTCGGCTCCGTCGGCGCCGATGTAGTGCAGATCGAACTGCTCGGGTTGATGGAAATCGACCTGCACGGTGGACAGGGTCGATTCGCGTCCGGCATGGTCGCTGACCTGGATATCGATCTTCGGGCCGTAGAACGCGGCTTCACCCTCCACCGCCTCATAAGGCACACCCGCCCGATCGAGCACCTCGCTCAGCATCTTGCTCGCACGCTGCCACATCTGTGGTGCCACCACATATTTCCCGCCCGCTCCGGGCAGGGAGAGCCGGTACCGAGCGCCGGTGATTCCCAGGGCCCGGTAGGCCGAACCGATCAGCGCCAACGCGGCACCGGCCTCGTCTGCGACCTGGTCGAGGGTGCAAAAGATGTGTGCGTCGTTGAGCTGGATGCATCGCACCCGGGTCAGCCCGCTGACCACACCGGACAGTTCCGACCGGTACATCGCGCCGAGCTCGGCCATGCGCAGGGGCAGGTCACGGTAGCTGCGCGAACGGGACCGGTACATCAGCGCGTGATGCGGGCACAAACTGGGGCGCAGCACCACCTGCTCACCACCGATGTCCATCGGCGGGTACATGTCGTCGTGGTAGTGCGCCCAATGGCCAGAGATTTCGTAGAGTTCCCGCTTGCCGAGCACGGGCGAGTACACATGCTGGTAACCCGCACTCCGTTCAACGGCGCGGATGTATTCCTCGAGGCTGTGGCGCACGATCGCGCCATCGGGCAGCCAGTACGGTAGTCCGGCCCCGATCAGCGGGTCGGTATCGAACAGGCTCAGTTCCCGGCCGAGTTTCCGATGGTCGTGCACGTGCGTCTTCCTTCCTTTCGGAGGCGGATGACCACGTGCGAAAGCCCCGGGCATCCGCCCGGGGCTTTGATCAGAACAACGGTCAGCGCGCCGGGACCTCGTCCGGCGTCGTGGTGCGGAAGGCGCGCTGCATGCCGAGCACCCTACACCCGCGCAATTGCCCAGCACAACAACACAACACGCTGGAAGGTACCTGCCGATCGCGACCCCACGCGGGCGAACTGCCCGGTCGACGCCGCGCCGCGGCGCGCGAGAACCCCGATGCGGCGCGCTCGAGCCAGACCGGGGAATCGCATCACTTGCGCCCGGTGAACTCCTCCATCGAGCGGTACACACCCACCGTGTCGAGGAACAGGTCGCGCAGTTTGATCGGCAGCAGGCCCGACAGTGCCTTGTTCAGTCGCGAGGTCCACGGCAGGATCACCAGGGCGCCACCGTTCTTCATCTCCTGCCAGGAGGTATCGACGACCTCTTCCTGCTTCAGGATCGGGGTGAGCAGGAAACCCTTGGCGCCGTCGAACATGCCGGTGTCGATGTAGGTCGGGCACACGGTGGTCACCTTGACGTGGTCGTGGCCGGCCTGTTCGAGTTCGATGCGCACCGAATCCGACCAGCCCAGCGCCGCCCACTTGGAGGCCGCGTAGACGCTCATCCGCGGGTTCGACACCAGACCGGCCGAGGACGCGATGGTCAGGACCCGGGCCTGTCCGGTGCCGGCCACCATGGCGGGCAGGAACTCGAGGGTGACATACATCGGCGCCAGCGAGTTGATCGCCATCGTCTTGTCGATGTCGGCGCGGTTGGTGGTCTCCCAGAAGTAGGTATTGCCGCGCACGATTCCGGCGTTGTTGACCAGGATGTCGATATCGCCGACCTCGTCACGCACCGCCTGTGCGGCCTCGCTGATCTGGTCCGGGGCGGAGACGTCGACGATGAAGTGGTGGATGGTGCCGCCGAGGGCGGTCAGCTCGGCGGCGGTGTCCTTCAGCGCGGCCTCGTTGATATCCCACAGCACCACCGCCGCGGCGCCCTCACGCACGGCGCGTTCGGCGAACAGCTTGCCCAGCCCCATGGCGGCACCGGTGACCAGGACCTTCTTGCCCGCGACCGTGTCCAGTTTCATGATTGTCGTCCCTTGTTCGATGGATGGTGGTCTGCGGTCACTTCTGGCGCAGCGTTTTCATGACGCCGAAGTACAGCGTCATGGTCTTGGCCCACAGCTCTTCCGACATTCCCGGCAGCGGGGCGACGGGCAGCATCCGCTGCACCGCGATGGTCTGGGTGTCGATGTATTTGAGCAGGCCCTCGGGGCCGTGGCGGCGGCCGGTGCCGGAGATCCCGAGCCCGCCCGAGGGCGCGTCGACACTGCCCCAGGCCGCGATGAAGCCTTCGTTGACGTTGACCGACCCGGCATTGATCCGCGCCGCCACCTCACGTCCACGGGCGGTGTCCCTGGTCCAGACACTGGCGTTGAGTCCGTAGGCGGTGTCGTTGGCCTGTTCGACGGCCTCGTCATCGCTGGCGACCCGGTACACCGACACCACCGGGCCGAAGGTTTCCTCGCGGTAGACCGTCATACCCGGCCGCACGCCGGCGAGCACGGTCGGCTCGAAGAAGTACGGGCCGAGATCGGGGCGGTGCTTACCGCCGGCAAGCACCGTCGCACCCTTGGCGACCGCGTCCTCGACGTGCGCGCGCACCGTGTCCAGCTGCCGCTGGAAGGTCAGCGAACCCATATCGGCGCGGTAGTCGAGATCGGCCCCGAGCTTCACGGCCTCGACATTGGCGACGAACTCGCGCACGAACCGGTCGTAGACGGCGTCGTGGACATAGATGCGTTCCATCGATTCGCACAGCTGACCGGCCGAGGCGAAGCAGGCGCGCACCGCGGTCTTGGCGGCGGCCGAGACGTCGGCGTCGGCCAGCACCAGCAGCGGGTTCTTGCCGCCGAGCTCGAGGGAGTAGCCGATGAGCCGCTCGCCCGCCTGGGTGGCGATGGTGCGGCCGGTGGCGCTGGAACCGGTGTAGTCGACGTAATCGGCGCGGCCGATCACCTCACCGCCGATCACCGCGCCGCGACCGAGCACGATCTGCCACAGGCCCGCGGGCAGGCCGGCGCGCTCGGCGGCATCGACGGCCCACAGGGCGGTGAGGGCGGTCTGGTTGTCCGGGCGGCCGACGACGGCGTTGCCGGCCACCAGGGCGGGCAGCGCATCCGAGACGGCCAGCGCCAGCGGGTAGTTCCACGGCGAGATGACCGCGACGACGCCCTTGGGCCGATGCCGCACGTCGACCTTGGTCAGCACCGGCAGCACACCGCGCGGCTTGCGGGTGGCCAGCAGCTTCTCCGCGACCGAGGCGTAGTAACGGGAGTTGACCGCGACGTCACCGACCTCGTCGAAGGCGTGTACCCGGGACTTGCCGGTCTCGGTCTGCACGATGTCGAGGATCGCGTCCTGTTCCTTCAGCACGATGTCGTGGAAGCGGCGCAGCACCGCGACCCGCTCCCGGATCGGGCGCGCCGCCCACTCGCGCTGGGCCTGCCGGGCACGGTCGAAGGCCGCGTCGATATCGGCGGTCGAGGACTGCGGTAGGTCGGCGATCTTGCGGCCGGTCGCCGGAGCGAAGACCTCCACCGATGGCGCACCGCCCGCGGCGGCACGAGCGAGCAGCGGTTTCACCAAAGCCGGGGACAGCGCTTCGGCGTCGGCGTGCCGGGCAGTCGTCATGAGCGGCCTTCTCCTGCGGATCGGTGGATTAATTTGAACAGTGGTGTTAGATTAATATGCGTGACGAGCTCCATGTCAAGCTCTCCGATGTGCAGCACAGCCGTGAACTGATCCGCGCGATGATGGCAGGCCATGTCTGAGACCACCGCACGGCGCGGCAGGCCGCCGCAGACCAAGCAGCAGGCCGAGCAGGTGCGGTCGCGGATCGTGCTCGCCACCGCCGAGGTGTTCAGCAGGACCGGCACGCGCGGATTGAGCGTCGCCCAGATCATCGAGCAGGCCGGTATCGCCCGGCCCACCTTCTACCGCTATTTCGCGAATGCCACCGAGCCGCTGCTGCTGGTGCTCGACGCCTCCAACGAGGGCTTGGTCGAGGGCATCCGCACTGCGCTCACCGTCACCGCCGAAGGCGTGGAACTCGGCATCCGCCTCATCGACGCGTTCCTGGATTGGGCCCGCGGCCACGGCCCCATGCTGCGCCCACTGTTCGCCGAACTGCACGATCCGGCCTCCCCGGTATCCGGCTACCGCGAGCGGGCCCTCGACGAGATCCGCGCGACCGTGCGGGAGAAGTTCAGCGAGCTCGGCCGCCCCGTGCCGTCACCGCTGGATCTGGACGCCGCACTGCACGTCTGCGAGTACGTGGTCTACCGCATTTCGGCCGGCGCCGAGCCCGGGTCCGAGCCCGACTCGGAGACCGTCGCCGCCGCCCGCGTCACCATGATCCGCGTCGTACTGGCAACTCTCGGCAATACCGACGATCTGAACTACGCGATGGAGTTGCCCGGCATATTTCCGGCCGCGCCACGGTGACCGGCGGGCCTTACCGCGCAGGCCCGGACCCGCACGCGCAGTGAAGTCACTCACAGCGGAGCACGAATCCGACGGCACCGCACGGCCTTCCGCGACGATAGCCACGTGTTAGCCGGAGCGCGATGAACGGCCAGTGAGGAACTGCGGCGTTCCCGTCAGCAGGGTGGCCGATCGCCAACGGGTCATAGCCACGGGGTGTCCAGATTAGTGATACCGCACGATACAGGAACTAGAAAGCGCTGAGCCGCAGCATCGTTCGTCACTTCGTCGGATTCCGGCGCTAGTTACCGTCGGGTAATGTCCGCGGCGTCGATCACCCAGGAACGATCCCGAACGCATTCGTCATCGATTTCAGGAGCCCACGTGCTGCATTCTCGATTCGAATCCATCGGCGCCTATCTGCCTTCACATACCGTCACCACCGATGAGGTGTTGTCCCGGTTGGCAATTCCGCCGTCATTCGATCTGGAGCGAATCACCGGCGTGAAAGAGCGCCGTGTCCGCGACACCCGCCCTGGCCACGAGGAGGATTCGTTCACCTTGGCCATGGCCGCCGCGAACGACTGTTTGTCCAGGTCACGTTATGCGGCAACAGAACTCGACGTCATCATCTCGACCTCGATCACGCGCAGCAAGAACGCGACCCGGATGTACATGGAGCCCTCGTTCGCCTCGGCGATCGGGCGCGCACTCGGCGCAACCAACGCCATCACATTCGATATCTCGAATGCCTGCGCCGGAATGCTCACCGGTACCTACATTCTCGACAGAATGATTCGGTCGGGCGCGGTCCGCAATGGTCTCGTGGTGAGCGGTGAAGCCATCACACCTATTTCCGATACCGCGGTGAACGAGATCTCGGAGAAATACGATCTGCAATTCGCCTCGCTCACCGTCGGCGATTCCGGCTGCGCGCTGGTGCTCGATCAGGCGGTCGACGATGCCGACAAGATTCATTACATCGAGATGATGACGGCCTCGGAGTACTCGCACCTGTGCCTCGGCATGCCGAGCGACAAGACCCAGGGCGTGGCCCTGTACACCGATAACCGCAAGATGCACAACGAGTCCCGGTTCCTGCTGTGGACCGACACCCAGCGCAACTTCCTGGCCGAGCGTGGTCGCAGCTTCGCCGACGAGGAATTCGACTACATCATCCACCACCAGTTCGGCGCCGCCGCCGTGCCGTACATGAACGCGATCGGTGAACGGGAGTTCGGCACCCCGATGCCGCCGGACCTCAATGTCATCCACAAGTACGGAAATACCTCCACCACATCGCATTTCATCGTGCTGCACGATCAGCTCGGCGAGGACAACATTCCGGCCGGGTCGAAGCTGCTGATGATTCCGGCGGCCTCGGGGGTCGTCACCGGTTTCCTGTCCACCACCATCTCCTCCCTGAAGGTGTGATCATGGGCGTACGTATCACCGCCACCGCTGTCAGCCGGGCCGAGGACACCCGCAGCGTCGTCGAGAACAGCGGCCGGGCCGCGCGGCACTGCCTGGAACGGGCCGGGGTGCGGCCCGAGCAGATCGGGGTGCTGATCAACGCGGGCATCTTCCGCGATTCGAACACCGTGGAGCCGGCCGTCTCCGCGCTGATCCAGAAGGCCGCCGGTATCGGGCTCGAGTACGGCGTCGACGACCCGCGCACCTTCTCCTTCGACCTGATGAACGGCGCGGTCGGGGTACTCGACGCGGTTCGGGTGGGCACCGCGATCCTGGAGACCGGCAGCGCGACGCACGTGCTGATCGTCTCCGGCGACACCCATCCCTCGCTGACCCGCACCGCCGCCACCGAGGACTTCCCGTACGCGAGCTCCGGCGCGGCGCTGCTGCTCGAATCCACCGGCGGCCCCGAAGGATTCGGCCGCGTGCACAGCCTCAGCGGCGCCGGCGGGCCCGGAATCGAGGCGTACGTCGATACCGCGACGATGGGCACGGTCGGCCGCACCCTGATGACCGTGGTGCGCGAACCCGACGTCGAGCAGCGGTTGCTGGCACTGGCGACGGAGGCGGCGCTGGCCGCACTGGCCGACTCCGGTCACGCCGATCTGGCCGGCACCGCGCTCATCGCTTCCACGCCGAGCCCGGACTTCCCCGCGCGGCTCGCCGAATCACTCGGCATCGCCGCTGATTCGGTGCTGCTGCCCGACCTCGCCGACGGCGATCCGCATACCGCGGCCCTCACCCACGCCTACGACCTGGCGGCCGCAGGCGATGGCCTCGACCGGCACACCCACGTGCTGTTCGTCGCCGCGGGTGCGGGCCCGTCGGCGGCCGCGGTGCTGTACCGGCTGCCCGATCGCGCGGCGAGCGCCGGAGCGGCGGCGTGAGCACGGCGACCTACTGGCAGGCCATCGATCGCTTCCGCGCGGTGGCGCAGACCGACCCGGAACGCGATGCGGTCATCTTCCCCGCGCACGTGCCCGAGGCCGGGCCGCCCACCTATCGGACGCTGAGCTACCGCGAGTTGGATCGCTGGTCCGACACCATCGCCGAGCGCCTCACCGCCGCCGGGGTCGCCGCGGGCACCCGCACGATCGTGCTTGTGCTGCCGAGCCCGCAGCTGTACGCGATCATGCTCGGGCTACTGAAGATCGGCGCGGTGCCCGTGGTCATCGATCCCGGGATGGGCCTGCGCAAGATGGTGCACTGTCTGCGCGCGGTCGAGGCCGAGGCGTTCATCGGGATACCGCAGGCGCATGCGGTCCGGATACTGTTCCGTCGTAGCTTCCGGCGGGTACGCACCAGCGTCACCGTCGGGCGGCGGTGGTGCTGGGGCGGCGACACGCTGGCCGAATGGGGTCGCGAGCCGAGTGGTGCGGTACCGGACCGGGCACCGGCGGATCCGGGCGAGGTCCTGCTCATCGCCTTCACCACCGGCAGCACCGGCCCGGCCAAGGCCGTCGAGCTCACCCACGGCAATCTGGCCGCGATGGTCGACCAGGTGCACGCCGCGCGCGGTGGCATCGCGCCGGACACCTCCTTGATCACCCTGCCGCTGGTCGGCATCCTCGATCTGCTGCTCGGCGCGCGCTGTGTGCTGCCGCCGCTGATTCCGAGCAAGGTCGGGTCCACCGATCCGGCGCATGTGGTCGACGCGATCACCCGGTTCGGGGTGCGCACCATGTTCGCCTCCCCCGCCGTGCTCATCCCGCTGCTTCGCCAACTGCGGCGGCGGCCGACGCCGTTGCCGACCCTCGACAGCGTCTTCTCCGGCGGCGCGCCGGTACCGCACTGGTGTATCGCGGGGCTGCGCGAGGTCCTGCACGACGAGGCCAGGGTCTACGCCGGATACGGGTCGACGGAAGCACTACCGATGTCCACCATCGAATCCCGGGAACTGCTGGACGGGCTCGTCGAGCGGACAGAGCGCGGGGCGGGCGTCTGCATCGGGCGGCCCGCCGAGGGCATCGCGGCGCGGATCGTCGCCATCACCGACGATCCCTTACCGACCTGGACCGAGGCCGAGAAACGCGCGCCGGAACTGAACGGCACGCGCGGAATCGGTGAGCTCGTGGTGGCGGGACCGAACGTCAGCACCCGGTACTACTGGCCCGAGCGGGCCAACACCGCGGGCAAGATCGACGACGGCGCCCGCATCTGGCATCGCACCGGCGATCTGGCCACCATCGACGAGCAGGGCCGGATCTGGTTCTGCGGACGCAAGTCTCAGCGCGTCGTCACCGCCGCGGGACCGATGTTCACCGTCCAGGTGGAGCAGATCTTCAACACCGTCGCGGGCGTCGCCAGGACCGCCCTGGTCGGGGTGGGCGAGCCGGGTGCGCAACGCCCGGTGCTGTGTGTGGAACCGGAAGCCGGCGCGGACACCGCATCGGTGGTGACGGCCCTGCGGGCGCTGGCCGCGCGGTCGGAACTCACCGCCGCGGTGGACCACTTCCTGATCCACCCGTCGTTCCCGGTCGATATCAGGCACAACGCCAAGATCGGCCGGGAGAAACTCGCGGTCTGGGCCGCGAAGCAGTTACGCGGAAGTGGGGCTCGATGAGAACGGCCGCCTTGCGCGCGATTCCCGTCATCGGCTGGTTGTACCTGGTCGCCGGGCTCATCGCCGCGTCCGCAGGCAGGGCGCCGGCGCATCGGCTACCGCGTGCGCTGTGGTGGATCGACGCGTTCCTGAGCGTCGTCGTGCACGCGGCGCAGATTCCGTTCGCGCTGCGCGCCGCCCGCGGCAGCGGCCGTTCGGCGGGCGAAATAGCGCTGATGACACAGATTTTCGGGCTCACCTGGTGGCGCACGATCGACCACGGGCAGCGGGAGGACACGCGATGACGATTCTGGTGACAGGCGCCTCCGGCTTCCTCGGCGGGGCGCTGGTGCGGCGACTGGTGCGCGAGGGCGGGCACGAGGTATCGATTCTGGTGCGCCGCACCAGCAGCCTCGGTGATCTGGGCGAGCTCGCCGGCGTCCGGGTGGTCACCGGCGATCTGACCGACGAAGCCTCGCTGCGGCGGGCCACCGAGGGCATCGATGTGGTGTTCCACAGCGCGGCCCGGGTCGACGAACGCGGCACCCGCCGCCAGTTCTGGGCCGAGAACGTGCGCGCCACCGAGGTTCTGCTCGACGCCGCCCGCGACCACGGCGCTTCGCGTTTCGTGTTCATCTCGAGCCCGAGCGCGCTGATGGATCGCGACGGCGGCGACCAGCTCGACGTGGACGAATCACTGCCGTATCCGCGCCGGTACCTGAACCTGTACTCCGAGACCAAGGCCGCCGCCGAGCGCGCGGTGCTGGCCGCCGACGCACCCGGATTCCGCACCTGCGCGCTGCGGCCGCGCGCGATCTGGGGTGCGGGCGACCGCTCCGGCCCCATCGTGCGGCTGCTCGGGCGCACCGCCGAGGGCGCGCTGCCCGATCTGTCGTTCGGGCGCACGGTGTATGCGTCGCTGTGCCATGTGGACAATATCGTCGACGCCTGCGTGAAAGCCGCGACCGTCGACGGCGCCGCGGTGGGCGGTAAGGCGTACTTCATCGCCGATGCCGAACGCACCGATGTGTGGGGGTTCCTCGCCGCCGTCGCCGGCGACCTCGGCTACGCCCCGCCGGCCCGCACCCCGAATCCACGGGTGGTGCGCGCCGCCGTCGCGGTGATCGAGGCGATCTGGCGGCTGCCACCGGTGGCCACCCGCTGGTCGCCACCGCTGTCGCGGTATGTGGTCGCGTTGCTCACCCGCTCGGCCACCTACGACACCGCTGCCGCGGCCCGGGATCTCGGCTACCGGCCGATCATCGACCGGGACACCGGTCTCGCGTCCTTCCTGACCTGGCTCGCCGCCAACGGCGGCGTCACCGAACTCACCCGGACGCTGCGCTAGCCCCGCGCACCCGTCCCACCGATCAGCGAGGTAGATATGGCTACCGGCACCGTGTTCCGCCGGATCTCACCGACCGAACGCATGTATTTCCCGATGCGTGATCTGGCGCCGCCGTTCCTCATGCAGCTCGTCTTCCCCGGTGAGGGCGAGATCGACCCGGAGCGGTTGCGGCAGGCGGTCGCGGTCGCTTCGGCCGCGTGCCCGGGATCGCGGTTGGTGCGCCGGGGCCGCGACTGGGTCGACAGCGGTGTGCCCGCCGCGGTGCGGGTGGTGCGGGACCGGATGATCGACTACGACTCGCTCGACGATGATCCGGTGGTGCACAGCCCGATCGGGCCCACCGACGAATCGACCTGCGAGGTGCTGCTGCTCACCGCGCAGCCGGTGACCCTGATCTTCCGGGCCTTCCACGGCGTGATGGACGGCATGGGCCTGGTGACGTGGGCGTTGGCCGTGCTGGCGGCCCTGCGCGGCGAGCAACCGCGGCCCATGCCCGATCCGGTCGCCGACCAGGAGCTGGTGCGGCGCGTCGGCGCCCCGGGCAAGCCGACGTTGATGCTGCCGCGATACCGCGCCGCCGTCGGACATGGTCGCCAGGTCTCCGGCCAACCACGACATCTGTTGCGCCGCCGCACCATCGCGTCGAGCGCACCCGGCGCAGTCGCCAAGATCGCGGCGATCCTGGCCGAGCAGACCCAGGGGACCTCGCGGATCATGATGCCGGTGGATCTGCGCCGTCACGATCCGCAGCTGCGCTCCACCGCGAATCTCGCGCTCCCCCTGTTCTTCGACATCACCGCGGGAACATCGTGGACCGAGATCAACGACATGAAGCGCGCGGGTCTGGCGCAACGGCGCGAGCTGAATCAGATGGACAACAGCGGGTTGGCGCAGATCCCGCAGCCCGCGGGCCGTGCTCTGCTGCGCACCCTGAACTGGCTCGGCGCCGGGTTCGGCCGCAATCTCGCCTCGGCCACCGTGTCGCATATGGGCCGATTCGATCTGGACGAACTCGCCACACCCGGGTTCCGGCCGGTGTCGGTGCTGATCCTGCCGCAGCACAGCGTGGCGATGCCGCTGCTGTTCGGGTTGATGGAATCGGGCGGGAAATCCGAGCTGACGGTCTCGGCCCGCAATGGACGCGGTATCGCCGAGCGGCTGGATGCGCTGCTCGACCGCATCGTGGCGGGCTTGGAAGCCGGAGTACCCGCCGATGACGAGAGCGCGCGATGAGGGCCTGGGCGCGATTGGTCATCGCCCGGCCGCGCACCGTCCTCGCGGTGGTGATCGGGCTGATGCTGCTGTGCGCGGCCTACGGCGCGAGCGCGGCGGAGAAGGTCGGCGCGGCCGGATTCACCGATCCGGGTAGTGAATCCAGTCGCGTGGACGCGCTGGTCCGGGCGCAGGTCGGGCCGACCAGCGCCGACGTCGTCGCCGTCTATACCGCGCCGGACGGGCAGAGCCTCGAGGCGATCGGGCCGCAGATCACCGCGGCCATCGAACGGATCGACCCCGCCCTGCTGGCGCGGCCGGTGGAAAGTTACTGGAACAGCACTCCGCCGCGCACCCAGTTCCTGCGCTCGGCCGACGGCCGCCAGGGACTCGCGGTGGTCTTCCTCGCAGGCAACGATAATCAGCGCATCACTGCCTTCGCATCCGTCGAAGCCGACCTCCAGGTCCCCGGAATCGACACCAGGCTGGCCGGTTTCAGTGCGCTGGCCGATGAGATCACCACCCGATCCCAGCGGGATCTGATCGTCGCCGAGTCCCTTTCTCTCCCGATCACCCTGCTCATCCTGGTGTTGGTGTTCGGCGGGCTGGCGGCTGCGTCGATGCCGGTGCTGGTCGGTGCGCTGGCGGTGGGCGGCTCCTTGGCGGCCATCCGGGCCTTGACCGAATTCACCGAGGTCACCACCTTCGCGGTCAATATCGCGTCGCTGATCGGGCTCGGCATGGCGATCGACTACGGGCTGTTCCTGGTCACCCGATTCCGGGAGGAGAGAGCCGGCGGATGCGACCTGCCCGCCGCGATCGAACGGACCTGCGCGACGGCCGGGCGCACCGTCGCGTTCTCGGCCGCACTGCTGATCTGTGCCTTCGCCGGCACGTTCGTCTTCCCGCAGCCGGTGCTGAGATCGCTCGGGTTCGGTGCGATCGCAGCGGTCGCGCTGGCGGCGGCACTCTCACTGACCGTGCTGCCCGCGATGCTCGCGCTGTTCGGGGCCAGGCTCGGTGCCTCGCGCGAACGCGGCCGTACCGAGCGGTTCTGGGGCCGCGTGGTCGATGCGGTGCTGCGCCGTCCGGGTGCGGTCGCCCTAGGGGTGATGGCGGTGCTGCTGGTACTGGCGACACCGCTGCTGGGAGCGCGGCTCGGCGATATCGACCATCGCGCACTGCCCACGGACAATCCCATGCGCACCACCGTCGAGGAACTCACCGACCGTTTCCCGGCCGCCAACAGCGGGGTGACCGCGCTGCTGCACGGCCTCGACGGTGCGGCTCCGCAGGACGCGGCCATCGCGCAGGTGATGCGCGAGATCGGTGCCGTGCCCGGGGTGGGTCCGGTGTTCCAGGCCGGGCGCGCAGCGGATTTCGTCGTCGTCCACGCGATGCTCGACAGCGCCGACCGCAGCGACGAGGCCATCGCCGTCGTCGAGGCGGTGCGGGCGCTCGAACCGCCCGCGGGCACCGGCCTGCGGGTCGGCGGCGATACCGCGGCGACCATGGACAGCGTGGATTCGATCACCGCCGCCCTGCCCTGGATGATCGCGGTCATGGTGCTGGCGACCCTGCTGCTGCTCGGGATCGCCTTCCGCTCGATCGTGCTGCCGATCAAGGCGGTGGTCATGGCCTTCATCAGCCTCGCCGCCACCTTCGGCATCCTGACCTGGATCTTCCACGACGGACATCTGGCAGGCGCGCTCGGTGTGACACCGGGGCCGCTCGCCGCGGGCATGGTGGTGCTGATCATCGCGGTGGTGTTCGGACTGTCCACCGACTACGAGGTGTTCCTGCTGTCGCGGATGGTCGAAGCCCATCACGCGGGCGCGAGCACCGCCGAAGCGGTGCGCACCGGAACCCTGCGCACCGCCCGCGTCATCACCGCGGCGGCCGTGCTGCTCATCATCGTCACCGGCGCGTTCACCCTCTCCCCGCTCACCCCGATGCGCTTCCTCGGGATCGGCATGATCCTCGCGCTGATCATCGACGCGACCCTGGTACGCATGTTGCTGGTACCGGCGCTGGTTCAGCTGATGGGGCCGGTGAACTGGTGGATGCCCGGATCTCGCCGGCGCGCGGAGCCGAACCCCGATCCGTCGAACACCGCTGCGCGCACACCGATCTCGAGTGCCACAGCAGGAGGCTGACCAGCGCCGAACCACAGCCCGAACGGGGGTCAGCGATCGCCGAGGTCGTGCACGGCGCCCTCGGCGATCGACTGCAGCTTGTCCGGGTTGGCGACGTTGTGGATGGCGATGATGCGGCCCTCGGGATCGAGAGTGACGGTGAGGGTGGCGATCACCCGGTCGGGGCCGCGGAACAGCACACCGGCGGCACCGTTGATCTCGACCAGCTCGACCCGCATGTCGGCCGGCGCCACACCCTGGTAGGGGCGGGTGCCGATGGCCGCGAACCAGCTGGCCACCCGGTCGGCGCCCACCACGGGACGCATCGCCTGACGGACCTTGCCACCGCCGTCGGTCCACAGCGTGACGTCCGGGGCCAGCAGGTCCATCAGCGTGTTGATATCGCCGCCGGTCGCGGCCGCGACGAACCGGGTGGTGACGTCGCGCTGCTTGCCGCGGTCGGCGCTGAACCTCGGCCGCCGCGCCTGCACATGCCCGCGGGCGCGGTGCGCGGCCTGGCGCACCGCCTCCTCGGAGCGGTCGACGGCCTCGGCGATCTCGGCATAGCTGAAATCGAAGACCTCCTTGAGCACGAACACCGCCCGCTCGATCGGACTGAGCGTTTCCAGCACCACCAGCATCGCCATCGACACCGATTCCGCACCGGTGACGTCGTCGACGATGTCACCGGTGGTCAGGATCGGCTCGGGCAGCCACGGACCGACATAGGTTTCGCGTTGATAGCGGGTGGAGCGCAGGCGATCCATGGCCAGGTTGGACACGATCCGAGCGAGATAGGCCTTGGCGTCGGTGACGCGCGAACGGTCCACCGTCGACCACTTCAACCAAGCATCCTGCACCGCGTCCTCGGCGTCGGCGGCGCTGCCGAGGATGCGGTAGGCGACGGCGAACAGCAGGTTGCGGTGTTCGTCGAAGAGCTGCTGAGCGTCATCGGACGCTGTCATCGCGCACCTGCGCGGCGGGTGTAGCGGCCACCGCTGGGCCAGATCGCACCCGATCGCGGGAACTTGGTCATGCGCTGGAAGGTCGGCCACGGCGAAGAACTCACCGTCTCCTTGTACCAGGTCGCACGCTTACCGGTCAGGTACCAGCGGCGCGGCGTGCTGTCCGGCTTGGTGAACTGCACGACGGCGTCGTTGCGGCCGAGGCTCACCGGCGTGTGGTAGTAGCCGAAGCGGAACGCCTTGGGCTGCTTGCCTTTCAGCTCGCGGGCCAGGCAGACCGCGGCGTGCACACCGGTCGGCATGCCGCTCTGGCAGGTGCCGTGCATGAGGCCATATCCCTGTTCGATGGCGGCGGCGTCGCCGACGGCGTAGATGTCGGGGTGCGAGATCGAGCGCAGGGTGGCATCGGTGACGATGCGCCCGCGCTCGTCCACGGCACACCCTGCCGCGGCCGCCACCGGGTTGGCCCGGACACCGCTGGTCAGGAGCACCGCGTCGGCGGCGATGCTCTCGCCGTCGGCCAACTCCACCGAATCGGCGAGCACCTTCACCACCTCGGCGTCGCTGCGCACCTCGACACCGAGCCGGTCCAGCGTCGCCCGCAGGTAGGCGCGCGGCTTATCGGCCATGGCGGCGCCGGGTTCGTCACGTCCCAGCAGCATTACCCGCAGCCGCGGATACTGTTCGGCGATTTCGGCGGCCGCCTCGATACCGGTGAGCCCGGCGCCGCCGACCACGACGGTCCCGGCCTCGAGCCGGTCCAGGCGCGCGGCGAGGGCCGCGGCGTCCGCGGCACCGTCGAGGGTGAAGGCGTGCTCGTCGGCGCCGGGCACCCGGCCGGTGTCGGCGAGGCCGCCCAGGGCGTAGACCAGGCTGTCATAGCGCAGCAGTCGCTGGTCATCGAGGCGAACCGTCTTCGCGTCGGGGTCGATCGCCGCCACCCGGCCCCGGACGAACCCGACGCCGATGCCGTCGAGCAGTTCCGGGATGTCGAACTCGGCCAGCCGCTGCCCGGTCGCCACCTGATGCAGTCGCAACCGCTCCACGAAACGCTCGTCCGCGTTGATCACGGTCACCCGCACATCGTCGCGCCGCTTCACCCGGGCACCCAGGTTCACCGCCGCCGACATGCCCGCGTATCCGGCGCCGAGGACCAGGATGTCCCGCCGCGCCGTTTCCTTGGTCTCGTTGTGCTCGCGCATCGTCGTATCCCTTCTGAACAATCGGTCGATGCACCCGAGACGTAAGGTGGGCCGCCGAACGTGACATCCAGAAAAGTGACGTGCGTCACATGAATTGCGAAGATCCGAAACCGAGAGCGCGGATGACAACGCCTGCTCGGGCATCGCCGTGCGCTGATACGGGGATGGCACGCGTCGAGCCGGGCCCGGCCGGCGTTCACTCCACTCGGTGGCTCAACCCGCTGGCCCGCAGCACCCGACGCGCGGTCGCGGCGCGGATGGCGGCATCGGTGCCGATGATGCGGACGTGGCCGCGGGCGCGGGTGATGGCGGTGTAGAGCAGCTCGCGGGTGAGCAGGGTGGATTCGGGTTCGGGCAGGACGATGGTGACGGCGTCGTACTGGCTGCCCTGGCTGCGGTGGATGGTCATGGCGAAAACGGTGACCACGGAGGGAAATTGGGTGGGATGCACGAGGTAGGGTTCGCTGCCGCGTTGCAGGGCGACTCGCAACGACCCGTCGGGTTGGCGGATGACGACGCCGGTATCGCCGTTGTAGATGCGGGCCTCGTGATCGTTGGCGGTGACCAGCAGCGGTTGTCCCGGATACCAGGTGTTCTGCCCGGATTCGGGGCCTGCCCCCGCGGCGGCGGCCCATTCGCCGGCCATTCGGTCCCAGCGTTCGACGCCGAACGGGCCCTGGCGGTGGGCGCACAGCAGCCGATGTGATTCCAGCGCCGTGAGCGCGGCGGCGGCGTCACCGGCCAGGGCGGCCTCGGTGACCCGACGGGCGGCGGTGATCACGTCGGCGCGGACGGCGGCCACGTCCTCCGGTTCGCACAACGACAGCGCATCGCCGCCTTCGCGCAGCAATCCCAAGGCGGTCTCGGAGTCACCGGCCCGCACCGCCACCGCCAGATCGGCGATCCGGCCGCCGAACCGCCGCCCGCGGGTGAGCCGGACGATGCCGCCGCGCAACCGGGCCTGCTCCAGCTCGGTCAACGCCTCCGGATCCGCCGATGGCTCGGCCGCCCGGCCGATGATCTGGTCGAGCACCGGATTCGGGGCGCCGACCACCGGGCCTGCCACCAGGTCGGCGAGCACCGCGCCCGCGTCGACCGAGGCGAGCTGATCCGGGTCGCCCACCAGCACCAGCCGGGTGTCCGGGCGCAGCGCCGCCATCAGCCTGCTCATCATGGTCAGCGACACCATCGAGGTCTCGTCGACCACGATGACGTCATAGGGCAGCCGATTGAATTCGTGATACCGGAAGCGGGTGCCGCGACCGCGCTGCCAGCCGAGCAGCCGGTGCAGGGTGGAGGCGCTCAGCTCCGGTAGTCCGAGGTCGGCGGCCTGATCACGCACCGCTTCCTGCAACCGTGCGGCCGCCTTCCCGGTGGGGGCGGCGAGCGCGACCCGCAGGGCCGGCGCCTTCGGGTTCGCACGCTGATGGGCGTCGAGCAAGGCGATGATGCGGGCGATGGTGTGGGTCTTGCCGGTGCCCGGCCCGCCCGCGACGACGGTGGTCCAGTGAGTCGCGGCGAGCGCGGCGGCCAACCGCTGCCGGTCCGGCGCTGTGGACCCCGATTCCGTTGCGGGAGTGGCGAACAGCCGGTCGAGTTCGCGACGCACCACGGCCGGGTCGACCACCGGATGCCGGTCCGAGCGTTCGGTCAGCACCCGACGGATGGTCTGTTCCTGCTGGTAGTAGCGATCCAGGTAGAGCAGCGGCCCGCCCGCACGGCGATCCTCGACCAGCCGCAGCGGGCGCAGCGGCCCGGCCGCGCCACCGATCACGAGGGGGCTGACCCGCAAAGCCGCGAGCACGTCGTCGAATTCCGGCCACGGCAGGGAGGCCGGATCGACGGTGGTGTCCCAGGTTTCGTCGGCGTCGATGCCGATCTCGCGCATCCGGGCCAGCTCGAGGCACACCGAACCCGAGCGCACTGCCCGCACCGCCAAAGCCGCCGCGAACAACGCCGATTCGGACTCCTCGCGCCCGAGCCGGCCCAACCGCACGGCGACGTGCACATCGGCGGCCGAGAGCACCCCGGCTTCGTTGAACGCCCGCAGCAGCCCGGTGCCGCGCTGCGCGATCTGGATCGAGGTCACTGCGGCACCTCCCGCATCGGCCCTGCGGCATACCCGGTTCGGGCAGCACCGAATGCTCGCGCACTCACCGCGCACCGCCTGCCAGCAGATCCGAGAGCTCGGTGATCAATGCCGGCGGCGGAGTCCAATCGAACACTCCGCGCCCGGGCGGGGTCTCCGGTCCGATCATGCCGCGCACGAACAGGTACGCCGCACCGCCGAGATGGCGCGCCGGCTCATATCCGGGCAGCCGCCACCGCAGATAGCGGTGCAACGCCACCGAATACAGCAGGGCCTGCAGCGGATAGTGCGAACGCATCATCTCCGCGGCCATCCGATCCCTGGTGTAGTGCTCGACGGTGAGCTCGCCGGTGCCGAGCCGGTTGGTCTTGTAGTCGACGATGACGAAACGGCCGTCCGCGATGCGCAGCACCGCGTCGATGCTGCCGGTCAGGTAGCCGCGCAACGGGTTGTCGTCGAGGGCCTCGAGGTGATCGGCGTAGGTGGCGAAGACGTCGGCGGCGGGCAGATGTGCCCGTAGCAGTGCGGCGATCGCACGCAGGGTCGCGGCGTGCTCGCCGGCCTCGTCACCGCCGGCCAGCGGCAGCTCGAATTCCAGCTCGCACAACCGGTCCCGGGTCGCGATATCGGCGAGGGCGCCGAAGGGGGTCGGCGTGCGCAGCACCGCCAGCAGCGCGGTGGCCAGCAGGCCCGGATCGGCGGCGGCCATCATCTCCTCGATGCTCTCCCGGCAACGCGTCGCGACCTCGGCCGCCAGATCGGCGGCATCGGTGTCGATCCGCTCCAGCACCGCGTGCACCAGGGTGCCGAACTCGGCGCCGTAGGGCAGCTCGTTCATCAGCGACGGCGCACCCGCTTCGGGTTCGGCGGCGAGCACCGGCACGCCGGTGGGCTCGTCGTCGGGTCCGCGGCCGTCCTCGGGTTCGCTGTCCGGGGCGACGGCGTGCGCGGCGGCGGTCAGCGCCGAGTAGGAGGTGCGCCGCCATTGCTGGTCGAGCGTGCGGTCGAAGACGGCGGCGGCGAGTTCGCCGGTCATCGTCTCGACCTGCACTCGCCGCGGCTGCACCTGCTGCTCACCGTCGACGATCTCCACCGCCACCGCCGGTCCGGCAGCGGCGGCCCACGCCGTAAGCCTTTCCGCGACAGCGGTATCCGACGGAACCGGCACCCGCGGCGCGACCTGTTCGGCTCCGCCGGAACGGCCGAGCAGCATCCGGTGCAACGGCGCGTTGTCGGTGGTGAACGCGGGCGCCCACCACGCCACCACCTGACACATGGCGCGGGTCAGCGCCACGTAGAGCAGCCGCAGTTCCTCACCCGATTCCTCGGCCTCGGCGCGGCGTTTGCGCTCGGCGTAGCCGGGTGCGTCGGGGCCGCCCACATCGAGGACGCGGACCTCGTCATCGTGGAACAGCAGCGTCGCGGCCTTGGGATTCCGCGCGCTGTCCCAGGCGAACGGCAGATAGACGACCGGGAATTCGAGCCCCTTGCTGGCGTGCACGGTGGCGATCTGCACCGCGGCCGCGTCCCGATCGAGCCGCCGGCTGCGATCGGTGACGGCACCGGAAGCGGGATCGCGTACCCGGTCGGCCAGCCAGCGGGTCAGCGCGGTCAGGCCGTAGCCCTCGGAGACGGCGAGCTGATCGAGCAGCTGGGCGATATGGCGCAGATCGGTGAGCCTGCGTTCGCCGTTCTCGATGCCGAGCAGGCGCGGCGCCAGCTCGGACTCCGCGGACAGCTTCTCGAAGACCGCCGCGAACCCGGCTCGGGTGAACAACCGGGCGGCTTCGCGCAACTGCGCGCTGACCCGCCCGACCAGATCCGCTCCCCCACTGTCGATCTCGGCGGCGGTGATGCCGAGCAACGGCGTGCAGGCCGCAAGTCGTACCCTGTCACTGCGATGCGGTTGTTCGAGGGCACGCATCACCCACAACCAGTCGGTGGCGCTCTCGGTCGCGAAGACGCTGGTACCGCCCGCCAGCACCGAGGCGACACCCACCCGGTCCAAGGCCTCGCGCACGACGTCGATCTGGGAGCGGGTGCGCACCAGCACCGCGATATCTCCCGGGTCGATCGGCCGCGGCTCCGCGTGCCCGCCGGCCGCGTCGATCGTCGTCCCCGATTCCAGCAACCGCACGATATCGGCCGCCAGATCGGTGGCGACCTTGGCTCGCATCCGGCCAACGGTCGGGAATCCGGTCTTGTTCAGCGGTCCGGCGCCGGTGCGCGGCAGCACCCGCAACCGGAAGGGCGTGGGGTCCTGGTGGGGCCCGGACAGCCGCGACCACGGCCGGGTCGGAGCCACCGGATAGACGGTGATGGCGTGGTGGCCGAGTGCCGCGCCGCCCATCACCTGGTCGACGGCGGCGAGCAGACCGGCATCACTGCGCCAGTTCACCGTCAGTTCTCTGCGGGTCTCGGCATGGCCGACGGCGTCGAGGTAGCTCAGTACCTCGGCACCGCGGAAGGCGTAGATGGCTTGTTTGGGGTCGCCGACCAGCACCATCGTGGTGTGGCCGTGGAAGACGCGGCGCAGGATGTCCCACTGCAACGGGTCGGTGTCCTGGAATTCGTCGACCAGGGCCACCCGGAACCGGTCCCGGATCCGCAGGCACGCGCGACGGCCGTGCTCGGGATCGGTCAGCACCTCGTGTAACAGCACCAGCAGGTCGTCGAAATCACGCAGTCCCGCGAGACGTTTGCGGCGCTCGGTCTCGGCGCGCACCGCCAGGGCGAATGCGACGCGCTCCCCGGCCAGGTCGTCGGTGTCGGGGGCCAGCCGGGCGTGCCGGTCCCGGACCGCGGCCAGGGCAAGCGTATGCGCCTCTTTGATGGTGAACGGCGGTGCGGTGCGTGCGTAGCGGTGCAGGTACAGATCGTCGGCGACGGTCTCGGCCAGCTCGTCGACGTTCTCGACCAGCCGCGAGCGCATATCGTGTTCACCCGCCAGGCCCAGCTCGTCGAGCATGCGCTGACAGAAGCTGTGCGTGGTCGCGATGGCGCCGGCGTCGAAATCCGACAGTGCCGCCAGCAGCCGGGCCCGGCGGCGCCAGACCTCGTCCTCGTCGGCGGCGGCGAGGTACTCGACCAGCTCGTCCCCGCTCGCGCGCGCGGCCACCGGGTCGGCCAGGGCCGCCGCGACCCCGACGAAGCGATTCCTGGTGCGTTCGCGCAGTTCCTGAGTGGCGGCGCGGCTGAAGGTCACCAGCAGCAGCTGCGAGATATCGATCCCGGCCTCGGCGACATAGCGGACCGCGAGCCCGACGATCGCGTAGGTCTTACCGGTCCCCGCGCTGGCCTCGAGCACGGTGGTGCCGGTGGGTAGCGGGCCGACCGGATCGAAGGCGGTGTCCAGCGACGGCGCGGCAGCGGGCGGGGTGTGAATGGTCATGGCTGCCCCTGTTCCTCGGCACGCAGCAGCGGCGCCCACAGCCGGCGCGACAACGCACCGAAGCGGGTGCTCTCACTCGGTTCGCCAGGCGGAGCGGGCGCCGCCGTGAGGTCCTCCAGGCGCGGCGCCGAGCCCCAGATGTAGCGCAGATGACGGTCGGTGTGCTCACCGTAGGGGCCGGGACCGTTGGGCCCGCCGAGGAATTCGCGTTCGGCGGCAGCCAGCGCCTCCTCCACCGTGCCGCCGCGGAACCGGCGCTCGGCGTAGGCGGCGGTGGCCGCGGTGGCGATCGGCAACGGCTCGGTGAGGCCGGCATCACGCAGGGCGACCAGCTCGCGCAGGATGGTCAGCGCTTCCGGAGCCGACGGCGCGGTCAACTCCGAACGCCATGCGGGACGGCGGAATTGGCCCCGGCCGATGGTCACCGCCCGCCAGGGCCGGTCCTCGCCAGCGGCCAGCGCCAGCAGCGACACCCACGCCGTGATCCGGTGCTTGGGCGCGAGCCGGGAGTAGGTGGTGCGCACCAGGGTGTCACCGCGTACTTCGGGCACCGTCCCGGTCAACCGGCGTCCACCGCCGAGATCGAGCGCGATGTCGACCGCCCGCGCGGGCCGCTCGTACTCCGGTTGCGCGATCCGCACCAGGGTGTCGACGGTGTGTTCCACCTCGTCCAGCACGGCGCCGCCGAGACCGAACGGCGGCAGCGTGCCGCGCCGCCATTCCGCAGCCCGCAGCCCGGCCGGATCGGCGCCGGTGAGCCGAGCGGCCAGCATCCGTTCGCCGAGATCCCATTTCGCCAGGCCGTCCAGCTCGATGGGCAGCCGGTCGGCGATGTCGTCTTCCTGGTCGGGCACCCGCAGACCCAGGCGCTGCCACAGGAACGCGCGCACCGGATGTTCGGCGAACGACAGCAATTCGGCCAACCCGATATCCACCGGCTCGGCCGGCGGCAGCGGCTCGGGCAGAAACGGCGGACGCGGCCGCGGCTTTCCACCCGCCGCCCTGGCACCGGCCAACGCCACGGTATCGAAGCTGAACGGGCGCTCGGCATGGAAATTGCGGCGGTCGAACGACTGCAGGGGATGGCGGGTCACCACCTCCGCCATGCCCGCGGGCCCGACGTGCGCGCGCAACACGTCAAGGAGTTCGGCCACCGGAATGGCCGGTGGCCGATGCGTACCGGAGACCGGATCGGACCCGGTGTGCAGCAGCACCAGCCGCTCACCGGCGGCCATGATCGCGTCCAGCAGCAGTTGACGGTCCTCGGCGCGGTGATCACGCTCGCCGAGCAGTGGGTTGCGGGCGAGTACATCGTCACCGTCCACGCCGCCCGCACGCGGGAACACATCGTCGTCGAGGCCGAGCAGCACCACCACCCGGTGCGGCACCGACCGCATCGGCACCATCGTGCACACCGTCAGTTCGCCGGTGCGGAAGTTGGCCCGGGTCGGGCGCGCCGCCAGGCGTCCGGCCAACAGCACCTCGACGTCGGCCAGCCGCAGCGGCACCGCACCGGCGAAGGCGAGCGCGGCGGCGAGTTCGCGGCGGGCCTCGGTGCGGATCCAGGCCTGGGACTCGGGGACGTCGGTCAGCAGATCCAGGGAGCGGGCCAGCGAGGCGGCCCAGTCGTCGGCCGGTCGGGGGCCGCGCAGATCGCGGAGCGCGACGGCGAGCCGGTCGACGAATTCGGCGAAGCGGCCCGCGAGGTCGACGTCGTTGCTGTCCACATCGTCCAGCGGCAACGCGAGGTCGAGCCAGTCCTCGGAGCTCTCGCCTGCGGTGACGCCGAGCAGGATCCGGTCGACCGCGCTGTTGAGGGTGTTCTGCTGGAAACCGGCCAGCCCGAAGCTCTGGCGCTGCCGCTGCCCGATGCCCCAGCGCGCGCCGGTCTCGGCGGCCCATTCGCGCAGCCGCTCGATATCGTCGTCATCGAAACCGCAACGGCGGCGCACGGTTTCGGAGGCGGCCAGATCCAGCACCTGGGTGACGGTGACGCGCCCGTCGGCCAGTTCGAGCAGCACCGAGATCACCCCGAGCAGCGGATTGGTGACCGCCCGTCCACGATCGGCCAACCGCACCCGCAACCGATGCGCCGGATGTCCGGGGCGACCCGAATCCCCCACCGGCTCAACCGATCCCGCAATCTTCTGCCCGAATGCCGCCCGCACCAGCGGAGCGTACGCCTCCACCTCCGGGCACATGATCAGCACATCGCGCGGCTCGAGGGTGGGATCGGCGGCGAACATGGCGAGCAGGCAATCGCGCAGCACCTCGACCTGCCGGGCCGGGCCGTGACAGGCGTGCACCTCGACGGTGCCATCGGCGACGGCGGGAGTCACGGGCCAGCGGTCGGCGCGGATCCCGTCCTGCAACGCGTGCAGCAGGCCCGGCCGGTCGGTCGCCGGCGCCCCACCGCCCTCATGCCGGTCGGTGGCCGCGGCAGGCAACCGCTGCTGCAATTCGCGCACATCGCGAGCCAGTCCCGTGAGCAATGGGTGGTGCACGGCGGCCGCGGTCCGGTCCTCGGCCCTGGTGAGTGCCGGGGCGATGCCGCCGAGCGTGTCCCACATCGCCGGGCTCGGATGCGTCAGCCACAGGTGCACCTCGCGGCCCTCGGCCAGCGCCGCGAGCACCGCGAGCTGATCGGCGGGCAACCGGGTGGGACCGAACAGCGACACCCGCTCCGGCAGCGCCACGATGCCGGGTTCGGCGCGCAGCACCGCGCAGGCGGGCGCGAGCCGCTCGGCCGGGCTCGGCGTGCCGATCTCGGCGCGCAGGCAGCGCCACAGCTGCGGCTGCCAGCGCAGATCCTCCGGCACCTGCGATCCCGCCCCGTCGGTGTCGGCACCGGCCGCCCAGTCGTTGATGAGCTGCGGACGTTGCGCGCCGTAACTGTCGAACAGGGCCGCCAGGTGCGCGGCGGTGGCGTAGCGGCGCCCGGCCCGATGGCTGGATTCGCCGTCGCGCAGACCGAGGTGGCGGGCCAGCACCGCACACCAGGGCTCGGTCACCGACGTATCGATCACCCGCAGCAACGTCCACACCACGCGGTCGTGCGCCCACGGATCATCGGCGGGCGCCACCCCGCCCGCGGCGGCCAGCGCCTCGGCCACCAGCGCGGCGGGAGAGGGAAATTCGATATTGGCCGCGATGCCGTCGCCGGAGGCCGCCGCGGAAACTCCGAGCACACCCGAAAGCCGCTGCGTCAGCCACCGTTCCACCCCCTTGGCCGGCACCGCGACCACTTCGGTGGCGAATGGATCGGGCAGCGGCTGCGCCAGCAGCGCGGCCAAGCCGTCGGCCAGCGCGTCGGCGCGTTCGCCGCGATGGATGTGCAGCGGCATGCGCGCCCTTTCCTCCGATGCGGTCCGCCTCGGCACACCCGGCCATCCTCACCGGCCCCGGGTCGAGCACCTCGGCGCTTCGTGCTCTCGTTATACGCCCAGCGACCGACGCGCAACCGCAGCGGCCCATCGCACCCCACGTGACATAGGCCACACACCCGATCGATATTCGGCCGTGTCGTCCCGGCATCCGGCGGGGGCTGTGCCACAGTCCTTCCCCGGGGAGGAACGGGAGACTGCACCGAAAGGCTGGTTCGCGTTTCATGGATGCGATGGTGATTCCCCTGGTACCGAGAGGCGGCTTCACTGTCCGCCGCATCGGCGACCGCTGGGAGCTCGTCAATTCGCGCTGCTACGGGCGCACCGTCGTTCTACACTCGTGGCCGCGCGATCAGCACGCCGAGGCCTTCGAGCACTGCCATCGCCTCAACGAGGGCGCCACCGCGGCGCGGCAGGTGCAGCACCGCTGATCCGCGCGAAAGTTCTTGCCACACAAGACCACCGCTGCCGTAGCACAGGTGGCCGCTGAGCTCAAGACGTGCGTCGAGCGCACGGATATGCCAATGTGGTCCCTCGTGCGTTTCCCCATGGCCGCTACCGGGGCCAAACCCCGCGTCGCCGCATCCGCCTGTGTCCTTGCCGCCGCCGCCATCGCGCTTCCCGGTGTGCCCGCCATCCTGCCGACCGCCGCTGCCGCGCCGCTGGCCCACAGCCAAGCGTGCCTGCCCGGTTTCGACTGCGATATGAGCAACCGGATCGCCAGTGTGAACGCCTACCTGAAGAACCGGCCCGGCGTCACCGGCTATGTGCTGCGCGACCGGGTGAGCGGCGGCGTGTACGCCAACGAGCACGCCGAGGATTCGGTGTGGACCGCTTCCACCATCAAGCTCGCCATCGCCGCCGACCTGCTCAACCGCGCGCGCGTCGGCGCCATCGGGCTCTCCCCCGAGGACCGCTCGCTGATGGAGTCGATGCTGGCCACCTCCAACGATCAGGCCACCGACGTGCTGTGGAACAAGTACGCGGGCCTGGACCGGATGGCCTACAACAACGCTTTCCGCGCCAACGGCATGACCGGCCTGGTTCCGCAGCCCACCAGCACCGCGCTGTTCCCCGACTGGTCGTTCCAGAAGTGCACCGCCGCCGATCTGGACCGGCTGATGTCGCATGTGCTGGACCGGATGCACCCCGACGACCGCAACTACCTGATCGACCGCATGCGCAAGGTCGACATGAACCAGCACTGGGGTGTGTGGGGCGCCGGTGCCGCGATGCGGCCGGGCCTGAAGAACGGCTGGTCGGCCGAGCAGGGCGGCTGGGTGGTCAACTCCGTCGGCTTCGCCGGCCCGGGTGAGCGCTACACCTTGTCGATCATGACGTCGATGGGCGATCAGGGCGGCTACACCGACGGTGCCGACACCGACACCAAGATCGCCGAGATGCTGCTGGCCGGACGCTGAGCCATGATCCGGCTCCGGGTGCGGTCACTCGGAGCCGGACCGGTCAGTTGATGCGCCGCAACCGCATCGGCGCGTCGTCGCGGGGGAACGGAATCGTGGTGAAACCCCACGGCATGCGGTACGGCTCGGGGATGGACCACTCGTAGTCGCGCACCAGTGCCGCGATCACCGTCTTCACCTCGAACGTGCCGAAGTGCATGCCGATGCACTTGTGCGAGCCAGCACCGAACGGCATCCAGGCCAGCCGATGCGATTTGTCCTCGCGCCGCGCTTCGCTGAAACGCTCCGGATCGAAGACCTCCGGGCTGGTCCACAGTTCCGGCAGCAGGTGATTCACCTGGTAGGCCAGATCGACCGGGGTGCCGGCGGGAATGTAGTGCCCGCAGATCTCGGTATCGCGCACCGCGCGCCGCACCAGCCCCGGCACCGGCGGCATCAACCGCAGGCTTTCCTTCACCACCAGATCCAGATCGCGCATGCGCTCGAGTTCGGCGATGGTCGGCGGGGCGCCGGCACGATCGGCCGCCCTGACCTCCTCCCGCACCCGCTGCTGCCAATCGGGATGTTTGCCGAGGTAGTAGGCCACCGCGGTGGCGGTGGTCGTGGTGGTGTCGTGGGCGGCCATGATCAGGAAGATCATGTGATTGACCACGTCGGCGTCGCTGAATACCGAGCCGTCGGCATCGCGGGCATGGCACAGGCCGGAGAAGAAATCGGCCTCCTCGCTGCGCCGCTTCTGCGGCAACATCGCCGTGAAGTACTCCTCGAGCACCTTGCGCCCGCGCAGCCCGGCCCGCCAGCGGCCGCCCGGCATGGGATGGCGCACGATGGCCAGGCCCGCGTGCGTGCAGTCGACGAATGCCTCGGTGAGCCGGCGCCGCTGCGGGCCGACGTCGGCGGCCATGAACGTCTCGCCGGCGATATCGAGAGTCAGTTCCTTGATGGTGGGAAACAGTTTGACCGTGCGACTGGCGCCGCGGCCGGGCGGCACCCAGCGGTCGACCACCTCGCGGACCACCGGCGTCAGCGCGGCCAGATGCGCCTCCAGCCGTTCTCTGGTGAAGGCCTGCTGCATGATCCGGCGATGGAACATGTGCTCGTCGAATTCCAGCAGCAGCAATCCGCGCCGGAAGAACGGGCCGATGAAATAGTCCCAGCCCTGGCCGAAATCGCGGCGACGCCGGCCGAGCACCTCATCGATGGCTTCCGGACCGGCGGCCAGCACCCGCTCCATCCCGAGCGAACTGTTGAGCGTGACCGGTCCGTAGCGGCGGTAACGATCCATCATCTCGGCCGGACCCCAGCGCATGTAGTGCAGCGCGCGGCCGAGGTACGGCAGCCCGGCGTCGCCGTCGACGGCGGTCGCGGTGCTGCCGGAGGGTGGGTTGGCGAGTACTCGGCGCCGGGCCGGGATCAGGCTCAATGCCCGATCGATCGGATGCGCGCGTGGGATCTCGATCAATGCCGAATTCTCGGATTCGATACGCACGCGGGCTTTTTCGACGGCGGCACGGTCGACGGTGACCATGGCAGACCTCCCTGGGCGAGGAACCTCCATGGTATTCGCTTTCGGGTGTTCTCCGGCGGCTTCGCCGGAATCCGGCCTCACTTCGTACAGTGAACAACGGTGCGCGATCGCACCGACACGCCCCGCCGACGGGGATCTCACCGTGACGATGCCGGGGCCGCCGACTACCGTGTGCCATGTCAGAAACGTTCGGCGGGGTCGACCCCCAGTCTGTCGAGGAGCAGCGACGATGAGCACTGAAACCGTGGAGAACCGTCGTCACCAGGTGGTGGTGATCGGTTCCGGCTTCGGCGGCTTGTTCGGGACCAAGCACCTCAAGAATGCCGATGTCGACGTCACCCTGATCTCCAAGACCTCGACCCACCTGTTCCAGCCCCTGCTCTACCAGGTCGCCACCGGCATCCTGTCGGTCGGCGAGATCGCGCCCGCCACCAGGCTGGTGCTGCGCAAGCAGAAGAACGCCCAGGTCCTGATGGGTGAGGTCATCGATATCGACCTGAAGGCCAAGACGGTCACCTCCCGGCTGCTCAACCAGGACACCGTCACCTCCTTCGACAGCCTGATCGTGGCCACCGGTGCCCAGCAGTCGTATTTCGGCAACGACCATTTCTCCACCTTCGCCCCCGGCATGAAGACCATCGACGACGCCCTCGAGCTACGCGGGCGCATCCTCGGCGCCTTCGAGCAGGCCGAACTGGCGAACACACAGGAAGAGCGCGATCGCCTGCTGACCTTCGTCGTGGTCGGCGCGGGCCCGACCGGTGTCGAACTGGCCGGGCAGATCGCCGAATTGGCCGACCGCACCCTGGAAGGCACCTTCCACAACATCGATCCGCGCGATGCGCGCGTGGTGCTGGTCGAAGGCGCGGGCGCGGTGCTCGGCCCGATGGGCCCCAAGCTGGGTGGTAAGGCGCAGCGGCGGCTGGAGAAGATGGGCGTGGAGATCCAGCTCAACGCCATGGTCACCGATGTGGACGCGCACGGCGTCACGGTGAAGGATCCCGACGGCACCATCCGCCGCATCGAATCCGCATGCAAGGTGTGGTCGGCCGGTGTGCAGGCCAGCCCGCTGGGCAAGATGCTCGCCGACCGCTCCGACGGCACCGAGGTGGACCGCGCCGGGCGCGTCATCGTCGAGCCGGACCTCACCATCAAGGGCCATCCGAACGTCTTCGTCGTCGGCGATCTGATGTCGGTGCCGAACGTGCCCGGCCAGGCGCAGGGCGCGATCCAGGGCTCCACCTACGCCGCCAAGCAGATCAAGGCGGGCCTGAAGGGTCACACCCCCGAAGAGCGCAAGCCGTTCAAGTACTTCAACAAGGGCAGCATGGCGACGGTGTCGCGGTTCAGCGCCGTCTGCCAGGTCGGCAAGCTGGAGTTCGGCGGGTTCATCGCCTGGCTGGCATGGCTGGCACTGCACCTGTACTACCTGGTCGGTTACCGCAGCCGGATCATCACCGTCATCCAGTGGTTCGTCACCTTCCTCGGCCGCACCCGCGGTCAGATGGCGGCCACCGAGCAGTGGGTGTTCGCCCGGTTGGCGCTGGAGGCGATGAACGGCGAGGACGAGGGCGAGGCCGAGGTGGTGATGTCGGCGCTCGGCGACCCCTCGGCGAACAGCTGGAAGGCCGCCACCAGCGGTGCGGGACCGACAACCGAGGTGGCCGCCGACGGAAAGCCGGAGAACGCGCCCGCCGAATCCGATAGGACTCGCGCTACCGGCTAACTTCGGGCAATCGCGGTGGCCCCGATCGGCCCGTGAAACCACCCATCCGGGTGTGCGCCGAGTCCGAATGTCGAACAGACATCGGACTCACTCCGGATGAAAGGCAATCATGGCCACAGCCAAGCACAGGATGATCCACCCGCAGCGGCAGAAGGTCGGGTCGATCGTTGTGGCGGGCGCGGTTCCACTCGTCATGGCGCTCGTCGGCACGGGCACCGCCACGGCCACCACGTCGCCGGCTCAGCCGACGACGATGAGCGGTCACGCACCGAGCACGGCACCACTCGGCGGTACCGCGGCGGCACCGATCGCCGAGCCGAACGCACCGCAGCAGGCCTCCGACGCGCCCGCCACGGCCCCGGAGGCGCTGACGGCGGCTCCGGGCACCGCACGGCAGTCGGCGGCCGAGCCCGGCGCGCACACCACGCTCACCTGGTCGCGCCCGGTCCCCGACAAGTCCTACCTCGCGCCCCTCGGCGATCTGCACGCCCCCACCCAGGTGCAGCCGGTCGCGCCCATCGCACCGCCGCCGGGCCAACTGCGTTTCGGTGACGTCGCCATCGAGTCGCCGGCCTGGCTCGACCCCCAGCAGGCCGCGCAGGTCAACGACGGCGCAGCCAACGCCGAGGCCGGCCTGGCGACCTTCCTCGACTCCGTCGGCATAGAACGCAGCCGCTCGGATCGGGTCGCGAGCCAGACCATCGGCGCGGCCGCGGTCGGCGCGGTGGCCGGGGCGAGCGCGAGCACTCCGCTGGCGGCCACCTCTGCCGTGGTCGGCGCGGTCGCCGGTCTGGTCGCCGGAGTGCCGTTCCTGCCCGCCGGGCTCGTCGCGGGCCCGATGCTCGGCGCCGCCATCGGCGCCGCGGTGATCGCGGTGCCCGCTGCCGCGATCGGTGCCGCTGCCGGCGCCGCCATCGGTGCCGTCGACGCGCTCGCGGCCCCGCCGCACGGTCAGCCGGTCGAGGCCCAGCCCGCGCCGCGCGGGGTCGTCACCTCCTGATCCGGGCGACAACGCCGGAAAGCGACATCCAGCCCCTGCCCGACAGTCGGATTCACCGAGCCGGAGCAACCACTCATCGACAGTGGTGCCCCGGCTGCCTGATCCCGGCTCCGGTCGGGGGCTGGATCGTCGATACCGTCAGCGACCTTTCGGTGTCGCCACCAGGACGATGATCGCCATCGCCACCAGGATGAGGGCGCCGACCGTCGTCGCGGCATGCATCCCGTTCACGAACGATTCCCGCGCGGCCTCGACGATCGCAGGCCGGTCGCCGTCGCGCGCGAGCGTCTCTCCCAGCGTCGACTCGAAGCTCCCGCCCGAGCGGAACACCACCGCCGCCAGTGAGCCGAGCAAGGCCAGACCCAACGCGTTGCCGAGTTCGAAGCTGGTCTCCGAGATCCCCACGGCCGATCCCGCGCGCTCGGGCGGCACCGACGACACGGCCACCTCCGACACCAGCGTGAAGGTGATGCCGTAGCCGATACCCGCGATCGCGGATCCAGCGATATACCAGGCCAATCCGCCGTCCACGCCGACGCCGAGCAACATCAGATTGCCGATCGCCGCGGCGAACAACGCCATGGCGAAGGTGATCCGCACCCCGAAGCGGTGCCCCACCGTCGCGCCCGTCATCGAGAAGATGAACACCGCGATCGCCATCGGAATCCCCAGCAGCGCCGCGACCAGCGGGTCCCTGCCGGTGACCGACTGCAAGTAGATGCTGGCCAGATAGCTCATCGCGGCCAGCGACATCATCCCGGCCAGGCTGGAGCCGATCGCCACCGAGAACTGGCCGCGACCGAACAGCGCCAGATCCAGCAAGGGCTCGTCGAGGTGGCGCTGCCTGCGTACGAACAACGTCAGCACGATCGCGCCGATCAACCCGATCACCGCGGCCTCGGCGTCGGGACCGTGTTCGGCGGCATGCTTGACCGCGTACACCAGCGGCAGGATGCCGCCGATGGACAAGGCCACACTCGGCAGATCCAGCGGGCCGAGCGAGTTGGCGCGATGTTCGGGCAGCAGCACCGGCGCGAGCGCGAGCAGGATCAGCAGCACCGGCACGTTGATCAGGAACACCGAACCCCACCAGAAGTGGTGCAGCAGCACCCCGCCGATGATCGGGCCCACCGCCGAGCCGCCGGCGAAGAACGCCGTCCACACCCCGATCGCGGTGGCGCGCTGTTTGGCGTCGGCGAACAGCGTCGAAATCAGTGACAAGCTCGACGGCAGCAACGTGGCACCACCGATGCCCATGAGCGCCCGCGCGGCGATGAGCACACCCGCGCTCGGGGCGAAGGCCGCCACGGCCGAGGCGATACCGAAGACGGTCGCGCCGGCCAGCAGGATGCGCCTGCGCCCGATCCGGTCGCCGAGATTGCCCATGGTGATGAGCAGGCCCGCGATCAGGAAGCCGTAGATGTCGAGAATCCAGAGTTGTTCAGAGGCCGAGGGGTCCAGGTCGACGGTCAGCGTGGGCAGCGCGAGGAACAGCACCGAGACGTCCATCGACACCAGCAGCACCGGCAATACCAGCACCCCGAGGCCGAGCCAGGCCCGCCGCGGGGCCACGCTCGAATCCGGGGCGGGCCGCACCGCCTCCACGTTCGTCATCCACCGATTCCTCTCGCTGACGCGTACGACGTACGCATGAAGTCCGGGTACAGTGTACGCATCCTGGCCGGACATCGAAAGGCAGTCATGGGATGACCGAGCCGAAGCTCACAAAAGCGGCCATCGTCGACGCGGCGATCGAACTCGCCGACAGCGACGGGCTCGAGGCGCTGTCGATGCGCCGGATCGCCGATCGTCTCGGCGTCGGCGCCATGTCGCTGTATCGGCACGTCACCAACAAGGACGAGCTGATCGCGGCGATGACCGACGAGGTCGCCGGCCGCTACCCGTATCCGTCGACCGCCGAACGCGACTTGACCTGGCGTGACCGCGTCCGGATCGCCGCCGAGATCGATTGGAATCTCTACCAGCAGCATCCGTGGGTGCTGCTGACCTTCGCGGTGCCGCGCTACAGCTTCGGCCCGAGCAGCATGGGGTGCCTGGCGTGGCTGGTCGAGGGCTTCCGCGAATTGAACGTCAGCACCCACGAGGCGACCCAGATGGCTTTCGCGGTCTGGAACTACATCTCGGGCGCGACCCTGCCGCATATCAGCTCGGCGCTGCTGACCAGCAAGGGCCTCGACTCCGATGACGAGAACGGTTTGCGCGCGCTGCTGGCAGGCCGTCCGCTGCATCCGGTGCCGCCCGCGCTGGCCGAGCTCGAGGGCGCCGACGACGGCCGCTTCGCCCAAGTCGACCTGCTCCAACTCGGTCTGGACGCGCTCTGCGACGGCTTCGCCGCACGCGCAGCGGCCCGGGCCGGCCACGCATCGGATTGACCTGAACAACACTTCAGGTTGCAAGCTGGGTTCCGACCCCGATCATCAGGAGCCGCCATGTATGCCATCCGCCTGCACGCTTTCGGTCCGGCCGAGAATCTGCGCTACGACACCGTCCCCGATCCGGTACCGGGCCCGGCCAGGTCCGCGTCGCGGTGGCAGCCGCCGGAGTCCATCTCGTCGACACCGCGCTGCGCCGCGGCGAGCCCGGCCCGTACCCGATTCCCGACCTGCCGACGATCCCCGGCCGGGAGGTGGCGGGCACCGTCGATCGCGTCGGCGCCGACGTCGATCCGGCGTGGCTCGGCAAGCCGGTGGTCGCGCATCTGGGCGCGGTACCGGGCGGCTACGCCGAGCTCGCGGTGACCGATGTCGCCCGGCTCCACGATATTCCGGCGAATCTCGACGCCGCGGCCGCGGTGGCGATCATCGGTACCGGGCGCACCACCATGGGCATTCTGCAATTCACCGATCTCGGCCCGGACGATGTCGCGATCGTGACGGCAGCGGCGGGCGGCATCGGCACCTTGCTGGTGCAGTACGCGAAGAACGCGGGCGCGACGGTGATCGGGCTGGCCGGTGGGCCGGCGAAAACCGAGCTCGTGCGCGCCAACGGCGCCGATATCGCGCTCGACTACCGGCAGGCGGACTGGCCCGATCGGGTGCGAGATCGTCTCGGCGGGCGGCAGGCGACGGTGCTGTTCGATTCGGTCGGTGGCTCGATCACCCCCGCCGCGCTCGACCTGCTCGGCCCCGGCGGAGACCACGTGATCTACGGGTGGTCCAGCGGCGAGCCGGCGCGGATCGGTGACGCGGAGGCCGAGCGGCGCGGTATCCGCTCCGAGACGGTGGTCGGCCCGCCGATGCTCGAACGGGTCGGCGGCGATATCCGGGTGCTGGAAAAGCGCGCGATGGCCGAGGCCGCCGCGGGAAGCTGGAAGCCCGCGGTGACCCGCTTCCCGCTGGCGGAGGCGGCCACCGCGCACCGCGCGCTGGAGAATCGCGAGACCACAGGGAAGGTCGTCCTCGAACCCTGACCGGCGTCGCGCTCCCGGCGGCTCAATAGGCTGCAGGCGTGGGCAGCGCGGCGACTACTGGGCCATCGGGTGGCATGACGGCACGAACGGACGTCGTCGTCTGCGGACTCGGCCCGGCAGGACGGGCGCTCGCCCATCGTTGTCTGGCGCACGGACTCTCGGTCGCGGTGGTGGATCCCGCACCCCGGCGGCACTGGACGGCTACCTACGCCGCGTGGGCGGACGAACTCCCCGAATGGCTCGATCCCGGGGTGATCGCGGCGACCGTCGATCGGCCCGTGGCCTGGGGCGCACGCGAGCACCGCATCGAGCGCCGATACGTGGTGCTCGACTCCGAGCGGCTGCGGTCGGCACTCGATATCACCGGCTCCCGCGTGCTCGCCGATCGTGCGGTGCGACTCACCGCTCACACCGTGACGCTGGCCTCGGGAACAGTGCTGCGAGCCGAGCGGGTCATCGATGCGCGCGGGCTGGCACGGGCCTCGTCGCGAGCCGAGCAGACCGCCTTCGGTGTGGTCGTCGCGGCCGAGCGGGCCGCCGGTGTCGAGCCCCTGTTCATGGACTGGCGTCCGGACAACGGCGCACCGGCCGAGGCGCCCCGATCCTTCCTCTACGCGGTACCGCTGGGCGCGGGCGCGATGCTGATGGAGGAAACCTGCCTCGCCGGGCGCCCGGCCCTCGGCCAGACCGAGCTGGCGGCCCGGTTGCATCGGCGTCTGCGTGCCCGCGGCATTCGCCTCGACGGCGGCGAGCGCGTCGAGCGGGTGCGGTTTCCCGTCACCGGTGCCAGGCCGGGCCGTTTCCGCTTCGGTGCCGCGGGCGGGTTCATTCATCAGGCCACCGGTTACAGCGTGGCCGCGGCACTGACCGCGGCCGACGCCGTGGTCGCGGGCGGTTCGCCCGCGCCGCCGGCAGCGCGCGTGGTCCACGGTTTACGCGAGGCGGGATTGCGGGCACTGCTGCGGCTCCCACCGGCCGATCTTCCGGTTTTCTTCGACACCTTTTTCGACCTGCCCGAGGAATGGCAACGCGCGTACCTGTCGGGCCGCACCGACGTGACCGGGACCGCCGCGGCCATGGGCACGCTGTTCGCGCGGCTACCGGCGCGGCTGCGGACCCGAATCGCGGCAGCGACACTCCGGTTACCGTTTGACGAGCGAGGTCGCCGAGATTCGTCCATGATGGGGTGATGCGGTCAATCTGGAAAGGCTCGATCGCGTTCGGGCTGGTGAACGTCCCGGTGAAGGTGTATACCGCCACCGAGGACCACGACATCCGCTTTCATCAGGTCCACGCCAAAGACGGCGGACGGATCAAATACGACCGGGTCTGCACGGTGTGCGGGAAATCGGTGCAGTACGCCGATATCGACAAGGCCTATGAATCGCCAGAGGGCGACAAGGTGATCCTGACCGACGAGGATTTCGCCAAGCTTCCGGTGGCCGAGAAACACGAGATCCCGGTCCTGCAATTCGTGCCGAGCGATCAGATCGACCCGATCCTGTTCGACAAGACCTACTACCTCGAACCCGATTCGAACACCCCCAAGGCCTACGTGCTGCTCGCGGCGACCTTGGAGCGCATCGAACGCACCGCCCTCGTGCACTTCACCTTGCGCCAGAAAACCCGGCTGGCCGCGCTGCGGGTCCGTGACGGCATGCTCGTCCTGCAGACGCTGCTGTGGCCCGACGAGGTGCGTTCGGTGTCGTTCGAATCGCTGGAGAACGCGACCAAACCGCGTCCGCAGGAAATCAAGATGGCCGAGACCCTGGTCGATTCCATGTCGGAGGATTTCGATCCGAGCGAATTCACCGACGAATACCAGATCGAACTCAAACGGGTGCTCGACGAGGCCATCGCCAGCGGCACCGGCAAGGTCCCCGAACAACCCGAGGCCGAACCCGTCGCCCAGGACGCCGAGGTCGTCGACCTGGTCGCCGCGTTGCAGCGCAGCCTGGAAGCCAGCGGGCGCCGCACCGAGGACGGCAAGAAGCGCGCGCCGGCGAAGAAGACCACCGCCAAGAAGACCGCGAGCAAACGCGCCCCCGCCAAGAAGACGGCGGCCAAGAAGACCTCCACCCGCAAAGGCGCCTGACTCGCGCATACTCCTGGCAAACTGATCGCATGGACCCCGCCATCGCGATCGTCCCCATGGGCCTCGGCCACCTCCGTCAGGTCCTCGACCTCGGACACGAGGTCTACGACACCTCGGTCAAGCCCTACACCTCCTGGTCGCTGACCTCGGTGGCCGAGCATCTGGACAGCCCGGACAACGCGTGCTGGGTGGCGGTCGACTCCGACCGGGTAGTCGGTTTCGTGCTCGGCTCGATGGAATTCGAGCTGCGCGACGACTGGGGCTATCTGGAATGGATCGCCGTGGCCCCGGATATGCAGGGCCACGGCATCGCGGGCAGGCTGGTCGACGCGTGCTGCACCGCGCTGTTCGCACGGGGTGCCCGCCGCATCGTCACCGATGTGGAATCGAGCAACGAGGCCTCGGCGAAACTCATGCAGCGCAACGGTTTCGACGCGGCGACCACCATCACCCTGTTCGTCCGCGCCGATCCCACCGCACCCGAGGTGGACGCCGACTCCCCCGGCCTGTCGCCGTCGACCAAACGCACCCTGGCCCGCACCGGCCGCCTGCGCCGCTGACACTCGGCCGCTGCGCCGCCGACACTCAGCCCTGCGCCGCCGCGCGGCGCTCATATCGCGCCCGCGCCCGCTCGTAGGCGTCGCGAAGCAGCTCGCGTACGGTCTCGCCGGTGCGCGGCCCCGGATTCACCACCGCCACCCAACCGGCGCCGGCGTAGACGGGGTGCGCGAGCACGGTATCGCCGGCGGCGAAGTCGGTATCGGGGTCGATCTCACGCGGCGAACCGCCGGTCCAGGCGGTGAAGGCCTCGCGGCTCACCGCGATATTGACCCGGAACGCCCCCGGCCGGTCCAGGTCCGATTTCTCGTCGCCCGGATAGTTCTTGGTGACGATCGTGGCGAACGGCTGGGTCGTGGCCGGGACTTCACCGCTGGGTGAGTAGTAGAAGAACAGGTCACCCCAGGCGATCTCGGGCGAGCCGTCGCCGGGCCCTGGCCGCAATGTCAGGACACCGTCCAGGCCCGCCACATAGTCGATGATCTCGTCGATGCTCATGCATTCCAGCGTTTCATTAAAGTGCTTGTGGAGACCTGGCCGAGCATCTGCGCTGTTGGACAAGGAACGCATCGTGGAAACCCTGCACTCGCCCTTGCGAACAGTCGACGTCGCGCGCCGCGCGGGCTACTCCGTTCAGCAGGTGCGCAAGCTCGAGCACCACGGCGTGCTGCCGCCGGCGGCTCGCACGGAATCGGGGTATCGCACCTACGACGAGATACACCTCCGCTCGGCGCTCGCGTATCGGGCACTGGCCGCGGGTGTCGGCCCGGTGGAGGCCAAACGGATCATGCGCGCGGTGCACCGCGCACCACTGCCGGAAGCCCTCGCCCTGCTCGACGACGCGCACGCCCGGCTCGCCCGCGAACGCACCGAGCTCCGGTTGGCCCGCGCCGCCGCCGAGGCGATCTCGGCCGAACCGATCGCCGAGGTCACGGAGTCGGATGCGATGTCGGTCGCGGAACTGGCCGATGCGCTCGGCGTCCGCAAGTCCGCCCTGCGCCACTGGGAGGCGGAAGGACTCATCAGTGCGGACCGGAGCACCGCTCGGGGCGCCCGCCGCTACTCGCCCGCTCAGGTCCGCGACGCGCGGATCATCCACCAGCTCCGCAACGCCGGATACCGCATCGACACCCTGCGAACGCTGGTGCCGAATCTGCCACGCGCCCATCACAACGACGCCATCGCCGCCGCGCTCGACGCCCGCGAGGCGAGCATCACAGCACGTTCCCGCGCCCTGCTCGACGCCGCCGCGGCCCTCGCCGACGTCATCGCCCTGGCATAATCCGGTTGACGCGGCAGCTTCGGTTGCTATCGTCGAGCGGAAGTCATCGCATTCAGGGAGTACCGGCATGGTAGGTGAACTCGACATCTCCGGGGTTACCCGGCTCTGACGGCCACCAGCAGGCGCGCGGCGCCGCTGACGTGGCCATGTCGCCGTTCGTCTACTCATCCCTTCACCCGAGGACTCGTACATGTCCGATGCGTTCATCGTCTGCTCCGGCCTGAGCTTCACCTGGCCCGACGACACCCCCGTCTTCACCGACCTGTCGTTCAGCATCCCCCGCGGCCGCACCGGCCTGGTCGCGCCCAACGGCTCGGGCAAGAGCACGCTGCTGCGCCTCATCGCCGGTGACCTGCGCCCGAGCAGCGGCACCATCGCCGTCGACGGCGTGCTCGGCTACCTGCCGCAGACCCTGCCACTGACCGGCGATCTCACCGTCGCCGAAATCCTCGGTATCGCACCGGTATTGGCGGCCCTGGAAGCCGTCGAATCCGGCGACGCCAGCGAGGAACACTTCACCACCATCGGCACCGACTGGGATATCGAGGAACGCACTCGCGCCCAGCTCGACCGCCTCGACCTCGGCGACGTCGCGTTCACCCGCCGCTCCGGCACGCTCAGCGGCGGCCAGATCGTCTCGCTCGGCCTCGCGGCCCAACTGCTGCGCAGACCCGACGTGCTGCTGCTGGACGAGCCGACCAACAACCTCGATCTCGCCGCGCGCCACAAGCTCTACGACGTGCTCGGCGACTGGGGCGGAACCCTGCTGCTGGTCAGCCATGACCGCGCCCTGCTCGACCGGATGGACCGCATCGCCGAACTCCATCGTGGCGACATCCATTTCTACGGCGGCACTTTCAGCGACTACGAGGCCGCCGTCCGCGCCGAGCGCGAGATCGCCGAGAAGAACATCCGCTCCGCCGAACAGGAGGTCAAACGGGAGAAGCGGGAATTGCAGCAGGCCAGGGAACGCGCCGCCCGCCGGGCGAGCACGGCCGCCAGGAATCTGGGTAACGCCGGGCTGCCCAAGATCTTCGCGGGCACCATGAAGCGCAATGCGCAGGAGTCGGCGGGCAAGGCCGACGGCACGCACAGCGCGCGCGTGGCGGCGGCCGAGAGCAGACTCGACGAAGCCGGCCGCGCCCTGCGCACCGAACAGAAGATCAGCCTCGAGCTGCCCGATACCGATGTTCCTGCCGGGCGCACCGTATTCAGCGGGCAAGGGCTGCGGCTGCGGTTGGGCGAGCGGGAGATCTTCGCCGGCGGCGGCATCGACCTGCTCATCCGCGGGCCGGAGCGGATCGCCTTGACCGGCCCCAATGGAGCGGGCAAATCCACAGTGCTGCGGATGATCCGCGGTGACGTGGATCCCGATGCCGGGTCGATCACCCGCGCCGATGGCCGCATCGCGTACCTGTCACAACGATTGGACCTGCTGGATCCGCACCGAAGCGTCGCCGAGAACCTGTCCGCGTTCGCCCCGGACCTGCCCGACGCGCGGCGCATGAACCTGCTGGCCCGCTTCCTGTTCCGCGGCTCGCGCGTGCACCTGCCGGTCGGTGCGCTCTCCGGCGGTGAACGGCTACGCGCCACCCTCGCGTGCGTGCTGTTCGCCGAGCCGGCGCCGCAATTGCTGCTGCTGGACGAGCCGACCAACAACCTCGATCTGGTGAGCGTCGGCCAACTGGTCAGCGCGCTGGACGCCTATCGCGGCGCGTTCGTCGTGGTCAGTCACGACGAACGCTTCCTCACCGATATCCGGGCCCAGCGCAGGCTGCACCTGTCCGACGGCCTGCTGCGCGAAGGCGCCGTCTCCGATTGATCGCTGCCGGGGGCGCGAGGCCGCCGCGCCCCCGGCCACCGGCAGGCGGTCGGAGGTCTGCGACATCCCGCACCACCGGATATCGAGACGTTCGTAAGTGCGCCCATAGGACGGCGACAGTTTGGGAACGCAACGATCCGGGTACTCGTGTGAATGGCGGCAATACGGAGGGTAGGTCCATGAATCCAGCCCCCAGAACGGGTTTCGATCACGCACGCGGCCTTCCCCTCACCAGTGCAGATGAGGATGCCGGCCGACGAGAGAACCAGGCGAACAGGGCGCGCACACTTCTGAACAGGCAGAACACGTCTGCCGGAGGTCGCTGCCGGAGCCGAGAAACGGCCGAGAGATCAACCGATCTCGCACGGCCAAGAGGGGACGAGATTTGTCGATTGCAGCACAGGAACCGAAAGGCCGAAATACCGACAAGGGATACGTTGCCCTGCTGGGCTGGAGTTTGAACGCCGTCGAGGCGGTCGACCGCTTCGACCGGCGATACGTGGTGGTCGCTCCGGAATGGATCGAAGACTACTGCGCAGAAAACGGAATACCGTACATTCCGTGGAACTTCGAACGTCTCAACGACCGTTCGATGGAGATCGCCGAGACGCTGCGCGATATGGGTGTGGACGTGGCGATCCCGATCTTCGAGGAAACCGTCGAATGGGCGGGCGCGATCAACGCGGTGCTGATGGACAATCCGCGGCTGTTCGGCCAGGCCATGCTGCTGCGCGACAAGGCGCTGATGAAGCGTCGCGCCCAGCTCGGCGGCATCCGGGTCGGCATCTTCGAGGAGGCCCATGAGCGCGACGACGTCGTCCGCTTCCTCAAGCGCGTCAACCAGACCCTGCTCAAGCTCGACGGCGATCCGAACGACCCGATCCACATCAAGGCCTTCGACAAGGCAGGCTGCCTCGGCCATCGGGTGATCAGGACACCCGACGAGATCGACACGATTCCCGACGAGGATTTCCCGCTACTGATGGAGTCGCACCTGGACGGGTGGGAGTTCGCGGTGGAGGCATGGATCCACAACGGCAAGATCCGCTTCCTCAATATCTCCGAGTACGTCACGCTCGGCTATTCGGTGTTCGTGCCCGCAACGCCGGAGCTCGAGCGATACCGGCCGGAGATCACCCGGCAGGTCGAAAAACTGATCAAGACCTTCGATATCGAATTCGGCTTCGTGCACCCCGAATACTTCGTCACCAGCGACGGCGAAATGTACTTCGGTGAGGTCGCCTACCGTCCGCCCGGATTCAAGGTCTTCGAACTTCTCGAACGCACCTACGGCTTCAACGCCTACCATGCCCTGGTCCTCGCCTTCGACCCCAAGACCACCGAGGAAGAGATCGAGGCCTTCTTCCCCCGCGAAGTGGTTGATGCCAAAGGGCATGCCGGATGCTTCGGCGTGTATCCGCGACGGCGCGTGGTGAGCCATCTGTCCATGCCCGAGGAAACCGAGGATCATGATTACTTCGAATCACACGAGCTCACCTCCCCGCTGTCGGAGAAGGTCACCAAGCGCACGGCGTTCGGGAACCATTGGGGCCTGTTGTATTTCTTCGGCGACGACCCGTACACCCTGCGGGACCTGCTGAAGCGACAGGAAGAGCTCGACTTCTATATCTGATCCCGGCCTCGGCCCGGATCACGGGAGGATCCTGATTGAATCAGCTCAGCAGCGACGGGGCATCCTTGGAACGGCGTCTGGCCACCTTGGACCATGCCATCCGATCGCTCACCGACGCAGGCGATTTCGGCAAGCAGGTCAAGTTGCCGCGGACCTTCGACGCGCTGCGGCGAGTGCTCGCACTGCCGGGCGGCTGCGCCGCGGTGCGCGCGCGGGCAGCCGAGTTGGAGAACGCGGGCCTGTTCCTCGGCACCGACTGGGCCTCGCCGCAGATCTTGATCCCCTCACTGAGCACCGGCTCGCTGCGCAGCCCGAACGCCGACACCGCGGTGCTGGAGACGGTGAGCAACCTGCGCCTGCTCGCCGTGGCCAAGGGTGACTACTCACACCCGCTGATCACCGCCGAACAGGCCGACAGCCACCTCTCGCAGGTACTGGCGATCAACCTGTCGCTGCTGTTCACCCCGCCCACCGAAGCCGAACGGACCCAACAGGGCCGGATGGCACAGGTGACGCGAGAACTGCTGCACCATCTCGTGGCCGAGGTCGGCTACGAGAAGGTGCTCGAGCATCTGGTCGACGAGATCTGGCGGATCCTGCGCCAACGGCCCATTCAGGTCGACGCGGTCAAACGCATGATCACCCAGATCGCGGTCGCGCGCGCCAACCCCGATATCGACCTCGGCGCCGGCGCGCTCGGCGCGGACCGGCTGATCAGCAGCCTCTACGGAACCACCGACGCGTGCCGGGAAGATCCTGGCGTCGACATCTATCGCGAACGCCTGGAAACGATGGATGACAGCGCTCTGCAGTACGAAGCCTCGGGGTTCGCGCGCTCGATGCACGACACCGGACTCGTCTCGCCCTATCACGCCGTGCTACTGCGTCATCTGCTGGAGAAGGGCGACTATCTCCTCGCCGAGGCGATGGGATTGTCCAGCACCGGCCGCGACTGCCTGCTCTGCTATCACGAACTCGTGCACAGCCTGATCGACGAAGCGGTGCAGGTCGAGACCGCGCAGTGCATCTACGGGCTGGCACTGCTGCTCGAGCGCGGCATCCTCTATCAGCCGCCGGTCGCCCCCGCGCTGTGGCGCCAGATCGGCCTACAGCTCTCACCGACGTCCCGGCAACGGTTGAGCCGGGTGTTCGGGCCCACCCCCGACGCGCGGGTGTGGCTGTTGGCGGGAGTGCTGTCGATGCTCGGCCTGCCGCTGGGCATCGGGCAGGGCGACAACCCCACCTGCCAGTCGGCGCGCGCACTGTCCATGTGGGCCTACAACGATCCCGACTATCTGCTGCACGCGGTGACGTGGGCGGCCCGCGACGACGAGATCGTCATGCACTTCGAGGGCACCCCGATCTCCTCCCGCGACGACAGTGCCGGTGCCGCCGCGGGGCCGCCGATCGACCTCGATCCGGTCTCGGTGCTGGTGGTCCCGCATCTGGACCGCATCTACGCCGAGATGGGCAGGCACTGCCTTGGCCGTGACGGCGATCCGCACCGGTGGATCAATCCCGAGTTCCACGGCTGGTGGTCCGGACGCGGTTTCCGCATCAATGTCGACGTCGCCACCGGCAATCTGACCGACCTCGATGATTTCCTGCGCCACTTCTATGCCAGCTACCACCCCTTCTACAACGGCAACCAGCCCTTGATCCACCCGCAACCGGCCGGCATCGCGGTGACCGACAGCGCGGCCCGGTTCGTCGGCTGGCATGCCATCACGGTGCTACGGGTGAATCTGGATCCGCAGGAACAAATGCGGGTCTATTTCTTCAACCCCAACAATGACAGCGGCCAGGACTGGGGCGACGGCGTCATCGTCGGCACCGCTGGCCACGGTGAGCGTTTCGGGGAAGCATCGCTGCCGTTCGAACAATTCGCCTCGCGGCTCTACATCTTCCACTTCGACCCGCTGGAACCGGGCGAATCCGCCTCCGTCGATCGCGACGAACTGGACCGGGTGATCGGCTATGTCCATCGCAGTTGGGGCGCGGACCGGATCTAGGGCCATAGACAACGCGGGCGAGCCCGTCGACTCACCGCGATTGCCGATCGTGTGCTGATCACCCGGCGCACCCCCGAGACCGGCCCGGGCGGAGAACTCGTGCTCACAGTGCCCCTCGCGGCCTCGGGAGGGTCACCACCGATGGGGAGACCACGCGCCCGAAACCGTGCTATGCGCAAGGCTTCTCGCCCAACACACCGATACGGCTAATCGCCGATCTCCGTCGTTATGCCGGATTTGCCGGTATGTTACTTACAGCAACTAGACGGTCGGGAGCGTTGACGTGGGTGCTGTGTCGGATTCCTATTTCAATGGTCCGTGCCCAGGGGCGGCACAGGCGCAACTCGTCGGCGAATTCTCCGACCCGCATTTCCGGCGGCTGATGCGGCTGACCGTCGACCTGTCCCCGGAATCGCAGGAACTGCTCGCGGGTTTCGCCCGTCGCTTTCGCGCCTCCGAGGGCCTGCTACCCGACCCGCTGGGGGAATAGGCGCGCTCACCCCGCGATCGAGCGCGCCACGTGCTTCATCGTTCGTCGAGTACCTCGCGCAGCTTCTTCGCGAACGCCTCCGGCTGCCCGGCGTAGCCGTACTGACCGCCCATGAAGCCACCGTGATGGCTCGGGAACACCGTCGCCTGCTGGCCGAGCAGTTCGGCCGTCGCCACCGCGGTGCGGCCGGTCATGACTCCGAGCGACTCCTCGCCGACGGCTATCACGATGCGGGTCGGCGCGGCGGCGAGGGCCTCGACGTCGGGACGGTAGCTCGACACCGCCCAGGACCGGTCCGACAGCAGCGGATCCTCGCGCGCACCGTCGTCGTCGGTGGGCAGCCCGAACTGCGCGGGATCGGCAGCGGGTTGCGCGAAATAGTCCTCGGTGAATTCACCCCGCCACGACGTCATCGCGAGGAAATCGGCCATCCCCGCGCCGAAACCCCGCGCCCGGTACGCCTCGAACGTCCGGGCTCGCGCCCGTTCGGCGGCAGCGGCATCGGGCAGCACCGCCAGCAGCGGCGGCTCGTGCGCGACCAGCGTCGACACATCGCCGGGATGGGCGGTCACCAGCGCGAGCGCGGTGATCGCCCCGCCGCTGCTGGCGAAGAGCTCGACCGGGCCGGCGCCGAGGCTCTCGATCAGCGCGTGCACGTCCTCGGCTTGCACCGTCGGCGAATGGTCGATCCGGCCATCCCTGCGGGTACTGCGGCCGAGACCGCGCGGGTCGTAGGTGATCACGGTGCGATCGGGAAACTGTTCGACCAAGGCTGCGAAGCCGGTGGCATCCATCGGCTGAGCGATCAAGACCAGTGGCGCGCGGCCGTCGGCCGTGGGCAGCGGGCCGTGCACTTCATAGGCGATGTCGGCGTCACCGGTGTCGAGAAAACGTGTCGTCATACCGATAGTGACGGCCTGGACCGGGCGAATTCATCGCGGGCCGGCAGCCGAAATCGCGCGTGCACGCCTCAGCGTTCGAACTGCGCTCGCTTGTGGTCGCCGAACGGCTCGTCGCGCTCGCGCACCGCCTCCCGGAACCCGACGGTGGCGGCACGCAACTGAAAGGCGTAGCCCTCACGGGTGTGCCGGGAGATACCGTCGAACACCGTGCTGATCATGCCGGAGTTGGCCACACCCTGCGCGTACAGCGCCGAGTTCAACGCCAGCTTCGCCATCATCAGCTGGTTGACCGGCATCCGGGCGATCCGCTCCACCAGCGCCTCGGTGCGTTCGTCGAGCTCGTCGGCCGGGCAGGATTCCACCGCGAGACCCCATTCCTCGGCCTGCTTGCCGCTGAGGGAATCGCCGGTGAACAGCAACCGCTTGGCCCGCTGGTCACCGAGCCGATGCGCCCACATGCCGCCGGCCGGAATGCCCCAGGTGCGGGTGGGCGGATAACCGATCTTGGTGTCGTCGGCGCAGATGATCTGATCGGCGTACAGCGCGATATCGGTGCCGCCGGCGATGGCGAAACCGTGCAGCTTCGCCACCGTCGGCTTGTTCGCCTGCATGAGGCTGGCGAAGCCCCGGTTGAACCGGCTCATCATCGCGTAGTCGATCATCGGATCCCAGGTGCCCCACGGGTTGTGGTTGACTCCGTTGACCACCGGATCCACCACCGTGCCCGCCACCTCATCGCGCCCGCCGGCCGGTGAGAAGCCCTGTTCGGCGAACATATCGAGGTCATAGCCGCCGCAAAAGCCCTTTCCGCGCCCCGACAGCAGGATGACGTGCACGCGGGGATCCAGATCCGCGCGTTCCACCGCGTCCGCGAGATCACGTGGGGTATCGGGGGTGATGGTGTTGCCCTTCTCGGGCCGGTTGAAGGTGAGCCGGGCGATGCGGCCGTCGCGCTGATAGGTCAGCGTCGGATACTCGTGCTCATCGGCGGGTTCGGGCCTATCCCGCCAGGGTGAGTCCGGCCCTTCGGTCCAGTTCTCGTACCATGCCGCCGGCCGGGTGCCGGAATGTGATTGCTTGTCGGACAAGGCTTTTCCTTTCACAGGCGCGAAACGCTGGCGCCGAGGACGGAGCGTCGAGCATCGGTGTGGGCGATTCGCCGTCACCGAGCAGCCTGACGCACGACCGGGTTGACAGTCAATAGTGACCGTGAAATTCTTGCGTCGACCACCGCACCGAGGGGATACCGCGATGCCCACCCGCGAGCAGCAGCGCAGCGCCACCCGCGCACGCATTTTGGAGGCCGCGACCCGGCTGCTGGTCGAGCGCGGTTACGCGGGTTGGTCCACGCTGGCGGTGCAGCACGCGGCCGGGTTGAGCCGCGGCGCCCTGCTGCACCACTTCCCCACCCTCGACACCCTCACCGCCGCGCTGGTGGAGCATCTGGTCGAGCTCAATGAACACGCCGCGCAACAGGCCGCCGCAGCACCCGGCGCGAGCGCCGACCCCATCGAACGCACGCTGACCGCGCTGCTCGAGACGATGACTCGACCGGCGGCTCGAGCCGAACAAGAACTCTGGGCGGCTGCGCGCACCGACCCCACCCTCGCAGCCGTCCTGCGTGAATCCGAACGGCGCGCCGGGCGCGATCTGCACCGCGTCATCGACACCCTGTTCGGTCCCGAGCTCACCGCGCACCCCCGCTACCCCGCCATCCGCGACCTCACCATCACCCTGCTGCGCGGCGTGACTGCCGCGCGTCCGCTACGGACCGGCGCCCATGGCGAGACCCGCACCCTCGGGTATTGGGCGGACACGATCCGCACCCTGATCGAGGCCGACGCCGGCCCCGGCTGACCAGCCCTACACCGCCTGCAAGAACCAGTCCAGCGTGCCCTCATCCGGATCGTCGGTGGTGTGGTGGTAGGCGAAACCGACCCGGTGCGCGACCGCCACCGATGCCTTGTTGGCCGGGTCGATCCGCAGCACGGCCTCATCGGCCAGATCGCGCGCGGCGATATAGCGGCAGGCCAATACCACCGCGCGGGCGGCAAGGCCGCGGCGGCGGAACTGCGGATAGATGCCGTAGGACACGTTCGCCTGCCGGTCTGCCAGGAAATCCTGATCGACCTGGATGTCGAGCGTCCCCACCAGCACACCGTCGTCCAGTGCCGCGATCGCGAAGGTCTTGTTCGGGCCGTCGGCCTCCCATTCGGCCGCACAACGCCGGAAGTGTTCGGTCACGGTGGCGAGTGTGCCCTGACCACCGTCACGCCATCGGGCCGACTCCGCGTCCTCCCCCGCCAGATGCGCCTGCGCATCGGCCACCGTGATCGGCCGGAGCCCGATCACCCCATCAGATATCAACACGTGATCATGATCAGCGCAGACACGCCGCTCGGACAAGTGCCGAGACGGCGCGCCGCCTCGAGAAGTGCCGAAAGTCCCTTACGGTTTGCGCGCCAGACCGGCGACGATCAACTGATCCCATACCGTCAGTTCTCTTTCCGGCGTACCGATGGTGGAGACCGAGGTGTCGGATTCGCCCGGCGCATCGGGCCGCCACAGCACCGCGGGCACGATGCCCGGCTCCAGGATCTCGAGATCGCCGAACAGGGCACCGATCTCGTCGTCGGTGCGCCAGCGGCCGCGGCCGAACGTCGATTGCAGCTTCTGCTCAGCGGCTTCGGTCTCGGCATTGCCGCCGGATCGGAAGTGCGAGATGAAAATCTGGCTACCGGAGGGGATCTGGTCGCGCCAGTACGACACCACCCCGGTGGGATCCTCATCGTCGTTGAGGTGGTGCAGGATCGCGCTGAACACGACCGCGACCGGTTCGTCGAAATCGATCAGCTGCGCCACCTCGTCGCTGTCGCGGATCCGCTCCGGCTCACGCACATCCGCTTGCACCACGGTCGTGTTGTCATCGGTGGCAAGCAGGGCGCGCCCGTGGGCGAGCACGATGGGATCGTTGTCGACGTAGACCACCTTGGCGCCGTCGGTGTAGCGGGCCGCGATCTGATGCACATTGTCGGCGGTCGGGAGCCCGCTGCCCAGATCGATGAATTGCCGCACACCGCTGCGCGCGATATCGCGCACCGCGCGCACCAGGGCCTGCCGGTTACCGAAGGCGATGGACACCGAGCCAGGCAGATTGATCTTGAAATGGTCGCCGATCTCCTGATCGACGGGGTAATTGTCCTTCCCGCCCAGCAGGTAGTCGTACACCCGCGCGATGCTGGGCGTGTTCGGATCCACCACGCTCGCACTGTCGTTCATCACGCTCTCCCATCAACGGAGATCTCTCCCGTGCGCACATCGTAGGCGCTCGGGAAATCTCGTGCAGCCACAACCCTTTACGCGGTTGCGGGCACCGGATCCGATTGCGGGGCGGGCTCGTCCCGAAATCCGGGCAGCCACCGATCGGCCACCGGAATCAGCACCTGGATCAACGGCCCGATGCCGAAGGCGTAGACCAGGGTGCCGAGACCGACCGAGCCGCCGAGCAGCCATCCGGTGACCAGCACCGTGACCTCGATCGTGGTGCGCACCGCCCGGACCGACAGCCCGGTGCGCCGGACCAGGCCCGTCATCAGGCCGTCACGCGGGCCCGGCCCCATACCCGCTCCGATGTAGAGCACCGTGGCGACGGCGTTGAGCACGACCGCCGCGACCATGGCACCCGCCTGCACGGGCAGTGATTCCCATTCCGGCAGCATCCACAACCCGGCGTCGACCGACACCGCGAGCACCACGACATTGCTCACCGTGCCCAGCCCGGGCCGCTGCCGCAACGGAATCCATGCCAGCAGGACCGCGATCCCCGTCAGCGCGGTGACCATCCCGAAGCTCAGCGGCACGTGCTCGGCCACGCCCTGATGAAACACATCCCAGGGATCCAAGCCGAGCCCTGCCCGCACCATCACGGCCATGGAGAACCCGTACAACCACAAACCCGCGTACAACGCGATCAGCCGACGCACCATCGGTCCAGCTTGACCCACAACTGGACCTATGCCCAATAGCCAGATCTCGGCCACTGGCCCGCCAACTGGATACTTACGAAAGGGCCAGTCCGCCGGCCCCGAGTTGCTACGACGCTACCGGGAATCGACCGACCGCATCGGCACAGGCCGCGGCGCACGCACGCAAACTAGGCTCGCTGCGGTGTCGACTATTCCTGATCCCACGACCCGCTTCCCGCTGCCGCACACCGACCGCACGGTCTTCCTCGCACCGCACATCACCTCCGACAGCATCGAAGTCGGCGACTACACCTATTTCGACGATCCGCACGCGGCCACCGAGTTCGAAACGAACAACGTGCTCTATCCGTTCGGCCCGGAGAAACTGATCATCGGCCGCTACTGCGCCATCGCCACCGGCACCCGCTTCATCATGGCCGGCGCCAACCATCCGACCCATGGGGTGTCCACCTTCCCGTTCACCATCTTCGGCGGCACCTGGGCCGAGCAGACCATGGACATCATCACCTCGATCCCCAGCCGCGGCGACACCGTGGTCGGCAACGACGTCTGGTTCGGCTACAACAGCCTGGTGATGCCCGGCGTGCGGATCGGTGACGGCGCCATCATCGCCACGGGTGCCGTCGTCACCGGCGACGTCGCCCCGTACACCATCGTCGGCGGCAACCCGGCACGCACCGTCAAGCAGCGCTTCCCCGACGACGACATCGACCGATTGCTGCGTGCGGCCTGGTGGAACTGGCCGGTCGAGCTGGTCACCGAGCACGTGCGCACGATCATGGCGGGCACACCCGAGCAGATCGAGAAGATCGCCCGCGAGAACGGGCTCCTGGCCGCAACGGCGAGCTGAACATCCGGATCCGGCGTCCGCCGCTGATCAGGGAGCCTGCAACGGGTCGTGGCCCAGGGACATCAGCCGGTGCCGGAACTGGGCGTCACCCGCGACCGGTTCCAGATCGGCGCGGCGCGCAGCGGTGACTTCATCCACCACGTATCGCATGGTCGCGACGTCGTCGGCGGTGAGGTCGGTCCGGCGTTTACCGAGGATGGCGAGTACCTGCCTGCCGATCTCGGGGCCGGACCGGTCCGGTTCCCGTTCGGCATGCGCACCCGACGCCTCGGTGCGTAGCCAGTCGCGCAGGGCGTGCGACGACATGTTGACCACGCGGTGGAATTCGTTCCAGAGTTCGTCGTCGACCTGAGTCTCGGCCATCGGTCTCACCTCGCTGCTCGGCCTGGCTGAACTTCCGCGGTTGATGCTGCGGCGGTACCCGGTGGAGCGCGCGTGAAACCGCCGGTCCGCATCGAGGCAGCGGTGTCCGGGCGATCACAGCGGCGGCGGCGCGGCCGGTGCGGTGCCCAGATGGCGGAGGAACCAGGCAGCGGCGAGTTCGGCCGCCTGGTCGAGCGTTCCTGGTTCTTCGAACAGATGGGTGGCGCCCGCCACGATCTCCAGTCGCGGTGTGATCGTCATGTGACGCATCGCTTGCCGGTTGAGGTCGAGGACCTGATCGTCGGCGCCGCCGACGATCAGCAGCGTCGGTGCCCGCACTCGGGTGAGCGCATCGCCGGCCAGATCCGGTCGCCCACCCCTGGAGACGACGGCGTGGATGATGGCGGGCCGTTCGGCGGCGGTGAGCAGCGCGGCCGCCGCGCCGATACTCGCACCGAACAGCCCGATCCGGTGCCGGCAGGTGGCCGGCTGCCCCGTCAGCCAGTCGACGGCTCCGGCCAGGCGCCCGGCGAGCAGCGGCATATCGAACCGCAGCGCACGGGTGCGCCGATCGAGGTCGTCCTCCGCCGCGGTCAGCAGATCGAGCAACACCGTGCCGAGGCCTGCCCGCCGCAGTACCGCGGCGACCTGCCGGTTGCGCGGGCTGTGCCGTCCGCTGCCGCTGCCGTGCGCGAAAACCACCACGCCGCCATCGCGTCTCGGCAGCCAGACATGTCCGTCCAGCCCGACCTCGTCGATCGGAATCCGCACCTCTTCGTCGACGAACACGTTTCCTCCTGCGCTGAAGGCCGCCATGCGACGTCGTCATGGCCGCATCCGGGCGCAAAGACCTCCTACCCGCAGCACTACCCGCGATCGTCGGGTCCATGCCGCGGCGGTCATCGCATCCACGGTCTCGTCCGCGGGCGCCGCCAGCCCCGGTTAGCCGCGGGCGGAGAAGGCGGTAGCAGCGGGAACACGCCGTAGCGGGTCGCGAGTTCCTCGGCGGTACGGCCGGCGTTGCCGTGCAGGATCCCGTCGATGCCTGCCCGCCCGGCGCCGTCGATATTGTGCGGCAGGTCATCGATCAGCAGGGCGTCGGCCGGTTCGACACCGAGTTCGCGACAGGCCAGTCGAAAGATCTCGCGACTGGGTTTGCGCAGTCCGACTTCGGTGGACACGACTACCACATCGACGAGGTCGTCCAAGTCATAGCCGTCGAAACAACCGCGGCCTAGGGAATTCGACACCAGCGCGACCGGATGCCCTGCGGCTCGCAGGCCCGCGACGAGCTCGAACATCTCATGGTCGGGGGCGAGTTCGGCCCGGATCCTCCGCAGCAGCCCATCGGGTTCGACTCGGCCCCCGTGCCGGATCAGCGCACCGGCCAGTATCAGTTCGAACTGTTGATCGCTGCACGCGCCCGCCTCGAATGCCGCACAGCTCGAGCGAACCACCGGATCGCCGACGATCAGCCGGATCGGTAGGTCCGGATCGACGCCGATGCGTGCCCCGAAGGCCCGGAAGGCGGCCGCCACACTGGTGGTGAGGACGCCGCCGAAGTCGACGAGAATCGCCTTGCGCCGCTGCGGTTTCGGCATGTGCTGATGAGCTGTCGACAAATCGGTGTTCCTTCCTCGGCGCCCGGCGGGCTCGCCACACACCATCTCCGCGGCTCGCCCGCGCCGAACTGCTCGACGGATTCCGGCGTGCGCGCACGGGGGTTCCTGCCTGCGCGCAGGCGCAGGCGCCGTATCAGCCGACCGCGAGTAGTGATGCCTGGTAGCGGCGCATACCCCCGAGCCAGCGGTCGTAGTCGGAGGCCTTCTGCCGATGCATCTCGCCGACCTCGGGGTGCGGCAGGATCAGGAAACGTTCGTCGCCGATGGCGTCGAGCACCTGAGCGGCGACGTCTTCGGGCCGCAGCACCGCGCCGGCCTCGGTGACCGCGCGCGCGGCCGCCGCTCCCCAGCGGTCCCCGGATTCCACTCCGGCCTGCAACATCGCGGTGTCCACACCCATCGGGCACAGACAGCTCACCCGGATTCCCTTGTCGCCGTAGGTCACACTGAGCCATTCGGCGAAGGCGACCGCGGCATGTTTGGTCACCGAGTAGTCGGCGGCCCCGATCTGGGTCAGCAGGCCTGCGGCGGATGCGGTCGAGACGAAGTACCCCTCGCCACGTGCGACCCATCCCTCGACCAGCAACCGCGCGGCCCGGACATGAGCCTGGACGTGGACGTCGAAGGCCAGCCGCCAGCCCTCGTCATCACCGAGGCCGGCACGGCCGGGGATGCCCGCATTGGCGAAATACAACTGGACCGGGCCGAAGCGGTGCTCGGCGGCGGCGATGAGTTCGCGCAGGTAGTTCTCGTCGGCGACGTCGCCCGCCACCGCTACCGCGGCGTCCGGCCGGATCGCGCACAGCTCGTCCGCCACCTGTCCTGCGGCGTCGCCGTCGAGATCCGCGGCGACGACGTGTGCGCCGGCATCCACCAGGCGCGCGCAGATCGCGGCGCCGATGCCACGGCCGGCGCCGGTCACGATGGCGGTCTTTCCGTTGACCTTCACTTGGGTTCCTTTGTGAGAAGACGAATGCCGGCAGACCGGCGGGGATCGTGGGCGCATCGCAACGAGGTGCCGACGACAGCGAGTCGCGATCACCTGGCGCCAGCTGTGTGAACATGACGTCAGCTTCAAAGAAAGTAGCCGCTCACCCCCTCACGGTCAAGACTTCACCACGCAATGCGGTCCATTACAGCTCAATCAACTCAAAGTCAAGTATTGTGAATCATCTGTGAGCGATGTTTCATGACTGTGGCGCCACCATAGCCCAGTCGTCTGGGTCCATCGTTCGGGTTCGCCCGTGTCGCGTCGAACCCGTTCTCAGCCAGAAACATTCGAGGAGAATCCATGACACGCACCCGCCGCCGAGCGCGGTCCGCACTTGCCGGGCGGCTGGCGAAGCTCACCGCCGCTATCGCGCTCGCCGCGAGCACGCTCGCGGGGATCGGCGCGGCGAGCGCCGAGGAGCAGCCTGCCGACAGCACTCCCCCCGCGGGCGCCACATCCGGCGGCGCCCCCGGTGACGTAGTCAGCGCGGAACCCTATTCCTTCAAGGTGGTGCCCGGCCTGCCGACGCCGACCAAGGCGTGGAAGATCTTCTACCACTCGACCGACGCCCTCGGGCGGCCCAACGTGGTGTCCGGCACCGTCATCGTGCCCGAGGACGGCAAGACCGGAACCCGGCCGCTGGTGACCTACGCGGTCGGGACCGTCGGCATGGGCGATCAGTGCGCGCCGTCCGCCACGTTCATCCAGGGCAAGAACCTGGAAGGAATGTCGGTCGGCGAGCTGCTGACGCGCGGCTGGGCGGTGGCCGTCACCGACTACCCAGGCCTCGGCACGCCCGGAGATCACCCCTATCTCGTCGGCCGTTCCGAAGGCACCGCCGTCCTCGACGCCGCGCGCGCCGCCCAGCGCCTGCCGGAAGTGCAGCAGGGGGGCGTGAGCTCGGCCTCGCCGGTCGGCATCCTCGGCTATTCACAAGGTGGTCAGGCCAGCGCGTGGGCCGCCGAACTCGCCGGCGAATACGCCCCTGAGCTTCAGGTGAAAGCCGCGGCGAGCGGCGGCGTTCCCGCCGATGTGCTCAAAGACGCCCTCGACAAGGACGGCAGCGGCGGTAACCCGGCGGCCTCGCTCATGGTCGCGATCGGCCACGACACTGCCTACCCCGAGCTCGACCTCGACTCGTACCTGACGCCGCAGGGCCGCGATCTCGTGCAGCAGCTGCGTGGCGGCTGCGTGCTCGACAATATCCGGGCCGGCGAAGGACATTCCATGGACGAGGTACTGGCACGTAATCCGCTCGACAATCCCCAGTGGCGGCAACGGCTCGGTGAGAACCGTCTGGGTGGCCGCACTACCGGTTTCCCGCTCTACCTGTTCCACGGAACCACCGACCAGGTCGTTTCCTACGGTCTCGGCGAACAACTGCGCAGCGATTGGTGCGCCAGCGGAAATACCGTCGAATGGCATTCCTACCCGTTGGCCGATCACGCGGGCGCGGTCCTGATCGGCGGCGACGACGCCGTGAACTGGCTCGGCGACCGCTTGGACGGTAGAGCCGCCCACGGCAATTGCGGTTCCTGATCAGCTGAGCAGACCATCCGGCCCGGGGGCAAGGGGCTGTCACGACATCGTGGCAGCCCCTTCGGCATGCCCGCCGCGCGGCCTCAGCGCGCGGGCAGAACGCCGGTGATCAACGCACCGACCAGGGTGTTGGCATTCTCGACATGGGGACGGCGCCCGGCCAGGATATCGGCGTACAGCATCGACTCCCCCAGGCGCACAACGGCATACGACAGATCGTCGAGTTCGACCAGCGGCCGCAGCGTGGCGTCGCGCACATCGTCGGCGATGAGCTGCTGGACCCGTGCGATGGTCCGCGGCTGGACCGCACCGAACGGGTCGGTCAATACCCGCATCGCTATCTTCGGCTCCTCGTCGAGCAGCCGGCGCACACCGCGGTCGGCCGCGATCGCGGCGCCGTGATCGGTGATGATGCGTACGCAGCGCAATGTCCCCGACCCATCGCGGACCGCACCGCCGTAGGCGCGGCGCCACCGGGCGCTCGCGGCGCCGAAGCTGTGGTCGGCCATCATCCAGATCGCCTCGCCGAGGATCTGTTCGCGGTTGCCTGCCTTACGGAACAGCGTGGCCCGCGAGACATGCAATTGGTCGATCAGCGCATTCACTTCGAGCCGCTGCCCGTGCGCGATCGCCCGCGCGGCCCGACGATAGACGTCCTCGGGAGTAATGGACATACGTGTCACCGTATGCGGTCGTCGCGGCAGGTCGGCAGCATGCCCCGTGCCCGCATCGGCGCTCCCCGTTCCGGACATATGCGAGCGCCCTACGGCCATCGACCGTAGGGCGCTCGAACAGCGTGCCGGGGCGCTATTTCACCGGCGCCGGAAACGGCTCGTTGATGGTGGTGAAGTACTGGATCACCGCGGCCGTCATCACCGGCGCGCCGACGACCAGCGCGCCGGCGATGGCGCCGACCGGGGCGAGGGCGCCCGCGCCGATGAGGCATCCGGCGACCGGTCCGGCGCCGAACATCATCGCCACCGGGCTGGTCGCCGCGGCCAGCGTGACACCACCGACGAGGCAGCCGATGACGCCGGCGCCGATAGCTCCGACGACACCGCCTGCCACACCGGCCATCGTGATGGTGCCCGCCATCCGGGAGAAGGCGGCGACCTCACGGTCGTACGGGGTCTTCCACGGCGCATGCTCCTGGAACGGCAGAGCTACCGGCTTCTCCACGGCGCGAGCCGGATCCAGCGAGGGGGTGAGACGGGCGGTGTGGCCGTCGATCTCGGCGTCGATCGGGAAGGCCACGTTATTGACGTTGAATTCGAGCGGTACCCCGGCGAGCACCGTGCCGTCATCGGCGCGGATCTGGAACTTGCCGTCGTGGATGATCAATTGTCCGGCGTCGACGGTGATCACCGCGGCGTTGCCGTCCTGATAAGCGGTGTAGTTGACGTTCGGCGCGATGTCCACGCTCAATGGCTCGGCCGTAGCGGTGGCGCAGCACATCGTCAACGCGGCCAGGCCTGCCGCCGTCGACACCGCGAGTTCACGTACCTTCATGGAGATCTTCTTTCGGTTCGAATTCTGCTCGGATGGATTGCTACTCGACGACCCGGGCCACGGTTTCCGCGACGAGCACCGGCTTGTCACTGCCCTCGCGTTCCACCACCTGGCGCATGACGATCTGGATCCCGCCCGCCACCTGTTCTGCGGAAACGATGGTGGCGCGCATACGAATTCGCGATCCCACCGGTACCGGGGCGGGGAAGCGCACCTTGTTGTAGCCGTAGTTCAGGCTGTGGGTGAACCCATCGAAGGCGAGCAGCGTGTAGGACAGTGCGGGTCCAAGCGACAGGCTGTAGAGCCCGTGCGCGATGGTGCCGCCGAGCGGGCTCGCCGCGGCGCGCTCGGGATCGACGTGGATCCATTGGTGATCGCCGGTGACGTCGGCGAAGGCATCGACCCGGCCCTGGGTCACCTCATGCCATTCGGTCGGGCCGAGTTCGTGCCCGATGAGTTCGGTGAGTTCGGCATAACTCCGGGGACGGACCGGAAGGGTGTTCGTGTCGACCATTGTCTCTCCTGGCATTTCAATATTGACATCAGTTCTAATTTCAGGGATATGCGCGTTCGGTGGATTTCCGGCGCACGTCGGGGTCAGGCCAGGTCGAAAAGCCCCGCCGCACCCATCCCACCGCCGACGCACATGGTGATCACGACATATCGCACCCCACGCCGGCGACCCTCGATCAGGGCATGCCCGACCAGCCGCGCACCGGTCATTCCATACGGATGTCCGATGGAGATGCCGCCACCGTTGACGTTGAACACCTCCGGATCGATTCCGAGCTTGTCGCGGCAGTAGACGGCTTGCGAGGCGAACGCCTCGTTGAGCTCCCATAATCCGATGTCGTCAACGCTCAGGCCGTGCGCGTCGAGCAGTTTCGGGATCGCGAAGACCGGGCCGATGCCCATCTCGTCGGGCGCGCAGCCCGCCACCGCCATGCCGCGATAGATCCCGAGCGGGGTCAGGCCGCGCCGTTCGGCTTCCCTCGCCTTCATCAGTACCGATGCCGACGCCCCGTCGGAGAGCTGGGATGCGTTGCCCGCGGTGACGGTGGAGACCCGGGTGATCCGCCCGTCCGGCAGCACCGGGGCGAGACCGGCCAGCTTGTCGAGGGTCGTACCGGGACGGTTGCCCTCGTCGTGGGTGAGCGTGAGGTGCTGTTCGACGACCTCGCCGGTCGACGGATCGACGGCGCGCAGCACCGAGGGCAGCGCGACGATCTCGGCGTCGAAACGACCCGCCTGCTGGGCCGCGGCGGTGCGCTGCTGAGACAGCAGGGCGAACTCGTCCTGCCGCTCGCGGCTCACACCGTAGCGTTCGGCGACGATCTCCGCGGTATGCAGCATCGGCATATAGATCGATGGCACCTGCTCTTGCAGCCACGGATCAGTGGTGCGATAGGTGTTGGCGTGATCGTTCTGCACCAGCGAGATCGATTCCACGCCGCCACCGACGGTGATCCGCATGCCGTCGGCGATGATCTGCTTGGCCGCGGTGGCAATCGCCATCAGGCCCGAGGAGCACTGCCGGTCGATGGTCATGCCGGAGACGCTGTCGGGCAGCCCCGCCCGCAGTGCCGCCTGACGGGCGACGTTGTTACCGGTCGAGCCCTGCTGCAGGGCGCAACCCAGTACCACGTCGTCGATCTCCGCGCCCTCGATCCCGGCGCGGTGCACCGCGTGTTCGATGGCGTGGGCGGCCAGTTCCTGCCCCTGGGTGTCGCTGAACGCGCCCCGATAGGCCTTGCCGATCGGCGTTCTCGCCGTCGACACGATCACTGCTTGTCTCATTACCGGTGGGGGTCCTCTCTTTTTCTCATCCGATCGAATGCGCCGGGGCGGGCCGGTCAGCGGTAGAGCTGTTCGCCGGGCACGGCTTGCGGGTCGGCACGGACGGCGGCGCTATTGGTCTCCTGCAAGACCCATGCGCTGAAGACGGTCACCAGTCCCATCGCCGCCAGATACACCGAAACCAGCACAGTGCTACCGGTATTCGCGATCAGTGCCGTCATGATGAACGGGGTACCGCCGCTGACGGTGATCGCGGCCAGCTGGTAGGCAAGCGAGGCGCCCGAGTACCGCAGTCGCGGCTCGAACAGCTCGCCCATGAACGCCGCCAGCGGACCGTAGGTCATGGATTGGAAGACGGTGCCGACGGCGAGGGCGATGAAGAACATCGGCAGCTTCGCGGTGTCGACCAGCCAGAAGTAGGGGAACGCCCAGACCGCCAGCCCGATACCGCCGATCAGGATCAGCGGCCTGCGCCCGACCCGGTCCGAGGCCGCACCCGACCACAGGATGACGCCGCCGCCGAGCAGCGAGACCACCAGCGAGATGGCCAGGATGTCGTTGTGCTTCATGCCGAGTTCTTGGGTCCCGTAGCTGAGCACACCCGCGATGCTGATATAGAAGGCGGTGTTGGTGGCGGCAAGTAGTCCGCAGCCGAGCAGGATCTTGCGCCAGTGCAGCCGGATCGCCTCGGCCAGCGGCGCCTGAGCGACCGCGGCGCTGCGCTTGTCGGCGACTTCCTTGTGCAGGTCACGGAATTCGGGGGTGTCCTCGACCTTGGTCTGGATATACAGCACGACCGGAAACAGCAGCGCGCTACAGAAGAACGGCACCCGCCAACCCCAGCTCAGGAAGGCCTCCTCGGAGATGGTCTTCGCGGCGATGAGGAACACCAGGTTGCCGAGGATCACTCCGAGCGGCACACCCATTTGACCGAAGGTGCCGGCGAACCCGCGCCGCTTCGGGCTCGCGGATTCGGTCAGTAGCAGCACGATTCCGCCCCACTGACCGCCGCAGGCCATGCCCTGCAGGAACCGCAGCGTGACCAGCAGGATCGGCGCGGCGACACCGATCGCGTGCGCGCCGGGCAGGCAGCCGATGAGGAAGGTGGCCAGGCCCATGCCCAGCAGACAGGTCACCACCGCCGGCTTGCGGCCGTATTTGTCGCCGAAATGCCCGGCGAGCACACCACCGAGCGGGCGGGCCACGAAGCCCGCCCAGAACGTGCTGAACGAGAGCAGGGTGCCCATCAGCGCGGAACTGTCGGGGAAGAACACCGCCGGAAAGACCAGCGCGGCAGCGGTTCCGTAGAGGAAGAAGTCGTACCACTCGATCGAGCTGCCGATGAGACCGGCGGCGAGGAGTTTGCGGTGGGCGCGCCTGCGTTGCCCATCGTCGTGGGCCGCATCGGCGGCCGGGCCTGCTGGTTCCACTGGGGGTGCGGTCATGCGTGTACTCCTCGGGCCGGATCGCCCGGTCATCGACCTGACGGAAATAGAAGTTGACACCAAGTTCAAATTGGTGGCACCAGTGTGGGGTAGGCCCGGAGTAATGTCAATCACACTTCGCGAGGCGAACGAACCCAGAACTCCCCTGCGGCGCGGCACCGCTCCACCGTCGGCTTCGACATCCATCGAGCTCAGAGCCCATTTTCCGATTTCGACAGCGGTGAGACGGACGGATTCTCGCCAATCGAATAAACATGACGTCATCTTCAGTTACGCTCGGCGTGCTCTCGCTCACCGTTGCCGTCGAAGGACCCTCCATGGCCAACGTCTTCGATCCCGTCCGCACCCATGCCGAGACCGCGCCCGACAGCGTCGCGCTGCGATCCGAACGCGGCGAATGGACCTATCGCCAGCTGCACCGGCTCGCCTCTCGCTATGCCGGAGCGCTCGCCGCCGCAGGCCTGTCCCCTGGCGACCGGGTCTTGCTGGCCGCGCCGTCGGTCCCCGAGTTCGTGGTGGCCTACTTGGGAATTCAGGCCGCGGGCTGCGTGGCCGTACCGGTGAACACCATGTCGACGCGCGCCGAGGTCGAGTACTTCCTCACCGACGCCGGCTGCGCGCTCGCCATCGCCTGGCACGAGCTCGGACCCGCCGTCGCCGACGCCGCACAGCACACCCGCACACCGTTCTGGTCGCTCCCGCCGGGCGCGCAAACCGCCGCCGAACCCGCGGCCCGCGTCGACCGCGACCGCACCGACACCGCCGCCATCCTCTACACCTCGGGCACCACCGGCCGCCCGAAGGGCGCTCAGCTTACGGTCGGCAACCTGCTCGCAGGCGGTGAGATCGGCGCGGCGTGCAGCCGCGGCACCGCCGCCGACCGCACCGGGACCGGCCTGCCGCTGTTCCACGTCTTCGGCCAGGCCGCGGTCATGATGTCGTGTTTCACCAGCGGCGGATCACTGTCACTGCTGGCCCGCTTCGACCCCGTCGCCATGCTCGAACTGCTGCGCCGCGACCGGCTGACCATCATGGCGGGCGTACCCACCATGTGGAATGCCATGCTGCGGGCCGCCGATGCCGCCGATCCGGCCGATTTCGAGCAACTGCGGGTGGCCATCTCCGGCGGTGCGTCGCTGCCCGGTGACATCGCCCGCGAGTTCCAGAAGACGTTCGGCTGCACCATCCTCGAAGGCTACGGGCTCACCGAGACCACCGGATTCGGCACCTTCAACGATCTCGATCGCGGCGCCAAGATCGGCTACACCGGACGCGCGGTCCCCCGCACCCGGGTCGACGTCCGCGACCACGATTCGAGGCCGTGCCCGCCCGGTCAGGTGGGTGAGGTGTTCGTGCAGGGCGAGACGGTCATGAAGGGCTACTGGCGCAGGCCGGAGGCCACGGCCGAGGTGCTGTCCCCCGACGGCTGGCTCCGCACCGGCGACCTGGGTGGATTCGACGCCGACGGCGATCTGCGCATCGTCGACCGGGTCAAGGATCTGATCATCCGGGGCGGCTACAACGTCTATCCGGGCGAGGTCGAGGAGGTGCTCTACGAGCATCCCGAGATCGTCGAAGCGGCTGTGGTCGGTGTGCCCGACGACCATTACGGCGAGGAGGTCGCTGCGGTCATCGTCACCGCGCCGGATTCGTCATTGGATGCCGAGGCGGTATCGCGGTGGAGCCGAGAACGACTGTCGGCCTACAAGATTCCGCGCATCATCGGTTTCGCTGACGCGCTGCCCAAAGGGGCCACCGGCAAGATTCTCAAGCGCGCCATCGACCGCGACGCGCTGCGGCGGTAAATCTTCGGCTCAGACCGGCGGAGCGCCGTGGACCACCCCGATGCCACGCACCCACAGGGTCGACAGGGTGTCCGCGGCCGCGTCGGCGTCGATATCGGTGCCGGCTTTCGCCTGCTGAATGCAGAATTCGCGCACCATCCCGCACAGGGCCGTCGCGGCATAGCGGGCGTCGATATCGCGGGCGGCGAGGCGATCGGCTTGCAGCCGGGTGATCATGGATTCCGCGCGATCGATGAACAGCTCGATCTCGGTCTGTGCCAGCTCGCCGATGTCAGGGTTCATGCCGGCGACCTCACCCCACATCAGCATCAGGCGCTGATGCTCCCGAAAGGCCAGAACGTAAGCGCGAACCGCCGATTCGATGGCTTCGACCGCGGTCGCGGGCTGGGTGCCCATCCGTGCGCGCACCTTGTCGCGCATATCGGTGATCAGGTTCAGCACGACCGCGTGGAAGATCGCTTCTTTGGAGTCGAAATACACATAGAACGTGCCGTGCGCTACTCCGGCTTCGGCGACGATGTCGGCCACCCTGGTCTCGAGGAATCCGAGGCGTGCGAAAACGAGCTCGGCGGCATCGATCAGTTTCGTGCGCGTCCGCTCTCCCCGTGGGGTCAATGCCGGTGCTTGTTTACCGGCTCGCGTATTCACAGAGTGCGACACCACACCATCGTCGCAAATCGCTGAGTACGACAGCGGCGACGGGCCCGCCGAACGGCTCGACGGCCGCTCGGAGGGCCCGCGCCGCACGATGTCAGATGCCGATGCCGTGCCGTTCGGCCAATAGCCGGCGGGTATCGGCAGCGGCGGTATGCAGTACTCCGGCAATGCCGAGCCTGGCAGCACCGTCGAGGTTGTGCCGCAGATCGTCGACCATCACCGCCTGCGCCGGCTGAATACCCAGCCGATCACAGGCGATCTGATAGATCCGACGTGACGGCTTCCGTATCCCGACCTCCGAGGAGATCACAACGACGTCGGCGAGTTCGGCCAGATCGAATCCCGCGTAACAGTCCCGGCCGAACGCATTCGATACCAGCGCGACGGGAATACCCGCACCGCGAAGTTCGCGGATCAGTTCGATACTGTCCTCGTCCCGGCGCAGACCGCTCTGCATGCGGGCGCTCAACCCGTCCGCATCCACCTCGGCGCCGTGCGCGCGCAGCCGTTCGGCGAATCCGGCGTCGAAGGCATCGGCGTCGATGCGACCGGATTCGTGGTCGGCCAGCAGCGTACGCGCGATGTCATCCGTGCTGAGCAGGGTGATCGGCAGCTCCGGGTGCCCGAGCGAGGCGCCGAATTCGCGGAACCCGTCGAGCACGCTTGTGGTCATGACGCCGCCGAAATCGACCAGGATCGCCTCGCGGGGGTCGAGCGCGGTGCCGGTCATGGCTGGAACACGATTCGCCCGGCGGTGCTGCCCTCCCCGAGGCGGCCGAGCCCGTCGGCGACGTCGGTGAGTGCCAGCCGTTCACTGACCAGCGGCTTGATCGCGCCGGCGGCGGCGAGCCGGGTGAGCTCGTCGTGGCAGTCCTGGATGGCCTGGTTGTTGTACTGCTTGTACAGGCCCCAGTGCAATCCGATGATCGAATAGTTCTTGATCAGCGCGTGGTTGAGCGCCGGCTGCGGGATGGTGCCGCCGGCGAACCCGATCACCAGGATGCGGCCTTCGAAGGCGATGCATTTGGTGGATTTGGCGTAGGCGTCGCCGCCCACCGGGTCGTAGACGACGTCGACGCCACGTCCGCCGGTGAACTCCTTGACGATCGGCAAGAAGTCCTCGCGCTGCCGGTCGATCACCAGGTCGGCGCCCAGTGCCCGGCAGTACTCGGCCTTGTCCGCACCGCCGACGACGCCGATCACGGTGGCGCCAGCGGCTTTGCCGAGTTGCACCGCCGCGCTGCCGACACCGCCCGCGGCGGCGTGCACCAGCAGCGTCTCCCCTGGTCGGAGAGTGGTGCGCCGGTGCAGGGCGAACCAGCTGGTCTGATAGCCGATACTCAGAGCGGAGGCCTCCGCGTCATCGAGCGCGGCGGGCGCGGCGAAGGCGTTGGCTTCATCGACAACAGTCATGTCGGCGAACGCGCCGCCGGGCAGGTTCGGATTGCCGATCACGCGATCGCCGACCGCGAACCGGGTGACACCGTCACCGACTGCCACGACCTCGCCGCACAGCTCGACCCCCGGGGTGAACGGAAGCGGTGGGGTGATCTGGTATTTGCCGCGGCACAGCAGCACATCCGGAAAATTGGCCGGCGCGGCCAGCACGCGCACCAACAGCTGTCCCGGTCCGGGTTCGGGGTCGGCGATCTCCTCGAGCCGCAGCACCTCGCGCGGTTCGCCGAGTTCGTTCACTCGCCATGCTTTCACCGTCAGCTCCTCGTGGTCGTAGCCGGATCCGCCGCCACCGGCAGATCGATGAGTTCGGCGAGCCGGGCCCGATGCCGGTAGCCGGTGCCGAACGCCAATTGCGAACTCTTGGCGCGCTTCAGATACAGATGCGCGGGATATTCCCAGGTCATGCCGATGCCGCCGTGTAGTTGCAGGCATTCCTCTGCGGCTTGCACGGCCACGTCGCCGCAGTAGGATTGGGCGAGCGCGGCGGCGATCTCGGCGTCGTCGTCACCGCGGGCGTAGGTGTCGGCGGCATAGCGGGCCGCCGACGCCACCGATCCCAGTGCCAGCCACAATTCGGCGAGGCGATGCTTGATCGCCTGGTACGAGCCGATGGCGCGGCCGAATTGCTTGCGGTCCTTGACGTAGGCGAGCGTGGTGTCGAAGCACCAGCTCGCCACCCCGTACTGCTCGGAGGCCAGCAGCGCGGCACCACAGCGCAGGGCTTCGGCGACCGCGCCCGCGGCGTCGCTGCTCACCTGGGTCGACGGTGTGGCGCCGAACGAGACGTCGGCCAGCGGCCGGGTCATATCGAGGGCGAGCACCGGCGTCACCGTGAGACCGCGGGCCTGCCGGTCGACCACATGCAGTTCCAGGCCGTGCGGCCCACTCGCGGCGACGACGAGCAGATCGGCCTCCAGCGCACCCGCGACGCTGGTGACGGTGCCCGTCAACGCACCGTCGGCGGCCAGTACCCCGGTGGCCGGGTCGCCCGGAGCGATCGACAGCGGAACGACAAGGGCGGCTGTGCGAGTGCCCGCAGCCAGCTCGCGCACCACCCCGGTGTCACCGGCCCGCAGCAGTGCGATCGTCGCCACCACCGCGCTGGTGAGGAACGGTACCGGAGCGACAGCGCGACCGATCGCTTCGAGCACCACCGCTGCCTCGCGGGTGGTCGCGCCCGCACCGCCGAGTTCCTCGGGCACCAGCAGGCCCGCGACGCCGAGGTCGACGGCGAGCGTCTTCCACACCTGGGTGAAATCCTGGGCGTCGCCGTCGTAGACGCCCAGCACGGCCTCGGGTGGGCAGCGATCGGCGAGGAGCCGTCGCACACTGTCGCGCAACGCTTCCTCGGTATCGGAATACAGCAGGTCCGCGGTGCTCAACGGGCCAGGTCCTTCCAGGCGGCGGTCTTGTCGACGCGATGTTCCGGTGGCAGGCCGAGCACCCGCTCGGCGATGACGTTGCGCAGGATCTCCGAGGTGCCGCCCTCGATCGAATTGCCCTTCGCGCGCAGGTAGCGGTAACCCGGTCCGCGGCCGGTGAATTCGACCCGCTCGGGCCTGCGCAGCGTCCAATCGTCATAGCGCAGACCCGCTTCGCCGTGTAGTTCGATCCCGAACCCGGAGACGCGCTGGGCGAGCCGGGCGAAGGCCAGCTTCATCGCCGAACCCTCAGGCCCCGGCTGCCCGCCGGCCAGCTGCTGGCGCAACCGTTCCCCGGTCAGGCGGGTCACTTCGGCCTCCACCCATAGCCGCAGCAGCTCATCGTGCATGGCCGGATCTCGCAGCTGCGGCTGCGCACGCCAGGCCTCGGCGACCTTGCCGATCTGGCCGCCTTCCCGCGGCGCCCCCGAGCCGATGGCAACCCGCTCATTGTTGAGCGTGGTGGTGGCGACCCGCCAGCCCTGCCCCACCCCGCCCAGCCGGTTCTCGTCCGGGATGCGCACGCCGGACAGGAAGACCTCGTTGAACTCGGCCTCGCCGGTGATCTGGCGCAACGGCCGGATATCGATGCCGGGATCGCTCATATCGCACAGGAAATAGGTGAGCCCGGCATGTTTGGGCACCGACGGGTCGGTGCGCGCGACGAGAATCGCCATCTGGGCGTTCTGCGCACCGGAGGTCCACACCTTTTGCCCGTCCACCACCCAGTCCGCGCCGTCACGCACCGCGCGGGTGGCCACCGCCGCCAGATCCGAACCCGCACCGGGTTCGCTGAACAGCTGGCAGTAAATGTGTTCGCCGGTGAACAATGGCCGCAAGAACTTTCGCCGCTGCTCCGGTGTGCCGAAGGCAGCGATCGTCGGCGCGGCCATGCCGAGCCCGATTCCGTTGTGTTCGACCGCCGGGCCGGGTGCGCCCGCGGCGGCGAGCGCGGCATCGACCCTGGCCTGATAGATCTGCGGCAGGTCGAGGCCACCGTCGCCGACGGGGAAATGCACCCATGCCAGGCCGTCATCGAAACGGGCGCCGAGGAATTCGCGGGTATCGGTTGTCGCCGGATCGTGGGCGGCGAGCAGCTCGGCGATGCGCGCGTCGAGATCGGCGGCGATCGCGCTATCGATCGTCATAACGTTGTCCTGATTTCTGCCCGCGGATCAGTCCGTCGGTCCGCCCGCGACATAGATGACCTGCCCGGAAACGAACCCTGCGCCGGCACTGACCAGGAATGACGCGGTGTGCGCGATGTCGTCGGGTTTGCCGGTGCGCTGCACCGGGATCTGCGCGGCCATGGCCTTGGTGAACTCGTCGAAGGGCACGCCGACACGTTCGGCGGTCGCGGCGGTCATCTCGGTTTCGATGAAACCGGGCGCGATGGCGTTGGCGGTCACCCCGAACTTGCCGAGTTCGACGGCGAGGGTTTTGGTCAGGCCCTGCATGCCCGCCTTGGCCGCCGAATAGTTGGCCTGGCCGCGGTTGCCGAGTGCGGAGGTGCTCGACAAGTTGACGATGCGACCGAACCGGGCCTCGACCATGTGCTGCTGCACCGCACGCGTCATCAGGAACGCACCACGCAAATGCACGTTCATGACCGCGTCCCAGTCGTCGACGGTCATCTTGAACAGCAGGTTGTCGCGGATGATCCCGGCATTGTTGACCAGCACTGTCGGTGCGCCGAGCGTTTCGGTGATCTGCTCGATGGCCGCGGCGACCGCCGCTTCGTCGGCGACATCCGCGCCGACCGCGAGCGCGCGACCACCGGCCGCGGTGATCGCGTCGACGGTGCCGGCGCACGCGGCGGCATCGAGATCGAGCACCGCCACCACCATGCCATCGGCGGCGAGGCGCTCGGCCACCGCTGCCCCGATGCCGCGCGCGGCGCCGGTGACGATGGCGGTCCTGGTTTCCTGAGTCATATCGTTCTCCTGAAGATGTGGTCAGAGTCCGGCGGCGTCGGCGACTTCGGTGGCCTTGCGCACCACCGCGTCGATCCGCTCGACGGTCGGGGTGCCCGCCGCGGCCCGGTTCTGTGGTTCGTCCATCGCTCGACGCATCACGCCCTCGGCGATCACCGCCAGCTTCCACAGGCCGAGCACGTGCCAGTACTGCAGAGCGGCCGGGTCGCGCCCGGTTTCGGACAGGTACATCCGTGCCAGTTCGGCGCGGGACGGGAAGCCCGGCAGGGTCGAGGCCGGGAAATCGCCGCCGAGTTCCTCTTCGCCGGGTTCGGGCCAGTAGGCCAGCAGGCTGCCCATATCGGCCAGTGGTTCGCCGAGCGTGGAAAGCTCCCAGTCCAGCGCCGCTTTCAGCGCGCCGGTTCCGGGGTCGGCGATGACGTTGCGCAGGTGGAAATCGCCGTGCACCAGGGTGATCTCGTGCTGTTCCGGCACGGCGGCGACGAGTCTGCGGGTGAGGTCGTCGAGTTCGGGAAGCTCCCGGGTCTTCGAGTGCTCCCACTGCCCGGCCCAGCGCTTGAGCTGACGCTGCGCGTACGGCTTGTGCGAGGCCAGATCGGCGAGCCCGACGGCCTCGATATCGACGGCGTGGATCTTCGCGAGGGTGCGCGGCAATGCCGAGGCGATCTCGCCGCGCCGCTGCGGCGTGAGCGAGCGCGCGACGTCCATGGTGTCGATCACCAGCCCGTCGACGAACTCCATCAGCACCAGCGGCACCTCCGACACCGACTCATCGGTGCAGACCCCGAGGATGCGCGGTGCGGGCACCGCGGTGTCTTCCAGGGCCGCGATGATGCGGGCTTCGCGAACCACATCATGCGCGGACGCCAGCAGATGGCCCAGCGGCGGACGGCGCAGCACCCACCGTCGCCCGGCGGCGTCGGTGAGCAGATAGGTCAGGTTCGATTGGCCGAGCCCGATGCGGGTGAAACGCAGCGGGGCATCGGATTCGATGCCGAGTGCGTCGAGCCAGCCGGCGATCGCGTCCGGGTCCACCGCGACGTGCTCACCCATCCGCGACCGGGCCCTGACGGAACTGGGTCGCGTCACCGAGCCGCTGTCCACCGTCGATCACCATGGTTTCGCCGGTCACCCAGCTCGCGGCGTCGGAGGCGAGGAAGGCGATGGCCGAGCCGATGTCGGCGGGTTCGCCGATCCGGTTCAGCGCCGTCGCCTCGTTGAGCAGCTGCTCGTGTTCCTGCCACAGCGCGGCGGCCAGCTTGGTGCGCACCACGCCGGGCGCGACCGCGTTGACCCGGATCCGCGGCGACAGTTCCAGCGCCATCTGTTTGGTGAGATGGATCAGCGCTGCCTTGCTCGCGTTGTAGAGGCCGAGGTTGGCCTCGAAACCCATGCCGCCGATGGAGGCGGTGTTGACGACCGCGCCGCCGTGCTCGCCCATCCAGGCGCGGGTGGCCAGCGACGTCCACAGGATCGGCGCCCACAGGTTCACGTCGAAGGTCTTCTGGAACCGGCCGTGGTCCTGATCGATCACCGGGCCGTAGGCCGGGTTGGTGCCCGCGTTGTTGACGAGAATGTCGAGGCTGCCGAACTTTTCGAGCGTCAGGTCGATGCACCGGCGCGCGGCATCCTCGTCGACGGCGTGCGCGGCGACACCGAGGGCGTTGCCGCCGACCTCGGCCGCCGCCGCGTCCGCCGACTCCTGCGACCGCGAGGTGAGCACGACATTGCCACCGGCAGCCGCGATGGCCTGTGCCGCGGCGAGCCCGATGCCGCGCGAGGCGCCGGTGATGACGGCGGTGCGCCCGCTCAGATCGATGCCCGTCATGCCTTGACCTGCTGCCCGTTGTTCGCGGCGAGATCGGCGGTGCGGTACTTGCCGAGTTCCTGGCGGGCGATGGCACGCTTGTGCACCTCGTCCGGACCATCGGCAAGGCGCAGCGTCCGCAGATGCGCCCATGCCATGGCCAGCGGGAAATCGTCGGTGACCCCGCCACCGCCGTGCACCTGAATCGCCCGGTCCACCACCTTCAACGCGATATTCGGTGCTGCGACCTTGATCGCCGCGATCTCGGTGCGCGCCTCCTTGTTGCCAACGGTGTCCATCAGGTAGGCGGCCTTGAGGGTGAGCAGCCGGATCATCTCGATGTCGATCCGCGATTCGGCGATCCAGTCCTGGATGTTGGCGTTGTCGCTGATCGGTTTGCCGAACGTGCTGCGCGAACGCGCCCGCGTGCACATCAATTCCAGTGCGCGTTCGGCCATCCCGATCGACCGCATGCAGTGGTGGATGCGGCCGGGGCCGAGCCGGGCCTGGCTGATCGCGAAGCCCTCGCCCTCCCCCTTCAGCACATCCTTGGCCGGCACCCGGACATTGTCGAAATCGATTTCGGCGTGGCCTTCGCGGTCCTGGTAGCCGAAGACGGGAAGGTTGCGCATCACCGTGATGCCGGGTGCGTCGATCGGCACCACCATCATCGACTGCTGGCGATGCGGGGCCGCGTTCGGATCGGTCTTGCCCATCACGATCAGCACCTTGCAGTTCTTGTGCATCGCGTTGGAGGCGAACCACTTCCGCCCGTTGAGCAGGTAGTCATCACCGTCGCGGACCATCGACAACTCGACATTGGTCGCGTCCGAGCTGGCCACCCGCGGCTCGGTCATCGCGAACGCCGACCTGATCGTGCCCTCCAACAGCGGCTTCAGGTACTTCTCCTTGTGCTCGTCGGTGCCGAAGAGCGTCAAGACCTCCATATTGCCGGTGTCGGGAGCGTTGCAGTTGCAGGCTTCCGGAGCGATGAAGCTGCGGCCCATGATCTCGGCCAGCGGCGCGTACTCCAGGTTGGTCAGTCCCGGGCCCCACTCCGGATGCGGATGGAAGAGGTTCCACAGCCCACGCCGCCGAGCCTCGGCCTTGAGTTCCTCCATGATCGGCGGATGGAAGTGCGGATCACCGGACTCACGCATCTGCTGGTCGTACACGGCCTCGGCCGGGTAGACGTGCGCATCCATGAAGTCGAGCAGTTCCGCCCGGTACTTCTCGGCACGTTCGGAGGTGTCGAACAGGGACATCCTGGCTCCTGACGGGTAAGACGGGGTTGTCGGCGATCAGCGGTGCGGTCGAGCCGACGGTGGGATCTCGACCTGTGAACCAACCGCACAAACGGTATATTGAACTCGGCGTCAATTTCAAGTGCGGTGAAGGTTCGCTGATCGACGACCCTGCCGCAGTCATAGGCGTGCCGCGTCGAGACAGTCGCGCTTCCGTGGCGGGCACGCAGCGTGCTGAACCAGAGTGTGCTCGCGGTGTCGCGCTCTCGCCGATGAATCTGGCGTTCGGGCGATCCCGGCCGCCCTCCGGCCGATCGGCTCGATATCGCGATCGCGGTGTGCACGCTGCCGCTTCACCGTGGTGCTCCTCTGCTCGCGGCGCACCCGCAGCGATGACCACTATCGATAGACGCCTCCGCCCCGGCCCGAAGCTCGGAGACTCTTCCCGCGCGCGGCGCGGTCAGGGAGCCACGGAAGGGTCGGGAAGGTCGGCGGGGCCCAGGACCGTACGCAGCGTGTCAGCGAGCACGTCGAGTTGTCCGGTGGACAGGCCGGCGAAACGGCGCTCGATACCGGCGAGGTAGTGCGGCATCGCCGCATGCAGCCGGGCGCGCCCCTGCTCGGTGATGCCGACGAAAGCCGAACGGCCGTCGTCCGGGTTGGCCTCGCGCCGCACCAACCCCTGCGCCTCGAGTTCGGTCACCAGACGGCTGATCCTGGTGCGGCTCAACACCACCCGCTCACCCAGATCGCTCATCCGCAGTGGCTGCCGATCGTCGAGTTCGAGCAGCACGTCGTACCAGCCCAGCGGCAAGCCTGCAGCGCGGCGCAGCTCGGCGTCGAGTTCGGGGACCAGCCGCGCGTGCACCTGCAGCAGGGCGGCCCAGGCGCGGACAGCGGGGATCGAGCGAGGCGACGAATTGGGCACAACCCAGCTTAACCCTATTGCGTGCGTGCGCACGCAAATAGTAGCGTGCACACGCACATACTTTTCCCTTCACGAGAAAGCAGTGGGAAATGACCGAACTGATCACCCGGGAACAACTGGCAGCGGAGGTCGAGGCGGGCGCGGTGACCGTCATCGACGCACTCGGCGGCGATTACTACGCCAAGCAGCACCTCCCCGGAGCCATCGCACTCCTGGCCGCGGATGTGGACGCCGACGCCGCGCGCCTGCTGCCCGACAAGCACGCCGCGATCGTCACGTACTGCTCGAACGCCGCCTGCCCGAACAGCCAGCAGGTCGCAGGCAAGCTGGAGAAGCTCGGATACACCAACGTCCGCAAGTACCGTGACGGGATCGAGGACTGGACCGCGGCGGGCCTGCCGGTCGAGCCGTGACGATCACCGTGGGCGCGGAATCGTCCCGCGCCCACGGTTTCCCGCATGCTCAGTCTGCGAGCAGCCGTGCGGCGATGCGACCCGCCCGCTCGGCTGCCGCAGGCGAACTCTCGCGTAGCGCGGTGACAATAGCGCCGTCGATGAGCAGCGCGAACTCCCCGGCCAGCTCTTCGGCATCGGCACGGCCCGCGGCAGTCAGCAGTTCACCCAGATACTCGATGACCCGGCGCTTGTGCCGATCGGCTACCCGGTGCGCCGGCGCGTCCGGATCGGCCACCTCGATCATGGTGTTGATGAATGCACATCCACGAAAATCCTTGCGCGCGAACCGCTGCGCGAGCGCATCGAACACCGCGAGCGGACGGTCGGCCGGCTCGTCCACCGCTTCGACCGCTTCGCGTAGCCAGGCCAGCCAGCGCTCGTCCCGCTCGGTGAGCACGGCGACCACCAGGTCGTCCTTGCTCGCGAAGTGCCGGTAGAACGAGGCCCGACCCACGCCGGATTCACTCAGCAGTCGCTCCAAGCCGACGGCGCGGACCCCCTCGGCATAGAAGAGATCCTCCGCGGTGGCCAGCAGCCGCTGCCGTGCTCGGGTCGCCATGACCTCACTGTAGCAGCACGGAACCGATCGGTACCGAAACGCTTGACCAAAACGGAACCGATCAGTACCGTTCATTTCGGCACCAATCGGTGCCGTTTTTGAGCGAGCATGGAGTCGATCAATGTCACGACTGCCCCTTGTCACCCCGGAAACCGCCGACGCCGACCAGGCCGAACTCCTGGCCGACGTGCAACGCCAGCTGGGCCGGGTGCCGAATCTGTACGCGACACTGGCCAACAGCCCCGCCACCCTGCGTGGCTATCTCGCGCTGCGTTCGGCACTGACCGGCGGCACCCTCGATGTGCGCACCCGGGAGCGGCTCGCGCTGCTGGTCGCCGCCGATAACGGCTGCGACTACTGCGTGGCCGCCCACACCATGCGGGCAGGCCGGATGGGGCTCTCGGAGCAGGAGATCGCCGATACCCGGCTGGCGCGCGCCGAGGACCCGCACACTGACGCCGTGCTTCGTTTCGCACACGTGGTGCTGCGCGAACGCGGCCGGGTCGACGATGTGCTGCTCGCCGAGGTCCGCGCGCAGGGCGTCACGGACGCCGAACTGAGCGAGATCGTCGGGCACGTCGCGCTGAACATCCTGTCCAACTACTTCAACCATGTCGCGCGGCCCGAGCTGGACTTCCCACCCGTCGCGCCCACAGAAGGCACAACCATGACCCAGAAATGGCGAACCGCCACCCGCATCGAACTCGTCGCCGGCTACACCCTGTTCGACCGACATGGCACGCCGGTCGCCGTCGTCGACGACGTCCGCATCGCGATCGAAGGCGGCTTCCTGCACGTCCAGGTCGCCGACGGGGCCGCGGTGCAGGTCGTGTCCGCGCCCGCAGTCGCGCGCGTCGACTACCTGCCCAGCGCGGCCTGATCCCGGCCTGTCCCGCTCATCCGAGCGGGACAACCCACAACGCTCGAGGAGCACGATGTCCACGGCATTCGACCCGATCGACGTCGCAGACGTCGCGATGGTGCCGATGACCCGCAACCGTGCCTTCGGGCCGGGCGCCACCCAGATGCCGGCGATGGTCACCTGATTCGCGCCCGGTCTGCACTCGGCGGCGCAGGTCCTGGCCTGGCGGCCGATGACCGAGGCCGTGCAGGCCGCGGCGCAGACGTTCACACCCGAGGGCCTGCGGGACTTCCTGACCCCGAGGAGCCGACCCGAACCGGGATCACGACACCATCGCCGATTGCGCGCGTGAGGCGACCAGCGCGGGCTTCGACGGCGTGGAGCGACACGACGCCAACGGCTACCTGCTGCACCAATTTCTGTCCAGCAACGCCGATCTGCGCACCGACGGCCGGGCGGCTCGACGACATCGTCGAGACCGGCCACCGCGAGGTGTACCGGGCGCTGACCGATGCGATCGAACCGCTGGGCCCGGCCTACCTGCACGTCGCGGAGATGGACCCACACGCTGACCGTGCCATCGAAATCGACTGTTCGAAAAGGCGATGGTCGGTGGAGAACTGATTGCCAAGTCCGACACCGGCAACTGCCGCACCTGGCGTTTGGCTATTTCGGTAGGCCGGGCAGTGTTTCCCGTGCTGGGGATGCTCAGGTCCCCGTCGGTTGCGGTTGGCGGCTCTGCACCTCGGCTAGGTAGTCCGTGACGGCGTCGCGGTTGCGCTGCAGGCATTCGATGCGCTGGGTCATAGCGTCGCGTTGCTGTTCCAAGATGGCGAGCATCTCGGGGGTGGGGTTGTAGAAGTGAATGGTCTCGGGGCGTGTGAGGCAGGGCAGGATCAGTTTGATGATTCGGATGGGGAGACCGGCTTCCAGCAAACCGCGGATCTGGAGTACCCGGTCGACGTATTCCTCGTCGTAGGTGCGGTAACCGTTGGTCTCGCGGTCGGCGGTGATCAGGCCCTGATCCTCGTAGTAGCGCAGCAAGCGGCGTGAAGTGCCGGTGCGCTCGGATAATTCCCCGATTCGCATGTGACTAAGGTCCTTTCCCATCCTGATTGACCCTCACATTAGTGGCAAGGTTTGACGATAACGACATGGCGAAAAACACGACACAGCATGATCTGACCGGCAAGGTCGCACTGGTGACCGGAGGTAGCCGTGGAATCGGCGCCGCCATCGCGAAGCGCTTGGCCGCTGATGGCGCCGCGGTTGCACTGACCTACGTCACGGCCATCGAGCAGGCGCAACAGGTGGCAAAGGAGATCGAGGCGCACGGCGGCAGGGCCGTGGTCATCCGGGCGGATCTGACCGAACCCGATGCTGCTGGGGCCGCGGTGGAGCAGACGGTGCGGGAATTGGGCGGTCTCGACATTCTTGTGAACAACGCGGGCTTCCTCACCTATGGCCCGCTGCTCGAGGTCTCGGCCCACGAACTGGATCGTGTGCTCGCGGTGGACATCCGATCTATTTTCCTGGCCTCGCAGGCTGCGGCCAGGCATCTGGGCGCCGGTGGCCGGATCATCAGCATCGGATCGTGCTTCAACGGCCGGGTGCCCGGTGACAACTTCGTCCTGCAGGCCACTGCCAAGTCGGCGCTGGTGGGCTTGACCAAGGGTTTGGCGCGTGAACTGGGTCCGCGCGGGATCACCGCCACCATCGTGGATCCTGGCCCGATCGACACCGACATGAACCCGGCCACCGGCGACACCGCCGACTTCCAGCGGGGTCTCACCGCGCTCGGGCGCTACGGCGAGGCCGAGGACATCGCCAACGCGGTTGCGTATTTGGCCGGTCCGGGCGGGCGCTTCATAACCGGTACGGCACTGGCCGTGGACGGCGGCTATACCGCCTGACGGTCTCGCCGCTGCGGCGTCCATCAATGGGAGATCGCGGGCGGACTGCCCGGGGTGCGGATTCTGTTGGTGACTGCGCAAACACTGCCGCCCCTGCGCGAGGAGCTGTTCCGGTTCTTCACGCTCTCGCCGGCGGATCTGGCGTTCGTCTTTAGCCAGGTTGGCCGAGCAGCTGCGGGTCGACGGTAGCGAGATCCGTTCCTAGGGTCGCCGTGCTCAAACCTGTACTGGCATCCTGTAATGCCGATGAGGTGGCAGTTGGCAGTGGCCGCTCCTTCCCGGGGTCCTGACCAGGATCCGATCAAGCTCGACAGGATGCGGGTCGCGCAGTTGGATCAGGGCATGATGCGGATCCCATTCGAGCTGGTGTCGCTGGACGAGGTCGCCCCATGGGGGGAACGTCCGACGCTGCACTGGTTTGGACTCACGCAGGGCTGGTACGGCTTGGAAGTCGGTGGTGTCGAGTTGCTCCGGTATACCGAGCAGACCCTGGGCTCGACACGCGCGAACCCGGCTGCGGAGCCGCCCTGGCCGGACTATTACGTGGTCCGGCTATGGGAGGACCTGCTTGAAGTTTTACCTTCGGCTCTCGAGCCGGTCCCGGATGACTTGGCGAGGTTTTTCGCCGCTGAAGCCGAAGGATGGGTTGTCGATGCTGGCGATCCGGACGTCCTCGACGATTCCGCGGTCGCCGCCGCCTCGGAGGCTTACAGCCGGCGATGGACCGACACCTCGTACCTTCGATTCGGGCCCGCGTTTCGGTGGTGGCGCACCCTCTACCCTGAGGACACGATCACCGTAGCGTGGCGGTTCACACCCGATCCCGACGGTGAGATCACATTTTCCGCCCCGCTGTCGGGCCGCAGGACACTCAGCACCCAGATATTCGTGGCCGCTGTAACCGATTTCGATCATCGGCTGCTGCAAGCCATGCAGGAGCGGGTGGACCGCCTGGCTGCGGCAGGTGGCGCCCCGGGGATCGATCTCGATATTCCCGGGCTGATTCAGGAACAGGCGCAGCGCCGGACATGGTTGCCGCGGGCGTTGGCGCGACACGACGACACCGACTGGGCCGCCGTACGTGCCGGGGCGGCGATCCTTGCTCCCCATCCGGCGTGAACACGCGGGAATGCCGCTGATCGCGCTATGTGGATAGGCCAGCCACTCGGCGGAACGCGCGATCATGCGCCGTTTATTGCCCGCGCGTTCCGGGGGCTGGCCTGCGGAATCTCCTCACCCGGACGATGGGCTGTTATCCGGGGGATCGTGAGACTCGATCTGCGGCGAACCCGCCCCGGCACATACGCGAAGCGGCCCCGTTATCCGGGGCAAGCCGGAAAGGTGGACGCCGATGCCCGCGAAGGTGACCCGGCTACGCACCGCGCCGACGCGCCCCTGCGCGCCGCCGCCGAAGCCGGCCGTGCTCGACGTCGCCGTCCCGACCGACCCCGGCAACGCCCAACCCACCCTCTCCAGCACAGTCGAGTAGGAACGAGAAAACCCCTTCCGGCCGAGGTCGGAAGGAGTTTTTCTGGTCGGGCTGACAGGATTTGAACCTGCGACCACTTGACCCCCAGGTCGGACCGGAAGCCAAACCTGCTGGCCAGTAGGTGTTTTTGGTAGTGGCCGATTGATCGCCGACGTGGCGATTGTTTACCAGCGTTCGTAGCGTGTGGTCCCGTTCTGGTCCCGCTTCGGTCCCGTGGAATCGCCGCCCAACTCGGGCGGATTTGGCCCTGGTGGGTGGTGGGCTGCGCATGTCGGGGGCTGGCTTCACCGCCTGCCCCGTAGGGCCTGCCTTTCGCGCGTAGAGGCTCCGGGGTCAAGGGTGGGCTTGCCCATCACGCAGTGACGCGCAGCGCCCTTGACGC
>NZ_JBYHFL010000011.1:0-153848 GCF_058222935.1 Nocardia sp. JCM 38205 | reverse complement strand
TCACCCACGTGTTACTCACCCGTTCGCCGCTCGTGTACCCCGAAGGGCCTTACCGCTCGACTTGCATGTGTTAAGCACGCCGCCAGCGTTCGTCCTGAGCCAGGATCAAACTCTCCGTTGAAGACTCTCGAAACACCCCGAAGGGCGAATCAGAAATATCTAAACTAGAGTCCGAAAACCTAGCAAAACCGAACACCAGCAAAAATTTGCTGACATTCAAAATGTCCGACCCACAACACACGGGGGTATGAGGGGCCGGAACCAATAATAAAATTGGCACTGACATTCATCGACACACTATTGAGTTCTCAAAGAACACACGCACACACATCCACGCCAGAATCTTGCTGGGGCTTCCGTGAGGCAACTTTTACAGCTTAGCTCGGCCGTAGACCCGAAGCAAATCCGGGGTACCGGTCCAGCTAGTGTGATCGTCAGGCGCTCCTCGTACTACCTCGTTTCCCTGGCCGCACGCTCAGCGTTTCCGCTCAGCTCCTGGGCTCCGGGTCGGTGTCCGTGTCGCTCTGACTCGAATAAAGTTACGTGGCTACATTTGCAATGTCAAATCGCCTGGTCAGGAAGGGTTTTCGGCGAGGTTTCGGCTATCGCTTCCGCGCTTCCGCTGCCCTACCGGCGATCCGGGCCGTCATTCGGTGACGCCGACCCGCCGCACCTGCCCGCCCAACGCCTGCAACTGCTCGACGAAGTTCGGGTAGCCGCGGTCGATGTGGAACACGTCGTGCACTTCGGTCGTACCGTCGGCGACCAGGCCCGCCAGCACCAGCCCGGCGCCGGCGCGAATGTCGGAGGACCACACCGGCGCGCTCGACAACCGCGGGATTCCGCGAACCACCGCGTGATGACCGTCGGTGCGCGCGTCGGCACCGAGTCGGATCATCTCCTCCACGAAGCGGAATCGGGCTTCGAAGATGTTCTCGGTGATCATCGAGGTGCCGTCGGAGATCGCCGCGAGACCGATCGCCATCGGCTGCAGGTCGGTGGGGAAACCGGGGAACGGCAGCGTCGAGAAGTTCACCGCACGCGGACGTTCGGGCTGCACCACCCGGAAACCGTCTGGCTCGAAGGAGATCCGGGCGCCCGCCGAACGCAGCTTGTCCAGCACCAGCGACAGATGCTTCGGGTTGACGCCGGTGACGCGCACATCGCCCATGGTCATCGCGGCGGCGATACCCCAGGTGGCCGCGACGATGCGGTCGCCGATCACCCGGTGGGTGGTGGGCGAGAGCCGCTCGACGCCCTCGATGGTCAGCACCGAGGTGCCCGCGCCGTTGATCCGCGCACCCATCTGCACCAGCATGTTGCACAGGTCGACGATGTCGGGCTCACGCGCGGCGTTGTCGATCACGGTCTCCCCCTCCGCGAGCACCGCAGCCATGAGGATGTTCTCGGTGGCACCGACCGACGGGAAGTCGAGCCGGATCCGGGCGCCCTGCAGCTCGTCGGCCCTGGCCACCACGCACCCGTGCTCGATCTCGCTGGTCGCGCCCAGCAGACGCAGCCCGGCCTGGTGCATATCCAGCGGACGGGAACCGATGGCATCACCGCCGGGCAGCGCGACGACCGCGCGCTTGCACCGGGCCATCAGCGGCCCGAGCACACAGACCGAGGCGCGGAACTGGGTGACCGCCGGGAAATCGGCGTGGTACTTCGGTTCGGCGGGCGTGTCGATGGTGACGACCGACCCGTCGATCGTCACATCGCAGCCGAGGCCGCGAAGCACATCCGCCATCAGCGGGACGTCGAGGATGTCGGGGCAGTTCGTGATGGTTGTGGTGCCTTCGGCCAGCAGGGCCGCGGCCATCAACTTGAGGACGCTGTTCTTGGCGCCCCCGACCGCGACCTCACCGACGAGCCGATTGCCGCCAGTTACCAGAAAACGTTCCATGCCGCCTCTCCGCGTCTTCGGCGCACCACTGAGTGCAAGGATAATGCTCTACCGGCTCCCGGCGATCGGCCACCGAGGCAGTGAACTAGTCGTCGCGGTCCGCGGACTCGGCGCCCCCACCGGGCTGCCACAGCACATCGCCACCGGGATTGGCCACCCGGCCGAGGATGAACAACAGGTCCGACAGCCGATTCAGGTATCGAGCGGGCAGCGTACCGGTGTCGTCGGGGTGCGCTTCGACCGCCGCCCAGGCCGAACGCTCGGCGCGCCGGACCACAGTGCGGGCCACATGCAGATGGGCGGCCAAGGGAGTACCGCCGGGAAGGATGAACGAGTTGAGCGGGGCGAGCCCTTCGTTGAACTCGTCGCACCAGGATTCGAGCCGGTCGATATACGGCTGAGTGATGCGCAGCGGCGGATATTTCGGCGCCTCGACGATCGGCGTCGACAGGTCCGCGCCCGCGTCGAACAGATCGTTCTGCACCTGGCGCAGGACCTCCCCGATCCGCGGGGAGGGAGCGCCCACCGCGAGGGCGACGCCGATCGCGGCATTGGCCTCATCGCAGTCGGCGTAGGCGATCAAGCGCGGATCGGTTTTGGCCACGCGGGAGAAATCGCTCAGCCCGGTGGTCCCGTCGTCCCCGGTCCGGGTATAGATCCGGGTCAGATGCACACTCACACGACCACCTTAAACGCTGCCCCGCCGAGACCGGCGGCCGCTGTCAGTGCCCGCGCAGCCGGCGGGCGCGATCGGAGGGCCTTGACTCCACCCATGACAAAAAGGCAGCCAGCGAGCCGCGATCCAATGCCAACTCGAAGCTGCCCTGTGCATCCGATACCGCGATCACCGCGATCTCGTCGGTCATGATGTCGTATTCGTCGCCCCGCGGGCCGCGCCGCTCACCGACCTCGATGCCGCGGCGGTGGATCACCGAATCCGGGCCGAGTTTGAGGCTGGACAGCTTGAAGAAGACGAGCCGGTCTTCGCCGTAGCGGATCAGTCCGTGCCGCCAGCGTTCTCCGCCGCGAGCCGGGAGCACCCGCAGAATCGCGGCCGTGCCGCCGCGACGCAACATCACCAGACGATAGGTGGAGGCCAGGGCGAGGGCGACCAGCAGACATACCAGAATGATCAGCAGAACCATCCCGGTGTGCAATGCCGTCCATCCCTTCGTTCGCCGAATCGATCGAATCCCACCCCGTCGACCGAACCCGGTCATTCAACCACGGACTCGAGTTTACAAATGGGGCGGGCTTGTCGGCGAACATACCGCTAGCGCCGGCCGCCCGGCGATCACGGCGACCGAAACAACACTGCCGGCGGCGAGATCGCCACCGGCAGTGTCGTATTCGATTGTGTTGTGCCGCTTGGACGCTCGACAGCGTCCGAGCTCAGGCGTTCGCGTTCTGCTCGACCGCGCGCACCCGGCCCTGCGCCACCCGCTTGTCTTCGTCGGAGGCCGTCCCTTCGGCAAGCACCCGGCGGGCCGCCTCGATATCGACCTCGCCGGCGAACTCGGCGGACTCGGCCAGCACACGCACCGAGTCGCCGGTGACCGAGAAGAACCCTCCGTGCACCGCCGCGACGATGCGCTGACCGTCGGTATCGACGATGGTCACCGTGCCGCCCTCGACCAGCTGGCCGAGCAGCGGCTCATGGCCTGCCATGATGCCGATCTGGCCCTCGGTGGTCTGCGCGCTGACGAACGACGCCCGGCCGGACCAGAGCAGCCGTTCGACGGCGACGAGATCAACTGACATATCGGCCATCGGTGACTACTTTCCGGCGATCTTCTTGGCGGCCGCCTCGACGTCGTCGAGACCACCGCAGGAGTTGAACGCCTGCTCCGGGTAGTGGTCGAACTCGCCCTTGCACACGCGGTCGAAGTCGTCGATGGTCTGCTCCAGCGGAACCACCGAACCGGGCTGACCGGTGAACTTCTCGGCGACGATGAAGTTCTGGCCGAGGAACTTCTCCAGGCGGCGGGCACGGCCGACGAGAACCTTGTCCTCTTCGGAGAGCTCGTCCATACCGAGGATGGCGATGATGTCCTGCAGTTCCTTGTACTTCTGCAGGATGCGCTTGACCTCGTTGGCCACGGCGAAGTGCCGCTCGCCGACGATCGACGCCTCGAGGATACGAGAGGTCGAGGTCAGCGGGTCGACGGCCGGGTAGATGCCCTTCTGCGAGATCGGGCGGGAAAGCTCGGTCGTCGCGTCCAGGTGGGCGAAGGTGGTCGCAGGCGCCGGGTCGGTGTAGTCGTCGGCGGGGACGTAGATCGCCTGCAGCGAGGTGATCGAGCGACCACGGGTCGAGGTGATGCGCTCCTGCAGCTCACCCATCTCGTCGGCCAGCGTCGGCTGGTAACCCACGGCCGAAGGCATACGACCCAGCAGGGTCGAGACCTCGGAACCGGCCTGGGTGAACCGGAAGATGTTGTCGATGAACAGCAGCACGTCCTGGTGCTGCACGTCGCGGAAGTACTCGGCCATGGTCAGGGCCGAGAGGGCGACGCGCATACGGGTGCCCGGCGGCTCGTCCATCTGGCCGAAGACGAGGGCGGTGTCCTGGAGGACGCCCATCTCTTCCATCTCCAGGCGGAGGTCGGTGCCCTCACGGGTGCGCTCACCGACGCCGGCGAACACCGACGTACCGGAGAACTCACGCGCGATACGGGTGATCATCTCCTGGATCAGAACGGTCTTACCGACACCGGCACCACCGAACAGACCGATCTTGCCGCCCTTGACGTACGGGGTCAGCAGGTCGAGGACCTTGACGCCGGTCTCCAGGATCTCGGTCTTGCCCTCGAGCTGGTCGAAGCTCGGCGGCTTGCGGTGGATGCCCCAGTTCTCGCCGTCGCGGCCGAGGCCGGGGCTGTCGAGGCAGTCGCCGAGGGCGTTGAAGACGTGGCCCTTGACGACGTCGCCGACGGGCACCGAGATCGGCTTGCCGGTGTCGCTGACGGAGGCGCCACGGACCAGGCCGTCGGTGGGCTGCATCGAGATGGTACGCACGATGTTGTCACCGAGGTGCTGGGCGACCTCGAGGGTGAGGGTCTTGGCCACCGAGGCCAGGGTGATGTCGGCGTGCAGAGCGTTGAACAGCTCGGGGATGGCACCACGCGGGAACTCGACGTCCACGACGGGGCCGATGACCCGGATGACGCGGCCTGCAGCAGCGCCGGTCCGGCTCGAGTTGTCTTGTGTGACAGCTGCGGTCATTTGGATAAGTTCTCTTCCTGCGCTTTTAGTCGCGGTCCGAGCTCGACGCCAGCGCGTTCACGCCGCCGACGATTTCGCTGATTTCCTGCGTGATCTGGGCCTGACGCACCGAGTTGGCTTCGCGCTGCAGCACGCTGGCCAATTCGTTGGCGTTATCAGTGGCCGCCTTCATTGCGGTGCGCCGAGCCGCGGACTCGGATGCCGCTGCCTCGAGCAACGACGCGTAGATACGCGTATTGACGTACTTCGGCAGCAGGGCCGCCAGCAGCACATCGGCGTCGGGCTCGAATTCGTACTGCGCCTGCGGGTCGGCCGTGGCCGAATCGCTGAACGAGTCCTCGCCCATGTCGAAGTTCTCGTCGACAAAGCTCACCTGGATCGGCGCCAGACGACGCACCTCAGGGGTCTGGGTCAACATCGACACGAAACGCGTGTACACGATGTGCAGTTCGTCGACGCCCGCGATGTCGCCGGTCCCGTTGGGATGCGGCACCTCGCCGTCGGCGCCCGCCATGAAGGCATCGACCAGATGGCGGCAGGCCGCCGAAGCATCGGTGTACTTCGGCTGCTGCGAGAACCCGGTCCACGACGCGACCAGCGGACGGTTGCGGAAGGTGTAGTACGTGAGGCCCTTGTTGCCCATCACGTACAGCACCGGCTCCTTGCCCTCGCCGCGCAGGGTGGTCATCAGTTCCTCGGCGCGCTTGAGCACGTTGGAGTTGTAACCACCGCACATACCGCTGTCACTGGTGATCACCAGCACGGCGGCGCGGCGCGGGTCGGCCCGCTCGGTCAGCAGCGGATGCGACAGGTTCTTCGACGCGCTCGCCAGCTCGCCGAGGACCTTGGTGATCTCCTCCGCGTACGGCTTCGCGGCCGCGACCCTGGCCTGGGCCTTGGAGATTCGCGAGGTCGCGATCAGCTCTTGGGCCTTGGTGATCTTCTTGATCGAATTCACACCACGAATGCGGGAGCGCAATTCACGCAAGCTTGCCACGGTTCACACTCCCTTCATTCGCCAGAAGAATCGAATAACGCATTGGTCGTCGCCCGACTTACTTCTCGACGTGCTTGCGCGTGACCGACAGCGACTCGACCTCTTCGTGGTCCAGCTCGCCGGCAGCGGCCTCGTTCACCACACGGCTGCCGTCGGAGGCGAGGAAGCCCTGCTTGAACTTGTCGGTGGCCGCCTTGATCTGATCGGCCGCCTCACCGTCGAGCGGCTTGGCGCCACCCTCCAGTGCGGCGAAGGCCTCGGGCACGCTGCGGTGCAGGTCTTCGAGCAGTTCGCTGTTGAAGCGACGGATGTCGGCGACCGGGACCGAGTCGTAGTAGCCGGCGTCGACCAGGTAGATCGAGACGATCTGGTCCTCGACGGCGACCGGGGAGTACTGGTCCTGCTTGAGCAGCTCGACCCAGCGGGCACCGCGCTCGAGCTGGGCCAGCGACGCGGCGTCCAGGTCGGAGGCGAAGGCGGAGAACGCCTCCAGCTCGCGGTACTGGGCCATTTCCAGACGCAGCGATCCGGCGACCTTCTTCATGGCCTTGGTCTGGGCGGCGCCACCGACACGGGAGACCGAGGTACCGACGTTGATCGCCGGGCGGACACCCTTGTTGAACAGGTCGGACTCGAGGAAGACCTGGCCGTCGGTGATGGAGATGACGTTGGTCGGAATGAACGCCGAGACGTCGTTGGCCTTGGTCTCGATGATCGGCAGACCGGTCATCGAGCCGGCGCCCATCTCGTCGGACAGCTTGGCGCAACGCTCCAGCAGGCGCGAGTGCAGGTAGAAGACGTCACCGGGGTACGCCTCGCGGCCCGGCGGACGACGCAGCAGCAGCGAGATGGCGCGGTAGGCCTCGGCCTGCTTGGTCAGGTCGTCGAACACGATCAGGACGTGCTTGCCCTGGTACATCCAGTGCTGGCCGATGGCCGAACCGGTGTAGGGGGCCAGCCACTTGAAGCCGGCGGAATCGGAGGCCGGGGCCGCGACGATGGTGGTGTACTCCATCGCGCCGTGCTCCTCCAGCGCGGCCTTCACGCCGGCGATGGTGGAACCCTTCTGGCCGATGGCGACGTAGATGCAGCGCATCTGCTTCTTGGGGTCGCCGGACTCCCAGTTGGCCTTCTGGTTCAGGATCGCGTCGATGCAGACCGCGGTCTTGCCGGTCTTGCGGTCACCGATGACCAGCTGACGCTGGCCACGGCCGATCGCGGTCAGGGCGTCGATGGCGGTGATGCCGGTGGCCATCGGCTCCTCGACCGGCTGGCGCTCCAGCACGGTCGCGGCCTGCAGCTCCAGCACACGGCGGTCTTCGGCCTCGATCTCGCCGAGGCCGTCGATCGGCTGACCGAGCGGGTTGACCACGCGGCCGAGGAACTTGTCGCCGACCGGGACCGAGAGCACGTCGCCGGTGCGGCGGACCTGCTGGCCCTCTTCGATCTCGGCGAACTCGCCGAGGATGACCGCACCGATCTCGCGGTCCTCGAGGTTCAGCGCCACGCCGAGCACGCCGCCCGGGAACTCGAGCAGCTCGTTGGCCATTGCCGAGGGCAGGCCGGAGACGTGCGCGATGCCGTCACTGGTATCGGTGACCACACCGACTTCTTCGATGGAGGTCTCGGGGGTGTAGCTCTGGGTGTAGCTCTCGATCGCGCTACGGATCTCGTCGGAGGAGATCGTCAGCTCCGCCATGTTCTTCCTGCTCTCGCTGTCTGGTCTCGAATGTCGGGGTTGGGTGGCGGGTTACGCCAGTTCGCGGCGCAGCCGCTCCAGTCGGCCCACGGCGGTGCCGTCGATCACGTCGTCACCGACGCGCACGACGAGCCCGCTCAGCAGACTCGCGTCGACCTGCACGTGCACCGTGACCGGCTTGCCGTAGATGCGCTGCAGGGAGGCGGCCAGCCGCTCCTTCTGCTGCGCCGTCAGGGCGATGGCGGCCCGCACGTGCGCGACGATCTGGTCGCGTCGCGACGCTGCCAGATCGGACAACTCGTCGAAGGCCGTGCCGAGGCCGGTCTGCTGCCTGGTCACCGCCTGCTCGGCGAGCGTGACGGTGATGGGCTCGGCCTTGCCGGTCAGCAGGCGGGTGATCAGTTCACGCCGCGCCGCTTGCGGCTTCGCGCGATCCGACAGAGCCTGCTCCAGGTCGGGGTTGTCGGCGATGATCCGGCCGAGCCGGAACAGCTCGTCCTCGACCGCGTCGAGCCGGCCGCTGTCGGCGGCCGACTCCAGCAGCGCTTCCTGGCCGAGCAACTCCAGGGTGTCGACCAGGTCGGCGGTGCGGGACCAGTCCTGGGCCACCGCGGTGGTCAGCACCGCTTGGGTGGCGACGCTGACCTTTCCGCCGAAGACCCGCTCGCTCAGTTCGGCGCGAGCCGAACCGGGCACCGACACGTCCGCGAGCGCAACACGCAGCGAACGCTGGTCGTCCAGCACGGCGACGACGGCGAACAGTTCCGAACCCGTCGTCGCGGCAACACTGTCGCTTCCGGTCAGAGCGGCCCGAAGCGCTTCCCGCGAACGGGAGCTGGCCTCGCGGCTCGCTGCGTACATGCTTCTCACTTTCGCGTCGCTACCTTCCGACCCCGATGCCGGCGTCGGTGTCGTCGAGTTCGCTGAGGAACTTCTCGATCGACGCCGCCTGCTTGGCCTCGTCCGAGACCGACTGCCCGATGACCTTCTCGGCCAGGTCGACCGCGGTACGGCCGACCTCGGAACGCAGTTCGGTCAGGATCTGCTGGCGCTGGGCTTCCAGCTGGGCGTGGCCAGCGGCCACGATCCGGTCGCTCTCGGCCTGGGCCTCCGTGCGCATCTGCGCCAGGATCTGCTGGCCCTGGGTGCGCGCGTCCTCACGGATGCGCGCGGCCTCGAGGCGGGCGTCGGCCAGCTGCTGCTGGTACTGCTGCAGCGTCTGCTGAGCCTCTGCCTGCGCGGCCTCGGCCTTGGCGATACCGCCTTCGATCTTCTCGCTGCGCTCGTCGAGCACCTTGGTCAGGCGCGGCACGACGAACTTGTAGAACAGCACCGCGATAACCGCGACACAGACGATCGACCAGACGATGTCGTACGTTTCGGGGATCAGAGGATTGATCTCCTCCGAACTCTCCTCTGCGAGCAAAGAAATCGCGTTCATCGGAATCAGAAGATGAAGCCGGCGACGAGGCCGATCAGGGCCAGCGCCTCGGTGAACGCGATACCGAGGAACATGTTGGTACGGATGGTGCCCTGCAGCTCGGGCTGGCGGGCGATACCCTCGATCGCCTTACCGACGACGATGCCGACGCCGATGCCCGGGCCGATGGCGGCCAGGCCGTAGCCGACGGCGCCGAGGCCCTTCAGCGTCGACTCGTTGGCAGCTTCCTGGGCCAGGTACGAGAGGCTCATGAGTCTTCTTTCCCTTTCTGTTGCTCACCCGCCGGTCGGCGTGGTGTAGCAGGTCTCCAGTGATTTGTTAGTGCGGTCAGTGGGAATCTGCGTGCTCGGCCAGGCCGATGTACACGGCGGTCAGCAGTGCAAACACGTAGGCCTGCAGGAAGATGACCAACATCTCGAACATCGTGAACCCGATTCCCGCCAGCAGCGAGAACGGCGAGAACACCTTCATCCAGTTGGCGGCGTCGAACAGGAAGAACCAGGTGGAGCTGAAGAACAGCACCAGCATGATGTGACCGGCCAGCATGTTGGCCATGAGTCGGACGGTCAGCGTGAACGGACGCAGGATGAAGGTCGAGACGAATTCGATCGGAATCAGCAGTACGTGCAGCGCGGGCGGCACGTTCGGCACCACGATGCTGCTACGCATGTACTTGAAGAAGCCGTACTTCTTGATACCGACGTAGTTGAACGCGATGTAGGCGATGACGGCCAGCACCAGCGGCATTCCGATCCGCGCGTTCGAGGAGATATTCAAGAACGGGACGATGCTGGAGAAATTCAGGAAAAGAACCGTGAAGAAGATCGTCGCGATCAGCGGGAAATACTTGCGCCCGGTTTCCTTGCCGAGGACCTCTTCGCAGATCTGCTCTTTGACGAAGACCAGGCCGATCTCGGCGACGTTCTGCAGCCCGCGCGGAACGATGCGGGGCGAACGGAAGGCCAGCGCCATGAGGCCGATCAGGACCGCCGACATCAGGATGCGAATGAGCATCAAGCGATCGAGTTCGAACGGCGTTCCCTCGAACAGCACCGCCGGAGGGAAAAAGTCGGTTAGCGATGGCGCGTGAAATTCCGCGGCCAAAGTGGTGACGCTCAGCGTTCTCTCCCGTGTTCGGGCCGCGGGTTCGGTCGTTCCCGCGGTTCGATCGGACATTGACGATCAATGTGGGTCGACTCAGGTCGGCTCGAAGTTCGTCAGCAGCTGCGCGGCATTCCCGCTCGGGCGTCTGTACGTGTGTCGGCGACATCGTCGACATGCAGAACCGGAACGGAGCCCGGCACGGCAGTAGCATAGCGTCACCCGGCGGGATCGTGGTGATCCCCCCTATGGTCGCTTGCTTACCAAGACTTTACCAAGTTATCTACGACAGCGTGTAGCTGGGTGCGATTTGTTACCGATCGGTACCTTGACCGGCCTCGCGATCGGGCACCGTCACGTACGGAACCTTTTGCCGCAGAACGCCGTACGTCTCGGCACCGAGCACGATGACCAGCGCTCCGATGACGGTCAGGAACAGCGCCACGCGGTCGTAGAAATCGAATTGATTCAAGATCGCGATAACCACCATGGCCACCAGCAGCTTGCCCGCCCAGCTGACCAGCATCACCAATCCGGCCGTGGTCGGCGGCAGTTTCGCGCCGAAGAGCACCACGGCGGCGGTGGTCAGGATGAAGCCACCACCGATGGCCGCGCCCAGCAGCGCGCCCCAGACGCCGGCGAGGCCGGAAACCGCACCCGCGATCGCCACCGCGAGCACCGTCAGCACGACCAGCCCGACCAGGCCGTAGCGCAGCGCGGCGCGCAGCGGAGCGTCGGGGCCTGGGTCTGTGTACGGTGTCGAACTCACGAGCCGCACTCTACCCGTGCCGTTTGTCCTGCGCCGATGCCGTCATCCCGCGGGCTCCTGCGGCTCACCGGGATGCTCGGCGTGTTCGGCGGCGGCCGCGCGCTCTCGCCGCAACCCCGGAACCGCCGTCGCGACCAGGGCGAATACCAGTCCGCCCGCCATCAGCAGGACGACGACGCGCCGGTCCATCAGCGAGGTGCCGACCGCGCCGAAGGCCAGCACACCGACCCACAAATAGATGAGCAGCACCACACGCCGCTGCGAGTGGCCGATCTGCAGCAGCCGGTGGTGCAGGTGCATCTTGTCCGGGGTGGAGAAGCTGACCCCGGCCCGCACCCGGCGCACGATGGCCAGCAGCAGGTCGAGCACCGGAATGAACATCACCGCGCCGACCAGCAGCAGCGGCGAGAGCAGGCCGACGATGTCGCGCGGACCGTAGCCGGTGAGCGGGATACGCCCTGACGCGCTGGTCGACACCGCGGCCAGCACCAACCCGATCAGCATCGAGCCGGAATCGCCCATGAAGATCCGGGCCGGCGAGAAATTGTGCGGCAGGAAGCCGAGGCACGCTCCGGCCAGCGCGGCGGCGAGCAGCGCGGGCGGGTAGGTGTCGACCGAACCGCCCTGTTCGGTGAGCAGGCCCACCGAGAACGCGAACACCGCGATCGAGGAGATCAGGCCGAGGCCCGCGGCCAAGCCGTCGAGGCCGTCGACGAAATTCATCGCGTTGATCAGCGTCACCGCGACCGCGACCGTCACCAGGGCGCTCTGCAAGCCGTCCAGCACCACGGTCTCGTTGTTGAACGGGTTGTAGATGACGTACCAGCTCAGCCCCATCACCGCCATCACACCCGCGGCGGTGACCTGACCGGCGAATTTGGTGAGCGCGTCCAGGCCCCAGCGGTCGTCGACGATGCCGACCGCGACGATGATCGTCGCCGCGACCAATACCGCCGCGATATCGGGCCGGTAGTCGAAGCCGCGGCGCAGCGCGGGCAGCTGGTGGGCGAACAGCACGGCCGCCACCACGCCCAGATACATGCCGACCCCGCCCATCCGCGGTATCGGCTTGACGTGCACATCGCGTTCGCGCGGCACCGCGACAGCGCCGAACCCGATGGCGAGCACCCGGATCCCGCCGGTGGCGAGAAAGGTCACCACCGTGGACACCAGCAGCACCAGCAGCAGCTCGCGCAGCGGGACGACGGCACCGGAACTTCCCAATGCGTGCACCGCGATCACTCGCGATACCGCCCGCTCATCCGATCGGCCATTCGGTCACCGGGCAGCAGGCCCGGACAGCGCCTCTGGCGCCATACCGAGCACCTCGGCGATATCGGCGACCGAAACCGCGCCCTCGCGCAGGATGCGCGGCTGATCGGCGGTCAGGTCGACGATGGTCGAGGCGATCGCGTGCTCGGCGGGGCCCCCGTCGAGGTACACCCCGACGTGCTCGCCCAGCTGGGCGCGTGCTTCCGCGGCGGTGGTTGCGGGCGGCTGCCCGGAGACATTGGCGCTCGACACCGCCAGCGGGCCGACGGCGCGCAGCAATTCCAGCGCGACCGGGTGCAGCGGCATCCGCAGCATCACCGTGCCTCTGGTGTCGCCGAGATCCCAGGCCAGCGAAGGTGCCTGCTGCACAACCAGACTCAGCCCGCCCGGCCAGAACGCCTGGATCAGGTCTCTGGCCTGCGGACGCACCGAGAACACCAGCCCGTCGATGGTGTGCCAGGAACCGACGAGCACCGGCACCGGCATATCGCGCCCGCGCCGCTTGGCGGCGAGCAGCTCGGCGACCGCCTGGCTGTCGAACGCGTCCGCGGCTATGCCGTAGAGCGTGTCGGTGGGCATGACGACGAGCCGCCCGGATTTCAGGGCGCTGGTCGCGGCGGACAGTCCGGCGGCGCGCGAGTCGGGATCCGCGCAGTCGTAGACGGTACTCACGGCACCCATCCTGTCACGCGGGCGTCGCGGCGCCGTCGGCCCCCGGGTAGAACGCGAATTCGCCACGCGCCACGGACAAACCATGCCAGGGCGGCGGACCGCGAACCCCTGCTCGCGGCCCTCGGGGCGGGGTGCCGGCTCAGCTACGCACCGCCGCCACGAAGCGCGGCTTGCCCGCGAGATCGGGATGCTCGGTGATCTCGGTGAACGCGCCGGTCCCGGTGAGCAGGGCGGCCAGCGCGGAGCCGTTGGAATCGTCGTGCTCGATGGCGGTACCACCGCCGGGGCGCAGCAGACGGGCGATGGTCGGCACCAGCCCGCGGATGACGTCGAGGCCGTCCGGGCCGCCGAACAGCGCCCGGTGCGGATCGTGGTCGGCGACCTCGGGGTCGAGTTCGGCGCCGACGGGGATGTACGGCGGATTCGACACCACGATATCGACCCGGCCGTTCAGCTCGGTGAGCAGCGCGGGGTCTGTCGCGTCGTCGGCGTACAGGGTGATCGGGGTGTCGCCGGCCGCGATCCGCAGGTCCGCGTTGTGCCTGGCCCATTTCAGGGCCGCCGGGTCGATTTCGACCGCGTGCACCTCGGCGTCCGGCCGGGCGTGTGCGATGGCGAGGGCGAGCGCGCCGGAGCCGGTACACAGATCCACCACGACCGGTGTGTGATCGTGGCGCACGGCCTCCAGGTGCGCCAGCGCCCAGGCGAACACCAGCTCGGTCTCCGGACGCGGGATGAACACCCCCGGCCCGACCTCCAGATCGATCCGTCCCATGGCCGCGCGGCCGATCAAGTGTTGCAACGGGATTCGCTGTGCGCGCCGACGCACCAGCTCGTGCAGTTCGGCGCGCTGCTCGGGGGTGAGCAGCGGCGCGAGCAGCAGCCGGGCACGCGGCACACCGAGGACGTGGGCGGCCAGCTGTTCGGCGTCGGCGCGTGGGCTCGGGACGCCCGCGGCCTGAAGTGTTTCGACGGCCTCGACGAGCGCGGGCCGCAACGGTGTGCGGGTCATGGCCTCGACTCTGCCCGATGGCGGGGCATGGCGGGAACTCTTCGGTCCCGACCGGTCATGCCCGGCGGCACATGGCCGTCACTCCGCGGCCATGCGGGCTTCGCGGTCGGCCTTGCCGAGTGCGTCGAGCAGGGCGTCCATATCGCCGTCGAGCACCGCGTCCAGGTTGTGCGCCTTGAAGCCGATGCGGTGATCGGCGATGCGGTTCTCCGGGAAGTTGTAGGTGCGGATGCGTTCGGAGCGGTCAACGGTGCGGATCTGGCTGGCCCGCCCGGCCGCGGCCTCCTGTTCGGCCTGTTCCTCGGCCAGCGCTTGCAGCCGCGCGGCCAGCACCTGCATGGCGCGCGCCTTGTTCTGCAACTGGGACCGCTCGTTCTGGCAGGTCACCACGATGCCGGAGGGCAGGTGGGTGATGCGCACGGCGGAGTCGGTGGTGTTGACGCCCTGGCCGCCCTTGCCAGAGGAGCGGTAGACGTCGATGCGCAGATCGGTCTCGTCGATCTGGACCTGCTCGACCTCATCGGGCTCGGGGTAGATGAGCACGCCGGCCGCGGAGGTGTGCACCCGGCCCTGCGATTCGGTCACCGGCACCCGCTGCACCCGGTGCACCCCGCCCTCGAACTTGAACCGCGACCAGACACCGTCGCGGGCGGCGTCGCGGCTCTTGATCGACAGCGTCGCTTCCTTGTATCCACCCAGATCGGAATAGGTGGCGTCGAGGATCTCGACCTTCCAGCCGTGCCGTTCGGCATAGCGCACGTACATTCGCGCCAGATCCGCGGCGAACAGCGCGGACTCCTCGCCGCCCTCACCGGACTTCACCTCGAGCACCACATCGTCGCCGTCGTGCGGGTCGCGCGGGGCCAGCAGGTCGGTCAGGGCCTGCTCCAGCTCGCTCACCTGCTGCTCCAGCTCGGGGACCTCGGCGGCGAAGGCCGCGTCGTCGGCGGCGAGCTCACGGGCGGCGGCCAGATCGTCGCGAGCGGCGCCGAGCTTGCGGTAGGTGGACATCACGGGCGCGAGTTCGGCGAACCGCTTACCGACGCGGCGGGCCGCGCCCGCGTCGTTGTGCAGCGCCGGATCGGCGAGCTGGGTCTCCAAGCCCGCGTACTCGGCCAGGATGTCGTCGATCGCGGACGGCTGGGTCACGGTCGGCTTCCTCTCGTGCGTGTTCGATATCGGTGGTCGGGCCGAGAAAACACCGACGCCCGGACCTGCTTGGCAGGACCGGGCGTCGGCGAGGAAGCTACTTGGCGTCGGCCTTCTTCTCGGCGCGCTTGCCGTAGCGGGCCTCGAAGCGGGCCACGCGGCCGCCGGTGTCCAGGATCTTCTGCTTGCCGGTGTAGAACGGGTGGCACTGCGAGCAGACCTCGACGGTGATGTGACCGGATTCCTTGGTGGAACGGGTCTGGAACGTATTGCCGCAACCGCAGACGACGGTGGTGTCGACGTAGGTCGGGTGGATTCCTGCCTTCATGGGTGTCCTCTCGAAAATGGCGCCGGGTCGCTCGCGCGGATGGCGTCGAACGTGAACCGGAGCCGACTAGGCGGGATTGTCCGCGAACAGCGCGGACGCACGGCGATCCAGTATGCCAGATTCACCGACACGTCTATCGAACGCCCCCGCGGACCCGATTGTTCCCCGGCGAGTAATCCCCCTTCGCTATCGCCCCAGGAAGTGGGGGGACGCGCACCGGCAGCACTCGAGGAACCCTGAAGTCGGGTAGTCGGCTACTCAAGAATACGAACAGCTCCGTTCATAGTGTTGGAATCCGATGCACGTCGGCGTGCCGAGACATGGAAAGGAGATCCTGTGAACAGCCGGATGAACAACCGTGTGGCCTTCGCGGTGCTGGTCGCACTGGTCGTGGCTGTCGCGGCGGGATGGTTCGCCGCGCCGGGTGGCACGGACTCTCCGTCGTCGGCGGGCTCCGGCCTGCCCTCGGCATCGGGTTTCCCAGCGGAGATCCAGACCCCGGCCCACCCGGTGGACCAGCAACGACAGCACGCACCAGCATCCGACACCGCCCTGACGGCCGCCTCGCGACGCACCTCGTTCGACGGCGCCGCGCTCATTCTCGCCTTTCTGATCGCGGGAGCCGCCGCGATCGGCGTCGTGTTCTTCTCCCCCGCCGCGATCCGAGGGCCGCGCAGTTCGCGCGCGGCCCCGGAAACGGCTCGAGGGCTCCACCGCAGTGGAGCCCTCGAGGCCGTGCTCACCGCCGCGCGGCGGTTCGGCGCATCACTCGTCGAGCGCGCCCGGCGCGGTCTTGGAGACCTGCATCAGGAACTCCAGGTTGTTCTTGCTCTTCTTCAGACGGTCGATCAGCAGGTCGATCGCCTGATGCGAGTCCAGGCCGGACAGTACGCGCCGCAACTTGTGCAGCACCGCGGCCTCGTCTGGGCTCAGCAGTAGTTCGTCCTTACGGGTACCGGACGGTGCGACGTCCACCGCCGGGAACACCCGCCGCTCCGCGATCTTGCGGTCCAGCTTGAGTTCGGCGTTACCGGTGCCCTTGAACTCCTCGAAGATCACCGTGTCGCCGGTCGAGCCGGTCTCCACCATGGCGGTGGCGATGATCGTCAGCGAGCCGCCGTTCTCGATGTTGCGGGCCGCGCCGAGGAACCGCTTGGGCGGGTACAGCGCGGTGGAATCCACACCACCGGAAAGGATTCGGCCCGAGGCAGGCGAGGAGTTGTTGTAGGCGCGACCCAATCGGGTGATCGAGTCGAGCAGCACGACGACGTCCTTGCCCATCTCCACCAGACGCTTGGCCCGCTCGATCGCGAGCTCGGCGACCGAGGTGTGGTCGGCGGGCGGACGGTCGAAGGTGGAGGCGATGACCTCACCCTTGACCGAGCGCTGCATATCGGTGACCTCTTCGGGCCGCTCGTCGACCAGCACCACCATCAGGTAGCACTCGGGGTTGTTGACCGCGATCGCGTTGGCGATGTCCTGCATGATCGTGGTCTTACCGGCCTTGGGCGGGGACACGATCAGCGCGCGCTGGCCCTTACCGATCGGCATGATCAGGTCGATGACGCGGGTGGTCAGCTTGTTCGGGGTGGTCTCGAGCCGCAGCCGCTGGTTCGGGTACAGCGGGGTGAGCTTGTTGAAGTCGGGCCTGCGCTTGGCCGCCTCGACGTCACCACCGTTGACGGTGTCCAAACGGACCAGCGGATCGAACTTCTGCCGCTGATTCGACTGCTCACCGTCGCGCGGGGCGCGCACCGCACCGGTGATCGCGTCACCGCGGCGCAGCCCGTTCTTGCGGACCAGGTTCATCGAGACGTACACGTCGTTCGGGCCGGCCAGGTAGCCGGAGGTGCGCACGAACGCGTAGTTGTCGAGCACGTCGAGGATGCCCGCGACCGGCTGCAGCACGTCGTCCTCGCGGATCTCGAGCTCGCGGGCCTCGCCGCCGCCACCCTCACGGTCGCGGCTGCGCCTGCGCTCGCGGAACCGGCGTCCGCGCCTGCCGCGGCCGCCTTCCTCGTCGTCACCGCCACGGTTGTCGCCGCGGCCGTCGCGTCCACCGGCGTTCTGGCCGCGGTCACCGGACTGGCCCTGCTGCTGGCCACGGTCGCGACGACGTTCGCCGCCGTCGCCTTCCGGTTTGGCCTCTTCGGTGCGGGTCTCGGTGGCGGTGTCACCGCCGCCGGCGTTGCCGCGGGCCTGATCGGCGTTGCCGCGCGCTTGGTCGCGGCCGCGACGCTGCCTGCCACGGCCACGCTGGCCCTGCTCACGACCGGACTCGTCGGAGTTCTCGGCGGCGGGCGCTGCGCTCTCGGCAGCGTTGTCGGCGGAATTCTTCTCGGAAGTCTTGGCGCGCGCGTCCTTGGCCGCGTCGGCGGGCGGTGCCTGGGTGGCCGTGGCCGCGGCGGGCTGCGAGTCCTGAGCGGGCGCGGTGTTCTGCGCGGCGGGTTCCTTCGCGGGCGCGACGTCCAGCGTCGGCTGCTCGGCGCGGGCCGCGGCCGCGTTCTTCGCCTCGGTCTTGGTGGCGGACTTGGCGGAACCGCGCGCGGGCTTGTCCGCGGCCGCCGCCTTCCCGGCCTGATTTTCCTTGATGGCGGCGATCAGATCGCCCTTGCGCATACCGGAGGTCCCTCGGATACCGAGCTCCCCCGCGAGTGCGCGCAACTGCGGCAACAACATTCCAGTCAGCCCCGATCGTGCGACGTCGGTGTGTTCGCTCATCTTCGAAATCTGTCCGGAGTCACTATCGCGGTCTCCCGAGGCCTGCGGGTTGGAATCCACCCCGGGTGTCGCGAGCAGGTCCGTATCTGTCACGGAGATCCTTTCCTTCCCTCGATGGGCCGTGTGCTGTGTCGAGGGTTCGTTCCGCAGTCCGGTCGCTGTGCCGGGCTCGGATGTGTAGCCGTATCGCCTGCTCCGTCGGAGTCGGAGGCTTCGCCACCGATCATGAAAAAGGTGGGAGAGATCATTCCAGTTGCGCAGCTCCGCAACACCCCCATGGCCTGGAGGCTCGAGCCTGGAGCCTGCTGGAGCGATTGCCCTGATGAAGCACCGGCGTCTGACGCGCACGATGTACGGACTTGCCCAGGATAGCTGGCAACTGTGAGCCTCGGCAAGGTGGACTCGCCGTCAGTGGATGCCGACGCCCTCGGCGAGTCCGGGCTCGACCACCCGCAGACCGTCGGCCACGGCCTGTTCGCGCAGCTCGGCGGGGAAATCTGAGGTGGTAAGGGCCAGGATCGTCGGGCCGGCACCGGAGACGGTCGCGGCGATCCCGGCAGCCCGCAACCGGGCGATCCAGGCGGTGGTCAGCGGCAGCGCGGGCGCACGCTGGGCCTGGTGCAGGCGGTCGGCGGTGGCGGGCATGAGCAGATCCGGGCGCTCGGTCAGCGCCACCACGGCCAGCGCGGCCCGGCTGACGTTGAACGCGGCGTCACCGTGTGGGACCACCTCGGGCAGCAGGCCACGCGTGTGCGCGGTCGATGACCGGTCCTCCGGGATCAGCACCACCGGGCGCAGCGCCGGATGCGGGGTCACCCGCACCGCGCGGTAGGCGCGGTTGTGGTGTTCCACCGTGGCACCGTCCAGGCCGGCGTCGGCGGCGCGATCGGTTTCCGACCAGGACACCACGATGCCGCCGAGCACGCTGGCCGCCGCGTTGTCGGGATGGCCCTCGAACTCCGAGGCCAGCTGCACCAGCCGGTCGGTGTCGACGGTCGACGCTGGATCGAATTTCGCCGCGAGCCCACAGCCCGCGGCCAAACCGCCGACGACCGCGGAGGCCGACGAGCCGAGACCACGGGAATGCGGAATCACGTTGCGGCACACCACATCGAGACCGTCGGCCCACACCCCGGCCGCTTCCAGTCCGCGCTCGATCGCGCGGACCACCAGATGCGAAGGGCCCCAAGGCACGTCGTCGGCGCCCTCACCCTCCACCCGGATGGTGAGACCGGTGCTCGTGGTGCGCACCTCGATCTCGTCGTAGATGCCCAATGCCATACCGAGCGAATCGAATCCGGGACCGAGGTTGGCGCTGGACGCGGGCACCCGCGCGGTCACCGACAATCCGGCGGGCAGCGTCCTGGTCATCACCTGGCTCTCGCGCGCGGTCAACTCAGGCCAGCTCGAGTTCGGCGGCGACCGCGACCGGGTCGACCGGGATCGCCTGGACCTGGGGCATGCCCAGCAGCGCGGTATCGGGGTCCTTGAGACCGTTGCCGGTCACCGTGCACACCACGGTCAGCCCGGAATCGAGCCAGCCCTCCTTGCGCGCCGCGAGCAGCCCCGCCACGCTGGCCGCCGACGCGGGCTCGACGAACACGCCCTCGGTCGCGGCGACGAGCCGGTAAGCCTCGAGGATCTCCTCGTCGGTGGCCGCGCGGAAGGCGCCACCCGACTCGTCCTTGGCCTCGACCGCGCTGTTCCACGAGGCCGGGGCGCCGATCCGGATGGCGGTGGCGATGGTCTCGGGGTCCTTCACCGGGGCGCCGTTGACCAGCGGGGCGGCACCGGCGGCCTGCACGCCGAGCATGCGCGGCAGCGAGTCGGTGATGCCGTCGGCCCGGTATTCGCGGTAGCCGCGCCAGTAGGCGGTGATGTTGCCGGCATTGCCGACCGGGAGCACATGTACATCGGGCGCCTTGCCGAGCACATCGCAGATCTCGAACGACGCCGTCTTCTGGCCTTCGATGCGCGCCGGGTTCACCGAGTTGACCAGTCCGACCTCGGGGAACTCCGAGGTCACCTTGCGGGCCAGCTCGAGGCAGTCGTCGAAGTTGCCCTGTACCTGGATGACCTTCGCGCCGAGCATGACGGCCTGGGCCAGCTTGCCCATCGCGATCTTGCCCTCGGGGATCAGCACCGCACAGCTCATGCCAGCGCGGGTGGCGTAGGCCGCCGCCGACGCGGAGGTGTTGCCGGTGGAGGCGCACAGCACGGCCTTCTGGCCGCGGTACTTGGCATCGGTGATGGCCATGGTCATGCCGCGGTCCTTGAACGAACCGGTCGGGTTGAGGCCCTCGACCTTCAGGTAGACCTCGCAGCCGGTCAGCTCGGACAGATGCGTCGCGGGCACCAGCGGAGTACCGCCCTCGAAGAGGGTGACCGGCTCCCAATCGGCACCGACCGCGAGCCGATCGCGGTAGGCCGTGATCAGACCCGGCCACCGGGAGTGCACTCCGGTCTGGTGGGCCACTCCCGCTGTCGAACTCATTCTTCGGTGCCTTCCAATCTCAAAACGCTGGTCACGGAGGTGACGGACGGCAGTTCCGCCAGCGCGGACACAGTATCCGCGAGCGCCGACTCCGTCGCATGGTGGGTGACGACGACCAGGCGCGCACCCGCGCCATGGCCTTCCTGACGCACGGTCGAGATGCTCACCCCGTGATCGGCGAACTCACCCGCGACCGCCTGTAGGACGCCGGCGCGGTCGGCGACCTGGAGGTTCACGTGGTAGCGGGTGGGTGTATCGCCGATCGGCGCGATCGGCAGCTCAGCATAAACCGATTCACCGGGCGCGCGGCCACCGTAGAACTTGTTACGCGCGGCCATCACCAGATCACCCAGCACCGCGGACGCGGTGGGAGCGCCACCGGCGCCCTGGCCGTAGAACATCAGGCGGCCCGCGTTCTCGGCCTCCACGACGACGGCGTTGAACGCGCCGTTGACGGCGGCCAGGGGGTGTTCGCGCGGGATGAGCGCCGGGTAGACGCGCACCGAGACCCGCTCCTTACCGCCCTCGTCGGGTCCGGGTTCGCCGGGGCCCGCGGGCACGCGCTCACAGATGGCGAGCAGCTTCACCGTGCAGCCGACCGCGGAGGCGGTCTCCAGGTCCTCGGAGGTGATCTTGGAGATGCCCTCGCGGTAGACGTCGGCGGCGGTGACCCGGGTGTGGAAGGCCAGCGAGGCCAGGATCGCGGCCTTGGCGGCAGCGTCGAAGCCCTCGACGTCGGCGGTCGGGTCGGCCTCGGCGTAGCCGAGGCGGGTCGCCTCGGCGAGGGTGTCGTGGTAATCGGCGCCGGTTTCATCCATCGCGGAGAGGATGAAGTTGGTGGTGCCGTTGACGATGCCGACCACCTTGTTCACCCGGTCGCCGGACAGCGACTGGATCAGCGGACGCACCACCGGGATGGCGCCGGCGACGGCGGCCTCGAAGTAGAGGTCGGCCCGGCTGCGTTCGGCGGCCGCCGCGAGTTCACCGGTGTAATCGGCCAGCAGCGCCTTGTTCGCGGAGATCACGGACTTGCCCGCGTTCAAGGCGGCCAGGATCAGGCCGCGGGCGGGGTCGATGCCGCCCATGACCTCGACGACCAGGTCGACATCGGCGCGCGCGACGAGTGCTTCGGCATCGGTGGTCAGCAGTTCGGCCGGGATCCCGCGATCGCGGTCCAGGTCGCGCACGGCGACACCGCGCAACACGACCGGAGCACCGACCCGCGACCGCAGATCATCGGCGTGGTCCCGGAGAATGCGCACGACCTCGGTGCCGACGTTGCCCATACCGAGCACCGCCACGCCGATCGGCCGTTCGTTTCCCCAGGTGCCGTTCTTCGCGGCCACAGCCGCGCCGGCATCATTCGCCTCGGTCACGTTGATTGCACCTCCACCTTGCTCATCACGTCGTACATCAGACCTCGAGTCCGATCAGGTCCGCGACGGTCTCGCGGCGCAGCAGCAGTCGTGCCTGTCCGTCGCGGACGGCGACCACCGCGGGCCGGGTCAGCATGTTGTACCGGCTCGACATCGAGTAGCAGTACGCACCGGTCGCGGCCACCGCGACCAGATCACCCGGACCGGCATCGGCCTGCATCCAGGTGTCCCTGATGACGATATCCCCACTCTCACAATGCTTTCCGACGACGCGAGCGACCACCGGCTCGGCATCGGAGGCGCGCGAGACCAGGCGGCAGTCGTAGTCGGCCTGGTACAGCGCGGGGCGGATGTTGTCGCTCATCCCGCCGTCCACGCTGACGTAGCGCCGCCGCAGGCCGCCGTCGAGTGAGACGTCCTTGATGGTGCCGACCTCGTACAGAGTGACGGTGCCGGGGCCTGCGATGGCACGTCCCGGCTCCACCGCGATGACCGGCTCGGGCAGCCCGGCGCGCTCGGCCTCCTGGGCGACGAGCCTGCGGAGGTTGGCGGCGAACTCGTCCAGCGGCGGCGGATCGTCCGCCTCGAGATACGAAATACCGAGCCCGCCACCGAGATCCAGGATCGCGATCTGCGCGGTGCGCTCGGCGCCGAATGTGTCGACCGCGTCGCGCAGCAGTCCGAGCATGCGGCGCGCGGCGATCTCGAAACCGTCGATCTCGAAGATCTGCGAGCCGATATGGCTGTGCAGGCCGACCAGACGCAGATTGTCGGCCTCGAAGACCCGGGCCAGCGCCTGCATGGCGTCGCCGCCCGCGATGGAGAAGCCGAACTTCTGGTCCTCGTGCGCGGTCGAAATGTATTCGTGGGTATGGGCTTCCACGCCGACGGTGACGCGCACCAGCACGTCCTGCACCACACCGGCGCGCCCGGCGACGGCCTCGAGCCGTTCGATCTCGATCAGCGAGTCGACCACCACATGCCCGACTCCGGCCGCGACCGCGGCCTCCAGCTCGGCGACGGATTTGTTGTTGCCGTGCAGGGCGATTCGCTCGGCGGGGAAGCCGCCGTTGAGCGCGACGGCGAGCTCACCGCCGGAACACACGTCCAGCGACAGGCCCTCGTCGCGGATCCAGCGCGCGACCTCACCGCACAGGAACGCCTTGGAGGCGTAGTGCACCTTGGCGTTGGGGCCGAACGCGCGCACCATGTCGCGGCAGCGGGAACGGAAATCGTCCTCGTCGATGACGAACAGCGGCGTGCCGAATTCGGCGGCCAGTTCGGTGACCGGGATGCCGGCCAGCCGGACCACGCCGTCCTCGCCGCGGGTGGCGTTGCGCGGCCACACATGCGCGGGCAGCTCGATGAGCTGCTTCGGGTCGGCCGGGCGCTGCGGCAGGTTGGGGGCGTGCGGGATTTCGGCGTGCCGGGGTCCGGCAGGATGGGCGCTCACTAGTTCTCCTCCGTTGCCGGTGCGTTCGATGCCTGGTGCAGGGTGCTCACATGCGCTCCGGTGCGGAGACGCCGAGCAGGGCCAGGCCGTTGGCCAGCACCTGCTTGGTGGCGTTCACCAGCGCGAGGCGGGCGACGTTGGTCGGCGAGACCGGTTCGTCGCCCAGCGGCAGCACGCGCAGGGACTTGTTGGTCTGGAACGGGTGATAGGCCCCGGCCAGTTCCTCCAGGTAGCGGGCGATGCGATGCGGCTCGCGCAGGCTCGCGGCGCTGGCGACCACCCGCGGGAATTCGCCGATGGTGCGGATGAGCGCGCCCTCCTCGTCGGCGGTGAGCAGCGAGAAATCGGGCTCGACGGTGCCGTACTCGGGGAATTCGGCGGCATTGCGGCCGATGGAAGCGGCGCGGGCGTGCGCGTACTGCACGTAGTAGACCGGGTTGACGCTGTCCTGTTTGGTCCACAGATCCAGGTCGATGTCCAGGCTCGAATTCACCGAGCTGCGCACCAGTGAATAGCGTGCGGCGTCCACGCCGATGGCCTCGACCAGGTCGTCGAGGGTGACGACGGTGCCGGCACGCTTACTCATCCGCACCGCGACACCGTCGCGCAGCAGGTTCACCATCTGACCGATGAGCACCTCGACGGTGGCCGGATCGTCGCCGAACGCGGCGGCGGCGGCCTTCAACCGGCCGATGTAGCCGTGGTGGTCGGCACCGAGCATGTAGATGCACAGGTCGAAGCCGCGGGCCCGCTTGTTCTGGAAATAGGCGATGTCACCGGCGATGTAGGCGGCATTGCCGTCGCTCTTGATGACGACTCGGTCCTGATCGTCGCCGTATTCGGAGCTGGCGATCCACCAGGCGCCATCCTTTTCGTACAGGTCGCCGGAGTTCTTGAGGGTGTTCACCGCCTCCTCGACCGCACCGGAGGCGAACAGCGAGCTCTCGTTGAAGTACACGTCGAAGTCGGTGCCGAAATCGTGCAGCGTCTTCTTGATGTGGGCGAACATCAGCTCCACGCCCTCGGCGCGGAACCGCTCCAGGCGCAGTTCGGGCTCGATATCGAGCACACCGGGATGCTCGGCGACGATCTTGTCCGCGATCTCCCTGATGTAGGCGCCCGCGTAACCCTTCTCCGGAGTCGGAGCGCCGGTGGCGGCCGCGACCAGCGATTCGGCGAAGCGGTCGATCTGCGCGCCGTGATCGTTGAAGTAGTACTCGCGCACCACCTCGGCGCCCTGGGCGGCGAGAATGCGGCCGAGCGCGTCACCGACGGCGGCCCAGCGGGTGCCGCCGAGGTGCACGGGACCGGTGGGGTTGGCGGAGACGAACTCGAGGTTGATCTTGGTGCCGGCCAGGGTGTCGGCGGTGCCGTAGGCCGCGCCTGCGGTGCGGACCTGCTCGAGAATCGCGCCCTGCGCGGAAGCGGCCAGGCGGATGTTCAGGAATCCGGGGCCGGCGACCTCGGCCGCGGCGACGGCGTCGGTGGCGTCCAGCGCTTCGGCCAGCCAGGTGGCCAGCTCACGCGGATTGGTTCCGGCCTTCTTGGCGACACGCATGGCCAGATTCGTGGCATAGTCGCCGTGTTCCGGATTACGGGGACGCTCCACGGTGACCTCGTCGGGCAGGACCGCCGGGTCCAGTCCACGTTCGACAAGCACCTTCGCCGCGGTCGCGTGAAGGAGATCTGCAAGGTCAGCTGGAGTCACGAGTCTCTATCCTATGGTCTGGGCAGGTGTGCACCACGAGTGGGCACCAGGTGTTCGTCCTCACGCGGGCACCGCGCACACGACCGTCCACCACGTCGAAAGAGCACGATCAGCGATGCCGAGCAAGACCAGCGCCACGTCGGCCAAGGCCGTGAAGGCCGCGGGAAAGGCGGCGCCCGGCCGGAAAAAGGGCAGCGGCAAGGGTAAAGGTACACGTCAGCGCCAGATTCCCTGGCTGGCCATCGGGGCCGCCGCCGTGATCATCGCGCTGATCGGCGCCCTGGCCTACAACCTGGTACCGAAGTACCAGGAAGCGGCGGAACTGGAGAAGTTCACCCCCAGCGAGGACAACCAGGACCCATCGCTCGCCATCGACGGCGTGGTGAAGAAGGAATACCCGGCCGGCCTGCACATCCAGCCGAATCAGCGGGTGGCCTACGACCAGAGCCCGCCCTTCGGCGGCCCGCACGACAGTTCCTGGGCCACCTGCACCGGCATCGTCTACGACAAGCCGATCCGGGTGGAGAACGCCGTGCACTCGCTCGAGCACGGCGCGGTGTGGATCACCTACAACCCGGACAAGGTCGACGCCGCGGGGATCGAGACGCTGGCGAGCAAGGTCAAGGGCGAGCAGTACACGATGATGTCGCCCTACCCCGGCCAGGATTCGGCCGTCGCACTGCAATCGTGGGGGCATCAGCTCAAGCTCGACAGCGCCGACGACAAGCGCGTCGGCCAGTTCATCACCGCGCTGCGGCTGAACTCCTATGCCTACCCCGAGGTCGGCGCGGACTGCTCGACAATCGTCTTCGACACCGAGAACCCGCCGCCGTTCGACCCCACTCCCCCCGGCCCCGACGCGGTGCCGATGGACGGTGGCGGCATCACGCCAGATCCGACCGAACTGGGCGGCATGCCGGGCGGGGTGCCCGGTGTCCCCGGCGTTCCCGGCATCCCCGGTCTGCCGGGTGGTCTGCCCGGTATGCCCGGCGGTGCGCCGGTGCCGGGTGGTGCGCCCGTTCCGCAGGCTCCGCAGGGCGCCCAGCCGGGCGCGGGCCAGTAGATGGGATCGACGGAGCTGCCGAAGGACTCCGAGGAGACCGCGGCCCGGGCTTCCGGTACGGATACCGACAGCGCGGCCGACTCCGATGTCGCCGCCCGAGGTGATGTTCCCGAGACCGGTAACGACGAGGAATCGGCAGAGGACGACTCCGGCTTCGCCGGGCAGGTCCGGCGCCAGCGCACGGCCCTGCTGGTGATCGGCGTCATCGGGGCGATGGTGCTCGGCTTCGCCATCGGGGTGCTGGCCCGTCAGCCGCTGGACCGGGATTCCGGGCCCTCCCCCAGCGCCGTCGACGTCGGGTTCAGCCAGGACATGTCGGCTCATCACGCCCAAGCGGTGGAGATGGCGGGGGTGGCGCTGATCCGGTCCGGCGATCAGGATGTGCGGCGGCTGGCCTACGACATCCTCACCACCCAGCAGAACCAGGTCGGCCGGATGCAGGGCTGGTTGCAACTGTGGGGCGAACCCGCCCGCGCGGTCGACGGCTACATGGGCTGGATGACCGAGCACGCCGGCGGCCACGACCACACGGGCACCGGCCAGACCTCGCCGCACGCCACCGAGGGACCGATGCGCGAGATGCCGGGAATGGCGAGCCCCGAGGAGCTGTCGGCGCTGCGCCGGGCCGAAGGCACCGAGCTGGATGTGCTGTTCCTGCAACTGATGCTGCGCCACCACCAGGGCGGGCTGCCGATGATCCAGTACGCCGCCACCTACGCCGAGACAGCGGCGGTGCGGACCTTGGCGAGCAACATGGACCAGACCCAGCAGGGCGAATCCCAGCTGATGACCGGCATGCTCACCGCCCGCGGCGCCGCTCCCCTGCCGCTGAACTGAGCCGCTTTTGGCACACGGCCGACGGATGCGATACGCTTTGGCCGCCCGATCGGACGGCCCTCCCGGCCCCGACCGGCCCGATCCCCGCCCTCGTAGCTCAGGGGATAGAGCGTCTGCCTCCGGAGCAGAAGGCCGCAGGTTCGATTCCTGCCGAGGGCACAGCACGAAAGACCCCGACCAGCGTTTCGCCGGTCGGGGTCTTTCTCGTTCAGGCTCTCAGGTGGCCGATCCCCGCCCCAGATGGGTCACCCCAGCGAATCCGCCAGTCGAGCGTGCAGATCCAACAACTGCGGGATCTGCTCGGCCGGGCGCCTACCGAAACCGCATTCGGTGGCGATACCGAAATCGGGGACGACGGCCGCGGCCGCCTCGATCCGCCGCCGTCCGCCGGCGAACCCGTCACCGGCGTGCACCACACCGAGGTACAGCGTGGTGCTGGGTGCGAGGCGGAGATCGGCCAGCGGCGCGAAGTACGCGGCGTCGGCACGATCGCGCGGCACCGGCAGATGAATCCACTCCACCGGCCGGTTCGCAGCCGATGCGATGCCGTTGGCGACCGCCACCAGCGTCGACGTGTCGGCGGGTTCGACGAAATGGCGATGGCCGAAATCGCCGTAGCACAGGTGATATCCGAGCTCCACGCCCTCGGGAACGGCGGCGCCCAACCGGACCAGCCGCTCGGTGACGCCCGCCAGCAACTGGTCGTAGCCGGACCCGAACCAGGACGGGAACACCCCTTCGAAGAGAGCGAACTCGACCGCGGCATCCCACTGGATCGCCAGATCGCGCGCCGGGACCTCGGCCACGATCATCTCCAGCTCAGCGAGCAGCGCGGCCTCGTAGCGCCGCTCCAATTCCGCCTGCGGACCGGCCGTGAAAGCACCGATCACCGCGATCGGCGAGGGCAAGCTCACCTGGAACCGGATACCGCCGTCGATCACCCCGTCGGCGCGCAACCGCTCGAAGACCTTCCACGATTCCACCGCGGCCTCGGCGTAGCCGAGCGGGCCGAGGTCGATCGAGAGCGGATCGACACCAGGCCGCGGTCGCACCCGCTCGCTCGGCCCGTACTCCGGGCTCGGCGGCGGCACCGTCATCAGATCAGGATGAGCCTGAAGGCAGGCCAGCTGCCAGACGACCCAGTTGTCGCGAATGCCGGTTTCACCGTCGGGTATCCGGGCAACTCGCCTACCGAGGCGAGCGGACACCTGGCGGAACACGGCTTCGGGGCCATCCATCGGCACGCTGCCGCACAAGTGAATTCCGCGTCCGACCATGACTACCTCCAGCTTTCCCGGCGTGCACGCCTGGCACCGGCGCAGGCGCCCGAACAGCCTGACACCGGACCGGGATCCACGTTTCCCAGTGCTGGTGACGCTCGCCCTGTGGCGTGCCTGCGGTCATCGAGCCGGACGCGGACAGCGGGCACCGGGTGTCGTAATGTTCCACGCACACCCCGGGGATAGGGAGGACGAACCCACATGACGTACCCACCAGCAGGACAGCCGCCGCACGGGCAGCAGCCCCCGCATGGGCAGCAGCCCCCGTACGGGCAGCAGCCGCCCTATGGTCAGCAGCCGTACGGGCAGCAGCCGCAGTACGGGCCGCAGCCGGGCCAGTATCCGCCGCAGGGCGGGTTCCCGCAGCCCGGCGGGTACCCGCCGCAGCAGCCGCCCAAGAAGAAGACCGGCCTGATCGTCGGCCTCGTGGTGCTCGCACTCGTGGTGGTGGGCGGTATCACCACCGGCATCGTGCTCACCATGCAGGGCAAGACGCCGCTGGCCTCGGACGAGAAGCAGATCGAGAACTCGATCCGCGAGTTCTACGACACCATGGAGAACGAGGGCATCATCGCCGCGGCCGAGCTGTCGTGCGCGGCCGACCGGGCCGAGTTCGACAAGGCCTCGCAGAGCGAGAAGGACATGATGGACAAGGCGTCCTTCTCGATCGAGATCGACAAGGTCGACAACGTGGTGATCACCGGCGACAAGGCCACCGCGAAGGTCACCGGCACGTTCAGCATTTCCATGCCCGGTGAGGACAGCACCGACCCGGAGAACACCTCGGACGAGACGCTCGCCAAGGAAGACGGCAAGTGGAAGATCTGCTCGGACTCCGACGACAACAACTGATCCGCCGCCGGTGACCTGCTGCGGACCCTCGCGCCGGAGCTTCCTCGGCGCCATCGGCCTGGCCGCGCTGCTGCCCGCTATGGGCGTAGTGCGGCCGGGTTCGGTTCTGGCCCAGCCGAATCCGATCGTCGCGGGCGATCTGGAACTCGTCACCGTCACCGATCGGTCGGCCGTGCTCACCTGGACCACACGTGCACCGGATGCCGGCGGACGCTTGCTGCCGGTGCCCACCGACGGCGAAGTGCGGCTGGTTCCCGCGGACAGTTCGCGTGCGCCGATCCAGGTCTGGGCCTCGGAGGCGCGAACCCCCTTCCACTACGCGCAGTTCGATGGACTGGAGCCGGGTCGGCGCTACCGTTTCGAAGCCTGGTCCCATGGGGTGCGGGCCGCGCCCGCGGTATCGCTCACCACGCGTCTGCCCGGCAGCCCCGAACTGCTCGGCGAGTTCACCACGCTGGTCCCGCCCCCTGGCCGGCTGCTGCGCACGGTAGCGCTGGCCAATGACGTGCATTTCGGCGAGGAGGTCAGCGGACTCGTCATCGGGGAGCTGCCGCCCGGTTTCCGCCAGGAACCGGGGCTGCGGCCGTACCCGGAGGTGATGCTCGCGGCCTTGCTCGACGACCTGCGCCGCCCGGATCGCGACGCCGGGATCCTGCTCCTGGCCGGTGATCTCACCAGCGAGGCCACTCCGGCCGAGACCCGTGGCGTGCGCGCCCGGCTCGACGACTGGGGTACGGCAGGCACCGACTATCTGGCCGTGCGCGGCAACCACGACCGCCCGCACACCGGCGCCGAATACCGCGACTGCCCCGCAGTCCCCGGAAACGATTCTCATTCCGATTGCTGGGCAGCGGAATTCGGGGCGCGTCAGCAGCCGGTGGAGCATGATCTCGGCGGGTTACGGCTGATCGGCCTCGACACCAGCGAGCTGGACGGCGCGGGCGGCACGATCGAGGCGCCGCAGCTGGCGCGGCTCCGCGAGCTCCTGCGCGCGGAGCCCGAGCGTCCCACCCTGGTCTTCGGGCATCATCCGGTCACCGTCGAATCCGGCCTGACCAACACCGCGGGCCCCGGGTTCGTGCTCAACCGCCACGACAGTGCCCAACTGCAGGCCCTGTACGAGCGCGCACCCGGGGTGTTCCTGCACCACAGCGGTCATACCCACCGCAACCGGCGCACCCGCCCCGACACGGCCTGCGCCGTCGAATTCCTCGAGGTGGCGGCGGTGAAGGAATATCCGGGCGGCTACAGTCTGCTGCGGATCTACGAGGGCGGGTACATGCTGAATTTCTACAAGACCCGCACCGAGCAGGCGCGCCGCTGGAGCACACTGACCCGCGGTGAGTACTTCGGCCTGTTCCCCGATTACACCCTCGGCACGTTCGCCGACCGTAATCATGTTGTGCCACGGGATTTCTCGGGCCTGCACTGAGACCGCCCGGCACCTCGCCCGGCAGTGACGGAACCGGGCGAGGCACCGCGGCGGCGCACCCATGCGTGGAGCGAGCGGCGGGAATCGAACCCGCGTGAACGGCTTTGCAGACCGTTGCCTGAACCACTCAGCCACGCCCGCCTCGCCTCTGCATACTGCCGGGTCCGCCGCCGGACGCCCAGGGTTGCGATCACCGTGATCGCAAGGCACGGGTCGCGGCGCGACGGCCCGGCGGTGGGCACATGGAATGATCGGATCCATGTCCAGGTCACGTCCGCTACCGCTCGACCCGATCCAGGAGGCCCACCGGCAATGGGTGGGCCACGGCTGGGGCGCGGTGGCCGACGGGATGGCGGCGGTGACCTCGCTGGTGCGGGCCCAGCAGATCGTGATGTCACGGGTGGACGAGGCGTTGAAGCCCACCGGGCTAACCTTCTCCCGCTACGAACTGCTCATGCTGCTGAGTTTCAGCAAGACCGGGGCACTACCGATGGCCAAGGCCAGCGCCAGGTTGCAGGTGCATCCGACCAGCGTCACCAATACCGTCGACCGCCTGGAAGCGGCCGGATTGGTGGTGCGGGTACCGCATCCGAGCGATCGGCGCGCCACGCTCATCGAAATCACGGATCCGGGAAGGGAAGTGGTTGCCAAGGCCACTGAACGTCTCAACGCCGAAGTCTTCGCGCACCCGGGACTCGAGCCCGACCGGCTGCGCACACTGCTGCAGATCCTGGCGGAATTCCGGCACACCGCGGGCGACTTCGACACCGGCGAGGAACCGGCCCGCTGGAGCGCCACCGATTCGTGAACCAGCACAACGACAAACCGCGCGAAACGCCCAAGTAGCACAAACGGCGAAAACCGTACCGTCCATTACTCCTCCGAGACATCCGCTGGGTAACGTTCCGGCATCCAAGTAGCGAATTTCGCGCCCGTTCATCTTGGCAACGCTGCGCCGGTGGTCCACCATGGAGCGCATGGTGCTGGTCCTCGGGGTGTCGGCGGGTGCCTGTGGTGCGCGCGCTGTGCTCACCCACTCCGACCAACCCCATCTGGATCCCATCGACCGATGCCAGGTTCCACGGCGTGCCGGGGCGGGGATCGAAGAGGCAGTGTTCGAGGCGATCCGCAGGATGCGGGTCGCCGCCGCGCGGCGCGACGAACTGATCACCCGCATCGCGGTGACCTGTCGATGCTCGCTGCACGCCGACAGCATCAGGGCCGCAGCCGGTGGGCACGAGCTCACCATCGTCGACGAGCCGCTGGCCCAGCTGCGCTACCTGCGCTTCACCGGGGCGCTGCCCGATGCCGACACCGTCATCCTCTACGACCTGGGCAGTTCCGGGCTCACCATCACCCATATCGACTGCCGCACCGACGCCGTGCTGGCCTCGCGCCGCAGCACGGTGCTCGGCGGTGACGGCTACGACGCCCTGCTGCGCTGGCAGCTGGCCCGCGGCGGCGTGCTGACCGACAAACCGACCATCCGCAAACATCGCGAAGCGCTCAGCAGTGCGCGGGTGGTGACCGCGATGAACCCCGGCACCGACGAGCGTGCGGTGGTCACCCGCAGCGATCTCGCCGAACTGTGCGCGGCAGGCATCCATCATTCGGCCTCGTTCGTCCGCCAGCTCGCGGAGGAGACGGGGGTGCGCGCGGACGCGATGGTGCTGCTGGGTGGTTGTACCCGCAACCCGACCCTCCGGGCCGAACTGGAACGGCTGGTCGGGATGCCGATCGTCTACGATCCCGAGCCCGAATACGTCTCGGCGCGCGGGGCGGTGCTGCTCGCGGCCGAACGGCGCGCGGCCGAGATCAAGATGCCGCGCCTGCGCCACCGCGGGCTGTCGGCGAGCCTTGCCGGTGGCGGTCCGGTCGGGCGCCGCAAGCTCGTCGCGGCCCTCGCGGTGACCGCGGGGCTCGGCGCCACCATCGCGGGACTGCTCACCGTCAACGGCGAATCGGCGCGGCACCCCGAGGGGGGTACCGCGCCGACGCCGATGGAGATCGCCGGAATTCCGTCCGGCTCCGAGCGCTGACCGAGCCCGCGTCGATCAGCGGTTGGTGAACTTCGCCTGCCGCTTCTCCACGAAGGCCGCCATGCCTTCCTTCTGATCCTCGATGGCGAACAGCGAGTGGAAGACCCGGCGCTCGAATCGCAGCCCCTCGGACAGGGTGGTCTCGAAGGACCGGTTCACCGCTTCCTTGGCGATCATCGCGACCGGCAGCGACATGGAGGCGATGGTGTCGGCCACCTCCAGCGCGGTGTCGAGCAGTTCGGCGGCAGGCACGATCCGGGAGACGAGCCCGGCGCGTTCGGCCTCCTCGACGTCCATATTGCGGCCGGTGAGCACCAGGTCCATGGCCTTGGCCTTGCCGATGGCGCGGGTCAGCCGCTGCGAACCGCCGATACCGGGGATGACGCCGAGCTTGATCTCGGGCTGACCGAACTTGGCGGTATCGGCGGCGATCAGCAGATCGCAGATCATCGCCAGCTCACAGCCACCGCCGAGCGCGTACCCGGCGACGGCGGCGATGGTCGGCTTGCGGAACTCCGCGAGCCGGTCCCAGCGGGCGAAGTAGTCGTTCATGAACATGTCCATGTACGACTTGGGCTGCATTTCCTTGATGTCGGCGCCCGCGGCGAAGGCCTTCTCGGAGCCGGTGATGACGACGGCGCCGATCTCGTCGTCATGCTCCAGTTCGTCGAGTGCGGCGATAACGTCATCGAGGACCTGCGCGTTCAGCGCGTTCAGCGCCTTCGGCCGGTTCAGCGTGATCAGGCCGACCCGGCCCTTGCGCTCCAGCAGAATGGTCTCGAATTCGTTCACTGTGCACCCTCTTGCTCGCTGCGGTTACGGATGTCGGTGACGATAGCGGAGAAGTCTTTACCAGCAGCCGACTGGTTGAACCGCTCGTAGATCTGCGCCGCCAGCAGGCCGAGCTGACCATCGACACCGTTGTTACGCAGCGCATTCGCGGCCAGGCCGAGGTCCTTGTTCATCAGCGCGGTGGCGAAACCGGGCTCGTAATCGTTATTGGCCGGGCTGGTCGGCACCGGACCGGGGACCGGACAGTAGTTGGTCAGCGCCCAGCTCTGGCCGGAGGCCTTGGACACCACATCGAAGAACGACTGATGGCTCAGCCCCAGCTTCTCCCCCAGCACCAGCGCCTCGGACAGGCCGATCATCGAGATACCGAGCAGCATGTTGTTGCAGATCTTGGCGACCTGGCCGACGCCGTTCGGGCCGCAGTGCACGACCTTGGCGCCCATGACCTCCAGCACCGGAAGCGCCTCGGCGAAATCGGCCTCCGCGCCGCCGACCATGAAGGTCAGCGTGCCTGCGGCAGCACCGGCGACCCCACCCGACACTGGCGCGTCCAGTGCGCGATGACCTGCGGCGATCGCCATCTCGGCGGCCGCCTTGGCGTCGGCGACATCGATGGTCGAACAATCGATGAACAGCGCGCCGGGCCGCGCGGCCGGCACCAGTTCGCCGTAGACGTCGCGGACCAGTTTGCCGTTGGTCAGCATGGTGATCACGATGTCGCGGTCGACGGCGGCGGCGACGCCGGATTCGACCAGCCGGATCCCGGCCTCGCGGGCGGCCTCCTGGGCGGCGGGCATCGGGTCGAAGGCGTGCACGTCGTATCCGGCGCGCACCAGATTGGCGGCCATCGGCGCACCCATATGGCCGAGGCCGAGGAAACCGATGGTCTTGCGGGCAGGCTCGTTCACTGCTGTCCCTCCGGGCTCGGGGCGGTCAAACCCAGTTCATGGCCACCCAATTCGGTGAAATAGGCCGCGACCTGCTCGTCGGTCACCGCGTCCAGGGTGGACGGAGACCATTGCGGGTTGCGGTCCTTGTCGATCACCTGCGCGCGGATGCCCTCGACCAGGTCGTGGGAACCGAGCGTGGCGATCGAGACGCGATACTCCTCGTTCAGCACCGCCTCCAGCGAATCCGCGCGCCGGGCCGAACGCAGCGAGCGCAGCGTGACCTTCAGCGAGACAGGCGATTTCGAGAGCAGTTCGGTGGCCGCCGCTTCCGCCTCGGGTCCGTTGGCGCGCAACCGCTCGACGATTTCCTCGACCGTGTCGGCGCTGTAGCAGGCGTCGATCCAGGAACGCTGGGCCAGTAGCTCCGATTCCGGTGCGGCCGTGGCGAATTTGGCGATGGCGATATCGGCGGTCTCGGTGCGCAGCGTGTCCAGCAGCGCCGGGATGTGCTCGGACGGGATGTAATAGTCGGCGAAACCGGCGGCGATGGCGTCACCGGCGCGCATCCGGGCGGTGGTGAGCGCGACATGGGTGCCGAGCTCGCCCGGAGTCCTTGCCAGCAGATAGGTACCGCCCACATCGGGAACGAACCCGATCCCCACCTCGGGCATCCCGATCATGGACCGCTCGGTGACGATGCGGTGCCCGGCATGACCGGACAACCCGACGCCGCCACCCATCACGATGCCGTCCATCACCGCGACATACGGCTTCGGATACCGGCCGATCAGCGCGTTGAGGATGTACTCGTCACGCCAGAACCGGCCGGACGCCGATTCGGCGCCGGTGGCCTGGGACGCCGAATCCTGCTGTGTGCTCTTGGCATCGTTGTGGATGGCGACGATATCGCCGCCCGCGCACAAACCGCGCTCGCCGGCGCCGGTGAGCACCACGGTCCGCACCTGCGGGTCTTCGGCCCAGGCCCGCAGCGCCTCGGTGATGGTGAGCACCATCGCGTGGTTGAGCGCGTTGATGGCCTTTGGCCGGTTCAGGGTGATGACGCCGAGCCCGTCACGGGTCTCGATCAGGACTTCGGGTTCACTCATGCTGCTCCTGCCCCACGGGCGGCCGAGGTCATCGACCTGGCGACGACCACCCGCATGATCTCGTTGGTGCCCTCGAGGATCTGATGCACGCGCAGATCCCGGACGATTTTCTCCAGACCGTACTCGGCGAGGTAACCGTAGCCGCCGTGCAGTTGCAGGGCCTTGTTGGCGACCTCGAACCCGGCATCGGTGGCGAAACGCTTGGCCATCGCGCACAACTCGACCTTGTCGTCGGCATCGGCGTCGAGGGCGTCGGCGGCCCGCCACAGCAGGGTGCGCGCGGCCTCCAGCTGCGTGCGCATATCGGCCAGGTCGAACTGCAAGGCCTGATTCTTCAACAGCGGCGCCCCGAACGCCTGCCGCTGCGCCAGGTACGGCACGGTCTTGTCCAGTGCCGCCTGCGCGCCGCCGATCGAGCAAGCCGCGATATTGAGTCTGCCGCCGTTGAGCCCGTTCATGGCGATGCGGAAGCCGTCACCCTCGGCGCCGAGCCGATTGGCGACCGGGACACGGGCGTCGGTGAGGATCACCTGCCTGGTCGGCTGCGCCTTCCAGCCCATCTTCTTCTCGTTCGGGCCGACGGTGAGGCCGGGCGTGTCGGCGGGCACGATCAGCGCCGAAATGCCGCGTGCGCCTTCGTCTCCGGTGCGCACCATCATCACGTAGACGTCATTGGCGCCCGCGCCGGAGATGAACTGTTTGGCGCCGTTGAGGATGTAATCGTCGCCGTCGCGGACCGCCTTGGTGGTCAACGCCGCCGCGTCCGAGCCGACGCCAGGTTCGGTGAGGGCGTAGCTGCCGAGGATCTCCATCGACGTCATGCCCGGCAGCCAGCGGAAACGCTGGGCGTCGTCACCGTAGGCGTCGATCATCCACGCCGCCATATTGTGGATCGAGATATAGGCGGCGACCGCCGGGCAGCCGGTGGCCAGTTCCTCGAAGATGCGCACCGCGTCCAGCCTGCGCAGCGCGGATCCGCCCACGTCCTCGGCGACATAGATGCCGCCGAGGCCGACCGATCCGGATTTGCGCAGCACCTCGATCGGGAAGTGCATGTGCTCATCCCATTCGAGTGCGTGCGGGGCGAGGAACTCGTCGGCGAAATCGCGTGCGGTCTCGCGGATGGCGCGTTCGTCGTCGTTCAGTGTGAACATCGCATCAGTCCATCGTGGGGATGACGAAGTGGTCCGCGTTCTCCTTCAGACCCTTCGGCCAGCGCTGGGTGACGGTCTTGGTCTTGGTGTAGAAGCGGATCGAATCCGGGCCGTGCTGGTTCAGATCGCCGAAACCGGAGCGCTTCCAGCCGCCGAAGGTGTGGTAGGCGATGGGCACCGGGATCGGCACATTGATGCCGACCATGCCCACCTGCACACGGGCGGCGAAATCACGCGCGGTATCGCCGTCGCGGGTGAAGATCGCGACACCGTTGCCGAACTCGTGCTCGCTGGCCAGGCGCAGGCCTTCTTCGTAATCGTGCGCGCGCACCACGCTGAGCACCGGACCGAAGATCTCCTCGGTGTAGATCCGCATCTCGGGGGTGACCTTGTCGAACAGGGTCGCGCCGACGAAGTAGCCGTCCTCGGCGCCGTCGACGGTCAGGCCGCGACCGTCGACGACCAGTTCGGCACCTTCATCGATGCCGACCTGGATGTAGTTGTTCACCCGGTCCAGGCCGTCGGCGCCGACCAGCGGGCCGAAGTCGACGCCCGGATCGTCGGAGCGGCCGACATTGAGTTTGTGCACCCGCTCGGTGAGCTTGGCGACCAGCCGGTCGGCGGTCTCCTCACCGACGGGCACGGCCACCGAGATGGCCATGCAGCGCTCGCCCGCCGAGCCGTAACCCGCGCCGATGAGCTGATCGGCGACGTCGTCGAGGTCGGCGTCGGGCATCACGATGGCGTGGTTCTTCGCACCGCCGAAGCACTGGGCGCGCTTGCCGTTGGCGGTGGCGGTCTCGTAGATGTACTGAGCGATCGGAGTGGAACCGACGAAGCCCACCGCCTGGATGCGCGGATCGTGCAGGATCGCGTCGACGGCCTCCTTGTCGCCGTTGACGACGTTGAACACGCCCGCGGGCAGCCCGGCCTCGAGGAACAGCTCGGCCAGTCGCAGCGGCACCGAGGGATCGCGCTCGGATGGCTTGAGCACGAAGGCGTTACCGCAGGCCAGCGCCGGTCCGGCCTTCCACAGCGGGATCATGGCCGGGAAGTTGAACGGGGTGATGCCCGCGACCACGCCGAGCGGCTGACGCATCGAGTAGACGTCGATGCCGGTGCCCGCGCTCTCGGTGTATTCGCCCTTGAGCAGGTGCGGGATGCCGGTCGCGAATTCGATCACCTCGAGGCCGCGCTGGATATCGCCCTTGGCGTCGGCGAGGGTCTTGCCGTGCTCGCTCGACAGCAGCGCGGCCAGGCTGTCCATCTCGTCCTGGACCAGGGTCAGGAATTTCATCAGGACCCGCGCCCGCTTCTGCGGATTGAACGCGGCCCATTCCGGCTGCGCGGCGGCGGCGTTCGCGATGGCCGCCTGCACCTCGGAGGTACTGGCCAGCGGAACCCTGGCCTGCACCTGCCCGACATTGGGATCGAACACGTCACCGAAGCGGCCGGAGGTGCCGGGGACCTGCTGTCCGCCGATGAAGTGGGTGAGTTCACGAACCATGCGAATCCTGTCCTCAGGGTGGTTGAACAGTGGCAACATGCGGCGCATGCGCAGGTTTACGGTCGTCCAATAGTTGGACGTCCAAGCAAAATGCTACACCCACCCACTTCGTCACACCAGACTCAGGCGATGAGCACCTCGGGGATCGTCGACATGAGCCGATCCCACTCCGGATACATCCGCACCTTGCGCTGATGCAGCGCCATGATGCGGGCACCGAGCTCCGGATCGGGGTCATCGGAGATATCCGGGCCGATCGCCACCTTGGCCAGATACGGGATGATCACCGGATCTCCGGCCAGGTGCACCGGATCGTGCATGTAGCGCTCCAGCGCGGCCAGGTCCGCGATACCCACGCAGTACGAGTGTGTGTATCCCGACGCGGGATCGCCGAGATCCTGTCCGACGCAGGCGAATTCGACCGATTCCACCGCGGCGGTGCGGCGCATTGTCGCCAAGACCAGCTCCTTCTGCTGCTCGGTGACCTCCTCGCGGAACCCGAAACGTAGTACGTGCACGATCATCAAGCCTCCAGTTGAACTTGCTGGTTCAAAATGCCGTACCTACTAGTACAGTCAGAAGAATGAACCCGCAAGTTCAAAATCTGTTCGTTCCCGATAAGCTCCCCCCCGTGACTTCACCGACGACCGGCCGGGGACGCATCGACAAACGGCAGGCGATCCTCGATGTGGCATTCGAGGTCTTCGCACGCCGCGGCTATGACCAGGCGTGCGTCCAGGAGATCGCGGATGCGGCCGGGGTGGCCAAGCCGACCGTGTACAACCACCTCACCGATAAGCCGACCCTGCTCCGGGAGGCGATGCGCGCGGCGGCGGATTCGGTCGCGGCGCAGTGTTCGGCCGCGCTGGAACCACTGCGCGGCTCGAGTCCCGATCCGCGCGCCGCGCTCGGAGAGGCCGCCTATCGCCTGGCAACGGTGTGCGCCGGCGCCCGAGCCACGGCATTACATCGGCTGACCTACGCACAGCTGGTCACCTTCCCCGAGCTGGCCGCCGAGGTCCTGGAGCGGGTGCCGCAGCGGCTGGCCGAGGCGCTGTCCGACCGGCTGGCTCGCTACATGCTCGACGGGCGGCTGCGCCATGCCGATCCGGAACGCGCGGCCGAGCAATTACTGGCCCTGCTCACCGGGCCGCTCGAACGGCACAGCAGGCTCGGCACCCGTGAGGTCCCGGAGGCGACTCTCCGCGATATCGCGAACGCGGCGGTCGAGACCTTCCTCCGGGCGTACGCACCCGAGGCTTCCTAGCCGCTGGTTCGCGCTATCGCGAGGCGTGGCCGGCGCGGGTGAGCAGGTAGCCGCCGGCGCCGAGAACCAGGGCGCCGACGATGAGCACCGCGCCGGCCGCGGCGACGGAGCCATCGGTCCAGTCCCAGACCGCTTCCGCCGCCGCCAGGGCGAGAGCAGCGCCGCCGCCGAGGACGAGGACCCAGGAACGTTCGGTCAGGTAGAGGGCGAAGCAGAGCACGGCGATCAACGCGGTGAGCCAGTAGGCCAGGACCATGGACTCGTATTCGCCGCAGGTCTGGGCGCCGAAGATCGCGAAGAGCACCGCGATCAGGTAGCCGGCCCAGCGTTCGCCGAAGGCGCCGAACCGGGTGAGGACGGCCCAGCCGACACCGAGCAGCAGGATGCCGAACCCGGGCCAGCCCTCGCGGAGCCCGGCGACATCGGTGATCATCCCGGAGACGACAGCAGCGCTGAATATCGCGCACACGATCATCCCGGCCGGCGACGGCAGCGCGAGATATCCGATCGCGGCGGCGATCAGGCCCGCGATGCAGGCGTAGACCCAGGCGGAATCGGTGTCACCGTCCTCGATCGCGCTGCCGACGGTTCCGGCGACCAGCGCGGCGGTGAGTGCGAACAGGACCGCGGCGAGCCGGAGGCGGGACGCCGGCACCCGGATGCCTGCGGAGGCACGGTCACGGAAGGACGGGAACAGCCCGGCCGGGCCGCCCGCGACCGCAACCCCGATCACCGCGACCACCACGGTGATCAACATCAGAATCGCCACACGGCCGGTGCGCGCCAGGTCTTCCCATGAGGCGGCCAACACCAATGCGATCCCGGCAAGCAACAATCCCGCGCCCGCATAGGCAGCGACCTCGGCCAGCACCTTGGTGCGGGCGGGCCGAGTGACCGGTTCGGCCAGCGCGGCGAGCACGCGGTCCAGTTGCTGCTCGGTGAGCACCCCGGAATCGACCAGGGGGCGCAAGGCGGCCGCGTGCGCCGACCCCGATCCCGCACTGTTGTCGTGGTCCACGCCGCCAGTATGTCCGACCCGCCCGCGGTTTCGGCCGTACTCCGGATGCGGGCACGGCTCGCGTGTGACAATCGCCCGGACCGGGTGAACGGCGGACGGAACGGACATCATGGATCTCACCGACATTCCGATCATCGACGCGCATATCCACCAGTGGGATCCGCTGTCGACGCCACGCGATTTCAGCGGTCTGGCGCGGTTGTTCCGGTATCTGCCGCTGCCGATCGGTATCGCGATGAAGGTGGCGCCACGCCGTGACCGCGAATTCGTCGGCGATCCGACGCCGTATATGCATCCGTATCTGCCCGCGAACTACCGCAACGATACGGCCGGGCTGAAGGTCCGCACCATCGCCCATATCGAGGTCGAATGGACCGGGGCCGGACCGCTGGCGAAGGCGGACGAGACGCGCTGGGTGGCGAGTCTGCCGTTCGGTATCGACACCCCGCGCCTCGGCGCGATCATCGCCAGTGCCGATCCGGCGGCACCGGGCTTCGCCGAGTTGCTCGAGGCACACGCCTCGGCGTCGCCGCTGCTGCGCGGCATCCGCACCATGGTCGCGCATCATCCCGACCCGGACGTGCGCTCGTTCACCAGCACGCCCGGTGACCTCACCGCGAACGCCTTCCTCGAAGGCTTCGCCGAACTCGCGCGGCGGCAGCTGTCGTTCGAGGCGTGGGTGTATTCGCATCAGCTGCCGGATGTGGCCGCGCTGGCCGCGCGGTACCCCGAGGTCACCATCGTGCTGAATCATCTCGGCACACCCGCCGGAATCTTCGGCGCGGTCGGCAAGCACACCGGATTCAACCCGGGGCATCGGCGCGAGCTGTTCGTGCGCTGGCGCGACGACATCGCCGCCGTAGCGGCCCAGCCGAATGTGGTGGCCAAGATCAGCGGTCTGATGATGCCGATCCTCGGACATCCGGTTCCACCGCGCGGCAGCGCGACACCGGTTCCCCAGCTGATCGAACGAATCGGCCCGATGTTGCGGCACGCGGTGGACTGCTTCGGGGTCGAGCGGCTGGTGTGGGGTTCGAATTTCCCGGTGGACAAGCCGATCACCACCATCGCCGGCAGTGCGCAGGCCGTGGCGGCGGTCGTCACCGAACACGTGGGCGATTCGGAGTGCCTCGATCAGGTGTTCCGGGCGAACGCACAGCGCGTGTACCGCATCGACGAAGCCTGAGTCAGGCCTGCCGCAAGTCGTCGTACCAGGCGGTCAGGGTGCGCAGGCCACTCGCGGCGACGGTCTCGTCCTCGGCGAGCATGCGCAGCGCACGGCGCAGCAGGGTCGGGTCGAGATCCGCTGTCGCGGGCCGGAATTCGGGTGTCGGCAAGGCGGGCAGCTCGAGCCCTTCGCCGTAGGGGTCGCTGTCACCGCCGGTGCCGCCGCCACGCTCGACTCCCCCGATCAGCGTGTCCAATGAGAGCCCGCGCAGGGTGAGCAGATCACGCGGGTACTCGTCGAGCCGTTCGGCGAGTAGGTAGCACAGCGCCGCCACATGCTTGCACGGCCAGCCCGGGTCGGGGCAGGTGCAGCCGAAATCGAGATCCGCCGCGGTCTCGGGCAGCAGATGCGGTGCGAGCGCGGCGGGCAGCGCGCCGGAGGCGATCTGGGCCAGCATGCCTGGCGCCGAGCGAATCTCCTCGACCAGCAGATCGATCTCCTCGGCGCGCAGCGGCCGCACCGTGCAGGTGGCGGTGAACGGGCGCGGCTGGCTGCCCTGCACTTCACCGACGACCGCGCCACGTTCGATCCGGTAACTGACGACCTGCCCGGATCGCGCGTAGCTGCGCCCACGCGCGAGCCGCCCCGGTTCGGCCATCCGTTCGACCGCCTGGATGAACGCCCGACCCCACGCCGTACGCGCGAAAGCGCCCCGTCTGCTGCGCGCTTCGACGCCACCGGACACCGGCCGTCGCGGACCGAATTCGCGGTAATCCACGCGTGGACTCATTCGCCCACCGCCTCCGCGCCGAGCGTGAACAGATCACGCAGCTCGTCGGTGCTCAACTCGGTGATCCAGTTCTCCCCCGAACCGACCGCGAGATCGGCGAGTTGGCGTTTGCCGCTGATCATTTCGTCGATGCGTTCCTCGATGGTGTCGACGCACACCAGCTTGCGCACCTGCACCGCGCGTTGCTGGCCGATCCGGTACGCCCGATCGGTGGCCTGGTTCTCCACCGCCGGATTCCACCAGCGGTCCAGGTGCACGACATGATTGGCGGCGGTCAGATTGAGGCCGGTGCCACCGGCCTTGAGCGACAGCAACATCAGCGGCGGTCCGTCCGGTGACTGGAATTCGGCCACCATGGTGTCGCGACGCCGTTTGCCGACTCCGCCGTGCAGGAACGGGATTCTGGTACCGAACCGCTCGGCCAGATACGGCTCGATCAGCTCGCCGAATTCGCGGAACTGGGTGAACAGCAACGCTTTTTCCCCATCGGCGAGCACCGCGTCGAGCACGTCTTCCACCAGGGCGAGCTTGCCGGAGCGATGGCCACCCCGGCGCAGCACCGACGATCCGTCGCCGAGGTAATGCGCCGGATGGTTGCAGACCTGTTTGAGGCGGGTCAGCGCACCGAGGACCGCGCCCTTACGGGCCATGCCCTTGGCATCGCGGAGCTTGTTCAGCATGTCGTCGACGACGGCCTGGTAGAGCGCGGCCTGTTCGACGGTCAGGTTGGCGCGCACCGTCATCTCGAGTTTGTCGGGCAGATCGGAGATCACGCTCGGATCGGTCTTCACCCGGCGCAGCACGAACGGTGCGGTAATGGCGCGCAGCCGGGTGATGGCGTTCTCGTCGCGTTCGCGTTCGATCGGCACGGCGAACCTGGCGCGGAAGGTCTGGGCGCTGCCGAGCAGTTTCGGCATGGTGAAATCCAGGATCGAGCGCAGTTCCTCCAGCCGGTTCTCCACCGGCGTTCCGGTCAGTGCCAGCCGGTGCCGGGCCGGAAGTGCCCGCGCGGCCCTGGCCTGCCTGGTGCTCGAGTTCTTGATGTGCTGGGCCTCGTCGAGCACCACGCGTTCCCAGTCGCGGGCGGCCAGATCCGCGACGTCGCGGGCCATCAGGGCGTAGGTGGTGAGCACCAGGTCGGCGTCGGCGATGGCGGCCCACAGCTGCTCGCCCTTGGCGCGCCCGGCGCCGTGATGGACGAGCACGCGCAGGTCGGGCGCGAATCGTTCGGCCTCGCGCTGCCAGTTGCCGACCACCGACATCGGGCACACCAACAGAGTCGGGCCGACCGGCCGATCGCCCGCGCGTTCGTGCAGCAGCAAGGCGAGCACCTGGATCGTCTTGCCCAGCCCCATGTCGTCGGCGAGGATCGCGCCGAGACCCATCCGGCTCATGGTGGCCAGCCAGGACAGGCCGCGCTCCTGATACGGCCGCAGCTGTGCCTTCAATCCGATCGGCGCGGGCACCGGTTCCTCGGAACCGGACGGGTCGAACAGTTCGGCCGCCCACCCGGTGGCGCTGACCTCGGTGACCGGCACCTGATCGACGCGGGTCGCGGCGATCTCGCCGATCATGTCGGCCAGCGTGACCTCGGCGTCCTCGGCATGCAGCGCGACGTACTTCGCGGCCGCGGCGAGCACCTTGTGATCGGCCTGCACCCACTCCCCACGCAACTGCACCAGATCGGATTTCGCGTGGATCAGCCGCTGCATCTCGTCGCGGCTGAGCACGGTGTCGCCGAGGGCGAGCTCCCAGCGGTAGGACACCAGCCCGGGCAGGCCGACGGTGCTCTCGGCGGCGGGCACGGCGCTGTTCACCCGCAAGCGCATCGTCGGCGCTGTCACCGTCCAGGCGCGCGGCAGCAGCAGCCGGATGCCCGCCTCCTGCAACGCGTGCACACCGTGCGCGACCAGATCGACCACCACCTCGGTGGGCAGCAGCAGATCCATGGTGCGCGGATCGCCGGGCAGGTCGCGCAGCCGCGGATAGGCGCGCTGCGCTTCGCCGAGCCGCTCCACCGCGGCCCGCACCAGCTGCGGATCACCGTGCAGTGGAACGGAAGTGGGCGCCCGGCCGTCGACGCGCAGGCAAACCTCCAGGCGCCACAGCGCCACCTCGTCGGTGTCGTCGGCGTCGGGTTCGAGCAGCCGCAGCACCAGTTCCGGTTCGTCGGCGGCGAGACTGGTGCGCCAGCGTTCCAGCATCTGCGCGGCCTGGTGACTGCCTGCCTCCACCGGGGCGTCGGCGGTGAGCCCCTGGACCAGCGGATGCGGGCAGTCCCGAGCCGGGATCAGTTCGCGGACAATGGGATCGGTGAGTTCGGTGACCATATCGTCGAGGACGGCGGCCGGTTCACCGGCCACCCGCAGCGCCGCGGGCATCGCGGAGGCGAGTTCGGCCAGCCAGGCCCGCTGGCCCGCGCCGCCCACCAGCCGCCAGCGCGCCCACCATTGCCCGTCGTCGCGGCGCAGCTCCGGTACCACCCGTCCGGCCCGCACCCAACGCTCGATACCGAGTGCGACATGAGCGAGAAACCGAAGGTCACCTGCCACTGCCGCGGCGGGCAGACGTTGCCGCAGCGCGGCCGCGGCAGCATCGGGAGCCAAGGCGTGCGCGGGCACCCGTTCACTGCGGAAGCCACCGTCACCGGCGAGCAACACCTGCGCGCGATGCCGGAATTTGGCGGTGCGGACGACATCGCCCAGCAAACCCGGCACGGGCTTCGCGGCGTCGGCATCGGGGCCCGCGCCGTGGCCGGGAGGGTGCCACAGCAGCAGCCCGGATCCCGGCGACCACAGACCGTGCAGCATGGCCTCATCAAAGCACCCGGCACCGACACCGCGGCGCACGGTCGCGCCGCGCAGCTCTGGATTTATCCGCCCGCGCGGACGATACTTGGCATAACCGCTGGTCACCGCGGAGTTTCAGATGCTCGGCAGGCGCGGTAGCGGAGTCGTTCGACAGGCAGGCAGGTGTCGGCCAAACGCCGGCAGCATGACAACGCGGTCACTCACACACAACGGCGGTACTACAGCGGAGGGCAGCTCCATGACGATTCTGCTCCAGGTTCTCGAGCAGAGCTTCACGCCGACCACACCGTGGGAACGGCGCAAATTCACCTTCGTCAACACGCACTGCATCGTCGGGATGCGGCTGGACGGCGAGTCCGGCGTCTGGCTGGATCTGTCCCGGCCGGGTGAATCGCAGCGGCTGGCGCACACCGCCGACCCGCACGATGCGATCACCTTCCTGCTCACCACCTTCGCCAAGATCGCCGAATGCGAAGATCGCGGCGGCTCCTGGTTGATCGGCCACGACGGCACCCACAGCGCCACCATCGCCGCCACCCGGTTCCCACCGCACGGCGCCCAGGACACCGCCGACGAGCTGCTGGCCCGCGCCTGGCTGTAGATCCGGGGTTCGCCCGAAACACCGGAACCTGTCGGTGGGTACCGGTACACCTTGTGCATGCGGGTGGGCACAGGGCGGGATTCGACGGCGATCGCATCAGCGGCCACACAACGGGCGGAGAGCGCCCATGCGGGGGCAGTGGCCGCGCGGCGCACGATCGTCAACACAGCACACGCACCGACCCGGCGCGGCCGGTCCATCGCACATCGGCGCTGGACCGACCGCGACAACGGACCGATCCGGCAGGCCGCGCCGCCTGTCATCGGCCCGCTCCTCGCCGCGTTGTTCCTGCTCAGCGGGTGTGCACCGGCGGTGGGGCCCGCACCGGGCAGTCCGCCACGAGCCGAGGTCGAACGGCTGCTCGCGGTGGTCCGGGTCGTCGAGGGCCGTCCGCATCCGGGTGGATACGACCGCGGCTGCGGACCGGACGAGGCCTGCGTCTTCGGCCCCGCTTGGTCCGATGACTACGAAGGCACCGGCGGGCACGACGGTTGCGATACCCGCAACAACGTCCTGGCCCGTCAGCTCACCGAGGTGAGTTTCCGGCCCGGCACCCGTGAATGCGTGGTCGTCTCCGGCATCCTGGCCGATCCCTACACCGGCACCGAGGTGGTTTTCAGCAAATCCGACGCCGAGAATGTTCCCATCGACCATGTCTATCCACTGGCCGCCGCCTGGGATTTCGGCGCCGCCGCCTGGCCGTTGGACCGCCGCGTCCGGTTCGCCAACGACATCGACCACAACTTGCAGGCCACCACCCGCGCGGCGAATCAGGCCAAGGGCGACAGCACTCCCGGCGAATGGCTACCACCCTCGCGACCGGGGCACTGCTTCTACGCGGCCAAGTATCTGACGGTGGCCATCCACTACGACCTGCCCATCACCGTCGACGACCGGACGGCACTGCAATCCATCGCGATCAGCTGCCCGTAATGGCTCGTCGCGTCGGGGTCTGCGGCTATCCCACCACCGAGTTCGCAGGTCTGCGCACGAAGCAGATCGCGCTCGGCTATGCCCTTGGTGGTACGGCATCGCCGGGCTGCCGGCGCGGGCCGCGCGCCGATCAATTCTCGTGGTGGCCGGCTGATCTGCGCGGATCACTATCAGGCGCCGGTGGCGACCGCCCGTTTCGGGTCGTTGGACCACTGCGACCACGAGCCCGGGTACAGGGCGGCGTCGATGCCCGCGACCGCGAGCGCCGCGATCTGGTGGGCGGCGGTGACGCCGGAGCCGCAGTAGACCGCCACCGGGCCCGCCCAGTCGGCGAAGCGTTTGCGCAGCTCCTCCGGGGTGCGGAAGTGGCCGTCGGCGGTGAGGTTGTCGGCGGTCGGAGCGCTGATCGCGCCGGGGATATGGCCGGCGCGCGGGTCGATCGGCTCCTGTTCGCCGCGAAAGCGCTCGCCCGCACGCGCGTCGAGCAGTGCCCCCGGCCAGCGCGCGGCGGCGTCGGCATCGATGACCGGCAGATGGCCGGGGCTCAATTCGACGTCGCCATCGGCGGGATCGGGTTCGGCGCCGGTGGCCTGCTCGGCGCCGGTCGCGATCCAGGCGGGCAGGCCGCCGTCGAGGATCCGCACATCGGCCAAGCCGGCCCAGCGCAGCAACCACCAGGCGCGCGCGGCCGCCATACCGCCGGTCGCGTCGTAGACGACGACGGTGTCGCCGTTGCATACGCCCCAGCTACGCGCGCATTTCTCCAGCTGACCGATATCCGGCAGCGGATGCCTGCCGCGGGCAGGGGAGGGCGGTGCGGCGAGCTCGGTCTCCAGGTCGACGAAGACCGCCCCGGGGATATGCCCCTCCAGATAGTGTTGCGGGCCGTCCGGATCGCCCAGCGCCCAGCGGACATCGAGCACCCGTACTCGATTGTCCGACAACGCGTCCCGCAGTTCGTCCGCCGAAATGAGTACCGGCCGCACCCCAGCTCCTCGTTCAGATCCGCCTCGTCGAGCCCGTCGCCTCCAGCGTACGGCCAGGTCCGTGCTTTCGTACCGTGACCCGGAAAAGCCGACCCGGCCGCGGACGCGGGCGGCAATTCAGGCCAGTTCCGCTCGACTGGCTCGGGACAAGGGGCCTGGACCGGCGCAGTATCGCCACAATGTCGCAGAAATCTCCCAGCACCGCCGCGCCGCCGAGCACCGATCCGGCCACGGACTCCCCCGGCGCACGCGACATCACCCAGCCGATCGGTGCCGGCGTGATCACCGCACTGGTCGGCTTCACCAGTTCGTTCGCCGTGGTCCTCAGCGGGCTGACGGCGGTCGGCGCCACCCCCGCGCAGGCGGCGTCGGGACTGTTCGCGCTGTGTCTCACCCAGGCCGTCGGCATGCTGGTGCTGAGCTACCGGTACCGGATGCCGATCACCTTGGCCTGGTCCACGCCGGGCGCGGCCCTGCTCGCCGGCACCGGAGTGGTGGCAGGGGGCTGGGGCGCGGCCGTCGGCGCGTTCATCGCGACCGGCGTGCTGATCGTGTGCACCGGACTCAGCCGGCGGCTCGCCGACCTGGTCGCCGCGATACCGGTGGAGATCGCCCAGGCCATGCTGGCCGGCGTGCTCTTATCGCTGTGTCTGGCACCGGTGCGGGCGGTGCAGACCAGTCCGGCGGTGGTGCTGCCGGTGATCCTGGTGTGGCTGGTCATGCGCCGCGATCGCCCCGACGGTGGAACTGGTTGTGCCGCAGTGGAGTTGGCAGGCCATGATCAGCATCGCGGTGCCGCTCTATGTCGTCACGATGGCGTCGCAGAACATTCCCGGCACCGCGGTGCTGCGTTCCTTCGACTACCGCGTGCCCTGGCGCGCCGCGATGACGGCGACCGGGCTCGGCACCATTGCCGGTGCGCCCGCTGGTAGCCACGCGATCAACCTCGCCGCCATCAGCGCGGCACTGTCCGCGGCTCCGTCCGCCCATCCGGATCCGCGACGCCGCTGGATCGCCGGCTGCACGGCGGGCGCGAGCTATCTGGTGCTCGGACTCGGCTCGGCCGCACTGGTCACCGTGATCGCCGCGGCGCCGGCGGGGACGCTGGAAACCGTTGCGGGCCTGGCCTTGCTGCCGACCCTCGCCGCGGCGCTGGCGGCCGCGCTGACCGCGGAGCAGGACCGGGAGGCGGGCGTGGTCACCTTCCTGGTCGCCGCGTCCGGAATCGGTTTCCTCGGTATCGGCTCGGCGTTCTGGGCGGTGATCGCGGGGCTCGTCGTGCGGCAGACCTTGCGCCGCAGGCCCGCACCGCCGGCGACAACGGAAGAAGCGCCTGAGCACGCTACAAACGGCTGAGCAAAGTGAGCGGATCCTCCAGCAAGCCGGCCGTGGTGGCCAAGAACTTCGCGGCTTGTTCGCCGTCGATCATGCGGTGGTCGAAACTGAGGGTCAGCGTGGTGACCCAGCGGATGGCGAGCTCACCGCGCACCACCCAGGGCCGCTCGGTGATCGCGCCGAGGCACAGGATCGCCGCTTCACCCGGGTTGACCAGCGGCATCCCGGCGTCGACACCGAAGACGCCGACGTTGGAGATGGTGAAGGTGCCGCCGCGCAGGTCGGTGGGCGCGGCATTGCCCGCCCGGGCGACGTCGACCAGCCAGCCGATCTCGCGGCACAGATCGCGCAGGCTCAGTGCGTGCGCGTCCTTGATAGTGGGCACGAGCAGTCCGCGGTCGGTGGCCACCGCGATCCCCAGATTGACGTAGTGCTTGGTGACGATCTCCTGATTCGACTCATCCCAATAGGCGTTCAGGCCGGGGAATTCTGCCAGCGCGGCCAGTACCGATTTCGCCACCAGCGCGAGCGGGGTCAGCGTCAAGCCGGCGAACGGCGCAGTGCTGCGCAGGTGATCGAGCAGTTCCATGGACGCCGTGCAATCCACCGTGATCGAGGCGCCGGCCTGCGGGATGGTGCGGGCGCTGGCGACCATGGCGGCGGCGGTGCGTTTGCGGACCCCGCTGATCGGGGTGCGTTCTTCGCGGGCGGGCGGGCGCACGACACCGGATTCGGCGCCCGCTGCAGCCGCCGCCGTGACCGGCGCCGCGGCGGGGGTTGCGGCGCGGACCCGTGGCGCGGACACCGGAACCGCCGAGCGGACGTCCTCGACGGTGACCGCGCCCTGCGGACCGGATCCCGCGACGTACCAGAGGTCGATGCCGAGCTCCTTGGCCAGTTTCCTGGCCGCGGGAGTCGCTGCCGCGCGTGCGGCAGCCCCTTGTTTCCCGTTCGGCGCGGTCGAGTCCGCGGCGTCCGGCTGCCGTTGCGCACCATTGGCGGGCTCGGCCGGCCGACGTCGCCGGGAAGCCGTCTCCCCCTCCGGGCCGTACCCGACGAGCACCGATGTCCGTTCCGGCTCCGCCGCCCGCCCCTGCGCGGCGTCCGGCGCAACGGCGGGCGCCTCCGGCGTGGCGGGCGCGGTGGTGCGCACCCGGATCAACGGTGCACCGACCGGCACGGTCTCGCCCGGCTCGGCCAGCAGTTCCACCACCGTGCCCGCGAACGGCGACGGCAGCGCCACCACCGCCTTGGCCGTCTCCACCTCGGCGATGGTCTGATTCAGGTCCACGTCGTCGCCGACGGCCACCGACCAGGATTGCAGTTCGGCGTCGGCGAGGCCCTCGCCCAGATCGGGCAGCCGGAATTCCAGCACCTGATTCGGGTCGTCGGCACGCGGTTCGTTCACGAAAGGCACCTCGGTCTCGATCGAGCTGGTCGTCGGTTGTCTGCGATTGTGCCGCCCCGACGAGGTCCGCGTGCTGCGGCGGGCCGTCGAGGCGCAATCACGTCAGGCGGCCAGCGAACGATCCACGGCGGCGAGAATGCGGTCGGGGTCGGGCAGGTGGTGCTTTTCGAGTTTGGCCGGAGGATAGGGGATGTCGAAGCCGCCGACCCGCAGCACCGGCGCCTCCAGGTGATAGAAGCAGCGTTCGGTGATCCGGGCGGCGATTTCCGCACCGAGCCCGGCGAAGACCGGCGCCTCGTGCACCACGACCAGCCTGCCGGTCTTGGCCACCGACTCTTCGACGGTGTCGAAGTCGATCGGCGAGAGGCTGCGCAGATCGATCACCTCGAGCGAATGGCCTTCCTCGGCGGCGATTGCCGCGGCGCCGAGCGCGGTCGCGACGGTGCCACCGTAGGCGACGACGGTGGCGTCGGCGCCCTCGCGACAGATCCGGGCCCGGTCCGGCGGCAGCTCTGCGGGGGCATCGAAATCGACGTCGGCCTTATCCCAGTAGCGGCGCTTGGGTTCGAAGAAGATCACCGGATCGTCGAGCGCGATCGCCTGGCGGATCATCGCGTAAGCGTCGGCCGGGGTGCTCGGCGTCATCACTCGCAGCCCCGCGGTGTGCGCGAAATAGGCCTCCGGCGATTCGGAATGGTGCTCGACCGAACCGATGCCGCCACCGAATGGAATGCGAATGGTGATCGGCGCCTTCACCTTTCCCTCGGTGCGGTAGTGGATCTTGGCCACCTGGGACACGATCTGGTCGAAGGCGGGATAGACGAACCCGTCGAATTGGATCTCGCACACCGGACGGAACCCGCGCAGCGCCATGCCGAACGCGGTGCCGATGATGCCGGATTCGGCCAGCGGCGCATCGATGACGCGGTTGTTGCCGAAATCCTTCTGCAGGGTGTCGGTCACCCGGAACACCCCGCCGAGGCGGCCGATGTCCTCGCCCATGAGCAGCACCTTCGGGTCGTCCTCCAGCGCCCGGCGCAGACCGGCATTGAGTGCGGCGGCGAAGGTGGTGATCATGACGGGACTCCTTCCGTGTGCGTGGTGTGCACGTCGGCGTCGGCCAGGTACCGCGCGTAGGCGCGCCGTTGTTCGGCGATCAGCGGATGCTCGGTGGCGTAGACGTGGTCGAACAGCTGCATCGGCTCGGGATCGGGTAAGTCGATGGTCGCGCTGCGTACCACGGCGGCGATCTCGTCGGCCCTGGCGCGCACTCGCTGCTCGAACTGGGCGTCCAGCAGGTTTTCCCGTTCGAGCAGCCGGCGCACCCGGTCGATCGGGTCGCGCTTTTTCCACTCCTCGGTTTCGGCGTCGGAACGGTACCGGGTCGGATCGTCGGCGGTGGTGTGCGGGCCCATCCGGTAGGTGATCGCCTCGATGAACGACGGGCCACCTCCGGCATGGGCGCGGGCCAGTGCCTGCCGGGTGACGGCGAGCACCGCCAGCACATCGTTGCCGTCGACCTGCACCGAGGGGATGCCGTAGCCGAGGGCGCGCTGGGCGATGGGCGTCGCGCTCTGCAACCGGACCGGTTCGCTGATCGCCCAGTGATTGTTCTGGCAGAAGAACACCACCGGCGCGCTCCAACTCGCGGCGAAACCCAGCGCCTCGGCGATATCACCCTGACTGGTGGCGCCATCACCGAAGTAGGCGATGCTGGCGATATCGGCGCCTTCCAGGTGCGCGGCGTAGGCGTAACCAGTGGCGTGCAAGCCCTGCGCGCCGACCACGATGGCCGGGTTGGTCATATTGATGGCGTCGGGATCCCAGCAGGAATGCGCGACGCCGCGCCACATCCGGGTCAATCGGGCCGGGTCGACGCCGCGACAGTAGGCGACCGCGGCCTCCCGGTAGCTACAGAACACGTAATCGTCGGGGCGAAGGGCGCGCGCCGAACCCACCTGCGCGGCCTCCTGGCCGAGCAACGGCGCCCACAGCCCGAGCTGGCCCTGCCGTTGCAAGGCCGTCGCCTCGGTGTCGATACGGCGGGTCACCACCAGGTCTTCGTAGAGGTCGCGCAGCCTGTCGGGCCCGATGTCGGCGACCACCGCGGCGTGTTCCCGGTCGAGGACGCGCCTGCCGTCGGGCTGGATCAGTTGTACCGGATAGCTGGGTTTGCCGAGCATCTCCTTCACCGCCTCCTGGGAAGTCGGAGCCAGGATTGTGTCCTGTATCACACAGCATCCACGATCAGACGATGTGCGCAAGTGACCGACACGAAACTGAGCAGAATGCGCGATTTCGGTGGTAACCGGCCGGTCATATTGCACGTTGTGACAGATCAACTACTCGACGTGTCGACCATCGCCCCTGCTAGAGCGCAGAAAAGTCCGCCCAGCGGACGGCCGGGCGGGCTCGATGATCCGCAGACCGTCCGCCGATTCATCAGGCTGGTTCGCACGTGCCGCCCGACGAGACCGGCCCGCGCATGGCGACCGAAATCAGAAATGCGGCTGTAACGGCCGCGGAGGCGTCCCGATAGTCTCCGTGGGCCGCGCGGCCGGACCAAACCTGTTAGCAGAAGGGCATATTCGGCCATCCTCGCGCCCAGCATCGCCGTCGAGATGCCGGCTCTGGCGATGCCGTACGGCTCGGTCCGATCCGCGACCGAGCCGATCTCATCGCACCGAACAAAGGATTCCTCATGTCGTTCCCCAAGCTGCTCGGCGCAGGCGTCGCGGCACTGGCTCTCGGCACTGTTCTCACCGCGGGTCCGGCTGCCGCCGCACCGCTGCCCGTCACTCCGATGGTCACCCCCGTGGTCGCGCCGGGTGAACCCGCACCGGGCGGGGCGTCCTCGGGCAGCGCGGTGCTGTCGCTGATCGATCGCCTCATGTGCGGCTCGTCGATCACCTGCACCTAGGCATATCCCCCGAATCGGCAGGCACGGGCGGAGCACTGCGCCCGTGCCCGCCATCGGTGACCGCTCGGGTGCGCTCGTGCGCACCGAACATCCATCCGAGCCACCCGGCGCGTGTCATCATGCGATATATGACCGGTCGAGAGCTCGCCGATCCCGCCGTCGACGCTACCGACGCGCGATTGCTGCTGGAGCTGGTGGACAACCCGAGAGCGACCGGCGTGGAGCTGGCCGCTCGGCTGGGGTTGTCGCGCAATACCGTGCAGGCCCGGCTGGCGCGCTGGGAGGCCAACGGAGTGCTCGCCAGTTTCGAGCGCCGAGTGGAGGCACGCGCGCTCGGCTATCCGCTGGCGGCGTTCGTCGCGGTGGTGGTCGACCAGCACAAACTCGATCCGGTGGTGGACGAGCTCGCGGAAGTCCCCGAGGTCACCGAGGTATGCGGAATGACCGGCGCCACCGACCTCACCGTGCGCGTGGTGGCCCGCGATGCCGATGATCTCTACCGCATCACCGGCCGCATCCTGAAGATCCCGGGCGTGGAACGCACCAATATGGCTCTGGTGATGCGCGAATTGGTCGGGCCGCGGATCTCACCGCTGCTGCAGCGGATCGCCGAATCGAGCTGACCGGACGTCGACGATCTCGGAGATACCGCCCGTTGTCCGATGGCCCGACACCGGCGGGCAAGCGGGAGCTATCGTGCGGGCATGGATATTTCGGGCAAGGTCGCCATCGTCACCGGAGCCGGTGCGGGAATCGGAGCGGCGCTGGCGCGGCGGCTGGTGGCGGACGGCGCGCAGGTGGTGGTCGCGGATCTGGACGCCGAGGCGGCGCAGCAGGTCGCGGATTCGCTGGGCACGGCGGCGATCGCGGTGGGCGGTGACGTCGCCGATGACGCGGTGATCGCCACCCTCATCGCACGAGCCGAGGCCGAATTCGGTCCGGTGGACCTGTTCTTCGCCAACGCGGGCATCGGCGGCGGGCCCGGCCTCGACAGCACCGACGCGCAGTGGACGGCCGCGCTCGAGGTCAATGTGCTCGCTCATGTCCGCGCGGCACGCCAACTCGTGCCCGGCTGGCTGGAACGCGGCAGCGGATACTTCGTGACGACCGCGTCGGCGGCCGGACTGCTCACCCAGATCGGGTCGGCGCCGTACTCGGTGTCCAAGCACGCCGCCGTCGGCTTCGCCGAATGGTTGTCGGTGACCTACGGCGACAAGGGCATTCGCGTCAGCTGCCTGTGCCCGATGGGGGTGGATACCCAGCTGCTGCACGGCGGGATGATGCCGCCGGAGAACGCCGACGCCGCGGAGCTGGCGATCAAGGCGGTGACCACGGCAGGCGCGGTGCTCACCCCGGAGCAGGTCGCCGAGTCGGTGATCGCCGGGATCGAGTCCGAGAGCTTCCTCATCCTCCCGCACCCGGAGGTGCTGAAGATGTACCGGTACAAGGGCAGCGATTACGACCGGTGGATCGACGGTATGCGCCGGTTCCAGGCGGCGTTGCAGAGCTCCATGGCCTGATCCGGCGGGCGCGTCGTCCGGGGGCTCAGTCCGTGACGAGCTGGGCCGCGGCGGTGCGGATGACCTCGGGGATCTCCACCGGCTTGCGGGTCTCGGAGTCCACGTAGACGTGCACGAAGGTGCCGGTGGCGGCCAACTCCAGCGCACCGTCGGCCTCGCGGAAGATCGCCAGATCGTAGGTGATGCTGGAGTTGCCGAGCCGCGAGATCCGCAGGCCCACCTGGAGCTGGTCGGGGAAGCTGATCGAGCCGAGGTACTGGCACGAGGTCTGCGCTACCACGCCGAGCGCGGGCAGCTCGCGGATATCGGTGCCGGTGGCGTGCATCAGCCAGGCGTTGACCGCGGTGTCGAAGTACGAGTAGTAGGTCACGTTGTTGACGTGCCCGTAGTGGTCGTTGTCGGCCCACCGGGTGGGCACCGGCCAGAGCACCGGATACTGCTGCTGCGTCACCCGGCCGACGATACCGGCGCCGGTGCCGCGCCCCTGCGGTGGTCGCGCGGGCTCACACCGAACTGGCGCTTGAACGCCGAGCTGAGCGCGAACGCGCTGCCGTAACCCACCTGCCGCGCGATGGACTCGATCGTGGCGTCGGAGTCCTGGAGCAGGTCGGCGGCCAGCGCCAGCCGCCATTCGGTGAGGAATGCCATCGGCGGCTCCCCCACCAGTTCGGTGAACCGGCGCGCCAGCGCGGCCCTGGACACCCCGACCGCGGCGGCCAGGCTCGCCACCGTCCAGCCGTGCGCCGGATTGTGCTGCAACAGCCGCAGCGCCTTGCCGACCAGCGGATCGTCGTAGGCGTGATACCAGGCGGGGGCGTCATTACGCGCGAACCAGGCGCGCAGGGCGGCGATGAGCAGCAGGTCGAGCAGGCGGTCCAGCACGGCGCCCTGGGCCGGCTGATCCTTGGACATCTCGTCGACGAGCAGTTCGAGCAGCCGGGTATCGCATTCCCCGCGCGGCAGCACGATGACGGGCGGCAGCGCGCGCAGCAGACCCTGACTCACCGCACCGGCCGACTCATAGGTCCCGGTGACCATCATGGTCTCGCCGTTCGGGTCGGTGCCCCATTCGCGCACGCCCAGACTCAGGGTTTCACAGAGGATGTCACCCTCGGGTGTCATCGTCACCTGACCGGGTTTGATGATGATCTGCGGTTCGGTGGACGGGTCGTCGGCCACGTTGTACGGGCGCCCGCCGCTGAACACCACGACGTCACCGGCGCCGGCCCGGCGGCCTTCGGGGGCGTCATCGGTCATGATCCACGCGCTGCCCCGGATCATCGCGAGCACCGTCAACGGCGCCTCGTCCTCGATGCGCAGCGACCACGGCGGTCGCAGCACCGAGCGCATCAGAAAGGCACCGCGTGCCCGTGGACCTTCGAGCAAGCCGGCCAGCGCGTCCATGCCAATCACTGTACGACGGCAGGCCTGCGGCGAGCGGGCGAAAACAGGACCCGACGCGCGGCTTGCCGATCGCCGCGGATACGCATTCGTGTCGGTGGTGGATGCGAGTATGGAACGCATCGAGAAGGGGGCGCTCATGATGGGGATCGAGGTCGTATTCACCGGCGATCAGGTGTGCTTCGGCAGCGAACACCTCTCGGCCGCCGATCTGCCGGATGGTCGTGCGGTGCCCGCCGCCGCGATCCGCGACGCCGATCCGGCAGCCTTCCCACCCGAGATCCGCACCCGCACCGGAATCACACTGTTCGTATCCGCGAATCAGCGCGACGAGTTGAACGAGTTCTGCGCGCGGAACACCATTCCGATCACCCATCGGGTCGACGTGTGGGCCGATCTGCTGGAGCCGTATCTGGACACCGAGTTCTCCGAGGCGGACCAGCGCGCCACCATCGCCCGGCTGGAACGCGCCGGGATCCCCGCCGCCGAGGTCGCGAGCATCCGGGCGCGCGTGGGGCCGGTTGTGCACTCGTACAACGTCAAGGTCTGGGAGTGGGTGCACCTCGGACTCTGCGACCTGCTGGAGGCCGCCACCACCCGTTTCGTGCCGCAGCAGGTACGCGATGAGCTCGGCGATCTCACCGAGTTCCGGGCCTGGGCGATGCGCATCGCCGAGCGGCCGGTCCGCGGAACCGGCGCCGATTCGGCTCGTCCGGTCCGATGAGCCGCGGTACCGTCGACGCGGTGGGTACGCCGAGGATCGACCCGATGGTGCGGACCGCCCGGGCGGCGGTGTTCACCGTCTTCGGGCTCAACGGGTTTCTGCTCGCCATGTGGGTGGTGCATATTCCGTCGATCACCGAGCGCACCGGCATAGCGCATTCGACGCTCGGCATGTTCATCCTGTTGATGGCCGGTGCCGGCATCGTGGGAATGCGGCTGGCCGGGCCGCTCGCAGACCGGTTCGGCAGCCGGGCGCTGGTCGGCGTGGCCGGGGTGACGGCATCGGTCTGCGTGATCGGGCCCGGGCTGGCGATAGGGCCGGTGTCGCTGGCGATCGCGCTGGCGGCCTTCGGATTCGGCAACGGCGCCCTCGACGTCTCGATGAATACCCAAGCGGTGCATGTGGAACGGGAGTATCGGCGCCCGATCATGTCGGCCTTCCACGCGCTGTTCTCCGGCGGCGGTCTACTCGGCGCGCTGGTCGGCGCGCTCACGCTGAGGTTGGGCTGGTCACCGTGGCTGACGATGTCGCTGGCGGCGGGCGCCGGGGTCGTCATCGTGGCGGCCTGCCTGCCCCGGCTGCTGCCGCATGCCCCGCCGGAGCACGAAGGCGGCGAGACCGATATCAGCGGCAGTTCCCGCAAGGTATGGGCGCTGGCCGCGCTGGCGTTCGGTCTACTGCTCACCGAGGGCGTCGCCAACGACTGGAGCACCTTGCAGATGCGCGAGCATCTCGAGACCGACGAGTCCACGGCCGCTTTGGCTTTCGGCGCGTTCTCGGTCACCATGACGCTCGGCCGTTTCACCGCCGATAGGGTCAGCGGCGCGTTCGGCCGCGTCGCGGTGGTGCGCTACGGTTCGCTGCTCGCCGCACTCGGGTTGCTGCTCATCCTGGTATCGCCGTGGGTTCCGCTCACCCTGCTCGGCTGGGCGTTGTGCGGCCTCGGCTTGGCCGGCGGTATCCCGCAGATCTTCACCGCCGCGGGCAATCTCGGTTCCGGTAATGCCGCCACGGATATGTCGCGGGTGTTCAGCATCGGCTACGTGGGCCTGCTCGCGGGCCCTGCCGTGATCGGCTGGCTCACAGCTTTGATCCCACTCACCGCCACCTTCGTGGTGCCCGTGGCGATAGTCGTGCTGTGCTGCGTGTTCGCGGGCATCGTCGCGCCCCCGGCGGAGACAACCGCGGCTCCCCCGGCCGCGTCGGCAAAGCCCTTCATGGAGTGATCCCACACGTCCCCGATGCGCGTTGCACCGCCCCAGTCGACCCACACCCGTTCGCCGACAACGTGCTCACCGACGCCCGCTCCGGTTCGGACGCCCCGCGCGCCGGTCCACGCCGGTCGAATCGCCCCTGCAACCAGCCACCTCCCGGGCCAGCAGCGGAGTTCGCGATCAGCCCCGCATCGACAGCTCGACCATCGGGACGGTGTCGATGCCCTGCCCGGTCGCCTCCTCGATGACGCCGCTGAGTTCCTGGTACGCCTTCGGATGCCGGACGCGATAACCGGCCAGCACGGCGGCGGTTTCCTCGATGTCGAGCATGCGGGCCACCGCGGCCGCGCGATAGCGCCATCCGACGCTCACCCGGCAGTGCGGGTCGGCCAGCAGATTGCGATACCACTGCGAGGACTTGCCGAAGCCGGAGGCGATGACGACGGTGTCGGTATCGGGGCGGTCCACCGTCTCCAGCACCACGTAGCGCACCTGCCGGGACTTGCGGCCGATATGTTCCAGCAGCAGCAACCGGCCGCCGAACAGGAATCCGAGGCGCGCCCGGAACACCCAGATGGGCGCCCGCACGAACCATCGCGTCCGCAACAGCTTCGCTCCGATACTCGGCATACCGACGAGGGTAACAGCGCCACTCCCGACGCCGCGGTGCCACGGTGCCCGACACGCCAGCACACCGCCGCACGGCTGGTTTCGCTCCCGCCACACCGCGTCGATCACGGCCGAACCGTAACCGCCGCACTCCGAACAGAATTCGGCTTCCGATCGGCCATTAAAGCCGGGTCCTGCCGGACGGCTACTGCGAGCCCCATCCGAAAACCATCGACCTACAGGTACATTCCCGATTCGGCCTGCGGCGAGGCGGTCACGATCTGCTCGGCCCCGTCCCGTAGCGCGATCAGCTCCGCGAGCGTCGCGCCCCTGGCCGGAACCTCCACTCGCTCAGCGTGTTCGCCGAGCCAGGCCCGCGATTCGGCATAGCTGAGCCGTCCCACTTCGAGCTGGGCCAGGCACCGTCCCGGCCGGGTGACCGCTGGATGCAGGCGGGACAGATCCTCGTTGGTGGTGATCGCGATCAGCACATCCCGCCCCTGGCCGAGCATGCCGTCGGTCAGATTCAACAGCCGGGAAAGGCCCTGGCCCGCGGACTCTTTGGCCTCGGCACGGATCAGCTCGTCGCAGTCCTCCAGCACCAGCAGCCGCCAGCGCCCTGCCCCCTGTTCGCCGCCATCGGCGCCCATCGCCGCAGACATCAGGTAACCCGGCTGGGAGAACAAGACCTCGGGATCGAGCACACAATCGGCCTGACACCACGGTCCCCAAGCCCGCGCGAGGGCCCGCAGCGCGGTGGTCTTGCCGGTGCCGGGCGCGCCGTGCAGCAGCAACAGCCGTCCGCGAATATCGGCCGCCGCCAAGGCCATCAACCGATCCAGCGTGGCCGCGACCGGCGCCGAGTAGTTGCCGCGGATATCGGCCCAGGCCGGAGTCGAGATGTCGAGTACCCGGCGACGCGGGCCCTGGTGTTCGTCCAGATGCCAGAAACCCATCTTGACCACGTCGTCGGCGATGGTTTCGTCCACTGCCTCGTGGGTCGCCTCGGTCATGATGCGCTCGGCGAGCTCATCGTCGACCGCGACCACTTCGACGACGCCGCTGCGGTCCTCCCAGCGATCCGAACGCAAGGTCCAGCCGTCGCCGTGCACAAGCACCGAGACGCTGCCGCCCTCGTTGACCATCCGCGACACCGTCGACCCGGCCGGACGCAGCAGAGCCTGCGGACGCACTCGCTCCAGATGCACCTTCCGGTAGCAGGGCAGCGCGCCGCGCGCGAACGGCGTCAAGGCGAGCACATCGAGCACATCGCGCGCGGAATAGTAGGAATCGAGCCGGACCGACCAGTCGAGCCCGCCGGTGGCATCCGCGGACGCCTCCGGTGTTCCGACCAGCCGCAGAGCTTCACTGTGTTCGAACATCGCCACCATGCTTCGCGCCGGAACGGGGAACGTCCAGCGATTATCGGTACACCGGCAACGCGACGGCCCGCCGTCCATGCCGGACGACGGGCCGTGTTCGCGCGAAACCGCCTGGATTACAGCGCCTTCAGTTCCTCGGTGACCTCACCGACGGACTTCTTGGCGTCGCCGAACAGCATCGAGGTGTGGTCGGCGTAGAACAGCGGGTTGTCGATGCCGGCGAAGCCGGAGTTCATCGAGCGCTTGAGCACGATGACCGACTTGGCCTGGTCGACGTTGAGCACCGGCATGCCGTAGATCGGACTGGAGGAGTCCTCGCGGGCGGCCGGGTTGGTGACGTCGTTGGCGCCGATCACCAGGGCGACATCGGTGCGGTTGAACTCACCGTTGATGTCGTCCATTTCCTTCATGGCGTCGTAGGACACCTCGGCCTCGGCCAGCAGCACGTTCATGTGGCCGGGCATACGACCGGCGACCGGATGGATGGCGTACTTGACCTCGACGCCCTTGGCCTCGAGCAGCGCGGCCATCTCCTTGACCGCGTGCTGGGCCTGCGCGACGGCCATACCGTAGCCGGGCACCACGATGACCTGGTTGGCGTAGGCCATCTGGATCGCGGCGTCGGCGGCCGAGGTGGCCTTGGCCTGCTTGGCCTCACCGCCGCCGGCACCGGCCGCGGCGCCGCCGCCACCGCCGAACCCACCGGCCACGATGGCCGGGATGGACCGGTTCATCGCCTTGGCCATGAGGTTGGTGAGGATGGTGCCGGACGCGCCGACGATCATGCCTGCCACGATCATGGCGGTGTTGTTCAGCGCCAGACCTGCCGCCGCGGCGGACAGACCGGTGAGGGCGTTCAGCAGCGAGATCACCACGGGCATATCGGCGCCGCCGATGGGCAGCACGACCATCAGGCCGAGGATGCCCGCCAGCACCAGCACCGCGATCATCCACAGCTGCGAGGCGCCACCGTCGGCGGCCTGCACACCGATGTAGACCGCTGCCGCGATCGCGCCGACCAGCAGCAGCAGGTTCAGCGGCTGCTGCAGCTTGCCGAGACCGATCGGGCGGCCGGGCAGGATCTCCTGCAGCTTGCCGAACGCGATCAGCGAACCCCAGAACGAGATCGAACCGATGACGGCCGCGAACAGCGAGCCGATCACGATGTGCACGGTCGGTTCCTCGCCGTGCTTGAAGTTCGAGAACCCGGTGGTGTCGAGGAACTCCGCCCACGCGATCAGCGCGACCGTGCCACCGCCGACACCGTTGAACGCCGCCACCAGCTGCGGCATCTCGGTCATCTTGGTGAACTTGGCCGGCGGAACGCCGAGCACCACACCGACCACGAGGCCGGCGATGATCAGGATCCAGTTGCCGGTGTCACGCACCGCGATCAGCGTCGCGATCACCGCGATGGCCATACCGGCCGCGGCGATCCAGTTACCGCGCACCGCCGTCTTCGGGCCGGTCAGGCCCATCAGACCGTAGATGAACAGCGCGAACGCGACGATGTAGAGAATGTTGACCAGGTTGTCCATCGGTTTACTCGCTCGCCTTCTGCGCGGCCGGCTTCTTGCCCTTGAACATGCCGAGCATGCGGTCGGTGACCACGAAACCACCGATGACGTTCAGGGTTCCGAACACCACGGCGACGAACAGGATCACCTGCATCAGCACCGAAGGGTCCTCGACCTTGCCGAGCGTCACCAGCGCGCCGAGCACCACGATGCCGTGAATGGCGTTGGTGCCCGACATCAGCGGGGTATGCAGGGTGTTGGGGACCTTGGAAATGACCGCGAATCCGACGAAGCCGGACAGCACCAGGATCGCGATATTGGCAAGCAGTTCGGTGTACATCAGTTCTCCACCTCGCGGGTGACGCAGGAATCGGCGAGCACCTGATCGTCGAAATCAGGGGCGAGCTTGCCGTCGACCAGCATCAGTTCCAGCAGCGCCGCGATGTTCTTCGAGTACAGCTCGCTGGCGTGCTCGGGCATGGTCGCGGGCAGGTTCAGCGGCGAGCAGATGGTGACCCCGTGCTTGACCACGGTCTGGCCGGGTTCGGTCAGCTCGCAGTTACCACCGGTCTCACCGGCCAGGTCGACGATGACGCTGCCGGGCTTCATGCCCTCCACGGCCGCGGCGGTGACCAGGCGCGGCGCCGGGCGTCCCGGCACCAGCGCGGTGGTGATGACGACGTCGAAGCCCTTGATGGCGTCTTCGAGGGCCTGCTGCTGCTTGGCCTTCTCCTCCTCGGTGAGCTCGCGGGCGTAGCCGCCCTCACCGGCGGCGTCGATGCCGAGATCCAGCCACTGCGAGCCGACCGAGCGCACCTGATCGGCGACCTCGGGGCGCACGTCGTAACCGGTGGTGCGGCCACCGAGGCGCTTGGCCGTGGCCAGCGCCTGCAGACCGGCCACACCCACACCGAGCACCAGCACGGTCGCGGGCTTCACGGTGCCCGCGGCGGTGGTGAGCATCGGGAAGAAGCGGGTCGATTCCGAGGCCGCGAGCAGCACTGCCTTGTAGCCGGCCACGTTGGCCTGCGAGGACAGCGCGTCCATCACCTGCGCGCGCGAGATGCGCGGGATCGCCTCGACCGCGAAGGCCTGCACGCCGGCCGATTTCAGGGCGGCGATCTGGTTGTCGGCGTTGCGCGGAGCGAGGAACCCGATCAGCGTCTGCCCGGCCGTCAGCTTGGCCACCTCGGCGTCGTTCGGCGGGGCGACCTTGACCACGACCTCGGCCGACCACGGATCACCGATGGTCGCGCCCGCGTCGATGTAGGCCTCGTCGGGAATGAGCGCGCCGAGTCCGGCACCGGATTCCACGACCACCTGCACGCCCTGTTTCACCAGGGCAGGAATGATCTTGGGTACCAATGCGACACGTCGTTCGCCCGCGCCGGTTTCGCGAACGACTCCGACACGCGCTCCGCGCGGGGACTCCTCGCCCACGTTTTGCGTTGTCTCCACCTGTCAGACTTCCTTCTCGTGCTGGCTTAGCTCTACCGAACGACTCAGCGCCACCGAGCGGCGGCGAACGAAGTTACCGAAGAGTAAGTTCCACCAAATCCTGGCAACTGTACCCGGACCGCGGTGAGCTTAGCTGAGAGTCCGGTCACACGCGGACCCCCGGGTTAGGTTGCCCTTTCGGACTCAGATCGTGACTGAGCAGGGCAAACGGCACAAGACCGTACGTCCGGGTGGGTTACCCACCTCGAGGTAGGTCGTGAGGTCGGGTAGCTGCGGAGGGCTGCCGCAGTGACAGGCATCACGCCATTCAGTGGACGCAGGGTGTCCCAGGCCACTCATACGCCGTATGGTCGCCGTGTGAACGACTGCGTCTTCTGCCGCATCGTGGCAGGTGTTGCTCCGGCGACCAAGGTGTACGAGGACGACACTCTGTGCGCGTTCCTCGACATCCGCCCGATCGCTCGCGGCCACACCCTCGTGGTCCCGAAACGCCATGCCACCGAACTCGAGGACCTCGATCCCGATACCGGTGCCGAACTGTTCCGCGCCGGGCATCGACTCGCGCTGGCGATCCGGCGCGGCGGACTGGCCGCCGACGGCGCCAACCTCATTCTCAACGACGGCACCGCCGCCTTCCAGACCGTGCCACATGTGCACCTGCACGTGGTACCGCGCAGACACGGCGACAAACTCCGCTTCGCCGCCGGTTTCCTGCTGCGCCGCCCGCACGAGCCCGCCACCACCGCCGCCGCGATCCGCTCCGGCCTGGAAGCACTCGACTCCGCGGCCGGAACCATCACGGCCGCAACCGAACTCGATACCGACCAGACCAGCACGGGGGAAGGACCCGCACCACGATGACGGATACGCCGAATCAGGCCGAGCTCACCGCACTGCTGCCGGAGCAGTGGGAGGCCATCGCCACCCTCGTCGACGGGCTGGAAGAGCGCGTGTGGCGCAGCCCGAGCCCACTGCCGGGGTGGACCGTCTTCGATGTGGTGGCCCACGTGGTCGGCACGGAGTCGTTCCTGCTCGGGGAGAAGCCGCCCGCGCGCGATCGCTCGCAGCCCGAGGTCGATGTGCATTCGCTGCCGCATGTACGCAACGAGACCGCGGTGTTCAACGAGATCTGGATCCAGCGGCTGCGCCCGCTCACCGGATCCGCACTGCTGCAACGGTTCCACGACGTCACCGAACGCAGGCGCAAGGCGCTGGCGGCGATGGACGAGGCGCAGTGGCAGGCGCAGACCCAGTCGCCGATCGGGCCGGTGAGCTACGGCCGGTTCATGCGGGTGCGGCTGTTCGACTGCTGGATGCACGAATTGGATATCGCCGACGCGCTCGGCGTCCGGGTGGACGAGGGCGGGCGGCGCGGCGAGCTGGCGTTCCAGGAGTTCGCCCAGACCGTGCCGCGGGTGATCGCCAAGGTGGGCAAGGCCCCCGAAGGTTCGCGGATCGCTTTCGAATTGACCGGACCGCTGGCCCGCACCCTGCATATCGCGGTCGAGGGCCGGGCCCGCTATGTCGACGCCTTCGACGGCCCGCCGACCACGACCATCACCCTGGATTCCGGCCTGATGGTCCGGCTGGGCGGCGGCCGGGTCACCGCCGATTCGCGGATGGGCGAGATCGGCTTCTCCGGCGACGACGAACTGGGCAGGCGGCTGGTGCGCACCCTCGCCTTCACCATCTGAGCCGATGCGGCTGTTCCTGGCGTCCTACCGTTTCGGCGCGCACGCCGACCGGCTGGCCGCGCTCGCCGGGCCGCCGGGGCGGGTCGCGGTGATCGCCAACGCCTGCGATGCCTGGCCACGGGCCCGCGCCGCGGCGGTGACCAGCGATCTGGTGCCGTTGCGCACGCTCGGCTATCGCCCGGAGGAAGTGGATCTGCGGGAATACGCCGGCCGCGCAAAGGCTTTGGCGCAGCGGCTGGCCGAATTCCCGATGGTGTGGGTGCGCGGCGGCAATACCTTCGTGCTGCGGGCACAGTTCGCGCGCAGCGGGGCCGATCTCGTCATCCCGGAGTTGCTCGCCGCCGACACGCTGGTGTACGCGGGATACAGCGCGGGCGCCTGCGTGCTCGCGCCCGATCTGCACGGTCTGGAAACCGCCGACGACCCGGCCGAGGTGCTGCCCGCCTGCGGTGTCGAGCCGCGCTGGGACGGACTGGGTTTGATCGACCGGCCGATCGTCCCGCATATCGATTCCGCCACCGACCCCGACGGCGACGGCAACCGCCTGGCCGCCGCCTATCGGGCCGCCGGAGTCGAGCACTGGGCGCTCACCGATGACGATGTGGTCGTCGTCGACGGGGACGCGGTGCGACTGCTCCACTGACCCGATGGCCGAGCCGCGTCGTGGCGACCCCCCCGCCGGGCGCACATCGTCGCCGCCGACCCGCCGTCACCTCGTGTCGGGCACGGGTTCCGCGCGCCGGCGAAAAACCACCCACCGCATCGCGCTGTACATGTAGACGGCTTCACAGGCACCCGCGGCCAGCCTGGACAGGTGATACTCGAGGCCAAGCGCCGTCAGCCCGGTGCTGACACCGAGGATGAAGGCCAGATAGTTGATCAGCACCACCACCGCGTACACCACGGCCTGCCTGCCGATCGGGGCGTGCGAATGGAAGTTGAAGGTGCGGTTGAGCAGGAAGGCCAGCCCGAACGCGCACACATAGCCGACGGTCACCGATATCCACAGCGGCAGCCCGAGACCGCTGTGCAGTGCGGTGAGCAGCACCAGGTCCACGCCGAAGGTGAAGCTGTTGATCAGCGCGAAGCCGAGGAACGTCGGCGCGACGATCCGGTGCAGCCCGAACGGCAGCCGCGCGACCACGGCCTGGCACAGGCGAGTGAAACGCGCGGCCAGGGTGTCGGCGGCGACGGCCAGATCATGCACGGCGGCCAGGGTGCCAGCGGCAGGTGGCGCCGAAGTTATCAGCTGGTAGGCCGAGATGATCGGCGGGGAAACGCGCCGGTCAGGCCATGCGGGCGCGGGTGTCCGCGCCGCCATCGCCGAGTGCGGCCCATGCGGTGAGGCAGCGGCGGCGGGTGACGTCGTCGGCCTCGGTGAGCAGGGCGTCCAACAGCACCCGTGGATCCTCACGCCACTGCGCGGTGACCGTGGCGACGGTATCGGTGCCGAACATCCCGGACCGATCAAGGGCCAGCGCCCATTCGGCGTGCTCACCCGCGTGTACGCGGCGCAACGCCGCCGGATCGACCCCGCCGTCGACGAACTCGGCGGAGAACATCGCGGCCACCAGCTCCCGGCAACTCTGCGGTTCGACTTGCATCAACGCCATCCCTCCGCCCGACCAGTGCACAAACCCCGACAGCTGATTGTCGCCCCATGCCCTGCCGCAGGGCCACTCCGGCGCGCGACATCACATTCGGCGGCTTGCGCGCCCGGCTGCGGAACCGGCGGTGCCTGCCACGCGCGGCTGGGCGCGGCAAGGATCGTCCCGGACGCTAGCGTTGTCGCTGTGGACCTGCACGATCTGATCGACTCACTGCCCGACGGCGCGGTGGTCACCGACCCCGATCTGCTCGACGGCTACCGGCACGACTGGGCCCGCGACCCCGATGCGGGCACCCCGCTGGCGGTGGTCCGGGCGAGCAGCACCGCCGACGTCGCGGCGACGCTGCGCTGGGCGCACGCGCGGAGGGTCCCGGTGGTGCCCCGTGGCGCGGGTTCGGGGCTGTCCGGCGGGGCGACCGCGGTGGACGGCGGGATCGTGCTGAGCACCGAACGCATGCGCGAGATCACCGTCGACCCGATCACCCGTACCGCGGTGGTGCAGCCGGGCCTGCTCAATGCCGAGGTCAAGCGGGCCGTCGCCGAGCACGGGCTGTGGTATCCGCCGGACCCGTCGTCGTTCGAGATGTGCTCGATCGGCGGCAACGCCGCGACCAACGCGGGCGGGCTGTGCTGTGTCAAGTACGGAGTCACCACCGATTACGTGCTCGGCATGGAGGTCGTGCTGGCCGACGGCACCCCGGTGCGGCTGGGCGGGCCGCGGTTGAAGGATTCGGCGGGCCTGTCGCTGACGAAACTGTTCGTCGGCAGCGAAGGCACCCTCGGCGTCATCACCGAACTCACCCTGCGGCTGCTGCCCGCGCAGCCGCCGCAGAGCACGGTGGTCGCCTCGTTCGGCACACTCACCGCGGCCACCGAGGCGATCCTGTCCATCACCGGTGCGCTGCGCCCGGCCATGCTCGAATTCATGGACACCGTCGCGATCAACGCGGTGGAGGACGAGATGCGCATGGGCCTGGATCGCGAGGCCGCCGCGCTGCTGGTCGCCCGATCCGACGCGCCAGGCGCGTTCGCCGCGCACGAGGCCGAGATCATGGTCGCCGCCTGCGAGAAGGCCGGCGCCACCGAGGTCTTCCACACCGAGGACCCCGCGGAAGGTGAGGCCTTCACCGCGGCCAGGCGATTCGCCATCCCCGCGGTGGAACGACTCGGGCCGCTGCTGCTCGAAGACGTCGGCGTGCCACTGCCGCGCCTGGGCGAGCTGGTCGACGGCATCGCCGAGATCGCCGAACGCAACGATGTGATCGTCTCGGTGATCGCGCACGCGGGCGACGGCAACACCCACCCACTGATCGTGCACGACCCCACCGATCCGGATATGACCGAACGCGCCCACCGGGCCTTCGGCGAGATCATGGACCTGGCCATCGCCCTCGGCGGCACCATCACCGGCGAACACGGCGTCGGCAGGCTCAAGAAGGCCTGGCTGCCCGATCAGCTCGGCCCCGACGTGATGGCGTTGACCGCCCGCATCAAAGACGCGCTCGACCCGCACGGCATCCTCAATCCGGGCGCCATCCTGTGATCGAATCGAGCGCATCCGGAACAACCGCGCCGGAGAAGGAGTTCCACCCCGATATGACCACCAGGCTCGAACACAATGTCGCTGATACCCGTTTCGAGATCTACATCGACGACACCCTCGCCGGCTACGCCGATTACTCCGAACGCGAGGACGCCAAGGTCCGCGACTTCCACCACACCATGACGTTCCCGGAATTCCGTGGCCGCGGCGTGGCCGCCCAGGTGGTCGAATACGCGCTCGCCGATTCCAAGGACAACGGCTATTCGGTGGTTCCCACCTGCTGGTATGTCGATCAGTACATCGGCGCGCACCCGGAGTACGCCGACCTGGTCGCCTGAGCGGCCGCGAGTCAGCCCGCGCGGGCGATGGTGCGGAAGACCTCGAAGGTCTCCGTCTCGTCCTGCGAGGTGCCGTAATCACTGAGCTTGACGATGACGGTGCGGCTGGGCGGATCGACCCAGATGTATTGGCCGTAGACGCCGACCGCCGACAGATCCGCGCCGTCGCCGCCGTCCGGATGCCACCACTGCGCCGAGTAGCCCTCATCGGAGACCCGGTGCGGTGACGGCGTACCGATGCGCTCGATCCAGGCCGGCGGCACGAGCTGGTTATCGCCGACGCGGCCGCCGTCGGCGACCAGCTGCCCGATCTTGGCGAAATCGCGGGCGGTGGCATTGAGACAGCAGAACGCCTTCTCCTGGCCGCCCTCGCGATCGAGATTCCACAGGGCGTCGTCCACCGCGCCGATCGGCGCCCAGATATCGCGCGCCAGCAGCTCACTCAGCGAAGTACCGGTAACGCGCGCCAGCGCCATACCGAGCAGCTGGGTGTCGACGCTGCGGTAATCGCCCTTGCTGCCGGGCGGGAAGATCAGCGTGCGATGCCCGTCGACGAACTCGGCAAGATCGGTGGTCAGATACATGCGGGCGGTGCCGGTGAACGGTGCCCACTTGTTGTAGTTCTCCGAAACATCGATGCCCGAACTCATATCGAGCAGATCACCGATGGTGACCTTGTCGTAGTCGGCGCCGGTGGCGAGTTCGGGCAGCAGATCGACCAGCCGGTCGTCCTCGCTCATCTGCCCGGCGCCGATGGCCCGGCCGATCAGCAGCGACACCACCGATTTGGCCACCGACCAGGACGACTGCTTCGTGGTCGGACCGACGCCGTCGCGGTACCACTCGTGGATCATCACCCCGTCGCGCAGCACCACGAACGAATTGGTCTTCGTGGTGTCGAGGAACTCGGCCACCGAGATCCGCGCACCCTTCCATGGAACCGTATCCGGTAGCGGCGCTTCGGCTTTCGGCAGCGGCCGCGGCTGCGGCGACGCGGGCACGGTGCGCGAGGCGAACAGCTCACCCTGGGTCGACGGCGGTGCGAACATCAGCTGCGCCAATGTCGGCGGGGAGGGCAGCGACATGAGGGCGGTGGCGCCGAACGCGGCGGCGATCAGCAGCACCACCGTCGCCGCGAATCCGACAGCCGCGCGGAGTAGGTATCGACGCCTGCGCGACGGCTGTGCTGCCGGCTCGTTCATGAACGGTCCTCGCTATCGGTTCCATCGGCGAGACCGGCGTTCACAACGGCCGAGAGCGCCGCGCTCATCGTATCCGGGGCGCGCGATGCGAGCCGGGCGACGGGTGGGCAGCGACCGATGGGGCGCATATACGGCTATACGGAACGAAAGCCCCGGGCGATCGAACCGATATGGTCCGATCGCCCGGGGCTGCCACGTCGAGCTCTTCCGGCCGCTCGGCCGGCGAGTACTCAGCCCTTGAGCAGGGCGCGGCTCATCACCAGACGCTGGATCTGGTTGGTGCCCTCGTAGATCTGGGTGATCTTGGCGTCACGCATCATCCGCTCCACCGGGAAGTCGGTGGTGTAGCCGGCGCCGCCGAAGAGCTGGACGGCGTTGGTGGTGACTTCCATGGCCACATCGGAGGCGAAGCACTTGGCCGCGGCGGAGATGAAGCCGAGGTTCTGCTCACCACGCTCGGCGCGCGCGGCCGAGGTGTAGACCATCAGGCGGGCCGCTTCCACCTTCATCGCCATATCGGCCAGCATGAACTGGGTGTTCTGGAAGTCGGCGATGGCCTTGCCGAACTGCTTGCGGTCCTTGGTGTAGGCGATGGCCGCGTCGAGCGCGCCCTGGGCCAGGCCGACGGCCTGCGCGCCGATGGTGGGGCGGGTGTGGTCGAGGGTCTGCAGTGCGGTCTTGAAACCGGTGCCCGGCTCGCCGATGATGCGGTCGCCCGGCACCCGGCAGTTCTCGAAGTACAGCTCGGCGGTGGGCGAACCCTTGATGCCGAGCTTGTGCTCGAGCGGGCCGACGACGAAGCCCTCGTCATCCTTGTGCACCATGAACGCGGAGATGCCGTTGGCGCCCTTCTCGGGATCGGTCACGGCCATCACGGTGTACCACTCGGACTTGCCGCCGTTGGTGATCCAGCACTTGGAGCCGTTGATCACCCAGTCGTCACCGTCCTGCTTGGCGCGGGTGCGCATGGACGCGGCGTCGGATCCGGCCTCACGCTCGGACAGACAGTACGAGGCCATCTTGCCGTTCACCAGGTCGCCGAGCACCTTCTGCTTCAGCTCCTCGGAGCCGTTCAGGATCAGGCCCATGGTGCCGAGCTTGTTGACCGCGGGGATCAGTGACGAGGAACCACAGACGCGGGCGACCTCTTCGATGACGATGCAGGTGGCGACCGAGTCGGCGCCCTGGCCGCCGTAGGCCTCGGGCACGTGCACGGCGTTGAAGCCCGCGGCGTTGAGGGCGGTCAGCGCCTCTTCCGGGAAGCGGGCGTTGCCGTCGACGTCCTTGGCGTAGGGCGCGATCTCCTTCTCGGCCAGGCCGCGGATGGCAGCACGCAGCTCATCGTGGAAGTCCTCGAGCTTGAACAGGTCGAAATCGGGGTTTCCCGCCATCGGGCACGCTCCTGATCGTGTGTGAAAAGCTGCGGTCCTTTCCGGACACACAGATTGGTCCGGCACTCAGTGCCACGTCGACGCCGAGTATACGCGCCGAACGGGCACTACCGGCAGAGACCGTATGGCACTGAGTGTCAGAATCCAGCTGTGTGGCTGGTCACAGATTACCGAGACGGTGTTCGAGCAGGTCGGCGACCCGGCGCGGCGGCAGGTCGCGCGGGAACACCGCGAGCACCATCTCATCCGACCGCGGCCGCTGCCCGCCGCGCGGAATCGCGGCCAGTTCGATCCGCAGATCGGCCGCACCGGCATCGGATTCCCCGCGCACCATGCGCCGCAGCAGATAGTTGTGCGTCGCGGTGACCGCCGCGGTGAACTGCACCCTGGCCAGATCAGAGGCCTCCGGCAACCGTTCGCGCAGGAAATCGGTGAACAACCGCTCGTACCGGAACACCGTCACGATCTCGCGTTCGCGCAGTGCGGGCACCCGCCGCACCACCCGGTACCGGCGCGCGGCGATACCGCGCCACTGGGTGAATCGTTCGAACACCTGCACCACCGCCGAGCACACCGCGTCCCACGGGTCCTCCTCGCTGGCGCTCAGGTATTCCCCCGCCGCCGCCAGCTGGGCTTCGTGATCGGCGAAGATCACGTCCTCTTTCGAACGGAACTGCCGGAAGAACGTGCGCCGCGAAATCCCCGCGGCCTCCGCGATCGCATCCACCGACGTCGCCTCGTACCCCTGCTCGGCGAACAGCCGCAAGGCCACATCCACCACGGCCAAGCGGAACCGGACGGTGTCGTCACCCGCTGTGACCCGCGCTGTGTCGTCGGTCGTCATCGTTTCACCGTATCGAGCGCCGGCGCGGTACTCAGCCGAGCAGCTTGCGGCGCAGCGCCTCGTCCTTGTCCAGCACCATCTGCTCCAGCCCGGCCTGGAACTGGCGCATCCGCTCCAGCAGGGCCGGATCCTGGGTGGCGAGGATGCGGGCGGCGAGCAGGCCTGCGTTGCGGGCGCCACCGATGGAGACGGTGGCGACCGGGACGCCCGCTGGCATCTGCACGATGGACAGCAGCGAGTCCATCCCGTCGAGGTACTTCAACGGGACCGGGACACCGATCACCGGCAGCGGGGTCGCCGAGGCGACCATGCCCGGCAGATGGGCGGCCCCGCCCGCACCGGCGATGATGACCTTGATGCCGCGCCCGGCGGCGTCACGGGCGTAGTCGAGCATGCGCTGCGGGGTGCGATGCGCGGAGACCACGCCGACCTCGAAGCGGATCCCGAACTCGGCCAGCGCCTCGGCGGCGGCCTCCATGGTCGGCCAGTCGGAGTCGCTGCCCATGATCAGGCCGACTGCCGGGCCCTGCTGCTCACTCATGCGGATCCCATCCGTCGGTCCATACGGCGTGCGACATCCAATGCGCCGCCCGCTCCGCCTTCTCACGCACCGTCGCGACATCATCGCCCAGCACGTTCACATGCCCGATCTTGCGATCCGGGCGCTCACCCTTGCCGTACAGGTGCACCTTGGCATCCGGCATCCGGGCGAACAGATGGTGCAGCCGCTCGTCCATCGACATGGCAGGCGCCTCGGGCGCGCCGAGAATATTCGCCATCACGGTGACCGGCGCCAGCGGGCTGGTGTCGCCGAGCGGGTAGTCGAGTACCGCGCGCAGATGCTGTTCGAATTGGCCGGTGCGGGCGCCGTCCATGCCCCAGTGCCCGGAATTGTGCGGGCGCATGGCCAGCTCGTTGATCAGCAGGGTTCCGTCGTGGGTCTCGAACAGCTCCACCGCCATCGCACCGACCACACCCAGTTCGTTGGCCAGCGCGAGCGCCATGGTCTCGGCTTCGGCACCCACCTGCTCCGGCAACTCCGGCGCCGGCGCGATGACGACCGCGCACTGCCCCTTGCGCTGCACGGTCTCCACCACCGGCCAGGTCGCGGCCTGCCCGAACGGCGAGCGCGCCACCATCGCGGACAGCTCCCGCTTCAGGTCCACCCTGGCCTCGGCCAGCAGCCGCACCCCGTTCGCCAACTGCTCGGTGACGATCAGCTCGGCCTCGGCGGCGTCCTCGGGCATCCACACTCCGCGCCCGTCGTAGCCGCCGCGCACCGCCTTGATGACGATGGGCCAGCCCTGTTCGGCGCCGAACTTCACCGCGTGGGCGGGCTCGGACACCTCCACGAACGCGGGCACCGGCAGCCCCATGCTCGACAGCTTCGTCCGCATGGCCAGCTTGTCCTGGGCGTAGAGCAGCGCCGACGGCGGCGGCTGCACGTTCACGCCCTCGGCGACCAGCGTCTCGAGGTGTTCGGTCGGCACATGCTCGTGATCGAAGGTCAGCGCGTGCGAACCCACCGCGGCGGCGCGCAGCGCGGCCAGGTCGGTGTGACTTCCGAGGACGACGTCGGGGCTGACCTGCGCGGCCGGATCGCCGGGCTGCTCGGCGAGCACCCGAAGGCGCTGGCCCAATGCGATGGCGGCCTGATGCGTCATGCGCGCGAGCTGGCCACCGCCGATCATGGTGACGGTCGGCATTGCCGAAGGATCGAAGGAACGTGCGCTCACGTCGGTCAATACTGTCATGTCCGGTGCGAATGACCGCTACCGGTACACTCGGGCCTTGTGTCATTCGTCGACGACGTGGTCAGCGTCCTTCCCAAGCCTGCGCAGGAGATCGCGTATCGCCACCGCGAGCTGATCAAGTTCGCCATCGTCGGCGCGACCACCTTCGTCATCGACAGCGGGATCTTCTACCTACTGAAGTGGACAGTTCTGGAGCCGAAGCCGGTCACCGCGAAGATCATCTCCGGTGTGATCGCGGTGATCTGTTCCTACATCCTCAACCGGGAATGGTCGTTCAAGAACCGCGGCGGCCGCGAACGCCACCACGAAGCCGCGCTGTTCTTCGCCGTCAGCGGCGTCGGCGTGGTGCTGAGCTTCGTGCCGCTATGGATTTCCAGTTACGTCTTCCACCTGCGCCAACCCGACGTCAGCTTCCTTGTGGAGAATGTCGCCGATTTCATCAGCGCGTTCATCATCGGCAATCTGCTGCAGATGGCGTTCCGCTTCTGGGCCATGCGCCGCTGGGTGTTCCCCGATGAGATGGAACAGATCATGGAAGAGTTCGAAGAGCTCGTCGAGGAAGAGCGCCGCCTCGGCCATCAGGGCTGAGCGATCGCCGCGAAGCTAGCGCGGCTCCCCCACCACCCCGTTGGCCTGACGCGTCGCCGTCGGCGCCCCGAGGAACACCGCGAACAACGCGGGCCTGCGCCGCTGCAATTCCAGCCGCCCGCCATCGGCCTCGATCAACGCCCGCGCCAGCGCCAGCCCCACCCCGGTCGAACCGGCGCCGGAGAAACCCCGATCGAAGATGTGCGGGGCCAGCTCATCGCTGACGCCGTCGCCCTCGTCGGCGATCTCCACACACACCAGCGGCTCCCGATCGCCACCGGGACGCACCGTGCGCACCGACACCGTGCAGGTGCCGCCGCCGTGCATGAGGGCATTGTCGATCAGCACCGCGACCGCCTCCCGCAACCGGGAACCGGTGATCGGCGCGCGCAATTGGTCGTCGCCGATCAGTTGCAGGGTGCGCCCGGCCTCGGTGAACGGATGGGTCCATTCGGTGACGATGCCGCGCAGCTCGTCCATCACCGGCACCGGATCGCGGTCGGTGGCGTCCTCGTCACGGGAGGCGCGCACCAGATCATCAATCGCCTCGGTGAGCCGGTCGACCTGCGCCATCGCCTCCTCGGCCTCGTGCACCACATCCGGATCGCGGTGCGCCGACAGCTCGTCCAGGCGCAGCCGCACCGCGGTGAGCCTGCTGCGCAACTGATGGGAGACGTCGGCCACCAGCGCGTGCTCGCGTTGCAGCCGGCCGGCGATCTCGACGGTCGCCGAATCGAGCACATCGGAGACCCGGTCCAGCTCGGCGATGCCGTGCCTGCGCGGATCGGGCCGGAAATCACCCATGGCCAGCCTGGCCGCCCGCGCCGCCACATCGCGCAGCGGATCGGCGACCCTGCGCGCGGTCACCACCGCCACCGCGACCGCGGCGCTGAGCGAGGCCAGCACGGCCAGCCCCACCACGGCGACGGCCTGGCGCTGCCTGGCATGCATCGGCGCCGAAGGCACCTCGAGCCGCAGCGACCCCGACGCACCCATCGACAGCGATTCCAGCAGCGGATCCTGCACCCGCTCCGGGCCGATATCCACCTGCGAGGCGTTGTCGTGCGGTGCCGGATAGATGATGGTGAGCTTGCCGTCGTCGGGCACCAGCGGACGCACCGTGCGCAGATCGAGGCCGTCGTGCACCCGCCCGTCCTCGCGTTCCTGGGCGATCACCTCCACCGCGATCCGTTCGAGCCGATTCTGCAGATCGTTGCGGGTGATGTCCTCGACCCACAGCCACGCGGTGTAGGTCAGCGGCACACCGAGCGCCACCGTGGTGAGCATGAGCACGGTCAGCATGGACCGCAGAATCCGGCGCCGCACGTCAGTCGGTGTTCAGCCGGAATCCGACACCGCGCACGGTGACGATGCGTCGCTCCGCCATCGGACCCTCGTCCCCGATCTTGCGGCGCAACCACGACATGTGCATATCGAGGGTCTTGGAGCCGCGCAGTTCGGCATCGCCCCACACCTCGCGCAGGATGGTCTCGCGCGAGACCACCTGACCCGCTCGGTCGATGAGCACCTTGAGCAGCTCGTACTCCTTGTTGGCCAGACCGACCTCGACGCCATTGACCAGCACCCGCCGCGCGGCGGGCTCGAGCCGGATGCCACCCACCTCGACGGTGTCGTCGCCGATTCCGCTGCGCCGCAACAGCGCTCGCACCCGAGCCAGCAGTTCGGCCAGCCGGAACGGTTTACCCACGTAGTCGTCGGCGCCCGCGTCCAACCCGACCACGAAATCGACCTCGTCGGTGCGCGCGGTCAACATCAGTACCGCCAGATCGGCGCCACGCGCCCGCACCTGACGGCACACCTCCAGCCCGTCCATTCCGGGCAGCCCGAGATCGAGGATCAGCAGATCGTGGTTGCCTTCGAGCGCGCGGCGCAGCACCGCGGGACCGAAGCGTTCGACGGTGACCGAGTAGCCTTCCCGGCCCAAGGCGCGCGAGAGCGGCGCGGCGATGGCCTCATCGTCCTCGGCCAGCAGTACAGCGGTCATAGAGCAAGATTACGGACCGACGCCACGACCGGCGCGCCGCTCACCGGTAGCCGTGCGAATCGTCACGATGGCCGCGCTCGACCTCGAACACCTGGTGGTAGAGCAGCGCGTGCACCTGCTGCACCGCCGGGATGTCGTCGTATTCGAGCGGTTCCTCCGACGAGGATCCGATGATCAGGGTGCCGGTGCCGAGCAGCCGGTCGAACAGGCCGTGCCGGAACTGCACACTGGAGATGCGGCTCATCGGGATATCGATGCCGGTGTGGGTGATCACGCCCTGGCGCACCAGGACCCGCCGCTGAGTGATGATGAAATGCGTCGACTTCCAGCTGATCAGCGGAATGACGCAACGCCAGATCACGATGAGCAGCCAGATCAGGAAGATCACCAGCAACAGGATCGACCGGCCCGGCGCCTCGGTGTTGCGGTAGGCCACCCCGCCGGCGAAGCCCGCGACGGCGGTGGCGACGATCAAGGTGACGACCGGCCAGAACAGCATCTTCCAGTGCGGATGGCGATGCAGTATCAGCTCTTCGTCGGGCGCCAGGACGTCCTCCGGATAACCCATGTGCCGAACCCTACCGCCCACCACGGCGAAACCACCGGCGCGCGGCGTGGTGTCGACGGAACGCGCTCGACCGCAACGAGTTCAGCGCTATTCGGGGCGCAGGTGGGTGACGTCGCCTGCCGAGACCGCCCGATCACCGATCAGCAGCCGGCCGGCGTCGTCGACGTCGGTGGCCACGCCGGTGAGTGTCTTGCCGCCGGGCAGGTCGGCGCGCACCCTGGCACCGAGCGTCGCGCACCGCTCCCGGTAGGCGTGCGCCAGATGGGCGACGGCCCAGTCCTCTTCGCGCCAAGCGGTGATCCGGCGGGCGAATTCGGTGAGGATCGAACGGGCCACCGCGGTGCGGTCGACGCCGTCCGCACCGGCCAGCGTCAGCGAGGTGGCATGCGGGACCGGCAGCTCGTCCTCGGCGAGGCTCACGTTGAGCCCGATGCCGACCACCACCGCGAGCTCGGCGCCGCTCGCGGCGACCTCGGCGAGGATGCCCGCCACCTTCCGGCCCTCGATCAAGACATCGTTCGGCCATTTGAGCGTCGCGGGCACCGAGGCAGTGGTGCGCAGCGCGTCCACCACCGCCACTCCTGTCAACAGGGGTAGCCAGCCGAGTGCGGTGGGATCGATCCCCGGCAACCGCACCAGAATCGACAGCGCGATCTGCGCGCGCGGCGGGCTCACCCACACCCTGGCGTGCCTGCCGCGCCCCTGCTCCTGCGCCTCGGCCAGCAGCGCGATCCGGTCGGCGGCCGGATCGGCCGCCCTGGCGATCAGATCGGCGTTGGTGGATCCGGTCGTCTCCACGACCTCGATCTCGCGATAGAACGACAACTGGTCGTCCTCGGCGATATCGCGCCGCAACTGCTCTGCATCCAACGGTGGCCTGTGCACATGCGCAGGCTACTCGCCGTCGGCGGCGCTACCCCGCGAGATCGAAATCGGCCGGACGCGGTGCCGATCGCATCGCGGAGCTGCCTCCGGTCTCCCCTTCGGCGGCCTCGGCGGTGAATCCGGATTCCGCGGCCGACTCCGCTCCGGTGAACTTCGGTTCCGGCTCGGCGACCGGCCGGGTGAACGCCGCCGCGGCCGCGTGCTCGGCCACCGATCTACTCCATCCGAACATGCTCGCTCCCTCCCCTGAGCTCGAAAAATGAATGCTCACAGGGTATTGCGAAGCCCTTTGGGAAAGAAACCGATTTTCCGGCCCGACCCCATGCCCACCTGGGCTTTTCTACTGACCGGTAGCCCTTCCTGGGTTAACAGGCGGTACTGGCACTGGTTACACTCCGAACCCATGACGAGTGTCCAGCAGCAGCCTACGCCGGGACCGGCGGGTGCCCCAGATATCCACACCACCGCCGGCAAGCTGGCTGACCTGCGGAATCGGCTGGAAGAGGCCAAGCACCCGATGGGTGAGGCCGCGGTCGACAAGGTGCACGCCAAGGGCAAGATGACCGCCCGCGAACGCATCCTGGCCCTGCTCGACGAGGGCTCCTTCGTCGAGCTGGACGCCCTGGCGCGCCACCGCAGCGTGAACTTCGGCTTGGAGAACAACCGCCCGCTCGGCGACGGTGTGGTCACCGGTTACGGCACCATCGACGGCCGCGACGTGTGCATCTTCAGCCAGGACGTCACCGTCTTCGGCGGCAGCCTCGGCGAGGTCTACGGCGAGAAGATCGTCAAGGTCATGGACCTGGCGCTGAAGACCGGCCGCCCGCTGATCGGCATCAACGAGGGCGCGGGCGCGCGCATCCAGGAGGGCGTGGTCTCCCTCGGCCTCTACGGCGAGATCTTCCACCGCAATATCCAGGCCTCCGGCGTGATCCCGCAGATCTCGCTGATCATGGGCCCGGCCGCCGGTGGGCACGTGTACTCGCCCGCGCTCACCGACTTCGTGGTGATGGTCGATCAGACCAGCCAGATGTTCGTCACCGGCCCCGACGTGATCAAGACCGTCACCGGTGAAGAAGTCACCATGGAAGAGCTCGGTGGCGCCAACACCCACATGACCAAGTCCGGTGTCGCGCACTACGTCGCCTCCGGCGAGCAGGACGCCCTCGACTACGTCAAGGACCTGCTGTCCTACCTGCCGAGCAACAACCGTGCCGAGGCGCCACGTTTCCCGGCCACCGACCCGATCGACGGCGCCATCGAGGACTGCCTCACCGAGGAAGACCTCGAGCTGGACACGCTGATCCCGGACTCGCCGAACCAGCCCTACGACATGCACGAGGTGATCCGTCGCCTGCTCGACGACGACGAATTCCTCGAGGTGCAGGCCGAACGCGCGATGAACATCATCGTCGGCTTCGGCCGCGTCGACGGCCGCAGCGTCGGCATCGTCGCCAACCAGCCCACCCAGTTCGCCGGCTGCCTCGATATCGACGCCTCGGAGAAGGCCGCGCGGTTCGTGCGCACCTGCGATGCGTTCAACATCCCGATCATCACCCTGGTCGATGTTCCCGGCTTCCTGCCCGGCACCGGACAGGAATACAACGGCATCATCCGGCGCGGCGCGAAGCTGCTCTACGCCTACGGCGAGGCCACTGTGGGCAAAATCACGATCATCACGCGTAAGGCCTACGGCGGCGCCTACGACGTCATGGGTTCCAAGCACATGGGCGCCGATGTGAACCTCGCCTGGCCCACCGCGCAGATCGCCGTGATGGGTGCCTCGGGGGCCGTCGGATTCGTCTACCGCAAGCAGCTGGCCGAGGCCGCCAAAGAGGGCGCCGACGTCGATGCGCTGCGGCTCGAGCTGCAAAACGAGTACGAGGACACCTTGGTCAACCCCTACGTCGCCGCCGAACGCGGATACGTCGACGCGGTCATCCCGCCCTCCCATACCCGCGGCCAGATCGTGTCCGCGCTGCGACTGCTGGAACGCAAGATGGTGACCCTGCCGCCGAAGAAACACGGCAACATTCCGCTGTGAATCAGCGATACCCTCGTTGAGCCGCGCACACTGGTTGCAGTGATGCAATGAGTGAATCCGACGATGATTGCGTCTCTTGACCGGACACGACCCTCGTCCGGCCAAGGCAAGAGAGAGGATCTGGCACCGTGACAATCGTGGCAGATGAAGAAGTGTTGACCGCCGCCGAACTCGACCTCGCGGTCGACTCGCTCGATGACGCCGCGGCAGTCGGCACCGACGTCGACGCTGCCCTGGCTGCGGTCGCGGGCGACAAGCCCTTCCTGATCATCGAAAAGGGCGCGCCCACCGATGAGGAGATCGCGGCGCTGGTGTGCGTGCTGAGCGCGGCGGCCGGCAGTGCGGCGCCCGCGGGCCCGCAGGGACCGAACGATTTCTGGGGCAGGCCCACCATGATGCACCGCGGCACCTCGCCGTTCTCCCCGTACGCGTTCCCGCAGCTGTCGCATCTGCGCTGAGCCGACGGCGCCGGGAGGGGAACAACCGTGACCGAACTGGTTCTCGCGTCGGCGTCCCCTGCCCGGCGCACGGTGCTGCGGTCCGCGGGCATCGAGCCCATCGTCCGGGTCTCGGACGTGGACGAGGATGCCGTGGCCGCTGCGCTGCCCGCTGATACCCCGCCGCAACGGGTCGTGGTCGAACTGGCCAGGGCCAAGGCCGCGACGGTCGCCGCGGCAGTTCCCGATTTCGCCGCCGACTGTGTGGTGGTCGGCTGCGATTCCATGCTGCTGATCGACGGCACGCTGCAAGGCAAACCGCATACCCCCGAGGTGGCCCGGGCCCGCTGGAACGCGATGGCGGGCCGCAGCGCCGAACTCATCACCGGGCACTGCGTGCTGCGGCTGCTGGACGGCGCCGTGACCGCCGAAGCGGTGGATTGCAGCGCCACCACGATTCATTTCGCCAAGCCCGAACCCGAGGCGCTGGAGGCCTATATCGCCACCGGTGAGCCCTTGCAGGTGGCGGGAGCGTTCACCCTCGACGGTCTCGGCGGCTGGTTCGTCGACCGCATCGACGGTGATCCGTCGAGTGTGATCGGGATCGGGCTACCACTGCTGCGCAGGTTGCTCGATGATGTCGGGGTCGGTGTCGCGGACCTGTGGCGGCATCCCGCCGACCACTGACGGCGCCGGACGCGCGCCCTCGTAGGGCTCGCGCCCCACGGCCAGCAGGGCCAGCCGCAATTCGCACACCTCGGCCTCGACGAACGGATCGAGGCTGACCGCCACCCGGTCGCGGGCGCCGTTGCGGTCGAGCACTTCCTGCAGCAACCCCTGATGCACCCCGCAGACCACCTCGGAATGCGTGCGGGCCAATTCGCGCAGCGGGCAGGCCGTGAGCCGGATGGTGACCTTCTCGTCGGTATCGCCAGACGGATCACGTTCGGGGGCGAATCCGAGTTCCGACATCAACGACATGGCCAGATCTTTGGCCTCGCCGAGCGATTCGGCCGGCTGCTCCACCACATCCAGGCGGGCGCCCCACGCGCGACCGGCCGCCACCGCGGCTTCGGCGCGACGGCGCGGATCCGGGCCGAGCTGATCGGCGAGCACCTGCGCCAGTTCCTGATAGCCGACCGTTCGCTGAACGGCTCGGTACCCGATCCGCGGGCGTCCGCGCCCGCGCGGCGGCTGCTGAAACTGCCGAACCAGTGATTCCCGGGTGAGGACATCGAGGTGGAATCGGACGGTGGTGACGTGCTGTCCGGTGATCTTGGCCAGTTCCTGGGCGTCGAGAGGCTCGCTGGCGCCACGTAGGATCGCGAGCAGTCGCCGCCGCGGCCACGAATCGGACATAGCTCACCCCTCCTCCCGGGAGACTTTATCGGATGCTCGTGCGATTTATTCGCCCAATCAGCCGATTTGTGATCTGAAACGAGATTCATCTTCGGGTCACACATACCATGCACTGTGCGACCCCGATACCGCCCTACCGCCGCCTACCTCGTGTGAAGGATCCCTGACGTGCCCGTCGCCCCGGACCCCAATCCCGCCTTCGGTGCCTACGCACACCCACAACGACTAGTAACCACGGAATGGCTGTCGGCAAACATCGGCGCTCCCGGGCTGAAGATCATCGAGTCGAACGAAGACATCCTGCTCTATGACATCGGTCATGTGCCCGGCGCCACCAAGATCGACTGGCGTGGCGACCTGAACGACCCGGTCACCCGCGATTACATCGACGGCGCGCGGTTCACCGAACTCATGCGGTCCAAGGGCATCGAACGCGAGGACACCGTCGTCGTCTACGGCGATCGCGGCAATGCGCAGGCAGCGCACACGCTCTGGGTGCTCACCCTGTTCGGCCACGAGGACGTCCGGCTGCTCGACGGCGGCCGCGAGGCCTGGATCGGCGAAGAGCGCGACACCACCTTCGAACCGCCTCGCCTGGCACCGAGCAGCTATCCCGTCGTACGCCGGGACGACGGCACCGATCGCGCCTTCCGCTCCGAGGTGCTCAACCATCTGGGCAAACCGCTGGTCGATGTGCGCTCGCCGGAGGAATACACCGGTGAGACCTCCGCGGCGCCGGACGATCTGGCGCTGCGGGCAGGCCATATCCCGACCGCGGTGAACATTCCGTGGACCGAGGCGCTGAATTCCGACGGCCGCTTCCGGCCGCGCGCCGATCTCGACGCCCTCTACGGCGAACTCACCGCCGAAGGCGCTTTGATCGTCTACAGCAGGGTCGGCGAGCGTTCCAGCCACACCTGGTTCGTGCTCAAATACCTGCTCGGCTTCGATTCGGTCCGCAATTACGACGGCTCCTGGACCGAATGGGGCAACTCGGTGCGCATGCCGATCGCTCGCGGAAGTGAGCCCGGCAGCGCCCCGGCCGGTGCCGGTCGCCGGGCTCGTAGCAGGTAACACAGACCCCGGCCGACCATATATGTGATCCACAACCTACTCTTCGGTAGGACTATCCGAGTTCGGCGTCTGTTGGCAGACTGCCTACACTCGCCCCAGACGTTGAGTTGTCGACCCAGGGGCGACCACAGAGAAGATTGCACAGGAGGCTCAGTGCCCAGCCATGCCAGCGCGCAGATCACGAAGGTACTCGTAGCTAACCGAGGCGAGATCGCCGTGCGCGTGATCCGGGCGGCCAAGGATGCCGGTATCGGCAGCGTTGCGGTGTATGCCGAACCCGATGCCGATGCCCCGCACGTCAAGCTCGCCGATGAGGCCTTCGCCCTCGGTGGACAGACGTCGGCAGAGTCGTACCTGGTGTTCGACAAGATCCTCGACGCCGCCGCCAAGTCCGGCGCCGATGCCATCCACCCCGGTTACGGATTCCTTTCCGAGAACGCCGACTTCGCCCAGGCCGTCATCGACGCCGGGCTGATCTGGATCGGCCCGTCGCCGCAGTCCATCCGCGACCTCGGTGACAAGGTCACCGCCCGCCACATCGCCGAACGCGCGAACGCGCCGATGGCCGCGGGCACCAAGGACCCGGTCAAGAACGCCGACGAGGTCGTCGAGTTCGCCAAGAAGTACGGCGTCCCGGTGGCCATCAAGGCCGCCTTCGGTGGTGGTGGCCGCGGCATGAAGGTCGCCCACAGCATCGAAGAGATTCCCGAGCTGTTCGAATCGGCCACCCGCGAGGCCGTGGCCGCGTTCGGTCGCGGCGAGTGCTTCGTCGAGCAGTACCTGGACAAGGCCCGCCACGTCGAGGCGCAGGTCATCGCCGACAAGCACGGCAACGTGGTGGTCGCCGGTACCCGCGACTGCTCGCTGCAGCGCCGGTTCCAGAAGCTGGTCGAGGAGGCGCCCGCGCCGTTCCTGTCCGACGAGGTGCGCGCCAAGATCCACGAATCGGCCAAGCGGATCTGCCGCGAGGCCCACTACTACGGCGCCGGCACCGTGGAGTACCTGGTGCAGGGCGAGACCGTGTCGTTCCTCGAGGTGAACACCCGCCTGCAGGTCGAGCACCCGGTCACCGAGGAAACCTCGGGCATCGACCTGGTGCGCCAGCAGTTCCGCATCGCCAACGGCGAAGAACTGTCGATCAAGGAAGACCCGACTCCGCGCGGGCACTCCATCGAGTTCCGGATCAACGGTGAGGACGCCGGCCGCGGCTTCCTGCCCGCCCCCGGCCCGGTCACCGCCTACTCCGAGCCCACCGGCCCCGGCGTGCGCGTGGACTCCGGCGTGGTGGCCGGCAGCGTGATCGGCGGCCAGTTCGACTCCATGCTGGCCAAGCTGATCGTCACCGGCGAGAACCGCACCCAGGCCCTGGAACGGGCCCGGCGCGCGCTGGCCGAGTTCCACGTCGAGGGCCTGGCCACCGTCATCCCGTTCCACCGCGCGATCGTCGAGGATCCGGCGTTCATCGGTGACGGCGAGAAGTTCGACGTCTACACCAAGTGGATCGAAACCGAGTGGAACAACAACATCGAGCCCTACACCGCCGGCGCCCCGCTCGATGAGGACGAGGAAGGCCCGCGGCAGAAGGTGGTCGTCGAGGTCGGCGGCCGCCGCGTCGAGGTCTCGCTGCCCGGCAACTTCACCGTCGGCGCCGGCGCCGCCGGTGCGGGTGGCAACGGGGCCGGTGTGATCCGCAAGAAGCCCAAGCCGCGCAAGCGCGGCGGCGCCGGCGCCGGTGCGGCCTCCGGTGACTCGGTCACCGCACCCATGCAGGGCACCGTCGTCAAGGTCGCCGTCGAAGAAGGCCAGACCGTCGAAGCCGGCGACCTGATCGTCGTGCTCGAAGCCATGAAGATGGAAAACCCCGTCAACGCCCACAAGGCCGGCGTGGTCACCGGCCTCGCCGTCGAAGCCGGCGCCGCCATCACCCAGGGCACCGTCCTCGCCGAAATCAAGTAGGACCGGGCAGGCCGAAGACCTACGGGCCGCGAACGAGGAGCTGATCAGCCCCCGTTCGCGGCCCGTCTCGCGTCTCCGCTGCCGCTGCGCAGGCCGAAGGCGAGCAACCCGCACGACACGCGGCCCATGAGCCCAACCCCGGAGGGCGACCCCGAGGAGCCCCGTCCGCGGCCCGTCTCACGTTTCCGTTCGCGGTGCGCACGCCGCAGGCGAGCAGCGCGAACGGAAACGCGAGACATTGGGGGCCGCGAACACGCCGCGCCTGCGGCCGGACAACCCAGTATCGTGGTCGCGTGACCAGCTCTGTCCCCGCCGTCGCGGAGGTCATTCGTGCCCGCGTCGAGTCCGGTAGCCGCGCCGATGGGCATCGGCTGGTGCTCGTCGTCGAGGGCGGCGGCAGTCGCGGGGTGTATTCCAGCGGCATGGTGCACGGGCTGGAGCAGCTGGGGTTGGCCGGGGTGTTCGATGCCGTCTACGGCACGTCGGCCGGTGCGATCAATGGTGCGTGGCTGCTGTGCGGACGGGCCGAGCCGGGGATGCGGTCGTGGACCGATCCCGTGATCATGCGCCGTGCGATCGATCCCGCCCGGTTGTTGCGTGGCCGCCCGGCCTTCGATCTGCGGTATCTGGTGCATCAGGTCTACGACGGCATCGAGCCGATGGATTTTCCGGCCATCCTGGCCAACTCCACCACCTTCCACCCGGTGGCCACCGATGTGCGCACCGGCTTGGCGGTGGACCTGAATCGGCACATCGTGGACAAGCACACCTTGATGACCGCGCTGCGGGCGTCGGCGGGGTTGCCGATCCTGGCCGGGCCACCGGTCGCGCTGGGTGACGCCTACTACTTGGACGGCGGACTCGCCGAAACCGTGCCGATCCGCACCGCGCTGCGGTCCGGCGCGACCCATGCGCTGGTCTTGCGTACCCGTCGGGTGGACGAGCGCCGCCCGCCCCCCTCGCGCGTGCATTCGGTGGTCGGCGGCACCTATCTGCGGGTGCGCGCGCCCGGCGCCTACCGGGCCTGGCTGGAGCGCCCGCACCAGCAGGCAGTGGAGGACCGGGTCTTGGCCGGCCTCGGCGACGCTGTCCTGCAGATCCACCCGCCCGTGGGTTCGCCTGCCGTCGACAGTGCGGCCCGCGATACCGATCTGCTGGCGCGGGCCCTCGAGATCGGGCGGCAGGCGGCGCATGCGGCGCTGGGCGCGGTCGTAGCGCAGCGCGATCGCAGCTGATCGGCTGAATGCACGTCCGCTGGTCGACCGGGCCGCCGGGATGCTGCTCGGTGAACGTCCGGATCGGTTCGCGCCGAGACATCCTGACGTAGGCGCCTCGGGCGCGCTGCCTACCCACGCTCGGTGCTATCGCCCGGCTGCCGAGCCGATCAAGTCGCGCGGCAGCTGCCGAGGCATGGCCGATCGTCTCGCGGCTAATCTTGCACCGGAAGCCGACCACGGTCGTGCGGAGTACCGCCGATGCGCTGCCGGGCACGTGAGACGAAGAGAGCTGATGGAACCGATCGAGATCAACGCGGGCTCCTGGTACCTGCGCGCCCTTCGCGCCGACGACCGCATCGACGACCGCCCGGCGCTGGCCGAAGGCGGCATCACCGACCCCGGCTATGTGAACCGCCGCTCCGCCGAGTGGGACGACGAAACCCACTACTCCTGGGCGGTGTGCGAGCCGACGACCGCAGAACTCGTTGCCGAGATCGGCGTCACCCCCGGCGCCGACGGCACCGCCGAGATCACCGGCTGGTCCCGCCCGGGCTACGACGAAGCTCTCGACGCCGGGCTGACGGCAGTGCGGCGGTTCACCGAGGGCGCACTCGGTCTGAGCCCGCGCCGAGCGGGCTGAGTGATCCGCACCACCTCGGCCTCAACGCATGACGCCCGTGTGCCCGGTGGAATACCGCCCCGGCTGCGGCCACACCGTCAGCCCGTGCGCGCCTTTCCCGACCGGGATGCGCGCCAGTAGCTTCCAGTCGATGATGTCGATGGCGTAGACCTCGCCGTGGTGGCGGCCGGAGACCCAGAAGATGCGGCCGTCGGCGGAGATATTGCCCATATCGGGGCTGCCGCCGCCGGGCAGATGCCACTTGTGCACCAGCTTGTCCTGGGCGAAGTCCCACACCGAGATGCTGCCCTCGTGCCGATTGGTGATGATCATCTGCTTCGAGTCACGGGTGATGTAGAGCCCGTGCGCGCCATGACCGGTGGGCACGAAGCCGGTGTTCTCGAAGGTGAGGGCGTCGAAGACGTAGATGCCGTTGGCGACCATGTCGGCGACGAAGAACTCGGTGCCGTCCGGTGAGAGCTTCACATCCTGCGGTTTGCCGGAGCGGCCGCCGGGCAGGTCGATGGTTCTGATCGGCTTGCGTTCGGCGACGTCGAAAACCAGCATCCGCCCGATGAATTCGCAGCTGGCCAGGGCGAAGCGGCCGTCGGCTGTGAAGTCCATATGGTCGACGCCCGCGCAGTCGGGCACCGGGACGCCGTGCAGCTTCTGCCACGTCTTCGGATCGTAGAAGTCCAGGGACTTGTCCGCCTCGGCGACGACGAGCGCGAATTTGCCGTCCGGCGTGTAGTACATGTTGTACGGGTCGCGCACCGGAATCGGAGCGCCGGGCTTGCCGGTTCGCGGGTCGATGGGCAGCAGGCTGCCGCCGCCGATGGGCAGATCGTTGGTGGCGTAGAGGGTCTGCATGTCATAGGACGGGACCACATGCTGGGGTTCCTGCCCGCCCGAGGGGAAGGTGTCGACCACCTGGAAGGTCGCCTGGTCGATCACGGTGACGGTATTGGATTCGCTGTTGGGCACGTAGACGAGCGGGCGATGGTCGGCCACCGACGGGTCCAGTTCCCGGTTGGCCGCGTACACGTCGGTGTCCGACAGCGGTGGCGGCATACCGGGGAGCAGGTTCGTCAGGTGCGGAGGCGGCGCCGAGGTGGTGGTGGCGGTGGCGCCCTCGGTGTGCTGGACCGAACCGGCTTCGCTCGTGCTGGAACACCCGGCGACGGCCGCGACCACGGCCAGCGAGGCGACAAGGGAAGCCCGGCGTCGCCGCACGCCGTGGTCGATTCGACAGGTATGGGGTCTGGCACCGGAGACCCGCGTCGCAGCCTCCGAACACTGACCGCGAACGCCGGCCACCGGCGCTGAATTGTGGTGCTGACGGGAGGACATGGCAGCGAAGCATAGGGATAGCCACCCGGTAGCGCAGCTGTCCGCGCCGTACAGGGCGGGAAACCGTCGATCGCTCAGTGCAGGTCGGTGAGCACCCGGTCCAGCGCCGTCACCGCCGCGTCTAGTTCCTCGACGGTCACCGTCAACGGCGGACGGAATCGGATGCCGCGTTCGCCGGTGCCGATGATGAGTACGTGCTCGCGTTCGCGCAGCTGGGTGAGCACATCGTCGCGGAAGCGGGTGTCGGGCAGCGTGATCGCGCACATGAGCCCGCGACCTCGCGGTTCGGTGACGGTCGGATGCCGCTGCGCCAGCTCGGTGAGCCGGTCGAGCAGGTGCGCGCCGAGCAGCCGGGAGCGTTCCACGAGTCCGTCGCGTTCGATCACCTCGAGGATGCGGCGGGTGCGCACCATATCGGTCAGGTTGCCGCCCCAGGTCGAGTTCAGCCGGGAACTCACCGCGAACACGTTGTCGGGCACCTCGTCCACGCGCCCGCCTGCCATCACACCGCAGACCTGGGTCTTCTTCCCGAAGGCCACCACATCCGGTGTCAATCCGAATTGCTGGTACGCCCAGGTGGTTCCGGTCATGCCGACACCGGTCTGCACCTCGTCGAGTACGAACAGTGCGTCGTTGTCGTGACACAGCTGCTGCATCGCGAGGAAGAACTCAGGACGCAGATGGCGATCGCCGCCCTCGCCCTGGATCGGTTCGGCGATGAAACACGCGATGTCATGCGGGTTCTCGGCGAACGCACGCGCGGCCTGATCGAGCGCGAGCCGTTCCGCCGCGGCGATATCGCGTCCCTCGCCCAGGTACGGCGCGTCGATGCGCGGCCAGGCGAAGGCCGGGAAGCGGGCGGTCTTGTTCGGGTCGGTATTGGTCAGCGACATCGTGTAGCCGGTGCGTCCGTGGAAAGCGCCGGTCAGGTGCATCACCTGGGTGCCGAGACGCGGTGAGCGGCCGTGGCTTTCGTTATGCCTGCTCTTCCAGTCGAAAGCCACCTTGAGCGCGTTCTCCACGGCGAGACCGCCGCCATCGATGAAGAACAGGTGCGGCAGCCGGGGATCGCCGAGCACCCGCACGAAGGTTTCCACGAAGCGGGCCATGGCGACGGTGTAGATGTCGGAGTTGCTCGGTTTGTTGAGGGCGGCGCCGGCCAGCTCCGCGACGAACGCCTCGTCACCGGCGAGCGCCGGATGATTCATGCCGAGCGCGTTGGAGGCGAAGAAGCCGAACATGTCCAGGTAGACGGTGCCGTCACGTTCGTCGACGAGCTGGCGGCCCTGCGATTGTCGTAGGTCAAGAACCAGCTCGAAGCCATCGGCGAGGATGCTCGCCGACAAGATCTCATGGACTCGGGATGCGGTGGTGACCGATACCTCGTCACCATCCGGGCGGGTGCGCTCCAGTTCGATGGTCACATCCGCAGGGTACGAAAGATTTAGCGAAATCTCTACAACAAAACGGAGAAACTCCGGTCAAAGCCTACCTGTCGTAGAATGTCTGCAAGATGATGGTGCTTCGCGTACGGACATTTGCGGTCGCGCGGATCTCCTGCAAGAGCTGCTCCAGATGCCGGGGCGAGGCCACCCGCACCAGCAGCACATAACTCTCGTCGCCCGCCACCGAGTGGCAGGCCTCGATGCCGGGGATCTGCTGCAACAATGCGGGCGCGTCATCGGGTTGAGACGGGTCGAGAGGAGTGATCGCGACGAATGCCGACAGCAGATGCCCCAGCGCCTCGGGATCGACCTTCGCGGTGTAGCCACGGATCACGCCGCGCGCTTCCAGCCTGCGCACCCGCGACTGCACCGCCGACACCGACAGGCTGGCCTTCTCGGCCAGATTCGACAGGGTCGCCCGGCCATCGGCCATCAGTTCGCGAATCAATAGCCGATCGATGTCGTCGAGAACGGGCTTTGCCGGTGTTTCCGCCATCAGCGAAGGCTAACGCAGCCAACGCGGCCCGTGCAGAAAACTTGTAATCGTTCATTCCGCGACCGGACCCGCATCAGGTACCGGTCACCGACGTCGAAGCGGAGGACCAGATGACCCACATCGTCGGCGAGCACGCCACCCGCACGCTGCCGGGCCGCGCCGAAGCACTGCTCGACGCGCTCGGGGCCGAACTTCCCCCGGCCGGCACGCTGGTCGCGCGCACCCCGATCACCGGCGGGCAGCTGGCGACCCTGCGCCCGGACGCCCCCGCCGACGTCGAGGCCGCGATCGACCGGGCCGCCACCGCGTTTCGGAACTGGCGCACGGTTCCCGCGCCGGTGCGTGGTGCGGTGGTGCGCAGGCTCGCCGAACTGCTGCGCGCGCACAAGAACGAGCTGGGCGAGTTGGTCACGCTGGAGGCCGGGAAGATCGGCGCCGAGGCGGTCGGCGAGGTGCAGGAGATGATCGACGTCTGCGAGTTCGCGGTCGGGTTGTCGCGTCAGCTCTACGGGCGCACGATGCCCTCGGAGCGTCCCGGGCACCGGCTGATGGAGACCTGGCATCCGCTGGGCGTGGTCGGAGTGATATCGGCGTTCAACTTCCCGGTCGCGGTATGGGCCTGGAACACCGCGATCGCGCTGGTGTGCGGCGACACCGTGGTGTGGAAGCCCTCGGAGACCACGCCGTTGACCGGGCTGGCCTGCCATACGCTGCTGCGCCGGGCCGCCGCCGACGTCGGCGCCGATCCGCAGATCCATCAGCTGATCCTCGGCGGCGCCGAGGCCGGCGAGCGGCTCGTGGACGGCGAACGGGTGGCGTTGCTGAGCGCGACCGGATCGGTGCGGATGGGCCGCACGGTCGCACCGCGGGTCGCGGCCCGCCTGGGTCGCTGCCTGCTCGAGCTCGGCGGCAACAATGCCGCCATCGTGACGGCGTCGGCGGATCTGGAGCTGGCCGCGCGCGGCATCGTCTTCGCGGCGGCGGGCACCGCCGGCCAGCGCTGCACGACATTGCGGCGATTGATCGTGCACGCCGATGTGGCCGGCCCGCTGCTCGACCGGCTGGAGAGCGCGTATCTGCAACTGCGCGTGGGCAATCCGCTCGAACCCGGTGTGCTGGTCGGCCCGCTGATCGACGCCAGGGCGCATGCGTCGATGATCAAGGCGATCGAGCGCGCACTCGACGACAGCGGGGAATTGATCTGCGGCGGTGAACGCGTGGACGGCTTCGGCGACGACGCCTATTACGTACAACCGGCCATCATCCGGATGCCCGCCCAGACCGCGGTGGTGCGGGAGGAGACCTTCGCCCCGATCCTGTACGTGCTGACCTACCACGATTTCGAGACCGCGATCGAGCTGCACAATGCGGTCCCTCAGGGCCTGTCGTCGTCGGTGTTCACCACCGATCAGCGTGAGGCCGAACGATTCCTGGCCGCCGACGGCTCCGACTGCGGCATCGCCAATGTCAATATCGGCACCTCGGGCGCGGAGATCGGCGGCGCGTTCGGTGGCGAGAAGCAGACCGGCGGCGGACGCGAATCCGGGTCCGATTCGTGGAAGGCCTATATGCGCCGCGCCACCAACACCGTCAACTACTCCGATGATCTGCCGTTGGCGCAGGGGATCGAATTCGGCTGAGTCGGCTCGGACGCACACCTGCGTATCGGTGACCACTCGGTCGATTCGGTCCGGTCAGCGGCCGAACCGCACCGTCCACGCCCCGCGGTGGTGCAGCCGGACCGCGGATCCGGGCGGGACGTCCAGGCGCCAGAACGAAGCGGCGGGGGCGTCGAGCGCGACCAGCAGGGCGGCGCGGATCACCGCGGGGTGGGTGACGGCGACCGTCGATCGGCCACCGGCGGCGACCCTGTCGAGCCAGCCGCGGACGCGGCCGATGAGGTCGTCGACGGATTCACCACCGTGTCCGCGAAATCCCGGATCGGTGAGCCAGGCATGTGCCTCGGCGGGCTCGAGCGCGGCGAGTTCGCGGCCTCGCCAGCTGCCCGCGTCCAGGTCGCGCAGCGCCGGATCGGACGTGCCCGGCAGGCCGAGCGCCTGCCCGGTCTCACGGGCCCGGCGTTCGGGGGCGAACAGCACCACCGCGCCAGCGGGTGGGCGGAACGGTTCGAGGGCGTTGCGCCCGGCGTCGGTGAGCGGCTCGTCGCCGGGGAAGCGCGCGGCACGCATGGCCTCGGTCACACCGTGGCCGATCAGGTCGAGTTTCAGCACGCCGGACACAGCGGCAACGATACGGCGTCGGTGCTGGTCGGGGCCTACGTGTCAGTGCCCGGGTGCACACTGATCTCATGGCCGAGTTCTCCCCCGCGACCCAGGAGTGGTTCGACGGCGCCTTCCCGGCGCCGACCGACGCCCAGCTCGGTGCGTGGCGTGCGATCGCGGCCGGTGAACACACCCTGGTCATCGCGCCGACCGGCTCGGGCAAGACGCTGTCGGCGTTCCTGTGGGCGATCGATCGGCTGGCCTCCGGTGAGAAATCCGAGGAGCCTGGCACCACGGTGCTGTACGTGTCGCCGTTGAAGGCCCTCGCCGTCGACGTGGAACGCAATCTGCGGGCCCCGCTGGTCGGCATCACCCAGACGGCGAAGCGACTCGGACTCGACCCGCCGCACATCAGCGTGGGTGTGCGCTCCGGCGACACCAGCGCAAGCGAACGCCGCTCGATGCAGCGCACGCCACCGGACATCCTCATCACCACCCCGGAATCGCTGTTCCTCATGCTCACCTCGGCTGCCAGGGAGACGCTGCGCACCGTGCGGACGGTGATCGTGGACGAGGTGCACGCCATCGCCGGTTCCAAACGCGGCTCCCATCTGGCCTTGTCACTGGCGCGGCTTGACCTGCTCACCGAGCGCCCGGTGCAGCGCATCGGCCTGTCGGCCACCGTGCGCCCGCCCGAAGAGGTGGGCCGATTCCTGGTGGGCAGCGCGCCGCTGACCATCGTCTCGCCGCCGGCGCCGAAGACCTTCGACCTGTCGGTGCGGGTGCCCATCGCGGATATGACCGAGCCCGGCGAATCGGATCAGCCCGGCTCGATCTGGCCGCATGTGGACGAGGCGATAGTGGACCTGGTGCTCGCCCATCGGTCGTCGATCGTGTTCGCCAACTCCCGCAGGCTGGCCGAACGGCTCACCGCCCGGCTGAACGAGACCTTCGCCGAGCGTGCGGGCGATCCGGTCGAGACCGAGCACGCACCACCCGCGCAACTCGGCGCGTCCACCGAGGTGGTGCACGGTGCGGCGCCGCTGCTGGCTCGGGCGCACCACGGCTCGGTCAGTAAAGAGCAGCGCGCGCTCATCGAAGACGATCTGAAAAGCGGGCGGCTGCGCTGCGTGGTGGCCACCAGCAGCCTCGAGCTCGGCATCGATATGGGTGCGGTGGATCTGGTGGTGCAGGTGGAGGCGCCACCGTCGGTGGCCAGCGGGCTGCAACGGATCGGCCGGGCCGGGCATCAGGTCGGCGAGATCTCGCGCGGGGTGCTGTTTCCCAAGCACCGCACCGACGTCATCCACTGCGCCGTCGCCGCCCAGCGCATGACCACCGGCCAGATCGAGGCCATCCAGATTCCGGCGCATCCACTCGACATCCTCGCCCAGCAGACGGTCGCGGTGTGCGCGCTGGAGCCGGTCGACGTCGACGCCTGGTTCGAGGTGGTGCGCGGCACCGGAAGCTATGCGACGCTGCCGCGTTCGGCCTATGAGTCGGTGCTCGATCTGCTGTCCGGGCGGTATCCGTCCGACGAGTTCGCCGAACTGCGTCCCCGCGTGGTGTGGGATCGCGACGCGGGCACGCTGACCGGCAGGCCCGGCGCCCAGCGATTGGCCGTCACCTCCGGTGGCGCGATCCCCGACCGCGGCATGTTCGCGGTGTACATGGTGGGCGAAAAGGCCTCTCGGGTGGGTGAACTGGACGAGGAGATGGTCTACGAATCGCGCGTGGGCGATGTCTTCGCCCTCGGCGCCACGAGCTGGCGGATCGAAGAGATCACCTTCGACCGGGTGCTGGTGACGCCCGCGTTCGGCCTGCCGGGCCGGCTGCCGTTCTGGCACGGCGACGGGCTCGGGCGCCCGGCCGAATTGGGCGCGGCGCTGGGTGAATTCATTCGGCGCGCGGGTCAGGTAGCCGAGCGCGCGCAGCCGGACGGCAGTAGCCGGCGCCCCCGATCCGAGCTCGCCGATCAGGATGGGGTGCCGTCACCGGATGGCACCGCCGGGGCCGGCTCCCGCGGCGCGACGGGCTCGCGCACCCGTGCGGCGGCACCCACCGCCCCGGCGCACGACGGGCTGGCCGAGTTGGTCGGCGCGGCCGGGCTGGACGAGAACGCCGCCTCGAATCTGCTTGCGTTGCTGGATGATCAGCGCGCAGCGACCGGACGGCTGCCCACCGACCGCATGCTGATCGTTGAACGTTTCCGTGACGAGCTCGGTGACTGGCGGCTGGTGCTGCACTCCCCCTACGGCCTGCCGGTACACGCACCGTGGGCGCTCGCGGTGGGCGCGCGGCTGCGGGAACGCTTCGGGGTCGACGCCGCACCGAACGCCTCCGACGACGGCATCGTGGTGCGGCTGCCGGACACCACCGACGATCCGCCCGGCGCCGAACTGTTCGTCTTCGAACCCGATGAGATCGACGACATCGTCACCGAGCAGGTCGGCGGCTCGGCCCTGTTCGCCTCCCGCTTCCGCGAGTGCTCGGCCCGTGCCCTGCTGCTGCCGCGCCGCGATCCGGGCAAACGTGCCCCGCTGTGGCAGCAACGTCAGCGCTCGGCGCAGCTGCTCGATGTGGCGCGCAAGTTCCCGGATTTTCCGATCCTGCTGGAGACGGTGCGCGAATGCCTGCGCGACGTCTACGATCTGCCAGCGTTGAGCGAACTGCTCGGCCGGGTGGCGCGGCGGCAGGTGCGGCTGATCGAGGTGGAGACAGCGACGCCGTCACCGTTCGCGAACGCGCTGCTGTTCGATTACATCGGTCAATTCATGTACGACGGCGACAGCCCGCTGGCCGAACGCCGAGCGGCGGCGTTGTCGCTGGATTCGAGCCTGCTGGCCGAACTGCTGGGGCGGGTGGAGCTGCGGGAACTGCTCGACGCGTCGGTCATCGAGCAGACCGAGCGCGAGCTGCAACGGCTCACCCCCGAACGCCTGGCCCGCGACGCCGAAGGCCTGGCCGATCTGCTGCGGCTGCTCGGACCGCTCACCGCCGCCGAGGCGGCCGAACGATGCCGCGAGGATCCGGCGCCGTGGTTCGCCGAGCTGGTCCAGGCCCGGCGCGCCCTCGAGGTTTCCTTCGCCGGCCGCACCTGGTGGGCGCCGGTGGAGGATGCGGCCCGATTACGTGATGCGCTGGGCGTTCCGCTGCCGATCGGCACCCCGGCCGCGTTCATCGAACCGGTAGCCGACCCGCTCGGCGATCTGGTGGCGCGCTATGCCCGCACGCACGGCCCGTTCGGGGTGGATGCGGTGGCAGCCAGGTTCGGTCTCGGCACCGCGGTCGCCGCTGGCGCCCTGCATCGGCTGGCAGCCGAGAAACGAGTGGTGGAGGGCGAATTCACGCCGGCTGCGACAGGTTCGGAATGGTGTGACGCCCAGGTGCTGCGCCGCCTGCGCCGACGCAGCCTGGCCGCCGCCCGCCATGAGGTCGAGCCGGTGTCCACCGCGACCTTCGGGCGTTTCCTGCCCGCCTGGCAACATCTCGGCACCGGCGAGCTGCGCGGAATCGACGGTGTGGCCGCGGTGGTGGAACAGCTGGCCGGCGTGCCGATCCCGGCCTCCGCCCTGGAATCGCTGGTACTGCCGGCCCGGGTGCGCGACTACTCCCCCGCCATGCTGGACGAACTCATGGCCACCGGTGAAGTGCGCTGGTCCGGGCACGGCGCCATCAACGCCAAGGACGGCTGGATCGCGCTGCACCTCGCCGACCAAGCACCGGTGACCTTGCCCCCGGCCGACGATATCGAACTCACCGAAACCCACCTGCGCCTGCTCACCGCACTCGGCGCCCAGCTACCGGCGTGGTCACCGGGTTCCCCGACGCCATCGACCACACTTGTCGACCTGGACGCGCCCGACATCAGCCCTGATCCCACTGCGGTACAACAGGGTTCACCACCCGATGACATCTCCGATGGCAGCGGGACGGTGGAGGTCGGCGCCCCTGCGTCGGGGCGCGCCGCGGCTACGGCAGACAATGCCGACGGGCCAGGAGCACCGGCGCCCACCAACGGGGCGATATCGGAGGGCGCGGGGTCGCCCCGCCCAGCCGAGCAATCGGCGCTGATGCGGGTGCCGCCACAGCTACATGGCGGTGGCGCCTACTTCTTCCGGCAGCTCTCCGATGCCACCGGCCTGCTCGACGATGCCGCGGTGGCGGACGCACTGTGGGAGCTGGTCTGGGCCGGACTCGTCTCGGGCGACACCTTCGCTCCGGTGCGGGCCCGCTTGGCCGGTTCCACCCGGACGCCGACCGCGCACCGCTCACCACGCCGCACCCCGCGCGGCCGGGCCTACCTTCCGCGCCAGGCCATGCCCACCCGCTCCGGCCCGCCGACGGTCGCCGGACGCTGGTCACTGCTCCCGGACCGGCTGACCGACAACACGATTCGCGCGCACGCCACCGCCGATCTGCTCCTGGAACGCTACGGCGTGCTCACCAGGGGCTCGGTACAGAGCGAAGGCGTGGCGGGTGGTTTCGCGCTGATGTACCGGGTGCTCACCGAATTCGAGGACCGTGGCCGTTGCCGGCGCGGCTATTTCATCGACTCCCTCGGCGGCGCCCAGTTCTCCACCACCGATGTGGTCGACCGGCTTCGGTCCTTCGACGGCGACCGCGGCCGCGGCAGTGCGAACGGGCCCGACGGTGCGGCGCTGGCATTGGCCGCCTGCGATCCGGCCAACCCGTACGGCGCCGCCCTGCCCTGGCCCAAGGGCGACGGCGAGTCCGGGCACCGGCCAGGCCGCAAGGCGGGCGCGCTCGTGGTCCTGGTCGGCGGTGAGCTGGTGCTGTATCTGGAACGCGGCGGTAAGACGCTGCTCACCTTCACCGAGGATCCCACCGCCCGGCAGCGGGCGACGCGGGCGCTGGCCGCGCTGGTACACGAGCGCAGGGTCGATTCGCTGGTGATCGACCGGGTCGACGGCGAATCGGTGCACGGCAACACCTTCGCCGCTTTCCTCACCGACGCCGGTTTCGCCGCCACTCCGCGCGGCCTGCGCCTACGAGGACGCCCGTGAGCACCCGGGCCGACGGAGCGGGCGATGCCCGAGGGTGACGTCGTCTACCGCACCGCGCAACGACTACGGGCGGCGCTGGCCGGACAGGTGCTGACCCGCAGCGATTTCCGCGTCCCCCGCTATGCCACCGTCGACCTGCGCGGACAGACCGTGGACAGCGTCGGCAGCTACGGCAAGCACCTGTTCGTCCGCACCGACACCGTCAGCATCCACACCCACCTGAAAATGGAGGGCAGCTGGCGGGTGTTCCATTGCGGGCAGCGCTGGACGAAACCGCGGGTCACCGCCCGGCTGGTGCTGGCCACCGACGAGGTGGAGGCGGTCGGCTTCTCGCTCGGCGTGGTCGAGGTGCTGCGCCGCGCCGAGGAGCAGCGCGTCATCGAACACCTCGGACCCGATCTGCTCGGCCCGGAGTGGGATCCGGCCGAAGCGGTCGACCGGCTGATCCGGCAGCCCGACGAACCCATCGGGATCGCGCTGCTCGATCAGCGCAATCTGGCCGGCATCGGCAATATCTATCGCAGCGAGGTGTGCTTCCTGCGGCGCGTGCACCCGGCCACGCCGGTCGCCGCCGTGCCGGATCTGCTCGCCCTGGTCAACGAGGCGCACCGGGTGCTCACCACCGCCGCACAGCAACCACCGTGGCGCCCGCTGGTCTACGGCCGGCACCGGATGCCGTGCCAGCGCTGCGGCACCACCATCGCGGTAGAGCTGCTCGGCGAGAGCGCACCACCCGCGGACCGGATCTCGCGGCGCGAGCGCGGCATCTACTTCTGCCCGCGGTGCCAACCAGCGGTAACGATGTGATTTGCCATTCAATTGCTAATGATTCAACGAGTTCGCACGACAAGGACGGCAGTAGTCGATTTCGCCGACCGATCGAAAGCGAGCACTCATGCGGGCACCGACGACGCGGCAGCGCCTGGCCGCCATCGCCGGCCGCATCGTGACCACTGTGCTCGCCCTCCTGGCCACCGCCCTGTTCAGCTACCTGCTGCTACATGGCGGCGGTCCCGCCGCGCCCCTCGGGCCGCCCGCCCCCGCGCCGCCCACACCACAGATCGAGCGCTTCTCCATCTCTCACTAGACCGGTCGTCATAATTCACGTAACGTCTCCGTCGTGACTACACGCACGGACTCCCGGCAGCGATTCATCGACGCCGCCGTCGATCTCTTCCACACCCAGGGCTATCACGCCACCGGACTCAACCAGCTGGTCACCGCGGGGGGCGCGCCCAAGGGCTCGCTGTACTTCCATTTCCCCGGTGGCAAGGAACAACTCGCCGCCGAGGCCGTCGACCAGGCGGGCAAGCTGCTGCGCGAGCGGCTCGCGGTCGCACTCGAACACGGCGACATCGATAGCGTCGTCGACCAGTTGACCGCCAACCTCGTCGCCTCCGATTTCGCGCGCGCCTGCCCACTGGCCTCGGTCGCGCTCGATGCCGCCGACAGCGAACCGATCCGCGCCGCGTGCGCGGGCGGTTTCGAATCCTGGCGGCTGACCATCGCGGATTACCTGCGCGCCAAGGGCATCGATGCCGAGCGCGCCGAAGAACTGTCCACCGTGGCGCTCGCCATGCTCGAGGGCGCGCTGCTACTCGCCAAGACCAGCCGCGATATCGCCCCGCTGCGCACGGTCGCCGACCACCTTCGCACCCTCATGGACCAGGAGTTGTCCCGATGAAGATCCATCACCTCGACGGCGGAACGATGCGGCCCTTCGGCGGCCGGCTGATCAGCGGCACCGGCGGTCTGCTGCATCGCGGCGAAATGGTCTGCCACTGCGTGCTGATCGAGCACGACACCGGTCTGGTACTGGTGGAGACAGGCATCGGCGAGCAGGCGGTGCGGCGCCCGTCCGAATGGCTCGGCGCCCAATTCCTGCAGATGACCCATCCGGTGCTCGATCTCGAACGGACCGTCGCCCGCCAGATCGAGCGGCTCGGCTACCGGCGCGAGGACGTCCGCGATATCGTGCTGACCCACCTCGACCTCGATCACGCGGGCGGCCTCGCCGATTTCCCGCACGCGCGCGTGCACGTCTACGCCGAGGAGATGCGGGCACTCGAAGGTACCTATGGTCCGCGAGAACGGTTCCGCTATCGCGCGATCCAGTTCGCGCACGGCCCGAAGTGGCAGGTGCACGGCGAACACGGCGAGCCGTGGTTCGGCTTCGAAGCGGTCCGCGAGCTGGCCGGTCTGCCGCCGGAGATCCTGCTGGTACCGCTGGCCGGGCACACCCGCGGGCATGCGGGCGTCGCGGTCGACACCGGCGACGGATGGCTGCTCAGCGCGGGCGACTCGTACTTCCACCCCGGCGTCCTCGAAGCCCATCCACATCAACCGCTCGGCATCGCCGCCTTCGAACGGATCGTCCAGACGGTGCCCGAGGCCAGGGCGAACAATCAGCAGCGCCTGCGGGAGCTGATCGCTGCCGAGGGTCATCAGGTGCGGATCTTCAGCGCCCATCACGCCGGCGAGCTGCGCGCACTGCAGGCCGCCGCAGTCTGATTCGGCCGCAGGCAGGCGCGTCCGGGTGCGGACGCGCCTGCCCTGGGCATCACCGATCCAGCGGTACCGGCTCCAGAATCTCCGGACGCGGCTCCGGCGCGGCCACCCGCAATGCGTCGGCGCATTCGTCGTCGGGCTCGGCCTGGGAACGGATCTCGGCATCGACCCTGGCCAGGTACAGGCCGACCTCACGGTCGACGTCGTCATCGTCCCACCCCAGCATCGGCGCCACCAGTCGGGCGACCTGCTCGGCGCAGTCCGCGCCGCGATGGGAGTACTCGATGGAGATGCGGGTGCGCCGGGCCAGGATGTCGTCCAGGTGCAGCGCGCCCTCCGCGGCGGCCGCGTAGACCACCTCGACCTGGAGGTAGGACGGTGCGTCGGTCAGCGGTTGCAGCAGTTCGGGTTTGCCCTCGGCCATGGCCATCACCTCGTCGATGAGCGAGCCGTAGCGGTCGAGCAGATGCTTGATCCGGTACGGGTGCACACCGTAGGCCTCGGCCAGCTGCACGGTCTGATTGACCAGCGCGAAGTAGCCGTCGGCGCCCAGCAGCGGCACCTTCTCGGTGATCGAGGGCGAGACCCGGGCCGGAATGTCCTGCGCCGCCTCGTCGACGGCGTCGTAGGCCATCACCCGGTAGGTGGTGTACTTGCCACCGGCGATGGCGACCAGACCGGGTGCGATCCGGGCGACGGCGTGCTCGCGCGAGAGCTTGGAGGTGTCGTCGCTCTCCCCGGCCAGCAGCGGCCGCAGCCCGGCGTACACGCCGTCGATATCGTCGTGGGTCAACGGGGTGACCAGCACCCGGTTGACATGCTCGAGCAGGTAGTCGATATCGGCCTTGGTCGCCGCCGGGTGCGCCAGGTCCAGATTCCAGTCGGTGTCGGTGGTGCCGATGATCCAGTGGCTGCCCCACGGGATCACGAACAACACCGAGGTGGCGGTGCGCAGGATGATCGCCGCATCGCTGACGATCCGGTCGCGCGGCACCACGATGTGCACGCCCTTGGACGCCCGCACATGGAAACGTCCACGCTGATGCGAGAGGGCCTGGATCTCGTCGGTCCACACGCCGGTCGCGTTGATCACCACATGCGCGCGGGTTTCCGTGGTGCGCCCGTCCTCGCTGTCGCGCAGCTTCACCCCGACCACCCGGTCCGCCTCCCGAAGGAAGCCGACCACCTGCGTCGAGGTGCGGATCACGGCACCGTAGTGGGCGGCTGTACGGGCCACGGTCATGGTGTGGCGGGCGTCGTCGACGACGGTGTCGTAGTAGCTGATGCCGCCGATCATCGAATCGCGGCGCAACCCCGGCGCCAGCCGAAGCGCGCCGTGCCTGCTCAGATGACGTTGCCCTGGAACCGATTTAGCGCCGCCCATGGTGTCGTAGAGCAACAACCCCGACGCCACATACGGCCGCTCCCACACCCGGTGGGTGAGCGGGTAGAGGAAGCGCAGCGGCTTCACCAGATGCGGCGCCAGCGTCGACATGGACAGCTCGCGTTCGGCCAGCGCCTCCCGGACCAAGCCGAACTCCAGCTGCTCCAGATATCGCAGACCGCCGTGGAACATCTTCGACGAGCGACTCGACGTCCCGGAGGCCAGATCGCGCGCCTCGACCAGCGCCACCCGCAACCCACGGGTCGCGGCATCGAGGGCGATGCCCGCACCCACCACACCGCCGCCGACGACGACCACGTCGAAGTGGTCTTTGCCCAGCCGGGCCCAGGCGTCCAGCCGCTGCTGCGGCCCGAGGAACTGCGAATCGGGCTTCTTGGTCATGCTCGGCTCCTCCAACCGACGCAAGCGCCGGAGGTCGACGTTGTGGTCTGTGATCGGGCGATCGAGCTTCTCTGACACCTTATCGCCGCATCGGCCGCGCTCGCGTGTGACGCCCTCGGGCGCGGGCGGACCCGCTGATCCGGGCCGCGCACCGCCACGGTGCCGGGTTGTCCCGAGGCCACCGTGACCGGCCGCGGGTTCCGGTAACCTGCTCCAATGCGACGCTATGTGGCCGCCATCGACCAGGGGACGACGTCGAGCCGGTGCATCATTTTCGACCGCTCGGGGCGGGTCGCGGGCATCGCCCAGCGCGAGCACGAACAGATCTTCCCGCGCCCGGGCTGGGTGGAACACGATGCCGAAGCGATCTGGCACAACACCGAACACGTCCTCGGCGAAGCGCTGACCGCCACCGGCATCACCGCAGCCGATATCGCGGCGGTCGGCGTCACCAATCAGCGGGAGACCACGGTGGTCTGGGATCGCACCACCGGCAAGCCGATCCACAACGCCATCGTCTGGCAGGACACCCGCACCGAGGCGCTGTGCACCGAGCTGGCCGGCGAGGTCGGGCGCACCCGGTATCAGGATCGCACCGGTCTGCCGCTGTCGACCTATTTCGCCGGCCCGAAACTGCGCTGGATCCTCGACCATGTCGAGGGCGCCCGCGAGCGCGCCGAGGCCGGTGAGCTGTGCTTCGGCACCGTCGACAGCTGGGTGCTGTGGAATCTCACCGGAGAGCACCTGACCGACGTCACCAATGCCTCGCGCACCATGCTGATGGATCTGCGCACCCTGCAATGGGACGGCCAGATCTGCGCCGAATTCGGCGTGCCAGAGGCGATGCTGCCGCGGATCCGCAGTTCCTCCGAGGTGTATGCCGAGATCACCTCGGGTCCGCTCGCCGGAGTACCGGTCGCAGGCATCCTCGGCGATCAGCAGGCGGCCACCTTCGGCCAGGCCTGCCTGTCTCCCGGCGATGCCAAGAACACCTACGGCACCGGCAATTTCATGCTGCTCAATACCGGCACCACACCGGTGTTCAGCAAGCACGGACTGCTCACCACCGTCTGCTACCGGCTCGGTGACCAGGCGCCGGTGTACGCGCTGGAAGGCTCCATCGCCGTCACCGGATCACTCGTGCAATGGTTCCGCGACAATCTCGGCATCATCTCCTCGGCCGCCGAGATCGAACCGCTGGCGCGCAGCGTCGACGACAACGGCGGCGCCTATATCGTGCCCGCGTTCTCCGGTTTGTTCGCCCCGCGCTGGCGGCCGGACGCGCGCGGGGTCATCGCGGGGCTCACGCGTTTCGTGAACAAGGCCCACTTGGCCAGGGCCGTCCTCGAATCCACCGCGTTCCAGACGCGTGAGGTCACCGACGCCATGCGCGCGGACGCCGAATCCGAGCAGCTGCGACTGGAATTGACGACGTTGAAGGTCGACGGCGGGATGGTGAACAACGAGCTGCTCATGCAATTCCAGGCCGATATCCTCGGCGTCCCGGTGGTGCGCCCGGTCGTCAACGAGACCACCGCGCTCGGTGCCGCGTACGCGGCCGGTCTCGCGGTCGGCTACTGGGCAGGCACCGACGACATCCTGGACAACTGGGCGGCGGACAAGACCTGGGAGCCGAGCATGAGCGACACCGACCGGCAGACCCGGCTCGACGCCTGGAACAAGGCGGTCGAACGCACCTACAACTGGGCGGACTGAACCCCGGTCGCGACGCCGCGAGCCACGCACGGCCCGCGCCCTCCTCGACCGCGCCCCAAGGCTTTCACCGACTACCGCGAGTCTCTGGTCATTCGCACTCGTGCTTCTGCGTGCACTAGGCACCTGCGCGATCACCTGAGCGGGTGCGCCAGGCCGAACCCGGCGCTATACGGCGGCAACCGCGCGCTGCGCGATGACCGCGCGCTCGAGCCGGTCCACCGCTTCGGCGAGTGCGTCCGGTGCGCCGGTGGTGAAGCACATGCGCAGCGAATGCGGGTACGGGGTGCTCACCGAGAACGCTTGACCGGGGACGTAGGCGACGCCGGCGTCGAGGGCGTGGGTGAGCAGCGCCCCGGTGTCCGTGCCGTCGGTGAAATCGGCCCAGATGAACATGCCGCCGGCGGCGTCGGAGCAGGTGAGCCGATCACCGAAGCGCGCACGCAGCGCGCCTGCAAGCGCTTTCGCGCGTTCGGCGTAGGCGGCGCGCACGGTGTCGATGTGGGCGGTGAGCCATTCGGTGTCGGCCAGCAGATCGGCCGCGATCTGCTGGGTCAGCGCCGAACCGCACAGGTCGGCGCCCTGTTTGAGCAGCTCGACCGCCCGGCACACCGGATTCGGCGCGACCATCCAGCCCACCCGCAACGTCGGCGCGAGGATCTTGGAGGAACTCGACAGGCGGATCACATTCGATGAGTAGGTCGCGACGGGAGCCGGCGCGGGCTGGTCGAACCACAGTTCGCCGTAGGGATCGTCCTCGATCACCCAGAAGCCGTAGCGCTCGGCCAGGGCCGCCAGCTCCTGCCGCCGCGCCGGACTCATGGTGACCCCGCCCGGGTTGTGGAAGTTGCTCACCGTATGCACCACCGCAGGCCGCTCCCCACCGGCCAGCAGCTCGCCCAGCAGGTCCATCCGCAGGCCTTCGGCATCCAACGGCAGCGCGACGATGCGCGCGCCGGCTGCCCGGAACACCTGAAGCGCGCCGACGTAGGCGGGATCTTCGACGACGACGAGCGCGCCCGGATCGAGCAGCACCTCCGACAGCAGCGACAACGCCTGCTGCGATCCGTGCGTGACGAACACCTCGTCCAGCGCGACGGTGCGCCCCAACCGCGCGCTCTCTCGTTCGGCGAGGACGGTACGCAGCGGCCTCCAGCCGGGCGATTCGGTGTATTGCAGGGCGGCATCCTGGTGCAGCGCGGCGTCGGCGGCTACCGCGATCCGCTCCCCCGGCATCAGCGCCGCATCGGGCAGACCACCGGCAAGGCTGATGATCTCCGCGCGTGCGGTGAGTTTGAGCAGGTCACGGATGGCCGAACTGGTCAGACCGTTCAGGCGGCCGGCCAGCGGCGGTAGGTGCTGCGACATGGAACCTCCAGGGATTACGCGAGGTGCGCCTGTCCCACTGTCGCATACCGGGGACCATGATGTGAAATAATCATCCCATGATTTGAGACACCCTGGTGTCCACGAGAAACGACAACGGCCCCATCCCGAGTGCGGGATGAGGCCGTTCGCTGCTGCGCAGATCAGCGTCGTGAGGGGACCTTGCAGTCCTTCGTGACGCCGGGCTGGCACGGCGGCTTCTTCTTGGTGTCCTTGCAGTCGGTGCTCACACCCGGCTGACACGGACCGGCAAGCGCGATGGACGGTGCCAACGCGGGGCCAACCCCCACCAGACCGATCGTGAGCGCGACACCGGCAACCAATTTCTTCATGGATACTCCCTCCCTAGAGTCAGCTCGAACAGTACCCGACGCCTCACGGACGGGCAACAGCACGCCCCGACGAGATCACTTCGCGCAGCGGCGATTTCCCTACGCCACCCTTCGTGCAGCAGTTCAAGAATGAAGTCTGCGCTCATTTGGCCTGCACACCAGCTGGCTCCACCATCGCGGCCCACTCATGCGAACCACTGCCCATTCCGACGAAGAGTGATCAGCCCCACAGCGGGGAACCGCTTTCCTACCTCTGCCGTCCAATCTCACGTAGCAAGGATCTCCGGTGAAAGGACCGAAAGTAATGAGACACATCGCATTTGCGCTTGTCGCCGGGGCGTTGTCCGCTGGCATCGTCGCCTTTGCCGCTCCGGCGCAGGCCGGCCAGCCAGGCCAGCCGTGCACGATTCCAGGGGCAACAGAAAAGGTTTACGTCGAGGCCGGTAACGGAACTCATGTCAAAGCGGTGATTAGCTGCGTCCGATCGGGATCGAAGTATGTTTGGAAGATAACGAACTACATCCAGCCCGGCTCGGGCGAAGGCTGATCCGAGACCGCGGCGACCGGCGGCAGAGCCTGCCTCCGGTCGCCGTTGCGTCATATGGCCGTAGCAGACCAGTGGGTCACCGGTCCAGGATGGCGAAGATCAGGTGCTTGCCGTTCTGGTCGATGGTCTGCACCGTCTGCGGGTAGAGGTTGGTGGTGCCGTCGGGCTGATGTACCGCCAGGTCGACGTCGAAGACGTTCGGCTGCCGTTCGGTCATTCGCAGGCAGTAGGTGGTGCCCTGTGGGATCTGCTCATCGATGACCTTTTGCAGATCGGCGGCCGGCAGCACGTTCGCGTCCGAGGCGGCGAAGCTGCGAGCTTTCGCGCCGTCGCGAGCCGTATAGAACGCATGCTGATATCCGAGAATGGCGCCGGCCCCGCTCGCGGTATCACCCGGACCGTTGCCCACGGTGACTTTGCCGTCCTTGCTCGCCGGACAGCTCAGCGCGGCCGTGGTCGTCGGCGCCTGCGCCGATTCCGCTCCACTGTCGTCACCGGTCATCATGACGATCACCACGGTGAGCGCGACCAGCACGGCTACGACGGCGGCCGAGCCGGCGATGATCGGCCCGAGCGGACGCTTCTTCTTGGCCGGACGGGCCAGCGCCTCGGTCACCGACTGCGGGGTGAGGCGCTTGGCGATCGGATCGTCGGCCCAGGACAGGCCCGGCTCCAGTGTGGGCTCGGCCGGCGGGGTCGGCGGCTCGCCGGACTTGGTCGGCCGATTCCACCAGCTGCTGTCGTCCTCGGTCGACATCCGGGCGGTGCGATCCTCGCCGGCGTCGGCGGGTTCCGGGCGCGGCGGGCGTGGTGGATTGTCCGGGAACGTGGTGCTGTCGGGTGCCCGGAACTGCGGCGGCGGTGCGGGCACGCTCGCCGGCGGCTCGGGTGCGGGCTCACCGGCCGGTCGCCAGGTCAGGCCGGGCTTTTCCGGTGCGGGTTCGGGCTTCCAGCCGGGCCCGGGGGTGGTGGGTGGTCCGAAATCGCCGAGCGGAGGACCGAAGTTCGATACCGGAGGTCCGAAGTCTCCTACCGGTGGGCCGAAATCCGATCCTCCGGACCCGCTGTCCTTGCCTTCGCCGTCGCCGGACACACCCAATCCTTTCCCCGGAACACACGTATGGGGCGGCCGCGAACGACCGCCCCAACGCCCATTCAGCACATTTCAGTACTGGAGTGAACCACCCCACTGGGTGGTGACGCCAGCGACATTGATCGTCTGCGGGGCCATGTCACCCGGTTGCACGATAGTCGGCAGTTTAACCTGCGCGGCCGCTTCGAGCGCGGCGGCGCCGCCCGGCTGCTGGGCGATCCACTGCTCGACGTTCGCCTTGGCGGCATTGATCTGGGTGGTGTCGAGGACGGTCTCGAACTTGTTGTCGGCCAGGCCCGCACCGCCGGTGAAGGTGTTCACCTTGATGTGGTTCTCGTCCAGGAACTCCCACGCGATGCCCGCGTCACCGCGACCGGTGGGCGTGCTGTATCCGACGGTGCCGACGTAGCCGGCCTCGTTGGTGAAGTGGTGGGTGTTGGCCAGGTAGCCGGGTGCCAGCGAACCACCGTCGATGGTGGCGCCGACCTCGGCGTGCGGGCCCGTCATCTCGACGACCGGCGCGGCGGGAGCGGCCTCGATGCGCGGGGCCTCCCACTGCGGCTGCACCAGCGTCTGGGTCTCGGACTCGGTGCCGGGCTCGATGGTCTGAGCGGTCTCGGGGTCGATGGCCGGCTGGGCCTCGGTGCCCTCTTCCGGGGTGACGGCCTGGCCGGTGCGCGGGTCGACGACGCCAGGACGGTTCGGATCGACCTCGCCCGGCTTCTGATCCGGCACGACGACCGGCTGGACGGGACCGCTCTGGCCGGGCACCGGCAGCGGCGCGACACGCGGCGCGGTGACGCCGGGCTGGCGCGGCGCGGCCAGCTTCGGGTCCTTCTGGTCGTTGTCGGTGTTCGGGGTGGTGACGCCCGGCTGGCTCGGCGTGGCGTTGCCCTGCGGGTTCTCCGGCTTCGCCGGGTCGGTGACGCCGGGCTGGGTCGGCGACTGCGACTGCTCCGGCTGGGTGGTACCCGGCTGGCTCGGCGACTCGTCCTGCGTCGGCGCCGGGGCCTCGGGCTGCTCGTTCGGAACGGCCCCCGCCGGCGATGCGAACAGAGTGGCTACGGCCGCCGCGGTGGCCAGCGGCAACGAAGTACTCGCCATCGCTCGCTGCGCCCGACTCGGCTTACGATGTTTCACTTTTCGCCCAATCCCTTTCCCGGGTGCGGTCGCACCGACCGCACTCAGCTGTCTTTGGTGAGACGCTCGGACTGCCAACAGCCCAGGCTGCCCGCCGTTCGCGTCAGGAAAGGAAACCCCCCGACACCAAACCACACGACCACCCATCGATCGCATCTCTGCCGGAAGTGAACCACAACTGCCCGGCCCAGGCAACGTGACGAAACCTACCCACTGACAGGAACACTCGACACGCTGGACGAACCGCCCGGCTCAGTCCAGATCGTCGTGACGCATGAGCTGGCGCGCGGCTTCGGTCACCGATCCGGTCAGCGAGGGATACACCGAGAAGGTCTGCGCCAGATCGGTGACGGTCAGATTGTTCTGCACCGCAAGAGCAATCGGCAGGATCAGCTCGGACGCGATCGGCGCCACCACCACACCGCCGATGACCACACCGGTGGCCGGACGGCAGAAGATCTTGACGAAGCCACGCCGCAGCCCCGACATCTTCGCGCGCGGATTGGTGTTCAACGGCAGCATCACCGTGCGGGCCGGGACCTCGCCGTTGTCGATGGCGGTCTGGCTGACGCCGACGGTCGCGATCTCGGGCCGGGTGAACACGGCCGAGGCAACGGTCTTGAGCCGGATCGGATTCACGCCCTCGCCGAGCGCGTGGTACATCGCGATGCGGCCCTGCATCGCGGCCACCGAGGCCAGCGGCAGCAGGCCGGTGCAGTCGCCGGCGGCGTAGATGCCCGGTACCGAGGTGCGCGACACCCGGTCGACGCGCAGGTAGCCGCGGTCGAGTTCGATGCCGACGCGCTCCAAGCCGAGATCATCGGTATTGGGCGTCGAACCGACGGTCATCAGCGCATGCGATCCGGAGACGGTGCGCCCGTCGGCCAGCTTGACCACGACGCCGTCGGCGGTGCGCTCCACGGCATCGGCACGCGCGTGCTTGACCAGCTCGACACCGCGCTCGGCCAGCGCGTCCTCCAGCACCAGCGCAGCGTCGGCGTCCTCACCGGGCAGCACCCGGTCGCGGCTGGACACCAGCTTCACCCGCACGCCCATTTCGGTATAGGCGGAAACGAATTCGGCGCCGGTGACACCGGAACCGACCACCACCAGGGTCTCCGGCAGCTCGGTCAGGTCGTAGAGCTGGCGCCAGTTGAGGATGCGCTCGCCGTCGGGTTCGGCGCCGGGCAGCACCCGCGGGCTGGCACCGGTGGCGATCAGCACCACCTCGGCCTCGATTGTCTGCTCGGTGCCGTCGGCGAGCGCGGCGCGCACCCGATGGGCGGCAAGGCCGGAGCCCGAATCGATCAACTGCCCGCGCCCGGCCAGCACCGTCACCCCGACGGTCTGCAACTTCGAGCGGATATCCGAGGACTGGGCCAGCGCCAGCGCCTTCACCCGCGAATGCACCTCCGGCAACGACACCGTGGCCTGGCTCGGATCGAGAGTGATGCCGAGATCGCGGGCGCGGCGCAGATCGGTGCGCACCCCGGTCGAGGCGATGAAGGTCTTCGACGGCACGCAGTCCCACAGCACGCACGCTCCGCCGATGCCGTCGGAATCGATCAGCGTGACCTCGGCGCCGTGCTGGGCCGCCACCAGTGCGGCCTCGTATCCGGCCGGTCCGCCACCGATGATCGCAATGCGGGTCATGGATACCTCCGCTCGAGCAGTTGCACCGGGATCTCCGGTTCGGCATCAACGTTATCCGCCCTGAGCCGTGCCGCCGCGTTGCGGTAGGCCGCGCCGCGAGCACGGCAAATCCGATACCGGTTACCCTTTCCTCGTGCCGATCTACGCCGCTTACGGGTCCAACATGGACTCGTCCCAGATGCTCGAGCGCTGTCCGCACTCCCCGATGTTCGGGACGGGGTGGCTGGAGGGCTGGCGCCTCACCTTCAGTGGCGACGACATCGGCTGGGAAGGCCCGCTCGCCACCGTCGTCGAGGAACCCGGTTCCCGGGTGTTCGTCGTGCTCTACGACGTCTCCCCCGAGGACGAGCAGCGGCTGGACCGCTGGGAGGGCTCCGATTTCGGGATCCACCGCAAGATCCGGCTACGCGTCACCCCGAATCCCGGTAGCGGCACCGAACCCATCCTGGCCTGGCTGTATGTGCTCGACGCCTACGAGGGCGGGCTGCCATCGGCCCGCTACCTGGGTGTGATGGCCGACGCCGCGGAGAAGGCGGGCGCGCCCGAGGAGTACGTGCACGCCCTGCGCACCCGCAACAGCCGCAACGTCGGCCCGGGCAATTTCAGCGCCTGATTCAGCCTGCCTGGAGCACGATGTTGCTCAGTACCCGCACGCCCACAGCGAGCGCGCGCTCATCGATGTCGAAGGTGGGCTGGTGCAGGTCGAGTTGGTCGCCTTCGCCGGACCAGACGCCGAGGCGCGCCATCGCACCGGGGACCTCCTCCAGATACCAGGAGAAGTCCTCGCCGCCGCCGGACTGTGGTGTGTCGGCGAGGGCGTCGGGACCGACGGCGCGGATGGCGTCCTCGAACATCCGGGTGGAGTGTTCGTCGTTGACCACGGGCGGCACGCCGCGCCGGTAATTGAGCTGATACCGCACGCCGGTGGGCGCCAGCAGGCCGTCGACGATCTCGTGCACCATCGGCTCCAGCAGTGACCAGGTGGCGTGGTCGCCGGTGCGGACGGTGCCGGTGAGCATGCCGGTCTGCGGTATCGCATTCGGCGCCTTGCCCGCGCTGACCGCACCCCACACCATGACGGTGCTGGTGCGCGGATCGATGCGACGGCTCAGCAGCCCGGGCAGCCCGGTGATCACCGTGCCGATGGCGTAGACCAGATCGCTGGTCAGATGCGGACGCGAGGTGTGCCCGCCCGGCGAGTCGAGCACCAGCTCGACGGTGTCGGCGGCCGAGGTGATCGCACCCACCCGCACCCCGACCCGGCCCACTTCGAGCCGCGGATCGCAGTGCAGCGCGAAGATCCGCTCCACGCCCTCCATGGCGCCCGCGGCGACCACATCGAGCGCGCCACCCGGCATCACTTCTTCGGCCGGCTGGAACACCAGCCGCACGCCCACCGGCAGATCGGCATCGGCCAGCGCCAGCGCGGTGCCGAGCAGGATGGTGGTGTGCGCGTCGTGCCCGCACGCGTGCGAGACGCCGGGGACGGTGGAGGCGAAGCTCAGGCCGGTGAACTCCTGCATCGGCAGGGCGTCCATATCGGCGCGCAGCGCGATCCGCGGGGTGTCGGGGCCGATATCGCAGATCAGGCCGGTGCCGCCGGGCAGCACACGCGGGGTGAGGCCGGCCTTGGTGAGCCAAGTGGCGACGAATTCGGTGGTACCGAACTCGGTGCGGGACAGTTCCGGGTTGGCGTGGATGTGGCGGCGCCACTGGACGAGGTCCACCGTGTGCTCGGCCAGCCACGCGTCGACCACGTCCTGGCCGGTCCGCGCTGCCTTCGATAGGGCGGCGGCCCCGGTGGCCTTGGTGGTTACGGGTGGCTGCGTGGTCACGCGCGCTGCCTCTTCCGGCCCCGTCGCTCGCGCCGCCGGACTACTCACCGAATTTCCTCCTGTCGCTGAACGAGCCGTTGCAACAACCTGTCCCTGTGTAGTGCATCGCCGGCAACCGCGATCGCGGTACGCGCGAGCGCCGTCGCCGCATCGATCACCGCTCGGTCGGCCGAGGCGTTGACGCTGGCCGCGGCGAAACCGGGCTGATGCGTCACCGCGCCATCGGCATCGATCCCGATGACCGGGTGTATCCCCGGGATGACGTTGGTGACGTTGCCCATGTCCGTGCTCCCGAGCGGGCGCTGCGCTTCGAGCTCGGGCGCGATCGGCGTCCGTCCCAGGCCGGCGATCTGCTCTCGATAGGCAGACAGTAGTGCCGGATCGGGGGTGAGCTCGGTATAGGTGGGCGCGAGCGTCCGTATGTCGTGGGTGCAGCCGGTCGCGAGGGCGCCCGCCTCGAAGCAATCGGATGCGCGTCGCATCAGTTCGCCGAGGGATGCGGAGTCGGCTGCGCGTAGGTAGTACAGCAGTTCCGCACGTCCGGGCACGATGTTGGGGGCTACGCCGCCGTCGCCGACTATACCGTGCAGCTGCTGGCCCGGCCGCAGGTGCTGACGCAGCAGGCCGATGGCGACCTGCGCCACAGTGACCGCGTCCCCGGCGTTGCGGCCCTGCTCGGGGGCGGCGCTGGCGTGTGCTTCGCGGCCGTGGAAGACCACCGACAGATCGGCGAGTGCGAGCGAGCGCGCACCGACGATGTCGTACGGGCCGGGATGGGCCATCATCGCCATCGCGATGTCGTCGAAAACACCGCGCTCGAGCATCAGGATCTTGCCGCCGCCGCTCTCCTCGGCGGGTGTACCGAGCACCACCACCGTGAGGCCGAGCGCGTCGGCCACCTCGGCCAGCCCGAGCGCCGCGCCGGTCGTGCTCGCGGCGATGATGTTGTGCCCGCAGGCGTGCCCGATCTCGGGCAGCGCGTCGTACTCGGCACACAGCCCGACGGTCAGTTCGCCGCTGCCGTAGCTCGCGCGGAAGGCGGTGGGCAGCTCGGCCACGCCGGTCTCGATCTCGAACCCGCGCGCGGCCAGCGGCTCGATCACCTTGGCGACGCTGCGGGTCTCCTCGAAGGCCAGTTCCGGCTCGGCGTGGATCGCGTGCGACAGGCCGATCAGCTCGTCACGGGCGGCGGCGATGGCCGCGTCGGCCCGGAGCGTGAGGGCCGGGTCCGGACGCGATCTCCCGTCGCCGTGACGCGCGGCAGCCTCGCCGCGCCGAACGGTATCGGCGCTGCGCTGGTCGGACCGGCCGCTGCGCGGGGGTGACATGGCATTCAGTGTCGCACTGCGCACCGACCGGTCCGCAGGCCACCATGGCGGCGGCGTGGCGGGCGGAGGCGGGAGCCGGTTATCCGGCCGCGAACGCCAGGTTCTCCGGCGTGGTCGGCACGGCGAGCCCGGCCAGCGCGTTCGCGTGCAGCGCGCGCTTGATCACCGGCAGGTTCGGCTTGCGGTTGCCGGCCAGGGCAGCAGCCTGCGCGACCGCGGCGGAAACGAGCGCGTCGGCCTCGGCCTTGCCGTCGACGATGCCCGCGGCGATCGCCTCGTCGGCCGGGAAGCGATGCCCGGTCGTCATGGCCTTGACCGCGACCTGATTGGTGAGCCGCTCGGTGAGCAGGGCGTTCATGCCGATGGTGAACGGCATGCCGAGGTGCACCTCGGGCAGGCTGTAGAAGCCGCGGTCGGCACGCATCAACCGGAAATCGTGCGAGGTGGCCAGCATGGCGCCTGCGCCGAACGCGTGACCGTTGATGGCGGCGACGGTGGCCATCGGGAAGGTCAGCAGCCGGGTGTAGATCGAATGCACGCGGTCGAGGTAGCCGTGCATCTGGTCCAGGTTGGCGAAGAGCCAGTCGGTGTCGAGGCCGTTGCTGAAGAACTTGCCGGAGGCGGTGGTGACCAGCGCGGCGGGGCCCTCGGAGGCCTCGACCGTGTCGAGGTGGGCATGGATCTCGGCGATCCAGTCCGGGTGGAAGCGGTTCTCACTGTCGGTCTGACCCTCGTTGCCGAGGTAGAGCACGAACACATCCCCATCACGTTCCAGATACGGCATGCGTGCAGCGTATCGGTACCGGCGAGCAAATCCTACTCACGGGTAGCAAGCGCTCGGGTGGGTTCGGTCACCTCGCACGACCGGCCTGGGCGCGCGCGGGCCGATACAGTTGCCGTCATGCTTGCCGAACAGGCCGCCGCGGCGATCGCCGAACGGACCGGAGTGCCACGCCATCCCGTCGCGGTGGTGCTCGGATCAGGATGGCAGGACGCCGCCATGGAGATCGGAACGCCCACCGCGTCGGTGTCGATGTCGGAGCTGCCCGGCATCGCCGTACCCACCGCGCTCGGGCATGTGGGCATGGTGCATTCCATACCGGTCGGCGAGACGCCGGTGCTGGTGCTCATGGGCCGTCAGCACCTGTACGAGGGCCACGCCCCCGACGACGTGGTGCGTCCGGTGCGCGCCGCCATCGCCGCCGGCGCGCACACCGTGCTGCTCACCAATGCCGCGGGCGGTATCCGACCGGGGCTGCACGTCGGCGAGCCGGTGCTGATCAGCGATCACATCAACCTCACCGGCCGGACCCCGCTGTCCGGCGCGACGTTCGTGAACATGGTGGACGCATGGGATCCGCAGCTGCGCGAGCTGGCCCGCCGGGTCGATCCCTCGCTCACCGACGGTGTCTACGCCGGCCTGTCGGGACCGCAGTACGAGACCCCCGCCGAGATCCGGATGCTCGCCACCGTCGGCGCCGATCTGGTCGGGATGTCCACCGTGCTGGAGGCCATCGCCTGCCGAGCGCTCGACGCCAGGCTGCTCGGCATCTCGCTGGTCACCAATCTGGCCGCCGGCGTCACCGGCGATGCGCTCTCGCACGCCGAGGTGCTGGCCGAGGGCCGGGCGGCGGCGCCGCGGCTGGGCAAACTGCTGCGTGGCGTGCTGGAGCAGCTGTAGATGCTGCGCTTCGGGACGGCCGGGCTGCGCGGGCCGCTGCGCGAGGGCCCCGACGGCATGAACGTGACCACCGTCGGCCGGGCCACCGCAGGCCTCGCGGATTGGCTGCGTGAGCGTTGTCTCGGCGGTGGCCGGGTGGTCGTCGGCCGCGACGCGCGCCACGGTTCGGCCGAATTCGCCACCGCGGCAGCCGAAATCTTCGCCGCCGCCGGTTTTCCGGTGACGCTGCTGCCCGAGCCCCTGCCCACGCCGGTGACGGCCTTCGCCGTCCGCGAGCTCGGCGCGGTGGCCGGAGTCCAGATCACCGCCTCGCACAATCCGGCCACCGACAACGGCTACAAGGTCTACCTCGATGGCGGCGCGCAGTTGCTGGCCCCGGCCGATACCGAGATCGAAGCCAGGATCGCGGCGGTCACCGAGCCGATCCCACGCGCATCGGTCGAACCCTCCGGCGCCGAGCTCGTCCAGCGCTACCTGGACCGGGTGAGCACGCTGCCGACGCTGATCGGTGGCACCGGCGAGCGCGCCGAGATCCGGATCGCGCTCACCCCGCTGCACGGTGTGGGTGGCGAAACCGCGCGTACCGCGCTCGCGGCGGCCGGTTTCACCGATGTGCACGTGGTGGACGAGCAGTTCGCTCCCGATCCCGACTTCCCGACCGTCGCCTTCCCGAATCCCGAGGAACCAGGCGCCACCGACCTGCTCGTCGCGCTGGCCGAACGGGTGGGCGCCGATCTCGCGATCGCGCTCGACCCCGACGCGGACCGGTGCGCCATCGGCGTGCACGACGCCGACGGCAGGGTGCGGATGCTGCGCGGCGACGAAACCGGCGTGCTGCTGGCCGATTACGTGCTGCGCACCGCCCCGGCCGACAGCCTGGTCGCGACGACGATCGTGTCCTCGCGACTGCTGTCGCGGCTCGCACCGGCGCGCGGCGCGCGCTACGCCGAGACGCTGACCGGTTTCAAATGGCTTGCCCGCGCCGGCGAGGGCCTGGTCTACGCCTACGAGGAGGCCATCGGCCACTGTGCCGACCCGGCCGCGGTGCGTGACAAGGACGGCATCTCCGCGGCCGTACTCGCCGCCGACCTGGTGGCGCGACTGAAGGCGGCCGGGCGGACGGTGCTCGACGAACTGGATGCCTACGCGGTCGAATTCGGTGTGCACGCCGGCGATCAGGTCTCGTTGCGGCTGCCCGATCACGCCGGCGCGGCCGCGCTGCTCGGCAGGCTGCGCTCGGCGCCGCCGCAGATCATCGCCGGGATGCCGGTGCGGGTCACCGATTTGAGCACCGTGCGGGGCCGGATGCGCACCGACGCGTTGGTCTTCGAGGGCGATTCGGCACGGGTGGTCATCCGCCCGTCCGGGACCGAACCCAAGCTCAAGTGTTATCTCGAGGTGGCGCTCCCGGTGTCCGACGCCGAAGGGCTCGCTGCCGCCAGAAACGCTGCCGCACAGCAACTGTCCCGTCTGCGCGAGTTCTGCTCCGCACTCCAAGAGCCGGCGTGAAGGATCGACACTGCACCCATTGCGGTGGGACGGATCTGCGTGCGGGCGTGCTCGAAACCGGGTGGGACGCCGCGCTCTGGGCCGGCACTGCCACCGATCCGGGCTGGCGCGCGGCGCTGAATCCACGGCCCCGTTCCGGGTCACCGCCTACCGCTGCGCGAACTGCGCGCACATCGATCTGTTCGCCGAGTCCGGAGACTGAACCTCGCGCACACCTCAGCGTGGGCCGAATTGCCGATCCCCCGCGTCGCCGAGGCCCGGCACGATGTAGGCGTCGGCATTGAGACCGGTGTCGATGGCCGCGGTGATCAGCTGCACCGGCAGCCCGGAATCCTCCAGCAGCGCAACCCCTTCCGGCGCGGAGACGACGCACAGCGCGGTGATGTCGGTGGCGCCGCGACCGGCCAGCAGTTCCAGGGTGTATCGCATGGAGCCGCCGGTGGCCAGCATCGGATCCAGCACGAACACCGGTATCCCGGCCAAGTCGGCCGGTAGCGATTCCAGGTACGGCACCGGCTGGTAGGTGCGTTCGTCGCGGGCGATGCCGACGAACCCGACTCGCGCATCCGGTATGAGTGCCGCAGCGGCATCGACCATTCCGAGCCCGGCCCGCAGCACCGGCACCAGCAGCGGCGGCTGCGCCAGCCGCGCCCCCTGGGTGACGGTGATCGGCGTGTTGATGTCGAACCGGGTCAACGGCGCGTCGCGCAACGCCTCGTAGATCAGCAGGCCCGTCAAGTCCCGCAACGCCGAACGAAAGGCCGAGTTGGGTGTGCGCTCGTCCCGCAGAACGGTCAGCAGAGCCGCGGCGAGCGGGTGATCCACAGTGTGCGTACGCATGAAGGAACGATAAAGTCGGATCAGGGTTCGCCGCCGTAGTCGCCGAAACTTTTTTCCGACGATCTGGAACCGATCGGCGGATCGCTGCGTCGAATCAGGTAGATGACATACTCTGCCCGGAAACGAAGACGATGGGGGAAGCTCTGATGAAGAGGATCTCAGCGGATACCGAGGGCATCGCCGCATACGGTGCCACCGCCGGGGTGATGGCGGGCGAGCTCGCGGCGGCGGGAGCGGGAGCCGCCGGTGCGGGCCCGGCGCTACTGGGTCCGATCTTCGGTCTGATCGGCGGTGATTTCATGGCCGCCTATGCCGCCACGCACGCGGGGCACGTCGCAGCGATCGGCCAGCTGTCGGCCGTGGTGTCGAGCATGAGCACCGCCGCGGTGGGTGCGGCGGCCAATTACGACAGCACCGACACCGATATCGCCGACTCGCTGCGGACCACGTCCGCCGAAGGGTGAGCCGGTGATCGACATCAACGTGCTGGCGAAACCGATCTTCGATCTGCTCGCCAGTTTCGGTACCGGTGTGCTTCCCGTCGGCGGCCCCGGCGACGCACTGCGCACCACCTCGACAGCGATCGACCAGGTGCACGAGCTCGGCCGCAACAGCATCAACCAGATGAACAGCGTGTGGGACGGCAAGGGCGCCGACGCGGCGACCTCGAAGGCCCTGCGCGTGCAGACCAGCGCCGCCACCATCTCCGACCGCGGCAACGAGATGTCGACGGTGGTCGGTCAAGCCGCGGCCGAGGTCGAGACCGGGCAGAAAGACCTCACCGCCATCGCGCAGTCCTTCGTCGATACGGCCGTTGCCGCGGGCCCGACGCTGACGACGCCGGTCGGGCTGAGCATGCTCGTCGGCTCGGCCATCGACCATCTCGGCCAAGCCCTCGGCGTGGTCGGCCGGGTGCAGAACGAGCTGTCCACGCACACCGCTTCGATGCAGCAGCTGGCCCCGCCGCCGTCCACCGCGCCCGCGAGCGTGGCCGCGCCGATCAGCGCCGCCACCTCCGGGCTCGGTTCGATGGCCTCGGGAGTCATGGGCACCGCGGGCTCGATGCTCAGCACGGTGATGAGCTCGCCGTCCACCAGTTCGGGCTCGCGCAGCAGCACCTCCACCGGCCGCACCAGCACCAGCTCGTCGTCGAAGTCCGGCTCCGGCAGCACCAGCAGCGGCAAGGCCACCGGTGAGGGCGTCATGATCACCCTGCCCGACGGCAGCCAGGTCGAGGCGCCCAACGAGAAGGCCGCGACGGCGGTGAAGGCCGCGATCGGCGCGGTCGGCACGCCCTACGTCTGGGGCGGCAACACCCCGGGGGCGGGCATCGACTGCAGCGGCCTGACGAAATACGCCTACGGCGAGGCCGGCGTCGAACTGCCGCGTCTGGCGCAGGAACAGCACATCGGACACACCCAGGTGTCCCCCGGCGACCTCATGCCCGGCGACCTGGCGGTCTGGGACGGCCACGTCGCCATGGTCGTCGGCAACGGTCAACTCGTCGAGGCCGGTGACCCGGTCTCCATCAGCGCGATCCGAACGGAGAACTTGGACATGGAGTTCTACGGCTTCTACAGGCCCACCGAATGAGCGAACAGCCGACGCCCGCCATCCCCAACGTCACGGTGGCGGCCAGCAGCAACCGATCCGGCACCATCTCGGTCCGGGCCACCGACCAGGGGATGCCGGTGGAGATCAAGTTCGAGCGCAGCGAATATCGTTACGGCGCACAGGCTCTCGCCGCGGAGATCCTGCGGCTCACCCAGCGCTCCACCGTGGCCGCGAAGGCGAGGCGCCGCGAGGTGCTCGCCGAATCGGGTATGCCCGACGACATCCTGGACCGGCTCGGACTGCCCACCCGCCAGCAGGCGGTGGACGAGCTGGACCGCATCGACGATGCCGACACTGGACAGACGAGCTGGATGAGGCCGGTATGAGTGAGCGAAGCGAGCGAACCATGAGCACAGCTGCCCAGGCAGTCATGGCGGCGCCGAGCGCCAGCGAGGTGACGGCATGAGTGCGGAAATGGATGCCCTGGTCGCCGGGGCCACGCAGAAACTCGAGGCGCTCGAGGCCGCGCTCTACGGCCTCGAGCAGGTGCGCGGGCGGTTCACCACCGAAGACGGCATGGTCAGCGCCGAGGTGAACAGCGACGGTGCGCTGGTCGCGCTGTCGCTGGCGGAAACGGTCACATCACTGCCGCCGGCCGAGGTCGCCCAGCTCATCATCTGGGCCTGCAGGCAGGCCGCCGAGGACGCCGGCGGGCAGCGGTCGAACGTCGTTGCCGCACTGAACGAGTCGTTCGCGCCCGAGTCGCAGACCGCCACGGGCACCGTTGGGGCCAGCCCGGATAGTGCCTGAGCCGGAAGCTCGATAGGCTTCGGCACATGGCTTCTGGAGACATCGTCCCGATCGAGCTCGGTCTGACCGACGGCGATCTCGTCACACTGTGGGCACCGCGCTGGCGTGACGGCGACGACGAGTGGGAGGCGTTCCTCGGCCACGAGGACGCCCTCTACGGTTTCGAGTCCGTCGCGGAACTAGCGGCGTTCATCCGGACCGATTCCGACAACGATCTGGTGGACCATCCGGCCTGGAAGGTCGTGGCCGGGTTGTCGGCGGTGGAACTGGAGCCGGAGGACAACTTCACCTTCGACCTGATCGGGGTTCCCGAGCTGGTCGCGGGCGATCCGGACGCCGAGATCGTCGCCGAACTCGAGGACACCCTCGCCATGGTGCGCAATATCGGCGAGGTGTGCGAGCTGGAGGTGGTGACCAAGTTCTTCGGCTCGCATCCGGTGCTCGGCGCGCTGCCCAGCGGCATCAATGCCTTCGTCGGCCGCGACGGTGAGGAACTCTGGGATCAGATCGGCGCCGCCATCGCCAAGGACTGGGACGCCGTGGTCGATGCCATCGACTCGGTGGTGCAGACCCCCGATGTGGACGCGGACGCGGTCGCGGTGGCCGAGGCCGAGCTGCTGGCCGCCGAGGAGAACGTCGTCGAAGCCGACGACGCGGCCGACGCCGACACCGATTACGAGCCGGTCGACCTCACCAAGGACGACGACGAAACCGAAGACGACGAAGAGGACGAATCGTTCTGGACCGAGGTCGGCATCGACCCGATCAAGATCGTCACCGGCGAGGGCACCTACTTCACGCTGCGCTGCTACCTCGACGACGAGCCGATCTTCCTCGGTGGCAAGGGCTCCATCACGGTGTTCAACTCCGAGCGCGCGCTGGCCCGCTACCTCGCCGACGATCACGAACACGATCTCGCCCGGGTCAGCACCTTCGGTGACGTGCAGACCGCGGCCGTGGACGGTTCGCTCGAGGTCGAGGTCACCGATGAGAACGTCTACGTGCTGCCGGGGCTGGCCGAGGATCTCGGCGACGGCCCCGAATCGGTCGATATCGAACAGCTCGACCTGGCCGTCGAGCTGTTCACCGATGCCGCCGACTACGCCGACGACGACACGGTGGAGCAGGGCCTCGCCCAGTCCACACCGCTCGGCTGGTACGTCTCCTACCTGCTGAACCCCGACCCGTCCCGGATGGCGCCCAACCCGCCGTTCACCGCCGAGGCGAAGGCCTGGCGGGAGTTGGAACGCAACTTCGAGTCGCGGCTCGACCCGCAGTGATCCGCCCCGGCCGGGCCGGGCGTGGGTATCACGCCCGGTTCAGCCGGATCCAGATCTGCTCGGCCCGCCCGAGCAGGCGTCCGCCGGTGCCGTAGACGGCGGTGGAGGCGAACGATTTGCGGCCCTGTTCGCCCTGGTCGGCGCCGACCACGACGCACTTCTCCCCCACCTCGGGCAGCGCGAAGACGTTCGCCGTCATCGAGCCGAGCAGCGCCGGGCGCTGCAGCATCTCCGGCAACGCCCAGCCGCCCGGACAATCCATCGCGGCCCACAGCAGCGTCGCGTCGATCGGCAGCGAATCGCCGGGCACCCAGGGCGCGGCGACCATCCCCGCCCGTACCGCGCCGGGCGCCAAGCCGAGCCCGTCCTGGCGGGCGGTCCCGCAGACGAAGCAGTACCGGAACATCTCGCTGTCGTTCCGGTAGGCCGCCGAGGCCGCGTCGGCGTCGTCGAAGGACACCGCGTCCGGAACCGCGCGCTCGAATCCCCCGGGCGCCGCTTCGGCGATGACGGTGTCGCCGTCGTACAGCCCGCCGGTACGCAGCACCAGCGGCACGTCCAGTGGCGCGGGCGCCCGCAACGTCACCCGAACGGGCGCTGCCGCGGCCGAGGCGGTCGCGTCCGGCCCGCTCGAGGCGTGGGACCGCGCAGCGGCACCACAGTGGTATGCGACCAGGCCGGCCACATAACCACCATTGCCGGAGCCGGAAGGACCATTGAATCGGGCAGGGATCCGCAATTCCGTCACGATCTCAAACTAACCCCTGCCCGCCACGGCTACCGGGACGCTCCCGGCGGCCGGCCATGGAACAGCCGCTCGAGAAATCGACCAGCCGCTCAGAAGCAGCGGATCCGGTCGCCCCGGCCGATCAGCATCGTGGTGCCGTGCGCACCACGCCTCCCGGGCTCACCCCAGCAGGACCGCGTATCCCGGCTTGATGATGTCGTCGATGATGCGCAGCCGATCCGGGAACGGGATGAACGCCGACTTCATCGCGTTGATGGTGAAGCGCTCCAGGTCGCTCCAGCCGTAGCCGAAGGTATCGACCAGTTTCAGCATCTCCTCGCTCATGGTGGTGTCGCTCATCAGCCGGTTGTCGGTATTGACGGTGACACGCAAGCGCAGCCGGGCCAGCAGATCGAAGGGATGCTTGTCCAGTGAGGGCACCGCCCCGGTCTGCACATTCGACGACGGACACAGCTCCAACGGGATGCGCATATCGCGCACATAGTTCGCGACCACACCCAGCCTGGCTTCCTCGACCGCGCCGGGGACGTGGATATCGTCGGTGATGCGCACGCCGTGGCCGAGTCGATCGCAACCACAGAACGCGAGGGCCTCGTGAATGGATGGCAGCCCGAACGCTTCGCCCGCGTGGATGGTGAAGTGGGCGTGATTGGCGCGCAGGTATTCGAAGGCATCGAGGTGGCGGGTCGGAGGGTAACCGGCCTCGGCGCCCGCGATGTCGAATCCGCCGACGCCCTGGTCGCGGAACCGCACCGCCAGTTCGGCGATCTCCCGCGAGCGGGCCGCGTGCCGCATGGCCGTCAGCAGGCAGATCGCCACGATGGGCGTGCCCGCCGCTTCCGCCGCCGCCATCCCCTCACGCAAACCGGCCAGCGTGTGCTCGACCACCTCGTCGAGAGTCAGGCCGGCTTCCAGATGCTGTTCGGGCGCGAAACGCACCTCGGCATAGACGACGCCGTCGGCCGCCAGATCCTCGACGCATTCACGAGCCACTCGGCGCAACCCCTCCGGGGTCTGCATCACGGCCACGGTGTGGCTGAAGGTTTCCAGATAGCGTTCCAGCGACCCGCTGTCGGCGGCTTCCCGGAACCAGGCGGCCAAGGCGTCGGCGTCGGTGGCGGGTAGCTGGTCGTAGCCGCAGTCGGCGGCGAGTTCGAGCACCGTGGCGGGGCGCAGACCACCGTCTAGGTGATCGTGCAGCAACGCCTTGGGCGCTTGGCGGATCGAGGCAAGGGTCAACGGCATCGGTCCAGTCATGTCCTGACGGTAGCCGGACCGGATCGAATCGGCAGCGGAGTCGGCACGTGGCGACTATCTCGTTGCGTGCGGGCGGCAGGCCATCCGGCCGGTCGCCTATCCCGTCGCCGATCATGCCCCGATCCGGTCGAGGAACAACGTCGGTGCCACGGCCTCGCCATCCTTCTCGATCGTGACGGCACCGGTCACCGCCGACACTGCACCGGGCAGTGCCTCCGGCGTATCGGTGTGCAGCGTGCACAGCGGACTGTCCGCACGCACCCGCTCGCCCACGCGCACATGCAGTTCGACCCCGGCGCCGGCCTGCACGGGATCGCCCTGCCGGGCCCGCCCCGCACCCAGCCGCCAGGCCGCGATACCCACACCCATGGCATCGAGCCGGGTGAGCACGCCATCCCGGCCGGCCCGCACGGTCTCGGTGTGCCCGGCCCGCGGCAGCGGCGCGTCCGGGTCACCGCCCTGGGCCCGGATCATCGCCTTCCAGTGATCCATGGCCCGGCCGTCGGCGAGTGCGTCCGCCGGGTCGGCATCGAGACCGGCAAGGGCCAGCATCTCCCGCGCCAGCGCCAGGGTCAGCTCGATCACATCGGCGGGCCCACCGCCGGCCAGCACTTCGACAGCTTCGGCCACCTCGAGCGCATTGCCCGCGGTGCGGCCGAGCGGGGTGTCCATCCCGGTCAGCAGCGCGACGGTGCGCACACCCGCGTCCTCGCCCAGCTCCACCATCGTCGTCGCCAGCTCACGCGCCTGCTCGACGTTCTTCATGAACGCGCCCGAACCGACCTTCACATCCAGCACCAGCCCACCGGTGCCCTCGGCGATCTTCTTGCTCATGATCGAGCTGGCGATCAGCGGAATGGACTCGACGGTTCCGGTGACGTCGCGCAGCGCGTAGAGCCGCTTGTCGGCGGGCGCCAGATCCGCGCCGGCCGCACACACCACCGCGCCCGCGGCCGGGTCGGCGAGGATCTCGTGCATCCGGGGCACGCTGAGATCGGCCCGCCAGCCGGGGATGGATTCGAGTTTGTCCAGCGTGCCTCCGGTATGGCCGAGGCCGCGCCCGGACAGCTGCGGCACCGCGGCACCACAGGCCGCGACCAGCGGTGCCAGCGGCAAGGTGATCTTGTCGCCGATGCCTCCGGTGGAATGCTTGTCCACGGTGGGCCGGGGCAGATCGGTGAAGTCCATACGCCGGCCGGAGGCGATCATCGCCGCGGTCCAGCGCGCCGTCTCCCGCCGCGTCATCCCGCGCAACAGCACCGCCATCGCCAGCGCCGACATCTGCTCATCGGCCACCTCGCCCCGGGTGAAGGCATCGATCACCCAGTCGATCTGCTCATCCGACAGCTGCCCTCCGTCGCGTTTGGTGGTGATGATCGAAACCGCGTCCAGTGCCGTCATGCTCGTCAGTCTCGCAGCCACAGCGCCGGACCACAGCCCGACTCGCGTCTGCCCGACCGCGGGCCGCCATCCGCGCACATCGGTCCGCCGGGCACCCGCTGCCATCCGGCACCGGCCGCCGGAGGCCCACTACCACCACGCGGGACGGCCCGCTCGACGGCCTCCGGCAGGCACGGCAGCCGCGAGGCGAAGCGCACCTGATCGGCCAGGGCCCATTCGGCCGCCGAACCGAATCAGCGCTGCCCGGCGTCCAGATCGTCCGGGCCGAAGGCGTCCGGAAGCAGCGCGCCGAGCCGGACCGGGCCCCGCCGATGATCCACCAGCAACTCCGCACCGCCGAACTCGTAGAGCACCTGACGGCAGCGTCCGCACGGCATCAGGATTTCGCCCCGGGAATCGGTCACCGATACCGCCAGTAAGCGGCCCCCACCGGTGCTTTGAAAGTTACCGACGAGTACACATTCGGCACAGAGGCCCAGGCCGTATGAGACATTTTCCACATTGCAACCGCTCACAATTCGGCCGTCGGCACAGAGAGCCGCCGCACCGACCGGAAACCGCGAGTACGGCGCATACGCTTTGCGCATTACTCCAATTGCATTGTCACGCAGGAGTTTCCAGTCGATTTCGGTCATCCCGAACTCCCCTCGAACGGGCCGCACCAGGGCATGGACGAACCACCGCACAACCCCTCACCCACCGGGAAAGGTAACCCTAACCTACCGGAAATGCACGCAACGCGCGGCACTCCGAATTAGTTCCGCGATTCGGAGAGGATTAGAGTCCAACAACAGATCGGTTCAGGTTCCCGGCGGCGGGCCGGAGCGCAGCCACAAGCGAAAAACTCCTGGTGGCCGCGAGCTGGTTTGCACCGGATTTCCGGCTCGAAGCGCCGGCGTCGGATCTGCGACCGGGTCCATCAACGACGTTGGAGGCACCGCACTCTATGACCACGATAGAAGCTCCGGCTCAGCCGAAGCGGAAGACGCTGTACCGAGGCGACCCCGGAATGTGGTCCTGGGCGCTGCACCGGATCACCGGCGTCACCGTCTTTTTCTTCCTCTTCGTCCACGTCCTGGACACCGCGCTGGTGCGCGTCAGCCCCGCCGTCTACGACGACGCGATCGAGACCTACAAGAACCCGATCGTCGCGTTCATGGAGATGGGCCTGGTCTTCTGCGTGCTGTTCCACGCGCTCAACGGTGTGCGAGTGATCCTGGTGGACTTCTGGTCCAAGGGCCCGCGCTACCAGCGCCAGATGCTCTGGGGCATCCTCGGCCTGCTGGTCGTGCTACTCGTGCCCGCTATCGGTCGGATGTTCTACCTACTGTTCACGGAGCACTGATAACCCATGAGTGAGCGAAGCGAGCGAATCATGAACACAGCCGCCATTGCGGTCATGTCGGTGCCGAGCGCCAGCGAGGTACTGGCATGAGCGCACCTGTACTCGGCAAGTCGTACGACCGTCCGGCGAGCCTGGATCTGCCCCGCTCCCCGCGCGCACGCGCCAACAGCAACTTCGAGAAGTACGCGTGGCTGTTCATGCGCTTCTCCGGCCTGGCACTGATCGTGCTCGTCCTCGGCCACATGTCGATCATGCTGCTGCTCGACGGCGGCGTGAAGCGGCTGAACTTCGCGTTCGTGGCCGGCCGCTGGTCCAGCCCGTTCTGGCAGATCTGGGACCTGGCCATGCTGTGGCTGGCTCAGCTGCACGGCGGCAACGGGCTGCGCACCGTGATCGCGGACTACTCCCGCAAGGACTCGACCCGCTTCTGGCTGAACACGCTGCTGGTGCTGTCGATGATCCTGGTCATGGGCGTCGGCACCTACGTCATCTTCACCTTCGACCCCAACATCAGTTAGGAACAGGCCACCTCCGATGAGTGAATCCCGGATTCAGGAGCACCGCTACGACGTCGTCATCGTCGGCGCCGGTGGCGCGGGTATGCGTGCGGCGATCGAGGCCGGGCCCCGGGCGCGCACCGCGGTGCTGACCAAGCTGTACCCCACCCGCAGCCACACCGGCGCGGCGCAGGGCGGCATGTGCGCGGCGCTGGCCAACGTCGAAGAGGACAACTGGGAGTGGCACACCTTCGACACGGTCAAGGGCGGCGACTACATCGTCGACCAGGACGCCGCCGAGATCATGGCCAAGGAGGCCATCGACGCGGTGCTCGACCTGGAGAAGATGGGTCTGCCGTTCAACCGCACCCCCGAGGGCAAGATCGACCAGCGCCGTTTCGGTGGCCACACCCGCGATCACGGTAAGGCCCCGGTCCGCCGGGCCTGCTACGCCGCCGACCGCACCGGCCACATGATCCTGCAGACGCTGTACCAGAACTGCGTCAAGCACGACGTCGAGTTCTTCAACGAGTTCTACGCCCTCGACCTGGTGCTCACCGAGACCGAGCGCGGTCCGGTGGCCACCGGCATCGTCGCCTACGAACTCGCCACCGGTGACCTGCACGTCTTCCACGCCAAGTCGATCGTGTTCGCCACCGGCGGCTCCGGCCGGATGTACAAGACCACCTCGAACGCGCACACCCTGACCGGCGACGGCATGGCCATCGTCTTCCGCAAGGGCCTGCCGCTCGAGGACATGGAGTTCCACCAGTTCCACCCGACAGGCCTGGCCGGCCTCGGCATCCTCATCTCCGAGGCGGTCCGCGGCGAAGGTGGCATCCTGCGCAACGCCGACGGCGAGCGCTTCATGGAACGCTATGCCCCCACCATCAAGGACCTCGCGCCGCGCGACATCGTCGCCCGCTCGATGGTGCTCGAGGTGCTCGAAGGCCGCGGCGCCGGGCCGAACAAGGATTACGTCTACATCGACGTGACCCACCTCGGCGAGGACGTGCTCGAGGAGAAGCTGCCCGACATCACCGAGTTCTCCCGCACCTACCTCGGTGTTGACCCGGTGAAGGAACTGGTGCCGGTGTTCCCGACCTGCCACTACGTGATGGGCGGCATCCCGACCCGGATCCGCGGCGAGGTGCTGCGCAACAACACCGACATCGTGCCCGGCCTGTACGCCGCCGGCGAATGCGCCTGCGTCTCGGTGCACGGCGCCAACCGCCTCGGCACCAACTCGCTGCTCGACATCAACGTCTTCGGCCGTCGCGCGGGCATCGCCGCCGCCGAATACGCCGAGCGCACCGAGTTCGTCGACATGCCGGAGAACCCGGCCAAGATGGTGCAGGACTGGCTCGCGCTGATCCTGTCCGACCACGGCAACGAGCGGGTGGCCGACATCCGCACCGAACTGCAGCGGTCGATGGACAACAACGCGTCGGTGTTCCGCACCGAGGACACGCTCAAGCAGGCCCTCACCGATATCCACGCGCTCAAGGAGCGGTACTCGCGGATCACGGTGCAGGACAAGGGCAAGCGCTACAACAGCGATCTGCTCGAGGCCGTCGAACTCGGCTTCCTGCTGGAGCTGGCAGAGGTCACCGTCGTCGGCGCGCTCAACCGCAAGGAATCGCGCGGCGGCCACGCCCGCGAGGACTACCCGGATCGCGACGACGTGAACTTCATGCGCCACACCATGGCCTACAAGGAGGGCACGGACCTGCTGTCCGACATCCGCCTCGATTTCAAGCCGGTGGTGCAGACCCGCTACGAGCCGATGGAGCGTAAGTACTGATGACTGCTGTTGCCGAAGCACCCTCTTCGCAGAAGCCGGCTCCGGTGCCCGAGGGTTCGACCATGATCACCGTGAAGGTGGCCAGGTTCAACCCGGAGGACGACAAGGGCGCGCACTGGGAGTCGTTCCAGGTGCCGGTCCTGCCGACCGACCGCTTCCTGAACGTGCTCATCTACATCAAGTCCTACCTGGACGGCACCCTCACCTTCCGGCGTTCCTGCGCCCACGGTGTGTGCGGTTCCGACGCCATGCGGATCAACGGTGTGAACCGACTGGCCTGCAAGGTGCTGATGAAGGACATGCTGCCCAAGAACGGCAAGTCCATCACCGTCTCCGTCGAGCCGATCCGCGGCCTGCCCGTGGAGAAGGACCTCATCGTCGACATGGAGCCGTTCTTCGACGCGTTCCGCGCGGTGAAGCCGTACCTGATCACCACAGGTAACGAGCCCACCCACGAGCGCATCCAGAGCCAGGCCGACCGCGCCCGGTTCGACGACACCACCAAGTGCATCCTGTGCGCCTGCTGCACCACGTCCTGCCCGGTGTACTGGCATGACGGCAGCTACTTCGGCCCGGCCGCGATCGTGAACGCCCACCGCTTCATCTTCGACAGCCGCGACGAAGGCGCCCGCGAACGCCTCGACATCCTCAACGACGTCGAAGGCGTCTGGCGCTGCCGCACCACCTTCAACTGCACCGACGCCTGCCCCCGCGGCATCGAGGTCACCAAGGCCATCCAAGAAGTCAAGCGGGCCCTGCTGTTCGCCCGCTGAGCTCCCCGGATCCCACCGGATCCACCGGCTGATCGAAGGCCGCCTTCCCCAAACGGGAAGGCGGCCTTCGTCGTTCGCTTGCCCACCCGGCGATGATCAGAAGCCCAGCTGGATCGCGCCCGGACCCTGCATCACCTTCTCCAACTTCCCGATCTGCTCGGCTGCCGCCACCGAAAGCACGATGAACCAGAAGAACAATTTGGCGGCCTGCCGGATCGAGGTATACACCCAGTCCCATGTCCGGTGCACCGGCGCCTGTCCGGTTGCCGTTCCCCAGATCCCCCAGCGCACCACCGACCAAGCGAGCACGAATGTGAAAGTCGCTGCGTAGCTGTGCCATGACGCGGGATCATGGTTGCGCCACACCGAAATACCGACCAACGTGAGCCCCGTCGCCACGAGCACCGCGACCGTTCGGGTAGCCCAGATGACCTGCAATACCTGGTCCGACACACCGATTCGGGCCGACCGGCCGGCGGCACCGGCGAAGACCGTACGGATATCGACCGATCCGGTGTCGCGTAGTTGATCACGCAGCTTGCGGAGATCGTCGCGGCGCTCGTTCCACCATGTCCGCGCGGATCCGATCGCATTCCTCGGTGGGCGGGCGAAACCGCGGTAGTAGAGCAGCCCCCGCACCTGTGAACGGTCCCGGAGAAATCCACGACCACGGATGTCGTCCCGCTCGATGCGCTGACCACGACGCATGGTCTGCCACCGATGCAATTTCTGCACCACACGTCCCCTGCTGCGCTCACGGCCGGGCCTGTGGTGATGGCATCGCTTCCACTCCCCGAGTACTCGATTCCGGCACGGATGCCCAGTCGTCGTGAGCGGATAATCGCAGCGCACCGGCTTGGCCGTGCCACGTGACCACCACACGACGACCGCCAGCACCCCCATCACGAATGGGAACACCAGAGCAAAGGCCAGCGGCCACGGCATGCCCCACGGACTGACCTTGTCGAAAAAGTTGGCAACAACCCCCAGCAGGCGTCTGAGGTGATTCATGACCTCGCCCATACAGCGAATCGTACTGATCGCGTCGCCACGTTCCGGCCGATCGTCCGGAAGTCGATCACGCACGGGCACAGCGGTTTCGGCTCGGATACACCCTGCGGCGAACCCTCGCATCCACCAGTCCGGGCCGGAGGCTCTGGAACCGCTGGAGCCCGATCGCGGCTAGCGGGCGGTGGCCAGGCGCGGCGGGGTCTCGTCGTCCATGTCGGCGAAGAAACCGCCGATGACGTCTTCGATCTCGCTGATCGACTCGGCGCAGTAGAGGGTGGGTTGGTAGCGGGTGATGTCGTAGGTGGCGGTGCCCATGGCGGCTATGTCGAGGGGGCGGAGGTCGGCGTGGCGGAACTCTTCGATCTCGCCGTAGGAGGAGAGCAGGCCCGCGCCGTAGCAACGGATTTCGCCGTGTTCGCGCACTACGCCGAACTCCATGGAGAACCAGAAGACGTCGGCGAGGAACTTCAGGGCCTGCTGGGTTTCCAGGCGGGCGGCCGCGGTGCCGACGGTTTCGTAGATGGCGGCGAAGCGGGGGCTCGCGATCTGGTTGGCGTGGCCGATCACCTCGTGGATGGCGTCGGGTTCGGGGGTGTAGAGCGGCGCCGAATGATGGCGGATGTATTGGGTGGCATGGAAGATCCGGTCGGCGAAGGAGCCGAAGAACTCACGCAGCGGCACCAGGCCGGCCGCGGGGACGTAGCGGAAACCGGTCAAAGGTCGCAGTGCGGCCGAAACTTCGTCCAGCTGCGGGATACGGTCGGTGGGCAGGGCCAGCCGCGACGCCGCCTCGAGGACCTCGGCGCAGGCGTATTCGCGGTGCTTGCGGGCGAGTTCGGCGGACACGATCCGCCAGACCTGCTGCTCGTCGTCGGTGTATTCGACCCGCGGCACGGCGCCGCCCGGCCGGTAGTCGAGCGCGAGCGCGGCGATCGCGTTGCGCCGGGCCCGGTACTCGGGGTCGTGGACGCCAGGGTGCTCATCGCTCAGGTGCACCGTCACGTCACCGTCACCGGTGCGAGTGACCGGCGAATAGAGCTGTGCTTCGGTGAACATACTTCGATGCAAGCACCACCAGGGCACACTGACAACGAACACACGCTCAACTGCGCAAACTGTCTACATTTACCGTCCTCGGACAGCAGATGCAGACACCGGGGACCGCGTGCGAGCCGTCTCGGCGGCGCCATTCACCGCACATTCGCTCGGTTCATGGCGCAAGATGGCGAATGTACGAAGGAGGACGCATGCCGACCGTGCGGATCGATCTCGACCAGAAACTGCTCGCCGCGGCGGGTGCCATCATGGGCACCTCGACCAGTGCGGCGACCATCAACGAAGCGCTGCGCCGCATAGTGGTGCACGAGCGGCAGCTGCGGCACCTGGAGAAGCTCGCCTCCGGTGCCGGGAGGTCCAGCGTGGATCTGGTCGTCGTCGACAGATAGACCCGCGGCGCAGGGCCGAAATCTGTCGGTGGGTGCTGGCATCATCCGGGGACGTCGAACATCCGGTGCCGCACCGAGGGGGAAAGATGCCGGTCCCGATCGCCCACCTGCCCACAGGTCAGCGTCCGCGTGAGCGGCTGGCCGCGCTCGGCCCGGCCGCACTCTCCGACTGCGAACTACTCGCCCTGCTACTGCGCAACGGCAGGCACGGCGAAAGTGCGCTGGAGATGGCGGCCGAGCTGCTCGCCGAACACGGCGGGATCGCCGGGCTGGCCGTGGCGCGCCCCGAGGAGCTCGCCATGCGCTGCGGGGTCGGTGCGGCGAAGGCCGCCTCGATCATCGCCGCCTTCCATCTGGCCAACCGGGCCAGGCACGGCACCACTACCGCATCCTGCCTGCGTGGCGCTGCCGATGTCGCTCGGATCGCGCAGCCGATGTTCGTCGGCGCGAGGGTGGAGCGGCTACTGGTGCTGGTGTGCGATGCGCGTAACCGCTTGCGCCAGCCGGTCTTCGTGGCCGAAGGCGCGATCGACCAGGTGGCGGTCCCGGTGCGGGAAATCCTGAATACCGTGTTGCGTCACGACGGCCGCGCATTCGCTCTCGCGCACAACCATCCTTCCGGCGATCCGTCGCCGAGCATCGATGATCGGCGCGCGAGCACCCTGCTGATCGAGGCGGCGCGCACGGTCGGCCTGCGCTTTCTCGACCACGTGGTCGTCGCGGGCGAGCAATGGCGCAGTGCCCCAGCGCTTCCGGAGCCCTGACATGCATCGGAGACGCCCCCGTCACGGAGCGACGGCGACCCCTGCCGCTTTCCGTCGTGCCGCGGCGATCCGTGCACCGATCACCCCGTGGCGCGGCGCGAACAGGTACACCGCCGCGAACGCGACGCCCTGGGTGACCACGATCATCCCGCCCGAGGCGGTATCGAGGTGGTAGCTCAGATACAGCCCGATCACCGCGCACACCGCCGAGACGGTCGGAGCGATGACGAGCATGCGCCCGAACCGGTCGGTCAGCAGGTACGCGGTGGCCCCGGGAATGATCAACATCGCCACCACCAGGATCACGCCGACCGCCTGCAACGCCACCACCGACGTCAACGCCAGCAGCCCGAGCAACCCGGCACCGAGCAGTCGTGGACTCATGCCGATGGCGTGGGCGTGGGTGGGATCGAAGGCGTAGAGCGTGAAGTCGCGTCGTTTGAGCACCAGCGCGGCGAAAACGATCGCGGCCAGGATCGCGATCTGCAGCAGATCCGAACGGCTCACGCCGAGCAGGTTGCCGAAAATGATGTGATTGAGGTCGGTTTGGCTCGGCGTCACCGATACCAGCACCAGACCGAAGGCGAAGAGCGTGGTGAACACGATGCCGATGGCGGCGTCTTCCTTCACCCGGCTGGTATCGCGCACCACGCCGATCAACGCCACCGCGAGGAAACCGAAGATCACCGCGCCCAGGGCGAACGGCGCGCCGACGATGTAGGCGAGCACCACGCCCGGCAGCACCGCGTGCGAGACCGCGTCGCCCATCAGCGACCAGCCGATCAGCACCAGCCAGCACGACAGCACCGCACAGACCACCGCCGCGATCACGCTGGTGGCCAGCGCGCGCACCATGAATTCGTAGCGCAGCGGGTCCACGAAGAAATCGACCAGTTCCATGGTGCTCACCGCTGTCCCATGACGTCGAGACCGAAAGCGAGAGCGAGGCTTTCCGGGCGCAGCGCCTCATCCGGATCGCCGTGCATCAGCACCTTCCGCATGAGCAGCACCGCTTCGTCGGCGAGCCCGGGCAGCGCGTGCAGGTCATGGGTCGACACCAGAACGGTCGCACCGTCGGCTGCCAGTTCCCGCAGCAGTCCGGTGATGGTGGCCTCCGAGCGCTTGTCGACGCCGGCGAACGGTTCGTCCAGCAGCAGCACGGTGGCGCCCTGGGCGATGCCACGGGCGACGAACGCGCGTTTGCGCTGGCCGCCGGAGAGCTGGCCGATCTGCCGGTCGGCGAGTTCGGTGAGTTCGACCCTTTCGAGCGCGTGGTCGACGGCCTCGCGATCACTGCGACGAGCCCGCCGGGTGAATCCCATTCGCCCGTAGCGTCCGGTGGCCACCACATCACGCACCGACAGCGGGAACGACCAGTCGACGTCCTCACTCTGCGGGACATAGCCCACCACGCCGGCTTTGCGGGCCGCCGCGGGTGTGCCGCCGTCGATCCGGACGGTACCGCGATCGGGGGCGATCAGGCCCATGATCGTCTTGAACAGCGTCGATTTGCCGGAGCCGTTCATGCCGATGAGCCCGCACACCCGCCCGGGTTCGACGGTCAGGTCGACGGCGTCGAGCGCGAGCACCGAGCCGTAATGGACCGTGACGTCCCGGACGTCGATGGCGGGTCGGTCGCTCATGGCTTGCTCCCGGTGAGTGCCGCGCCGATCAGGTCGGCGTCGTGGCGGATGAGTTCGAGGTAGGTCGGTACCGGGCCGTCGGGTGCGGACAGCGAATCCACGTACAGCACCCCGCCGAAGGTGGCGCCGGTGGCCTCGACGACGCGGCGCATCGGCGCGTCGGAGACGGTGGATTCGCAGAACACGGCGGGCACCTGATTGGCGCGGACGAACTCGATCGCCGAGGTGATCTGCTGCGGGGTGGCCTGCTGTTCGGCGTTGACCGGCCAGATGTATTTCTCGGTCAGGCCCGCGTCGCGGGCGAGGTAGGAGAACGCGCCCTCGCAGGTGACCAGCGCCCGCTGATGCTGCGGCAGCACACTCAGCTCGGCGACGAGCTCATCGTTGACCCGCTGCAACTCGGCCTTGTACGTATCGCCGTTGGCTCGGAAATCGGCGGCGTGGTCCGGATCGAGTTCGCTGAAGGCGGTGACCATGTTGTCGACGTAGGTGCGCACGTTCAGCGGCGACATCCAGGCGTGTGGATTGGGTTTGCCCTGGTAGGCGTCCTCGGTGATGCTCATCGGCGCGACACCCTCGCTGACGGTCACATGCGCCGCCTCGGAATCCTCGACGAACTGGCCGAACCACGCTTCCAGGTTCATCCCGTTGTCCAGGATCAGGTCGGCCTTCGCCGCCTTCTTGATGTCACCCGGCGTCGGTTCGTAGCCGTGGATCTCGGCGCCCGGCTTGGTGATCGATGCGACCGTCAGATGTTCGCCCGCCACATTCGCCGCGATGTCGGCGAGCACGGTGAAGGTGGTCAGCACCGTCGGCTTCCCGTCGTCGGCCTCGATCGCACCGCAGCCGGCGGACCCGATCGCCACGGCACATGCGGTGACCAACGCACCGATCCCCGCCAGACCACGAACACCACACAAGGAACGAACTCTCTCCACTACCAAATAGTAATGTTCGGGTACCCGAAACTTCAAGTTCGGGAAAAGGTAGCTGCCCGATGGCCCACCCGCCAGGCACGGTGAATGCCCTCGCGCCCGCTAGGCTCACCCGCGATGAACATGCGGGAACTTCGCCGCCGGTCCGCGGTGGCGGTAGCGGCAATGCTGACGGTCGGTGCGGTGGCGGCGGGCGGCCCTGCGGCGGCGGAGCCCGCCGGGACGACGGGCCCGACGACGACGCCGTTCACCACGCCGAACACCGACAATTGCGCCCAGCGCACCCTGCCGCCGCCGCCGATCGATCTGTCGGAGGTACCGGAGCCCGGGCAGCCGACGCCGAAGCCGCTGCCGGTGCCGGATCCGCCGATCGGCGGGAAGCGGATGGGCGAGTGCGGAGTGGTGGTGCCCGATGGTGCACCGCCCGTGCCCGCCGAGATCTCGGCGACGGCGTGGATGGTGTCGGATATGGACACCGGCGAGGTGCTGGCCGCCAAGGATCCGCACGGACGATACCGCCCGGCCAGCACGATCAAGGTGCTGCTGGCGACGGTCGCGTTGCGCACACTGGATCTGGATGCCGTCGTCACCGGCACACAGGCCGATGCCGACGTCGACGGCACCCGGGTCGGCATCGGTCCCGGCGGCCGCTACACCAACCGGCAGCTGATGCAGGCGCTGATCATGGCTTCCGGCAATGACGCCGCGCACGCGATCGCCGCCCAGCTCGGCGGTGACGACGCCGCTGTGGCGAAGATGAACGAGCTGGCGAAATCACTGCGCGCCCTCGACACCCGCGCCGCGACGCCGTCGGGGCTCGACGGCCCCGGCATGAGCACCTCGGCCTACGATCTGTCGCTGCTGTTCCGCGAAGCGATGACGATTCCGCTGTTCGCCGAGCTGATCCACACCGAGCAGATCGATTTCCCCGGTTACCCGGCCGACCCGCGCATCCCCGGCGACAAGGACCATCCCGGATTCCCGGTCGGCAATGACAACCATCTGCTCTACAACTACGAGGGCGCGCTCGGCGGTAAGACCGGCTTCACCGATGACGCCAGGCAGACCTTCGTCGCGGCGGCCGAGCGCGACGGCCGCAGGCTGATCGTCACCTTGCTCAAGGCCGACGTGCTGCCGATCCGGCCGTGGGAGCAGGCCGCGCGGCTGCTGGATTACGGGTTCGCGCTCGAATCCGGCGAGTCGGTGGGCAGCCTGCCCGGTGCGGACACCGAAAGCGCCCCGACGGGTGTCGCGCTCGCCGCGCCGCCGCAGGGTTCGGAGGTCGGGCACCTGGCGCAACCACCGGGCGGCCCGGACCGCGACGATCTACGGTGGGTGCTGGTTGTCGGCGGCTCGATCATGGTGCTGGTGCTGCTCGTCGGCGCCCGACGAATCACCCGGCGGCGCTGAACCTTTCGCCCACCCCGCCCCACTGCGTTCCGCCGCGGCCTCCGCCGACCGCCGACGCCGGACCCTACCGCCGGCGCCGCCGCAACAGCGAAAGCCCCAGCGCGGCAACCGCACCGGCCCCGAAATACGTCGCCCCGCTACCGAACCGCCCGGCATCCTGCATCCGCGGCCGGATCACCGCCGGCCCCGGCACCGGCACCTCGGCTTCGGGTTCGTTCTCCGCGGCGGTGGCGGCCCACGCGGTCGCGAACAGCACGATCCGATAGGTGATGTAGCTGAACACCATCAGACCGATCACCGAACCGAACGCCGCGCCGGCCGGGCTGCTCATCACCGATTGCAGATAGATCGAGGCGATCATCTTGAACACCTCGAACGCCACCGCGGCCAGCGCCGCCGCCTTGGCCGCGCTGGCCAGCGTGACCTTCTCCCTCGGCAATCGCGCGATCATCCACGCGAACACCGCCCAGGACGCCAGCAGCGCGAGCAGCGTCGACAACAGCCACAGCACGAACCGCGCACCGGGCACGTCCCGGAGCCCGACCAGCTCGAGCAGTTGCGCACCCAGCCCACTGGAGGCCAGGCCCGACAGACCGAGCGACACCACGAACGCCAGCGCCAGACCGATCAGCGCACCGAGGTCGTTGATCTTGGTGACGATCCAGTTGCCGTCCTCGGTCTTCTGCTCCCACTGCTCGGTCAACGCGGCGCGCAGGTTCGCCATCCAGCCCAGACCGGTGTACAGACCGGTCAGCAGGCCGAGGACGCCGACCGCGGTACGCGACCTGATGGCCTGGTCGATCAGGTCGTTGAGCTGTGTGCCCAGCTCACCGGGAATGTTCTCGACCACCCGCTGCTCGATCTCGTCGAGCAGTTCCGGGTTGCCCGCCAGCACGAAACCGGCCGCGGCGAAAGCCACCATGAGCAGCGGAAACAGCGACAGCACCGTGAAATAGGTGATGCCGGCGGCGAAGTAGTCACCGCGCTGACTCTGATACCGCCCACCGGCGCGAACCAGATGGTCCAGCCATGGCCGCGCCGCGACCTGCTGGGAAACCGCCGCTTTCACGTTGTCGATCAACTGCACCTGTCAGCCCCTCAGACGGACCCCGCAGTCGGCGAGCACGAGTCGAGCGGGTCAGAAACCCACTCGCTCGTAAACCTGTGCGAGGGTGTTGCCGGCGATCTCCCGCGCCCGTTCGGCACCCTTGGCGAGGATGCGGTCGAGTTCGCCCTGATCCGCGAGATACTCTTCCACCTTCGCCTGCAACGGCGTGACAAATTCGACCAGCGCGTCGGCGACGTCGGACTTCAGATCGCCGTAGCCCTTGCCCGCGTAATCCTTTTCCAAGGTGACGATCGGGGTCTCGGTGAGCGAGCTCAGGATCACCAACAGGTTGCTGACACCGGGCTTGGCTTCGGGGTCGTAGCGGATCTCGCGTTCGGTGTCGGTGACCGCGGAGCGGATCTTCTTGGCCGTCACCTTCGGATCGTCGAGCAGGTTGATCAGGCCGGCGTCGGAGGCGGCGGACTTGCTCATCTTCGCGGTCGGATCCTGCAGGTCGTAGATCTTGGCCGTGCCCTTGACGATATGCGCCTCGGGGACCACGAAGGTCTTCTTGAACCGAGTGTTGAACCGCTGGGCCAGGTTCCGGGTCAGCTCCAGATGCTGGCGCTGATCCTCCCCCACCGGCACCTGGTGCGGGCGGTAGAGCAGGATGTCGGCGGCCATCAACACCGGGTAGGTGAACAGCCCGACGGTCGCGTTCTCCGCGCCCTGTTTGACCGACTTGTCCTTGAACTGGGTCATCCGGCTCGCCTCACCGAAACCGGTGAGGCAGCTCAGCACCCAGGTCAGCTCCGCGTGCTCGGGCACCTGGCTCTGCACGAACAGCGTCGAGCGGGCCGGGTCGATGCCGATGGCCAGCAGCTGGGCGACGGCCCGGCGGGTACGCGAGCGCAGCTCCTTCGGATCCTGCGGGACCGTGATGGCGTGCATGTTCGGGATGAAGTACAGCGCGTCGTACTCGTCCTGCATCGTCACCCAGTACTGCAGCGCACCGAGGTAGTTCCCGAGATGGAACGAGGAGCTGGTGGGCTGGATCCCGGACAGGACCCGCTGTTTGCGTTCACCGGCGGCGACGGGGCTGGAAGCAGGACTGGACATGCCCCGATCTTCGCATGCCGCCCTCCGCCGGATCGAACCCGTTTCCCGGCGGCCGGGGACCGCGGCCCCGACCCCGCCGTGGCCGCCTCACCCTATGATCGAATTCGTGACTGCGCAGCGGACCTACGGCGGGATCTCCGCGGACGAGCGCCGCGCGCAGCGACGTGCGGCGCTGCTGGAGGCCGCGCTGGAGATCATCGGCACCCAGGGCCTCGGCAAGCTCACCGTCTCCGGTCTGTGCAACCGCGCCGGCCTCAACGAGCGCTACTACTACGAGAGCTTCGACAGCCGCGACGCGGTGCTGACCGCGCTGATCGATGGCATCGCCGAGGAACTGGCGACGGTGATCGTCGCGGCTCTGCACGCCGCGCCCGCCGACACCCGGTCCAAGGCGCATGCGGCGATCACCGCCGGGATCCATCTACTCACCGACGACCCGCGCAAGGCGGAGGTGGCGCTGGTGGCGGGTATGGCGACCCCGGAGCTGCGGGCCCGCACCACCGAGACGGTGCGGGTGTTCGCACGGCTGGTCGCCACCGAGGGCGTCGAGTTCTACGGCATCACCGATCCGGAGCCGGATCCGGTGATCGATTTCCGCGCCACCTACCTGGTCGGCGGCCTGGTCCAAACCCTCACCGGCTGGCTGCGCGGCGATCTGCCGATCAGCCGCGACGAGCTGATCGAGCACACCACCGACGTGTTCGTGCTGCTGGGCGAGGATCTGGCGCACCGGCTGGGCTGACCGGCGAGCTCGTCACAGGTGCAGCCCGATCGTCGGCACACCCTCCGATTCACCCTGGAGGACCACCCGGAAAACGATCTCGCGCCGCCACCAGTAATCGGCCGTCTCGCTCAGCGCCTCGGCGAGCCACGCCCGCTCCTGCGGAGTATCGGCGAGCAGCTGATCGGCGTCGCGGATCACCACCACGTAGCCTTCGGCCGAGCCGAGACAGTCGTCGAGATCGCGCAGGCAGTCATCGAAGGCGTCCTTGTTGCCGCCGAAGTAGTACGGGAATTGCAGCGCCGCCGCGAACTCGTCGAGCACCCCGGCCACCGTCCGCATCTTCTTGCCGCGCAGCTCCCGTACCCGGTACCCGGACGGCGCCTGATGACGGACCCCGCTGAACTCCGGCGCCCCCACATCGAGGGCGCCGAACACCGGCGCGGGCTCACGCATTGCCGGCGCGGGCGACAGCTGCGGAGTCAGGAACTGCGATAACGCGATGGTCATCAGCGCATCCTCGTGAACGTCTCGTAGTGGTCACCGGTATACCAGGCCGAGCCGTCACTTCCGGTGACGATGCGTTCGGCGTCGCGGGAGCGGCCGGGTTGCTTGGGGTTGACGTCCCATTCCTGATAGGTGATCGCCTTACCGTCGGCGTCCTTCGCGGGCAGGTCGCCGCCACGGTTGTAGAACCTGTCCCCACCTTTGGTGCCCGGCGAGTTGGCCGAGCCGGGCCAGCGTCCCGCGTCGATCTCCCGCAACGTGGCGTAGGCGCGGTCGGGGACCCCGGGCGCCTTGGAGACGACCGGTGCGGTGGATCCGGTGCCGCGCGGCATGCCGTCGGTGGTCGGCGCGCTGGTGGTGGCGGCCTTGGTCGAGGTGACCGAGCTGCCCGCGCTCTTGTCGTCGCCGGCCTGGGTGGCCAGCAGTGCGACGACGACAGCGACCACCACCGTTCCCAGCACGGACAGGATCCGGAGGACCTTCGCTTTCACAACTCCTGCTTTCGTCGGTACCGATCGTGTGTGCGCGGTGATACCAGGTGGTGATGTCGTCAGCGGTACTGGACGGTGACCGGTGCGTGATCGGACCAGCGCTGGTCGTAGGCGTCGGCGCGTTCGACGATCGCCTGTTTGGCGCGTTCGGCCAGATCCGCGGTGGCGAGCTGATAATCGATGCGCCAGCCTGCGTCGTTGTCGAAGGCGCGACCGCGGTAGGACCACCAGCTGTAGGGGCCGTCGCCTTCCGGATGCAGGGCGCGCACCACGTCGACGTAGCCCGCCGCCAATTGCGCGTCGAGCCACGCGCGTTCCTCGGGCAGGAAGCCGGCGTTCTTCAGGTTGCCCTTCCAGTTCTTGATGTCGCGTTCGGTGTGCGCGATATTCCAGTCCCCCGCGATCACGTAGTTGCCGGTCTTGGTGCGCAGATGGGCCGCGATCTCGGCCAGGAACCGGTACTTCTCGTCCTGTCGCTCGGTGCCCGCCTCACCGGTGTGGACATACACGCTGGCCACGGTGACCTCGTCGAAGTCGACCTCGATGAATCGTCCGGTCGCCGCGAACTCGCTCGCCGGCGTAATCGCGGTGCGCACCGCGATCGGCGCCCGCCGCGACAGCACGCCCACCCCGGCCCTGCCCTTGGCTCCGGGTTCGGCGTGCGAGAGCTGCCAGCCCTGCTCGATGGCCGGTGCCAGCGCGGCCGCGACCTGCTCATCGGTGGCGCGGGTCTCCTGCAAACAGACGATGTCGGCCTCGGTGACCGCGAGCCAGGCGAGCAGACCTTTGCCCGCGGCGGCGCGCACGCCGTTGACGTTCACTGTCGAGATGATGTGGGGCACCCGACGACCGTACAATGCACATCATCGACCCTGCCCAAGGCCCATTGCGCCAGGAAGGGGTGATGACGATGACGTCAGGCACCTCCACGTCCACTTCCGCACTCGTGCCCGTCAAGGCGCTGCATGTCGGGTCCGGCGACCCGGTGCTGCTGCTGCACGGATTCATGCTCTCCCCGCATTGCTGGGAGCAGGTCGCGGCCCGATTGTCCTCGAACTGCGAGGTATTCGCGCCCGCGTTCCTCGGACACTGGGGCGGGCCCGAATACCCCGGCGGCAGGCTGGGATTTCGCGATTTCGCCGATCAGATCGAGGCCCAGCTGGACGAACTCGGTTGGCGCACCTGCCATATCGCCGGAAACTCACTGGGAGCCTGGGTGGGTTTCGAGCTGGCGCGCCGCGGCCGGGCCCGTACGCTCACCGCGATCGCGCCTGCCGGTGGCTGGGATTCCCCCTCGTTCACCCAGATTCGGGTCGGGTTGAAGTTCGCCTCGCTGATTCCGCTGGTGCAGCTCGGTAAGCGGCTGGGCGATTTCCCGGCACACAATCGGCTCATCCAGCTGGCCGTGGCCCTGCTGCTGAGCAAGAACGTCACCGCTGTGCCGCGCACCGATCTCGCCGCCATGATCACCGCCGCCCTGCACTGTCCGGCGATGGTGCCGATGATCCTCGGCAGTCTGCGCGCCTCGGCGATGGACGACGTCTCGACGATGACGACCCCGGTGCGGCTGCTGCTGGCCGAAACCGACCGCATTATCCCCAACCGCGTCTACGCCCGCCGCTACCTCCGCCAGCTCCCCGCCTCCGCCGACCGCATCATCGTCAACGGTGTCGGCCACGTACCCATGCTCGAAGCCCCCGACCGCATCGCCACCCTCATCGCCGAGCACATCTACGCCAGCCGCAGCCACCTGCGGGCGGTGTGAAGCCGGCGAGCGTCACCTCAGCGAGGCGTTTCGCGAGTAGGCCGGTAGCACCCCGGTAACCGGCTATCTGGTGAGGTCGGAGATCTGGGCGACCAGGTGCCAGGGGCGGGTGGTGTCGGTGGTGGCCTTGCCGCTGGTGAGGATGGCGCCGGAGAGGGCGCGGGCGGAGTCGGCCCAGCCGTATTGGGTGGTCAGACCGCTGCGGCCGAAATGGGATTGCGTGTCGCGGCCGAATTTCGAGCGCCGGGCGCCGAGCTCGAATCCGGCCCGTGAGACCCGCCCTGCCGCTCCCGGCATGCGGTGCGCGGGCTGTACGGCATCGCGCAGTGTGGTGGGTTCGATGATGCGGACGCCGTCGAGTTCGCCGCCGCGGGCGAGGATTTCGTAGAAGCGGGAAAGCTCGTAGGCCGTGGTGACCAGGTTGCCGGAGGGCAGTTCGGCGGTGAGGAAGGCCGCATTGGCCTCCTCGGACCTCGATGCGCTGCCCATGCCGCCGCCGAGCGCCTTGCGCGCCAGAAACTTCGAGATCCGCGACGGCCCCGGCCCGGTCTTCACACTGGGCACGACCTTGCCGACATCCTCGGGGCGTACGCCGAAGTTGTTCCACCGGAAACCCAGTGGGTCCAAGACCTGCTCGGCGAGATGTTCGCGCATCGATTGTCCGGTGGCCCGGCGCACCAGCAGGCGCTGGATCAATCCACTGGTCAGCGCGTGGTAGACGCGGAAGCGGCCGGGACGCCAGCTCGGCACCAGATCGGCGAGCGCCCGCACGGCCAGGTCCTCGTCGATCACCACGTCGAGGGCACGGTAGGGCGGTGTCATGAACGGCACGCCCGCCGAATGGGAGAGCACGTCGCCGATGGTGATGGATTCCTTGCCGTTGGCCGCGAATTCCGGAATGTATTCGCACACCCGGTCGTTCACGCCGAACGCGCCCTGCTCGATGAGCATGAACATCAGCGTCGCGGATACGCCCTTGGCGGTGGAGAATCCGCAGAACGGGGTGTCCGGGGTGGCGAGAATCTTCTCGGCGTCCGGTCCGTCGTCCGGCGCGTTGCCCCAGCCGTGCCCGATGGTCCGGTTCAGCACGATCGCGCCGTTGTGCCGCACACACACCTGAATCGCCGGGGTGGTGCCCATCCGGTACCAGTCCTGCACCGAGGCCCATATCGCCTCGACGTCCGCGCGCGCGAGCTTCGCGGCCGCCGGATCGTCTTCGTAACCGCGCGTGGTCACGGCCTCCAGATCGTCGCCGACGGTGATCAGAGCGCCAGGTAGTGCCGTCATTCGCCCGAGCCTAACCACCCACCCTGATAGGCGGCTGAGCTGCGCTGAGAGCGAGCGAAGAATGGGCGCCGGGCTCAGCCGACGAGCTCGGAGGCAGCGGTGGCCAGCGCGATCACATCGGCCTGGCAGATGGCTGGATCGGCGGCGGGATCGCGGCCCCAGGACAGGTCGATGTACGCCGTGCCCTGGTCCAGGAAGACACCACATTCCGGCTTGCGGGTGGATTGGCAGAAGGCCGCACGCTGGGCGTTCCCGATCGCCGGTGCGGGTTCGCCCGGGCACAGCATCATCATGTTGGTGAAGCCCGCGTCGACCAGCGGCTCCGTCGGATAGCGCAGGACACCGGCCTCCACGTCCACGGTCCCCGACTTCCAGGCGCAGACCCGGTAGACGCCACGGTTGTTGTAACCACCCGGGTCGTGGTCGGTCTGGGTGCCGCCGGTCAGCTCCGGACGTCCGAGCCGATCGGCGATGGCGTCGCATGTGGGCAGCCCGGCGAGATCGGGGCGTGCGGGTTCGATGGCCGTGGTGGTGGCCGTCGTCGTCGAGCTCACCGGTGGTGTCGGCGGAATGCCCTCGTCGCCTTCACATGCCGCGATGACAAGTGTCGCTGCCCCGATAACGGCAGCGGACATGAACTTACGCGGTGATCGCACCCGCACAGCGCCCCCTCGAACTCGAACTCGGTGTATCAGCGTAGCCAGGTCCCGTGGCGGGGACGATTCGGGAGTGCGTCGGCAGATCACGGGCTCGTCTCGGGATTGTGAAACGCCAGCGATTCATAGTTGTCCGGCGTTACCGTCCGATCATGAAGCGCTCCATCGCAGGCGTTGCTCTCGGCGTCGCCGTCACCCTCATCGTTCCGCTGCCTGCACTGGCCGATACCGGTTCGTCCATTCTGCCCGGTGGTACCGGTTCGTCGTCGGGGTCCGCGAAATCCGGTTCCGCGTCCGGGTCGGCGAAGTCGGGTTCGGCTTCCGGGTCAGCGAAGTCCGGATCATCCTCGGGCTCAGGAAAATCCGGGTCGTCCTCGGGCTCGGGGAAATCCGGTTCGGCGTCGGGATCGAGCGATTCCGGTTCGGCGTCCGATGACGACACGGGCTCGTCTTCACGCTCCGACAACGACACCGGCTCGTCATCCCGTTCGGATGACGACCGTGAATCGCCCGCGCGCACGCCCAACCCCCGCTCACGTTCCGGCGGTAGCGAAACCCCCACGGACTCCGCGGATTCCGGCGCACCCTCCGGCTCCGGCGGCGCGCTCCCGTCGTATGAGCAATGGATCGGCGAAGTGCAGACCGTGGTCGATCAGGCCCGCGACGCGCTCGCGCAGCGCCTGCCCGGCACCACCCGTCCCGCCATCGTGCTCGATATCGACAACACCTCGCTGGAGACGCAGTACCACCCGGGCATCATCATCCCGGCCATCGACCCGGTGCTGCGGCTGGCGAGCTGGGCGAAGGGGCAGGGTGCGGCGATCATCTTCGTGACCGGCCGCCCGGAGTTGGTGAACGGCTATACCCAGCACAATCTCAGCAGCGTCGGCTACCCGGTCGACGGTCTCTACGGCAGCCCGCTCACCACGCTGTCGGCCGGTTCGGCCGGGCTCGAGCAGTACAAGAGCGGCGCGCGGATCGATATCGAATCGGCGGGCTACACGATCATCGCCAATATCGGCAACAGCCCGTCCGATCTCGCGGGCGGGCATGCGGAGCTGACGTTCAAACTCCCCGACTACGACGGCGCCCTGAGCTGATCCCCGGTTCCCGGAGCGCGGCGGCCGCGGCGGCAAGTGCTCTCCCACGGTGGGGTGCTGCGGTTGGCGCCGGCGGTCGAGCTGTAGCCGGCGATCGCGCTCGGCCCGTCGACCGTCCGCACCCTCGCCGCCGCGCAACGAGCGCCTCAGGACCAGGTAGGTCTGCGACAGCAGAATGCCGCCCACCGGTTGCGGTGGGCGGCATTCACGCGAACGGCGACGCTACGCCAGCAGCCCCTTCGCCACATGCGTCACCTGGATCTCATTGCTGCCCGCATAGATCATCAGCGACTTCGCATCGCGCGCCAACTGCTCGACCCGGTACTCGGTCATGTACCCGTTCCCGCCGAACAGCTGCACCGCCTCCATCGCCACCTCGGTGGCGGCCTCGGAGGCGTAGAGCTTCATCGCCGACGCCTCGGCCAGCGTCGGCGGCTTGCCCGCCCGACCCCGCTCGAGGACGTTGAACACCATGTTCTGCACGTTGATCCGCGCGACTTCCATCTTGGCCAGCTTGAGCTGCACCAGCTGGAACCGGCCGATCTCCTGACCCCACAGCTTGCGGTTCTTGGCGTAGTCGATACAGAGCCGATGGCATTCGTTGATGATGCCGAGCGCCATGAACGCCACGCCGACGCGTTCGGCGGTGAAGCTCGACCGCGCGCTGTCCCGGCCGTCGCCGCCCTTGTGCTCCTCGGTCTCGCCGAGCAGCCGGTCCCGGCCCACCCGCACGTTGTCGAAGAACAGTTCACCGGTGGGCGAAGAGTGCAGGCCCATCTTCTTGAAGGGTTTGCCCTGGGTGAGGCCCTCCATGCCCTTGTCGAGCACGAAGGTGAGCACCTTGCGGTCGCGCTTGTCGACGCCGGCGTCCCCCTCGTCGAGCTTGGCGTAGACGATCATCACGTCGGCGAAGGGGCCGTTGGTGATGAAGGTCTTCTGGCCGTTGAGGATGTAGTCCTCGCCGTCGCGCTTGACGTAGGTCTTCATGCCGCCGAAGGCGTCGGAACCGGAATCCGGCTCGGTGATCGCCCAAGACGCCACCTTCTTCAAGGTGACGATGTCGGCCAGCCAGCGCTCCTTCTGCGCCAGCGTGCCGCGCGACATGATCGTGGTGGCGCCGAGCCCGATGCTGACACCCAGCGCCGTCACCAAGCCCATGCACACCCCGGACAGCTCCCCGATCAGCACCGCCATCAGCGATTCCTGGCCGGCGAACGGGCTCGACCCGGCCGCGGATTTCTTCTTCTCCGGCAGCGGCTCCCCCGCCGCGAGCGCTTCCTCACGTTTGCGCTGGGCGGCCAGCATCTTGGCCACCGCCTCGGCGCCCATCGCCTCGATCCCGAAGTCGGCGAACAACTTCCGCAGGATCGGGTACGGCGGCATCTCACCGCTGTCGAGGGCGTCGAGGTTCGGGCGGACCTCTTTATCGATGAAGGTCCGCACCGCCTCGCGGATCATCTCGTCGGTCTCGGACCATTCGAACATCGTTGTTCTCCTGTGCTCGGTGCTGCTCAGGGCAGGCGGGCGGCGATATCGTCGATCAGCCAGGGCCCGTCGGCCTCGATGGTCTTCACGTCATGCCAGCCTGCCAGCTCGGAGATGGCGCCGCCCTGGACCGCGAAAACCTTGCCGGTGAGCGGGCACTTCTCCGACGCCAGGTAGGCCACCAGCGGGGAGATGTTGGCGGGGCTGAACGCGTCGAACTCGCCTTCTTCGACCTCGGCGGCGAAGATCGCGCCCATGCCAGGGGTGGCGAGAGTGAGCCGGGTACGGGCCATGGGCGCGATGGCGTTGACGCGTACGCCGTAGCGCTCGAGTTCGTCGGCGGCGACCAGGGTGAGCGCGGCGATGCCGGCCTTGGCCGCGCCGTAGTTGGCCTGGCCGGGATTCGGAATGGTGACGCCGGATGCCGAGGCGGTATTGATCACCGCGGCGTTGGGCTGATTGCCCGCTTTGCTCTGCTCCTTCCAGTACGCCGCCGCATGATGCAGAACGGCCGCATGTCCCTTCAGGTGGACCGCGATCACCGCATCCCACTGGGACTCCTCGAGGGCTGCGATGAAGCCGTCACGCAGGATGCCCGCATTGTTGACGACGATGTCGAGCTTGCCGAACTCGTCGATGGCCTGCTCGACCAGCTTCTTCGCGCCGTCCCAGGTGGCGATGTTCTCGGTGTTGGCCACCGCGCGCCCGCCGGCGGCGACGATCTCGTCGACCACCTGCTGGGCGGGGCCGGCGTCGGAACCCTCACCGGCATTACTGCCGCCGAGATCGTTGACGACCACCGCCGCGCCTTCGGCGGCGAACAGCAGCGCGTGTTCCCGCCCGATCCCCCGGCCCGCGCCGGTGATGACGGCGACCCGTCCTTCGAGTGCACCCATGTGTCGAAACTCCTTCACAGCTCAGGGAAACGCTGTGGCGGCAGCCGAACCGGGCAGCCGCCACAGCGTGAGATCAGTCGGTGACGACGGCGAGCCCGTCGGTGAGCACCAGATCCGCGCCGCGCGCGGTCCGGAACGCGTAGGTGGTGGCGCCGTCTTCGGCACCGACCCGCCAGATCTGGGTCTCCAGATCGTCGCCGGGGAACACCATCTTGGAAAACCGCACCGCGAACCGCTTCAGCCGATGCACGTCGGAGCCGGCGACGGCGGTGAGCACACCCCACGACGACATCGCCATGGTGCACAGCCCGTGCGCGATGATGCCCGGCAGACCGGCATCCTTGGCGACCTGCTCGTCGAGGTGCAGCGGAACCGGATCGCCGGACGCAGGCGCGTACCGGTAGGTCTGATCGTCGTCCACGTGGTGGGCGACCGTCGCCAGCGGCGGCTGCTCGGCCAACGCCGGATCGAACTTGTGCGCCGGAGCCGACTCGCCGACCTTGGTACCCACATCGATATTGCGGAAGAACGCGGTCAGGTACTGCTCGTTGACCAATTCCCCGTCCTCGGTGCGGCATTCGATCAGGATGGTGATCGTCGTGCCGTTCTCGCGGCCCTCGTAGCCGATAGCCTTGGCCCGCGAGACCAGCGTGTCGCCGGGGCGGATGGGGCGATGGAAGTGGAAGTCCTGCTCCCCGTGCACCACCCGGCCGAAGATGTCCATCGGCACCACGTCGATCACCGGCATCATCATGGCCTCGAACACCGGGACGATGCCGAAGACCGGTGCGGCGACCTCACCTGACAGATGTGCGGGAATCGGATCGTTGGTGGCGGCCGCGTACTCGGCGATCCGCTCCGCGGTGACCTCGAAACGCTCCTCATCGGACCAGACGTTCAGCCCCGAATCGTCGAACTCGACGCTCGTGCCCGCTGTTTCGGTCGTCATGTGCGCGCCCGCACTCAGGCCGACGCCAGCGCGTCGAGCTGCTCGAGGGTCTTGTCCAGCTGCTTGGCGCCGTCCTTCTCCACGGCCTTGCCCAGCGCACCCTTGATCAGGGCGCCCTCGAAGTCACCGTCGACGGAGAACTTGCTGCCCGCACCCTCGGGCTGGATCTCGAAGGAGAACTTCACCTTGACCCCGGCCATGCCGGTGCCGCTGAGCACCAGCTTGTTGGGAGCGTCGACGCTCTCGACAACCCATTCGATCTTGTTCGCCATGCCGAGCATGAAGATCTTGGCGACCAGCTTCGATCCGGCGGTGAGGGTGGCGGGCGGCTCCTCCATCCAGCGCTCGTGGATGGTGAACCACTTGTCCCAGGTGGAGGTATCGGAGACGACGGCCCAGACGGCGTCCGGGGCGGCGTTCAGGTTCTTGGTTGCGTCGATATGACCCATGGTCGTGCTCCTCGTCGAGTACGGGTTTCGCAGTGTCGCGGCGAAATTCGGATGATGGAGGTCAGCGCACGGCGCGCTGGTAGGCGGTGACGACGGCGGCGCCGCCGAGACCGATGTTGTGCTGCAGGGCGGCGGTGACGCCCTCGACCTGACGCTTGTCCGCGGTGCCACGCAGCTGCCAGGTGAGCTCGGAGCACTGCGCCAGACCGGTCGCACCCAGCGGATGCCCCTTGGAGATCAGGCCGCCGGAGGGATTGACGACCCACTTGCCGCCGTAGGTGGTCTGATCGGCGTCGAGCAGCTTGGCCGCCTCACCCTCACCGCACAGGCCGAGCGCCTCGTAGAGCAGCAGCTCATTGGCGGAGAAGCAGTCGTGCAGCTCGATCACCTGGAAGTCGTCCGGGCCGAGGCCGGCCTGGTCGTAGACCTTGCGCGCGGCCTGCACATTCATGTCGTAGCCGATGATGTTCTTCGCGGTGCCGTCGAAGGTGGAGGCGTAGTCGGTGGTCATCGCCTGCCCGACGATCTCCACCGCCTGCCCGGCCAGATCGTGCGAGTCCACGAAGGCCTCGCTGGCCAGGATCACCGCACCGGAGCCGTCGGAGGTGGGCGAGCACTGGAGCTTGGTGAGCGGGTCGTAGATCATCCGCGCACCCAGGATGTCGTCCATCGTGTACTCGTCCTGGAACTGCGAGTACGGGTTGTTCACCGAGTGCTTGTGGTTCTTGTAGCCGATCTTCGCGAAATGCTCCGGCGTGGTGCCGTACTGCTGCATGTGCTCGCGGCCGGCCGCGCCGAACATCCACGGAGCCACCGGGAACAGCACCTCGGAGATCTCGGCGAGCGCCAAAATATGTTTGCCCATGGGTTGTTCACGGTCGTCCCAGGTGGATTCCAGTGAACCGGGCTTCATCCGCTCGAATCCGAGCGCCAGCGTGCAGTCGGCCAGACCGCCCCGAATCGCCTGTGCCGCAAGGTAGAGCGCGGTGGAGCCGGTGGAGCAGTTGTTGTTGACATTGACCACCGGGATACCGGTCATGCCCAGTTCGTAGACCGCGCGCTGACCCGAAGTCGACTCGCCGTAGACGTAGCCGACGTAGGCCTGCTCTACTTCGCGGTAATCGATTCCGGCGTCGGCGAGGGCCTTGGTCCCCGATTCGCGTGCCATGTCCGGGTAATCCCAGTCGCTGCCGTCTTCGTTCTTGCGCCGGCCGGGCTTTTCGAACTTCGTCATCCCGACACCGACGACATAGACCTTGTTCGCCATCGAACTCCTCACCTTGTGCCGCCCGAAGACTTCGGAGCCGCTCGCAGGTAACCGCGCCAGTCGCGCGGTTCGACCACAAACAAACATACAAGTGTGTATGTAAGGCCGCAAGAGTGCGGGCCTCTATCGGCCGGAGAACGTCGGTCAGGGCCGGTAGAGCGCAGGGCGCCGACATTCCCGTCGAATTGGTACGCGACAACGTCTGGAGCTCACCGGGCCGGCAACATGCGCGTGCGGCGGCAAGGTACGAGGGTCAGGCCGGACGCCGCACCGGCTCAGGGCAGGCGCCGGATCATCGGCCGAGCGCTTGCACAGACCGAAGCCAACCGCACATGCGTTCGGCCGTCACACCGGCCGAGGACCGTTCGATGTGAGCGCGGCCGCCGCGATGGTGCGCAGGTGCGCGCACGCGCGCCCCCAGCGCCGGCGCGCACGCTCGGGATCAGGATCGATGAAGTTCGAGATCAGGATGCCGCGCAGGGCATCCATGGCGGTGTAGACGAAATCGCGGGCATCCTTGCGGCGCACCTCATCCGGCACGAAACGGGCCACGGCCAGCAATACCGCGTTGTTGACGAACGGCTCGACTTTCTCCATGGCCGCGGCGAGCACCGGATCGGTGCGCCCGGCCACCCAGAGTTCGACGGTGGCGATGAACAGCGGCCCCTGGTGTAGCTCCCAGAGGAAATCCAGCGCCGCGTCGACCGGATCGTCGACGCTCTCCACCCGGCCCATATCGCGCATCGCGGTTTCGGCCCGGCGTTGCGCCAGGTGACTGATGGCCGCGACCACCAGGTCGTTCTTGGAGCCGAAGTGGTGCACCTGGGCGCCGCGGGTGACCCCGGCTCGTTCGGCGACCCGGGGCGTCGTGGTGCCCGCGTAGCCGTATTCGACCAGGCAGTCGATGGTGGCGTCGAGCAGTCGCACCCGCATCTCGCTACTGCGCTGCTCCTGGGTACGGCGCGCGGGCTTGGTGAGTGCGGTTCTGGCCATTCGGAGGATTCTACCTTTACATGCAGGTCGGTATGTTCACGAGGCGGCGACGATATGCGGTTCGCGGCGCCGGAAGGTCCTGCGGTACTCGGCCGGGGTCACCCCGACCACGGCGCCGAAATGGCGGCGCAGATTCGTCGCGGTGCCGAGCCCGGTCATCCGCGCGATCCGTGCCATCCCGAAATCGGTTGATTCCAGCAATGATTGCGCGTGACCGAGCCGCTGGTTGAGCAGCCAGCGCATCGGGGTCACGCCGGTGGACCGGTGCACCCGCCGGTGAAAGGTCCGCGGGCTCATATTCGCGCGGGCGGCCAGCGTGTCGACGGTCAGTGGCCGATCCAGATTCGCCGCCGCCCATTGCAGTACGGGGCCGAGATCGTCGGACTCCGACGTCGGCACCGACAGTTCGACGAACTGCGCCTGCCCGCCGGATCGATGCGGCGGGATCACCATGCGCCGGGCCAGCCGGTTGGCCACCAGGGCGCCGAAATCGCGGCGCACCAGATGCAGGCACAGGTCGAGGGCCGCCGTCATGCCCGCGCTGGTGAGCACGTCGCCGTCGTCGACATAGAGCACCGAATCGTCGACCGCGATCCGCGGATACCGCGCGGCCAGCGCCGCCGCGTGCTCCCAGTGCGCGGTCACTCGGCGGCCGGTGAGGATGCCCGCCTCGGCCAGCGCGAAGATCCCGTCGCAGAGGGCGACGATGCGCGCTCCCCCGGCATGGGCGGCGGCGATCACCTCGACCAGCTCGGCCGGAACCGCGCCGCCGTCGCGCAGGTAGTCGTGCGCGACGGACGGCACGATGACGGTGTCGGCGGCGAGCAGGTCCGCCCGCCCGTGTTCGGCGCGCAGAAAGGTACCGAAACCGAGCGGCTGGGTCCGTGTCCGCGTTTCCACCGTGCACACGCGCAGCTCGTACCAGGGGTCCGCGAGGTCCGGCTGGGGCGTGCCGAAGATCGACGCCACCACGCCGAGTTCGTACAGATCCCACGGGTGCAGTTCGCCGGGTGAGACGGCCAGCGCCACGACATGTCCGGACATGACATCCAGCCTATGGCAGTAATCGTTCGCCTGCTGTCAGTCCTGCCACTCACACCCCGGCACCGGCATGACGCAAGCTTCTTCTCGGGTCCACACCACCGACATCACCAGCAACAGGAGTCACATCATGACCGACAATCGCACCGCGGTGACCGTGCTCGGGCTCGGCCGTATCGGCGCCGCCCTGGCCGAGGTGTTCCTGCGCAACGGCCACCCGACGACGGTGTGGAACCGGACGCCGGGCAAAGCCGAACAGCTCGACGCGCTCGGGGTCCACCGAGCCGATTCGGCCGAGGCCGCCATCGCGGCCGGTGAACTGATCGTGATCGCCGGAGTCGACACCGGCACCGCCGCCGAACTGGTCGAGCAGGGGCGCGACCTGGTGGCCGGCCGCGACATCCTCAACGTCGCCACCGGCCGTCCCGACCAGGCCCGCGAACTGGGCGTCCGGGTCGGCGAGCTCGGTGGACGGTTCTTGGACGGCGCGATCCTCGGCGTCCCGCAAACCCTCGGCACGCCGGACACGCTGTTCCTCTACAGCGGCTCGCCCGAGGCACAGCGGCGGCACGCGGGCACCCTCGGCGAACTCGGCACGGTGAACTACCTGGGCGCCGACGCCGGACTGGCCGGACTGCACGATATGGCGGTGCTGGCCGGCATGTACGGCCTCTTCGGCGGTTTCTTCCAAGCGGTGGCCATGGTGGGCAGCGAGGGCGTCGGCGCGACGGCATTCACCGACGGCTACCTCATCCCGTGGCTGCGGTCACTGCTCGAGCTGCTGCCGACGCTGGCCGCCGAGATCGATTCGCGGGAGTTCCCGGTGAACTTCTCCGACCTCACCGCCAATCGGATCGGGCTGGACAACATTCGGGCGGCCGCGCGCAACCAGGGTGTGTCGACCGAACTGCTCGACCCGCTGCAACGGCTGTTCGACACCCAGACCGAGGCGGGTCGCGGCGCGGACAGCTTCACCGCCGCCGTCACCGGGTTGCTCGCCGGGCGTCCGGCCGCCGTGCACTGACCCCGGAAAACACTTCGGGCACCCCGCATGATGTGCGGGGTGCCCGTTTTCAGCCGGACCATGTCGCCGGCCGCAGCGCCTCGGTAGGGGCGCCGCACGGCCGGCAGCGGTCCTGTCGAGCGGTTCGGTCTGCCGAAACCGGCTCAGCGGAGGGCGCGCGCCAGGTTGGCGTCCAGCGCGGCCAAGAACTCCTCGGTGGTCAGGTAGCCCTGGTCACCGCCGACGAGCAGCGCGAGGTCCTTGGTCATCTGACCACCCTCGACGGTCTTGATGACGACGTCCTCGAGGGTCTGCGCGAAGCCGATCACCTCGGGGGTATTGTCCAGCTTGCCGCGGTGCTCGAGACCACGAGTCCAGGCGAAGATCGACGCGATCGGGTTGGTCGAGGTCGGCTTGCCCTGCTGGTGCTGGCGGTAGTGCCGGGTGACGGTGCCGTGCGCGGCCTCGGCCTCGCAGGTCTGGCCGTCCGGGGTCAGCAGCACCGAGGTCATCAGGCCCAGTGAGCCGAAGCCCTGCGCCACCGTGTCGGACTGCACGTCGCCGTCGTAGTTCTTGCAGGCCCAGACGTAGCCGCCCTCCCACTTCATGGAGGAGGCGACCATGTCGTCGATCAGGCGGTGCTCGTAGGTCAGGCCCGCGGCGTCGAACTGGCTCTTGAACTCGGCGTCGAAGATCTCCTGGAAGGTGTCCTTGAACATGCCGTCGTAGGCCTTCAGGATGGTGTTCTTCGTCGACATGTAGACCGGGTAGTTCTGCTGCAGGCCGTAGTTGAACGACGCCCGCGCGAAGTCCTCGATCGACTTCTTGAAGTTGTACATACCCATGACGACGCCGCCGTCCTCGGGCATCTTCACGACCTCGTGCACGATCGGCTCACTGCCGTCGTCGGGGGTGAAGGTCAGGGTGACGGTGCCGCCCTGGAAGACCTTGAAGTCGGTGGCGCGGTACTGGTCGCCGAAGGCGTGACGGCCGATGATGATCGGCTTGGTCCAACCGGGCACCAGGCGCGGAACGTTGGAGATGATGATCGGCGCGCGGAAGATCGTGCCGCCGAGAATGTTGCGGATGGTGCCGTTGGGCGAGCGCCACATCTTCTTGAGACCGAACTCTTCGACCCGGGCCTCGTCGGGGGTGATGGTGGCACACTTCACGCCGACGCCGTGCTTCTTGATGGCGTTCGCCGCGTCGACCGTGACCTGGTCGTCGGTCTTGTCGCGGTACTCGATGCCGAGGTCGTAGTACTCGAGGTTCACATCGAGATAGGGGTGGATCAGCTTGTCCTTGATGAACTGCCAGATGATCCGGGTCATCTCGTCGCCGTCGAGTTCTACGACGGTGCCTTCAACCTTGATCTTGGACATGGATCTTCGTGTCCTCCTAGGATGGTGCCCTCATTGCACGGCCAGGCGAACACGCTTGTGAGCGGACCCCAGCTGTTCAACAGACAACGTATACGCCTCGTGTTGTCCGCGAGACGTCTGGTGCAAACAAGACAAGCGTACTGCTGGTGGCTATCTCACCGCGCGGGTAGGGCAGGGTGTGAGGCGGATTACGCTCCGCCGTCGATTCCGCCGCAGGTCACTCGCCTCCGATCCCGGACATGGGAAGCCGGGGTTCGGTCCGCGACATGGCGCCGGTTACGATGTCGGTCAGGTCATGAGAGCCAGTGCAAAGCCCCGGCTAGCTGGACGGCAACCCTCCTGCAGCGGTGGGGTGCTCCGGGTGAGGACCGGGCTTCCGAGAGTCGGAAGCAAGCGCGCGCGTAGGAGGTCACCGAGATGTGTTGTTGTTGTTTGTCGCTCGCGCACAGATAACCCCGTAATCCCGGCGAACAACCTTTGGAGCCTTCCTTGACCGACGCCACAGCGCCCGATCCGACCGCGACCTGGTCTTTCGAGACCAAGCAGATCCACGCCGGACAAGCGCCCGACGACAGCACCGGCGCCCGCGCGTTGCCGATTTATCAGACGACGTCGTATGCCTTTCGTGATACCGATCATGCGGCGGCGTTGTTCGGGT
>NZ_JBYHFL010000010.1:0-154952 GCF_058222935.1 Nocardia sp. JCM 38205 | reverse complement strand
ACACCGGTGGCCATGGCGGCCAGCGCTGCGGCCATTTCGACGGCGAAGATCACCAGTTGGGCGATGATCATCAGTTTGGTGTGTTCGATGTCGTTGGCGCCGTCATCGACCAGGTCGGCCTGGTCTTTCAACAGCCCGGTCAGGGCGGCGAGGGCGCCGTTGTCGTTGCCGAGTTTTTTCCAGAACGCCTCGATCGCATCCGCGGTCTGCCCGTCCAGCGCGGACAGCAGTTGGTTGACCTGGCGTTGAGCATCATCACCGAGATCATCGAGGGTGGTGGCGGCACCGTTGTAGGCGTCGGCCATGCGCCGCATCGCGGTCTCATCGCCCTCGGGCCAATCACCGGCCCCCACGACATACTTCGCGGCCCACTGCAACGCCTCGGGAATCTCGATGCCCACCCCAGAACCCTCCACTCCGCCGATTGAGCCCAGAACTTACCTACGCAGACATGGACGCACCGGACCCGGTGCTGGTTCCATTGATTCCCGGCTGCATTCCGTAACGGCCGGAATCCGCCAGGAAGGGACGGCTGTCCGGCGGGCGCTGGCGGCGACCTAGTGTTGCTCGTATGACTCCTTCACGGTGGGCTACCTGCGGCATCGCAGCCGCCGCGATTGCCGCGGCCTTCGCCGGATCGACAGCCGGCGCCGCTCCGGCCGGATCGACCACTCCGGTGGTGTACTGGCGCGATCCGGGGTTGTCACCGCAATTGGGTGCGGCGGCGGTTATGGCCGAACGCCCGCCCGATGACCCGCAGGTGATCGTGCTGCGGTTCCGCCCCGAGGAAGGGGACGGACCGGCGAAGGAACTCGCGGTGCACTGGCACAGCATGGTGACGGGAGCAGGAGGTGTCGCTTGGTTGACGTCCGGTACTCCGCTGCGGGTCCGGGTCGGTGCAGGCCCGGTGCTCGTCACCGCCACGGGCCGGGTGACGCTGATCCCCGGCGCAGGCGTGATCGGCTGATCGCAGCCGGACGCGCATCACAACCAGAGCGCGGACCTGCTGATTGTCGCCTTACTCACCTGCCGGATCGCGTGGGTGTGAGCATGGTCCGGAGCCCGCGAACGGCCTCGCGGCCCCGCCGCCAGCGACGATGTCCGCAGGCTATGGGCGTTGGTTGGTCCGGTGCCCAGGGCGACGGTAGATTGATTCGGTGATCAGCAGCGAAGTTCGCGGATGTGCCGCGTGGGCGACCTCGGGTCCGGTCGTGCCCATGTAACAAGTGGCCCGGCGGACAGATAGTGCCAATGAACATTTTTGTCTGATTGATACGAGAACTGAGCTCGGAGAAGTGGACGCCACGCTTGGATAGGTGAGCGTCCTGTCCGGGTGTCGTCGGGGAGCGCTTGCGTGGTGTTCCGGAAGCGAGGTTACGGTTGGACCGGCTGGATTTCGGCGGAAACGGCGAAACTGGTGGTGAGCGGGATGAATTCTTTCCGTTGTCCCCGGCGCAGCTGGGTATCTGGTATGCCCAGCATGTCGATCCTCAGGTGCCGGTCAACATCGCGCAGTATGTCGATCTGCGCGGCGACCTGGATGTAGCGGCCCTCGAGCGGGCCAGTGCCGATGCCGCTCTCGAGATGGGCTCGGGCTTCCTGCGGATCATCGAACGCGATGGTGAACCGCTGCAGACCGTCGATCCGTCGCTGGACGCCACCCTCGAATACGTGGATCTGCGCGACGCCGAGGATCCCGAAGCCGCCGCCCAGGAGTGGATGCGCGCGGAGTACTCCCAGCCGCTCGACATCGTCAAGGACCGCCTGATCCGTGCGGCCGCGCTGCGGATCGAGGATCACCGCTGGTTCTGGTACTCGCGCGCCCATCACATCGCCCTCGACGGCTTCGGCGCGATGACGTTCATGACGCGCATCGCCGAGCTCTACACCGCCTATGTCACCGGCGCCGAGCCCGCGCCGAGCAAGGCCGCCGACCTGCGCACCCTCTACGAATCCGAGATCGCCTACCGCGACAGCACGCGCTTCCAGTCCGATAAGGAGCACTGGGCTCAGCGGGTAGCGGGCTTGGAGGAGGGGTCGAGCCTGGCGGGTCGTTCGGCGCCGCCGTCGCCGGTGAACGGGATCGTCAGCGCCGCCCTGTCGGAGGAGCAGGATTCGCTGCTCACCGAGGCCGTCGCCCGCCACGACTCGTCGCCCGCCGCGATGCTGATCGCCGGTTTCGCCGCGTACCTGGCCCAGTTGACCGGCAATGAGGAAGTCATCCTCAGCCTGCCGGTCACCGCACGTACTACCGCGGCGATGCGCCGCTCCGGCGGTGTGGCCTCCAATATCGTGCCGCTGCGGCTGCACGTCGGCTATGACACCTCGGTCACCGAACTGCTGCGGCAGGTGCAGGTGGAGGTGTCGGGGGCGCTGCGTCATCAGCGCTACCGGCATGAGGACATCCGCCGTGACTCGGCCGGCGACGGTGTGGTGACCACGGAGTTCTTCGGTCCGTGGGTCAACATCATGCTGTTCCACGACGAGCTGGTGCTCGGCCCGATGGTCGGCCAGCTCAGCGTGCTGTCCACCGGCAGCATCGAGGATCTGGGCGTCAACTTCTATCAGTCGGTGGCGGGCACCCGTTCGCATATCGACTTCGAGACCAACCCGAACCTCTACACCGAGGACGAGGCGCGCCGCCATCACGGCCGCTTCCTGGAGTTCTTCGACCGGTTCCTGGCCGCCGACGCCGAGACCGCGGTCTGGCAGCTCGAGGTCACCACGGCCGCCGAGCGCACCGAATCGCTGGTGGAGTGGAACGATTCGGCGCACGAGGTGCCGACCACCACGCTGCCCGCGCTGCTGGACGCGCAGATCCCGCGCACCCCGGACAACATCGCGCTCGATTTCGAGGGCGCCACCCTCACCTACGCCGAGTTCGACGAGCGGGTCAACCGGCTGGCCCGGTTCCTGATCGCCGACGGTGTCGGCCCGGAATCGCTGGTCGCGCTGGGTATGCGGCGTTCGCTGGAGCTGGTCATCGGCATGCACGCGGTGCTGAAGGCCGGTGGCGCGTACGTGCCGATCGATCCGGATCATCCGGCCGATCGCACCGCCTACATCCTCGACAGCGCGGCACCGGTCTGTGTGCTGACGATCTCCGGTGACGAGCTGGAGCTGCCCGAATCGGTGCAGCGCGTGGAGATCGACACCCTCGATGTGTCGGGCTACTCGGCCGAGCCGATCACCGACGCCGACCGCCGGGCCCCGCTGCGGCCGGACAACACCGCCTACGTCATCTACACCTCGGGTTCGACCGGCCGCCCCAAGGGCGTCGCGGTGACCCATCACGCGATCGTCAACCAACAGCTGTGGATGCTCGACGAGTACCAGCTCACTGCCGACGACGTGTACCTGCAGAAGACCGCGACCACCTTCGACGTGTCGCTGTGGGGCTACTTCCTGCCGTTGATGGTGGGCGCGAAGCTGGTCATCGCCGCTCCTGACGGCCATCGCGATCCGCTGTACGTGGCGGACATGATCGCCACGCACCGGGTGACGTTCACCGACTTCGTCCCCTCGATGCTCACCGTCTTCGTCTCCCATGCCACCCCCGCGCAGGTGGAATCGCTGCGCGCGGTGTTCGTCATCGGTGAGGCGCTGCCGCCGGAGACGGCGGCGGCTTTCCGCGCGATCACCTCGGCCGGCCTGCACAACCTGTACGGCCCCACCGAGGCCGCGGTCTCGGTGACCTACTGGGAGGCCACGGCCGCCGACACCGTGACGGTGCCGATCGGTATCCCGGAGTGGAATGTCGAGGTCTACGTTCTGGATTCGCGGCTGCGGCCCGCGCCGATCGGCGCGCCGGGCGAGCTGTATCTGGGTGGACGTCAGCTGGCGCGCGGCTACCGTGGCCGCCCGGATCTGACCTCCGACCGCTTCGTCGCCAACCCGCTGTCCCCGAACGGCGAGCGCATGTACCGCACCGGCGACTTGGTGCGCTGGAACGCGGCGGGCGTGCTGGAATACATCGGCCGCACCGACTTCCAGGTGAAGTTCCGTGGTCAGCGCATCGAGCTCGGCGAGATCGAGACCGATCTGCTCGCGCACAGCGCCGTCAGCCAGGCCGTGGTGCTGGTGGTCGACACCGCCACCGGTCAGCAGCTGGTGGCCTATGTGGTGCCCGCGCCAGGGCAGACGGTGGAATCGGCGGAGCTGACGCGGTTCGTCGCGGAGAAGCTGCCGAGCTACATGGTGCCAGCGTCGATCATGGTGCTGGACGCCTTCCCGCTCAACACCAGCGGCAAGCTGGACCGCAAGGCCTTGCCGGAGCCGGTGTTCGCCGCCGACGCCTCCGGTTTCCGGGCCCCGCGCACCCAGGCCGAGCAGGTGGTGGCCGGCATCTTCGCCGATGTGCTGAGCCAGGACCGGATCGGCATCGACGACAACTTCTTCGACCTCGGCGGTAACTCGCTGGTCGCCACCCAGGTGGTGTCGCGGATCAGCGCGGCGTTCGACACCCAGCTCGGGGTGCGTGCGCTGTTCGAGACGCCGACGGTCGCCGGAATCGCGGCGCGCGCGGAGCATTCGGCCGCCACCGCGGGTGCCCGGCCGCCACTGGTGGCGCAGCGCCTGCCCGAACGGGTTCCGCTGTCGCTGGCGCAGCAGCGCATGTGGTTCATCAACCAGTTCGACCCCACTGTGCCGACCTACAACCTGCCGTTCGTGGTGCGGTTGCGCGGCCGGGTGGACGTGGAGGCGTTGCAGACCGCGCTCGAGGACGTGGTGGCGCGGCAGGAATCGCTGCGCACCATCTTCCCGGAGTCCGGTGACGGCGGCTATCAGTTCGTCATCCCGGTCGAGCAGGTCGATCTCGGCATCACCGTCGAGCCCATCGATGAATCCGAATTGCCCGGTGTGCTGGCCGGATTCGCCTCCACCGGTTTCGACGTCTCGCGTGAGCTGCCGATCCGGGTGCGGATCTACGAGGTCACCGGTGGCCGCGGTAACGGCACCCCGGAGTACGCCGTGGCGTTCGTGGTGCACCACATCGCCGCCGACGGTTTCTCCTTCGGCCCGCTGGCCCGCGACGTCGCGGCCGCCTACCTGGCGCGCGCCGAGGGCGAGGAGCCGTCCTGGGCGCCGCTGCCGGTGCAGTACCAGGATTACAGCATCTGGCAGCGTGAACTGCTCGGCTCGGAATCGGATCCGGAGTCGATGGCCGCGCGCGAGATCGCCTACTGGCAGCGCGCGCTGGCCGGGCTGCCCGATCAGCTGGATCTGCCCGCCGATCGGCCGCGGCCGGCGGTGCAGAGCTTCCGTGGTGGCCGGGTCGGTTTCACCATCGACGCCGAACTGCACCAGCGGCTGTCCGCGCTGGCTCGCGCGCAGGGCGTCAGCCTGTTCATGGTCATGCACGCCTCGCTGGCGGTGCTGCTCGCGCGATTGTCCGGCACCACCGATATCGCCATCGGCACGCCGGTCGCGGGCCGCGGTGAGCAGGCGCTCGACGATCTGATCGGCATGTTCGTCAACACCCTGGTGTTGCGTTCCGAGGTCGACGGCAGCGAGCAGTTCACCGAATTCCTCACCCGCACCAGGGAAACCGACCTGGCGGCGTTCGCGAACACCGATGTGCCGTTCGAGCGGCTGGTCGAGGTGCTCAACCCGACCCGTTCGCAGGCGCGGCATCCGCTGTTCCAGGTGATGCTGTCGTTCCAGGAGATGTCGCACGCGACGCTGGAGCTGCCCGGGTTGTCGGTCACCGCCGACGAGCTCGAGGTCGATATCGCCAAGTTCGACCTGCAATGGACGGTCACCGAGGAGCGTGCGGGCGACGGCGCGCCCGCAGGCATGGCCGCGGTGGTCTCCTACGCCACCGATCTGTTCGACGAATCCACCGTCGACGAATTCACCCGCCGCTACCTTCGGGTGCTGGAAACCGTTGTCGCCGAACCGAATACCGCGGTGCGCGATATCGAGATCCTCGACGACGCCGAACGCGCCACCGTGCTCTCGGGCTGGAACGACACCACCCATGAGATTCCGGCATCCACCGTGCTGGAGCTGTTCGCCGAGCAGGTGCGGCAGCGCCCGGACGAGCTCGCCGTCGTCTTCGACGCCGCGGGCCGCATCGACGGCCTGGACGAAGAGCTCACCTACGCCGAGTTCGCGAGCCGGGTCAACCGCCTGGCCCGCAAGCTGATCGACGCGGGCGTCGGCCCGGAATCGCTGGTCGCCGTGGGCATCCGGCGTTCGGTGGACATGCTCGCTGCGCTCTACGCGACCATGACCGCCGGTGGCGGCTATGTGCCGATCGATCCCGATCACCCGGCCGAGCGCACCGAATACGTGCTCGAATCCTCGGCACCGGTGTGTGTGCTCACCACCGTCGCCGACAACATCAGCGCCGGCGAGGTGCCGGTGATCTTCCTCGACACCGAGGACCTGAGCGATTACTCCGACGCGCCGGTCACCGACGCCGATCGCCTGGCGCCGCTGCGTCCGTCGAACACCGCGTACGTGCTCTACACCTCCGGTTCCACCGGCCGTCCGAAGGGTGTGGCGGTCAGCCATGCCTCGGTGGTCAACCAGATCGCCTGGATCACCGCCGAATACCGGATGAACCCGGCGGATGTGGTGCTGCAGAAGACCCCGGTGACCTTCGACGTCTCGGTGTGGGAGCTGTTCGGCACGCTCGCCGTCGGCGCCCGGATGCTGATCGCGGCGCCGGACGGGCATCGCGATCCGCTGTACCTCTCGGAGATCATCGGACGGCACCGGGTCACCATGACCTCGTTCGTGCCGTCGATGCTCTCGGTGTTCGCCGGTGCCGCCAACTCGGCCGAATGCGCTTCACTGCGTGCGGTTCTGGTGGCCGGTGAGGCACTGCCGCCTGCGACGGTGACCGCCTTCCGGCAGTTCTCCACGGCCGCGATGCACAACCTGTACGGCCCCACCGAGTTCACCGTGCACGCCACCGCCTGGCATCTGAACGAGGTGGCCCCGGCCAGCGTGCCGATCGGGCGCCCGGTGTGGAACGCGCGCACCTATGTGCTCGACGAGGGGCTCTCGCCGGTACCGGTGGGCGTCCCCGGTGAGCTGTACCTCGGCGGCATCCAGACCGCGCGCGGCTATCACGGCCGCCCCGACCTGACCGCCGAACGCTTCGTCGCCGACCCGTTCGGCCCGCCCGGTTCGCGGCTCTACCGCACCGGCGACCTGGTGCGCTGGGTCGAACCGCATGACCCCGAGGTCGGCACGGCCGGCGTGCTGGAATACATCGGCCGCACCGACTTCCAGGTGAAGTTCCGTGGTCAGCGCATCGAGCTCGGTGAGATCGAGACCGCGCTGCTGGATCATCCGGCCGTCAACCAGGCCGTGGTGCTCGTGCTCGACACGGTGGCAGGCGATCAGCTCGTCGGCTACGTCGTCACCGACGCGGGCCCGGTCGATATCGACAGCATCAAGGGCGCGCTGCACCGCACGCTGCCGTCGTACATGGTGCCCTCGGCGATCGTGGTGCTCGAGGCGCTGCCGCTGAACCCGTCGGGCAAGCTGGATCGCAAGGCGCTGCCGGCGCCGGTGTTCGAGGTGCGCGAATTCCGTGCTCCGACAACGCCGATCGAGGAGATCGTCGCGCAGATCTTCGGTGAGGTGCTCGGCATCACCCGGGTGGGTGTGGACGACGACTTCTTCGAACTCGGCGGCAACTCGCTGATCGCGACCCAGGTCGCATCCCGGCTCGGCATCGCACTCGACACCCGGGTGCCGGTGCGCATGCTGTTCGAGGCCTCCACCGTCGCGGCGCTGGCCGCACGGGTGGAATCGCACGCCGGTGACGGCGCCCGCAAGGCGCTGGTGGCGCGGGACCGGCCGGAGGAGGTGCCGCTGTCGCTGGCTCAGCAGCGCATGTGGTTCCTCAACCGCTTCGACACCGAATCCGCGGTCAACAACATTCCGGTCGCCATCCGGCTCTCCGGCGATCTGGACGTCGCCGCGCTCCAGGTCGCGGTCATCGACGTGATCGACCGGCACGAGTCGTTGCGCACCGTGTTCCCGGAGACCAGCGCGGGCCCGGTGCAGGTGGTACTGGATGCCGCCCAGATCGTGCCGGACCTGACCCCGATCCCGGTCACCGAGCACAACCTGATCGACCATCTGGTGGAGCTGGCCTCGATGGCCTTCGACGTCACCAGCGAAGTGCCGCTGCACGCGCGGCTGTTCGAGATCAACGAGACCGAGTATGTGCTCGGCATGGTGGTGCACCACATCTCGGCCGACGGCTGGTCGATGGGGCCGCTGGCTCGCGACGTCATGGTCGCCTACGCCGCACGCACCTCCTGGGAGGCTCCCGCCTGGTCGGCGCTGCCGGTGCAGTACGCCGATTACGCGCTCTGGCAGCGCGAGGTGCTCGGCTCCGAGGACGATCCGAACTCGTTGATCTCCAACCAGATCCGGTACTGGTCGCGTGAACTCGCCGACCTGCCGGATGAATTGGTGCTGCCCTCGGACCGGCCGCGTCCGGCCGTCGCTTCCTATCGCGGTGGCACCTATCCGTTCGTCATCTCCGGGCAGACCCAGCGTGCGCTGGTGGAGCTGGGCCGCAGGCACAATGCCTCACTGTTCATGGTGATGCATTCGGCGCTGGCGGTGCTGCTGGCACGGCTGTCGGGCACCAGCGATATCGCCATCGGCACCCCGGTCGCCGGCCGTGGTGAAGCCGCGCTGGACGATCTGATCGGCATGTTCGTCAACACCTTGGTGCTGCGCACCGAGGTCGACGGCGCCGCCGGTTTCGACGAGCTGCTGGCCCGCGCCCGCGAAACCGACCTGCATGCCTTCGCGCACGCCGACGTGCCGTTCGAGCGCCTGGTCGAGGTGTTGAACCCGGCTCGCTCGCAGGCCAGGCATCCGCTGTTCCAGGTGATGCTGACCTTCCAGAACACCCGGCAGGCCAGCCTGGAGCTGCCCGGGCTGTCGGTCAACGGCATCGACTACGACGCCAGGCTGGCGAAGTTCGATCTGCAGCTGACGCTCTCGGAAACCCAGGACGAGCTGGGCGAGGCCGCCGGTATGTCGGCCGAGTTCTCCTACGCGCTGGATCTGTTCGACGAGGCCACGGTCGCCGAATTCGCCAACCGCCTCGACCGGGTGCTGGCCGCGATCACCGCCGACCCGACCATCGCCATCGGCGATATCGATCTGCTCGCCGCCGATGAGCGGGCCAAGGTCCTCACCGACTGGAACGACACCACCCATCCGGTGCCCGAGGCGACGCTGGTGTCGCTGTTCGAGCAGCAGGCCGCGGCGACCCCGGACGCGGTGGCGCTGGTCTTCGAAGACGAGCAGGCCCACCCGTCGCCCGACCACCACCCCTCATCGAATCGCTACGCGAACTTGTCTTATGCCGAATTCGCCGGGCGAGTGCATCGGCTGGCCCGCAGGCTGCTGGCCGACGGCGTGGGCGCGGATGCGCTGGTGGCGCTGGCCATCCGGCGTTCGGTGGATCTGGTCGTCGCGATGTACGCGGTGCTGGAGACCGGCGCGGGATATGTGCCGATCGACCCGGATCAGCCCGCCGACCGCATCGATTACGTGCTGGCCACCGCGCAGCCCGCGGTCGTCCTGACCACCACGCGGGACGAATTCACCGCCGAGACCGCGCCGCTGCTGGAGGTGGACGCGCTCGACCTGTCCGCCTTCGATACCGCCCCGATCACCGATGCCGAACGGACCCGGCCGATCCTGGGCGCGGGCACCGCCTACGTCATCTTCACCTCCGGCTCCACCGGACGTCCCAAGGGTGTGGCGGTCAGCCATGCCGCGATCGTCAACCGGCTGCTGTGGATGCAGCACGAGTACCCGATCGACGCCGACGACGCCGTGCTCCAGAAGACCCCCGCGACCTTCGACGTGTCGGTGTGGGAGTTCTTCTGGCCCTTGCAGACCGGGGCCCGCCTGGTCGTCGCCAAGCCCGACGGCCATCGCGACCCGGTGTACCTGGCCCGGATCATCGCCGAACAGGGCATCACCACCGCGCACTTCGTGCCGTCGATGCTGTCGGTGTTCGTGGCCACCCTCGGCAACGAGAACGGTGACGCCGCGGCCCTTCCCGCACCGCGACTGCGGCAGGTGTTCGCCTCCGGTGAGGCGCTGCCGGCACCGACGGCCGCGCGCTTGCGTGAGCTGACCGGCGCCCGGCTGCACAACCTGTACGGCCCCACCGAGGCCGCAGTCGACGTCACCTATCACGAGGCGACCGACGCCGACACCGTCTCGGTGCCGATCGGCCGCCCGGTGTGGAACACCCGGGTCTTCGTGCTCGACGCCCGGCTGCGACCGGTCGCGCCCGGTATCGCGGGAGAGCTCTATCTCGCGGGCGATCAGCTGGCACTCGGCTATCTCGGTCGCGCCGACCTGACCTCCGACCGGTTCGTCGCCAACCCCTACGGCGCTCCCGGCGAGCGCATGTACCGCAGCGGTGACCTCGTCACCTGGACTTCGGATGGTGAGCTGGAGTACCTGGGCCGCACCGACTTCCAGGTGAAGCTGCGTGGTCTGCGCATCGAACTGGGCGAGATCGAGGCCGCGCTGCTGGCGCACCCGGGTATCGCGCAGTCGGTGGTGGTGGTGCGCGCCGATGCGCATTCGGGCGATCAGCTGGTGGGCTATGTGGTGCGCGAAGCCGACGCCGTCATCGATCCCGACGCGGTGAAGGCGGCCCTCGCGGCCACCCTGCCCGGCTACATGATCCCCGCCGCTCTCGTGGTTCTCGACGCCTTCCCGGTGAATGCCAGCGGCAAGCTGGACCGCAAGGCATTGCCCGCGCCGAAGTTCGAGGCCAAGAGCTTCCGTGCGCCCTCGACGCCGATCGAGGAGATCGTGGCGGAGGTCTTCGCCGATCTGCTCGGCGTCGGCCGGGTCGGTGTGGACGACGACTTCTTCGAGCTCGGCGGTAACTCGCTGGTCGCCACCCAGGCGGTGGCGCGGCTCAGCGCCGCACTCGACACCCAGGTGGGCGTGCGCACCCTGTTCGAGGCACCCACCGTGGGTGCGCTCGCCGCGCGGATGGAATCGCATGCGGGCAGTGGCGCCAGGCAGGCGCTCGCCCAACAGGTGCGTCCGGAGCATCCGCCGCTGTCGCTGGCTCAGCAGCGGATGTGGTTCCTCAACCGCTTCGACGCCGATTCCGCGGCCAACAACATCCCGGCCGCGGTCCGGTTGCAGGGCGTGCTCGATCTGGACGCGCTGCGTGGCGCGGTGTCGGATGTGATCGTGCGCCACGAGTCGCTGCGCACCATCTACCCGTCCCACGACGGCATTGCCTATCAGCGGGTGCTGCCCTCGACCCGGGCCATCCCCGAACTGGACGTGGTGGCGCTCGGCGAGGACGAGATCGGTTCCGCCCTCTACGAATTCGCCTCCCGCGGCTACGACGTCACCACCGAACTGCCGGTGCGGCTGCGGCTGTTCCAGCTGGGCGAGCAGGACTTCGTGCTGGCCGTGGTGGTGCACCACATCGCCGCCGACGGCTTCTCCATGCGTCCACTGGTGCGCGATCTGATGACGGCCTACGTGGCCAGGACGGCGTCGGTGGAGCCGGGCTGGCCGCCGCTGGCCGTCCAGTACATCGACTACGCGCTGTGGCAGCGCGAGGCGCTCGGCTCCGAGGACGATCCGACCTCGCTGATCTCCGAACAGCTCGACTACTGGCGCACCGCGCTGGCCGGGCTGCCCGACGAGCTGCGCCTGGCCGGCCGCCCCCGACCCGCCGTCGCGAGCTACGGCGCGGGCACCCACCGCTTCCGGGTGCCTGGCGCGCTGATCGAGGAACTGAACCAGGTCGCGCACGGCACCGGCACCACGCTGTTCATGGTGGTGCACGGCGCGTTCGCGGCGCTGCTGGCGCGGTTGAGCGGCACCGACGACATCGCCATCGGTATTCCGGTGGCCGGCCGTGGTGAGCAGGCGCTCGACGATCTGGTCGGCATGTTCGTCAACACCCTGGTGCTGCGCACCGAGGTCGATCCGGCGCAGCCGTTCGGCGAACTGCTCGCGCAGGTGCGTGAGCGCGATCTGGCGGCCTTCGCGCACGCCGACGTGCCGTTCGAACGTCTGGTCGAGGTGCTGAACCCGGCGCGTTCGCAGGCGCGGCATCCGCTGTTCCAGGTGATGCTGTCGTTCCAGAACCTCGGCCGCACCTCACTGGAGCTGCCCGGTCTCACGGTGACCGAACTCGGCATCGATCAGCCGACGGCCAAGTTCGATCTCCAGCTCACGCTGAGCGAGGTGCCCGGCGCGGATTCGGAGATGGACGCCGAACTCGTCTACGCCACCGATCTTTTCGACTCCGGCTACGCGAAGACCTTCGCCGAGCGGTTCCTGCGGGTGCTGCGCGGCGTGGCCGACGCGCCCGGTACCTCGGTCGGCGATATCGAGCTGCTCGACTCCATCGAACGCACCCGCGTGCTGGATCGGTGGAACGACACCGAATTCCCGGTTGACGCCGCGCTGACCTCGCCGGTCGGCGATGCCGCCGCCACCCTGGTCTCGCTGTTCGAGGCCCAGGTCGCGCGCACCCCGGACGCGTACGCCGTCACCTTCGAGGGGACAAGTCTCACCTACGCCGAGTTCGCCGCCAGGGTGCATCGGCTGGCGCGCTGGCTCAAGCAGAACGGGGTCGGCCCGGAATCGTATGTGGCGCTGGGTATGCGGCGCTCCATCGACCTGGTCGTCGGCATGTACGCGATCAGCGTCGCCGGTGGCGCGTATGTGCCGCTGGATCCGGATCATCCGGCCGAGCGCATCGACTACATCCTGGAGACCGCGCGCCCGGTGTGCGTGCTCACCTCGGGTTCCGATCTGGACACCACGCTGTCACGGCAGGTGCGCATCGATGAGCTGGATCTCTCGGCGTTCTCCGGCGAAGTGCTCACCGACGCCGACCGGCATCGTCCGCTGCGTCCGGGCAATACCGCCTACGTCATCTTCACCTCCGGTTCGACCGGGCGCCCCAAGGGTGTCGCGGTCAGCCACGCGGCCATCGTCAACCGGCTGGTGTGGATGCACGCCGAATACGGTCTGGCCGCCGACGATGTGGTGATCCAGAAGACGCCGTCCACCTTCGACGTGTCGGTGTGGGAGTTCTTCTGGCCCTTGCAGGTCGGCGCGCGGCTGGTGGTGGCCAAGCCCGACGGGCATCGCGATCCGGCCTACCTGGCCCAGCTGATGGCCGACGAGCAGGTCACCACGGTGCACTTCGTGCCGTCGATGCTGTCGGTGTTCGTGGCCGAACCGTTGGCCGCCGAATACCTGGGCCTGCGCAACGTCTTCGCCTCCGGTGAGGCGCTGCCCGCGCTCACCGCGCAGCGCTTGCGCGAGCTCACCGGCGCCCGGCTGCACAACCTGTACGGCCCCACCGAGGCCGCGGTCGACGTCACCTTCCACGAGGTCACCGATGCCGACACCACCTCGGTGCCGATCGGCGCACCGGTGTTCAACACCCAGGTCTACGTGCTGGACGCGCGGCTGCGGCCGGTGCCGGCGGGTGTTCCGGGTGAGCTGTATCTGGCGGGCGCCCAGCTCGCGCACGGCTACGTCGGCCGGCCGGACCTCACCATGGACCGGTTCATCGCCAATCCCTTCACCGCGGGCGAGCGCATGTACCGCACCGGCGACCTCGTCGCCTGGACCTCCGATGGTGAACTGGAATACCTCGGCCGCACCGACTTCCAGGTGAAGCTGCGCGGCCTGCGCATCGAACTAGGCGAGATCGAGAACGCGCTCACCGCACTGGAATCCATCGCCCAGGCCGTGGTCGTGGTGCGCTCGGACGAGCACATAGGCGATCAGCTGGTCGCCTATGTGGTGGCCGACCCGGACCGCGTGGTCGATATCGACGCGGTGCGCGCCGAACTCGGCAGGCAGCTGCCCGCCTACATGGTGCCGGCGGCCTACGTGGTGCTCGACGCGTTCCCGCTCAACGCCTCCGGCAAGCTCGACCGCAAGGCACTGCCCGAACCCACCTTCGCGGCCACCGCGTTCCGCGCGCCGGTGACCCCGGTGCAGGAGATCGTGGCGGGCACCTTCGCCGATGTGCTCGGCGTCGAACGCGTCGGCCTCGACGACGATTTCTTCGCCCTCGGCGGTAACTCACTGGTGGCCACTCAGGTGGCGGCGCGACTCGGCGCTGCCCTGGATACCCAGATTCCGGTGCGGGTGCTGTTCGAGGCGCCCACGGTGGCCGCGCTGGCCACCCGGGTGGAGTCGTCGGCCGGTGCGGGCGGACAGGTGCCGCTGGTGCCGCGCGAGCGCGGCGAGCTGGTGCCGCTGTCGCCGGCGCAGCAGCGGATGTGGTTCCTCAACCGCTTCGACAATCAGACCGCCGTCAACAACATCCCGGTCGCCATCCGGCTCACCGGCGAACTCGACCTCGCCGCGCTCGATGCCGCCATCGGCGATGTGCTGGCCAGGCACGAGGCGCTGCGCACCGTGTACCCCGAGGTGGAGGGCACCGGCTATCAGCGGGTCCTGCCCGCCGACGAGGTGCGGGTGCGGCTGACCCCCGAGCCGGTCACCGCCGAGGAGCTCCCGGCCCGGATCGTGGCGCTGGCGAGCACCTTCTTCGATGTCACCACCGCGATCCCGTTCCGGGCCGCGCTGCTGGCCCTCGATCCGCAGACTCATGTGGTGGTGCTGGTCATGCACCACATCAGCACCGACGGTTTCTCGCTGCGCCCGCTGCTGCGGGATGTGGTCACCGCCTATGCCGAACGCGCCAGGGGTGAGCTGCCCGGCTGGGCGCCGCTCGAGGTGCAGTACGCCGACTACGCGCTGTGGCAGCGCGAGGTGCTCGGCGAGGAATCCGATCCGGAATCGGTGGCCGCCCGCCAGATCGCGTACTGGACCGAACGGCTGCGTGATCTGCCCGATCAGATCGAGCTGCCCGCCGACCGGCCGCGGCCCGAAATCGCCACCAATGCCGGTGGTACGCATACCTTCTCGATCGACGCGGAACTGCGCGGCGAGCTCGAGGAGCTGGCCCGCGCCAATGGCGTCACCCTGTTCATGGTGGTGCACGCGGCGCTGGCGACCTGGGCGGCACGACTGTCCAACAGCAGCGATATCGCCATCGGCACTCCCATCGCCGGACGCGGCGAGCAGGCGCTCGACGATCTGGTCGGCATGTTCGTCAACACCCTGGTGCTGCGCACCGAGGTGACGCCGGGCGTCGCCTTCGACGCACTGCTCGAGCAGGTGCGCCGCACCGACCTGGAAGCGTTCGCGCACGCCGATGTGCCGTTCGAGCGGCTGGTCGACGTCATCAGCCCCGCTCGCTCCCAGGCCCATCACCCGCTGTTCCAGATCGCGCTGACCTTCGAGGCCGCCTCGGCCGCCGATATGGGCACCGTCTCGCTGCCAGGTCTCGACCTGGACGTGGTCGAGTTCGATCCGGGCACCGCGAAGTTCGACATCCAGCTCACCGTCGGCGAGATCGGTGACGGCGGCCTGTCGCTGTCGTGGAACTACGCCACCGACCTGTTCGACCCGGAGACCGTCTCCGCGTTCGCCGACCGGCTGGTGCGCATCCTGCGCGGTGCCGCCGAGGACGCCTCGGTCGCCGTCGGCGATATCGACCTGCTGGGTGAAGCCGAGCGGCTCGATGTGTCGCAGCGGTGGGTCTCCTCGGGCGCCGATGCGCTCGCCACCGAGACCGGCACCGGCATCTTCGGCGACGCCGACGCCACCCTGTCGTCCCTGTTCGACGCCGCAGCGGCCGCGCACCCGCATCGGATCGCGGCCCGCTTCGGCGCCGACACCCTCACCTACGCCGAACTCGATCGGCGCGCGAATGTGCTGGCGCGCAGGCTGATCGCCGACGGCGCCGGTCCGGAGTCGCTGGTCGCGGTGATCCTGCCGCGGTCGCTGGATCTGGTGGTCGCGCTGCTCGCGGTGGTCAAGACCGGCGCCGGTTATGTGCCCGTGGACCCGGCCTACCCGGCCGACCGTATCGCCTACGTGCTCTCCGATGCCGCGCCGACCAGCGTGATCGTCGACTCGACGGTTCAGGTGACGGTGCCCGAGCACCTGCCGAGCGTGGTGCTGGACGGGTTCGCCGTGGAAGCCGGCAATGTGGAGGACGCCGACGACGCGCCGATCACCGACGCCGACCGCCGCGCCCCGCTGCACCCCGATCACGTCGCCTACGTCATCTACACCTCCGGTTCCACCGGACGCCCCAAGGGTGTCGCGGTGGCCCACCGGAATGTGGTGCGGCTGTTCGCCAATACCGACCGAGACTTCGGTTTCGGCCCGGACGATGTCTGGACGCTGTTCCACTCCTACGCCTTCGACTTCTCGGTGTGGGAGCTGTGGGGTCCGCTGCTGTTCGGCGGCACCCTGATCGTCGTCGACTACTACACCTCGCGCTCGCCCGAGCAGTTCCTGGAACTGCTGCGCGCGGAGAAGGTGACGGTGCTCAACCAGACGCCGTCGGCCTTCTATCAGCTGGCCGAGGCCGACCGCAATGCCCAGGACGCCACGCCGCTGTCGCTGCGGTACGTGGTGTTCGGCGGTGAGGCGCTGGAACTGCGCCGCCTCTCGGATTGGGTTGCCCGGCACGGCGATACGGCGCCGCTGCTGGTCAACATGTACGGCATCACCGAGACCACGGTGCACGTGTCTTACCGTGCGCTGGACGCGGCGACCATCGCCGGGGCCGCCGGCAGCGTCGTCGGCCGGGCCATCGCCGGACTGCAGGTGTTCGTGCTGGACAACCGGTTGCGACCGGTGCCGGTCGGCGTTGCGGGCGAAATGTATGTGGCCGGACCGCAGTTGGCGCGCGGCTACCTCGGCCGCCCGGATCTGTCGGCGGCGCGGTTCGTGGCCAATCCGCTCGGCGAGGGCACGGGCTCGCGACTGTACCGCTCCGGCGACCTGGCGCGCTGGAACCGCTTCGGCGAACTCGAATACCTCGGTCGCGCCGACGATCAGGTGAAGGTGCGCGGTTTCCGCATCGAGCTCGGCGAGATCGAATCCGCCGTGCTGGCCCAGCCGGGCATCGCCCAGGCCGCGGTCATCGTGCGCGAGGACCAGCCGGGCGACCAGCGGATCGTCGCCTATGTGGTGTCGGAGCCGGATACCGCGCCGAACCTGGACCAGGTGCGTGAGGGCGCGGCCGAGCTGCTGCCCGCCTACATGGTTCCCTCGGCCGTGGTGCGGCTGGAATGGATTCCGCTGACCGTCAACGGGAAGCTGGATCGCCGCGCGCTACCCGCACCGGCCGTGCAGGCCAGGGCGTTCCGCGCCCCCGTCACCCCGGTGCAGGAGACGGTGGCCGCGGTGTTCGCCGAGGTGCTCGACCTGCCGCGGGTCGGCGTCGACGACGATTTCTTCGACCTTGGCGGCAACTCGCTGATCGCCACCCGGGTGGTCTCCCGGATCGGCGCGGCGCTGGGCACCACGGTGCCGGTGCGCACGCTGTTCGAGGCGTCGACGGTGGAATCGCTGGCCGCGCGGGTGGAATCGCATACCGGCACCGAGGCCAGGACCAGGCTGACGGCGCGTCCGCGCGCCACCGGCGAAACCGTGCCGCTGTCGTTCGCGCAGCAGCGCATGTGGTTCCTGAACAAGTACGACACCACCTCGGCCGCCTACAACTTGCCGATCGCGCTGCGGTTGTCCGGTGCGCTCGATGCGGAGGCGCTGGGCCTGGCGGTGGCCGATGTGGTGCGCAGGCACGAATCGCTGCGCACCCGCTACCCCGAGCACGGCGGCAGCCCGGTCCAGGTGATCGTGCCCGCCGAGCAGATCCATCTGGATCTGAACCCGGTTCCGGTCGACGCCGGTGAGCTGCTCGAGACCGTCACCGCGTTCGTGTCCACCGGATTCGATGTGGCCGAACAGGTTCCGCTGCGTGCCCGGCTGTACCAGGTCGGCGCCGACGAGCATGTGCTGGTCGTGGTGGTGCACCACATCGCCGCTGACGGCTTCTCGATGGGCCCGCTCACCCGCGACGTGATGCTGGCCTACAGCGCCCGCATCCAGGACAGCGCCCCCGGCTGGGAGCCGCTGTCGGTGCAGTACGCCGATTTCGCGCTGTGGCAGCGCGAGGTGCTCGGCTCCGAGGACGATCCGCAGTCGCTGATGGCCCGCCAGGTCGCCTACTGGCAGCGCGCGCTCGACGGCATCCCCGACGAGCTGGCCCTGCCGACCGACCGGCCGCGTCCGGCGGTCGCCTCGCTGCGCGGCGCCACCCTGCACACCGAACTGCCCGGCGACCTGGTGGCCGCGCTGGACGAGGTGGCCCGCCGCAGCGGCGCCTCGCTGTTCATGGTCATGCACGGCGCGCTGACGGTGCTGCTGTCGCGGCTGTCCGGCAGCGATGACGTCGCCGTCGGCACCCCCATCGCCGGCCGCGGCGAACAGGCCCTCGACGACCTGGTCGGCATGTTCGTCAACACGCTGGTGCTGCGCACCGGCATCGATCCGGCCGAATCGTTCACCGAGCTGCTGGATCGGGTGCGCCGCACCGACCTGGACGCCTACGGCAATGCCGATGTGCCGTTCGAGCGGCTGGTGGAACTGCTGGCGCCGGAGCGTTCGCAGGCCCGCAACCCGCTGTTCCAGGTGATGCTGGCGTTCCAGAACCTCGACCGCACCAGCCTGGAACTGCCGGGGCTGTCGGTGTCGGCGCTGGATCTGGAAGAAAACGTCGCCCGGTTCGATCTCCAGTTCACGCTCTCCGAGCACGGTGAGTCCGGCGCGGGCATGGCGTTGGCGCTGACCTATGCCACCGAGCTGTTCGACGAGGCCACGGTGGCCGAGATCGCGGCGCGCTGGCGGCGGGTGCTCGAGGCGATCGCCGCCGACGCCTCGATCAGCGTCGGGGCCATCGACGTCCTCGATGCCGCCGAACGCGCCGATCTGGTCTCGCGCACCGGTGCGCCCGCGGTGGCGCCGCGGGTGCTGGCCGATCTGCTGGCCGAGGCCGCCGCACGCGACCCGAAGGCGCCCGCGGTGGTGTTCGAGGGGACAACTCTGTCCTACGGCGAGCTGGACGAGCGTTCCAACCGCCTGGCCCGCCTGCTGATCGCCGAGGGCATCGGCGCCGAAGACCTTGTCGCCGTCGGCGTTCCGCGTTCGGCGGATTCGGTGTTCGCGGCCTGGGCTGTCGCCAAGACCGGCGCGGCGTTCGTGCCGGTCGACCCGAACTACCCGGCCGAGCGCATCGCGCACATGGTCACCGACTCCGGTTCGCCGGTCGGCCTCACCGTGGCCTCGGTGCGCGAGGGGCTACCGGAATCGGCGCGCTGGCTGGTGCTCGACGATCTGGACCTGGACGGGTTCGACGGTGGCCCGATCACCGACGCCGACCGGGTGCGCCCGGTGCGGCCGCAGCATCCGGCCTACGTCATCTACACCTCCGGCTCCACCGGCGTCCCCAAGGGCGTCGTGGTCACCCACAGCGGCCTGGCGAACTTCAGTGCCGAGCAGATCCAGCGCTACGCGCTCGACTCCGATGCGCGCGCACTGCATTTCGCCTCGCCCAGCTTCGACGCCTCGATCCTCGAGCTGCTGCTCGCGATCGGTGCGGGCGGTGCGCTGGTCGTGGTACCGCCCGGTGTGTACGGCGGCGAGGAGCTGTCGGAACTGATCCGCACCGAGCGGGTCACCCACGCCTTCATCACCCCGGCCGCGCTGGCCACCTTCGATCCGAGCGGCCTGGACACCCTGCGGGTGCTGGTCGCCGGTGGTGAGGCCTGCCCGCCGGAACTGGTGGCCAAGTGGGCGGTGCCGCTGGACGGCGAGTCCGGCGAGGTGCGCCACTTCCACAACGGCTACGGCCCCACCGAGACCACCATCATGACCAACATCAGCGATCCGCTGGTGCCGGGCGAGACGGTGACCATCGGCGGTCCGATCCGCGGTATGCGGTCGCTGATCCTGGACGCCCAGCTCAGGCCGGTGCCGGTGGGTGTCGCGGGTGAGCTCTATCTGTCGGGCGTGCAGTTGGCGCGCGGCTACCACGCGCGTCCGGGGCTGACGGCCGACCGGTTCGTGGCCAACCCCTACGGCGACGGTGAGCGGATGTACCGCACCGGTGACGTCGTCCGCTGGACGCGTACCGGCGAGGTCGAGTACGTCGGCCGCTCCGACTTCCAGGTGAAGGTGCGCGGTTTCCGCATCGAGCTCGGCGAGATCGACGCGGCGCTGGCCTCGCACGAAACCGTCGACTTCGCGGTCACCATCGGCCACAAGAACGCCGCGGGCGCGGTCTCGCTGGTGTCGTATGTGGTGGCGGCGCAGGGTCGTTCGATCGATGTGGCGACGTTGACGGCGCACGTCGAGGACCGGCTGCCCGCCTACATGGTGCCCTCGTCGATCATGGTGATCGACCGGGTACCGCTGACCCCGGTCGGCAAGCTGGACCGCAAGGCACTGCCGGAGCCGGTCTTCGCCACCGAGGTGGTGTTCCGGGCCCCGCGCACGCCGGTCGAGCAGACCATCGCGGAGGTCTTCGCCGAGGTGCTCGGCGTGGAGCGGGTCGGCGTGGACGATTCGTTCTTCGCGCTCGGCGGCGACAGCATCGTCTCCATTCAGCTGGTGTCGCGGGCCAAGGCGCGCGGTGTCGTGTTCACCCCGCGCCACGTCTTCGAACAGCGCACCGTGGCCGGTCTGGCCGCGGTCGCCGAGACCACCGACGGCACCGCGACCGCCGCGCCCGCGCTGGAGGAGCTGCCCGGCGGTGGTGTCGGCACCATGCCGCTCACCCCGGTGGTGCGGTTCATGGCGCAGCGGCGCGGTTCGTTCGGCCGGTTCAATCAGACGCTGGCGCTGGAACTGCCGGTCGGCATCGACCGGGCCGGTATCGCCGCCACGGTCGGCGCCGTCATCGACCGGCACGACATGCTGCGCGCGAGCCTGCGCCGCTCCGCCGGTGACTGGGTCGTGCAGACCGCGGCGCCGGGCACCGTCGATGTGGACGCGCTCATCGACCACACGGTGTTCTCCGCCGACGTCGACGACGCGCAGCTGTTCGACCTGGCCGCCACCGCGCTGGACGCCTCGCTGAACCGGCTCGACCCCGCCACCGGTGTGGTGGTCCGGTTCGTCTGGCTGGAACCCGACCGCGCCGACCGCGCGGGCCGGCTCATCGTCGTCGCCCATCACCTGGTGGTCGACGGCGTGTCCTGGCGCATCCTGGTGCCCGATTTCGTCGCCGCCTGGGGCCAGCTCACCGCCGGTCAGGAACCGGAGCTGGTGGCGCCCGCGACGTCGATGCGGGCCTGGGCGCACGCCCTCGAACGGGAGGCGCGCAACCCGGAGCGGGTCGCCGAACTCGACTACTGGCGTTCGGTGGTCGGTGTGGCCGACCCGCTGCTCACCGAGCGTCCGATGGATCCGGCGGTGGACACCTCCGGCGTCATCGAGAAGCATCAGGTCGAGGTATCGCCCGAGGTCACCAAGGCCCTGCTCACCACCGTGCCCGCGCTGTTCCACGGCGGCGTCAACGATGGTCTGCTCACCGCGCTGGCGCTGGCCACCGCGGTCTGGCGGTCGCGGCGCACCCGCGGGGTGCGGCCCGACGACTCGCTGCTGATCCGGCTGGAAGGCCACGGCCGCGAGGAAGACATCGTCGCCGGCGCCGATCTGTCCCGCACGGTCGGCTGGTTCACCGCGATCTTCCCGGTGCGTTTCGACCTGCGCGGCATCGATATCGACGGTGCGCTGGCCGGTGGTCCCGCGCTGGGCGCCGCGCTCAAGGCGGTCAAGGAGCAGCTGCTCGCGGTGCCGGACAAGGGCATCGGCTATGGCCTGCTGCGCTACCTGAACACCGACACCGCCGCCGAACTGCCGAATGAGCTGCCCGGCCAGATCAGCTTCAACTACCTGGGCCGGGTTTCCGACGGCGACGTGCCGGAATCGCTGCGCGGTTTCGGCTGGATTCCCGCTCCCGAACTCGGTTCGCTCGGTGGCGCCTACGACGCGGATATGCCCGCGATGGCGCCGCTGGACGTCAACGCCATCGTGGTCGGCGACAAGCTCACCGCCAATATCGGCTACCCGTCCACCCTGCTGGATGCCGCGTCGGTGCGCGAGTTCGCCGAACTGTGGGTGACCGCGCTGGAAGCGGTTGCCCGGCACGCCAATTCGACCGGCGCGGGCGGGCACACACCGTCCGACTTCGCGCTGGTGCGCACCGAGCAGCGCGATATCGACGGCTGGGAGCAGCGTTTCCCGGCGCTCACCGATGTGTGGCCGCTGTCGGCGCTGCAGTCGGGTCTGCTGTTCCACGCCAGGCTCGCCGCCGATTCGGTGGACGTCTACACCGCGCAGGCGGTGCTGACGCTGACCGGCCGGGTCGACGCCGACCGGCTGCGCGCCGCCGCGCAGGCGCTGGTGGACCGCTACGAGAACCTGCGCACCGCGTTCGTCTCCGATCACGACGGCAACCCGGTGCAGGTGGTGCTCGACAGCGTCCGCGTGGACTGGTCCGAGCACGACCGCACCGAGACCGGTGATGCCACCGACCTGATCGACGCCGACCGCATGCGGCGCTTCGATCTGGCCGAACCACCGCTGATCCGGTTCACCCTGATCCAGGTGGCCGACGCCACCGCCGAGGACGGCGCGCGCTGGCAGTTCGTGGTGTCCAACCACCACATCCTGCTCGACGGCTGGTCGATGCCGCTGCTCATGCAGGACCTGCTGGTGCTGTACGCGGTGCACGCCGATGTGAACGCGCTGCCCGCGGTGCGTTCCTACAAGCACTTCCTGGAATGGGTCGCCCAGCAGGATCACGCCGCCTCGCTCGCGACGTGGACCGAGGCGCTGCGCGGTATCAGCGAGCCGACGCTGCTCGCCCGTCCGGACGCCGGCCGCGAGATCACCTCGCTGTCGGGTGAGTACCTGTTCGAGCTGGATGAGGCGACGACCGCGCGGATGACGGCGCTGGCCGCCGAGCTCGGCGTCACCGCGAACACCGTGCTCCAGGTCGCGTGGGCGATCTTGGTCGGCCGGATGACCGGCAACGACGACGTGCTGTTCGGCACCACCGTCTCGGGCCGTCCGGCGCAGCTCGCCGGCGTCGAGTCGATGGTGGGTTTGTTCATCAATACCGTCCCGGTTCGGGTTCGGTTCGATGCTTCCGAGTCTGTGCTCGATGTGCTGGTCCGGACTCAGGGTGAGCAGGCGGACCTGCTGGACCACCACTATGTGGGTCTGGCGGAGATTCAGTCGGCCGCGGGGATTGGTGGGCTCTTCGACACGCTTGTGGTGTTCGAGTCGTATCCCGTTGATGCCGAGGGGATTCAGGCGCAGGCTGCCGATATCGACGGTATGGCCGTCACCGGGTTGGACGCGGCCGACGCCACGCACTACCCGCTGACGCTGATCGCTCAGCTCGATACCAAGCTGCGGATTCGTGCCGGTTACCTGCGCGATCTGTTCGACGAGCAGACGGTGCGGCGCATCGCCGATCGACTGATCCGGGTGCTGGGCACCATCACCGCCGAACCCGCCGTCGCGGCGGGCGAGATCGAGCTGCTCGATGCCGCCGAACGTGAACTGGTGGTCTCCGGCTGGAACGACACCGCGCACGCGGTCGACGACACCGCGACGCTGGTCTCGATGTTCGAGGCGCAGGTCGCGCGCACCCCGGACGCGCCCGCCGTCAGCTTCGAGGGGACGACTCTGTCCTACGCGGAGTTCGCCTCCAGGGTGAACCTGCTCGCGCGCTGGCTGATCGAGCGCGGCGTAGGCGCGGAATCGTATGTGGCGCTGGGTATGCGCCGGTCGATCGACCTGGTGGTCGGCATGTACGCCGTCAGCGTGGCCGGTGGCGCGTATGTGCCGCTGGACCCGGATCATCCGGCCGAGCGCACGGAATACATTCTGGCCACGGCCGATCCGGTGTGCGTGCTCACCTCGGGTGACGATCTCGATATCGACACCGCGCAGGTGCGCATCGACCTGCTGGATCTGTCCGGCTACACCGACGGACCGATCACCGATGCCGAGCGACGCGCCCCGCTGCGGCCGTCGAACACCGCCTACGTCATCTTCACCTCCGGTTCGACCGGTCGTCCGAAGGGTGTGGCGGTTTCGCACGGCGCGATCGTGAACCGTCTGGTGTGGATGCAGTCGGCCTATCAGCTGGACGCCTCCGATGTGGTGTTGCAGAAAACGCCGGCGACCTTCGACGTGTCGGTGTGGGAGTTCTTCTGGCCCTTGCAGATCGGCGCGCGCCTGGTGGTCGCCAAGCCGGACGGGCATCGCGATCCGGCCTACCTGGCCGAGATCATCACGGCCGAGGGCGTCACCGTCACTCACTTCGTGCCGTCCATGCTGGCGGTCTTCGTCGCGGATGCCGCTGCCGCGCAGTGTGATTCGCTGCGCATCGTCTTCGCCTCCGGTGAGGCGCTCTCGCCCAAGCCTGCGCACCGGTTGCGTGAGCTGACCGGCGCGGCGCTGCACAACCTGTACGGCCCGACCGAGGCCGCGGTCGACGTCACCTTCCACGAGGTCACCGACGCCGACACCGACACCGTGCCGATCGGTGCGCCGGTCTACAACACCCAGGTCTACGTGCTGGACGCGCGGCTGCGGCCGGTGCCGGTCGGCGTGGCGGGTGAGCTGTACCTCGCGGGCACCCAGCTGGCGCGCGGTTACGTGGCCCGCCCGGACCTGACCAGCGACCGCTTCGTGGCCAACCTGTTCGGCACCGCCGAACGCATGTACCGCACCGGCGACCTGGTGGCCTGGACCGCCGACGGCGAGCTGGAGTACCTGGGCCGCACCGACTTCCAGGTGAAACTGCGCGGTCTGCGCATCGAGCTCGGCGAGATCGAGGCCGCGCTGACCGGGCTCGACGAAGTCGCCCAGTCGGTCGTGGTGGTCCGCGGCGATCAGCACACCGGCGATCAGCTGGTGGCCTATGTGGTCGCCACGCCGGGTGTTCCGGTCGACACCGAGGCGCTGCGCGAGGAACTGGGACGGCAGCTGCCCGCCTACATGGTTCCGGCCGTGGTGATGGTGCTCGACGAGTTCCCGCTCAATGCCTCCGGCAAGCTGGACCGCAAGGCACTGCCCGCGCCGGTGTTCGAGGCCGCGGTGTTCCGCGCCCCGACCACGCCGGTGGAAGAGATCGTGGCTACCACCTTCGCCGACGTGCTCGGCCTGGACCGGGTGGGCCTGGACGACGACTTCTTCGCCCTCGGCGGCAACTCGCTGAGCGCCACCCAGGTCGCCGCCCGGCTCTCGGCCGCGCTCGACACCGATCTCGGCGTGCGCGAACTGTTCGAGGCGTCCACGGTCGCCGCGCTGGCCGCAAGGGCCGAATCCCGGGCGGGTGCCGGTGCGCGCGCCGCGCTGGTGCCGCAGCAGCGGCCCGAGCTGGTGCCGCTGTCGCTGGCCCAGCAGCGGATGTGGTTCCTCAACCGGTTCGATCCCGAATCGGCGGTCGACAACATCCCGGCCGCGGTGCGGCTGTCCGGTCTGCTCGACCGGCAGGCCCTGCAGATCGCGGTCGCCGATGTGCTGGCCCGCCACGAATCGCTGCGCACCTTCTATCCCGAGGTCGACGGCACCGCCTACCAGCAGGCCGTGCCCACCGCGAAGGTGATCCCGGACCTGAGCCCGGTCGAGGTGACCGAAGCCGAGCTGCCCGCCCGCGTCGCCGAACTGGTGCGCACCGCATTCGACGTCACCTCCGAGGTGCCGTTCCGGGCCCGGCTGTTCGAGATCAGCCCGACCGAACACGTGCTCGCCCTTGTGGTGCACCACATTTCGGCCGACGGCTTCTCCATGGGCCCGCTGACCCGCGATGTGATGACCGCCTACGGCGCTCGCGTCGAGGGCGGCGAGCCGGCCTGGCGTCCGCTGGAGGTGCAGTACGCCGACTTCGCGCTGTGGCAGCGCGAGGTGCTCGGCTCCGAGGACGATCCGGAATCGGTGATCGCCGAGCAGATCGACTTCTGGACCCGGACCCTGCGCGGGCTGCCCGAGCAGCTCGACCTGCCCGCCGACCGGCCGCGCCCGGCCGTCGCGTCCGGCCAGGGCGCCACCGAGGTCTTCGAGATCGATGCGCAGACCCATGCGGCGCTCACCGAGCTGGCGCGGACCCGCGGCGCGACGCTGTTCATGGTCACCCACGCGGCGCTGGCGGTACTGCTGTCGCGGCTGTCCGGTGAGGGCGATATCGCCATCGGCACGCCGGTCGCCGGCCGCGGTGAGCGTGCGCTCGACGATCTGATCGGCATGTTCGTCAACACCCTGGTACTGCGCACCGAGGTCGATGGCGGCGACACCTTCACCGATCTGCTGCGCACCGTCCGCTCCACCGATATCGCGGCCTTCGGGCACGCGGATCTGCCGTTCGAGCGGCTGGTGGAGATCCTGAACCCGGCGCGTTCGCAGGCGCGGCATCCGCTGTTCCAGGTGATGCTGTCGTTCCAGAACACCGGCCAGAACAGCCTGGAACTGCCCGGCCTGACGGTCAGCGGCGTCGATCTGCCGATCGACGTGGCCAAGTTCGATCTGCAACTGGTGCTGTCGGAGAACGGCGAGAACGGCGGCATCACCGCCGAACTGATCTACGCCACCGACCTGTTCGACGCGGCCACCATGGCCCAGTTCGGCCGCCGCTTCAACCGGCTGCTCGCCGCCGTGGCCGCCGAACCCGACCGCGCCGTCGGCGATATCGATCTGCTCGACGCCCGGGAAACCGACCGCGCGCTACGCGCCTGGAACGAGACGGCCCACGATCTCGGCACCGTGAGCACCCTGGTCGCCGAGTTCGCCGCGCAGGCCGCCGCCACCCCGGACGCCGTCGCGCTGGTCGACCCGGCCACCGGAATGTCGCTGAGCTACGCCGAATTCGGCGAGCGGGTGCATCGCCTGGCCCGCCACCTGATCAGCGTGGGTGTCGGCCCGGAGCGCCTGGTCGCCCTCGGCCTGCGGCGCTCGGTGGATCTGGTCGTCGCCATGTACGCGGTGCACGAAGCCGGCGGCGGATACGTGCCGCTGGACCTCGACCAGCCGGCCGAGCGCATCGACTACGTGCTCGACACCGCGGCACCGGTCTGCGTGCTGACCACCACGCGCGACGGTTTCGACGCCACCGGTCTGGCCACGATCGTGCTCGACGAGCTGGATCTGTCCGGTGTCGACGCGACCCCGGTGACCGACGCCGAGCGGCTCGCGCCGCTGCGCCCACAGCATCCGGCCTACGTCATCTTCACCTCCGGCTCCACCGGACGCCCCAAGGGCGTGGCCGTGCCGCATGCGGCCGTGGTGAACCAGATCCGCTGGATCACCGGCGAATACGGCATCGGCACCGACGATGTGGTGCTGTTCAAGACCCCCGCCACCTTCGACGTGTCGGTATGGGAGCTGTTCGGACCGCTGTCGACCGGCGGCCGCATGGTGATCGCGAGCCCGGACGGGCATCGCGACCCGCAGTACCTGGCCGAGGTGATCGCCGCCGAACGCGTCACCATGACCTCGTTCGTGCCGTCCATGCTGACGGTCTTCGCCGGCAGTGTGTCCGCCGACGAACTCACCTCGCTGCGGTTGCTGTTCGTCGCCGGTGAGGCGTTCACCAGCGACGCGGTCGAGGCGATCCGCCGGGTGAGCACCGCCGAACTGCACAACCTGTACGGCCCGACCGAGTTCACCGTGCACGCCACGGCCGCCCCGGTCGCCGCCGAGGTCGACGGCGCGGTGCCGATCGGCCTGCCGGTGTGGAATGCCAAGGCCTACATCCTGGACGCGCGCCTGCACCCGGTGGTGCCGGGCGCGGCGGGTGAGCTGTACCTGGCCGGCGCTCAGCTGGCCCGCGGCTACGTCGGCCGCGCGGACCTGACCGCGGATCGGTTCGTGGCCAACCCCTTCGGTACCGGCGAGCGCATGTACCGCACCGGCGACCTGGTCACCCGCGGTGCCGACGGTGCCATCACCTACCTGGGCCGCACCGACTTCCAGGTGAAGCTGCGCGGTCTGCGCATCGAGCTCGGTGAGATCGAGAACGCGCTCACCGCACACGAATCGGTCGCCCAGTCGGTGGCGGTGGTCCGCTCCGACGCCCGCACCGGCGATCTCCTGGTGGCCTATGTGGTGCCCGCGGGCGGCGCGAGCGTCGACCTCGACGCGCTGCGCACGCATCTGTCCGGTCGCCTGCCGTCCTACATGGTCCCGGCCGCGATCGTGGTGCTCGACGCCATGCCGCTCAACCCGAACGGCAAGCTGGACCGGCGCGCGCTGCCGGAACCGGAGTTCGAGGCGCGCGAATTCCGCGCACCGTCGACCCCGGTGGAGGAGATCGTCGCGAACACCTTCGCCGAGGTGCTCGGCCTGCCCGGTGAACGCCAGGTCGGCCTGGACGACGACTTCTTCGATCTCGGCGGCAACTCGCTGATCGCCACCCAGGTGGTGGCCAGGCTCGGCGCCGCCCTCGACACCCGTGTCCCGGTGCGCACCCTGTTCGAGGCGCCGTCGGTGGCCGCGCTGGCCGCCAAGCTGGAATCGCATGCCGGTACCGGCAGCCGTCGCGCGCTCGTCGCCGGGCCGCGCCCGGACGAGGTGCCGCTGTCGCTGGCCCAGCAGCGCATGTGGTTCCTCAACCGCTTCGACAACCAGACCGCGGTCAACAACATCCCGCTCGCGGTCCGGCTGACCGGCGCTCTCGACACCGAGGCGCTGGCGCTGGCCGTCGCGGACGTGATCGACCGGCACGAAGTGCTGCGCACGGTCTACCCGCAGACCGCCGACGGTCAGGGTGTGCAGGTGGTGCTGCCCGCCGGGCAGCATCGCCTCGATCTCACCCCGGTCGACGTCCCGCAGGCCGAGATCACCGACCGCATCAGCGAATTGGTGCTCACCGGCTTCGACGTCACCGCCGAGGTGCCGGTGCGCGCCGAGCTGTTCCACGTGCTGGACGGCGAGGGCCCCGAGACCCACGTGCTGGTGTTCGTGGTGCATCACATCTCCGGTGACGGCTGGTCGGTGCGCCCGCTGGCTCGCGACGTGATGGTGGCCTACGCGGCCCGCACCCGCGGCGAGGCGCCCGGCTGGGCGCCGCTGCCGGTGCAGTACGCCGACTTCGCGCTGTGGCAGCGCGACACCCTCGGTTCGGAGGACGATCCGTCCTCGCTGATCGCCCAGCAGGTCGCCTTCTGGTCGAACACCCTGGCCGGGCTGCCCGAGCAGCTGGATCTGCCCGCCGACCGCTCCCGGCCGGCGGTGGCCTCCAACCGTGGCGAGGTCTACGAGTTCGGCATCGACGCCGAACTGCTGCGCGGGCTCGACGCGCTGGCCCGCGCACACGGCGCCAGCCTGTTCATGGTGGTGCACGCGGCCTTCGCGGCGCTGCTCTCGCGCCTGTCCGGCAGCGATGACATCGCCATCGGCACCGCCGTCGCGGGCCGTGGTGAGGCCGCGCTCGACGACGCCATCGGCATGTTCGTCAACACCCTGGTGCTGCGCAGCGAGGTGCGCCAGGACGAGCCGTTCACCGAGTTGCTCGCCCGCACCAGGGAAACCGATCTCGCCGCCTTCGGGCACGCGGATCTGCCGTTCGAGCGGCTGGTGGAGATCCTGAATCCGGCGCGTTCGCAGGCGCGGCATCCGCTGTTCCAGGTGATGCTGTCGTTCCAGAACACCGGCGAGACCACCTTCGAGCTGCCCGGCCTCGAGGTCGCGGGCCTGCCGCTGGATGTGGTGACGGCGAAGTTCGATCTGCATCTCAACCTCACCGACGCCGCCGACGGTATGAGCGCCGAATTCGCTTATGCCACCGATATGTTCGACCGCGATACGGTGGCCTCGCTGGCCGAGCGGCTGCTGCGGCTGCTGCGTGCGGCCGTGGCCGAACCGGCGGCCGCGATCGGCGATACCGATCTGCTGGCCACCGGCGAGCGCGAGCGGCTGGTGCGGGAATGGAACGCGACCGGCTTCGACGTGGCCGCCGCACTGCCGGCGAGCCCGTCCGCGACCGACCCCGCGACGCTGGTGGCGATGTTCGAGGCGCAGGCCGCCCGCACCCCGGATGCCCCCGCGCTCACCTTCGCCGCGACCACCCTCACCTATGCCCAGTTCAGCGCGCGCGTGAACCGCCTGGCCCGGCATCTGATCTCGCTCGGGGTCGGCCCGGACACCTATGTCGCGCTGGGTATGCGCCGCTCGATCGAACTGGTCGTCGGCATGTACGCGGTGACCGTCGCCGGTGGCGCCTATGTGCCGCTGGACCCCGATCACCCGGCCGACCGCACCCGCTACGTCCTCGACACCGCCGACCCGGTGTGTGTGCTCACCACCGCGGCCGACGAATTCGACGCGGGCGAACGCACCGCGCTCGAGATCGAGGCGCTGGACCTGTCCGGCTACTCGGCCGCACCGGTGACCGATGCCGAGCGCACCGCGGCGCTGCTGCCGACGCATACCGCCTACGTCATCTTCACCTCCGGTTCGACCGGTCGTCCGAAGGGTGTGGCGGTCTCGCACGGCGCGATCGTGAACCGTCTGGTGTGGATGCAGTCGGCGTACGGGCTCGACGCCACCGATGTGGTGTTGCAGAAGACGCCGTCCACCTTCGACGTGTCGGTGTGGGAGTTCTTCTGGCCCTTGCAGGTCGGCGCGCGCCTGGTCGTCGCCAAGCCGGACGGGCACCGCGATCCGGGCTACCTGATCGACCTCATCTCCGCCGAACGGGTCACCACCACGCACTTCGTGCCGTCGATGCTGTCGGTGTTCGTCGCCGAGGAACGCGCGGACGAATGCACCAGCCTGCGCAACGTCTTCGCCTCGGGTGAGGCCCTGCCCGCCGCCACCGCGCAGCGGATGCAGGAACTGACCGGCGCCCGCCTGCACAACCTGTACGGCCCGACCGAGGCCGCGGTCGACGTCACCTTCCACGAGGTGACCGAGGCCGACACGGTGTCGGTGCCGATCGGCGCGCCGGTGTTCAACACCCAGGTCTACGTGCTGGACGCCCGGTTGAACCCGGTGCCCACCGGCGTCGCGGGTGAGCTGTATCTGGCCGGCGTGCAGCTGGCGCGCGGCTATGTGGCCCGCCCGGATCTGACCGCGGACCGCTTCGTGGCCAACCCCTTCGGCACCGGTGAGCGTATGTACCGCACCGGTGATCTGGTGGCCTGGACCGCCGACGGCGAGCTGGAGTACCTGGGCCGCACCGACTTCCAGGTGAAGCTGCGTGGCCTGCGCATCGAGCTCGGCGAGATCGAGGCCGCGCTGACCGGGCTGGACGAGATCGCCCAGGCGGTCGTGCTGGTGCGCTCCGATGATCGTCTCGGCGATCAGTTGGTCGGCTACCTGGTCGCCACCGCGGGCCAGAGCATCGACCTGGAGAGCGTGCGCGCCCGGCTCGGCGCGGAACTGCCCGCCTACATGGTGCCGACGGCCTTCGTGGTGCTGGATCAGTTCCCGCTCAACGCCTCCGGCAAGCTGGACCGCAAGGCGCTGCCCGCGCCGGTGTTCGAGGCCAAGGCGTTCCGCGCGCCGTCCACCCCGATCGAGGAGATCGTCGCCGGCACCTTCGCCGATGTGCTCGGCGTGGCAAGGATCGGCCTGGACGACGACTTCTTCGCCCTCGGCGGCAACTCGCTGCTGGCCACCCAGGTCACCGCGCGACTCGGCGCGGCCCTGGACACCCAGCTGGCGGTGCGCGACCTGTTCGAGGCGTCCACGGTGGCCGCGCTGGCCAACCGGGTCGAGCGCAACGCCGGTTCCGGCCGGGCCCGCCCTGAGCTGACGGCAGGGGAGCGGCCCGAGCGGATTCCGCTCTCGCCTGCCCAGCAGCGGTACTGGTTCCTCAACCAGTTCGACACCGCGACCTCAGCGGTCGACAACATTCCGCTGGCGGTGCGGCTGTCGGGCCGCCTGGATGTCGGTGCGCTGGAACAGGCCATCGGCGACGTCTTCGCCCGGCACGAGGTGCTGCGCACCATCTACCCGCGCTCGGCCGACGGTCCGCATCAGGTGATCGGCTCGGCGGAGCGGCACGCCCCGCACCTGACCGTGATCGCGGTGCCCGAATCGCAGCTGGTCGCCAAGGTCATCGAATTCGCCATGACCACCTTCGACGTCACCGTCGAGGTGCCGCTTGCGGTGGCGCTGTTCCGCATCGTCGCCGACGACACCGGCGCCGCCACCGACGACCATGTGCTGGCCTTCACCGTGCACCACGTGGCCGCCGACGGTTCCTCCATGGGCCCGCTGGCCCGTGACGTCATGGCCGCCTACGTCGCCCGCGTCCACGGCGACGCCCCGCAGTGGGCGCCGCTGCCGGTGCAGTACGCCGATTACGCGCTGTGGCAGCGCGCGGTGCTCGGCGACGAGGACGATCCGGAGTCGCTGGCCGCCAAGCAGGTCGCGTACTGGAAGAACACTCTCGCCGATCTGCCCGATCAGCTGGAACTGCCGGCCGACCGGCCGCGCCCGCCCGCGCAGTCCTTCCACGGCAAGGCCATCCGGTTCGAGATCGATCCCGAGCGGCACGCCCGCCTGCACGAACTGGCGCGGGCCAACAACGCCTCGCTGTTCATGGTGGTGCACGCGGCGCTCGCGGTGCTGCTGTCGCGGCTGTCGGGCACCGATGACATCGCCGTCGGCACCCCGATCGCCGGCCGCGGTGAGCGCGAACTCGACGATCTGATCGGCATGTTCGTCAACACCCTGGTGTTCCGCACCTCGGTGACGCCCGGCGCGCGCTTCACCGACCTGCTCGCCGATGTGAAGGAACGCGACCTGGAGGCGTTCGCCAACGCCGACGTCCCGTTCGAGCGCCTGGTCGAGGTGCTCAACCCGGTGCGCTCGACCGCGCGCAACCCGCTGTTCCAGGTGGGCCTGTCGTTCCAGAACCTGGCCGAGACCACCTTCGAGCTGCCCGGCCTCTCGGTGAGCGCGGTGAACTTCGATTCACAGCTGGCCAAGACCGATCTGCACGTCACGCTGTACGACCGGTACGCCGATGACGGCACGCCGGCCGAGATCATCACCGAATTCGGTTACGCCATCGACCTGTTCGACGAGTCGACGGTGCAGAGCTTCGCCGACCGTTTCGTGCGGGTGCTCGACGCCGTGGTCGAGGACGCGTCGCTGCCGGTGGGCGAGATCGATCTGCTGGCGCCGGCGGAGACCGAGCGCATCGTCACCGAGTGGAACGACACCGCGCACGAGGTCGATGCGTCGGCCACGCTGGTGTCGCTGCTGGATGCGACCGTCGCGGCCACCCCGGAGGCCGTGGCGTTGGTCGCCGACGAGCCGTCCGGTATCCGCGAAGTCGCCCACCCGTCGCCCGACCACCACCCCTCATCGACTCGCTTCGCGAGGCTGACGTATTCCGAGCTCGATGCCCAGGTCAACCGCCTGGCCCGCTACCTCATCGGACGCGGTGTCGGACCGGAAGACCGGGTCGCGCTGGCCATCCGGCGCAGCGCCGATCTGGTGACCGCCATGTACGCCGTCGCCAAGGCCGGCGCCGCCTATGTGCCGATCGACCCGGATCAGCCGGCCGAACGCACCGATTACATCCTCGCCACCGCGGCACCGGTCTGCGTACTGACCACCGCGCGCGACGATTTCCGCACCGATGCGGCCGAGGCCGTGCGGATCGACGAGCTGGACTTGTCCGGCGTCGCCGCCACACCGGTGACCGCCGCCGAACGGCGCACGGAGCTGACCGCGGCGCACACCGCCTACGTCATCTTCACCTCCGGTTCGACCGGCCAGCCCAAGGGCGTCGCGGTGCCGCACCGCGCGATCGTCAACCAGTTGCTGTGGGAGACGGCCGAATACGCGCTCGGCGCCGACGACGCGATCCTGCTGAAGACGGCCGCGACCTTCGACCTGTCGGTGTGGGAGTTCTGGACCGCCGCCGTGTGCGGTGGGCGCCTGGTGATCGCCACCGCCGACGGGCACCGCGATCCGTCCTACCTCAACGAACTGATGCGCGGCACCGAGGTCACCACGCTGCATGTGGTGCCGTCGATGCTGGACGCGCTGCTCACCGAGTCCGGCGGGCACCTGCCCGCGAGCCTGCGCCGGGTGCTGGCCATCGGTGAGGCGCTGCCCGCCGCGACCGCGCAGCGGTTCCTGGCAGGCAACGACAGCGCGCTGTTCAACCTGTACGGCCCGACCGAGGCGGCGGTGTCGATCACCAGCCACCGCGTCAGCACGGCCGACGAGCTGTCGGTGCCGATCGGTGCCCCGGAATGGAACAGCCGCGTCTACGTGCTCGATGCCCGGCTGCGGCCGGTGCCGGTGGGCGTGTCCGGTGAGCTGTACCTGGCGGGTACTCAGCTCGCGCGCGGCTACTTCGGCCGCGCCGATCTGACCGCCGACCGCTTCGTCGCCGATCCGTTCGGCACGGGCGAGCGCATGTACCGCACGGGTGACCTGGTCGCCTGGAACAGCGACGGTGAGCTGGAATACCGGGGCCGCACCGACTTCCAGGTGAAGATCCGCGGTTTCCGCATCGAACTCGGCGAGATCGAGGCCGCGCTGCTGCGGCAGCCGAACGTCACCGCCGCCGCGGTGCTCGCGCACACCGACCCGAACATCGGTGACCGGCTCGTCGCCTACGTGGTGTCCGCCGACGGCGCGATCGAGCAGCGGCAGTTGCAGGCGGCACTGGCGGCGGAGCTGCCGTCGTACATGGTGCCGTCGGTGGTGGTCGAACTCGACGCGCTGCCGTTGAACGCCAACGGCAAGCTGGACCGTAAGGCCCTGCCGGAGCCCACCTTCGAGAAGGCGGTGTTCCGCGCCCCGGTGACCCCGATCGAGCAGATCGTGGCGAATGTGTTCGCCGACGTGCTGCGGATCGCGGAACGGCCGGATTCGGAAGACAAGCGGCTCGGCCTCGACGACGACTTCTTCGCCTGGGGCGGCAACTCCCTGCTGGCCACCCAGGTGGCGGCTCGGCTGGGCGAGGCGCTCGACACCCGGGTGCCGGTGCGGCTGCTGTTCGAGGCGTCCACGGTGGCCGCGCTCGCGGTGCGGGTGGAGCAGCACGCCGAAGCGGGCGGGCGTAAGGCGCTGGTCGCGGCCCCGCGTCCGGCGGAGATCCCGCTGTCGCTGGCCCAGCAGCGGATGTGGTTCCTCAACCGCTTCGACACCGATTCGGCCGCCTACAACGTGCCGATCGCGGTGCGGTTGAGCGGCGATCTGGACGTCGCGGCGCTGCGTGCGGCGATCGCGGATCTGGTCACCAGGCACGAGATCCTGCGCACGGTCTACCCGCAGCACGACAGCGGTCCGGTGCAGGTGATCCTGCCGCCGAACCGGGCGATTCCGCGCCTGGATGTACGGGTGATTCCGGCGGGCGAGATCGAAGCCGCCGTGGTGGAACTGACCTCGACGATCTTCGACGTCACCACCGAGGTGCCGATGCGCCTGGCACTGTTCCAGGTCGCGGACGAGAACGGCGCGCCGCGCAGCGAATACGTGCTGGCCATGGTCGTGCACCACATCTCGGGCGACGGGTCCTCGGTCGGCCCGCTGACCAGGGACCTGATGACCGCCTACGCCGCCCGCTCGGTGGGCGAGGCGCCGAACTGGTCGCCGCTGGCGGTGCAGTACGCCGACTACAGCATCTGGCAGCGTGAGCTGCTCGGCGACGAGAACGATCCGAAGTCGCTGGCCGCCAAGCAGGTCGCCTACTGGGCCGACGCGCTCGCCGAGCTGCCCGATCAGCTGGATCTGCCGTCGGACCGTCCGCGTCCGGCCGTGCAGTCCTTCGCAGGCGGCAAGGTGGAACTGCACGTCGACGCCGACACCCACCGCGCGCTGATCGAACTGGCCCGTGCCGAGGGCGCGACGCTGTTCATGGTCGTGCACACCGCCCTCGCGGTGCTGCTGTCGCGGCTGTCGGGCACCGACGACATCGCCATCGGCACCCCGATGGCCGGTCGCGGTGAGGCCGTGCTCGACGACCTGATCGGCATGTTCGTCAACACACTGGTGTTCCGCACCCGCGTGGACGCAGGCGAGCCGTTCACCGAGCTGCTCAACCGGCAGCGCGATATCGACATCCAGGCCTTCGCCAATGCCGACGTGCCGTTCGAGCGCCTGGTCGAGGTGCTCAACCCGGTGCGCTCGACCGCGCGGCATCCGCTGTTCCAGGTGGGTCTGTCGTTCCAGAACCTGGCCCAGGCCAGCCTGGAACTGCCGGGCCTCGCGGTGTCGGGGCTGGATATCGACACCCAGCTCTCCCAGTTCGACCTGCACCTGATCGCCACCGACCGCTACGGCGACGCGGGTGAGCCCGCCGGCATCACCGGCTTCTTCACCTACGCCACCGATCTGTTCGATCACGGCACGGTGCAGGGCTTCGTGGACCGTTTCGCCCGCCTGCTCGGCGAGATCGTCGCCGCGCCGCGCACCCCGGTCGGCGATATCGAACTGCTCGACAGCGCCGAGCGCACCCGTCTGGTGGCGGGCCGCAATGCGACCGAGCAGCGGGTCGACACCGAGGCCACGCTGGCCTCGCTGCTGGATGCCACGGTGGCGGCGGCGCCGAAGTCGGTCGCGCTGGTCACTGATGACGGCGCCCAGCTCGCCTACGGTGAACTCGACTCCCGCGTGAACCGCCTTGCCCGGCACCTGATCTCGCTCGGGGTCGGCCCCGAGTCGCGGGTGGCGCTGGCGCTGCGGCGTTCGGTGGATCTGGTGGTCGCCATGTACGCGGTGACCAAGTCCGGTGGCGCCTATGTGCCGCTGGATCCGGATCAGCCGGCCGAGCGCACCGGCTACATCCTGGAGACGGCCGCACCGGTGTGCGTGCTGACCAACGCCGACGCCGGCTTCGATTCCGAACTGGCGCCGGTCATCTCGCTCGATGCGCTGGACCTGTCCGCGCTGAGCGAGGCGCCGGTCACCGACGCCGATCGGGTGGCGCCGCTGCTGCCGCAGCACACCGCCTACGTCATCTTCACCTCCGGTTCGACCGGCCGCCCGAAGGGTGTCGCGGTGCCGCATGCGGCGATCGCGAACCAATTGCAGTACAAGGTGGCCGAATTCGGGCTGGACGCCGCGGACGCGGTGCTGCTGAAGACCGCGGCGACCTTCGACCTGTCGGTGTGGGAGTTCTGGTCGGCGGCGGTCTGCGGTGGCCGGTTGGTCATCGCCGCGCCCGACGGCCATCGCGACCCGGCGTACCTGAACGAGCTGATGGCCCGCGAATGGGTGACCACCCTGCACGCGGTGCCGTCCATGCTGGACGCGCTGCTGACCGGTGAGCTGCCGGATTCGCTGTGGCGGGTGCTGGCCATCGGTGAGGCGCTGCCCGGTTCGCTGGCCCAGCGGTTCCGCGAGTCGCATCCGCGCACCGAGCTGTTCAACCTGTACGGCCCCACCGAGGCCGCGGTCTCGATCACCACCCACCGGGTCGGCGCGGCCGATATCGCCTCGGTGCCGATCGGTGTGCCGCAGTGGAACAGCCAGGTCTACGTGCTGGACGCCCGGCTGAACCCGGTGCCCGACGGTGTGGCCGGTGAGCTGTACCTGGCCGGTGCGCAGCTGGCGCGCGGCTACTTCGGCCGCGCGGACCTGTCCGCGGAACGGTTCGTGGCCAACCCGTTCGGCACCGGTGAGCGCATGTACCGCACCGGTGACCTGGTGGCCTGGAACCGCGCCGGTGAGCTGGAGTACCGCGGTCGCACCGACTTCCAGGTGAAGATCCGCGGTTTCCGCATCGAACTCGGCGAGATCGAAGCGGCGCTGCTGGCCATGCCGGAGGTCGCGCAGACCGCGGTGGTGGCCAAGTCCGATCCGCGCACCGGCGATCGTCTGGTGGCCTACCTGGTGCCCGCCTCCGGTGTGGCCGCGCATGTGGACGAGGTCGGGCTGGAACGGCAGCGCGGCGGTCTCGATGTGGCGCAGGTGAAGTCGGCGCTGGCGGCGGCGCTGCCGTCGTACATGGTGCCCGCGGCCTTCGTGGTGCTCGACGCGCTGCCGTTGAACGTCAACGGCAAGCTCGACCGCAAGGCGCTGCCGGAGCCGGAGTTCGAGGTGCAGGAGTTCCGTGCGCCGTCGACCCCGATCGAGGAGATCGTGGCCGGTGTGTTCACCGAGGTCCTCGGCGTGCAGCGGGTCGGCGCCGACGACGATTTCTTCGCCCTCGGCGGTAACTCGCTGCTGGCCACCCAGGTCGCGGCCCGGTTGGGTGCGGCGCTGGATGCGCGGGTGCCGGTGCGGACGTTGTTCGAGGCGTCCACCGTCGCCGGTCTCGCGGTCAAGGTCGAACAGCATGCCGGCGCCGGTGGCCGCCGCGCGCTGGTGGCGGGCCCGCGTCCGGAGCAGGTGCCGTTGTCGCTGGCCCAGCAGCGGATGTGGTTCCTCAACCAGTTCGATACCGCCTCGGCCGTCAACAACATCCCGGTCGCGGTGCGGTTGAGCGGCGACCTCGATGTGGCGGCATTGCAGCTGGCCGTCGCCGACGTCGTCGGCAGGCACGAGACCCTGCGCACCGTCTACCCCGAACAGGGTGGCGCCGCGCACCAGGTGATCCTGCCCGCCGACCAGGCGGTGCCGGATCTGACGCCCGTCGCTGTGCGCGCAGGCGAACTGCGCGAGCGGATCGTCGAGGTGATCTCCGCGGGCTTCGACGTGACGGTGGAAGTGCCGTTGCGCGCCAAGCTGTTCCAGGTGGACGGCACCGACTATGTGCTGGTGTTCGTCGCTCATCACATCAGCGCCGACGGCTGGTCCATGGGCCCGCTCACCCGCGACGTCATGGTCGCCTACGCGGCTCGCGCGAACGGTGTCGAGCCGGGCTGGGCGCCGCTGCCGGTGCAGTACGCCGATTTCAGCATCTGGCAGCGCGAGGTGCTCGGCTCGGAATCGGATCCGGACAGCCTGATCAGCCAGCAGGCCGAGTACTGGCGCGCCACGCTGGCCGGACTGCCCGACGAGCTGAACCTGCCCGCCGACCGCACCCGTCCGACAGCACAGTCGTTCGCCGGTGGCCGGGTGGTGTTCCCGATCGAGGCCGAGCTGCATCGCAGGCTCGCCGAGGTGGCCAGGGAGCAGAACGCGACCATGTTCATGGTCGTGCACGCCGCGCTCGCGGTGTTCCTCGCGCGCATGTCGGGCACCGACGACATCGCCATCGGCACCCCGATCGCCGGTCGCGGCGAGGCCGAACTCGACGACGTCATCGGCATGTTCGTCAACACGCTGGTGCTGCGTTCGCATGTGCGCGGTGAACTCACCTTCGGTGAGCTGCTCGCCGCGACCAAGGACGCCGATCTGCAGGCGTTCGCGCACGCCGATCTGCCGTTCGAGCGGCTGGTGGAACTGCTCAACCCGGAGCGTTCGACCGCGCGGCATCCGCTGTTCCAGGTGGCGCTGTCGTTCGAGAACCTGCCGGACAACAGCTTCGAGCTGCCCGGCCTGCATGTCGAAGCCGTCGATTTCGACGTCGACACCGCCAAGTTCGACCTGTCGCTGACCATCCGCGAGGCCGCGGGCGACGACGCCGCAGGCATGTACGCCGAGTTCTCCTTCGCGCGTGACCTGTTCGACGACGCCACCGTCGAGGTGTTCGCGCAGCGCTTCACCAGGCTGCTCGAATCCATCACCGCCGCACCGCAACAGCCGGTGGGCGATCTGGCGATCCTGGCCGACGCCGAATACGAGCTGCTGACGCACGTGCACGGCGAAGACGTGATGGCCACCGGCCTGCTGCCGGATCTGCTCACCCATGGCGCCCGGCTGAACCCGGACCAGATCGCGGTGCGCTACGAGGGCCGCTCCATCACCTACCGCGAGCTCGACGAGTACTCCTCGCGGCTGGCGCGGGTGCTCATCGAGCGTGGGGTCGGGCCGGAGCGCATCGTCGCGCTGTCGTTCCCGCGCTCCTACGAGATGGTGGCCGCGTTCTGGGCGGTGGCCAAGGCCGGCGGCGCGCACGTGCCGGTCGACCCGACGTATCCGGAAGACCGGATGCGCCACATGGTGACCGACTCCGGTGCCGTGCTCGGCCTGACCGCGCGCCAGTACCTGGACCGGCTGCCGCACGAGGTCGAGTGGCTGTGCCTGGACGATCCGGCCACCGATGAGCTGATCGACGCGCGGTCGCCCGCACCGGTCACCGATGAGGACCGGATCAGCTCGCTGGCCATGCGGCACCCGGCCTACGTCATCTACACCTCCGGCTCGACCGGTCTGCCCAAGGGCGTCATGGTCACCCACGCCGGTATCGGTGGACTGGCCGACGTCGCGGCGGATCTGTACCACCTGGAATCGCACCACCGGTTCCTGCACATCTGCTCGCCGAGCTTCGATCCGTCGGTGCTGGAGTGGGTGGTCACCCACTACACCGGCGCGACCCTGGTGATCGTGCCGTCGCACATCATCGGCGGGCCCGACCTGGCCGAGCTGCTGCGCGCCGAGCGGGTGACGCACACCGTCATCACCCCGGCGGTGCTCGGCACGGTCGATCCCGAGGGTCTGGACGAACTCGAGGTCGTCTCCGTCGGCGGTGACGTCACCACGCAGGAACTGCTGGCCAAGTGGGAGCCGGGCCGTAAGTACTTCAACGCCTACGGACCCACCGAGACGACGATCATCTCGTCCTACGCGCGCCTGACCGCGGGCCGCCACGTCACCATCGGTTTCCCGGTGCACGGCATGACCGCGCTGGTGCTCGACGCCCGCCTGAACCCGGTGCCGCCGGGTGTGGCAGGCGAGCTCTACCTGGCCGGTGGCGCGCTGGCGCGCGGCTACCACAACCGCCCCGACCTCACCGCGGACCGGTTCGTCGCCAACCCGTGGAGCAGCGAGGGTGCGCGCATGTACCGCACCGGTGACGTGGTGCGCTGGTACGCCGATCCCGAACAGCGGGCGGGCAATGCCGCGGTGGACACCGTGCGATGGGAACTCGACTACGTCGGACGCTCGGACTTCCAGGTGAAGATCCGCGGCTTCCGCGTCGAGCTCGGCGAGATCGACACCGCGCTCGGCAGGCACCCCGACGTGGAGTTCGCGATCACCCTCGGCCGCGACACCGACGCGGGCGCGACGATCCTGGTCTCCTATGTGCTCGCGACGCCGGGCCACGAGATCGACACCGAGCGGCTCACCGAGTTCGTCTCGCGCTCGTTGCCGCCGCATATGGTGCCGTCGGCGATCGTGGTGCTCGACGAGATCCCGTTGACCCCGGTCGGCAAGCTCGACCGCAAGGCGCTGCCGGAACCACAGCTCGCCCCGCGCGAATTCCGGGCCCCGGTCACCGAGGTCGAGGCGATCATCGCCGAGGTGTTCGCCGAGGTGCTCGGCGTGGATCAGATCGGCGTGGACGATTCGTTCTTCGCCCTCGGCGGCGACTCGATCCTGTCCATCCAGCTGGTGTCGCGGGCCAAGGCGCGCGGTGTGGTGTTCAGCCCGCGTGACGTGTTCGAGCGGCGCAGTGTGGCCGCGCTGGCCGAGGTCGCCACGCTCGGCGCGGCACCGGGCCAGATCAGCCTGGAGGAGCTGCCCGGCGGCGGTGTCGGTGACATCCCGCTGACGCCGATCATGGCGCAGATCCTGTCGAGCGGCTCGTCGTTCGACCGGTTCTCGCAGTCCATGGCGTTGCGGCTGCCCGAAGGCATCGACCGGCAGACCTTGGTCGCCACCATCGCGGCCGTGTTCGACCACCATGACGTGCTGCGCTCGCGGTTGCGTCGCGCCGGCGAGTCGTGGGCGTTCGAGGCGCTGGAACGCGGCGCGGTCGACGTCGACGCGCTGGTGCACCGGGTCGACGCGCCAGCGGACATCAGCGAGGCCGAACTCACCGAGCTGGCCACCGCCGAATTCGACGCCGCCCTCGGCCGATTGGATCCGGCCGGTGCCGCGATGGCGCAGTTCGTCTGGTTCGCCTTCGCCGGCGACCGCCGCGATGTGCTGCTCATCGTCGCCCACCACTTCGTGGTCGACGGCGTGTCCTGGCGCATCCTGATCCCGGACTTCGCGGTGGCGTGGTCGCAGCTGGCCGCCGGTCAGCCGGTGAACCTGCCTGCCAACGGCACGTCCATGCGGCGCTGGGCGCACAGCCTGGTCGACGCGGCCGCCGAACCCGAGCGGGTCGCGGAACTGCCGTTCTGGCAGGAGGTCACGGCCACACCCGATCCGCAGCTGGGCGCGCGGGCGTTCGACCCCGAGGTCGACACCTTCGCCACCGTGGAGCGGGTCGAGGTGTCGCTGTCGGCCGAGGTCACCGATGCCGTGCTCACCGCGGTGCCGAGCCTGTACCGCGGCGGTGTGAACGACGGCCTGCTGTCGGCGCTGGCCATGGCCGTCGCGCGCTGGCGCGGTGGGGACGCGGCGCTGGTCAAGCTCGAGGGCCACGGTCGTGAGGAAGAGGTCGTGCCCGGCGCGGATCTGTCCCGCACGGTCGGCTGGTTCACCGCGGCCTACCCGGTGCGGCTGGCCCTCGGCGACGCCGATCTCGACGACGCCTTCGCCGGCGGCGCCGCGCTCGGCGCGATCGTCAAGTCGGTCAAGGAGCAGCTGCTCGCCGTGCCCGACAAGGGCCTCGGCTACGGCATGCTGCGCTACCTCAACGACGAGACCGGCACGCAGCTCGCCGGCGGTTCCACCGGCCAGATCAGCTTCAACTATCTGGGCCGGATGTCGGCCGGTGAGATCCCCGAGGAGCTCGCCGAGGTCGGCTGGGTGCCGGTGGACGATCTGGGCCGCCTCGATGTCGAGATGGACCGGGATATGCCCGCCAACGCCGTGCTCGACATCAACGCGATCGTCACCGACGGCGCGGACGGACCGGAGCTGGGCGCGTCGCTGGCGTTCCCGTCCGGGCTGCTCACCCGCGAACAGGTGCGCGAGTTCGCCGACCTCTGGGTGGCGGCGCTCGAGGCGCTCGCCGCGCATGCCCGCCGCCCCGACGCCGGTGGTTTCACACCATCGGATATGGCGCTGGTGCATGTCGGCCAGAGCGATCTGGAGCAGTGGGAGCGCGAGTTCCCGGCGCTGTCCGAGGTGTGGCCGCTGTCGCCGTTGCAGTCGGGCCTGCTGTTCCACGCACTGATGACGCAGGCCACCGTCGACGTCTACACCATGCAGGCCGTGGTGGATCTCGGTGGCAGCCTGGATGTTTCGCGACTGCGCGCCGCGGCGCAGGGCATCATCGACCGGTACCCGAACCTGCGCACGGCCTTCGTCACCGATTCGTCGGGGCAGGCGGTGCAGGTGGTGCTGGACCGGGTCGAGGCACCGTGGACCGAGGTGGACCTGCGGGAGTTGCCCGAGGCCGAGCGCCTCGGCGAATTGCAGCGCCGGATCGCCGCCGATCAGGCCACGCACTTCGATATGGCGGTGCCGCCGCTGATGCGGTTCACCCTGTTCCGCACCGGCGAGACGCAGTGGCATCTGGCGATCACCACCCACCACATCCTGCTCGACGGCTGGTCGATGCCGCTGCTCATGCGGGATCTGCTGGTGCTGTACGCGGTGCGCGGTGATCAGACCGCGCTGCCGCGGGTGGCCTCCTACCGCAACTTCCTCGGCTGGCTCGCCGGACGCGACCGCGAGGAATCGCTGCGGGCCTGGGCGCGGGCGCTCGACGGGCTCGGCGAGCCGACCCAGCTGGCGCCGCAGCCGCGCGGAACCGAGGACTACTCGATCGGCAAGCTGATCACCGAGATCGACGCCGACCGCACCCGCAAGCTCACCAAGCACGCCGCCGAACTGGGCGTCACGGTGAACACGCTGGTGCAGGCCGCGTGGGGCATCCTGCTCGGCAGGCTCACCGGCCGCGGCGACGTGGTGTTCGGCGCGACGGTGTCGGGCCGGCCTGCGGAGCTGCCCGGCGTGGAGTCGATGGTCGGTCTGTTCATCAATACGCTGCCCGTGCGGGTGCGCATCGATGATCGGCAGAACGTCGGCGAACTGCTGGAGACCCTGCAGCACGAGCAGGCCGATCTGCTCGACCACCACTACGTCGGACTGACCGATATCCAGCGGGTGGCCGGACCGGCCTCGCAGTTCGACACACTGCTGGTGTTCGAGTCGTATCCGATGGACAAGGAGGCCATTTCGGCGGCCAGCTCCATCGACGGCATGTCGGTGACCGGTGTCGGCGTCAACGACGCCACGCACTACCCGCTGACCCTGCTGGTGACCGCCGAGGCGACCATCGAGCTGACGCTGAAGTACCTGCGCAGCCGGTTCACCGCCGACGAGGTCGAGGTGCTGTCCACCAGGTTGCAGCGGGTGCTCGACGCGCTCGTCGGCGACCCGGCCGCGCTCGTCGGCGATATCGACATCCTCGATGCCGGGGAGCGGGCGCAACTGCTCGCCGACTCCGGGGTCGCCGCCGCGACCGCCGCACCCGAGCCGGTCGGCCGGGTCGGTGCCAGGACGGTGGCCAAGGTGCTGGCCGAGGTCGTCGAGGAAGATCCGCAGGCGCCCGCGCTGCTGGCCGGTGATGCCGAGATCGCCTACCAGGAGCTGGACCGCCGGTCCTCGCAACTGGCGCGGCTGCTCATCGCCCGCGAGGTGGGGCCAGGTGACGTCGTCGCGGTGACCCTGCCGCGTTCGGTGGATGCCGTGGTGGCGGCCTGGGCGGTCCAGAAGGCGGGTGCCGCCCTGCTCTTCGCCACCGGCCGCACCGCCGACGAGATCACCACCGCCGGAGCGGCTTTCGTGATCGGTGCGACCGGCGGCCTGCCGGGCCTCGACCCGGCCGACCCCGCGATCGCCACCGAACTCGCCGCCGCCCCGGGCCACCCGGTCTCCTACGCCGACCGGGCCCGCCCGCTCGGCGAAGACCACCCGGCCTTCGTGCTGCTCACGGAGGGCGCACCCGTGGTCCTGACCCAAACCCAGGCCCTCGACCGCGCCGAACACCTGCGCGAGGTGAACGAGATCGACTACGAGTCGGCCACCTTCACCACGGCGGGCACCGGCCGGGCAGCCGTCGACGAGTTCCTGGCCTCCGCCACCGCCGGCGCCCTCTCGGTCCTCCCGACCGACGCGGACCCCGCCGACGACATCGCGGACGGGGAAGTAACGCACTGGTTCGTGGTGCCGGGCGAGGTGATCGACGGGGCGGGTGACGTCCGGATCATCGGCGAACAGTAGTCGCGGTTCGAGGCCGATGGGGCGATGATCGTGGCGCCCCACCGGCTCGAACCGGACAAGGCTACGCAGAATTCCCGAGGGCGCCAGGATGTCGACTCGAGTGCGCGCCCACAGTGTTTCAGCCTGTGTCGTGGTCGAACGCGGTACTCGGGTGTCGACGACACGACGGGTCGATTGCCGGCTGCATTCGCGGTCGGTAGGAGGTGCGTTGCATGCTCAAACCTGCTGCGGGTGCGGGCCGCTGGACTGCTGCCGATCTCGGCGGCCGACCGGAGAACGGACTGCGCTACGAGGTGCTCAACGGTCAGCTCGTGGTCAGTGCGGCACCCGAGCCTCGTCATCAAACGCTGATTCGACGGCTGGTGTGAGCGCTGGTCGGCACGGCGCCGTCGGAATTCGTGGTGCTCGAGGGTGGCGGGATACTGATCGGCGAGGACGAAGCGGTTCCGGACCTCATCGTCGGGCAAGGCGACATCCCTATGGACAGCCGAGGGGTACCAGTCGCGTCCAGCTGGCCGTCGAGGTTGTTTCCGGCTCCACGACGTTGCAGGACCGCATGGTCAAGCCCGTGCTCTACGCGGCCGCAGGGATCCCGAACTATTGGCGATTCGAGATCAACTCCTTCGAAGGCCGGTTGCCGGGAGAGGAACTGCCGGTCCTCTTTGCCCACGTCCTCGGCAGCGATAACACTTACGAACAAACGCATCGCGTGCTGGCAGGGGAGAAGGTCACCTTGCGTAGCCCCTTCGAGGTCGTGATCGACCCGGGCACGCTGCTGCCCTGAGGTCGGCCGAAGTTCGCCTGCCCGCTCCGCACGTCCGTGGCGGCGGAGCGGGTCGATGATCGGCGATCGAATGTTGCGATATCGATCAGGTGAGGGCGTGTTCTTCCACGTACACCTTGCGGCAGACCGGGGCACAGAACACCCGGGTCTCACCGTTGTGGGTGAGGGTGAATTCGGCGGTGGCGATGTCGAGGGTCATGCCGCAGACGGGGTCGACGCCATAACCTTCGGGTACTTCGCGGGTGTCGGCCGCGCTGTCGTAATCGGCGGTCATCATCTTGGTGAGTTCGGTGGCGGTGGTGGTGCGGCCGACGGTGCCGAGGTTGTGTTCGCGCACGCCGAGGATCTGCACCACGCAATGCGGGTCGTCGCGCAGCCGCTGCGGATCGCCCTCGAACTCGGCGATGGCGTCGGTGATCAAGGGGATGATGCCGTCGCCGAATCCCGGGCCCGCCCACGATCCGGGGACGGTGACCCGGGCCAGGTAGCGCGGTGCGTCCGCCGGGCTCGGCCCACCGGTGGCCCAGGCGGCGGGCTGGTGCACGAGCACGTGGGTGAACTCGCGGGCGCGCGCCAGCACCGCGTCCGGCGCGGAATCCGCGGCGGTGATCGTGTGCAGTATGTGCGCGGCGAGGGCGTGGCCCCGCTCGCCGGTCAGGGTGGGATCGGAGACGTAGAGGTCGATGGTCATCATGAGTGGATCTCCTTCGGGGACAGCAGGGTGGTGATGACGATGAGGACGAAGACCGCAACGGCGCACACCACACGGGCGATGTGGAAGTCCTCCCAGCGGGCGAGGGCGTCGGCGTAGTCCGCGGGCGGTCCGGATACCGCCCACGCCTTGATCTCCTGGTTGATCGGCACATTGCCGAGTCGAGTGATGAGGAAGACCGCGACCGCGCCGATCGTCGCTGCTCCGGCCACCCAGCGCTCCCTTCCGCGGGCGCGTACCGCGAGAACCAGGCATCCCGCGAACGTGAGAGCCATAAGGCCTTGCATGACAACGCTGTTGGCCGACATCAGCGCGGTGTGGAAACTGAGACGAACCTCCGGTGCCACCTCGCGGAAGGCGTAGAGCACGTTGGTTCCACCGTAGAGAAAGGCGCCGCCGAGCAGGCCGCTGAACAGCAGCGCGGCGCCGCGGGCGAGACGAGGACGAGCGAAGCTCACCGGTACACCTCGGTCTTCGTCGCATGGGACAGAAGTTCGTCGACCGACCACTGGTCGTCGGCGTGCGCCCCATGCTTGCTCGCCACGACACGGCCGTCGGGTGCGATGAGGAAATCAGCGGGCAGGCCGAGGCGTCCTCCTTCCGGCTTGCCCGGCGGCGCAACGTGACCCGGCGTCCGAGACGCACGCACCTCACGGGTGATGGCGCGGAGAATGGTCGGCCAGGCACGCGGATCGAGCAGGGCACGGGGCGCGGATTCCACACCGAACTCGCGGTAGAGACGGCGGCCGGGGTCGGCGATCACGGCCAGCGGCAGGTCGGCGGTGTATTTCAGGAGCTCCTCGGCACTGGAATGAAAGACGACGACCTCGCGGACATTCGCCGCGTGGATCTCATCCAGCCGGTCGACGACCGACCGCAGATGCAGACTGCACACCGGGCAGCCCGCGAACCTGCGGAATTGCAGATGGACCAGGCAGTCGGGGTCGGGAATCGGCACCGGTGTGCCGGTGATGGTGACGAGCTGTCGGCCGGCGACAGCGGACGGGAAAGGCATCCGAACTCCTTAAGTGTACAAAGTACGCCTACGACCAGTATGCGCGTATCGCGTACGCTGTCAATCCATGCCCCGCCCACGTTCGCTGACCACCGACGATCTGTCCGGCGCCGCTCTCGCCGTGATCGATCGCGACGGTCTGGAGGGGCTCACCATGCGCGCGGTCGCCAAGGAACTCGGCATGGCGACCATGGCGCTCTATCGATATGTCGCCGACCGGACGGCGCTCGAGGTCCTCGTGGTCGAACGCGTCTTCGCCGCCGTCGACCTCACCGTGCCGCGGCAGCTGAGCTGGCGCGACCGCATACGCCTGCTGCTGGACCGAACCCGGCGCGTCGCGGCCGAACACCCCGATACCGTGCCGCTGATCCTGCGGCACCGGCATTCGGCCCGAGCTTCGCTCGGCCTGATCGAAGCCATGCTGTCGACGCTCACCGACGGCGGCCTCACCGGCATCGACCGCGTCATCGCCCAACGCACCCTCATCGCCTACCTACTCGGTTTCCTGCAGAACGAGCACTATGCCGCCCTCTCCGGGGCGGGCACCGCCGCCATGGCCGCCCTATCGTCCGAGGAGTTCCCCTACCTCGCGCAAACGGCCGCCGACGCTCGCACCGTCGCGCCGGAACGCGAATTCAGTGCCGGCCTGGATGTGATACTCGACGGTCTCACGTAATCCGCTGCGTCAGAATGTGATTCGTGAAGTCCCTCGCTATTCGAGCCATTGCTCCACCTCGGTGGGTAATCGAACCGCGTGGATCGGCGCCCGTCCTCGGCACTAGCACCGTTCGTACCGACGCGCGTACGGCTCCGACTCCGGTGCCACCTCGAGGCGGGGTGCTGGGCAGCCGCCGACGAGGACGGCGAACGTGGGGCCGCTGCGGGTGATGATGGTGTAGTCGACCACGCCGCCGCGTTCGGACAAGTGGGGCAGGTGCCGGTCGGCGAGTTGGCTCGCCTGTGCGGCACTGAGTTCCGCTCCGTCGGGCGGGAATACCTGGACGCCGAGTGTGCGGCCCGTGGCGTCGGGCGGATCGAATACTGACACCCGGACGATCGCCGAGGTGGGTTGCTCGGACAGGAACCATTCCCACAGTGCGAGTTCGCTACCCGATGGGAAACGGCGGCGGCCCTCCGCGTGGATCACGCTGGGTTCCAGCCTCGAGTAGTTCTCGGACATGCTCTTCCCGTGAACGGGGGAGACCGTCCAGCGGTTGGGCGCCAGTTCCGGGAACTCCGCGATGATTCGTCGCATCGCCGCGGTGGCTCGGTAGGGTTCCGCCTCGGAGCCGGCGCTGACATCGACGGCGTGAACCCCGGACCAGTGGATCTGCGCACCGGTGCCGGCCAGCGAGAGGCGGGCCCAGTTGTGCGCGGCGTCGACTTCCGGTGCGACGTCCCGTCCGAAGGCCCAAGACCCGTGATAGGAGTCCGTCAACCGTTCCATCTGGACCACTGTCGTGTCGCCTCGGTAGTGCGGTGGTAGCGGCTGAGCGGCCATGACACGCACCACCGACCCGGCGTCGGCTGGTGCGGTGCCATCCTCGAGCCGCACGTCGAGCAGGGACGTGTAGTACGAGTTGGGGCCGTAGGGGACGTATTCGAATACATGTGACGCGTCTGCCACTCCCGGAACGGCTTCGATGGCCGACTCGATCCGTCGCGACCAACTGTCCCGCTCGTTCTGGTCGGGTCCTTCCGGGAAGAGCGAACATCCGGTGAGCAGGATCGCTGCCATCGACACGATGGCAGGCACTGTGAAGCGCATGAGCAGTCATCCTGCCAGCAGCCGGTACCGGGCGGCTGGACGAATCTTGTCGGCTGAGGGAATGCATCGGCCGCGGCGCGCGGGATCGAGCACCGGGCAGGGACTGCATCGGCCGGATTACTCGACGGCCGCGCTGAGCCGCGCGGTGAGTTCGCGGACGCGGGCGATCAGCTCCGGGGGTTCGTGGATGCGGAATGGCAGATCGAACAGGGCGAGGTAGATCGCCAGTTCGTCGAGGGAGTTGGAACCGGTGCGTAGCGTGCAGGATTCGGCGTCGATCGGTTCGATGGCGCCGATCGTCGGCGGGATTCGGTCGGCAGCGGTCTCGGCGGGGACGGCGATGGTGACCCGGGCCGCGTAGCGGTACGGCGCCACCGCCACATTGCTGGAGACATATCCGGCGAGGTCGACGTCGGGAGCCTCGCGTGGAGTGAAACGTGGGCCGGTGGGAGTGCGCGGGTGCAGCCGGTCCACGCGAAAGGTGCGCCAGTCGGCGCGGTCGACGTCCCAGGCGATGAGGTACCAGCGGCGGCCGGTGTGGGCGAGTCGGTGTGGTTCGGTGATACGCAATGTCGTGGTGCCGTCGTGGCTTCGGTAGTCGAAGCGCAGGCGGTGCTTGTCGCGGATCGCGCCGGCGATGGCGGTGAGGATCTCCGGATCGACGGCCGGGCCACCCGCGCCGACGGTGACGGTCGCCGCGAGCAGCGTGCGCACCCGATGACGCAACCGAGCGGGCAGCATCTGCTCCAGCTTCGTCAGCGCTCGCAGCGAACTGTCCTCGATGCCGGTGATGGTCCCGCCGGCGGCGGTGCGCAGGCCGATGGCGACCGCGACCGCCTCGTCGTCATCGAGCAGCAGCGGCGGAAGATGGCTGCCCGCGCCGAGCCGGTAGCCGGCAACGCCGCGCGCCGCCTCGACCGGATATCCGAGGTTGCGCAGCTTGTCGATATCGCGGCGCACGGTGCGGATATCGATGCCGAGTTCGGCGGCCAGATCGGTGCCGGTCCATTCGCGATGCATCTGCAATAGCGACAGCAGACGCAAGAGCCGCGCCGACGTTTCCCACATATTCTTCAGTCTGCCGCACGGTTAGGGCCGAAACTGTCCTAATCGGCTCCTACCGTAGCTCCCATGACCATCACTCCCTTCCGGATCGACATCCCGCAGAGCGACCTCGACGACCTGCACCGCAGGCTCGATGCGACCCGCTGGCCCGCACCGCTGCCCGGCGACGACTGGGATACCGGCGTGCCCACCGGCTGGCTGCGCGAGCTGGTCACCTACTGGCGCGACGAGTACGACTGGCGGGCGGCCGAACGCGGACTCAACGAATTCCCGCAGTTCACCACCGAGATCGACGGGCAGCTGATCCACTTCCTGCACGTCCGCTCGCCCGAACCGGGCGCGTTCCCGCTGATCCTGACCCACGGCTGGCCCGGTTCCATCGTCGAATTCCTGGAGCTGATCGGCCCGCTCACCGACCCGCGTGCGCACGGTGGCGATCCGGCCGACGCGTTCCACGTGGTCATCCCGTCGCTGCCCGGCTTCGGGTTCTCCGGCCCGGTCGCCGATGCCGGCTGGACGGTCCAGCGGATCGCGGCGGCGTGGGCGGAGTTGATGTCGCGGCTCGGGTATGAACGCTACGGCGTGCAGGGCGGCGATATCGGCGCCGCGGTGAGCCCGGAGGTCGGTCGCGTGGCACCGGATCGGGTGGCGGGCGTGCACGTCAACGGCGGCGTTGGCGACTTCCTGCCGCTACCGCTGGCGGAGGAAGAACTGGCGACGCTGACCGACCTCGAACGCGATCGGGTGCGCCGCACCGAGGCGTTCATGCACGAGGAATTCGGCTACATCGTGATCCAGTCGACCCGCCCGCAGACCCTGGCCTACGGGCTGGTCGATTCACCGGTCGGTCAATTGGCATGGATCATGGACAAATTCAGGGAATGGACCCACCCGCGCACCCTCGACCCCGACAAGATCATCGATCGAGACCGGCTGCTCACCAACGTGATGCTGTACTGGCTCACCGGGACGGCCGGCACCGCGGCCTACGTCGGGTACGCGCAGGACGCACCCTGGGGTGCGCAGAAGCAGAACTCGGGCGTGCCCACCGGCGTGATCGTGTTCGCTCACGACGTCGCCATCCGCAAGTACGCGGGCACCGCCGACACGATCACCCGCTGGATAGACGTCGACCGCGGCGGCCATTTCGCCGCACTCGAGGAGCCGGTGCTGCTCACCTCCGATATCCGCGAATTCTTTCGCGACCTGCGCTGAGCCGCTCAGGGCAGTGACTCCGCCAGCTCACCCGCCGAGCGCCAGGACTGACGTTCGGCGGCGAAGGCCCGCGCCTGCACGGCACGGAATTCGGCGATGGAATCGGCGTTGCCGGCGAGGAAACGACGGTAGTCGGCGAGCCGGAACTCGCCGTCGTCGGTGCGCAGGTGCACGTTCCCGCGCGCGAAATCGGCGCGGAGGTCCAGCAATTCGTCCGGCTCCACCTGATACCAGCGAATGCGGTCGAAATACCGCAGTAGCCAGGGCGTTCCGGTACCGCGATGGTTCCACACCTGGGTCGTGCGACCGACGAACTGGTATCCGCCCGGACCTTCCATCCCATAGATGCACAGGTAGGCGCCGCCGATGCCGACCGCGTTCTCCGGCGTCCAGGTGCGGGCCGGGTTGTACTTGGTGGTGACGAGCCGGTGCCGCGGGTCGATCGGAGTCGCGACCGGCGCACCGAGGTACACATCGCCGAGACCGAGCACGAGATATTCGGCATCGAACACGGTGCGGTAGACGTCCTCGACCGACCCCAGGCCGTTCATCCGCCGGATGAACTCGATATTCCACGGGCACCACGGCGCATCCGCGCGGACCCCGTGCATGTACCGGGTGATCGCCTCCCTGGTCGAGGGGTCGTCCCAGGACAGCGGCAGGTGCACGGTCCGGCTCGGCACCACGAGCGCGTCCGAGGCGGGCAGCTGTCGTTCGGCTTCGGTGAGCAGATCCAGCAGCGTCCGCACCGGAAGGACCGCCGGATCGACCTTCACCTGGAGTGACCGCACGCCCGGCGTCAGGTCGACGATTCCGCGCGGTGCGAGCGCGAGCAGATGCTCGTGTAGCGCGTGTACCCGGGCGCGCAGGCCGAGATCCAAGGTCATGGCGCCGTATTCGATGAGCACACCGTCGTCACCGGCGCGCCGGTAGGTGACGCCGGTGTCGTTGTCGGCGTCGATGCGGCGGAGAATGCCGTCGTCACCGTCGCCGCCGGCCGACAGCACCGGCTGCCAACCGGCCCGCCGAGCCGGGCCCAGCGAGGCCATCGGCGCGGAGTGCTCCGCCCGGATCGGCACGAACCGAACCGTATCGCCGGGGCACAGCTGGCCGAGCTTCCACCGATCCGCCGCGACCACCGTGACCGGGCAGACGAAGCCGCCGAGGCTCGGACCATCCGGGCCGAGCAGAATCGGGGTATCGCCGGTGAAGTCCAGCGCACCGACCGAATACGGGGTGTCGTGAATATTGGACGGATGCAAACCCGCTTCACCGCCGTCGGTGCGCGCCCACTCCGGTTTGGGTCCGATGAGCCGCACGCCGGTGCGATCGGAATTGAAATGCACCTCGTAATCGGTGCCGACAATGGTGTCGAAGTCGGCGCGGGTGAAGAACTCCGGCGCGCCGTGCGGGCCCTCGGTGACGGCGAGTTCCCAGCGCCGCGACATGACCGGCCGATCGTCGGCCGGTACCGCGGTGGCACGCGGGGGACGGGGCGGTCCGAGCGGCAGCAGCTCACCGGCTCGCAGTATCCCTCCGGTGCTGCCGCCGAACTTGCCGAGGGTGAACGTTGCCGAGCTGCCCAGATATTCGGGTAGTGCGAGGCCGCCGGACAGCAGAATGTAGGTGCGCAAACCAGGTCCTCGGATGGCCCCCACCTCGAGGACCGCGCCCGCGGCCACTTCGAGGGTGCGCCACTGCTCCACGGCCGCGCCGTCCACCGTTACCTGCGCCGGCGCGCCGGTGACGCAGACCCAGGTGGTCGCCTGGAACCGCAGCGCCGGCCCGGTGAGCGTGCATTCCAGGCCGGCCGCGCCCTCGGCATTGCCGAGCACCCGGTTCCCGAGCCGGAACGACACATCGTCCATCGGACCCGACGGTGGCACACCGACATGCCAATACCCGATGCGCCCCGGCCAGTCCTGCACGGTGGTCATCGCACCCGGCCGGACCACCTCCACCTGGTGGACCGGCAGCGCGGCGTCCGGTGCGGTGACCGGAGCGGGATCGATGATGGTCATCGCGAGACCACCATGCGAACCGGAGTGGGCTCGAAACCGTTGCAGGGGTTGTTGATCTGCGGGCAGTTCGATACCAGCACCAAGGTGTCGGTGTCGGCGCGCAGGGTCACCCGCTTGCCCGGCGCCGACCGGCCGTCCACGATGCCGAGGGTGCCGTCGGCCTCCACCGGGACATTCATGAACCAGTTGATATTCGACACCAGATCGCGTTTGCCCAGACCCCAGCGCATGCCCTCGGCGAGGAAGTTCTCCACGCAGGCGTGCTGATGGCGGGTGTGGTGGCCATAGCGCAGGGCGTTCGATTCCTGGGAGCAGGCTCCGGCGAGGGTGTCGTGGTTGCCCACCTCGTCGGCGACCACCGTCATCAGTGGGGTGCCGTTCTCGGTGCGCAGCACGCTGCCGGTGGTGAGGAAGATATTGCGCTGAGCGGCGACGGTGGCCTGGGCGCTGTATCGGTCGGCGTGATCGTCGGCCGCGTAGAGCAGGCAATCGACAGCTTGGTTGCCGTGCAGGTCGATGATCTCGAGGTACTCGCCGGCACGGATGATCGCCGACCATGGGGCGCAGGCTTCGACCAGGTGGTCGCCGATGACGGTGCGGGCAATGGTGTCGCTCATGCGATGTCCTTCGAGTCGAGGGCGGCCGCCCATGCGGTTTCGGTGTTCTGCACGGCACGCAGGTATTCCGGATCGGTGTTGTGTGTGGCGCCGAGATCGGCGGGGGCGGGCCACGCCAGCACATCGAGATCGGTGACCGGCCGGTCGTCGAGTGCGTGGGCGGCATTGGCGATCAGCACGATGAGCGGAAGGTGGATGACCAGCTCGACAGCGGCACCGGGGGCCCGGTTGCCGGTACTCGTGAGGCTGCCGTCGTCGCCTACTCGCACACCACGGAACAACGACACGGGGGGTGCGATATCGCGCGGCGTCAAGCCCTGCTTGGCTGCGGCCATGCGCAGGAGGCTCCGGCCGGTGTCCGAGGGCCCGCACAGCGCGTCATGGTGGCCGGAATCGTCGGTCGTGATGGTGGCGAGCACCCGGCCCTGATCCGAGAGCAGCGGATGCCCGGGACCGAGATAGGCCTGCCAGGGCACCTTCATCGTGTCGGCGACATTGAGTCGCTCCCAGGGCGCGCCGACCCGCAAGAGTGACAGGTGGGCGCAGGCCGCACCGCCAGGGTCGGCCAGCCGCAGGCGGGTACCGCGGCCGAGCACGACGTTGATGTAGCCGTCGGCCGGAATGCGCTGGGCGAAGGTGAGAGCCTCCAGGTCCAGGCCCGGCGGGAGGTCGGGTCCGGCGATTGTCGCTGTCGCCGCTTGCGCCCGGGCATGGGCTCGGGCGCCGGTGGTGGATGAGGTCGTCTGATTCATCTCTGCTCCTCGATACGGATGGCAGGCGGTTTCGGGGCTCGCGGCCCGAACGGCGGAACGGGCTCGCGGACAGTGGGTTCGCGTTCGAGCCGTTCGCGCGCCCAGCGGCCGGGTGAGCTGGCGCGCGGTCCGGCCGCGCGATGGTCGCGGCCGCGGATATCGCGTCAGCGGACGAGGCGCCGGCTGTCGGGTCAGCCGTTGCGCGTCGGCTCGGGTAGTCGGTTGCGGCGTCGGCTCGAGGTCAGCGGTTCGGCGTCGGCTCGGCAGCCAGTGGTTGACGCATCGGCTCCGAGGCGGCGGTGCGGCCGACCACCATCCGGTAGACCAGCACACCGACCGCGAGCGTGCCGAGCACGAAGATCGGTGCGGCCCAGCGCATGACCGCCGACCCGCCGTCCGGCGTGTACACCTCGGCCCTCGGCCAGGCCAGATTCACGACCATCGCGATGCCCCAGAACACCGCGAGCACATTCACCGGAATCCCGAAGCGGCCCAGCGAGAACAGCCCGGCCCGGCTGCCCGCCTGCTCCGCGGCGGGCCAGCCCCGGAAACGGCGCACCAGCAGCGGCACTGTCACCAGGAGATAGGCGAGATACAGCGTCACGATGCAGACGCTGGCCAGGGTCGCGAAGATGGCGGCATTGCCGAGATTCACCAGCAGCAGCGCGATGGCGAGTACGCCGAACACCACCGCGGGCAGCACGGGTGTGCCGAAGCGGGGGTGCACGACCGCGAGCGCGCGGGCGAAGGGCAGCTTCCCGTCCCGTGCCATCGAGAAGATCAACCGGGACCCGGCGGTCTGGATGGCCAGCGTGCACACCATGATCGCGATCGCGACACAACCGAGCAGCACCTTGCCCGCCGTGCTGTTCAACTTGGCCGTCAGCACATAGGCCAGGCCATCGGCGGACAGGGCGCCGTCGGACAGGCTCGGCGCGGCCATCAGCGCGCCGAGCAACATCAAACCGCCGCCGATCGCCGAGACCGTCAGCGCGGTCAGGATCATCCGTGGCGCGACCCGGCGCGGATCTTTGGTTTCCTCGGAAAGCTCACCGGCCGAATCCAATCCGATCATGACGTAGGCCGCCATCAGCCCGGCCACCAGGAACGCCGCCCAATAGGGGCCGGGCGCGGCGTGCTCGGTCTCGAACACGACACCGGGGCCGCGTTCGGTATCGGCGAAGAACAGCGCGATGATCGCCAGCACGCCGACGATCTCGATGGTGACCCCGATCGAATTGATCCGCGCCATGAGATCGATGCCGATGACATTGATCAGCGTGGTCAGCGCCATCAATACGGCGCCGAGCAGCACCGCGTTCATCGCACCGGACGACGAGGTGAGTGCGGTCTCGGAGCCGATGATCTGGAATCCGCTCCAGATCGAGGGCAGCACCACCTGCAGCGCGATCGCCGCCGCGGCCGCGGTGACCACCCGCGCGATGATCATCAACCAGCCGGCGAACCAGCCGACGACCGCCCCGCCCAGCCGCCGCGACCACTGGTAGATGCACCCCGACAGCGGATACCGCGCCGCCAGTTCGGCGAAGTTCAACGCAACCATGAGCTGGCCGAGGAACACGATCGGCCAGGTCCAGAAGAACGCGGCCCCGCCGAATGAATAGCCGAAGCCGAAGAACTGGAAGATCGTGGTGAGGATCGAGACGAACGAGAAACCGGCCGCGAACGAGGCATAGCGCCCGAGCTTGCGGTGCAGGACCGGCTGATAGCCGAAATCGGCGAGATCGGCACTGTCGGAGCCGTGATTGGGCGGATCTGCGGGGCGGGTGTCGACTGTGGTGGCCATATGCGGAGGTCCTTCGGCGAGCGCCAATAACTATCAGACGATAGTTTTGCGGCCGCGATCGCGCTTTCGGTGACCTGCGTGTATCGGTTGGAGGTCTCCCGGTAACTTCTGGGTTTCCTGCTTTTCTATCGAATGACAGAAATCTCACCGCCTGGTGCGGCGCATGGCGAGGCGGGCCGGGTGCCCGCGTGCGGGGCCCGTGATGGGCGCGATGCGAGAATGAGGGCGTGGTCAATCTCGGTCCAGGACGTCCGCGCGTCGAGCAACGCCTGCGCCGCGGCAGCACACCACGCGAGGAGATCCTCGACGCCGCTGCCGAGCTGTTCACCACCAACGGCTACGGCAGCACTTCGACCCGGGGAATCGCCGACGCCGTCGGCATCAGACAGGCCTCGCTGTACCACCATTTCGCCGCCAAGGGCGACATCCTCGACGCGTTGCTCGCCGAAACCATCGCCGCGCCTTTGGCTTTGGCCGCGCGGCTGCGCGAGATCGATGACCGGGCGCCGGTACGGCTGTATGCCCTTGCCTGGTCGGACGTGGATCAACTCTGTGCGTCGCGGTGGAATCTCGGCGCGCTGTATCTGCTACCGGAGCTGCGCGGGGAGCGCTTCGCGTCGTTTCGGCTACGGCGTGACGAGCTTCGCACGCAGTACGAGCAGTTGGCCGCGGAGGTGGTGGCCGAGGCGGGAGCAGCCGGTGTGCCGGCCGCGATCACCTTGCCGTTCCGATTGGTCGAAACCGTGATCAGCATCCGATCCGATCATGGCGCGGCGCCTGCCACGGCGCGCTCGGACATCTCCGATGCGGTGCTGCGCGTCCTCGGCTGGCCGGGCCCGCTGGACCCGGTGCGGGCCGAAGCGGGTGCGCTCCTCGGGCGCATCGGCTGAAATTCAGGACTTGCCTTTGGCGGCGACCCAGTCCAGACCCCAGTTGTAGCGTGCGTCGACGACGCTGTTGGTCCAGCCCGGCCGTTCGACCGACGGTGGAACGAAGACGCCTTCGCGACGGACCAGCAACTCCCCGTCGACGTTCTCGATCAGCGCGAGAACCATCGACCGCGAATTATCTGTACAGCCATCGACTTGCATCTCGATCGGTGGCGCACCGGGCGGGTACAGCGTCGCGGTTGCTCGTACGCCTCGCAGGTCGGGGGCACCTTCGTAGAGCGTTGCGTACACCAGCAGGCGTTTGAAGTCGGCGACGTGGTCGAGATTGATGTCGAGATTCTCGCCGTTGACCGCACTACCGGTTCGATCGTCCTTGTCGAGTCGCACGTACGGCTCGGTGTCGAGCGCTCCGAAACTACCGAGCGCCTGGATGATCCCTTTGTTGCCGTTGCCGAGCTCCCACAGGCAGCGGAGATCGAGGTCGATGGCTTTGCCGCGGCGCTTGCCGAACAGGCCCCCACCCCCCGTCGACCAGTTGAGATTCACCCGCATCGTGCCCGCGCTGACGCCGCCCTTGGTCAGGGACACCGACGGCGCTTCCTTGGTCAGGGACAGCTTGGTCATACCGATCGGCGCCGATCCCGCCGGCGCGCGATGCTGCGGCGCCGGCGGGAATGGCTGGGGTGCCGACTGCTGGTAGTGCGGTCCCGGCGCGAACTGCGGCGGCGCCGGCTGCTGGTACTGCGGCTGTGCGGCGAACTGCGGTCGGTGCGGTGCGGGGTTCGGCGGAATCCCTTGGGGCTGCTGGAACTGCGGTGGTTGCGGCGCGGCACTCGGTGCAGGCACCTGCGACGCCGTCGGCTGTGGTGGCGTCGGCGGCGGGTTCGGCTGGACAGGCGCCGGGTCCTCATCGACGGAGATGCCGAAATCGGTAGCGAGCCCGGCGAGCCCGGTGTAGTAGCCCTGCCCGACCGCGCGGAATTTCCACGCGCCCTGCCTGCGGTAGAGCTCGCCGAGCACGAAGGCGGTTTCGCTGGTGGCGCCGGTGCTGTCGAAGCGCGCGAGCTCGGCGCCGTTCGCGGGATCGAGCAGGCGTACATACAGGCCGTGGAGCTGGGCGAAGGTGCCGCCGTCGGCGGAGGCGGCGATGACGATGGTGTCGATCTGGGGTTCGACCTGAGCCAACCGCACGGCGAGCAGATCGATGACCTGCGCCCCCTGCTGCTTCCCCTCGTGCCGCACCGCACCCGACGGATGCGCGGGCTGGTTGTAGAACACGAAATCGTTGTCTGAGCGGACCTTACCCTCGGCGAGCAGCAGGGCGGACGCGTCCGCGTCGGGGACGCCCGGCCCGGATCGCCATCCCACTTCGACACGAACCGCGGCCAGGGGAACAGCGACGTTGGCGCCCTTCGTCATCGACACGACTGCCAACGTATCCGAGGACGGTGCACCCGGCCACCCGGCGCGAATCCGGCCGGGCCGACTCGCCGCTCAGTGCGTCGGTGGCGCGATATTCCAGTGCTCGTGCAGCGCTCCCGCGATCTCCGGCAAGACCATCACCGGAATCTTCTTGCGGCGCAGCATGTTCCGGATCTGATCCACCTGCTCGCGTTTACGCATGTCATAAGCGCTCGACACCGGCCCGCTCACCGGCGGGATCGACAACAACACGAGTTCGCCGTGCTCTTCGTCGCCGCCGACCAGGTCCAGCGCCAGCGACCAGCGGGCGCGCTCGTCGAGGGTGAACCGGCCCGCGACCACCCGGTCCCAGTCGATGCTGGTCTCGGCCCACGGGGTGCGGCGGTAGATGGCGCCTTCGGTGAGCACGACGGCGTCACGGGTGAACAGGGCCACCAGCACCGCAACGCCGGCGATCGCACCGGCGAGCAGCCCGGTGAACACGCGGTTCATCCCGAACGCGGCGATGGTGGCCAGGCACAGCGCGACCGTGACGGCGATGCCGAGCACGCCGTAGATCATCGCGCGCCTGGTGGGCACCACGCCCGCGTGCACCAACGTCATCTCGTCTCCGTCCGCTACCGCAACTGGCTGGTCAGGACCATACTGCCGCGGCGCGGACGTCGCCACCAGAGGACGGCTCAGGCCTGCAGCGCGACGGCCGCCTCGGCGGTGTAGACGAGGAAGGTCAGGCTCTGCTGGAAGTACAGCTGCACCGATTCCGCGTCGTGGCTCAGGTAGCCGATCGAGAGATCCTGGCCGATCTGGAGGTCGAAATCGCCGCCGCGGGTGGTGAGCACGAACGCGCCGTCGATGGCGGGCGCCCAGATGATCTCGCCCTCCGGGATGAGGCGCTCGATGTGGGTGCGGATCGGGTGCCCGTGGTCGGAGGTCTCGCTGACGGCGGTGTAGAGGTCGGCGCTCAGCAGCACCGAGTAGGGGCCGTCCACACCGGCCAGGCGCAGCTCGCTCAGCGCCTGCGCGACGGCCTCTGGTACCAGCCGCGGATCGCTGGGCACCGCGACCGGCTCGTTCGATGCGCTGGCCCGGATGCCGGTGATGTTGGCGGCCGGGTAGCCCTCGAAGATGGCGCGGTCCTCGGCCCAGGCGATGCGCTTGGCGGCGTCCTTGACCGGGTCCAGGTCGGCGTCCTCGGCGCCGCGCTCGATATTGTCGAGCTCCTCGCGCGAGAGGGTGAACGGCACCCGCAGCTCCACCAGCGGGGCCACCAGCCGCTGCCGGGCCTGCACGCCGTCATCGGGGGCGGCGATGGGCGCGGTGCGGCCGAGCCCGACCGCGGAGTAGTCGGTGCCGTGCGGACCGGACAGATCGACGACGCGGCGGCCGGCGATATGCCGCTTGAAGGTGCGGGTGGCCTCTTCCTCGATCGCCGACCAGGCCTCGGAGGTGATCGGCGCGAGTTCACGATGCAGGTTGTTCATGAATTAACTGCTCCTTTTCAACGTGCCGATACCGAGAGAGCCGTCGGCGGCAGGTGCGGCGGGGGTGGCGTCGTCTGCCGGTGCGTCCCCTGGCGGGTCGGGCAGATCGTCGAGGAAGTCTTGGGCGGGAACGAAGAACAGGCTGCCGGTGACGGCGATGGAGAAATCCAGGATCCGGTCGTAGGCCGCCTCGTCGGAGCCGAGGAACATGCGCTCGAGCATGCGTTCGGTGACGCTCGGCGTGGCCGAATAGCCGACGAAGTAGGTGCCCATCTCGTTGTCGCGGATGCTGCCGAAGGGCATATTCGCCCGCAGGATCTGCCGTTCGGTGCCGTCCGGGTCGACGATGGTGTTCACCGCGACATGCGAGTTCGCGGGCTTCACCTCATCGGGCAGCTCGAAATCGTCGAGCTTGGTGCGCCCGATGACCCGTTCCTGCTCCTCGACCGAGGTTGCCGCCCATTCGCTCATCTTGTGCACGTACTTCTGCACGATGACGTAGCTGCCGCAGGTGAAATCGGGGTCCTCGTCGCCGATCAGCGCCACCCGGCCCGCCGGGGACTCGGCGAGCGCGCCCTCGGGGTTCTCGGTGCCGTCCACGAAGCCGAGCAGATCGCGTTGTTCGAAGTACCGGAAGCCGGTGACCTCGTCGACGATGGTGGCCGCCCCATCGAGCCGCTTGCCGATCGCCATGGCCAGCTCGAAGCAGGCGTCGTGCACCTCGGCCTTGATGTGGAACAACAGGTCACCAGGGGTGGCGGGCGCCTGATGGCGCGGGCCGTCGTATCCGGGGAACTCGTGCAGTTCGGCCGGGCGAGGCCCGGAGAACAGCCGGTCCCATGCCGCGGAGCCGATGCCGACGATGCAGGTGAGGTCGGCTCCGGGCAGCCGGAATCCCACCGAACGGCGCAAACCCGCCAGATCGGCGAGCAGATCGCGCACCGTCGCTTCGCCACCCTCGTCGATGGTGGCGACGAGGAAGATCGCGGACGGTGTGAGCGGTTGGAGGATCGGCTGCGGCTCACCCATGATCGACAAGCCTAGTAGCTGCGAGCGTGCTGACCGCAGCGATTGGGCAAGGGCGTGTTAAGGCTCACCCGGATCATGGGGCGCGCGTTGCTGTTTCGTAAGCCTCACCTACGTCGGCGCGCTATTTCGCGACGGTCAGCAGAAAGGCCACGTCGTCGACGGCTTTGACGCTGTGCCGGGCCTTGGGGACCACGAGCAGATCGCCCGCCGAACCCTTCCATTCGTTGGCGCCGCTGATCAGGGTCAGGGTGCCGCTGAGCACCAGCAGGGTGGCATCGCCGAAGTTGTCGTGTTCGGCCAGGCTCTGGCCCGCACTGAGACCGACGACGGTCTGGCGCAGCGTTTGCGCGTGGCCGCCGTAGATCGTTTGCGAGCTACGGCCGCTCGTGGCGGTAGCGGCCAGTTTGAGTTGCTGGCGAGCTACCGCGGTCAGCGATTTCTTGTCCATGGACTGCCTTTCGCAGATCACACCCGGAACAGGGCTGGTGTTCGGGGCCGATATCGCTGAGTATGCCCGACCCGTCACCGGCGCTCGGGCGTTTTGCGTCGGTTGTGCGGTCGGAGCGGGAGTGCCGCGGGAAGGATTCAGCGGCGTCGAGTGAATCTGCGGATCCGGTACCGAGGGCCCGCACTCGACTGCTGCCACGGCGTGTCGTCGTCGGCCCGCCAGTGCGCGTCGATGGGCGGTGCGTAGGCGTCGCCCGCGATATCGAGGTCGATCTCGGTGACCAGCAGCTCGGTGGCGTACTCCATTGCGGCGCGATAGATTTCGCCGCCGCCCATGATCCACACATCGTCGGGTGCGGTCAGTGCGAGCGCGTCCGGGAGTGAGGCGCTGCGTTCGGCGCCCTCGCCCGACCAGTCCGGCTGTCTGGTCACCACGATATTGCGGCGATCGATCAGAGGGCGGAAACGTGGCGGCAGCGAATCCCAGGTGCGCCTGCCCATCACCACCGGATGACCCAGGGTGACCGCCTTGAAGTTGGCCATGTCCTCGGGCACCCGCCAGGGGATCCGGTTGCCCGCACCGATCACCCCGTCGGGTGTCTGGGCCCAGATCAGGCCGATGACACGGGACGGACTCACACGGCCACCGGGGCCTTGATCGCCGGGTGGTGCCGGTAGTCGGCGATCTCGATGTCGTCGTAGGTGTAGTCGAACAGCGAGGACGCCTTGCGCAGGGCCAGCGTGGGGAACGGGTAGGGCTCGCGGGTCAGCTGTTCGGTGACCTGTTCGACGTGGTTGTCGTAGATGTGGCAGTCACCGCCGGTCCAGATGAAATCACCCGGCTCGAGCCCGGTCTGCTGGGCCACCATATGCGTGAGCAGTGCGTAGCTGGCGATATTGAACGGCACCCCGAGGAACAGGTCGGCGCTGCGCTGATACAGCTGGCAGGACAGTTTTCCGTCGGCCACATAGAACTGGAAGAACGCGTGGCACGGCGCCAGCGCCATCTTGTCCAGTTCGGCCACGTTCCACGCCGACACGATCATCCGCCGCGAATCCGGATCCTCGCGCAGGGTGCGCAGAACCTGGGAGATCTGGTCGATATGACTGCCGTCCGGGGTGGGCCATGACCGCCACTGCACGCCGTAGACCGGGCCGAGCTCGCCGTCGGGTGCGGCCCATTCGTCCCAGATCGTCACACCGTGCTCGCGCAACCAGCCCACATTGGAATCACCGCGCAGGAACCACAGCAATTCGTAGACGATCGACTTCAGGTGCACGCGCTTGGTGGTGATCAGCGGGAACCCGGCCGATAGGTCGTAGCGCAGTTGATGGCCGAAGACGCTGCGGGTGCCGGTGCCGGTGCGATCGGATTTCGGCGTGCCGGAGGTGAGCACCTGACGGAGCAACTGTTCGTACTGGGTGTCTGGGGTGGTCACGTCCTCGACCTTACTTCCAGCGCGCCCGCGCGGCGGCGACCCCCGGCGGCGTCGGTGCGCTCGATGCCGCCCCATAGGCTCGCCCCATGCGGAAGCTGTACGTGATCGGCATCGGCGCCGGCGATCCGGACCAGGTAACGGTGCAGGCCATCAAGGCCATGCGCGAGGCCGAGGTGTTCTTCGTGATCGGCAAAGGCGCCGAGAAACAGGAACTGGTGGATGTGCGCACCACCATCCTGGCCGAGCACATGGATCATCCCTATCGGATCGCGGAGATCGCCGATCCGCCCCGGGCGCGCACCCCGATGGACGGGGCCGGCTACCGCGAGGTGGTCGACGACTGGCACGAACGCCGCTCACTGCTGCTCGAAGACGAGTTCGGCCGGGTCGACGGTGTCGGCGCGATCCTGGTCTGGGGCGATCCGTCCCTGTACGACAGCACCCTGCGCATGGTCGAACGAGTGCTCGCCCGCGCGACGATCAGCTTCGACTACGCCGTCATCCCCGGCGTGACCAGCGTGCAAGCCCTCGCCGCCAGCCACCGGACGGTGTTGCACCGCGTCGGCGAACCGGTGCACATCACCACCGGACGCCGCCTGCGCGAGGAGGGCCTGGGTCCCGGATCGACGGTCGTCATGCTCGACGGGGACTGCGCGTTCACCGATCTGCCCGGCGATACCAGGATCTGGTGGGGCGCCTACCTCGGCATGCCCGATCAGGTGCTCGTCGAAGGTTCGATCGCCGAGGTAGGTGCGCAGATCAGCGAACGCAGGCAGCGGCTGCGCGCCGACAAAGGCTGGATCATGGATACCTACCTGCTGCGCACGCCAGAGCCGACCGGCGACGGCGAATAACCGCAGATCTGCCGGCCGGGTCCGTAGAGTGGGCGGTATGACCGAACAGGACATCCTGGGGCGTATCAAGGAATTGGTCGAGCAGGAGCACACGCTGCGGTCGCAGGCCACGAGCGGTGAGCTGGATCCGAAATCGGAACGGCAGCGACTGGCCGAACTCGAGGTGATGCTCGACCAGTGCTGGGACCTGCTGCGCCAGCGCCGCGCCCGCATCGACGCGGGTGAATCACCGGACACGACGCAGGTCAGCTCGCCACGGCAGGTCGAGGGCTACCTCCAGTAGCGCCCCGTGCAGACCACCGAATTCGACGTCATCGTCATCGGCGGCGGACCGGCGGGGGAGAACGCCGCCTCCTACGCCATCGCGGGCAGCGATCGGACCGCCGCGATCGTCGAGCGTGAACTCGTCGGCGGCGAATGCTCCTATTGGGCGTGCATCCCGAGTAAGGCGCTGCTACGCCCCGGGCATGTGCTCGGCGCCGCCCGCGCCATGCCCGGAGTGCGCGCCGACGGACTCGATGTGGCCGCGGTGCTGCGCCGCCGCGACGAATTCGTGCACAACCACGACGACTCCTCGCAGGCCGATTGGGCGCACGACAACGGCATCGAGGTGGTGCGCGGAGCCGGTCGGCTGGCCGGTGAGCGGCTGGTCGACGTCGGCGGGCGCACGCTGCGCGCCCGCGAGGCGGTGGTGCTGGCCACCGGCACCAAGGCCGACATCCCCGATGTGCCGGGGCTGCGGGCCGCGCGGCCGTGGACCTCACGCGATGTCACCAATCTGGCCGAGGTGCCGCGCCGGGTGCTGATCGTCGGCGGCGGCGTGGTGGCCTGCGAGGCCGCCACCTGGCTGGCCGCGCTCGGTTCGGTGGTCACGATGGTGGTGCGCGGTGATTCGTTGCTCGGACGGGTCGAGCCGTTCGCTCGGCAGCGGATCGCCGATGCGCTGACCGGGCGCGGCGTCCGGATCCGCTTCGGCGCCGAACCGGTGCGGGTGAGGCGCGCTCAGGTCGGCGATACCGGCGAAGGCCGCGTTCACGGCAGCCCGGTGACGGTGACGGTGCGCGACCGGCACGGCGAGAACGACCTCGAAGCCGACGAGGTCGTGGTGGCGGTCGGACGCGCCCCCGCCACCGAGGACCTCGGCCTGGAATCGGTCGGATTGTCGCCCGGCTACGTCGAGGTCGACGATCAGCTGACGGTGCCCGGGCTGCCCTGGCTCTACGCCGTCGGCGATGTGAACCATCGCGCCGCGCTCACCCACATGGGCAAATATCAGGCCCGTATCTGCGGTGACGTCATCGCCGCCCGCGCCGAGGGCAGGCCACTGACGGGCCAGCGCTACGCCGCCACCGCCGACCACGCGCAGGTACCGCAGGTCGTCTACACGGATCCGGAACTGGCCTCGGTCGGGCTCACCGAAGAGGCGGCACGCACGGCCGGCCACCGGGTCGACACGGTCGAACTCGATATCGCCGTCGCCGGGTCGGCGCTGGCCCGCGACGATTACGCGGGCCGGGCGAAGCTCGTCATCGACACCGACGCCGGGACGCTGCTCGGCGCCACATTCGTCGGCCCCGAGGTGGGCGAACAGCTCCATGCCGCGACGATCGCGGTCGTCGGCGGTGTTCCGCTGGACACGCTGTGGCATGCGGTGCCGGCGTTTCCCGCGGTGAGCGAGTTCTGGTTGCGCCTGCTGGAGGCATGGCGCGCCTGAGCTGCCGGTAGCTCCGCAACCAGGCGATCGGATCGCATCCGGTGACCGCAGGTCCGGCGAGCCGTGCCCGCCCGCGTCGAACACAGCGCGGCGCGGGCAGGCGCTTCAGGACAGCGGCAGCGCGGCGATCGGGTCCGTGGTCGGGCCAGGTGAGCCGCCGGCGGGTTCGATGGTCATCGCGAGCTGATCGGCGGCCGCGAACTCGGTGACGTACGGCGCCTCGGCCGTGGGCAGATCGCTCAGCACACCGGCCGATCGGGGCACCCCTTCCGGGCCGATCAACCACAGCTGATGGGCCTGGCCGGTCGGCGGTGCGGGCACCGCGTCGAAGGTGATCGCGACGGCATCCAGCTCGTCGGAGATATGCGCGATGAGGGTGCCGCCGGTGCTGACCGGACTCGTCTCGGTGCGGGCATCGGGCTGGCGCAGCACCTGGTCCGCGGTCACCATGCGGGCGGGCGGCTGCTCCTCGGTGCGTTGACCGAGCACGGCGGCGCCGATCGCGACCACGGCGGCAACCGCGGCAGCCGCGGCGGTCCAGCGCATGAACTTGCGGCGCCGCAGCCGCGCGGCGGCGAGTTCGTCGGAGCCGTGCTCGTCGTGGGGGTCGCGGTCGGGTGCGGCGGTGTCGTCGCGTTCGCCGATCGCCTCCAGGATGCGCCCTTCCAATTCTTGCGGAGGGGCCTTCGCATCGAGTATCGACAGGGCGCCCATCGCTTCGCGCACCTCGCGCACGATCGTGTCGAAGGCGCGGCGGATGTCCGGATCGCAGACGCGCAGGCGGTGTTCGATGCTCTCGCGTTCGGCGTCGGAGACCGCGTCGAGGGCGTAGGGGTGGGCGAGATCGAGTAGGTCGTGATCGTCGGGATGCTCGGGTGGGGGCGCGTCGGTCATCAGCGGGTAACTCCGGTCAGGCAGTCCTGGAGGCGCTTCAACCCGTCCCGGATGCGGCTTTTGACGGTCGGCAATGGTGAGGCGAGGTGGTCGGCTACCTCCCGGTAGGTGCGGCCACTGTAGTAGGCCAGGGCGACGGCTTCACGTTGTGTGGATGTCAGCGTGTCGAGGCAGTCGCGCACGGCCTGTTCGTCCAGGCGCTGGCCGACCGTTTCGGCGACGATGTCGTGATCGCGGCCGAGGTGGGTGTGCCCGTAGACGGCGTCGCGGCCCGCGGCGGAGCTCTCGCTGCGCACCCGGTCCACCGCCCGCCGGTGGGTGATCATCATCAGCCAGCCGATCGGGCTCGACATCGCCGGATCGTAGCGATCGGCCGACGACCACACCTGGAGGAAGACCTCCTGGGTGGTCTCTTCGGCCGCCGCTGGGCTGCGCAGGACCCGCAGCGCGAGCCCGAAGACCCGCGGACTGGTCTCGCGATAGAAACGGGTGAAGGCCTCACGGTCACCGGTCGCGGTGGATTTCAGCAGACCGTCGAGCCTGGCGCGGACCTCGCCGTTGCCGTGCCGGACCGGGCAGGCCGCCTGCTCACCGGCCAGGTCATCGGGGGCGATGGGGCCGATGAACGGGATGGGACCCGTATCTCTGGTCATGATCGTCTCCTCGCCCGCATGACAGGAGGTTCGCCGTGGCCGTACGGCGGGATGGGAGCGAATGCGGGAATGTGGCCTGAGCCACGTCCGTGGCTTCGTCGGAGCACGGGTTCAGTCTTGCGCACGGTCGCGGATCCGGTGGGCGATTCGCCTGCGAATTTCGGTTTACTTCTGTTGGCCCCGCGCCAGTTGTCGTTACCATCGGTAAATGGTCGCGTCGACAGATGTCACGACCGCGGACGGCGTCGTTCGCGGTCACCGGGGCCGCCGGGTAATGCGCTGGCGGTCGATTCCCTATGCGGCGGCGCCGGTGGGTGAGCTGCGCTTCCGTGCGCCGCGTCCGGTGCAGCCGTGGACCGGAGTCCGCCAGGCCACCGAATTCGCCAACGCCGCGATGCAGCACCGCACCGGTGCGCAGATCGGGGCCCGGCGCTATCAGCCGACCAGTGAGGACGCGCTGACGCTCAACGTCACCGCGCCGGTCTCGCGTGGCAACACGCCGCTGCCGGTCATGGTCTTCATCCACGGCGGCGGCTACCTCTTCGGCACGTCGGCGCTGAGTCTCTACTCGGGTGCGCGGCTGGCGGTGGGCGGCGAGGTGATCGTCGTGTCGCTGAACTACCGGCTCGGCGCGTTCGGCTACGCCGATTTCGGCGAATTCGGCAGCGCCGCGCGGCCGTTCGACTCCAATCTGGGCCTGCGCGATCAGATCGCCGCGCTGCAGTGGGTGCGCACCAATATCGCGGCCTTCGGCGGCGACCCGGGCAATGTGACGATCTTCGGCGAATCGGCGGGCGCGCACGCGGTACTGAGCCTGCTCGCCACGCCGTCGGCGGCGGGACTGTTCCACCAGGCGATCGCGCAGAGTGCGCCCGCCGACTGGGCGCTGACGGCCGACGACGCACGCTTGGTCGCCCGCCGATGCGTGGAAGCGCTCGGCGCGACGCCGGACACCGCGCTGCGGGTCCTGTCCGAGGCCGACGCCTACGCCATCCATCGCGCGTTCGGCCGGGCGATGCGCGCTTCATTGCAGGAACGGCCCGGGTTCTTCGCGGCCGCGCCCGTCGTCGACGGGACGTTGTTGCCGCAGGCGCCGATCGACGCGATCGCCGACGGCAATGCCCACCGGGTGCCGCTGATCATCGGCACCTGCAACAACGAGGGCACCCTGTTCGCGAAGTTCGCCGACGACGCGCTGCCGACCACGCCGCAACGCCTGCACGCGGCCATCGGTGACGATGCGGCCGAAGCCAGGGTGCGCGCCGCCTACCCCGGCTATCCGGCGCCGAAGGCCGCCATCCGGGCGGGCGGCGATTTCGTGTTCTGGCGGCCGTCGATCGAGGTGATGGCCGGGCACAGCAAATACGCACCGACCTACGCCTACCGCTACGACTACGCGCCGCGCGCGCTCCGGCTGGCCGGGCTCGGCGCCACGCACGCCACCGATCTCATCCCGGTGTTCGGCGTCGTGGACAGCCCCTTCGGCCGGGCGCTCACCGCGGCCGGTGGGCGGCGCGGTCTGGTATCGGTGACCAGGCAGTTCCAGGACAACTGGCTGCGTTTCGCGCACACCGGCGCACCGCTGCCGTCCTGGCCGGCCTACACCGAGAGCCGGCGCAGCACCTTGATCATCGACGCGCCGAGCCGGGTCGAACACGATCCGGCGCAGGCGCGCCGGCTGGCGTGGGAGGGCGTGCGGATGCCGAGGCTGGTGGAGCAGCGCGAAGTGGATCTCGGCTGAGCGCTACTTGAGCAGGCGCGACATGCGCCGGTCGGCGAGGATCTTGCCGCCGGTCTGGCAGGTGGGGCAGTACTGGAAGGACCGCTCGGCGAACGACACCTCGCGCACCGTGTCACCGCAGACCGGGCACGGCAGGCCGGTGCGGGCGTGTACCCGCATGCCCGAACGCTTTTCGCCCTTGAGCCGCGCGGCGTCCTGCCCGACGGAGCGTTGCACGGCATCCAGTAACACCGTGCGCATGGCCTCGTACAGCTGCGACACCTTCTCCGGCGAGAGCGATTTCGCGGTGGCGAACGGTGAAATGCGCGCGGTGTGCAGGATCTCGTCGGAGTAGGCGTTGCCGATGCCCGCCAGCAGCGACTGTTCGACCAGCGCGGTCTTGATCCGTTGCGTACTCGCGCCGAGTAGCTGCGCGAACTCGTCCTCGGTGACGTCGAGCGCGTCGGGACCGAGCCTGCTGATGCCCGGCACCTGCTGCGGATCCTCGACGATGTAGACCGCGAGCCGCTTCTTCGTGCCGGCCTCGGTGAGGTCGAAGGCCGGGGTGGCGCCCTCGGGGGTGAAGAAATGCACCCGCAGCGCGAGCGGGCCCTTGCCGGGCTTGGGCGGGGTGGCGCTGGGGTTATCGGTCCAGCGCAGCCATCCGCCGCGGGAGAGGTGGGTGATCAGCCAGATCCCGCTGCAGTCGAGGCCGAGGAATTTGCCCCACCGGCCCGCACCGGTGACGTCGCGACCGGACAGTGCCGTCACGGGTGGGTCGAAGGTCTTGACCGCGCTCAGCGCCGCGACGTCCACGCGTCCGACCACCGCGCCGACGGCATGCTCTCGCAGGAACTGCGCCAGCGCCTCCACTTCCGGTAGTTCGGGCACGCGATTCAGGTTACCTGCGGCCACCGACAGATTCGGGCTGCAGCGGGCTGGTGGTTCGCGGGTGGACATGCGCGCCGCTTGGTGGAACTTTGTTCCGATTCTTGCCTCGCGTGGGCTTCGGGAAGGTTCGGCCACGCCGCTCCGAAAGGCGCAGGACGGCCGCTGTCCGCGCCTCGAAGGGTCTAGCGACTAGCCGCGCCGCAGCCCGGCGATGAGCAGCCCGACCAGCCTGCGCGCGTCGTAGCGCGGATTGTTGCCCGCGCCGATGCACAGGTTGCCCACGCCGCGCATCAGTTCGTAGGCCTCGACATCGCCGGCGATCTCGCCTGCGGCGGTGGCGGCGTCGAGCAGTTGGGCGCACACGGGAACCAGGCGATCGAGGAAGTAGGTGTGCAGGGCCTCGAAGGCGGCGTCGTCGGACTGTAGGGCCTCGGCCAAACCGTGTTTGGTGACCAGGAAGTCCACGAACAAATTGATCCAGCGACCCAGCGCCGCGTGTGGTGAGGCGACGGCAGCCAGGAGCGCCGGGCCCGCCTCCGCGCAGGCCTCGACCTGATGACGGTAGACCGCGACGATCAGGTCGGCGCGGGTGGGGAAGTGGCGGTAGATCGTGCCGACACCGACACCGGCCCGTGCCGCGATATCGCGCACGGGGACGTCGACGCCCGAGGCGACGAAGGCGGCGGCGGCAGCGTCGAGCAGGGTCTGCTCGTTGCGCCGGGCGTCCGCGCGCTTGCGCGGGGTCGGTGATTCGCTGCCGTCAGCGGGCACGGCGCCGCTCCCTTCGTCGTTCCGGTTGGCAACCGGAACATTGTTCCGTATGGTGTTTATCGGAACATCGTTCCGCTTGTTCAGGATGCCAGAGCGGGCGAGTCGGCTCCACCCACGCACCGGGTCGCGGTGCATTTCGAGAGGACTGGGCATGCAGTACCGCAGTGTGGGACGCACCGGCGTACAGGTCAGCACGCTGGCGCTGGGCGCAATGAACTTCGGCAGTATCGGCCGCACCGGCCAGGACGAGGCGACCGCGATGGTCGACGCCGCCCTCGACGCCGGGATCAACCTCATCGACACCGCGGACATGTACGGCCGCGGCGAATCAGAGGAAATGGTCGGCCGCGCCATCGCGGGCCGCCGCGACGACATCGTGCTGGCCACCAAGGCATGCATGCCGATGTCCGACGAGCGCAACCACCGCGGAAGCTCACGCCGATGGCTGGTCCGAGCGCTGGACGACAGCCTGCGCAGGCTCGGCGTCGAGCACGTCGACCTCTACCAGGTCCACCGCTGGGACCCGAGCACGAGCGATGAGGAAACCCTCTCGGCGCTGACCGATCTCCAGCGCGCCGGAAAGATCCGCTACTTCGGCTCCTCCACCTTCCCCGCCTACCGCATCGTCGAGGCGCAGTGGGCGGCCCGCGAACATCGGCTCGGCCGCTACGTCACCGAGCAGCCGGGCTATTCGATCCTGCAACGCGGCGCCGAGGCCCATGTGCTGCCGGTGACCGAGCAGTACGGGCTCGGCGTACTGGTGTGGAGCCCGCTGGCCTCGGGCTGGCTGTCCGGTGCGATCCGGGCCGGACGCGAGATCACCACCAGCCGCTCGACTTTCCTGCCGGATCGCTACGACCTCACGGTGCCGGCCAACAAGGCCAAGATGGACGCCGTCGAACAGCTGGCCGCCGTCGCCGACGACGCCGGCCTGACCATGATTCAGCTGGCACTCGGCTTCGTCACCGCACACCCGGCGGTGACCACGGCGCTGATCGGGCCGCGGACCATGGACCACCTGCGCTCCCAGCTCGCCGCCGCGGACACGGTGCTCACCGCCGAGGTGCTCGACGCGATCGATGCGATCGTCGCGCCGGGCCTCGATCTGGCCCCGCACGAAAAGCACGACGCCACCCCTGCCCTGCTCGAGCCCGGGCTGCGACGCCGCTGAGCGTGACGGCGACGCGTTCGTGCCGCACGGGTGGACGCGCATGGTGAGGTCGTCGCGGGTCAAGGTCGGTCGGGGAGCGCAGGACGGCGCCCGTCCGCCGCGACGTCTGATCGCGGTGTGGCCGATCGTCGGCGGCGTTCACGAGCCGGCGTCGGCGAGGCATTCGGCGGCGATCGGGATCGCGGTGGCGAGTTCATCGTCGGCCAGCGCTGAGTAGCCCAATGCCACACCGAAGGTGCGGCGCTGCCCGATGTGGTGCCTGGCCAGGCCGTCCAGGGCGACTCCGCGGCGTGCTGCCTCGGTGACGGCGCGTTGCTCGGCGTCGGCGCTCATCAGCGGGATGACGAGGTGCGAACCGGCATCGTCGCCGCGGATGGCCAGCCCGCGGCGGGTGAGTTCGTCCACGACGAATGCCCGCCGCGGTGGCATCGTGCGGCGGAGCCTGCGCAGGTGACGGGCCAGGTCGCCGTGTGCGGCCAGTTCGGCCAGGACCAGCTGGCCGGCCGGGCTCGGTGCGCTGCCGATCTGTTCCCGGTAGGCGAGCACGGCGTCGGTGATCTCGGGTGTGGCGACCAGCCAGCCCGCGCCGAGAGTGGGGGAGAGGATCTTGCTGGTCGTGCCGAGATGAATGACCACATCCGGCGCCATCGCCGCCAGCAAAGGCAACGGAGCTGTGTCGTAACGCAATTCGCCGTCGTAATCGTCCTCGATGAGCAGAACATCGTTGGCCCGCGCGTAGTCGACCAGCTGCACGCGGCGGCGCGCGGCCATTCGTTCGCCGAGTGGGAACTGATGTGCCGGAGTGCAATAGACAGCCTTGACGTCACGAGGTAGCTCCGCGACGCGCAGGCCCTCGTCATCCACCGGTACCGGCAGGACCCGCACTCCCGCCGCCCGAAACGCTCCGACCGCCCGCTGATAGCCGGGATCTTCCATCGCGACGTTGTCACCGGGGCGCAAGACGGCGCAAGCGATTTCGTTCACCGCCGCACTCGCCCCTGCGGTCGCGAGGATCGCGGTTCCGGCTGCGGCGCTCAGCCCGCGATGGCGCAGCAGATGATCGGTGACCGTCGCGAGATACCGCGGCTCACCCGCGCGATCCTTGCGGACCACCGGTTCGCGGTCCGCGGCCGCCCGCCAGGCCCGGCGCCATGCGGGGCGGTCGATAGCGGGGACACAGGGCGCGCCGGGGCGTAGATCGAGCAGTGTGGACGTGCCGGAGACCGCGGCCGGCTCGGCGGTGTCGTGGCGTGCGGGTGCCGGTGCGGCGGTGAGATACGTGCCCGAGCCGCGCCGGCCGGTGAGCCAGCCTTCGGCATGCAGCTGATCGTAGGCGGCGGCGACCACGGTCCGGCTCACGGCGAGCTGAGCGGCCAGCGACCGAGACGACGGCAGCCGGTCACCGCCGCGTAGCACGCCGGAGGTCGCCGCCTGCCGCAGCCCGTCGGCCAGCTGCACCGACAGCGGCGCGGCGCCGCGGCGATCGAGGTCGAGCAGCTCGGCGATCACCTCGGACATCAAGTGGCCTTTCGAACTCGATCAGAATTGGCTATTCAAGGATGCCACTGTACCCGGCACGGTAGAGCCATGACCGAACACGCACCGCTCCGGCCACCGCTTTCGCCGACCCCGCGCAGTACACCCACGCGGCTGAAGGATCGCGCAGGCAAGGATCGCGCCGAGCTGGACGCCGTGCTCGACGCAGGCCTCGTCTGCCATCTCGGAGTGCTGCTCGGCGGCACTCCCGTGGTGCTGCCCACCGCGTACGGCCGGGACGGAAACCTGCTCTACCTGCATGGATCCACCGGATCGGGCAACTTGCGGGCCGCGCTGGAACACGATGTCTCAGTGGCCGTCACCCTGGTGGACGGGGTCGTCTACGCCCGCTCGGCCATGCATTTCTCGATGAACTACCGGTCCGCGGTGGTGCTCGGCCGCGCCGTCGAGGTCACCGATCCGCGGCAGCGGCTGCACGGGCTGCGGGTGATCGTCGAACATGCGGCGCCGGGCTCCTGGGACCGGGTGCGGCCGCCGAACAATAAGGAGCTCGCCGCGACCGCTGTGCTCGCGCTCGAACTCACCGAGGCGTCGGTGAAGACGCGGGCCGGCGGGCCGAAGGACGACGCGGACGATATCGCCCTCGGCGGTGTCTGGGCGGGGGTGCTGCCGACCCGTCAGGGGTGGGGCCCGCCGGTGTCCGCGCCCGACCTCGAGCCCGGTGTCGCGATTCCCTCCTCGGTGTCCCAGCGCACGGCCCGCCAATCCGGCTGATCGAAGGTGAGTCCGGCCAATGCCGCGCTGACTTCTTCCGGTGCGGCGGGCGCGACACCGTGCGCGCTCACCGCCGCGATCTGTTCGTATTCGGCGGAATCCGGCATGGCACCAGGTTAATTCGTGTCGCGGTCCGCGGGCTGCCGTGCCTCCAGCCGGTGGGTGATGCTCGTCGTCAGCACCGCCACCACGGTTCCGATGACGACCAGGTCGAACAGCATCTGCACGGTGCTCGCGATGCGGGCCACCTGGCCGACGGCGTGCACGTCGCCGTAGCCGACGGTGGCCAGCGTGGACACGGTGTAGTACAGCGCATCGGTACGGGTGTCGAGGCCGTCGAACTGTTCCGGATCGCGTTGCTCCAGCACGAAGTAGAAGATCGCGAAGAACACCACGACCACCGACACCAGCAGCAGCAGGCCGTCGATGCGCCGGGTGGTGTCTTCCATGGCGGCGACGTACTGGGTGATGCGCCGGTACCCGAGCCAGCACAATCCGATCACGCCGGCGGCGAAGGCGAGCAGGGTGAGGATCCGGCCGGGCCAGTCGTCGGCGAAGTCGTAGCCGACGGGGACGAAGTAGAACAGCAGCAGCGCGCACACCACCGTGGCGACATTGCGTAAGGCGTGTGCGCTCTTGGAGGGCCGTGCGGTCGCCGTCATCGGTCAATGATCGGCCGAGGGGGTGCGCCCAGTGGTGATACACGCCAAGCGTTGGCGAATTGCGACCGGTTGCGTGCGCGGTCCTCAGTGCTGTGCCGTGATGCTGTTCCGGCGGCCGGCAGCCGGTGACGGATGTCGCCGCGCCGGTCGGCCGAGCTCACTCAGCCGATGAAGTAGTGCGAGTCGCGTTCGTGCAGTACAAGGTCGGCTCGGTGCGCGGTGCCTGCCACCAGGTCGGCATTGGCCATATCGCTGTCGTGCACTTTGGCCCGCGCGGCGGTGTCGTCGCGGCCGCCGCGCAGGTGGCGGTGCAGCAGCCGTTCGAGGCGGGTGTTCCGGTCGGCGGTCAGATACCAGCATTCGTCCAGCAGCGGCCGCACCTTCGACCAGGGGCCGTCGTCGAGCAGCAGATAGTTGCCCTCGGCGATGACGATGCGCTGGTGGGTGACGACGATGCCAGCGGGTGTCGGCTCGTCGGTGGCGCGGTCGAACGTCGGCCACGGTACCGGTGCGCCGATCGGGGTATGCCGCAACCGGTTCAGGCCGTCGACGAACCCGGTGACGTCGAAGGTATCGGGTTCGCCCTTGCCTGCCAGCCGCCCGATGGCCCGCAGTTGTGCATTGCGCAGGTGGTAGCCGTCCATCGGCGCGAGTTCGGCGACATTCGACCCGGCCGCGGCGTCGACGGCTGCCCGCAGCGCCGCGGCCAGCGTCGACTTACCGGCCCCGGGCGGGCCTGCGATGCCGAGCAGGTACCGGCCCCGGCAGCCTCCGGTCCGATCCAGCACCCGCTCGGCCAGCGCATCGACCGTCGTCTCGAGCTCGTCCGTCACCGCCGTGACAGTACTCGCGCGATCGGCCGTCACCGGCTCCGTCGAGCCGGCGGCGGCCGTTGCACCGCGGTGAGCGCAGGCGTGTCAGGCGACGAACGCCCGCTCGATGATGGCGGCGGTATCGACTCCGGTGGGCAGGGTGCCGAACGCGATGCCCCAGTCGTCGCCGAGCCGGGTGGCGCAGAAGGCGTCGGCGACCGCGGAGTGGCCGTGCCGCACCAATTGCGCGCCCTGCAGGACCAACGCCATCAGCTCGACCACGCGGCGGGCCCGGTACTCGATATCGCTGAGGTCGGACAGTTCCTTGCCGACGCGGTCGATGGCGTCGTCCAGGCGCGGGTTGCCGCCACGGGCCAGGTTCACCTCGTTGAAGTAGGCCTCGACCGTCTCCGGCTGGCGTCCCATCGCGCGCAGGGCATCGAGCGCGGCGACATTGCCCGAACCTTCCCAGATCGACATCAGCGGCGCCTCCCGGTACAACCGTGGCATCCCGGATTCCTCGGCATATCCGTTGCCGCCGAAGCATTCCAGCGCCTCCGCGGCATGCGACGGCGCGCGCTTGCACACCCAGTACTTGGTGACGGCCAGCGCGATCCGGCGCAGCGCCGCTTCGGCCGGATCACTGCCCGCGCGGTCGGTGGCGCCGGCCAGCCGCATCATGACCGTGGTGGCCGCATCGGATTCGATCACCAGATCGGCCAGCACGTTCGCCATCGCGGGCTGGTCGATCAGCTTGGCGCCGAAGGCTTCCCGATGACGCGCGTGATGTACCGCGGAGACCGCGCCCACCCGCATCCCGGTGGCCGAACCGATCACGCAGTCGAGCCTGGTCATGTTCACCATCTCGATGATGGTCTTGACGCCCGCGCCCTCCGGGCCGACCAGCCAGCCGGAGGCGTTCTCGTATTCGATTTCGGAGGAGGCGTTGGACTTGTTGCCCAGCTTGTCCTTGAGCCGCTGGATGCGGATCGGATTGCGGGTGCCGTCGGGCAGCACGCGCGGCAGCAGGAAACACGAGAGTCCGCCCGGGGCCTGCGCCAAGGTGAGGAACATGTCCGACATGGGCGCGGAGGTGAACCACTTGTGCCCGACGATCCGGTACGAGCCGTCCGGCTGCGGGGTGGCGGTAGTGGTGTTCGCGCGGACGTCGGAGCCGCCCTGCTTCTCCGTCATCGACATGCCCGCGATCAGACCGGCCTTGGTCGACGGCTCGCGCAGGCCGAAATCGTACGTGCGCGAACCGAGTAGCGGTTCGTACCGCGCGGACAGCTCCGGATTGTTGCGCAGCGCGGGGACCACGGCGTACGTCATCGAGATCGGGCACATGTGGCCGGCCTCGGCCGAGCCCCAGGTGAAGAACTTCGCCGCGCGCGCGGTGTGCGCGCCGGGACGTTCGTCGAGCCACGGGGCGCCGTGCAGGCCGTGCGAGACCGCGACGTTCATCAGCTCGTGCCAGTACGGGTGGAACTCGACCTCGTCGATGCGGTGTCCGTAGCGGTCGTGGGTGTGCAGCACCGGTGGGTTCTCGTTGGCCAGCCTGCCCCACTCCTGGGCGCGCGCTCCACCCGCGAGCACCCCCAGCTCGCGCACCTCGGCCTCGGCCCACCCAGCGCCCTCCCGGTGCAGGCCTTCGATCAGCGCCGGATTGCGGGAGAAGTCGAACGGGACGATCGGCGGGACCTGGTTGACAACGTCATGCGTCTGCATCGTGCGCTCCTGGGAGGTTGACCACGGGCATCGGCATGGTCGCCGTGCCATCGGTGCGGGCGGGATCGGGGACGGACGGGGGCGCGCCGGGCGCGGTGCCGAAGACGGGCAGCTCGGCGGTGGGTGCCGTGGTGGAGACGGCTGCGGACGGCCAGCTGATATCCGGGTGCGGACCGCGGCGCACACCGAGCGCGCGCAGGGCGAAGGACACCAACTCCGGCACGACCGATTCGGTATGCGGTGCGTGGGCCAGCGGCCCGACCAGTACCTCACCGATGGCGCCGACCATGGCGGCGGAGCTGATGCGGGCGTCCTGGGGCGGCAGCTCGCCGCGGGCCACGCCGTCGGCCACTGCGGATTCGAAGGTCTCGGCGAAGGCGCGCCGGAAGCGCAGGCGTTCGGCGTCGACCGCCGCGTCGACGGGTTCGGCGAGCAGGACATAGGCGAGTTTCGGATTCTTGAGCGCGCGCACGGCGAACGTCTCGACCGCCGCGCTGACCCGCTGCGCGGCATCGCCGCCGGAACCGGCCGCCGCGACGGCCTCCACCTCACGGGTGACCACCCTGCGGAACACCCCCGTGACGAGATCGGCCTTGCCCTCGAAGTGTTTGTACACCGTGCCGGTGGCCACGCCGGCCTCGGCGGCGACGGCGGCCATGGACAGCCCGGCGAAACCATCACGGGACAGCACCCTGGTCGCGGCCTGCACGATCAGTGCGGCCTGCGCGTCGAGCCGGGCCTGTACGGCGGGGGTTCTGCGGTATACCACGCAAGAAGTGAAGCACGAATTCACTTCTTCACACAAGGGGGTATCAGGCCGTATGGTCGGTCAGATGAGTGTCAGAGTCGAACACGCCGGCCCGGTCACCACGGTGATCCTGCACCGGCCGCAGGCACGTAATGCCGTCGATGGGCCGACCGCGCGGGCGCTGGCGGAGGCCTTCCGAGCCTTCGATGCCGATCCCGACGCCGCGGTCGCGGTGCTGTGGGGCGATGGCGGCACGTTCTGCGCCGGCGCGGACCTCAAGGCGATGGGCGGGGAGAACTCCAACCAGGTCACCGAGGACGGCGACGGCCCCATGGGGCCCACCCGGATGCGCTTGTCCAAACCGGTGATCGCCGCGGTCTCCGGCTATGCCGTGGCGGGCGGGCTCGAGCTCGCGCTGTGGTGCGATCTGCGGATCGCCGAGCAGGACAGCACCTTCGGCGTGTTCTGCCGCCGCTGGGGCGTTCCGCTGATCGACGGCGGCACCGTCCGGCTGCCGCGGATCGTCGGCACCGGCCGCGCCATGGACATGGTGCTCACCGGCCGCCCGGTCAGCGCACCGGAAGCCTTGGAGATGGGCCTGGTCAGCCGTGTCGTGCCCTCCGGCGATGCCCGCAGGGCAGCCGAGGAGATCGCGGCACAACTCGCGGCGCTACCGCAGACGTGTCTGCGCTCGGACCGGATGTCGCTGCTGGAGCAGGACGGGCTCGACGAAGACGCCGCCCTGCGCAACGAATTCCGGCACGGTATGCGCGCGCTGATGGACGGCGCCCTCGACGGTGCGGCCCGGTTCGCCGCTGGTGCCGGCCGCCACGGCGAATTCGGATGACGCGATGACCGGGCGCGGGAGCGATCCGACCCGACTCACCGTTGTCGACGAGATCTTCCTGCGCACCCACCGTGGCCTCGGCACACCCATCGCCCTGCAAGGGTTGTGGCGCACCGGCGACCGAGTCGAGCCCCGGTTGCTGCGGGACCTGCACGCGCGCCTGCGCCGTGGCCCGCTCGGCCGGCGGGTCGTCCGTGCGCGGGTGCCGGGAGCGCGCCGGTCCTGGCACGCGACCGTCCGGGCGCATCCACTGGACCTGCACGATGAGGTCGCAACCAGCGAGGTGCTCGGCTGGGCCGAGACCCTCGGCGGCGACCTGGACCCCGAGTACGCGCCGGGCTGGCGGCTGTCCTCGGCCCCCGTGCACGACGGCGGCACCGTCATCGCCTTGACCTGCTCGCACGTCCTGGCCGACGCCCGAGGCCTGATCATCGCCGTCGACGCGGCCCTGACCGGGCAGACCTGCGAGCCGGCCACCGAACCGCACTCCGACTGGGCCGACGCATGGGCGCAGCTCGCGACGGTGCTCGGCGGCACCACCGCGGTACTGGGATCCGTGCTGAGACGGTGGGCCTCCCCGGCCGCTCACACGAGCGCGGCCGGTCGCGTTCCGGGGTCCGGCGCTGCTCGACGACCTGCCATCACCGGCCGCGATTACGCGCGCGCCGAGGGGATGCGGCAGTCGATCGGCACCGCGAACACCGCCGACGACCCATGCGCCACCCCGCTGCCGGCCATCGGCGCCATCCTGTGCCTCGATGCCGAGCAATGGGACCGCATCGCCGCCACCTCCGGGGGCACCGCCAACAGCCTGTTCATCTGGTGTGTCGCGAACACGCTGTGGGCCGGTGGTTTTCCCGCATCGACGATCGACGCCGCGCTGCCCGTCGACACCAGGGACGAACCCCGGGTGGACAACGATCTCGCCATGACCGCGATCACCGTCACCCGGGCCGACTCACCCGGCGTGATTCGCGCGAAGGCCCGCACGGCCTACGAGCACCGGATGACCAGCCCGGCCGGTCTACCCGAGGAAACTTTGCAGCTGGTCCCGGACCGCCTGGCCTACACCATGTCTCGTGGCGCGGGCGAACGCGACATCCTCTGCTCCAATATCGGCACCCTCCCCCCGAGCCTGCACAGCTTCGGCCCGCACGAGTGCACCGCCATCGCCGCCCGCGCCATCCACCCCGGCCTCACCTTCGCCCGACGCCCACGCACCCGTCTGTCGGGCTACCTGTCCCACGACCGAGATACCTACACGCTGGCGTTGGTGAGTCTCGCCCCCGAACTCGTTCCGAATTCGGCGGCGCTGCACCGGCTTGCCGAGGAGACGGTGCGCAGCGTCGGTCTCTCGCCGCGCGGGTGGTAGCGAACACGCGGCAGCTGCCGCCGCGCATCTTCTCGAGTCGAGCGAAGTCGAACTCCATAGAACATCGGGCTGGGCGCGCTGGGCTCGGGCGTGCTGGCGGCCGCGCGCTCGATTCGACGGAAAACCAGTCGCACAACCTCGACGCACCTTGCTAGCGTCTCGGCCGTGATGTCCCCGGAGGCCTCCAGACGATAGCCATCTGGCCGATCTGCCAGGTGGCGTTGTGGTGTAGCGATACGCAGTGACGATTCGATCGTCACCGCCGGCGCATGCGCCCACGATGCCGCGTCGTGCCGCATTCGCGGCCCAGATCTGGCCCGGCTCGAGGTACCGCGCATCGTGCGCGCATTCCGCTCTCGTCGTCGTCGAGCCATCCCCGGTCGACGGCGGATTCGTCTCATCACACCTCTCGGAGTCCTATCGTGCCAATGGTGGTATTCGTCCTGGCCGCAGCAGTATTCGCCCAGGGCACTTCGGAATTCATGCTGTCGGGCCTGCTGGAACCCATGGCCGCCGATCTCGGCGTGCCGATCGGCTCGGCCGGCCTGCTGACCTCGATGTTCGCGGTCGGGATGATCATCGGTGCGCCGGTGATGGCGGTAACCGCGAGCCGCTGGCCCGTGCGGCACTCGCTCACCGGGTTCCTGGCCTTGTTCGTCGTCGCTCACATCGTCGGCGCCCTCACCTCGACGTTCGGTCTGCTGCTAGCGACGCGAGTGGTGGCGGCGGTCGCCAATGCCGGATTCCTGGCTGTTGCACTGGCCGCTCTGCCTGCGCTGGTGGGTGCGGAGCGGGTCGGCAGAGCGACCTCGATCATCCTGTCCGGCGTCACCGTGGCTTGTATCGCGGGCGTTCCGGCGGGCGCGGCGCTCGGACACGTGCTCGGCTGGCAGTCGGCCTTCTGGGCGGTGGTGCTGGTCGGTGTGCCCGCGCTCGCCGCGACGTGGCTGCTGGTGCGCGCTCGGGATCATCGCGCCCACCCGCCCGCCGAGCACCTGTCATTGCGCAGTGAGCTGTGGGTCGCGGGGAGGCCACGAGTGTGGGTCGTCATGGTGGTGGGTGCCCTGGTGAACGCGGCGACCTTCGCAGGCTTCACCTACCTCGCCGTCGTCGCCACGGAGGTCGGCGGCGCCGGCGAGGCCTGGGTGCCGGTGGTGCTGGCCTTGTTCGGCGTCGGATCGTTCGCCGGGGTGAGTGGTGCGGCCCGATGCACCGACCGGCAGGCCGCGCTCGTGGTCGCGGCGGGCGTCGTCGTTCTTCCGCTCGTCTGGGCCGTCACGGCACTGGCCGCGGCGCTGCTGCCCGTCCTGTTGCTGATGGTGGTAGTCGGCGGCGCCGTGTCATTCGCGGTCGGATCCATTCTGATCGGTCGTATCGTCAGCGCCGCGGCGCCGACCGCACCCAGGCTCAGCGGGGCTTTCGCCACCACCGCATTCAATGCTGGGGCCGCCGCTGGGCCCGCGGTCGCCGGCGTCGCCATCGGTATCCATGGTTCGGTCTCGGCGGCATTGTGGGTGAGTGCTGCGCTGGCCGCCGCGGCAACGGCCATCACCGCGGCCGGGCGCGGGCTGATGACACCACCCGTGTCTCCTGCGGAGGAACCCGCGCCCGAGCGCACGCCGACAAATTGAGCGTGGTGTACCGGCGTCCGAGCTCGCCCGGGTCCTGGACCGAACGGTGTCCCCAGCGGCACCGGCGGTCGCCCGGGTCTACGTTCCGATGCGACGCAGCCGGCTCATCGGGACAACGCCCGTGCCGGGACCCCGTCAGCGATGGTCTCGATACCAGCGGATCAGCTCGTCGGTGGACGAATCTCCCTGCGACTGTGGTGGTTCGGACGAGGTGAGCAGCGGAGCCAGTGCCAGGGCCTGCTGTTTGCCGAGCTCCACACCCCACTGGTCGAAGCTGTCGATGCCCCAGATGGTGCCTTCGACGAACACCTGGTGCTCGTAGAGCGCGATCAGCTGACCCAGCACCGACGGCGTGAGCTGCGGCGCGAGGATGGTGGTGCTCGGCCGGTTGCCGGGCATCACCTTGTGCGGCACCAGCTTCGGATCGGTGCCGTCGGCGGCGACCTCTTCGGCGGTCTTGCCGAAGGCCAGGACCTTGGTCTGGGCGAACAGATTGCTCATCAGGATGTCGTGCATGCTGCCGGTGCCGTCGCGGGTCGGCAGATCGTCGGTGGGGCGGGCGAATCCGATGAAGTCGGCGGGGATGAGCCGGGTGCCCTGATGCAGCAGCTGATAGAAGGCATGCTGACCGTTGGTGCCCGGTTCCCCCCAGAAGATCTCGCCGGTCGAGGTGGTGACCGGGGTGCCATCGGCGCGCACCGACTTGCCATTGGATTCCATCGTCAGCTGCTGCAGATAGGCGGGAAAGCGCGCGAGATCATTCGAATACGGCAGCACCGCACGCGATTCCGCGCCGAAGAAGTTCGCGTACCAGACCCCGAGCAGGCCGAGCAGCACCGGCGCGTTGTGCTCCAGCGGTGCGGAGGCGAAATGCTGGTCGATGCTGTGCATGCCGTCGAGGAACTCGGCGAAGCGCTGCTTGCCGATGGTGATCATCACCGACAGCCCGATCGCCGAATCCACCGAGTAGCGTCCACCGACCCAGTCCCAGAAACCGAACATGTTGGCGGTGTCGATCCCGAACTCGGCCACCCGCTCGGCATTGGTGGACACCGCGACGAAATGCTTGGCCACCGCGTCCTCGCCCAGCGCGTCGACCAGCCAGCGTCGAGCCGCGGTGGCATTGGTGAGCGTCTCCAGCGTGGAGAACGTCTTCGACGCGACGACGAACAGCGTGCTGGCCGGATCGAGGCCGTCCAGTGTCGAGACCAGGTCGGTGGGGTCGACGTTGGAGACGAAACGGGCGCCGATGGTCGTCTCGGGCGTCTCGCCCACGGCGTAATGGCGCAGCGCTTGATGCACCATGACCGGACCGAGATCCGAGCCACCGATGCCGATGTTCACCACGGTCGCGATGCGCTCGCCGGTGGCCCCGCGCCACTGCCCGGACCGCACCTGATCGGCGAACGCGCCCATCCGCGTGAGCACCTCGTGTACCTCGGCGCCCGCGTCGGCGCCATCGAGGATCAGCGATCGGCCCGCGGGCAGACGCAGCGCGATATGGCCGACGGCGCGGTCCTCGGAGGTATTGATGTGCTCGCCGCGGTACATCCGGTCGCGGCGCTCTTCCACGCCCGCCTCGCGCGCCAATTCGACCAGCAGTTGCAGGGTTTCCCGGGTGATCCGGTGCTTGCTGTAGTCGATGTGAAGATCGCCCGCGGTCACCGTCAGCTCACGTCCGCGGGCGGGATCCTCGGCGAAGAATTCACGTAGCGTCCGGCCGGAAACAGCGCTGTGGTGGTCGTGCAGTTTCTGCCAGGCCGCCGATGCGGTGATGTCGCTGCTCACGTCCGCCGAGCGTAGTAGCCGCCCCGTTCGCGTGCACGCGAACGGCACCGAACGCCGACGGCGCGGGCCTAACCTTGGCTCATGGCCTCCGAACGCGAAGTACTCGAATCCGTACCCACCCAGCTGTGGATCGGCACAGGAGCCGACGCCACCGGCGGCGCGACCTTCCCGGTCTACAACCCGGCCGACGGGCAGGTGCTGACCCACGTCGCCGACGCCGCCCCCGAGGACGCGATGCGCGCGCTCGACGCCGCTGTCGCGGCACAGGCCGATTGGGCGGCCACCCCCGCCCGTGAACGCGGCGAGATCCTGCGCACCGTCTTCGAACAACTCACCGCGCGGGCCGAGGAGTTCGCGCTGCTGATGTCCCTGGAAATGGGTAAGGCGCTGCCCGAAAGCCGCAACGAGGTGCGCTACGGCGCCGAATTCTTCCGCTGGTTCAGCGAGGAAGCGGTGCGGGTGCACGGCCGCTACCTGCACGCACCGTCGGGCACCGGCCGGATCATGGTGCACAAGCAGCCCGTCGGGCCGTGCCTGGCGATCACGCCGTGGAATTTCCCGCTGGCCATGGGCACCCGCAAGATCGGGCCCGCGCTCGCCGCGGGCTGCACCATGATCGTCAAACCGGCGTCGGAAACACCGCTGACGATGCTGCTGCTGGCCAAACTGTGCAGCGAGGCCGGCCTGCCCGACGGTGTGCTCTCGGTGATCACCACCAAGCGGTCCGGTGCCGTCACCGGGCCGCTGCTCCAGGATCCGCGGCTGCGCAAGCTCACCTTCACCGGCTCCACCGAGGTCGGCCGCAAGCTGGTCGAGCAGTCCGCGCACGGCCTGCTGCGCACCTCGATGGAACTGGGTGGCAACGCACCGTTCGTCGTGTTCGACGACGCCGACGTCGACGCCGCCGTACAGGGCGCGATGCTGGCGAAGCTGCGCAATGGCGGCGAGGCGTGCACCGCGGCCAACCGCTTCCACGTTCAGCGCGGCGTCGCCGCGGAGTTCACCACCAAGCTGATCGAGGCGATGACCGAGTCGGTGGTGCTCGGCCGCGGCACCGATCCGGACACCACCCTCGGCCCGTTGATCAACCAGGACCAGCGCGATACCGTGCGCGAACTCGTCGACGACGCGGTGCAGGCCGGCGCGACCGTGCGGCTCGGCGGTAAGGAACCGGACGGGCCCGGCTGGTTCTATCCGGCCACCGTCCTGACCGATATCCCCGCCGAGGCCAGGATCCTGCGCGAAGAGGTGTTCGGCCCGGTCGCGCCGATCGTCACCTTCGATACCGAGGACGAAGGTCTGGCCGCGGCAAACGACACCGAGTTCGGCCTGGTCAGCTACGTGTACACGCGAGATCTGGACCGGGCGTTGCGGGTGGCCGAGGGCCTGGAGAGCGGCATGGTCGGGATCAACCGGGGCGTGATCTCGGATCCCGCGGCGCCCTTCGGCGGCGTGAAGGCGTCCGGCTTCGGGCGCGAGGGCGGCACCGAGGGCATCGAGGAGTACCTGTCCACCAAATACATCGCGCTCACCTAGCCCGAACGACGGCAGAGACGAGACGACCGCCCCGGGGTGTGAACACCCGGGGCGGCCATGGGGGAGGCGACGATCTCGCGACCGTCGCGAAGTGTGGGACGCCCGCCTACCCGGCGCGTGCGCGCCGGTGCTCGGGGCGAGGGCTCAGTGGCCGAGGCGACCGCGGCCGAGCCGCAGCAACAGCATCGCGAGGGTGTGGCCTTCCTGGCCCAGTTCGCTGAAGCGCTCCAGCACCTTCATCTCACGGCTGTGCACAAGGCGGGGCCCGCCGGACGCCATTCGGGTTCGGCCGATGATCCGCGAGATCTCGGTCCTGCGTTTGATCGCGGCGAGGATCTCGGCATCGAGCCGGTCGATCTCCTTGCGGAGTTTCTCGATCTCGGCCTCGGTATGAGGCAGAGCCGATTCGGACCCGGTCGTCGTGGCAGGGGTGCTCATCATTCATCTCCTCGTGTCAGAACGTGGATCGGTCGACGCGGGCAGCTCGTTACCGATCGGTTCTTTCACCGTGAAACAGACCTGGTGGGCCTTGCATTGTCCCCCCAGCATTGTCTCCCCAGTGGGGGCGCTCAGGTGCAAAGTCCGCGATACCCATATGCGGGGGACATCCGTTGCGGACGTCTCGCGGGAGCCCTGACCATGTGGCCAGTCTGCCACGGGTCGAAAGGTATGCAAAACGGTTACGTTTGTGAATCTGCTGAGAACGCGTTCACAGCTTTCCGGCCGCGACGACCTGGGCCGGTTCACCGGTCGTTGACACGATGCTCACTCCGAGGTCGCCGGGCGGGCCCAGGAGTTCAACTCTGTCGGTGTGCGCCGGTAGCGTGGACAGACGATGGACAGCACCTTGGCTCCCGAGACGCATGGCGGTCACCGGCCCGAACCCGAACCGCGATCCGGCACCTCATCGCAGGCCCAGCCCGCCTCCGAGGCTGCTCGAGCACCGCAGCCGCCGGAGAATGCGGCGGTTGCTCCCGCGGCGGCTCAGGGCGGCCTACGGGCCCAGCAATTGCGCCTCACGGCCGAGCAGCAGCAGCGGCGCAGCGAAGCGGGTCAGCGCCGCGCCGAGGAGGAGCAGCGGCGGGCCGAGGAGACCGAGCGGCTGCTCGAAGGCCTCAATCCGCAGCAGCGCGCCGCGGTGGTGCACACCGGCGCGCCACTGCTGATCGTCGCGGGCGCGGGCTCCGGTAAGACGGCGGTGCTCACCCGGCGCATCGCGTACCTGCTGGCCGCCAGGGGCGCCACCCCGGGCCAGATCCTGGCCATCACCTTCACCAACAAGGCCGCCGCGGAGATGCGGGAACGGGTGATCGGGCTGGTCGGCCCCCGCGCGAACAACATGTGGGTCTCGACCTTCCACTCCAGCTGCGTGCGGATCCTGCGCATGCAGTCGGCGCTGCTGCCCGGGCTGAACTCGAACTTCTCCATCTACGACGCCGACGATTCCCGTCGCCTGCTCACCATGATCAGCCGCGATCTGGACATCGACACCAAGAAGTACTCCGCCCGCCTGCTGGCCACCGCCATCTCGAACCTGAAGAACGAGCTCATCGATCCGGCCAAGGCCACCGCCGACGCCGAATCCGACGATGCCGAACTGCCCGGCCTGGTCGCGCGGGTATACACCGAGTACCAGCGCAGGCTGCGCGCGGCCAACGCGCTGGATTTCGACGATCTGATCGGCGAGACGGTCGCGCTGCTGCAGAACCATCCGCAGGTCGCCGAGTACTACCGCCGGCGCTTCCGGCACGTGCTGGTCGACGAGTACCAGGACACCAACCACGCCCAGTACATCCTGGTCCGTGAGCTGGTCGGCCATCACGCGAGCCGCCAACCCGCCGACGCGGCCGGTGACGCCGACGCCGCCGCGGGCGCGGCCGCTGCTGCCGGAACCGAGGAGGAGTGGACCGACGACGATCAGCACCGGGTCCCGCCGAGTGAGCTGTGTGTCGTCGGCGACGCCGACCAGTCCATCTATGCCTTCCGCGGCGCGACCATTCGCAATATCGAGGAGTTCGAACGCGACTTCCCCGACGCCGAAACCATCCTGCTGGAACAGAATTACCGCTCCACCCAGCACATCCTGTCCGCCGCGAACGCGGTCATCGCCCGTAACGAGGGCAGGCGGGAGAAGCGGCTGTGGACCGATTCCGGTGAGGGCGATCTGATCACCGGCTACGTCGCCGACAACGAACACGACGAAGCCTCGTTCGTGGCCCGCGAGATCGACCGGCTGGTCGACGCGGGCGAAGCCACCTATGGCGATGTGGCGGTGTTCTATCGCACCAACAACAATTCGCGTGCGCTGGAAGAGATCTTCATCCGCATGGGCCTGCCCTACAAGGTGGTCGGCGGCGTGCGGTTCTACGAGCGCAAGGAAGTCCGCGATGTCGTCGCCTACCTGCGGGTGCTGGAAAACCCCGACGACGCGGTGAGCTTGCGCCGCATCCTCAACACTCCGCGACGCGGGATCGGCGATCGCGCCGAAGCGTGCGTGGCGGTCCACGCCGAACAGCGTGATATCGGTTTCGCCGCCGCTCTGCGCGATGCCGCCGAGGGCAAGGTCGCGCTGCTGAACACGCGCGCCCAGCGCGCCATCTCGGGTTTCCTCGACCTGCTAGAGGAGATCAGGGCCGCAGGGCAGCGCCCGGACGCCGATTTCCCCGATGTCGGCAATGTGGTCGAGGCGGTGCTCGACCGCACCGGCTACCGTGCCGAACTGGAAGCCTCCGATGATCCGCAGGACGGTGCCCGGCTCGACAACCTCAACGAGTTGGTCAGCGTCGCACGGGAATTCAGCTCCGAGGCGCACAACAATGCCGAGGCGGCCCGTGCCGAGGGGCTGCTGCCGGAGGCGGCCGACGGCGAACCCGAACCCGGCTCGCTGGCGGCCTTCCTGGAGCGGGTATCGCTGGTCGCCGATACCGATCAGATCCCGGACGAGGGCGCGGGCGTGGTCACCATGATGACCCTGCACACCGCCAAGGGCCTGGAATTCCCGGTCGTCTTCGTCACCGGCTGGGAGGACGGTCAGTTCCCGCATATGCGGGCTCTCGGCGATCCGGCCGAACTGGCCGAGGAACGCCGTCTCGCCTACGTCGGCATCACCAGGGCAAGGCGCAGGCTGTATCTGAGTCGCGCGGTGGTGCGTTCGGGCTGGGGGCAACCGGTGTCCAACCCGGAATCGCGGTTCCTCCAGGAGATCCCCGGCCATCTTATCGATTGGAAACGGCTGGAGCCCAAGAACTCCGGTATGCGCGGCGGGCGTCGTCGCGGGGATGACGCCGGCGAACGCGACTGGACCGAAGGCTGGTCGGAACCACGCCCTGGCGTGCGCGATCGCCGGCCCGCCCCGCGCAGCGCGGGCGTGAAACGCAACAATGTCGACCTGGTGCTCGCCGTGGGCGACAGGGTCAGCGACGACAAGTACGGGCTCGGCCGGGTGGTGGCCGCTGACGGAGTCGGTCCGCTGGCCACGGTGACCATCGATTTCGGTACCGCGGGCAAGATCCGGCTGATCCCGCAGTTCAGCCGGACGCTGGTCAAACTCTGAACGCCTGCTGACCGATCAGTTCGGCAGCAGGTCGGTCAGTGCGTCGTCGAGGGTCGGGTAGCGGAACCGGAAACCCGTGTCGCGCAGCACCGCTGACGTGGCGTGGCGGCCGGTGAGCCCGAGCGCCGGATCGGAGCGCAGCACCACGGCGCCGAGGGCCAGTAGCGGTTTCGGTGTCGGCGGCGCGGGCGGCCGGTGCAGGTGCCTGCGCAGGGTCGTCATCAGGTCTCGATTGCGCACCGGGAAATCGGTGGCCGCCACCAGGATGCCGTCCGGCAGCCGTAGCTCGGGGTCGAGCCCGAGCGCGGCGCGGACGATCGCGAGCCAATCCTCGATGTGGATCCAGCTGAACCATTGCTTGCCGTCGCCGATCCGGCCGCCGAGGCCGGCCCGGGTCAGCTGACACAGGCGTTTCAGCGCCGGTGCCTGCGGATCCAGCACGATGGAGGTGCGCAGGACGGTATTGTGGCGGGCTTTCGCGCCGTCGAACGCGTCTTCCCACGCGGCGGCCACGCCCGTCATCTGTGGCAGGGCCGCGGCACCGGTCGGCAGCGGTGTGGTTTCGGTGCACCGGGTTTCGCCCGCATCGGACCAAATGGCGGTGGTACTGGCTTGAATCCAGTAGTCGATCGGGGCGTCGAGTGCGCCCGCGGCGGCGACCAGTGCACGGGTCGGTTCGACTCGGCTGTGCCGGAGTTCGTCGATGTTGTCGGCGGTCGGCCGGCAGTCGACCAGCTTGCCAGCCAGATTGACGACGGCGGTCGGGCCGGGATTCACCAGGGAGTCGGCCCAGTCGCCGACCGTTCTGCCGTCCCATTCCCGTTGCGGGAAGGGCAGTTCCGGGTCGCGTCGGCGGGTGAGGATGACAACGTGCTTGCCCCGGCAGACCAGGTCGGCGGCGATGTGACGGCCGAGCGCTCCGGATCCGCCCGCGATGACGGCGGTGAGTGCGTCGGCGGCCGGGGGAGATTCCGGCGAGTGTCGCCAGCCGGGCGAAGCAGACTCGGGCGTCGGTCTCCACCAGCGTGCCGATGATCGCGCGAACCGCGCCTGCCGACGGGCCGGTGAAGGTGAGCCGTTGGGCCAGTTCGGTTCCGCCGGCCACGGAGGTGAGGGTCCAGGTGAGAAACATCCGGCCCATCGGGGTGTCCTGCTCGAGGGTCAGTTCGCGTTCGGGTTCGACCGTGGTGAGCACGAACGGGTCGGCGCTGCGCTGATGCACGGGGCCGAGCAGACGTCCGCGCGGGACGATGTCGCCGGTGGTTCCGGCGGCGACGGGGCCGTGCATGACGACGGAGGTGACTGCCGGATTCCATTCGGGCAACCGCTGTGGGTCGCCGAGTACGCGCCAGATGTCGGCGGCGGGCAGTGCGAGGACTTGGGTGTACGTCGTTGTACGAGCCATGGCCTGACGCTATGTGGCGCGCCCGTGCTGCGGAAGCGTGCTCTTGCTCACCGTGGGTGTGCCACAGCGTCGCTCACGATGCGCCGAGCGGTCCTCGCGCGGTGTGAAACGCGTTGATCAGTCGCGCATCTGGCCGAGGCTGATGCCGCGGGTGGCCAGCCAGGGCAGCGGATCGACCTTGTCGGTGCCGTTGAGCCAGACCTCGAAATGCACGTGTGGACCGGTGGAGAATCCGCGGTTGCCCATGGTGGCGATCTGGTCGCCCGCGAGCACCCGCTGACCCTGCGACACGGTGGCGGTATCGATGTGGCCGTAGATGGTGACGGTGCCGTCGTCGTGCAGCAGCCGCACCCACATGCCGAATCCGGCGGCGGGGCCCGCCTCGATGACGGTGCCGTCGGCGACGGCGTAGATGGGCGTGCCGATCGGGCCCGCCACGTCGATGCCGAGATGCTGTACGCCCCAGCGGGCGCCGAAGCCGGAGGTGAAGTTGCCCGCGGCGAACCGGGCGAACAGCGGCCGCAGTTTGGCGGCTTCCTGGGCGGCCAGATCTTCGGCGTACTTCTGGCCCTTTTCCAGGATGTCGGTGAACTGGCTCAGATCGACCGGCGCGCCGACGGTGAGCACCTGCGGTGAATCGGGCGAGGTGGCCGCGGCGGCGGTCTGATCGTCCGCGTTCATCGGCGAGTGCGAGGCGATCTCGTAGATCTGGTCGGCCTCGTAATCGGCCGCCATGGTGGTCTGTTCTTCGGGGCCGGCGAAGGCGCACTGGCCCGCGGCGACGAACGCGCCCGCGGCGACAGCGGCGACCGCTGCCCGGCCCTTGAGGGCCGTGGGTGGCGCGGGTAGTCGGTGTGCGCCGCCGCTGCGCGAGCGACTCTCGCGTGCGGGGATGACCTTCGGCGCGGCCGGCTCGTCGGGTTCCTCGGCGGGCTCGTCGGCCTCGCGCCAGGTCTCGCCGCCGCCGCTCCACGCACCGCCGTCGGACCAGGTCTCGCCTTCGGTCCAGCTCTGTTCGGACCACTCCGGGGTCCAGCCGTTGTCGCTTTCGGACCAGGCGTCGCCCTCGGTCCAGGAGGCGTTGTCGTTCCAGGCGTTGTCGGCGGACCACGAGTTCCCGGCCTCGCCGGCATGCTGGGCGTTGTGCGCGCCGGGGGCGGTGTGGAAGCCGTAGCCGTGGTGCCCGCTGTGCGCGGGTGCGGCCGCTGCGCCGTCTTCGTGGCGGTATCGGTGACCCGACCGGTTGCGACTGGGGTCGAGGGTCGTGTGGTGGTTCATCGGCGAGCCCGCATCGCCATGCGGAAGGATCTCGCGCGCATGCCCGGCCCGGACGGGGGCGGCATCGACGGGTCGATCATGGAACGGCTCTCCACCGACGGAGTGCTGTGGTGCGTCAAGCTTGCCGTCCTCCTCATCACCTGGAACAACGGAGTCGTGACCGGGTTGTGATATCGACCGCAATCACGGTAACGAAACGATTGCGCGCTGCGCAAGCGGTGTGCACATTCCGGCCACACTTGTGAGATGGATCACGATATCAGCTCGATTCAACTCACGCGTTTCTGGGCACCGGAGTGAGGTTGCCTGGTCGTGACGGGTCCGTGATCCGCGGCCGGGATGCCCCGCGAGCAGGCGTCGGGTGACTCGTCAACAAGCTACTCGCGAGTAGCGTTGGCCAGCGGTTTTGCCCGTCCCGGGGGTTCGGCCGTGACCTGCGCCACTTAGGATGTACGTGGCCGATTGGCCTTCCATGTGACTGGTTAGAGTCCGACCCGACCCGCTTCCGACGTCGGGCCGCCAACAAAGACGTTGTCATAGCAACGCAGACGAGACGGTGAATACATGGATCTCTTCGAATATCAGGCGAAGGAGCTCTTCGTTAAGCACGGAGTGCCTTCGTCGGAGGGCCGCGTGACGGACACGGCCGAGGATGCCCGCGCCATCGCGCAGGAAATCGGCAAGCCGGTGATGATCAAGTCCCAGGTGAAGGTCGGCGGCCGTGGCAAGGCAGGCGGCGTGAAGTACGCGGCCACCCCGGAAGACGCCTTCACGCACGCGTCGAACATTCTCGGCCTGGACATCAAGGGCCACATCACCAAGAAGATCCTTGTCGCCGAAGCCAAGGACATCGCGGAGGAGTACTACATCTCCTTCCTGCTGGATCGTTCCAACCGCACCTACCTGGCCATGTGCTCGGTCGAGGGCGGCATGGAGATCGAAGAGGTCGCGGAGAAGACCCCCGAGCGCCTGGCCAAGGTGCCCGTCGACGCCGTCAAGGGCGTCGACCTGGCGTTCGCGCGCTCCATCGCCGAGCAGGGCCACCTGCCCGCCGAGGTGCTCGACGCCGCGGCCGTGACCATCCAGAAGCTGTGGGAGGTCTTCGTCGCCGAGGACGCCACCCTGGTCGAGGTCAACCCGCTGGTGCGCACCCCGCAGGACGAGATCCTCGCCCTCGACGGCAAGGTCACCCTGGACGAGAACGCCTCCTTCCGGCAGCCGGGCCACGCGGAGTTCGCCGACATCGACGCGACCGACCCGCTCGAGCTCAAGGCCAAGGAGAACGACCTCAACTACGTCAAGCTCGACGGCGAGGTCGGCATCATCGGCAACGGCGCCGGTCTGGTCATGTCGACCCTCGACGTGGTCGCTTACGCGGGCGAGAAGCACAACGGGGTCAAGCCGGCCAACTTCCTCGATATCGGTGGCGGCGCCTCGGCCGAGGTGATGGCCGCAGGGCTGGACGTCATCCTGAACGACGCGCAGGTCAAGAGCGTGTTCGTGAACGTCTTCGGCGGCATCACCGCGTGTGACGCGGTGGCCAACGGCATCGTCAAGGCGCTGGAGATCCTCGGCGACGAGGCGAACAAGCCGCTGGTCGTGCGGCTGGACGGCAACCGCGTGGAGGAGGGTCGCAAGATCCTCGCCGACGCCGCGCACCCGCTGGTGACGCTGGCGCAGACAATGGACGAAGGCGCCGACAAGGCCGCCGAACTGGCTGCCGCCAAATAACGACGGCCGAGTAAGGACAACAACATGTCTATCTTCCTCAACAAGGATTCCAAGGTCATCGTCCAGGGCATCACCGGCGGCGAGGGCACCAAGCACACCGCCCTGATGCTGAAGGCTGGCACCCAGATCGTCGGTGGCGTCAACGCGCGCAAGGCGGGCACCACCGTCTCGCACACCGACAAGGACGGCAACGCCGTCGAGCTGCCGGTCTTCGGTGGCGTGGCCGAGGCCATGAAGGAGACCGGCGCCGACGTCTCGATCGCGTTCGTGCCGCCGAAGTTCGCCAAGGACGCCATCATCGAGGCCATCGACGCGGAGATCCCGCTGCTGGTGGTCATCACCGAGGGCATCCCGGTGCAGGACACCGCCTACGCGTGGGCCTACAACGTGGAGAAGGGCAACAAGACCCGGATCATCGGCCCGAACTGCCCCGGCATCATCACTCCCGGCGAGGCGCTGGTCGGCATCACCCCGGCCAACATCACCGGCAAGGGCCCGATCGGTCTGGTGTCCAAGTCCGGCACGCTGACCTACCAGATGATGTACGAGCTGCGTGATTTCGGCTTCTCGACCTCCATCGGCATCGGCGGCGACCCGGTCATCGGCACCACCCATATCGACGCCATCGAGGCGTTCGAGAAGGACCCGGAGACCGAGCTGATCGTGATGATCGGCGAGATCGGCGGCGACGCCGAGGAGCGGGCCGCGGCCTACATCAAGGCCAACGTCACCAAGCCGGTCGTCGGCTACGTCGCGGGCTTCACCGCCCCCGAGGGCAAGACCATGGGCCACGCGGGCGCCATCGTCTCGGGTTCCTCGGGCACCGCCCAGGCGAAGAAGGACGCACTCGAGGCCGCGGGCGTGAAGGTCGGCAAGACGCCGTCCGAGACCGCCGCGCTGGCGCGGGAGATCCTGGAGAAGGCAAGCGTCACCGCCTGATTCGGTCAAGGGCCCGGAGGCGGTAGCGCAGCGTCACCACGTAGGGCCGAATCGGGCAAGTCGAATTCAGCCTGATTCCCGATTCCATCCGATGGGTCTTCGAAGGCCGCTTCCGGTTCGCCGGCGGCGGCCTTCGTCGTTATCCACAGGCGCCGATTCTCTCCACAGGGGAATCGCTCGGTGATGACCTCCGCGCCACAGTGCAGTAGCGTCAGGAGGGAATCAGTCGTGAACACACATGTATGACTCGACCTAGGAGACGACGACATGTCATACCCGACCGGGGGCTCCGGGTACAACGCGCCCGCGCCGACGCCCTCCGCTTCCCCCAACCCCGGCCAGTCGCCGGCCGGCGCAGGCACCGAATCCGGTGCCGCCGCCAAGGGGCTGCCGTTCTTCCTGACGATCGGCGTGGCTGCGCTGGGTGTGATCACCTTCCTCCTCGGCTTCCTGCCCTTCATGGGCCCGGATATCGAAGGCCTCGGTAGCGACGCGGATTCGCTGAACGCCTTCGTCTCCGGCTCCACCGCCCTGCTCGCGCTGGCGCTGCTCGGCGGGGCGCTCGCGGGTCTGTCGCTGCTGCCCAAGCAGAACTGGATCGGCGCCGCCGCGGCGGTGTCGGTCACCGCGTTCTTCGGCGTGCTGTTCCAGTCGTTCAGCTTCCCCGAGAGCACCAAGGCCGAGTTCGGTGTCTGGGTTCTGCTGTTCTTCGTGTTCGTCCAGGCGGCCATCGCCGTCGCGGTCCTGCTGTTCGAGGCGGGCATCATCAAACTGCCCGAACCGCGCCCGGCCGCGCAGCAGGCGCAGGCAGGCTACGGCCAGCAGCCGGGTTACGGTCAGCAGCAGTACGGCCAGCAGCAGGGTGGCTACGGCCAGCAGCAGTTCGGTCAGAGCCAGCCGGGCCAGGGCGGTTTCGGTGGCGGGCAGTACCCGTCGCAGCCGTCCTACAGCCAGCCCGGTCAGCAGCCCTCCTACGGCCAGCAGCCCGGTCAGCAGCAGTACGGTCAGCAGCAGCCGTCCTACGGTCAGCAGCCCGGTTACGGTGCGGGACAGCAGCAGTCGCCGTATGCCGGTGGCCAGCAGCAGTCGCCGTCGGAAGGCGCCACCCAGCAGTTCGGTCAGCAGCAGCAGTACGGCCAGCAGCAGTACGGTCAGCAGCAGCCGCCGCAGCAGGGCCAGCAGGGCCAGCCGTTCGGAGGCGAGCAGAACGCCGATCCGGCCGCTGATCCGACGCGGGCGTTCCGTCCCTCGGACGACAACAAGTAATCCGGCAGCCACACGGTTGTCATCGGTGCTCTCCCGGCGCCCGGCGCGCCTGCCCCGCTCGCGCCGGGAGAGCTGCCAACCTGAATCTTCATGAGCTCCCCGCGGAATTCGCTTGTCCGACGGACCGCACCGGTCCGATCCGAGCCGGAGCCGCCGGTCGATGAGCCCGGCTTTCTGTCACTCACCCCCGAACGGGCGCGGGTGTTGTCGCTCGTCGCCGCCCGCCCCGCCGCATTCGGGCTCGCGGCAATCGTCGTCGCGATGTTCGCCACCCTGCTGGCCTCCGGCAGCGGCCTTTCCGGTATTTCCGGTGCCATCGCGGGTAGTTGGCTCGCGGTGCACCAGGTTCCTGTCGTCATCGGCGCCACCACGCTCGGTGTACTACCGCTGCTGCCCACCGCACTGATGATGTGGGCGTGCGCGCGGGAATGCGCGCACGCCGTCGAAGCCGATCCCTCGCGCGCCGATCTGGCCTGGTTGATCGCGGCCGCCGCGGGTGGGCCCCTGCTGGTCACCGCGGTCTGCCTGGCCGTCACCGAGGACGCCGCCGGGGTACTGCCCATGCAGCCGCCGAATCCGCTGTCCGCCTTCGCCTGGGTGGGCGGGCTGCACCTGGTGGCCGCCGGATGCGGTATCGCCGCCGGGCTCTGGCCCGCTTCGGCCGATCGGCTGCCGTACTGGGTGGTGGCCGCCGGTTACGTCGCCGCGCACACCGTGCTGCGGATGCTCGGCGCCGCCGCGGTGGTCACCGTCGTCTCGCTGCTGGCGCACTGGTCCCGGATCGGTGACAGCTTTTCCGGCGCGGGCAATGCCGGCGGCGTCATCGGGCTGACGGTGCTCTCGCTGCTGTATCTGCCCAACGTGGTGATCGGCGCGGTGGCCGTGCTGGTCGGTGCCGGCGTCGAATTCGGTGAAGCCTCGGTGGGTGTGTTCTCGGTGGTCGGTGGCCCCGTGCCGGCGATGCCGGTGCTGGCCGCGCTGCCGACCGGTCCCGCGGCGGGCTGGTGGCCGGTGCTGCTGCTGATCCCCGCGGTCATCGGTGTGATCGGTGGTCTCGACACCGCCCGCACCTCGCCCGACCGCATCGTCGCCCCGTGGTCCACGCTCGCGGGCGCGGCGCTGGCGACGCTGGTGTTGGTGCTGCTCGGCGCGGTGGCAGGCGGTGAACTGGGCACCTTCGGCCGCATCGGCCCCGACCTGCCGATCTTCGCCGTGGTCACCTTCGTCTTCCTTGCCGTCACCGGGTACGCGGGGCTGGTCTTCGCACGCCTGTTCATCACTCCGGTCGGTAGCCCGATCCCCGGATTCGGCATCGACGATCACGACGAGGACTATCCCGACGAGTACGACGAAGACGACTACCCCGACGATGCCTACGACGAATACGACGACTACGAATTCGGCGACTACGACGACGGCCCGGAACTGACGCTGGAACTGGACGCCGAAGTCGTCGACGAGCAGCCCGCGCTCGACCACCACACCGAACGTCCGGGCGAGCCGCCCGCCGAGATCGTCGACGCCGAGGTGGTAGAGGCGGACCTGCCGGAAAGTGGCCGAACCGAGGATCGTTAGGCTCTACGGCGGTGGCAACGATCCGGCCACCGCCCGACCCGACTCCAGGAGTAGAGCGCTGACCTCCCCGGCCCCATCCGAAAAGGCCCCGGCCACCGTCGTCGTACTCGCCTCGGGCACCGGATCGCTGCTGCGCGCGCTCATCGAGGCCACCGCGACGCCGGGCTATCCCGCCCGGATCGTCGCCGTCGGTGTCGATCGGACCTGCGCCGCCACCGAGCACGCCGCCGCCGCCGGCATCCCGCATTTCCGCATCGCGCTCGCCGACTTCCCCGATCGCAGCGCCTGGGATACCGCGCTGACCGACGCGGTCGCGGCCCATGAACCCGATCTGGTGGTCTCCGCCGGTTTCATGAAGATCCTCGGCCCGATGTTCCTGAAGCGGTTCGGCGGACGCATCATCAACACCCATCCCGCGCTGCTTCCGGCCTTCCCCGGCGCCCACGGCGTCCGCGACGCGCTCGCCTACGGCGTCCGGGTCACCGGGTCGACGGTGCACCTGGTGGACGAGGGCATCGACACCGGCCCGATCCTGGCGCAGGAAGCGGTCGAGGTGCTGCCCGATGACGACGAGGCCACCCTGCACGAGCGCATCAAGGTTGTCGAGCGACGGTTGCTGGCGGAGGTTGTCGCCGCCGTCGCCACCCGAGGCATTGTCTCCGACGGACGAAAGGCAGTTATTCCAGATGAGCGAGTTTCCCGGTGAGTGAATCCAGCGACCGCAAGCCGATCAGCCGGGCGCTGGTGAGCGTCTACGACAAGACCGGGCTCGTGGAGCTCGCGACCGGCCTGCACGAGGCCGGGGTCGAACTGGTCTCGACCGGGTCGACCGCCGCCCGCATCGCCGACGCCGGAATCCCGGTGACCAAGGTCGAAGACCTCACCGGATTCCCGGAAACCCTGGACGGCCGGGTCAAGACGCTGCATCCGCGGGTGCACGCGGGCATCCTCGCCGACACCCGCAAGAGCGAGCACGTCGATCAGCTGGTCGAGCTGGGCGTGGAGGCCTTCCAGCTGGTGGTGGTGAACCTCTACCCGTTCACCGAGACCGTGGCCAGTGGCGCGTCGCCCGACGAATGTGTGGAGCAGATCGATATCGGCGGTCCGTCGATGGTGCGTGCCGCGGCCAAGAACCATCCGTCGGTGGGTGTGGTCGTCGACAGCGGCGATTACGGGAAGGTGCTCGACGCCGTGCGCGCGGGCGGTTTCACCCTCGCGGAGCGGACGGCGCTGGCGGCCAAGGCCTTCCAGCACACCGCGAACTACGATGTCGCGGTGGCCAGCTGGATGACCAGTGTGCTCGCACCCGGCACCGAACGCTTCCCGGACTGGATCGGTGGCAGCTGGGATCGTGCCGCGGTGTTGCGCTACGGCGAGAACCCGCATCAGGAAGCCGCGCTCTACACCGCCAACGACGGGGCCCCCGGCCTGGCGCAGGCGCGGCAGTTGCACGGCAAGGAGATGTCGTACAACAACTACGTCGACGCCGACGCCGCGTGGCGTGCCGCCTATGACCACACCGATCCCGCGGTGGCGATCATCAAGCATGCCAACCCCTGTGGCATCGCGTTGGGCGCCGATATCGCCGAGGCGCATCGCAAGGCGCACGCCTGCGATCCGGTGAGCGCCTACGGCGGCGTGATCGCGGCCAACCGCGAGGTCACCGTGGAGATGGCCCAGCAGGTCGCCGAGATCTTCACCGAGGTGATCGTCGCGCCGTCCTACGCCGACGGCGCGGTGGAGGTGCTGCAGCGCAAGAAGAACGTGCGCATCCTGGTGGCCGAGCCGCCTCGCCGGGCCGGTGTCGAGCTGCGGCCGATCAGCGGCGGCGCACTGCTGCAGCAGCGCGACATCCTCGACGCCGAAGGCGACGATCCCGCCAACTGGACGCTGGTGGCCGGCGAACCGGCCGACGCCGCGACCCTCGCCGATCTCGCCTTCGCCTGGCGTGCCTGCCGCGCGGTGAAGTCGAACGCCATCCTGCTCGCGCACGACGGTGCCTCCGTCGGCGTCGGCATGGGCCAGGTGAACCGGGTCGACGCGGTCGGGCTGGCCGTGCAGCGCGCCGGTGACCGCGTCAAGGGTTCGGTGGCCGCGTCGGATGCCTTCTTCCCGTTCCCCGACGGGCCGGAAGCGCTCATCCAGGCCGGTGTGCGGGCCATTGTGCATCCGGGCGGTTCGGTGCGGGATCAGGAGACCATCGACGTCGCGCGCGCGGCGGGGGTCACCGTGTATCTGACGGGCTCGCGGCACTTCGCGCACTGAGCGTGCGAGCATACGACGCCGCGTCAGGGCTCAGGCCCGGCGCGGCGTCGGTCGTTTCCAGGGTGGTCGGGGCCGCGTGGCGAGCGTTGTCGTTCGGCCTACGCCGCGCTGCGGACTTCCCGATCGCCCACCGGTGCCTGCAACGGCAGCTCCAGCGTCCCGAACACCGCGATCATCACGCACATCTTGCCCACCGCGTCGGCCCGTGTGCCCGAACGCAATTCGATGGTGACGGCCTCGTCGGTCTCGGTGACGGTGGCGTCGACGCCGTAGCACTCCGGGGCGCCGGTCTCGAAGCTGATCGCGATCCGGTTGCCTGGCAGGGCGGTCCATGAGGTGAACGGGATCGGGTGGGCGCCGACGATGGTGGGGTCGGCGGTGAACGGTTCACCGGTGGCGGCGGCCGGGTTCTCGGTAGGAGTGTTCGGCGCGGTGCTGGTCACCGAACTCGTAACCTCTTGTGCGGCACCGTCATCGGTATCGCCGCAGGCGGCGAGGGGCAAGGCGGTGACGGCAACGGCGAGCAGGGTGGCACAGCCACGGCGCAGCGACATGGGCACACCTTAACGCAGGCGCCCGCCGTGTCTGCTGCGCGTTCGCCCGGCAGACGACAAGGCCCCCGATGGCGCATCGGGGGCCTTGGTCGTGGTGGGACGTCGGTGCCGTGAGTATCGCGGTGCCGCGAGCTGGTGGACGCGGCGGCGCGGATCAGCGGCTGGTGAACGGGAGCAGCGCCATCTCCCTGGCGTTCTTGACCGCCACTGCCACCTGGCGCTGCTGTTGCGGGGTGAGGCCGGTGACGCGGCGGCTGCGGATCTTGCCGCGGTCGGAGATGAAGGTTCGCAGCAGGTTGACGTCTTTGTAGTCGACGGTCTCGATACCGGCGGCGATCAGCGGGTTCTTCTTCGGCTTGCGGGCCTGTTCGGCTCGGACCTTCTTCGACGGTGCTCGCTTGACTGCCATTAGTCGGGTTCCTTACTCACGAGATCAGGGGTTCTACCAGCTCGATTTGTGCACACCGGGCAACTCTCCCCGATGGGCCAGCTCGCGTACACGTACCCGAGAGAGCCCGAACTTCCGGAGATGTCCGCGCGGTCGTCCGTCGGCGGCGTCCCGATTGCGCAATCGTACCGGACTGGCATCGCGGGGCAGGCGCTGTAGGGCCGACTGGGCGGCGGTCCGGTCGGCGTCGGCGGTTGCCGGGTTGCGGATCAGTTCCTTGAGCTCGGCTCGCCGCGCGGCATAGCGGGCGACGATCTGCTTGCGCTGTTCGTTGCGTGCGATCTTGGATTTCTTCGCCATCAGCGTTCCTCGCGGAAGTCGACATGCTTGCGCACGACGGGGTCGTATTTGCGCAGCACCATGCGGTCGGGGTCGTTGCGCCGGTTCTTCCGGGTGACGTAGGTGTAGCCGGTGCCCGCGGTGGACTTCAGCTTGATCACCGGACGGATCTCGGTCGATTTCGATGCCATCGTGGTTCTCCGCTCAGATCTTGTCGCCGCGCGCTCGGATGCGGGCCACCACGGCCTCGATCCCGTCGCGGTCGATGGTCTTGATGCCCTTGGCCGAGACGGTGAGCGTGATGCGGCGGTCCTCGCTGGGCAGGTAGTAGGTCTTGCGCTGGATGTTCGGGTTCCAGCGGCGGTTGGTCCGTTTGTGTGAATGCGAGACGGATTTGCCGAAACCGGGCCGGCGGCCGGTGACCTGGCAGTGGGCCGACATGGCGGGCTCCCTCCAATAGGTGATGACAATCGTTTTCGACAACGACCGCTCGGCACTGTACCGTGTGGCGAGCTGTTAATGAAAACCGTTACCGAAAGGGGTTGCTGTGATTCCCGATCGCAGAACACCGGTCGTGGTGGTCGCCGGGTCCTCCGGGCGCACCACCGAGGGCGTCGACCAGGTGGCCCGTGCGTTGGGCGCCGCCCCCGGCACCGTCGTCGTCCGCCACGATCTGGCCGAACTGCGGGAGGGTATCGTCCGCCGGGCGGTGTGTGACGGCGGCCGGGAGAGCGTCGAGGTGCTCGAGCTGGCCCACGGGTGCGTCTCCTGCACGCTGCGCGCGGATCTCCTCCCGCTGCTGTGCACCCTGGCCGCCCGAGATTCGGTGACGCGTATCGTGCTCGCGCTCGACCCTGCCTTCGAAGCGGAAGCGGTATGTCACGCCATCGATGACGTCGTCGTCGCCGGTGTGATCGGACGGGTGGACGGCCCCGCGCGCCGTGACGTGCGCATCGAGGCCGTGCTGACCTGCGCCGATGCGCGGGTCTGGCTGGCGGACGCCACCGGCGAGGAGACCCTCGCGGAATGTGGCCTCGCCACCGCCGACGACGACCGCACGGTGGCGCAGGTGGCCGTCGGCCAGGTCGATTTCGCCGACGCGCTGATCGTGACCGGCGCCGACCAGGTCGACGCGCTGGACCGGGAACGGCTGGGCGCCGTCCTCACCCGGCTCGTCCCACAGGCCCCGGTGCACTGGTGCGCGGCCGAGGCGATCGGCCCGGCCGAGGTGGAGGCGCTGCTCATGCGGATCCCGGCGGACTCGCGGCGCGGCCGGATCTTCGACGCCCACGCGCCGCTGCTGCGCGGTCAGCCACCGCTGGGTACCGAGCACGGGGTGACGCTGGTCGAATTCGCCGCCGGCCGCCCGTTCCATCCCGCACGTCTGCACGAGGCACTGGACGTGTTGTTCGAGGGTGTGGTCACCGCGCGCGGCCGGCTGTGGCTGGCCACCCAGCCGGACGAGGTGGTGTGGCTGGAATCGGCCGGTGGCGGTTTGCGGGTCGGCGGCGCCGGCCGCTGGCTGGCCGCGATGACGCCGGACGAGCTCGCCGAGGCCGACCCGGACCGCCGGGCCATGTCCGCGCTGCGCTGGGACGACCGCTTCGGCGACCGCGATGTCTCACTGGTGATCCTGGTGCACGACGCCGACCCGGCCGATATCCGGCAGGCCCTGCACTGGGCGCTGGTCGAGGACGACGAATTGCGGTTGGTGGAGCGCGCACCCGAGCGGGTGGCGCAGTGGGACGACCCGTTCGGCGAGTGGCATGCCGACCCGTGCGAATCCTCCGAGTCGACCGGGCTACCCATCGTGGGCGATCAGCGCGGCGCCGAGTGAACCGCGGGCCCGATTCCCGAATCCGGTCGCGCCGTGAGCTTCCCGCGGCACCTCGACCGCACGACAGAAAGGACGATTGATGAAGGCAGGGATACATCCGGACTACCACCCGGTGGTGTTCGAGGATTCGAGCACCGGCAAACAGTTTCTGACCAGGTCCACCGCGAGCAGCGACCGGACCGTGGTCTGGACCGACGGGCAGACCTACCCCTTGCTGGTGGTCGATGTCACCGCGGATTCGCACCCGTTCTGGACGGGTGCGCACCGGGTGCTCGACACTCAGGGCCGGGTGGAGAAGTTCGAGCGGAAGTACGGCAAGCGGGCGCGCGGCGCACAGCCCCAGCCCGGACGAGGGGAGGGCTGACATGGCGGTTCCGAAGCGCAGGATGTCGCGGTCCAACACCCGCAGCCGTCGCTCGAACTGGAAGGCGACACCGCCGGACCTCGTGCCGGTGACGGTCGGTGGTGTCGTGCATCGGGTTCCGCGCCGAATTGTCCAAGCGGTGCGGCGCGGGCTGATCGACCCGGAACGGATCTGAGGGATCCGTTCGCCCGCAGTGCACAGGGCGGCGTCGCGCAATCGCGACGCCGCCCCGCGCATCTCATCGGCGTGATCAGCCCTCTTGTTCTTTGAGCCGAACCAGAGCGGCGGCGAGCTGGAAGAACTTGTTGTTGCCCAGATCCGCGATGGTCTTGATCTTCAGGGCGTCCAGCAGCTGCTTGTCGTGAGCCTCGGTGAGGCCGGCGAGCGCCGACGGGGGCGCGGCGAGGATTTCCGCGAGCGACTTGTTCTCGTACTCCTTGTCGAGCACCTTGTCGAGCACAACGTTGACGGCCATACGAAACTCCTTCGGACGAACCTGCATGTGCGTTGCGACGATAGCGCGCGGGATGGCGTCAGGGGGTCTGAACTCGAGAGGAAGTCGGCTACCGGCGCGCCACTATTTCCCGGCCGTTCACCCGGCGTGCGCTCTTGGAGTCCGCCGGTCGATGGCAATCGACTGGTTATCGTTGCTGGTGAGGCGACTTGGCGATACAGTCGAAGGGTCGATTGCGAGCAGATTGCCAACTCTCGAATTTCGTACTGAGAGTTGGTTTTTGGCCTGAGTAAAAGTCCTGCCGCACTGATGATTTCGGGATAGCCCGCCGGTACCCTCGTTCGAGAGGGCGGGTTCTCCCGAAAGGGAGAACCCGCTCATCGCCAAGTCTCTCCGGCCCTCGCCGAAACGAACTCACTCACCGCACTTCTCGCGCCGTGCCGTGTCGATTCCCCACCGCGATGCAGCCGAGGAGTCGACGGCTATCAGCGACCGGCGGGAAACCGGGACCGGCGCGTATGGAACGCGAGGATCACCGGTCCTCCGGAGCGGCGGAGCCGCCGTCCGAATCCGCGACCCCCGCCGCAGAATCCGCCGCGCCCCCACACGGCAGCCCCAGCACAGCGCTGACCCGGCCGAGCACCTCGCCGAGCAACGCCGCGGGCAACGTCAACAGCCACCACAGCGACGGCCCGGCCAACTGCTCGACCCGCTGCACCAGCTCGGCGACCGTCGCCTCCAAGTCGCTGATCTCGGTGCGCAATTCCCCGACCTGCGCCCGCAACTCACGCAGCAACGCCTCCTGCTCGGCCGTCACCGGAACCCCGCCCAGGCCTCAGTGCGCCGGCTCGAGCACCGGGCGCGGCGTCGGATCCACCGCCGCCAGCTCCCGCCGATCCGGCGCCACCAGCACCGCGGTGATCGGCAATGCCAACGCCAGCGAACCCAGCACGAACATCGGGAAGACGAAGTCGAACAACTGCATCCCCGCCGGGGATTCGGCGGCATCGTCGAGGGTGAACCCGAGCGCCGCCACACCGGTGTAATACACGCCTGCCACACCGGCAGCGAACAAGACGATGGTGCCGATCCGCGCCGCGAGCACCTGCATCGACTGGAACACCCACAGGCATCCCGTCGCGACGATCACCGCGATCAGCGCGGCCACCACCAGCAGCCACACCGTCAGCTCGACCGAACCCTGCACATCCACCGAGGACAACTGAAGGTACTGCATCAGCCCGGCGCCGAGCCCCATCACCAGCCCGCCGGTCAACAGCCGCGGCAACCGCAGCTCACGCCCGACGATCACCAGCCCCGCGAACACCGCGATGACGATCACCGCCAGCGAAACACCCAGCGTGGCCGCGTCATAACGCAGCACCGACCCAGGTACCGCCACCCCGAGCAGCGGCACCGCCGTCGCCAGCCAGATACCAACCCCACCGATCGAGATCGCCGCCGCGCCCAGCCAGACCGGACGGAACCGGGCCGAACGCCTGCCGTGCACCACACACGCGAGGCCCACCAGCGCGCCGAGCGCGGACACCCCTAGTGACAGCCCGATGAGCCAGTAGCCCATGGCGAACCACTCCATATCGGCGTCCGCCCCGGCCGCGAGCAGACCCGTCGCCGAAGCCAGCGTGTCAGCCATGCCTGGCGGCCCCTTCCAGTTCCATGGCCTGCAACTCCGAGATCGCGTACTCGGTCACCGCGGCCAGTGCCTGCCGCACCTCGACGGCATTGCGGGCATCGATATCCACGATCGGCACGCCGGGCCGCACCGACAACGCCTCGCGCAGTTCCGCGATCGGGAAGCGCGGCGCGTCCGGGAACCGGTTGACCGCGATCAGGAAGGGCAGCTTGCGCGCCTCGAAGAAGTCGACCGCCGCGAAACTGTCCTCCAGCCTGCGGGTATCGATGAGCACGACGGCGCCGATGGCGCCGCGGATCAGGTCGTCCCACATGAACCAGAAACGCCGCTGGCCGGGCGTGCCGAACAGGTAGAGCACCAGATTGCCCGGCAGGATGATCCGGCCGAAATCCATGGCGACGGTGGTCGTCTCCTTCTCCGGAGTATCGGCGAGATCGTCGATACCGTCGGAGAACCGGGTGACCATCGCCTCGGTGCGCAGCGGAACGATCTCCGAGACCGCACCGACGAAAGTGGTCTTGCCCGCACCGAAACCACCGGCGACGACGATCTTGGTCGACGCGGTGCGATTGTCGGTGTCCTCGGGCGCGGAGCCCCGATCCGGTCTCCTATAAGGCACGGAGTCCACGCAATGTCCTCTCCATCAGGGAACGGCGTTCGTCATAGCTCGCCTGTTCGGTCAGAGTCGAATGCACTCGCAGGTTCCCGTCCACGACGAGATCGCCGATAACGACCCGGACCATACCGAGCGGACGATCCAGGTGTGCGGCGATTTCGGCAACTGAGAGCAGGTGCGCACCGAGACGCAGGATCTCGATGCGGATATCACCGGAGGGCCAATCACCGCGCGGGGTATAGGAGATGGTCTCGATGACCGCCTCCAGCGGCAGGTCCACCGCGGGCTCGGTGCGCCCCGACGTCAGGGCATAGGGTCTGACGCGAGTGGTCGGCCGGTTGTACGGCCCGGAGCCGAATGAGGACATGGATCACTCAGACGGCAGTGCGGGCGGTGGCGGAAACCACCGAGCCCACTCGATCGACCAGCAGCGCCATCTCGTAGCCGATGCGGCCGATATCGTGCGACTTGTTCGCCAGCACCGCCAGATGCGAGCCGTTGCCGACGCTCATCACCAGCAGATAGCCGCGCTGCATCTCCACGATCGACTGCATCACCTTGCCGCCGTCGAAAAGCTGTGCGGCACCGGTGGACAGGCTCGCCAGGCCGGCGGTCACCGCGGCCAGCTGTTCGGCGCGGTCGGCGGGCAGATGCGGGCTGGTGGCCTGCAACAGGCCGTCCGCCGACACCAGGACCGCGTGGGAGACACCGGGTACGTCCCGGGTGAACCGGGCCACCAGCCAATTCAGGTTCTCGTCCGTGGTGCTGTTCGGGTTCGGGTTGGTCATGCAAGCCCTCCGTCGTTGTGCTGCGCTTCGGCCCGCCCGCTGCGGACCCCACTGAGATGCCTGGTCAGGTTGTTCCGGATCTCCTCCGGGTCACGAGCGCCCGCTTCTTCCGCCGGGGCCAGGCCACCCGGCACCAACTGCGCACCCGGCCTGCGGATCGGCAGGCCGCCGACGGTCCGGCCGCTGGTGGTCGGCTTCGCGGCATCCTCGGCCGCCGTCCAGCCCGCGTCCGCGGGGGAGGACCAGGTGCCGCTCGACGGCTGCGCGGTGGCGGGCTCGACCAGCCACTCCGACACCATGCGCTGATAGATCGGGGTCGGCGAATCGCCACCCACCGGCTGCAGGCGCGTCGAGGTCGTGGTCGTCACCGCGGATTCGGCGGTGACGGTGACGGTCTCGGGCTGCTGCTGCGCCGGCTGTGGTGCGGGCGCCTGCTGTGGCTCGTCGCGCACCGCGGCCGGGCGCCGGATCGGCAGACCGGAGCCGGCGGTGGTGGCCCGCGGTTGCGGCTCCGGGGTCTCGGTCTGCGGCGCCGGGGCCGCGGTCTGCGGCGCCATGGTCTCCGCCTGCGCGGTCACGATCGGGTGCTCGGTGGTCTCGGCCCACAGGCCCGTCGGCTCTTCCTCCGGTTCGGCGGAGACGATCCGGTTCGGGCCGGTCGCGGCGTCGCCCGGATGCGGCTCCGGCGTCGGCGGTCCGAACGGCGCATGGCCGGAACGGTCCTCGGCACCCGAACGCTGCGCGCCGGAATCGGTGCGCGCGCTCGCCGGAACCGAGACGGACGGCTGCTCCGGCGGCTCCGCCACCCGGATGGACGGGCGACGCTGCGGCAGGCCGTTACTCGTGGTGCCCCACGACGACAGCGGCACCGGCTCCGATTCGGGTGCGGGGGAGGGAGCTTCCGGCAGGCTCGGCACCGACACCAGGGTGCGCTGCGGCGGCGTACCCGGCGGCAGCGCCGCGAACGGATCGGTCGGCGGCTTGCCGTCGGCGTCGTCCATCGCCGGTGCGACGAGAGCGCCGGGCAGATGCACGCTCGCGGTGATACCGGGCTGCTGGGCCATGGTCGAGGTGCGGCGCAGGCTGACAGTGATGTTGTGCCGCTTGGCCAGCCGGCCCACCACGAACAGGCCCATCCGGCGGGCGGTTTCGATGGTGACCTCACCACCGGAGGCGAGGCGCTCATTGGTGGCCTGGAGGTCTTCGGCCGACATGCCGAGGCCGCGGTCGGTGATCTCGATGAGGTAGCCGCCGTCGACCGCGCGCGCGACCGTCACCGCGACCGGCGTCGTCGGCGGCGAGTAGCGCAGCGCGTTGTCGATGAGCTCGGCGAGCAGATGCTCGATGTCGACCGCTGGCTCACCGGCGACGACTCCCTCGGGCACGGTGCCGATCTCGACCCGCTGATAGTCCTCGACCTGCGAGACCGCACTCCACAGCATGTCCGACAGCGGCACCGGCTGCAGCTGGCCGCGGCGCAACGCCGTACCGGCCAGCACCAGCAGGTTGTCGCCGTTGCGGCGCATGCGGGTGGCGAGGTGGTCGAGGCGGAACAGGCTCTGCAACCGTTCGCTGTTGTCCTCGTCGTGTTCCAGATCCTCGATCAGCGCCAGCTGCTGTTCCACCAGCGACTGGCTGCGCCGCGACAGGGTCTCGAACATGTTGCCGATCTGCACCCGCAGGCGGGCCTGCTCGGCGGCGAGATTGAGCGCCTGTTCGTGCATTTCGTCGACGGCCCTGGCCAGCTGGCCGATCTCGTCGGTGGTGTGCACGGCGACCGGGGTGATCTTCGGGGTGGTGCCACCGGCACGCACCACCGACAGCTCGTCGGGCAGCTTGACGTGCGCGACCTCGAGCGCGTCGCGACGCAGCCTGCGCACCGGGACCACCAGGGTCCGCGCGACGGCGAGCGCCAGCGCCAGGCCGGCCAGCAGCACCGCCATCACGATCGTGGTTTCGCGCAGGGCGCTGTTCTGCGCGGTGGTGGTGCGGTCGAGCAGCGCGGCGTCGATGATGTCGGTCAGCTGCGCGGTGGTGGCGTCATAGGTGTCGGCACTGACCTGCAGCGAGTCGAGCACCGCCGGATTGCTCGCCGGGTCGGCGGTGTTCTGGCTGAAGGTCGCCAGACGCGTTTGCACCGCGTCGAGCAGCGGCCGCATGTTGCCGGCCAGCTCCGGCAGAATCTGGCCGTACTGATAGATCATGGTCAGCTCGGCACCGGCGGAGGTGAGCACCCGTGCCCGCATGCTCGGGTTGCGGGCGGCATCGGGCGAGCTGATCAGCATGCGCTGCTCGGTGAGCACGCGGCGGGCGGTCTGAATCGTGGTCAGCTGGAGAAAGTATCGCTGGATGACGAGGTCTTCCACCGAGGGTGAGAGCGCGAGCGCGTTACCGATGCGCATGCCGATCTCGTCGGCCTGATCCCCGACCATGGCCGGTGATCCGCTGCGCAGGCTGTTGCGCATGGTGGTGCCGATGGCGACCGCCGAGGACAGCTCGGCGGTCACCTTGCCGCTGACCCCGGTGTCCTGGAGCGCGGTTTCCATATCCGCCAAGGCCTGATCGAAACGGGTCAGCGCGGCGTCGGTGCGCGGGTCGGCGGGGTTGCCCCAGCTCGACGTCGCGGTCACCGCCAGATGTTCGGTGGCGGTGCCGAATCTCACGATGGGCCGGATGATGATGGCCTGTTCGGTGGCGGCGTCCAACTGGTCCATGGTCTGGAGCTCGTTGTTGATCCGCAGTACCGCGAACGCGGTGGCCAGTACCACCGGCAGCACGAGCACGATGCCGACCTTGCGGGTAACCGACCAGTTGGGCAGGCTGAATTGCCAGGGTCGCGGTGCAGCTTCCATCCGCTTGTGTCGCCTCCGCATCACGAGTGACCCCGGCCGTGCGTGGGGAGTTCTGGATTCGATGTGAACCGCGCCAGAACCAACCTGAGGTCTTCTTTTTACCGCAGGGAACATACCCCGCAGAGGGAGCATCGGCAATCTGGACGTTCCCCACGTTAAACCTCGAATATGGCCGAGCAGAACAAGATTCGCGAACGAATGATCGCGTGCGAGAGCCGCGGCCGTGCAATCCGGTAAATGTGCAGGTCAAGATCACTTATCGGACAGCGGGCAAACATTTCGGTCGCGGAACGCGCTGGTGGCGGCGTGTCGGAGCAGCCCTCTCAGTCCGCTCTCAGTCGATGCGGTCAAACTGGTGACATGCGCATTCTGGTAGTCGACGACGATCGCGCCGTCCGGGAATCGCTGCGGCGGTCGCTGACCTTCAACGGCTACACCGTCGACCTCGCGGTCGACGGTGTCGACGCATTGGACAAAGTCACCGCGCAGCGACCGGACGCGCTCGTCCTCGATGTGATGATGCCGCGCCTGGACGGCCTCGAGGTCTGCCGCCGTTTGCGCAGCACCGGCGACGATCTGCCGATTCTGGTTTTGACCGCACGGGATTCGGTTTCCGAACGGGTCGCCGGTCTCGACGCGGGCGCCGACGACTATTTGCCGAAACCATTCGCGCTCGAAGAATTGCTCGCGCGGTTGCGCGCGCTGCTGCGCCGCCGGACCAGCGATCCGGGCGAGACGTCGGAAACGATGCGGTTCGCCGATCTGTCGCTGGATCCCGTCACCCGTGAAGTGCTGCGCGGAACCCGTTCGATCAGCCTCACCCGCACCGAGTTCTCACTGCTGGAAATGCTGATGGCGAATCCGCGCCGGGTGCTGACTCGCGGCCGGATTCTCGAGGAGGTGTGGGGCTACGACTTCCCCACCTCGGGCAATGCCCTCGAGGTCTACATCGGCTACCTGCGGCGTAAGACCGAGGCCGAGGGCGAACCGCGATTGATCCACACCGTGCGCGGTGTCGGCTACGTACTACGGGAGACGCCGCCGTAGGCGGGCGCGGACATGGCACGTTCAGCTTCCAAACGGCCGGGAAAATCCGGCACCGCCGCTGGTGTGGCGCCGCTGGGGCAGCCCCGTCGCGGTGCCGAGCCGGCGCCCATGCGCCCGCCGACGCCGCTGACCCGCACGGTCTCGCTGCGCTGGCGGGTGACGCTGCTGGCCGCCTCGGTGGTGGCCATCGCCGTCGCGGTCACCTCCATCGCCGCCTACGCCATGGTCGCGCGGGCGCTCTACGGTGACGTCGACGCCCAGTTGCGCGCCAGGGCCGCGACCATGATCAGTGGCGATATCGACAGCATGGCCTTCCAATCGCTCGGCGTGGCGACGCTGTTCTCCAACAACATCGGCGTCGGCCTGATCTACCCGTTCTCGGTGTCCTCGCCGACCGCGCCGGAGGGCGAGCGTCCACCCGACAGCCTCCCGGTCTACATCCCGCCGCAGCCGACCAAGCCGCCCATCGGCACCGAGGAGATCGCGGTCGCCAAGGGCGAACACACGTCCTCGCTGCGCACCTTCAACAATCAGCGGGTGCTGGCCCGGCGCATGGATTCGGGTGTCACGCTGGTGATCTCCCAGCGCCTCGAGCCGACCCGTGAGGTGCTCGACCGGCTGGCGTGGCTGCTGTTCGTGGTCGGCGGGTGCGGCGTGCTGCTGGCCGCGGCGGCGGGTACCGCGGTCGGGCGCACCGGATTGCGGCCCATCGCCCGGCTCACCGCGGCCACCGAGCGGGTGGCCCGCACCGATGATCTGACGCCGATCCCGGTCACCGGTGACGACGAGCTGGCCCGGCTCACCGAGAGTTTCAACACGATGCTGCGTGCCCTGGCCGAATCCCGCGACCGGCAGCGCAGGCTGGTCGCCGACGCGGGCCACGAGTTGCGTACCCCGCTGACGTCGCTGCGCACCAACATGGAATTGCTGATCGCGGCGGGCAGGCCCGGCGCACCGCGGATTCCGGACGAGGACATGGCCGAACTGCGCGCCGATGTGGTCGCCCAGATCGAAGAGCTGTCCACCCTCGTCGGCGACCTGGTCGATCTGGCTCGGGAAGACGCGCCGGAAACCGTCTACGAGCGTGTCGATCTCGGCGAGGTCGCCGAGCGTGCACTCGAACGCGCACGTCGCCGCCGCGGCTCCATCGAGTTCGTCGCGGCGCTGCGGCCGTGGTTCGTCTACGGCCACGAGGCCGGGTTGGAACGAGCCATCCTCAACGTGCTCGACAATGCCGCGAAATGGAGTCCGGCCGGCGCGCAGGTGCGGGTCAGCATGGCCGAGGTGGGGCGCGGGCTGCTCGAACTCTCGGTCGACGACGCCGGTCCAGGCATCCCGCCCGCCGAACGCGAGCTGGTGTTCGAGCGGTTCTACCGGACCACCGCCTCGCGTTCGATGCCGGGCTCGGGCCTCGGGCTCGCGATTGTGAAACAAGTCGTGACAAAACACGGCGGCACCATCACGATCGATACGTCCGAACGCGGCGGCGCGCTGATCCGCATCGTGTTGCCCGGTGAGGCGGGCGCGCCCGCGGCGGCCGCCGAGGACGAGGCGGATCGATAGGTCGATCGGGCCGTTCGATCCGCAGCGAACTTCAAGCACGGTCTCAGTCCGCTCTCAGCAGTCGGCGTCACGCTGGATGGCACGACGTGAGAAAGAAACGAGTAACCATGACCGAGGATTTCACCGATCGACCGCACGGCCCGCATCCCGGGGCCGTGCCGCCGCCGGGTTACCACTCGGCGCCAGGTCCGCAGGGCCCTCCGTTCGGCCACGCCCCCGTTCCCGAGCCGCAGCCCGCCCCCAAGCGTCCGGTCCGCACCGGCCTGGTCGCGGGCGCGGTCGCGCTGGCATTGGTCAGCGGCGGCGTCGGTGGCGCGGTCGGCGCGCTGGTCGCGGGCGACGACGGCGCCGCGACCACTGTCACCAACGCCCTCGACGCACCGAAACCCAATATCGATAACGCCTCCACCGCGCCCGCCGGCTCCACCCAGGCGGTGGCCCAGCGCGTGCTGCCGAGCGTGGTGATGATCAAGGTCGCGAGCAACCGCGCACAGGGCGAGGGCTCGGGAGTCATCCTGTCGTCGGATGGACTGATCCTGACCAACAACCACGTCGCCGCGGGCGGCGGTCCCGGCGCGAAGATGGAGGTCTCCTTCGCCGACGGCAGCACCGCGTCCGCGACCATGGTCGGCGCCGATCCGGTGTCCGATCTCGCCGTCATCAAGGTCGAGGGTAAGACGGGCCTGACCCCGATCGAACTCGGCAGCTCGGCCGGCCTCCAGGTCGGTCAGCCCGTCATCGCGATCGGCTCGCCCCTCGGCCTCGCCGGCACCGTCACCACCGGCATCGTCTCGGCGTTGAACCGGCCGGTCTCCACCTCCGGTCAGCCGAGCGCCGACCCGGCCACGCCCAACCCCGTCATCGACGCCATCCAGACCGACGCCGCGATCAATCCGGGTAATTCCGGCGGTGCGCTGGTCGACGCCAACGGCAAGCTGATCGGCATCAACACCGCGATCGCCACCCTCGGCGGCTCCGACCTCGGCGGCCAGCAGAGCGGCTCGATCGGGCTCGGTTTCGCCATCCCGGTCGATCAGGCCCGCCGGGTCGCCGAAGAACTGATCGAGACCGGCCACGCCACCTATGCCCAGATCGGCATCACGGTGCCGCGTAACGACACGGTGCGCGGAGCGCGGGTGCTCGAGGTGACCCCCGACGGTCCCGCCGCCAAGGCCGGTATCCCGGCCGGAGTGGTGATCACCCGGATGAACGACCGCACCATCGACTCCGGCGACGCCTTGGTCGCCGCCGTCCGTTCCAGCCGACCAGGAGACAAGGTGAGCGTGACATATACCGATGAGCAGGGCGGAAACGCCAAGACGGTCGAGGTGACCCTCGACGCGGTGTCGACCGGGGGAGTGCGGTGATGCAGGTGCTGCACGGGGGATGGGAGCCGATGCTCGGCGGTGACGCTACGGTGAGCACCATGGACATCGATGGTTCCGTGGCAGGACGCGCACTGGTCGTGGTCGTCGACGACCGCACCGCGCACGGTGGTGTGGATTCGCTGGGCCCGCTGGTCACCGAATTGCTCACCGAAGCGGGCTTTCTCGTCGACGCGTCGGTGACGGTGCAGGCCGATGAGGTGGAGATCCGTAACGCGCTCAACACCGCGGTGATCGGCGGCGTCGACCTGGTCATCTCGGTCGGCGGCACGGGCATGTCGCCGCGCGATGTCACGCCGGAGGCCACCTCCCAGGTGCTCGACCGTGAGCTGCCCGGTATCAGCGAGGCCCTGCGTTCCTCTGGCCGGGTCGCCGGTTCCCTCGACGCGGGTCTCTCGCGCGGCCTGGCCGGTATCTCCGGCAGCACCCTTGTGGTGAACCTGCCCGGTACTCGTTCGGCCATCCGCGATGGCATGGCGACCCTCGGCCCGCTCGCCAGCCGGGTGATCGGTGAACTGTCCGGATTGGACGAATGAGTTCTTCCGACGATCGCAGCGACGTCCCCCGTCCGGTCCGCCGGCCGGGGGACGCCGCGCGTCTGGCGCGCATCTTCGGTGAGGTGCTCCCGGAGACCACCGGCGACGAACGCGGCGACGACCGCGACACGCCGTCGAGCATCGACGACTGGTTGCGGTCGCAGGTTCCGCCGCATCACGGCTGAGTTCTTCCGCGTTCCAGCTACCGCCCTGGCGCCGATGCCTCGCCCGTTATCTACTGCCCTGCTACGTATTTACTGACGCGTAGCTATCTCGAGCGTTCAAGATTCAAGCTCTTTGCTGTTCCGATCTCCTCCGGAATACGTTCTCGTCCCGTATTCGCCGCTGGTGCTGCTTCGCCGTCCGGGGCAATTCGGCTACTTTGCCGGAACTCGCATCCTGCATTTATGCACGTCAAGCGATATAAGCATTTTGGCTATGTGATACAGATCACTCGAGTCTTGACGAATACTTTCGTTGTCCGTTCCGTTACCGCCGGTTAATCTCGCCTCGGGCCATCGCAACCGCCTCCGCAGTCCAGTGGCCTGCACGAATGTGCAGACCTCGCGGAGTCGGGTGTGGCCCGGCGGTAGTCGAGCTTTGCGTTGAAATAACAGCGAGTTACACAACGGCAACAAATAGGCGACACACTGAGCTGGGCCTGTGAGGACCATGTCCAGCCTCGACGGTCGAGGCTGGTCTGTTCGAGAAAAATTGATGAGGGGAAGTATGAGCGAGAACCGCACCAACGGTTTGCGCCGCGGAGCCCGTGCCGCGGGCGTCGGCGCCGCAGCCGCCGTGGCCCTGGGTCTGCTTTCGACCGGGGCCGCAAACGCGGATACCTTCGTGCCGTTGCCGGACGGCGAGAAGGTTGGTCCGGGTGTGACCATCAAGCGCACCCATGAGCACGCTGTCGTTTCGCCGTCCATGGCGGCCAATGGCGCAGGTCGCGTTGTCTGGGTTTCGGGCACCGCGAGCGCGGACGTCACCGTCACCCCCGAGGGCGAGGTGGGTCCGAACAACGGCCCCGCCGGCGCGCCGGGTACCAACAACTCCTCCACCCACGGTGCGTCCCAGCTGAACACGGGCTACATCGTGGGCTGCCAGGTCAGCATCGGCGACGAGGCCATCTCCGCCGGTCTGTCGGGAAGCATCGATGTCGAGGGCGCCTCGGTCGGCGGTGCGGTGGGTCTGGAGCTGGGCCCGGGCGAGGTGAAGTTCGTCCAGATCGAGTACAAGGACATTCTGAAGCCGGGCCACTACTCGGTCGAGTACCAGGACGTCGAGATGGAGATCCAGGGCTGCGCGGGTTACGCGCAGGCGCGGGCGTACACGGTCGTCGAGATCATCGGTGACCACTACTCGAAGACCACCCTTTACGGGCAGCCGTTCAGCATCGGCTGAGTCGTCGAATTCGACCGTACAAACCTCTCGCCTCGAGCGAACTCGACCCTCGAAGGGTACAAACATGATCAACCGTAAGATCGTGGCGCGGGCGGCCGGACTCGGCGCTGCCGCCACCGTTGCCATGGGCCTGTTCTCCACCGGTGCGGCCAACGCCGACACCTTCGTGCCGCTGCCCGGCGGCGAAATCGTCAAGACGCTGTCCGACGGCACCGTGGTGACGGTCCGCCTGGTCGGTGAATCGGCCAATATCAACCCCTCCCTCGGCTCCACCCCGGTGCACCGCAACGCCTGGGTCTCGGCCAGTGCGCAGGTCGAGCTGGCCGGTGAGGGCGCCAAGGGTGGCAAGATCTACCCCGGTTACGTGGTGGGCTGCCAGGTGAACATCGGCGGCGGCGGCGTCGAAGGCGGCGCCTCTGCCGGCGGCACCTGGGAAGGCGATCCCACCGGTGGCGTCGAGAGCGGCGGCGAGCTGTCGCTCGGCCCCGGCCAGGCCAAGTCCTTCTACGTGCTCGACCTCGAAGACACCGACGACTTCGGCAACGAGTCGCACGAGACCCGCAACGTCTTCAAGGGCACCAGCGGCTCGGTCACCTGGGCCGATGAGACCATCGGTCTGACCGGCTGCGCCGGCTACGCGCAGGCGCGTGCCTTCGTCAAGGTCAAGGTCGAGACCGACAATGTCATGTCGGTGGTGACCCTGTGGGGTCAGCCGTTCAGCCTGGGCTGATCGGCTCCCGCTCGGGCCGGCCAACGGCCTGAGCAAACGCGACCAGCGAAATGAACGCGGGTCTGTCACAATCGTGACAGGCCCGCGTTCTGCTGTTTTCGGCCCGCGACCGGTGAATTCGTCCCTGTCGCGGCGGATTCGGCCGATCTGCGTAACCTCTCGGCTACCTACACCTCATCTTGCTGCCATGCCGCGGACGAAATGCCGTCCCCGACTGTTCATTCGCTGTGCCGATTCGGGTTCATCTGGCGGTCAGCGCTTTCGAGCACGCTCATCTGAGCCTGCTGTAGGCCATCCCCGTGCGAACGGGGTTGTCGCTGAAAACCTGATGAGGGGAAGTATGAGCAAGAACCGCACCAACGTCACGCGCGCGATGGGCGTCGGCGCCGTCGCCGCCGTGGCCATGGGACTGTTCTCGGCCGGCGCCGCCAACGCGGACGCCTCCGTGCCGCTGCCGGACGGTGAGAAGATCGGCCCCGGCGTCACCATCAAGCGCACCCATGAGAGCGCGCTGGTCTCGCCGTCGCTGGCGGCCAACGGTGCCGGCCGCACCGTGTGGGTCTCCGGTATCGCGAGCGCCGATGTCACCGCCACCCCCGAGGGTGAAGTGGGTCCGAACAACGGTCCGACCGGTGCCCCCGGTACCAACAACTCCTCCACCCACGGCACCTCGCAGCTGAACACCGGCTACATCGTCGGCTGCCAGGTCGCCATCGGCGACGAGGCCATCTCGGCCGGTGTCTCCGGCAGTGTCGACCTCGACGGCGCGTCCGTCGGTGGCTCGGTGGGTCTCGAGCTCGGCCCGGGTGAGGTCAAGTTCGTCCAGATCGAGTACAAGGACATCACCAAGCCGGGTGTCTACTCCGTCGAGTACCAGGACGTCGAGATGGAGATCCAGGGCTGCGCCGGTTACGCGCAGGCCCGCGCCTACACCGTGGTCGAGATCATCGGCGACCACTACTCGAAGACCACCCTCTACGGCCAGCCGTTCAGCATCGGCTGATTCCGGGTCTGCCCGGCCGTCTCGGCCGGACCGGACCGATGTGTCTCGAATCCGCCAATCAATCTCTCGCTGAAGCGAATCAACCCCAGAGGGGCATTACACAATGATCAACCGTAAGAGCATCGTGCGTGCGGCCGGTGCGGGTGCCGCCGCGGCCGTCGCGATGGGCCTGTTCTCCACCGGTGCGGCCAACGCCGACACCTTCGTGCCGCTGCCCGGCGGCGAAATCGTCCGCACCCTGTCCGACGGCACCGTGGTGACGGTCCGTCTGGTCGGCGAGTCGGCCAACATCAACCCGTCGATGGGTTCCACCCCGGTGCACCGCAACGCGTGGGTCTCGGCCAGCGCGCAGGTCGAGCTGTCCGGCTCGGGCGCCAAGGGCGGCAAGATCTACCCCGGCTATGTCGTGGGCTGCCAGGTGAACATCGGCGGCGGCGGCGTCGAGGGCGGCGTCTCCGGTGAGGGCACCTGGGACGGTGAGTCCTTCGGTGTCGGCGCCGAGAGCGGCGGCGAGCTGTCGCTCGGCCCCGGCCAGGCCAAGTCCTTCTACGTGCTCGACCTCGAAGAGGCCGACGACTTCGGTGAGGAGTCGCACGAGAAGCGCAACAAGTTCAAGGGCAAGAGCGGCAGCGTCACCTGGGCCGACGAGACCATCGGCCTGAGCGGCTGCGCCGGTTACGCGCAGGCGCGGGCGTTCGTGAAGGTCAAGGTCGAGACCGAGAACGTGATGTCCGTGGTGACCCTGTGGGGTCAGCCGTTCAGCATCGGCTGATTCTCCTCCCACGATCGAAAGGGCCTGTCGCACTCGGCGACAGGCCCTTTCGTCGTCAGGACTCGGAGGAGTACTCGTGCCGCCCCCCGCCGGTCTTCTGGCCCTCGGCCAGCAGATCGCGGATCTGGATCAGCAGGTCGTTGTCGCTGAGCACTTCCTCCTTCTCCTCCTTGGCGAAGCGCTTCTTCACATGCGTGGAAGGCATCACCAAGACGAAGTACAGGACCGCCGCGATCATCAGGAAGTTGATGCACGCGGTGATGATCGGGCCCACCTCGATGAAGGTCGAGGGATTGTCGGCAACCAATCGGAAACCGAGCCCGAGTTCATTGGGACTGCCGAAAACCGCGAGCAGCGGATTGATGATCCCATTGGTGAACGCGGTGACGATCGCGACGAACGCGGTACCCATGACGACGGCAACAGCCAGGTCGACGACGTTTCCGCGAAGCACGAAATCCTTGAACCCCTTGAGCAATGCCCTATCTCCTTCGGTGTGCGGAACCGAATGTCCGCAGCCGGGTGCTGGTCTTCCCGGATGCTAGTTGACCGCACCGGCTAACGCTCGGCGAACGATGGAGCCGGCGATCAGAGGTGATCGATCTCAATGGAAGACGACGGTCAGGGCGGTGCTCAACGATGCCGCGGCCACCGCGGCCGCGTTCTCGGCGCCCATCGCCACCAGGACCACTCGCTCCGCCGATCGTGTCGGCGATGACCCGGGGGAGCCGGAGATCAGGACCACGGCGGCATCGGTGGCCAGGGTGCGCGCGGGGCGGGCGGCTCGGTCGGATTCGTCGGCTGCGATGACGTCGACGCGATCACCCGCGCGCAGGATGTCGGCGACGGCGGTATCGGCCAGCCGGAGGGGAACGATCCTGGCGTCCGGTGCGCCTCCGGCCACCGCGGCCAGCCGCGGGCCGATCACACGCAGATCGGTCAGGATCTCCCCGGTGCTCATCGCGCCGGTGATGGTGGCACCGATCAGCGGGGCCGGATCGCGCGCCGCACCGCCGGGTAGTGCGCCGGATTCCCGGTCGACGACCCGCAGGTCCGCTGAGGTGAGCAGATGGCCGGGTGGTAGATCGCGAGCCGCGACGACGACGCGTGCGCGGTCGGCATCGGGATCACCGCGCAGCATCAGTACGACTGCGGCGGCGGTGAGAACGGCGGCGAGGACCCGCCTGGCGAGCAATCCGTCGGCCCATGGTGGCCGATTCCAGAATGCTTCCCGCAGCGTCTCGCCGCGGCCGAGCGGACCATCGCCGAAGCGCTGGGGGCCGAGTCGGCGGCGGCCGGCGAACATTCCGATCATGCGCCGAGCGTATGGCGCGGATCGGCGGCCCGGGCCCGGTGAACGACGGGTTGTGGACAACTCGCGGGCTGTGCACAACCCGCGACTCGCCTCAGCTGGCGGCTGCGGTGCTGGCCGCCGCCGCGGGGGCGGCCGAGGAGCTCGAATCGGAGCCGGAGGAGGATCCGCTGTCGGACTTGGCGGGCTCGCTGGCGGTGGACGCACCGCCGCGGCTGTCGGTGCGGTAGAAACCGCTGCCCTTGAACACGATGCCGACGGAGTTGAACAGCTTGCGCAGCTTGCCCGAGCACTCCGAGCAGACGCTCAGCGCCTCGTCGGTGAAGGACTGAACGATGTCGAAGCGGTTATCACACTGGGTGCACGCGTACGAATAAGTTGGCACAGGATCCTCCGCAGGGTTCGTCGATCTAGCACTCTACAGGCGACAGTGCCAACATTGCCACCCGGGATTTCATTCCCGGCGGGCGCGCGGTCAATCGGCGGACAACTCGCGCAGCCCGCCGCGCGGCGTCAAGGCCCAGCCCATCCGCAGGTCGTGCGGCTCCGCGGGCAGCCGTTCCACCAGCTCAGCGTCACGAACCACCGCCACGAGCCGGGCAGCCGGGTCGGCCGCGGCCAGCGTGCGGTCGTAGTAGCCTGCGCCGCGCCCGAGCCGCACACCACGTAGATCCACCGCCAGCGCAGGGACGAGAATCACACTCGCGCGCGCCACCGCGGCAATACCCAATGCCGGTCCGCTCGGCTCGAGCAGCCCGTAGCGGGCGGCGCGCAGACTCGCCGCACCGGTGTACTCGGCCCAGTCCAGAGGTCCCGGCGGCCCCGTCACCGGCAGCAATACCCGCGCTCCCGCTGCCAGCAGCGCGTCGAGCATCGCCTCCGAGCCCGGTTCACCACGCACCGGGACATACGCGCACACCCATTCGCCGACCGCGATTTGCCCGGCCGTCGCTGCCAGCGCGGACGCCTCCTGCGCCCGGTCGGCGTCGGACACCGCGGCCCGCTGCGCGAGAATCTCCAACCGCCAGGCATGTTTATCGCGCTCACCGGGCATCTTCACGGTGATCACCATAGGCTCATGCGGGCGCCAGGCCGCCGCGAAGCAGGCTTGGACGACGTATTACACGGATAAGGTGTGCATATGACAGCGAAGGCAGGCGAGCCCGGCTCGACGACGGGCGCGGCGGTGGAGTCGTGCTTCCGTACTGCGGTCGTGCCGGCCGCTGGGCTCGGGACCCGGTTCCTGCCCGCGACCAAGACGGTGCCCAAGGAGTTGCTGCCGGTCGTCGATACCCCCGGCATCGAACTGGTGGCCGCCGAGGCCGCCGAATCCGGCGCCGACCGGCTGGTCATCGTCACCTCACCCGGTAAAGACGGTGTGGTCGCGCATTTCGTCGAGGATCTGGTGCTGGAGAGCACCCTCGCCGAACGGGGCAAGTTCCAGCTGCTGGAGAAGGTGCGCAAGGCGCCGGGGCTGCTCGATGTCACCTCCGTCGTGCAGGACGAGCCGCTCGGACTCGGCCACGCGATCGCCCAGGCCGAAAGTGTGCTCGACGCCGACGAGGACGCCATCGCCGTCCTGCTGCCCGACGATCTGGTGCTGCCGTGCGGTGTGCTCGACACGATGAGCCGGGTCCGGCGCGAACGCGGCGGCACGGTGCTGTGCGCCATCGACGTCCCCAAGGATCAGGTGAGCGCTTACGGCGTCTTCGATGTCGAGCCGGTGCCCGGCGTGGCGGATCCGGATGTGTTGCGCGTCAACGGGATGGTGGAAAAGCCCGCCCTCGCCGACGCGCCGTCGACCTACGCCGCGGCCGGCCGCTATCTGCTCGACCGGGCCATCTTCGACGCGCTGCGCCGGATCGAGCCGGGCGCGGGCGGCGAACTGCAGGTGACCGATGCGATCGCGCTGCTGATCGCCGAGGGTCATCCGGTGCATGTGGTGGTTCACCGTGGGTCGCGCCACGATCTGGGCAACCCGGGCGGCTATCTTCGTGCTGCAGTGGATTTCGCGCTGGAGCGGGAGGAATACGGTCCCGCCCTGCGGGAGTGGCTGCAGCATCGGCTGGGCCCGGACTGGGATCCGCAGGTGACGGCGTAGGAACAGATCGCCCGAGGGGCGAGGGAGATCGGGAAGGGCTGGATGCGCTCGGTTGAGGATCAGCAGATCAAGGTGACCGCGGCGGCGGTCGCGCCCCGGCCGGTCCGGGTCGCGATATCCGAGGCCCAGGGCCTGCTGTGTGCCGAGGACGTCGTCACCGAACGGCCGCTGCCCGGTTTCGACCAGGCCGCCATCGACGGTTACGCGGTGCGCAGCGTCGACGTCGCGTCGGCCGGCGCCGAAATCCGTGACGAAGAAGGCGAACTGGTCGATCTGACGTTGCCCGTGGTCGGCGAGGTGGTCGCGGGTTCGCGCCAGCCGATCCGGTTGCAGCCGCGCCAGACGGTGCGCGTCGACACCGGTGCCCCGCTGCCGACGCTGGCCGACGCGGTGCTGCCGATCGACTTCACCGACGGCGGTCGCGCCCGGATCAAGGTGTACGAGCCGGTGCGTTCCGGCGATTACGTGCGCCGCATCGGCGACGATGTGCAACCCGGCGACGTCGCCGTGCGCGCCGGCACCATCATCGGCGCGGCGCAGGTCGGGCTGCTCGCGGCGGTCGGCCAGGACAAGGTGCTGGTGCATCCGCGGCCCCGGCTGTCGGTGATCTCGGTGGGCGCCGAGCTCATCGACATCGACCGCACGCCCGGCCCTGGCCAGGTGTACGACGTGAATTCCTATGCCCTGGCGGCGGCTGCGCGCGATGCGGGCGCCGACGTCAACCGGGTCGGCATCGTCGACGCCGATCCGCGCAGGCTGCGTGATGTGGTCGAAGGTCAGCTGGTCCGTTCGGAGGTCGTGGTGATCGCGGGTGCGGTCGGCGGCTGGGCCTCGGAACAGGTGCGGGAAGCGTTGGAGGGTCTCGGCGAGCTCGAGATCGCCAGGGTCGCCATGCATCCCGGTTCCGTGCAGGGCTTCGGGCGGCTCGGCCGCGATGAGGTGCCGACGTTTCTGCTGCCGTCCAATCCCGTCGGCGCCCTCGTGGTGTTCGAGGTGATGGTGCGGCCGCTGATCCGGATCGCGCTCGGGCGACGTCAGCCGATGCGGCGAATCGTGCACGCCCGCACGATCACTCCGATCCAATCGATGGCCGGGCGCAAGGGCTATCTGCGTGCCCAGTTGATGCGCGACGAAGCCACCGGCGAATACCTGGTGCAACCACTGGGTTCGGGGGCGGGCGCGTCCTCCCATCTGCTGGCGACGCTGGCCGAGGCCAACAGCCTGATCGTCGTCGATCCGGACGACACCGAGATCCGGACGGGCGACGAGGTCCAGGTCGCTTTTCTCGCACAGCGCGGCTGAAACGTGGAGACCATGAACGTTTTCCGGGCCACCCAGCACCCTGGGTGGCCCGCACATCTGGGCCCGGTGCGGGTCGCGGCCGGGCAGGTGGCGTTGCGACCGGTGCGGCTGCGCGATGCCGCCGCCTGGAGCCGGATCCGGTTGCGCGACCAGCAGCATCTGGAACCGTGGGAGCCCACCGGCCGAGGTGCGTGGGAAGCGCGCAATCACGCCTCGAACTGGCCGTCGCTGTGGTCGAGCCTGAAGGCCGAGGCGCGGCGTGGGGCGATGATCCCGCTGGTGATCGAGGTCGACGGCGCGTTCAGCGGACAGTTGACCGTCGGCAATATCGTGCGCGGGGCGTTGCGATCGGCGTGGATCGGCTACTGGGTGGCCAAGGATCTCGGCGGACAAGGCGTGGCGACCGCGGCGCTGGCGCTCGGACTCGACCATTGTTTCGGGCCGGTCGGCTTGCACCGGGTCGAGGCGACCGTGCGGCCGGAGAATATGGCGAGCCAGGCGGTGCTGCGCAACGTCGGGTTCCGTGAGGAAGGCCTGCTACGCCGCTATCTGGATGTCGATGGGGCGTGGCGCGATCATCTACTCGTCGGCCTGACCGTCGAAGAGGTGGCCGGGACAGTGGTGGACCGGCTCGCTCGGGAAGGCCGGTTGACGCTGCTGTGAACGCGGGCCCGACGACGGGCCGCAATGGTGGAAATGTGACGGGTGTGGCGGATGTGCACGGCGCGCCTGCCGGACCGTGCCCCTACCCGGAATTAACCTACGGACGTCGGTGGTGCGCCCTGCGCCATCGGCAGGGAGCCTGCGACCCGCCCGGCGACCATGCCGCAGCGCCTGTGCGGCAGCCGGAACAGTCACCGCGACGGGGCCGCGGGGCGCGGGTCGGAACTGGATCAGGCGGGGACGGAGGTGCTGACGGCGATGCCGAATTCGATCTTGTGGATCGGCCTGGTCGTACTCTGGGTCTTCGTCCTGTTTCCGATACTCGCCGACCGGCATCCCCGGATCCGGCAGACCACCGACACGGCACTCGCCACCCGGGTGCTGCATCGCGGAGGTTCGAAGCGGCGCACCAGGTCCGGACCCGCCGCCGGGCACGACAGCGACCCCGATTGGCGGCCGAGACGAGTGCAGAGAAAGCGTCCCCACAGCGATGATGCGGAGGATCGGATGACGACTTCGGCCGACGAGCCCGTCACCGAGGCTGACGACGAACACAACACGCCGGGAGACGTCACCGACACCGGCGCGGCCCGTGCCACGACCGCCAAGGCGACCCGCCGGGCGGTGACTGAGACGGAACTCGATGAAATGGCGGCGGACGAGGCCGCCGACACCGACGACACGGAATCGGGCGTGCCCGGCGACCCCGATGCCGTGCGCGCCGACTATGTGGACGATGAAGAGCGCGAGGAACGCGAAGAGCGCGAAGACCGCATCGACCGCGAACACCGTATCGACCGCGAAGAGCGCGTCGACTATGACGACGACCAGGACGATAACGCGGACGCCACCCGACGCGACCCGCTCGCCGCCCGGATACCTCCCGCGCGTTCGGCGCTGCCCGCCGTGGCCGAACCCGAGCCCGCCGACACCGACGACACCGACTTCATCCCCACCCGGCGCGGCCGCGGCGGATTCGACCCCGAAGCCGACGCCATCGCCCGCGCCGCCCGCTACACCTTCCGTCAGCGCGCCGTGCTCGGCCTGGTACTCACCACCCTGCTGTGCGGAGCGCTGGCCATCGCGATCGCGCCCGTCTTCTGGTGGGGTTGCGGCCTGACCGCGACCGTCCTCGTCACCTACCTGGCCTACCTGCGCAAGCAGGTCAGGATGGAAGAAGAGATCCGCCGGCGCCGCAGCGCCAGGCTCGCGCGCACCACCCAGCGCCCCGACAAAGAACGCGACGAACAAGCCGCGCGTCCCGCCCGCCGCGGCATGGACCGCGACACCGCCCGCGCCCTGCGCCGCCGCTCCGAACTGCTCGAACCCGACGACGAAGACCCCGCCTTCGAACACCTCGAAGCCTTCGACGCCACCGCCGCCCGCGCCGTCCGCAACCGCGCCGCCGGCGGCGACATGCGCCGCGCCGCCGGAGAATAACCGCAGGTGGCGGGCCCGATTCGGAATCGGCGCCCGCCTCCTGCTACAGTGTCACAGCGCGGTTCCCGCCAGGAACCGCACGGGGCTATAGCGCAGTTGGTAGCGCGTCTCGTTCGCATCGAGAAGGTCAGGGGTTCGATTCCCCTTAGCTCCACCAAAGGCGGCGCATGCTCATGGCGAGCATTCGCCGCCTTTTTGGTTCCGCGTGTTTTTTGGGGGCGAAGCCCCCAAACCCCACCCGGAGGGCTTCGCCCCCGGACCCCCGCCGTGGTTTACCCGTCCGGGATGGGGCTGCCCGCCGTTGCTGCTTAAAGGCTTTGCCCCCGGGCCTTCTCCTGGGTCTACCTGTCCGGGATGGCTTGCCCGCCGTTGCTGCCCGGCGGGCTTCGCCGGGCCCCGCCGTGGTGAACAGCCCCCGGATTGCGACCTACCTGCGGGCTTGCTCAGGGCTGCCGTCTGTGCTCGCCCACCCACGTTGCCGCGCCACTGAGCTCCTCCTGGATCTAGCCGTCCGGGATGGCTGCCCGTCGTTGCTACCTAAAGGGCTTCGCCCGTGGGCCTTCTCCTGGGTCTACCTGTCCGGGACGGCTGCCCGCGGTTGTACCTATAGGCTTCGCCCCGGAACTCACCTCGGGATTGGCTGTCCCGGTTGGGTGCTGTCCGGTGGCTTCGCATTCGCGCCCTGTCGGCTTCCCTCTGCCTTCTTCAACCGAGTCCCCACTGGTTCGCCGGTTGTGGCGTGCCGGCGGGCACTTGATCGAGAGTGGCTGCGGCGAAGGCCAGCTTCGCTTCGGCCACGATCATGCGTAGCGCCACGATGCGAGAGTCCGCGGGCTCGACCATGATCACGGCGGTGAGGCGGTCGCCGTCGAAGGCGAGCATGGACAGCTCGCCGTTGACTATGGCTGTGGTGACGGTGATAGCCGAGGCCTCGAGGCGGCGGCCGGCACCGATCAGATAGCGCAGTACACGTTCGCGGCCCAGGATCGGGCGGCGGGCCGCGGTCGCGCCGCCACCGTCGGTCCAGGCCACCACATCATCGGCCAGCAGGCGATGCAGTCTTGCCGCATCGCCCGAGGTGGCGGCGGCCAGGAATTCGGAGACCATCCGGTGATGCCGGGGCTCGTCGGCGGCGAAACGCTTACGCCGGCCGGCCAGATGCGCGCGGGCACGGTGATACAGCTGACGTGAATTCGCGGCGTCGATATCGAGAATGGCGGCTATCTCGTCGTGCGAATGGTCGAATGCCGCACGCAGCACGAAGACGGCTCGTTCGGCCGGGGTGAGCCGTTCCAGCAGCAGCAGGAACGCCATCGATACGGACTCGCGCTGCTCCACCGTCTCCAGCGGACCGAGCACACCGGTCTCGGTGAGCACCGGTTAGGGCAGCCACGGGCCCGGATAGGTTTCGCGGCGGGCCCGCGCGGAAGTGAGCTGGTTGAGGCACAGATTCGTGACCACCTTGGACAACCATGCGCCGGGTGTTTCCACCCAATCGGCGTCGTGCCAGCTCAGATAGGCACTCTGGACCGCATCCTGGGCGTCCGTAGCGGAGCCGAGCAGCCGATAGGCCAGCCCGAACAGGCGCGGCCGATGTTCTTCGAAGACCGACGCGCGGTCGGCGGCGGATGGCTCCGGCGATTCCATTGCTCGGAAGATTATTCGAAGCAGGCCACGTCCTCGAACGTTGCGAGGTCGGTCACAGTCGCACGGACCTGTCACATTCCAGGGCTGTGCCCGGTTCTGAACCGATGAACACCTATCGTCCGCACGAAATGAGGTCAGGATGAGCACAGTGCTGGTCACTGGTGGTACCGGAAAATTGGGCCGAGCCGTCGTCGAACGATTGCAGGCCCGGCAGCGCGAGATCCGAGTGCTGAGCCGCACGCCCGGGGCGGGCCGCGTGGTCGGCGATCTGCGCACGGGCGCCGGGCTCGGGGAGGCCGTCGAGGGAGTGGATGTGGTCGTGCACTGCGCCACCACCTACGGCCGCAATGACGTGGTGGCGGCCCGGCGGCTCGTCGATGCGATCGGCCGCACGGGGGGAGCGCCACATCTGGTGAATACTTCGATCGCCGGTGTGGACCGGATCCCGTTGCCCTACTACCGCGCCAAACTGGCAGCGGAACAAGTGATCTCGGGTAGCGGGCTGCCGTGGACGAACCTACGCGCCACCCAATTCCACGATCTGCTGGCCACGATATTCGATGTGCAGCGGTGGCTGCCGGTCACCTTCGCGCCCGACCGGTTTCGATTCCAGCCCATCGACCTCGAGACGGTCGCGGACCATCTGGCGGAGCTCGCCATCCACCCACCCGTCGGAAACGCACCGGATCTGGGTGGGCCGCGGATCCACAGCCTGCGCGAGCTGGCGGAAATCCACCGATCGGTCGTGCATCGGCGTCGGCCGATTCTCTCGCCACGTCTGCCGGGCAGGGTCGCGCAAGGTTACGCGCAGGGATGGAATCTCGTCCCCGACAATCCCCGAGGCACCCTCACCTTCGAAGGGTTCCTGCGAGCGCGGGTGACGCGGTGACGGGCACGCGGGGCCGGATAGCGCGCGGGGGACTCCTGTTCTTCGCCGGTGTCTCCGCCGTCTTGGGAGTGGTGATCCTGACCGCCCCCGAATGGTTCTTCTCCCTCTCCTGGGTCAACCTCGGCATGCCGTACAACCCGCACCTCTTGCTCGACTACGGTGCGATGAACCTGGCACTGGCCATTCCACTCGCGGCATCGGCCGTGGCCGCGAGCCCGCTGGCCGTGCGCAGCGGACTGGGCTCGTACGCGGTGTGGTCGGTCGCGCATCTCGTGATTCACCTGCGCTACGGCGCGCATCTCGCAGCGCACACCTCCACCGCGAACGCGAACCTGCTGCTCGTGGTCCTTGCCGTCGGCGCGGTGATCTCGCTGACGCTGTTCCTGCTCTCGCTCGGCAATCCGGGGCAACAGCCGCCGACCACCGCAGGTCATTCGTTCAGCGGCCGGCGCCGGTCACTGAACCGCTGCTCGAAGCCCGCGATGGAGGAACCGGGCGCGACCGAGGACGACGACTGTTCCAGCACACCGTCATCGGCGACGTAGTAGATGGCGGCCGATCGAGATCTCGTCTTCGGGGGCCGGCATGGCGCGCCCGCCCGGAAGCGCATGCAGCGTCGAACCGCTCCGCGCCGGCCCCTCGAAGATGCCGGTCCACGGCAGCATGCGCGGACCCCATGCGATGTCCCCGCGACGAACGCCGCGCTCGACGCCGCCCACCGCGCCCACATGACCAGAAAAGAGGGAAACTCGTTGAGCGCGGGCACGGCTGATCGGTTGGGGCTCAGCGGTCGGGCCGGTGTTCGAATGCCCAGGGTGAACCCCACCAGCTGTCGAATAGGGGCTGGTGAGCGCCGGATCGGGTGATCATGGCCTCTACCGCCAGTATCGAGGTGTCGCCTGAAACAGCGAGGATGAGCACGGATTTGGCGAGGTGGATATTCCGGTCCATCTCGCCATCGTTGATGAGGTGCTCGGCAGTGAATTGGGCGGTCGCGCTACCGGGTTGCGCCGGGCTGCACGATGCGATGATCAGCGGCCGGTATTCGTCCTGGGCGATCAAATTCATGAAAGATGCATTATTGGTGAGCAGCCGGGCGTACATGTCGCCTTCGACGAACACTTCTTGCCACCCGTCACCGACCCGAACCTGGAGCGAGTAGAAGTCGGCGGTGGCGTGCGTGATCACGATGAACGGCTCTTTGCCGGTGGCACGTACTTCCCGTTGCCACGGCGCGGCCTCGGGCGTGCCGATGGCGTATCGGTTCGGCGGGTCGCCGGGCAGCAGATATGCCGTGTGGATGCGCTCGAAGTCCCGGTGCGGCTGACCGGCCCAGCCCACGAATGCGTCTTCGGGGTCGTGGCTCGACGGCAGGAACACCACATCATCGTGCCCGTACGCATTGTGCAAGGTCAGCGTGCGCACATCGGCCGGGTCGATCTCTATCTCGCGCCCGGTCGACCGATCGATACCGAGGATGGGCCTGTGGGGACCCGGCCTGGGTGGCGGCGGCATCGGCTCACCGGGCATCTCCGGACGAGCGGTGGTCGTCAGCCGAGTCCAGGTGTCCGGTGTGGATTTCGCATCGGAAGGTGTGCTGGGCGGCAGTGCGACGTTATCGGACCGGGTATCGGCCGACGCGATGCGGATGATCCCGCGATCCAACGCCGCCAGTACCGCTGGTATCCGCCCGTGCACACCGAGTTTGTCGAAAATGCGTGACAGGCGATCCGTGACGGTGCTGCGAGAGATGCGTTGCCGCGCGGCGACCTGGGTGTTCGACAGCCCACCAGCCAGCAGGGCGAGCGTTGCGACCTCATCGCTGGAGAAATCGCGGTACGTCGACGCGGTTACCGGGTCATGCTCACCGAGGCGCAGCAACCCCTGCTGCCGAGCCTGGACGACGGAGCCGATCGTACTGTGCGTCCCGAGTTTTTCCTGGATGGCATCGAGTCGGCTACGCAGCGCGCTTCGCGACAAGTAGAGCTGGGCGCTGGTCTCGGCCAAGGAGTAGCCGTCGGCAAGGAGTGCGAGGATGTCGATGTCTTCGGCGTCCAGGTCCCGGCGCTCGAGCCGAACAGGATCAGTGGAGTCGGCCGGAGGGGCTGTGGGGCCGGACGGTTCGGTAGGACGCCGTGCTTGCCGCGCATATTCGCGCAGCGTCTGCTGCCGTGCTGTCGCGGCGTCGATCGTGGCCGGAGCGTGGTCGATACCCATTCCCAGCACCTCGTCCGGGAACGCCTCGATCATTGCCGCTTGTTCGTCGGCATTCAGGTTGTGCCACCACGCGGCGAGCGAGGTGCCCGGAGGGCGGGCGGAGGGTGTGATCAACCATTCGGGTGTTGCGTCCGGTCCGAGCTGTGCCAGCGCGCGGGTCCACAGCAGGCGCTGGTCGGCGAGGAACAGGTCGACGGAGGCGTTGGTGCCGATCAGGCGACGCATGGCCTGGGCGAGATTGTCCTCCTCATGACGGAAGACGAGCTCGCGGAAGGTATTTCCGACCTCCGTTCCGAGACCGTGCCGGCTGAGGACCGGTTCGATATGACGGCGGAAGGCAATCGGTGCGGCCACATCGCTGATCAGATACGAGGAGTATTGACCGAGGTAGACGCCGAACCCGCCCATTTCGGCGAACAGGTGCCGGAACCACTGCGCCGGGTACAAATGGCCGATCTCGGGAAAGTAGATCCCCGCTCTGGTGAGAGCCGCGATGTCGAATTCCTCGACGAGTGCACGGGCGTCCGCGCCACGCGGAATCTGCTCCGGAGTCAGGGAACTCCACGCGAGGTCGATATAGGCTCCCGACAGCCGGAAAATGGTGGCGGTACCCCGGTAGGCCGTCCGCCATTCCTCGAACCTGGCCAGCTCTTCCGGCGGCATCGACCGGCCGGTATCGTGGTGCACCGCGATTCGCGCCAGCACATCCGGGTGCTGCCAGAACTGCTGGAACATCTTGGCCACGAATTCGAGCCACCCGAACACCAGGTGCCGATTGGCCGCCTCGAAGGTGCCTTCGCTCGAGCTGAAGTGCAACGCGTGACCGAACTCGTGGAACAGCGCACTGACCTCGTGCGGGGTCATCAGCGTCGGGGAACCGGGCGACGGCTGCACCAGGTTCAGGTGGACACCGATCAACGGATTCTGTCCCGTGAACTTCAATCGAATCGGGTCGGACCACTCGCCGCTGTTCTTTCCCTCCCTGGCATACGGATCGAAATAGACCTTCGTCACGTGGTGCCCTCGGATGTCGGTGACATCGAATACTCGAACGTCCGCATGCCAGACGGGTGGCTTGCTTTCGCCGGACAACTCGGTGAAAGACAGCTCGAACAATGCTTCCGCCAGCGCGAACACGCCTTCTTCGAGCACCCGGTCGAGCACGAAGTATTCCCGCATCCGCTGCTCGTCGATGCCGACCAGCGAACCGAGCGTGACGTCGATGGCCCGGAACCTGGTCCAGGGCTGGATCTCGGTGGCGCCGATGGCTCGGGCGAGGCGTGGGAGTTCGACCCTGGCCGCGTGGGCCGCCGCGGAGGCGATCTGGCCCAGAATGTCCTCGATCTCCTGAACCGACCGGAAGATTCCGCCGGAGGTGACGAACTCGGCGTGGTTGGCGAACCCGGTCAGTTGTGCGCGTCGAGCCACCCTTTCCGCTTGTGCGATCACATTCGGCGAATTGTCGAATTCGCCGCCGACCGCCAAGGCAGCCACTGCCTCATACAGCCGACGGCTGACGTCGGGATCTTTCAGATACAAGAGGTACGGATACCAGAACCCACTGGCGGCGGCAGGCTTGGGCAACACGTACCCCGGGGTTGCACCGGCACGTTCGCGGGCGGCCGCGATCTGATCATCGTTCAGGCCGTCCAGCTGTTCGACGGTATCGACGCGGAATTCGAACGCGTCAACCGCTCGCTGCTGATTGTCCTTGTACGCGGCACGCAGATCCGACAAGGCCGAATTGATCTCGGCGAGCTCACGCCGGTCCTGATCCGAGGCCAGGTAGGCACCGGCACGAACGAAATCCCGGTACTTGCGCTCTATGTAACCGTGTTCCCGCTCGGTCAGCTCGAGGTCGCCGCGATGCTCATGGAGATACTCGAAGATCGCTGCCAGAGCCGGGTCGGTCAGCAAGCGATTCTGGTGTGCCTGTTGCAGTTCGGCGATCCTCGGCTCGGCCTGCGCGGTCGCCGCATCCCGATCCACCGCCGCCTTCTCGCTGAACAACTGCTTCCCCGCGCCCAGCGCGCGCCCCGATTCGACGAACGGCCACAACGTGTTCTCGGCCGTCCACGGTCCGGGGTTGGCGACGATCGCTTCGATGGCGTTCCACTGCTCCCGGATCGCGTATTCGAATACGGGTGGGAAGTGCTCGGCTTTCATGCGGTCGAAAGCCGGGTCGGCGCCGGGGTCGAGGACGGAGGCGAACACCGGGTTCGACTCCGCGGTCAGCGCTGGCGGTGCGGGTGTGGGCTCTTCTGCCGGCGCATCCGTGAGTGATTCTGGTATCTGGGACCGCGGGGCCGTCTGGTCGGTTGCCGCGAGTTGGTCGTGTGCGTCCGAATAGTGCGCCTGTGATGCGGACAGCCACGGCGCGACCGCGATGTCATGGAACTTTTCGATGGCGACGTCGACCGGCCTCGGCATTTCGCCCGGGCGGATGTCGCGGGTGTAGGCCGCGGCGTCCCTGCCATCGGCATGAGTGAGAACCAATGTGATGTTCTCGGATTCGCCGAGCACCATGTTCACCGAGAAGGTGATCGACAACCGGTTCGGTGAGGCGTCGAGATCCACGATATCGACCCAGAAATCGTCGACACCGCCACGGAACATTCCGTGCGCACCGAATGTCGTCTGCCCGGCCGGCCGGCCGCCGCGCTCGATCAGCTCTGCGACGGTCGGCACACCGACGGGTTTCTCTTTGCGCCAGAGCGCGCCCTCGGTCACGTCGGAGATCCGCACCGTGGCCGGATCACAGTGATGGGCCAGCAGGTACCGGCCGTACGCGCTGTTCTTCACCATTGCCGATCCGGTGGTCAACAAGTTGCTCGCGAAGGTCACGGACAAATCCCGGCCTCCCGATATGTACCAGTGGCCGAGGATGATCGGGAAGTGGCCGGGCTCGCGGAACGAGCTGTAGAGCATCGGATGCCGCGCCGGCGCGGGCGAGGTGCGGATTTCCTCGGCAGTGATGAAGAAGTAGTCTCCTTCGGGCCCAGTGGTGTACGGCGCGAGATCCGGGTCCCGAACCTGGCCCTGCCAATCGAAATGCACGATCTGGAAGTCGAGCACATCCGCGATCCCCTCGATGTAGATCGCCGGGTCCACTGGGATCACATCGAATTCCGCTGCGCGCGGGTGCACTGCGATCCGCCCGAACTGGATTCCCTGCTCGTCTGATGCGGGCGGTTCCGCGGTGTGTTCCGGCTCAGGCGCCGCTTCTCGAGAATCGTTCGCGCCGGCATCGCCGGGCCCGAAACGGTTCAGCACCCACGGGTTTCGGCGGTAGGTGTGCACGGCAGAGTCCGTGGACAGGCGCGCACGACGCTCATCGATATCCAAAGCGGCTGCGATCTCGGGTTCTCCCGGAGGCATCGCACCTTTTCCGGCAGTGCGCCTGATGCTGTCCTTCTGAGAAGGCGATGTGCGCAGGTCCGGGCTCGGGTTCGCCGTCTCATTCGATGCCCGGCGCCACGGCGACGGTGCCACGGTGGGTGGTGGCAGCGGGGCCCATGGCGTCGGCGGGGCGCCCGTGGGTTCGGTGGGCGGGTCGGCAGCATCGTCGTGGCCGTTGGCGCCGAAGTCGCGACCACCTGCTCCTGGCCGCAAGTCCAGTGCCGCCCAGGTGATCTTGCCGCCGTCGCGCGGTTCGATCCCGGCGCGGGTGGCCTGACCCTGGCTCACCAGATCCGCTACGCGCCACTCGCCTTCGGTCACCGGAGCAGGTTGCCGGTCGGCCAGCGTCACATGGAATTCCAGCCCGTGCTCGCCGAGGGCGACCTGTCCGGTCAGCAGCGCTTCGTGCCCTGGCGCGACCACGAGATTGTGCACGAGTTCCAGAGCAAGCAGTGCTGCGGCCGGGCGAGCATCGGCGCGCACGGCCGCGGGGGAAATATCAGCGAACGTCAGGTCGATGAGCTCCAGCACGCGCCCATAAGCCTGGTCCGCGTTGGTTCCGGCGGAGAAGCGGCGGACTGCCCGCACGTGCGGATTCGGACCGTCATAAGGGCCCTTCTCGGCCGGCGTGAAATCGCCGGTGCGACCGTCCCCCCGCGATTCGACTGGAGCGGGGCGCACGACACTCACCTCGGTGTTCGGCCGGGTCGAGGGTCGGTAGACGATTTCGTATACCACCCCCGGCGCATGTCCGATGCCGCGGTCGTAGGTCATGGTCAAGGACAGGACACCGGAGCGCGAGATCTGCACCGAGAATGTCCGGCCCGTGCGCCAGGCATCGGTGGTCATCTGCACGATCGACTCGGCCAATGCCGCGAGATCCCTGACTTCGCGTTCGGTGCCGAGACCGTGCTCGTGCAGGAACTCCCGCACCAGCCGACCGGCGGTGCGCACCGCATCCGGTTCGGCGTCGAGCTCCATAATCCGGTCGTGAAGATCCTCGTCCGGCGGAAAGAAGTAGGGCGCGAACCGTGCCTCCCAGTCCGCGCGCGATCGCGCGGCGGGATGCACGTCGTCGACGCGCTGGAATTCGGCGACGATGCGGCGGTGCGCCCGTGGCATCTCCGCCCGCCACACACTGGCACGCTCGTCGAGGGCCCGTGCCACCTCGGGCGCCAACTTGTTGTCCCCATTGTGCTCGATCTCCACGCGTACGCCATCGTCCGGCAGCGGCTGCGCGACGCCCCTGATACCGGCGTCGGTGGTGGCCAGCAGTGCGTCTTCGGCCACCACCGCCAGCGTCGCGGCCACCGCGTCACGTCGCTCTTCCGGCCAGCCGGGCGCGGCCGTGTCGAGGGCCGACCGGATCTCTACGTATACATCGCGGTCGGACCACAGCCACAACGCTTTCGGCTGCGGATCGGGACGGTCCGTACCGCCGGTCCATCCCTCGCTCGGACGGTCGTGCGGATGATGAAAGCCCAACCAAGGCTGTTGCTGGTCGAAGGTCGTCGTGGCCGCCTCATCGATGCCGGCGGGGACTTCGGGGACGGTGTGTTGTTCCGATGGGTGCGCCGGGACGTCGTCGCCGGGTGCGGGCGCGATATCCGCGACGGTGAGGCGCTGCCCGAACGTGGAGTTCAGGTGGCCCTCCCGGACCAGCGTCCGGTAGGCGTTCGAGACCACGGTCGCGGAGACACGCAGGTATGACGCGAGTTCCTTGGCCACTGGGAGCTTTCGGCCTTGTCCGAGCTTGCCGGAGTCGACCGCACGGCGCAACGCGGTCGTGAGGGTGGTGTGCCATGTGGTGCGGGCGGCCTGGTCGATCAGCCTCTCCGGCGAGGCCTCGCCGGAGAGCGCGGCGACGACCTCGGCCGGGGTGAGTGCAGGCGTCAGGGTGAGTGTGCCGGGGGTTCTCGGCCAGGTCGTCTCTTCCGTTACGGTCGTGCCGCGGTTGGCGAGTTCGAGGTAGCCTTCCGCGGCCAGTTCGCGGTAGGCGCGAGCGACGGTGTCTTTCGAGATGCCGAGGTGGGTGGCGAGTTTGGGTGCGGGTGTGAGGAGTTGGCCAGGGGTGAGGTCGCCCGCGTGTAGCGCGCGACGCAAGCCGGTGGCGAGTGCGTTCCGCCAGTTGCGTTGTGACGCGTGCTGTTCGAGGACATTCGACGCCGCCGTGCCAGTCAGGGCAACGATCAGCTCTTCGGGAGACAGGGCGATCCTGCCCGCGGCTGTAGCGGTCCGTCCGGTCGGGGGAGACGCGGGAACTTCATCGGGTGTACGCCCTTGGCGGGCAGGCTCACGGGGTACGGGGAGGTCGAGTCGGCCGGGCGGATCGGGCCAGCTGTCTTCGCCTTTTACGATTGGGCCGTACGGTTGGTTCGGCGCCAGGTAGCCTTCGCCGGCCAACGCGGTATACACGCGCGTTGCGGTTCTGGGCGAGATGTTCAGGAATTCGGCGAGCTTCCCGCTTCCGGTGAGTCGCCGTCCGTCGGCGAATCGTCCGTCGTGGATCGCTCGGCGCAGAGCTATCGTCAGGAGGCTGGACCAGCCGTACTGGGCGGCCCAGGCGGCGAGGTCGTCTGCTCCCAGTGCTGCGGAGAGGGCGGCGGCCAGCTCATGCGGGGTGAGTTCGGCGGCCGCCCGCTTCGACTCCGCTTCCACTATGCTTTCCGGTACCTGCGCGAGGTTCACTGCGGCATGGAATTGGTGCATAGCCGCGAGCTCTCCGGTCGGTTGCAGAAGGCTCCGGTACTGGACCGGATGCGTCTCGGCAAGGCTGCGGAGTCGTTGTCCCAGCATCTCGCGGGCCAGTGATCGAAACTCTCGGCCATACTTTCCGAACCGAAGAAATTCCGGAAGCGCGTCGAGCGCGCGACGGCGGATCTGCTCGAGCCGGACACGGTCTTCGATGGCTCGTCCGACGATATTGGCGAGCTTTTGCCCAGCCGCTTCAGGACCCGTACCGCGCAACTCGCGTGCGGCAACGGTGAACCCGGCGTCAGTGATCTCCTGTACCAGCTCCCGCTGTTGTGCGGCGTCGAGCTCTATGACACCGCGTGCGGCCAATCTTTCGACAGCTACCCTCGCGCGTTCGAACACCTGATCGCCGAACAGATCACGCAAGGCCTCCGGCTCAGTGGCAGGGGCGGGCGGCTTCTGCCCGCCCCGCGCCGCACCACCGCCGTCGGCGTGCACTATGCCGAGCCCGCGGAACTGTTCTCGTTGCTGATGCCGCAGGCTGCGCCACTCGTCGACCGGGTGATCGATATCGATGGTCCGAGGCTCCACATCGGCATCGCGCAGGGGGCGCCGCCCGGACGGGACCGACGCCGTGGGCGCGGGTGGAGTGTGTAGTGATCCGGACGGCGAATCACTGTCGGACAACACGATCTGTGGCGCCCGGTCGCGGCCGCCCATCTGCGCGAGCCGCTCGTGCACAAGGCCCTCGATGTAGACACTGATGATGCGCTGTGCCGCCCCGGCTTCGGCGCCGAAGAACCGGTGTGCGGTGCGTGCCTCGGCGATAGCCTCCGGAATGTTGATCCGGCCGTTCGGGCCCAGGCTGTACCCGCTGAGAATGCGTTGAAGGGCAGCGAGGACCGCTTCGAACGCTTCGGCGGGCGCAATGCCGGGAGCCAAGTGTGCGGATAGCTCGGGCATCAGCGCATTCCACACGCGCTCGAGGGCGGCCCGCCATTCGCCTGGTGGTGCGTCGAAGACCTCTTGAATGAAGAAGTGCAGGACGTGACCGAGCTCGTGCGCGACGGTCGTCCGAACCGGTTCGTCGCGAATACGGGAGAAAAATCGGTTGGTGACGGCCTCATTGATGAACTTACGTGCTTCTGCCCGGTTGAGCGCCCATTGCTCGCTGAGCCGCATCTCGGTGGCGCCACTGCGACGCCGTGCCGTGTTTCCGAACGTGAACGGGTTGGCGACAGGGACAACCGAAATGCGGGCCAGCCCGGTGGTACTGCCGAATTCGTCGATGTGGTGCTCGATTTCGGCGACGACGTCATCGAAGAACGCGGATCCGAGATCGACCATGTCGAACCCTGTGAACTCGATCCCGAGTCTGGCTTCCGCTTCCCGGATCTTCTCCAGCCTCTGCTGATGCTCCGCCGCTTCCTCCGGCGTACCCGGTGTCCGCAACGCGGCGTCGATACTGAAATCCCAGGTGCGTGCCGTGTCGACCAGCAGATCGTGAAGTATGTGATGTGCCCGGGTGATCCGAGGTGTCGCAGGTGTCGTGGCGGCTCGGTGGATATTGATGAACGAGTACTTCACCGCGGTGCCCGCATAGAGATTGCCCTCGTCGTCCACCATGCCGGGACCGAACTGTTCGATCAACCACTCGGTGAACCCGTCGTCGGTGTGATCGTCATGGTGTTCTCGGTATGCGCGTAGCAGTGTCGGTGTCGCTAGTGCTATCGCTCGCCACCTACCGGCGAGAATCAGGACCTCCGCGAAGCCATCGATCGTCGCGTTGTTCATCGAGTAGATGAACCCGTCAGGGTCTTCGCCTTCCAGATCGGGCAACGTGATCTTCATATGCGCCGAGGAGAGTTCTCTGCCCTTGATGACGGGCGTGACGACGACCCGGGCGCGTTGTTCATCGCTGCTGAGTGCGACCTCGATCTCGTGGAAAGAGATCGGATTTCGGCGAAGCAGCTCGTGCAGCGTCCGCACGAGGGCGAGCGCTTGTGCGTGCGTGAGCAGCTCGAACCCGTCGATTCGCGTCCCGTGGAGCCTGCGGAGCTCGTTTACCATCTGCTCCGGCGTCCACTGCGGGTTGTCGGGCCGAGGGTCGTTCTGCGGGTCCGCGCGTTTTTCGGCATTGCGAGCAGCGCCGCCGCCGTCGTGGTCGAATTCGGCGAGCCGTTCGACGGAACGCTGCCCACGTCTGGGTCTGCGCCCGTGATCCCACGGCGTGCCACCACCGTCGAAAGGCTCGTCGGGGTCCGGTACACCCGCGCCATGAATCCCGGGGCCAGCGCCGTGCCGGTCGCGCCGGACAGCGGAGACAGCACTGTCGGATGTGCGGGACACGGCGGAATCGCTGGTGATGGCCTGCCGGCGAGCGTTTTCGGCAGCAACCCTTCGCGCAAGGTAGGCGGCCATGAGCTCCTCGCCCTCGTTCGCCGAGTGCCATCGGCTCGCCGTGTGCGCCTCGGGAAAGGCTTCCAGCGGATTGAGATTGGCCAGGGTCTTTTTCCCCAGGAAATTGTGAAAGCTGTACCCGCTGAACTTGCTCACCAATTCGTTGAGAAAGTCGATGAACGCTGCCCGATGTGCGGCGAGCTTGTCTCGGAAGTATTGTTCGACGAAGGTCTGGGTGATCTCTACAGCATCCGGATACTCATAATCTTCGGCGATAGTTCCTGCTTCCGGTGGGGAAGAATCGAGCTGAGCTCTGAATTCCGGAAGGTGCTCGGGCGCATGGCGTTCTAAATATCTCTCGGCAAAATCGGGCAGTACCATGAACCAGTCGGCATCTGCTTGTATGATGGCTGCTTCCGGGGTCTCATCGAATCCATGTGCATACATTTGCATGGCGTGTCCGAACTCATGCGTCGCGATTCGAATCGGCTTGCTGCGTGGCCCGCTGAAATGCCCGCGATCGAACTTGTCTTCGACAAAGTATCGGATTAGGTCCTCGTTGACCATGTATCGCTCGCTGAAAGTCACGGTTATACCGTCACTGGTGTGCGAGGTCTCCCCCAGGTGATCATCGTGGCCGTAGGGTTCCACGCCGGCCCTGACGACGCCGAAGGGGCCGTAACGTGCACGATGGTAGCGGTATTCCGCGGCGAACTCGTCGACGTTGCGAGGTGTGCCATCTGCCAGATCGAAACCGGTCAGTTCGAGGCCGAGCTCCTGCTCCACCTCGCGAATGTGGGCCCGCGTCTCCTCCCGGGCGCGCGCCTCGGCGACTGTCATCGTCCGGTTGACGGACGCTTCTGTTCTACCTTCCCATTTATTCGCCTGATCGACCATGATGCGGTGCAACCTGCGGTGGCGGGCGGTCGCTTCCGGGTTATCTGTTTCGACCATTTCGAACGATTCGACAAGAGCGGCACGCACGTCCATCGTGCCGGTGCCGGATTCTGTCCGGTCGCTTCGCAACTCGTCTGCGGCCTGCACTTCTGCCCGCCACCGACCGGCATGGATGAGGGCATGCGCGTACATGCGCATCACCGTGCTACGAATCACCTCCGCGGACATTTCTGCGACAGCATCCGGATTGAGTTCCCATTCGATCCGATACGCCGAAACCGCGCCTTCGTTTATTCCGGCATAGGTGTAGATCGTGGGCTCGTCGGCATCCGGGTAGGAGGTGATGGTGACTTCCGACAGCTTGGTCGGATGGCGCGTCGCCAGTTCGTGCAGTGTCTGCGCGAAGACGAACGCTTGGTTGGTGCCGAAAACATCCAGGCCGCGCAGGGCGATGGACTCGTGCCGGAGTGCGAACGCATCCGCGACATCTTGTGCGCTGTGATACTGCTGCGCGATCAGATCGACCCGGCGGTCCATATCCAGGAATACCTCGATGGAAGTAACCAGGCGCCCGAGATCAGGTGCGATGTCGCGCAGTGAACGCAATCCCGTCAGCGGGTCCTCGGCGGGGTTTGTCATCGGCCATGCAGCGTTCCTCGGCAGTCCGAGCAACATCGGCAACTCGTTGCCGAGCGATTGCTGGTCGATCATCGCCAGCCGATGTGCTTCCGAGTACGGTTCTGTGGCTCGGAGCGCGACGTCCGCGGTGATCTGACGGCCGATCCACAGCGGTATCTCCTCCGCGCGCAGTCCGGAGGGTGTCGTGTGCCGAATCTGCTCGACCCACCCGCTCCCGATCAGCTCCAGGGCCCGCACGAGCGGGTGACGTTCGGCCAGCATAGCCGCGTCCACGCCGAGGTTGCCTGCCAATTCCGCCCGCGCCCGGCCGAGCTCCTCCGGACGGACCGTCGGCTGCCCCGACATCGGTTTCCCGGAATGGTCTGTCTCGGTGGGGTTCTCGGCCGCCGGCGCGGCGCCGCCGTGGCGTTTCCACGGGCTCGACGACGGCGAGTCGGGGCGCGCGCCCGGTGCTGCTGACTCGGAGGCGATCGGCGGTGTCGAAGGTTCGCCATGTTCGGGCACAGTGGCCACTGCGAGCACGATGCCGTCGCGGGCGAACCATCCGCCATCGATCGTCTGCACCGTCGCACCGAAGAAGGTCAGGCTCTCGCCCCGAGGCAGCTGTGCCCGGAAGGTTCGGTCGTTCCAATCGACGGTGACGTGGATGAGGCGTTCGCTTCGCAGGGGTTCCGGGAGCAGCGGCTCGAGGGCCTCGCCGACCGCATCTTTGATCGCCCGCAGCAGCCGGTCCAGGTGGACCCCGTCGCGGACGAGGCTCTCATCGCCGAACTGCCGTATCCACGCCCATTCCTCGGCGTCGGCGAAGGGACTCGGCTCGAGCACGTCCCGGCCGTGCCGTAGGGGCTTGTTCTCCGAGACGCCGATGCCGATCGCGCGATAGTCCTCGGTGCGCGCCACGGCTGCCGCCGCGTAGTTGGCGGGCATCATCATCTGCGGCATGGTGACAGCCCCGACCATGCCCGGCGGCCACGGCAACGGCTGCGGATAGTCGGGTCGCTGCGAGGCCTCGAAACCGGGTGCGTCCGTTGCGGAGAATCCCAGCCGATGCAATGCGATTCGCCCGGCCTTGAACCCGGGGTCGTCACCACCGAGTAGTGCCACGGTTGTTTCATCGAGCAGTTCCTCGGCCGCGATCCCCTCCGGGAGCAGCCGGAAGATCATCGATTCCTCGAAGTGGAGCCAAGTCGATCTGCGGTTGTCGACGACGACGACTCCGGCGTCATCCGCCCGGTACTCGGCCTCCGGATCGGAGGGGCGCGATGCCGCGGGGTTGTTGTCGATCACCTCGATGGTGACGCTGCGTTGCCCCACGGTCGTGCCGATGGTGTGCGCGCTGATCGTGACCTGTCCACTACTGGCCGCCAGTGACTGCCGGGCCAGCTCGGCGATCGCCGTCCGAACGGTCGCGAGCTGCTCGGCGCTGCGCCAGCCGCGCCGCAACAGCCACTCGGCGGTCGCATTACCCGCGTGCGCGGCGGCATGGTCGGCGTCGGCACCGGTGAGGCGCGGGGCTGCCGTGCCGACCGGACCCACGTTCACCTCGAAGCGCAGGTGCCCGGTCCGGCGACCAGGATGAACCGCGAATGCCTGCTCGCCCGGGCCCGGACGCAACAGCTGGTCCACCCAGGACGTGTCGTCCGGGCCGACCCGTAGGTGCCAGATCGGACCGTTCCCCGTGCCTGCCAGCGCGACCCGGCTCACCAGCGTCGTCGGGTCGAACGACAGCAGCAGGACCTCGTATCCGGGCTCGGCGCGGCGCTCGGCTTCGACCAGCCCGGCCCACAAACGCTCGGCGTACGCCAGCTGCAGGCGCTCGGTTTCGCCGAGGGCCGATTCCGGCAGCGAGGTCAGGCTCTGCACCAGCAGTTTCAACGAACGTTCGCCCGCCGCGGCGGAGACCTCCCTGGGAAACACATCTCGCGCGCTCATCTCGAGCGGATACACCGTGACCATCGCGTGCTGCTCGTCGACGGTCAACCGCCCCCACCATCGGGCGATCTCCCACGCGGCGGTCCGACGGCTGCGAACGTCGTCCGGGCGGGTCACCCAGGCTGCGGTCGCATCGGGAGCGGCCTTGTGCAATGCCTGCCGTGCCAGCTCGTGATCGGCGGGTGTGGGCAACGGGACCGGGTCCGGGCGGGACGGGCGCCAGCCGCTGGGATCGGGAAATGCGTTGAAGCGGTTGACGATCGCCGGGTTCGCGCCGGTTTCCGAGAAAGGCCTGTCCTGACCGACGAGCCGATGGCGTTCGGCGGTGAAAGGGTTGAATTCTGGGCCGGGGTTCTCGCCGCGCCCGTGGGTCCGTTGCCACGGAGTGGAAGAGTGACCAGATGGGCTGTGTCCATCCCACGGGGCGGGCGCGGCACCTGGAGAACGGCGGGCCCACGGGTTGGTCGCCGTCGTCGGATCGGCCGGCGCCGGATCAGGGTCCGCAATGCCCGAGTCGGGCGGGGGCGCAATGTTATCGATGTCGGCGAGAACGTCGGCCATCGAACGCCGCTGCACGCCAGGGGAAGACTCGTCTCCGGCCGGCGCGGTCTCCGACTCGGGCGCGGGCGCCAGCGCGTCGATGTCGGCGAGGACGTCGTCGGCGGGGCGCAGCGCCGGCATGAGCGCCGCCTCGCCGTCTCGGGAGGCGGGCTGTTCTTCACCGAGGACCGCGGCGATGGCGTCGACGAGGTCGGTCGGGGCGGCCGAGCCCGCATCGGGTGTTCCCGGGCTGAGCGTGTCGCCGGCGGAACCGGTTGTGCTCGGTCCGAGGTCGCCGGCGAAATGGGGCCGCAAATCCAGTGCCGCCCAGGTGACCGTGCCGCCATGCAATGGTTCGCTGCCCGAACGCGTCGGCGAATATGCGGCCCAGAGATTCCGGGTGTGCCCGCCGCTGCTTTCCACCGAGTGGCGGTCGGCCAGCGCCACCCGGAATTCCAGCCCGTACATGCCCATCGTCACCATGCCGGTGATCAGTGCCTCGCCACCGCCGTCTGCTATCAGCTTCTCGGTGAGCCCGATCGCCAACGAAGTCGCGGCTTGGCGAGCATCGCTCCGGATCTGGTCGGCGGGTATGCCTTCGAAAAGGCGGTCGACGATCATCGCGGGTTGCGCGAGTACCTCCATCGGGCCATCGGTTGCGGAGAACCGATGCTCGGCGCGCACCAAGGCGTCGTCGCCGTCGAATAGATCGCTGGCATTCGCCGCTGGGTCTGCGCCGATGCCCCAGTGCAGGTCGACAAGCCAGCTATTGCGATAGAACTCGAGCGCCGCGGGTGAATGAGGCGCCCACGTGGCCGTGCGTTGGAACAGCTCGACGACCCGCTCTGTGTCGTGCCTGCCCTTCGCGGTGAGCGTCAGGACTTTGCCGCCCGGCGGCCCGGACATCTCGGCCGTCAACCGCCAGGGCCCACCGGATCCCGGTCGGGCCGCAAAAGCGGTGAGCCGGTGTGCCACCACGGTTTCGGCGGCGGCGAGTTGCTCGGGGTCATCCCACGCATGCTGCGCCATTTCCTTGCGCGCCAGTCGCCGGGCCTCAGCGATGACGGTATCGATATCCACCTCGTGGGTGAGCCGGATGTCGGGTTCCGGTGAGCTCGAGGGCCGATAGACCACCTCGTGGGAGCTCAGCCTGCCGACGCCCGGGTGATCACGGACGATCGCCATGGTCATCAACCCGGATCGGGTGATTTCCGCGGCGAACACCGAGTTCTCCTGCCGGCTGTATACGGCATTCTGCGCGAGGTTCTGAGCCAGATTCATTGCCTCGACCGCATCCTGATGACCGGCGCGGCCCGTCAGTAGATCGCGCGCCAGGTCGCGGGCAGCCAAGACGGTGCGACGTTGCGGGAGGATATCCAGCGTTCGAGAATCCAACACGGGGTCATCGGCAGCGGATCGGGCGGGAGCTGTGATCAGCGCGTGGTCCACTCGCCGGAAATCGCCCACGACGCGCCGATGCGTGGGTGTCGAATCGATCGACCACCCGGTCGTTCCCAGTTCCAACGCCGCGGTGAGTTCTGGCGGAACGTCGCGTCGGGTGGCGTATTCGACCGTTACCCGCACACCAAGCTCGCCGCGTGGTTCGGCCGTCACAGTGGCGCGCGCCGGGACGTGGGCCAGGATCTCCTGGACGGTGTTGGCGACTTCCGAGCGGGTGAACTCCGGCCACGCCGGTGCCGCGCCACCGATCGTCGCCTGCAGACGTGCGGACAGATCCGGGTCCTCGGGCGAGAGGCGCGCTGATGTCGGTCGTGCCCGCTCCGGGTCGTCGTTCATCGGTATGAAAGCGTCGTCATCGCCCTCGTCCGGGATGCCACCTGTGCGAGCGGGATCGTCTTGCCAGGGCACGGTGGCCAGGTAGAGGACCTGATCAGGCTCGGCGCCGAGCATTGCTACCGAAAGGTCGGCGTGGGACCGGCCCAGGGCCGCCGCCAGTCGGTCTGCGGCGCGGTGTGCCGCGACCGCGAGTTCGTCGGGCAGTTCTGCCAGAATCGGGTCGTCGCTCTCGTCCGCGGTCGGATGCGACGTCTGCGGTTCACGATCGGACAGCGCGGCGACGAGGTGCCCGGCCGCGTCGGTCCCATCGCTGAGCACCATCCACGCGGTATATCCATCGGGGTGGTACTCGATTCCGTGGGCGTCGGAATACATCCGGGTAAGGCGTAGACCTGTGCTGCCGGTGCCCCGCACACGGGTCTCCAGGGCGACTGCCTCGGCACCTGTCTTTTCGGACAACCAGGTCACCACCATGAGGCCCTCGGCCTCCGGGTGGCTGACGACGATGCTCGTGATCTCGTCGATCAGCAGCCACAACAGTTCGCCGCGCTGACCCGGCCAGGTTGTGCCACCGTCGAACATGTCGCCGAGCAGCCCGAGAACCTGCTCACCGACATCATCCGCGGAACTGATCTGCCCGATTTCGAGGACGCGGACCCAGGCCTGGCCGACCGGCCGCTCGTCCAAGGCCGGGTCGTCGGCGAACACCACCGATTCGGTTCCGTACGTCGCCTCCGGTTGCGTCGGCTCGACCGGTGGCTGGTCCGGCGTGGCGGGCCCGGAACCCGACCGCGCGGGCGTCGTAGCGGCGCCCCCGTCCCATCCGTCGTGTGGGCGGTCGTGCGGGTGATGGAAGCCGAGCCACGGCTGCTGCCGATCGAAGGTCGTGGTGGCAGCGGCATCGTCGCCTGTCCGCGCGGCAGGGGGTTGTGCCATCGGGTAACCGAGTTCTTCGGCCACCCGCCGGATCAACTCGGCGTCCGCCGCGCTCGGCCCGGGGAGCCCGCGCAGCGCCAGCGATACAGTGCTCTGCGATTTCCTGGTCAGCCCGGCGATGGTTTTCTGGGTGACCGGGCGGCTGCGGTCGACGCCGGAGAGGTCCGGTAGTTCGGGGTTTCTGGCGACGACGAATCGGCCCGGATCGATGGCGAGGAACTGTTCGAGGGCGGTCAGGAACCGAGCGAAGTCTGCGGGCTGCCCCGCCCTTTCATGAACGGCGCGCAGCTCGGCCAGCGCGTCCGTCCCCCAGTCGGAGACGAGTTCGCGTCGCAAACCGGACAGACCGAGCAGCGCCGCCAGCTCCCGGTTGAGTGCCTCCACCGGTCGCGCGCGTTCGGTAACTGTGCCGGGTATCTCCGCACCGGCCTGGTTCGCGGTCGACTCGGCGATCGTGTGCTGCAAGGCAATCGAATCACCGAACCACTCCCGGATCCGGGCCAGGTCGCCCGTCGAGACAGCGCGCGCCCAGTCGGCATCGGTGAACAACCGAAGCTCCATGGAAACAGTGCGCAAGGCCTCCCGCACGCGCCCGTGCGTCACTACACCTGGTTCGACGCCCACCACATCGGCCAGTGCGCGTCGCGCATCAAAGGCCTCGGGGATCGTTGGTTCCCCGGACAGGGGCTGCGCGGGCTCGGTGTCGAGGTCGGCGGGCGTCGGGTCGGGAACCGGGTCCTCGTCGACCATGCCGGTGCCGAGTTCGTTCGCAGGCGCGCGCCGCACACCGGATCCCGACGGCGCCGCGTCCTCGGGCCTCAGCACCGTCCACGGCACGCCCGCCTGGTCCAGGGCGAGTGACAACTCGGCATCCGGTGTGTCGGGCAGGATTACATGGTCGATGTCGGAAACGGTCACCCCACCGTGAATCTGCGCTTCCACGTATGCTCGCCGCCGGAACTCCGGAGACAGGTACTGCCGATCGGTGACATTCAACGGGTGCCGGTCGCCGACTGGGCGATTCATCACCGCCAGCAGCTCATTCGAGAGTTCACGGGTACGGACACCGTAGGACTCCGGCCGCGGATCCAGCATCGGTGAAGGGATCGTCTCGGTCCACGCCTCGACGGAATCTCCTACGCACACGGTGGTTCGTGGTACCACGTCTCGCTTCAGGACGACCTGAATGTCACCGAACCTGCCAAGGAAGTCATCACGCCGATCGCCTGCGGGGCGCTCGCCGTCGATCCGCACATATCCGTAGACGGGCCTTTGTTCTCTCGGGAACTGTTCGGGGTCGTACCCGAACCATGCCCAGTGATGCGTTGTGCGCCAGTCGAGTCTGCTCTGCGCCTCGGTGCCTTTCACGCCTGTGGCATCGAACAACGTGAGAAAACGTCCGGTACTCAACACTGCGACCAATGCGTCGGACGTGATGCGGATGGCCACATCCTTGTCCGCGAGCAACCTCCGCAGCTCGGACCGCATCGTGGCACGAAGTTGATCCGGGTCGACGGAGTGTTGGGCGGCGAGGTCCCGTATCTGGCGGGCGATCAGGGCGAGTTGGCGGGCCAAGGTGTGGTTCTCGGCGGGAAAGCGGCGCTCGAGTTCGGCATGTGCGGCGAACTCCCGGTCGTCGTGCCACCGCATCCACAGCTCGACCAGCTCGCGGGGAGGATCGGACCGCACCGACATCCGCTGCCAGTTCGGGGAACCGGCAGGATCGGCTCGCCCGGCTCGCGCCCTGGTGTCGTGCGTCGCGTCTCGGCTCCCGCTCAGCTCCTCGGCCGCACGCACGAGACCTTCCTGTGCGCGGTTGATCGCCGCGCGCCAGCCTTGCCGAGTCGGCTCGTCCGGGCTGATACCCATTCGCAGAGCCAGTTCTGCCAATCTGTCCGGCGCCGCGCCCTCGTCGAACACTCTGATCACGGCGTTGCCCAAGGCGTGCATCTCGAGCGCTGTCGCGATGTGGTGCTGCCGTGCGTCCGGGACCGCGGCCGGGTCCACCAACCGTCTCGCCACGACCACCGGATCCGCTCCGTCTGCCACCGGGTCCAGGCCGGTGGCCCGAACCACGGCCCGCACGAATCCGGCGTCATGGGAGCGGTCGTAGTCCGCCTGGAGCAGTTCGGGCGTGCGGTCGTCCAGATCCATCCGGACCGGGAGCGCCGGCTGCCCCTCGGCGGTGAACTCCACGACCCGCACCTCGGTGATGCGCTCCGCTCCCACCCCGGGAAGGATCTCGACCGGATCGAAAATCCGGACCATGGCGTCCATTTCCGGTCCCGCGGTCAGCGACGGATCGCGTCCCAACTCCGTCAGATCCACCATCACCAACACGCCCGCATGGTTCAGCACCTGAACCATGTGCGCCGCACCGGTGTCGAGATAGAAACCCACCCCGGCCGCACGGCCCGAACTCTCGGCCCCGCCGAGGAGATGCACCACATCGGCCACACTGTCGAGCGGGATATCGCGGCCGCGCGCCAAGAACGAGAACACCGATATCTCAGCGCCGTCGGCCACCAGTTCCGCGGGCGCCGCCACCGCCGGGCCCTCGCGCACGTCGTGGTAGGTCGCGTTGATCGCCTCCGCGGTTCGCGCCAGACAGCTCCGGTTCGTCGCCCTCGTACCCGCGGGCACGGTCCGGGGCGCCCCCGGCGCGAACATCGCCCACGCCTGCATCGCGGCTTCCCTCGCCGCGAAATACCGGTCGGCGACGTCTCCGAACTCTGCCACCCAGTCGGCGGGAAGCCCTGCCGCCACCAAGTCCCGCACCGCCGGCTCCACATCCGCGGCCGTGTCCAGCTCGAACTCGAGGTCGGGCGGAATCGCCGTGTACAACTCGGTCAACGATTCCGCGAGCGCCTCCCGCTCCACAGCGGCCGACAGATACTCCCGCAGATACCGTCGGTGCGCTTCCGCACCCTGCGGATCCTGCTGTGCCAGCACCATCAGCTCTTCCACCGGGTCCCCGGTAGCGCCGAAGTCAGGAGCCGGAACCCGCTCATCGGGACCGGTCGGTGTCGATTCACCACTCGCCGGCTGCTGCTCGGTCCGAGACGCTGGTGGGGTGGGATCGTCGGTCGCGGGTCCCGGCCCGGTTTTGTCGGGACCGATCTGCCGTTTCCGCCAGCGGCCCGGGTCGCGTTGATCGTAGGACTCGTAGACGGTGATGGTCTCCCCAGTGAACCGCGCCATCATCGCGTCGTCGATCATGTTCCGCACCCGAACGAACTCCGCGCTCATCAGGGGAAATGAGTCGTAGATGAGGTAGACGGCGACCGTGCCGTCGTGCACGCGATATCGCACGGCCAATTCCACGGGGCCATCGGTTGTGTCGATCCGCACGATCCGGGCGTAATCGGCGTCGGCGCCTCCACTGATCTCGTCCGCGATCCGGTTGTGATTAGCCTCTGTTGCTTCCACCGCGCGCAAGGTGAGTGAACCTGCCCCGTCAGCAGATTCGATGGCGGTGACCAGCCCCGCCGACCCCGCCAGCGCCGGGTCCGTCATCCCCAACGACCCAAGGTGCCGGTCGACCACCACCGAACTCGCATGCGCTTCAGCCGAACTCGTCGGCTGTTCCGGGTGGTGATCCTCGAAGGGTTCCATGACCGGTGGTGCGGGTTCGGACAGGTGGGCGACTTCCGGCCCGGGAGTCGGTGCGGTGCCGCCGCCAGGCTGGCCACGTCGGCCCGCGTCTGGGGTTTGGCGGGGATCGGGCTGATCGGGCGGGGCGTCGGGACTGGTGTCGAAGCGGACGGTCAGGAAGCGGGGGCGGTAGAGGCTGGCGTCGTCGAGAACCAGTTCGGGCCGACGTCCCGCGGGCCAGTCGGCGGGCACCGCCCAGTTGACGTTGTACGACACGACGAGCCCGCCCGGGCCACGATCCAGATGTGGATGCGCGAGCGCATTGTAGGTGTAAACGCCTGCGTCGCCGTATGTTCCGTATAGGCCGGTCTCGGGTGTGGTGTAGAGGACGGTTTTGTCGGCGAACGGCCCGACCGGCGTCGGCGCGGCGTAGGCGACGATGTCCGCACTGTAGATCTGGGTCGCGTCATTGGTGACGAGCAGGTAGCGGTCAGCGAATGGGACGACGCTGAACTCGTTGGCTACCCCCATCATCAGATCCACTGCGGCACGCTCGTCGACGCTCCACCCGCCGTCGCCTGTGTAGTACTCCCAATCTCCCCGCAGGCTCTCACCCGCGACGCGCGCGATACGCAGGGAACGCCGGCCTCCGCCATGGTCGTGCGCGCCGTAAATGTAGGTGTAACCGTCCGCACGGGCGAGTGCCGACCCCCAGGACACGCCCCAAGACGATTCCCGCACAGTGACATCGATGGGTTCTGCCGGGTCTGCGGAGTCGAACCGCGCGATCACCAGCCCGTCGGCTCTCTTGTCGCCGCGCAGCTCGCTCGGCCGGTAGCGCCGATAGGCGATCTCCACGAACTCACCGGCGACCACGGCGTCGCCTGCCCAGTAGACGGCGGGGCCGTTGTCGGTGGGCGGCTCCAGCACCGCCAACGGCTCGTCCGCGGTGCCACCGTAGATGGTCGTGAACCGCTCGCCGTCCTGGATCACCAGGCTGTTGCGGACGAACGGCGTCTGGCCGCCGTGTTGACGCACGTTGGAGCGGGAACCGTCGGGGTTCACCGTGCCGAGGAAAGTATCGGAGAATATCCACAGTGTGCGCCCGTCGGGCAGTTCCACCGAGAACGTGCTGTCCGCGCCGGTCCAGGTGAGTTCACTGGAATTGTCGTTGCCGTACGCGGTGAACATATCCGTGAGCTCGTCGCGGTCCACCGAGACGATGCGGGGCACGCGCACGGGCGGACTGTCGTCTGCTTGTTCGGTGTTCGCGCTCTCGGCCCGCGGCTCCGGGTTGGGGAAGGTATTGAAGCGGTTGAAGACCGCGGGGTTACGGCCATCGGGTCCGAGTCGCCGTCCGGGTGTGGTCGGTTGGATGGGGCGTTCCCGGCCGAACACGGCTTCCGGTTGGTAGCTGACCTGGGGGCCGGGTAAAGGGGTGGTGCCGACGGTGCGGTTCGGAGCTTCGGGGCCTCGGGTCAGTTGCTGCGGGCCGGCAGTCGCATCGGCGTCCGGCAGGAAGTAGCCGTACTCGAAGATCTGGTCGCCGTCATGGACCACTCTGGTGACGACCTGGGTGATCCCTCGGCCGCGCACGGCTTCCGGGATGCCGGTGACACTTTCCACCCAGGACAGACGGGTGCCTTTGGGCGCCAGGAAAATTCCCACATCGACGAAGTCGAAACGCGGCGAAGGGTGATGGCCGAATTCGGCGGTGCTGTACCCGGGATGCCAGGAAGTACCGATAACCCCATCGGACAACAGCGGGACGTTCACGAACAAGTCACGATCGGTGCGGTGGCGGTCCATGAACTCGTCCACCCGGCGGACGTGCTCGGCCGCGTCGTCGGTGGGGGAGCGTTGTTCCGGGGGACTGGTCAGGTAGCCGTTGGCGGCGTCGTATCCGAGTGGGCTCGCCGTCACCGGGCCACGAATCCAGGCGAAGGATTCACGAACCGGTTCGGAGAAGGTCGCCGTGAAATGCTGCCGGGCGTAATCGATGGCTTGCTCGCGGCTGTCGAACAGCACGGCCGTCCCGGACAATTCCGCGAGCGCGACTTCGTGCTGTTGCGCGGTCGGCAGCTGCGCGAAGTCCTTGTCGGTCATCGACGGTCGGTATTCGAAGGCCTGGTCTGTCGCTCGAGCGGAAGCGGGCTGTTCGGCGGACGCTGCGCCATCGTCGTCGGGCACGATCGTGCCATGTAGAACGGGCGGTTGCTCGTCGAGGGCGCGGATCTCGGCGTCGAGCCGGTTGACGGCATCGGCGTTATCCACCAGGGTGCCGATCTCCAGCAGTTCGCCGGCGAGCGCGGCAATCTCGGGGTGCGACCCCATCGATAGCGCCTCGAGGCGGTCGGCATCCAGCTCGTCGGCGCGCTCGCCGTGTTCGACGAGGATGTCGACTATCGCGTTGCGTTCCTGGCGAATGTGTTCGAGGCGTGGTGCGCCGCGATTCGGCTGGGCTGGATCGACTTCCAGTTCGGTCGGGTCGATGCCGTAGAACGCGGCCGCGTCATCGCGAATCTCGCTGGCCTGTCGGCGTTGACGGACCAGCTCGTCTCGCTCCAGCGGTTCATGCCGGGCATCATCGGAATCGTTGTCGTCATGAGCGGGCGGCCCGGTGATTTTGCCCTTTTTCGGCGGGCCCGGTTCCTCGGGCCGGTGCGGGTGCAGGGCGGCGAGGTTGGCGACGGCGTCGGCGGTGAGCTCGCCTATATAGATCTCTGCGATATCGTCCGCGTACGGCAGTTCGTACTCTTCGTGTTCTACTTTTTCTTCTTCGTCCGCACTGGTGCGTTCTTCGATCGTCGTTCGGATGCGGGCGCGCGGAATACGATCGGGATCGTCGGGATCGTTCTCGCCGGGATCTTTGATGTTTGTGTCGAATATGAGCAGTGTGTTCTGGCCGATGTTGGTGGCGACCGAGGAGTGCATGCCTTTCTTTCCTCGGTATCGGTAGAGGATTACTGTGGTGTCGACAGGGTTGGCGGGATCCGCGACCTTGTCCAGGTAGGCGGATACGGCTGCCTTGGGGTCGGTGCCGTGGGGGAGCTCTACGAGCTGTGTGGCGATGGCTTTGGCAAGGTGTTCCGGGTTCCTCTGCCCCCGTTTCGGTTGCACCCCGTCGTCGAGACCGAGCGCCCACGTGGCTTTGGCGGTTTGATTGATACAGTCCAGCAACGGGCGGGCTTTGTCGCGTCCGAAGAGCCGCTTCAGAATGCCCCAGGTGGCGAGGGTTCCGGCTCCTGCGGCGAGAGTAGTCGCGGACGCGCCCTGCCCCAAGAGTGCGAGCGCGCCACCGCTGGCCATACCCCCGAGTGCGACCGAACCGCTCATCGTCATAGTGCGGATGGCTTGTGCCTGACCGAAGACACTGGTCGGAGTCTTTTTTCGGGTATAGGTCCCGATCGGTATCCCGACCGATCCGATCACAGCCCACCCGCCGGCAAAGGCCGCAGAGGCGATCAGAGGGTCGGATGTGCTTGCTACCACGGCGGCTGTTCCGGCCAAACCCGCCGTTCTGGCGGCGATCAGGGTTTTGATCCGGACATTGTGCAGCCACTTCTTCGGGATGAAGTTTCCGAGGACCGCCCCGGTCGGTACCAGAGTGGCGACGAGCCCTTGATGTCCGGGCGACAGATCCGAGTTCACGAGCATCGACGTGAACTGGATCCCTTGCGCTCCCAGCAAGAAATTGTTGATGCTGTGGGCGTTGTTGATGCTGCGCATGAGGGGGTGGTCGTAGATCGTGTGAAATGCCTCGACCATCGAATCGCGCAGCTCGGTTCGGAACGGCCGTACCTCCCCGTCGCTGTTTTCCCGCGTCTTACTCGGGATATCAGGGATGCCTGACATCGTCGCCAGATTGATGACATTCGTCCCGAGGTTGAACAGCGGTGCCAGCCAAGGGCCCGCGGCCACGATGACCGGCCCGAGACCTCGCCCAATGACGCGAGGAGCGTTCTGGTTGATGCTGTAGAAGCGCGTCAGTCCTGTTTGGGCGTCGCGCGCCATGACCTTGAGGACCTTGGCGGAACTACTCGCATAAAGGTTGGCGAGGCCCAATTCGACGAATGTCGATCCGATCAGGATGGGAACGGCATACGGTGTGCCGCTGGCCAGCGCGACCGTCGCGATCGCTGCGGTTCCAGCCCCACCGATAGCGCTGACCCACATGATCTTTTTCGGCGAGACATAATCGGCCAGGTACCCCGAGAACGGTGAGAGCACAAAGTTCGGCACGTTGACCACCCCGGCAACCGCGCCCGCCACACCTGGGCCGGCCTTTTCCATCAGCCACAGGTCCAGCGTCGCTCCCATGATCGCGGCGCCGGTGGTGTTGAGGAACTCCGAGCCCAGCCGTATACCGACGTTGCGGTCGGCGCGGATCAGTTGGGGCAGTGAGGTGATAGGTGCGTTCACCACTGCCGGTTCGACGGTGGAGGCGGGTTTCGGAGTGGAGGGCTCGAGGACGGCCGGTGGGTCCGCCGGCGGTTCGTTGATCCGTGGATCGGGATTCGCTTCCGGGTGGGGCTGCGGGGCCGGGTCCAGTTGCGGGGCCGGGTTCGGGTCCGGCTCCAGGCCACGGGCAGGTGGGGTAGGACTGGGCTCCGGTTGGCGTCCGCGAGCGTGGTCGCGCCCGTCGCTGTCGGGGTTGAAGGCGGTGACCGCACCGGGGTCGAACGGGCCGGGCGGCCGCATGACTCCCGGATGATTGGTTTCCTGGGCAGGAGAGGCACTTGTGTGGTGGTTTTTCCCGGAGTTGCCCGGATCGGTTGGAGCCGCCAGCGGCTCGTGGGAGGTGACGGTTGGGCCTGGGGTTTCGGGCGCTCGGTCATCGGCGGCAGGTGCGGCCACCGTTGTTTTCCCTGCGGGCAATAGGCCAGCGGCGGTGAAGAAGTCTCCGATATCGATACCCGGCGAGCGGTTCGGCAGCTCGGTCGGCAAGACGAACTCGCGTATGTCGTCGCCGGAATACAGGCGGACCGTCAATGCCTCTGTGCCGTCGATCATTTCGTACCTGGCATAGACCAGCGGATCTTGCGCGGTGGCCGTTGCGCCCGCCCGCGCGATGACGGCGTCGAGTTCGGCGTTCTGCTCAGGCGTCAGATACCTGCGCAGCATCGAATCCCAGACAATGGTGGCGCTGCCGGTCCTGTCCTCGGTGAGCCTGCGGGGCAGCCAGGTGAGCGCGCTTTCCTGGTCGATCGGCATATCGCCGGCGCGCTGGGCGTCGATGAACGAGGTCTGGATCCGTCGCACGGCGTCGTTGTCGGTGCCGACGAACCCGGCGGCTAGACGACGTTGGTCCTCGATATTGTCCGCTTGGAGTGGATCGAGGTCGGCGCCAGCGACCTCGATCACGCGCGGCCACACGTCGAGCAGGTCGCGGACCTGGTTCACCTGATCGGGCCGCGCGGACCATCGATCGTCGATGACGGTCGCGGCCTCGGGATTTCCGTATTCGGCATCCGCGAAGCGGTATCGATAGAGGTGCGCCCGCGCATCCAGCATTCCGCACGCGCCGATCGACAACACACGCAAGGGCAGCCCGGTGGTGCGGGCCGCGAGAATCTCCACCGGCAACAACAATCGTGCTCGGGCGGGATCGTTGATCTGGGTGCCGCGGAGCAGGAACGGCGCCAATTCCGAAGCGTTGTCGCGGATGGCCTGGAGGACATCTTCCGCCATTGTCCGGAGCTCGGCGTCGGTCTGCGCCGGTTGTCCACCCATGACCGTATGCCAACGCGCCACGCCGGGTTCGAGGCCGGAAAGCGCGCGATGATGCACAGCCTGGATAAGACGGAAGATCGGGTGTGACGAGGCCTTGCCGCCGGGCGGCGAATGCGGGCCCAAGAGTTCTGCGACGATTCCGCCCGCTGCCGCGTCCGCCGCCAGCGCTCGCAACAGGAACATCTCCTGTCGGCGGTGCGCCTCGTTCTCCGCGGACAGCGGGGACATCAGTTCGTTGTCCTCTTCGAACCAGGTCAGTGCGCGTCGGATGCCTGCGATGACACTGCGAAGGCCGGGGACCGAGGATGTGGGGAACGAGGGCTTGACCGGTTCGGTCGGCCCGGCGTCCGGCCGGCTTGCCCACGGCGTCGTCGCGTTGGACTCGATCCGTGGGCCGGTTGAAGATGCGCGATTGTCGAGGGTCGGGTCGCCCCATTCCCTTCCGTCGGGGTGGTGGTGGTTCAGCACGGAGGGGTCGAGTCCGAGGGCGCCGGGGACCTCCAGGTGGCGTTTGCGGCTGCGGCGTTCGGGCGCAAGGGGATCCACGGTGTCGTGGAAGGCGACGGTTGGGCCGGGGCTTCGGTCGGCGCCGCCGGATGCCGGCCGGTCCGGGGTGGTGGCGTTGTCCTCGGGGCGGCGGAAGGTCAGTCGTGGGTCGGACGGGGTGTGGTTGGTTGGTGATGGCGTGGTGTCGACCCAGATGAGGAGGTCGGTCATGTTGTCGTGCGTGCCGGTGGTGTGGGCGTGTTCGTTGAGGGCGGCGGCGATGGTGTGGTGGTCGCCGGGTGTCTGCTCATGTGCTTGGCGGACGATGGCGGTGAGGGCGTCGGCTTGGTAGGTGTCGTGCCAGATGCCGTCGGTGGCGATGAGGATGTAGCCGCGGCCGTCGAGGGTGAATTCGGTGGCGTGTGAGGTGGCGTCGTCGGGGAGTGGGCGTCCGAGGGAGCGGGTGA
>NZ_JBYHFL010000001.1:1154289-1485917 GCF_058222935.1 Nocardia sp. JCM 38205 | reverse complement strand
TCATCCACCCCGCCTCCACCACCCACTCCCAACTCACCCCCGACCAACAACTCGCCGCCGGCGTCACCCCCGGCCTGGTCCGCCTCGCCGTCGGCATCGAAGGCATCGACGACATCCTCACCGACCTACGCGCCGGATTCGACGCGGCTCGATAGATCGCGCGCGCGGATTCGGTTGCGTCCACACCGAATCCGTTCCCCGCGAACCCGTATCGCGTACCGGTTGGTGAGGGGACCGGTGCGTCACCGGCCGATGCCGGTGTGACGGCCGCGGGAACACGCGGCCAACTGGCCGGGGCATCCATTCCGTCGGCGTACTGCCGGAAACCGGCGGGATGGACCCGGCCGAACCACGCGCGGATGCGCCCGCGAAGGCCCGGCTCCTGTTTGAATCCGAGGAGACGGTCCTGGTCGGGCGCAAGGTGGGAGGTCGTGGTGCGGAAGGTTTCCTCGCTGTTCCTAGCGGCACTGGTCGCGCTGATGTGCGGATGTGGCGATGCCGGGACGACGGCGCCGCCGAGCACCTCACCCGCGGCCGTCGATCCCCTGCGGATCAGCTACGGCGAGACCGACGACAACTTCGGCGATCTCTATCTCCCCGCGGGCAGCTCCGGCGACCTCCCGGTGGTCGTGCTCGTGCACGGCGGCGGCTGGGAACAGGTGCACGATCTGAGCTATACGGCGGTGCTGGCCGAGGATCTGGTCGCCCATGGTGTGGCGGTGTGGAATGTGGAGTACCGCAGGGTCGGCGGGGTGGGTGGTTGGCCGACGACACTCGCCGACGTCGACGATGCGACCGAGTCGCTGGCGACGGTGGTGCAGCAGCGCGCCGGTGGCCGGCTCGACCTGAGTCGGGTACATGTTGCCGGGCATTCGGCCGGCGGGCACCTGGCGGCGTGGCTGGCCGGGCGGCACACCATCGACGGCACCGATGCCCCCGGCGCCGACCCGAAGGTGCGTCTGGCCGGCGCGACCATCATGGCCGGGGTGCTGGATCTGCGGCTGGCCGCGATCACCGGCCACGACCGGTTCGTGCGCGATCTGCTCGGTGGCATGCCGGACGAGCAACCCGACCGCTACCGGATCGCCTCGCCCATCGAGCATCTGCCGGTGGGGCTGCCCGTCACCGTCGTCCACGGTGACAACGACGGCACCGTCTCGCCCGACCAGAGCCGCAACTACGCCGCGGCCGCCCGCGCGGCAGGCGATCCGGTCACGCTGCACCTGGTGCCCGGCGGCGGTCACGCCGACTTCGGCGACGTGCATTCCGCGGCCTGGGCTGCCGCGAAAACCGCACTGCTGGACCGGCTCGGCGCCTGAACCGGCCCGCCCACGGCCTACGGACGGGTTCAGCAGGTCGTGGGCCCCGGATCGGCGCCCGCGGTGACCGCGACCAGCCAGGCGACCGTGGCCAGTTCGGGGACCAGCTCCGCGCTGATGTGCTCGGAGGCCGGAACCTTGTGGTAGCGCAGGTTCACCCCGCGCTCGCAGTAGCGGCGCACCACATCGTCGATGGCCAGTTCGGCGGGCAGCAGCTGATCGGTCCACGAATGCCACATCAGCAGCGGCATGTCCGGGGTGTTCGCCGGATGGCCGAGGCTCGCGTCCCGGAGCACCTGCTGGACCACGGGGTCCGACAGGGCATCCGGGGAGGTGAGGTACTCGCGCACCGGACGCAGCAGGGTGGTGGCGACGGTGGTGTAGAGGCAGCGGTCGGATAGATCCGCGGCGACCTTCTTGCCGTCGGGGGTGAGGTAGCGATCCAGTACGGCGGCCATCTCCGGGTATTCGCGGGCCAGGCCGAGGATCGCGAGCCAGCCGGTGAAGTTCGCCTGCGGTTGCGTGCCCGAGATCGCGAACGGTGCGATCGCGGCCTTGTCGCCCGGGATACCGCCCTGAGCGCTCGCGCGGATATTCAGCTCGGGTGCGTAGCCGCGGTGCTGTTCGGCCGCCGCCGCCGAGGCATTACCGCCACCGGAATAGCCCCACAGGCCGACCGGCGCCGTCTCCAGACCGAGCCCGGCCCGCTGTGCGGCGCGGATGCCGTCGAGCACCATCCGGCCCTCCGCCGGCGACATGATGGCGTTGTTCTTTCCGTCGAAATCGGTGATCACCACCGCCGTACCCGCCGCAAGGAACTGGCCCAGCAGCGTCGTCTCCTTCATCAACCCGGCTCGCAGCGTGTAGGAGGGATTGCACTGCTGGCCGAGGCTGTCGATGGCTTCCTGATACGAGATCAGCGGGCGCGGCCCCGGGCCGAGCCACGGGATGCCCGGCATCAGCACCGTCGACGCCGTCGCCAGCGGTTCGCCCTGCGCGTCGCTGGAACGGACCAGCAGCTGGGTCGCGTGCACTGGAATGGGCACTCCGAGCAGATAGGTCTGCACGACCCGGGTCCGGATGACGTCGCCGTTGCGGTAACCGGCCAGATCGTCCGGGTCGGCGTACCACGGGTCCTGCTGCGGCGTCGGGAGCGGAATCGCCGGGTACACCTCGGCCTCGTTGGGCAACGGCGGCAGCGGGATATCGGCCGTCGCCGGTGCGGCGACGGCGCTGGTCGCCGCCAGCGCGGCCAGTGCGAGGCAGCGCGCGAGGCGACGGCCACGAGAGTGGTTGGGCAGCATGGACAACTCCGTTCGTCGCCTCCAAGCACACCGCGCGGGGGTATCGGCCGGCTATTCGCAAAGTCCAAGTCTTCGCCCCTGGCAGCTTGTGCATCTGCCCAAACGCAGCCCGTTTACCATTCCCGGGTGAGCGGATACGAGCACCTCGACACTTCGACGCTGCCGCCGCGGCAGCGTGACATCCTCGCCACCATCCAGCGGTGGGTGCTCGAGCGTGGCTATCCGCCCAGCACCCGCCAGCTCGGCGACGCGGTGGGGCTGCGGTCGGCGTCGTCGGTGTCGCGGCATCTGAAGGCCCTGGAGGAGAAGGGTTTTCTGCGTCGCGGGGAGGCGATGGCGCGGCCCATCGATGTGCGGCTGTTCCTGCGCGATACCGAACAGCGGGTCGCGGCCGAAGGCACCGTCGCGGTGCCGGTCGTCGGTGACATCGCGGCGGGCGCGCCGATCCTGGCCGAGGAACACACCGACGACATGCTCACCATCTCGCGCGAATTGGTCGGTCGCGGCACGGTATTCGGGCTGCGGGTGCGCGGCGATTCGATGATCGAGGCGGCCATCTGCGACGGCGACATCGTGGTGGTGCGCCGGCAGCAGGAAGCCAACTCCGGCGATATCGTCGCCGCCATGATCGAGGACGAGGCCACGGTGAAGGTGTACCGGCGCCGCAACGGGCACGTGTATCTGGAACCGCGCAATCCCGCCTACGACGTGATCGACGGCGATCGCGCGGTGGTGCTCGGCAAAGTCGTGTCGGTGATGCGGCGGGTCTGAGCCGGGGCGCCCGCGCCGCCTGGTCGCGACTGCCGGAGATAGCGAACAGGCGGCAAATTTATCTGTTCGTGACCTGCGAGTGGATAATGAGCAAAGGCTAGGCTAACCTTTTGGCTTTGGTCCGCTAGTTGCAAGGTAGAGCGCGATGAGATCGTCCGGCGATGTCGGTGAATCCCTGCCGTTGACGTCGGCGCAGCGGGAAGTCTGGTTTGCCCAGCAGCTGCTGGGCGAGGTTCCGCTGACCACAACGCAGTACATCGACGTCGTCGGACCGCTCGACCGCGAGGTCTACCAGGCGGCCGCGCGGCAGGCGGCCCGCGAGTTGGGCGCCTACCTGCGATTCGACGTCGAGCTCGACGGCCAGGTGCGGCAGTGGATCGACTACGACCAGTACGACGAGATCGGCTACCTCGATCTACGCGACGAACCCGACCCCGAATCCGCCGCGAGCGCCTGGATGCGCGCGGACCAGTGCACCCCGTTCGACCTGCGCAACGACCCGCCGGTGCAGACGACGATCCTGCACATCGGCCCCGACCGGCACTTCATCTACGGCCGCGCCCACCACATCGCCCTCGACGGTTACGGCGCCATGCGGTTGCAGCAGCGCCACGCCGAGCTGTACGCGGCGATAATGCGCGGCCAGCAGCCGCCCGCAGGCACCGAGCACGCGCCCGCCGACCTGGTCGACGCCGATATCGCCTACCTGCACTCGACCCGGTACGAGACCGATCGCCGATACTGGGCCGACAAGGTCGACGGCCTGCCCGAACCGGTGACGCTCGCGACCAGGCCGGGGCCTCCCGCCGCGCAGGCCATTGTCGTGGGTGGCGCGCTCGAACCGCAGCTGCACACGGCGCTGGAGCGGGCCGCGGGCGCGACCGGAACCGCCGCCGTGCTGGTGGCCGCGCTGGCCGGATACCTCGCCCGGATGACGGGTGCGCCCGAGGTGACGCTGAGCCTGCCGGTGACCGCACGCACCACAGCCGTCCTGCGTCGTGCCGGCGGCATGGTGACCAATGTGGTGCCGCTGCGCGTGGGCACCGGGCCCGCGACGTCCATCGCCGAGCTGTTCGCCGCCGCGCGCCGGGAGTTGAGCGGGGCGCTGCGCCATCAGCGGTTCCGCGGCGAGGAGGTCGCCAGGATCGCGCGGCGCGGCCCGGACGCGGGCGGATTCGGCCCGGCCGTGAACATCATGAACTTCCGTGCCGGCGTCGATCTCGGCGCCGCGACCGGCACTCTGCACCTGCTGTCCACCGGGCCGGTGGCCGACCTCGCCCTCAACATCTACCCGGCCGCCGACACCGGCCTGCGGGTGGAATGGGAGGCCAACCCGAACCGGTACACCCGCGCGGAGCTGACCGCCCAGCACCGGCGTTTCCTGGACTTCCTGAGCGAACTCGTCACCGCACCCGCCGACAGCGCCGTGCATGCCGTCGAGGTGCTGCGGCCGCAGGAACGGCGGCGGTTGGTGCCCTGGCAGGGATCCGACGCGGTGCCCGCGGTGCCGATGGCGGAGCTGATCGCGGCGGCAGTCGCGCGTAATCCGGACGGCACGGCCGTGGTGCACGGCGATCGGCGCTGGACCTACGCGGAATTCGACGCCTGGACCGACCGGCTCGCGCGTGCCCTGATCGCCGCGGGCGCCGGACCGGAGACCCTGGTCGCGATGGTGCTGGAACGTTCGGCGGAATCGGTGGCGGCCGTGTGGGCGATCAGTAAGGCCGGTGCCGCGTTCGTGCCGATCGATCCCGGCTATCCGGCCGAGCGCATCGCGCACATCCTCGGTGACAGTGCGGCCCGGCTCGGCGTGAGCACCGCGGCGTTGCGGGCGGGCCTGCCCGAGTCCACCACCTGGCTGCTGCTGGACGATCCGGCGACCACCGCCGGAATCGACGCGGGACCGGTCACCGATGCCGAGCGTCGGACCCCGCTGGACCCGGCCCATCCGGCGTATCTGATCTACACCTCCGGCTCGACCGGCACACCGAAGGGCGTCCTGGTCACCCATGGCGGCCTGGCCAATCTGGCCGCCGAACGCCGCGACCGCTACGACCTGCATCCGGGTGCGCGCACGCTGCATCACGCCTCGCCCGGATTCGATATGGCCGTCGGCGAGCAGTTGTGCGCGCTCGCCGGCGCCGCCACCCTCGTCGTCGCGCCGCGGTATGTGGTGGCCGGCGAGGATCTGGCCGAGCTGATCCGCCGCGAATCGGTGACCAACGCGATCATCACGCCCGCCGTGCTGGCGACGCTGGACCCGGCGGCGCTGCCGTCGCTGCGGGTGCTCGGGGTCGGCGGTGAGGCCATCCGCGCCGATCTGGTCGAGGCCTGGGCGCCGGGACGGCTGATGCGCAACGGGTACGGCCCCACCGAAGCCACCGATATCGCCACCATCGGCGAACTGGTCGCCGGCCGTCCGGTCACCATCGGCGCACCGCTGCGCGGCTTCGGCGCACTGGTGCTCGACGCGTTGCTGCGGCCGGTGCCGCCGGGGACGCCCGGTGAGCTCTACATCGGCGGCCCCGCACTGGCACGCGGCTATCACGGTAAGCCGGGCCTGACCGCGGCCCGTTTCGTGGCCGACCCGTATCGCCCTGGTGAACGGCTCTACCGCACCGGCGATCTGGTCACCGTCACCGAAGGTCGCGATCCCGCGCTGACCTACCACGGCCGCACCGACTTTCAGATCAAGGTGCGCGGGCATCGCATCGAACCGGGCGAGGTCGAGTCCGTCCTGACCGCGCGCCAGGAGATCGCGCGCGCCGCCGTCACCGTGCACACCGACGAGCGCACCGGACCACATCTGGTGGCCTACCTGGTCCCCGCGCCCGGCGCGAGCGTCGACCTCGACGCACTGCGGGCCGAACTCGCCGACGAGTTGCCCGCCTATCTGCGTCCGGCCGCCTACACCGTGCTCGACGCGCTGCCGCTGACCGCCAATGGCAAGCTCGATACCCGCAGGCTGCCCGCACCGGTCTTCGGCCGCACCGGATTCCGCGCACCGGCCACGCCGTCCGAACGCCGGGTGGCGGCGGTGTTCGCGCAGGTGCTCGGCCTCGAATCGGTCGGTGCGAGTGCGGATTTCTTCGCCCTCGGCGGCACCTCGCTGACGGCGACACAGGTCGCGGCGCGGCTCGGCACCGGTGTGCGGACGATCTTCGACGCCCCCACCGTGGCCGGTCTGGCTGCCCGCCTCGACACCCGCGCCGATGACGCACCCGCGCCGGCGATGCGGCCGCGCCCGGAACGCATCGCGCCCGCGCCGGCCCAACTGCGGCTGTGGCTGCTCAACCAGCTGATGCCGGAATCGTCGGCCTATCACCTGCCGGTCGCGCTCGGCCTGCGCGGGCCGCTGGATCCGGTGGTGCTCGCGGCCGCGGTCACCGCCGTGCTGGACCGGCACGAGGTGCTGCGCACGGTCTACCCGGAGACGTCGGCGGGGCCCTATCAGCGAATCCTGGCGACCACGCGCGCGGCCGAACTGATCGACCTCGCGCCGGTAGAGGCCGAACGCCATGATCTCGATCGGCGGCTGTCCGAACTCGCCGGCGCACCCTTCGACCTCACGCGCGATCTCCCGGTGCGGATGCGGTTGCTCCGGCTGGACGCCGAGGAGCATGTGCTCGCGCTCGTCGCCCACCACATCGCCGCCGACGGCTGGTCGTTCGGCCCCCTGATCGCCGATCTGACCACCGCCTACGCCGCGCACGCCGCCGGACGCACGCCCGGCTGGTCCGCGCTGCCGGTGCAGTACGCCGATTACGCACTGTGGCAGCAGGATCGGCTCGGCGAGCGCACCGACGCCGACTCGATCGCGGCCCGTCAGCTCGCGTACTGGACTCGCACGCTGGCCGGGGCGCCCGCGTATCTGCCGCTTCCCGCGGACCGCGACGGCGCGAGCGAAGGCCCCGGCGGCACCGTCGATATCGAACTGCCTGCGGTGACGGACTCCGCTCTGGCCGAGCTGGCCCGACGCCACGACGCCACCGTCTTCATGGTCACCTACGCCGCCTATATCGCACTGCTGCACGAACTGTGCGGCAGCACCGATATCACGATCGGCACCCCGGTCGCGGGCCGCGGCCATCCCGCGCTGGACCATCTGGTCGGCATGTTCGTCAATACCCTGCCGGTGCGCGTCGCGGTCGAGCCGGGGGAGCCGTTCACGGCGCTGCTGGCCCGGGTGCGCGAGGCCGCGCTCGCGGCGTTCGACAATGCCGACGTCCCGTTCCACCACATCGTCGAGGCGGTGAATCCGCCTCGTGCCGAGGGCCGTTCGCCGTTGTTCCAGACCGTGTTCTCCTTCGAGAACCTGCCGGCGCTGCCGGCTCTCGAACTGGTCGGCCTCCGGGTGGAGGTGCTCGACATCCCGCGGGACACCACCCATTTCGAACTCGCCCTGACGGTCCGGCAGGCGCCGGGGCGCGATGGTCTCACCGCCGAATTCCGTTATGCCACCCAACGTTATGACCGGTCGACGGTGTCCGATATCGCGCTGCGGTTCCAAGAGATGGTGGCGCGCATCGTCGGTGATCCGGCGAGCGCGATCGGTGGGCCGCGACGAGCGAAGGATGGGCTCGCCTCCTCGGCCGATCGGCAACCGGTCGGAACAGCCGGTGCCGGGCCTGCGCGTCAGCCCATCGCCGACGCCGGCTCCGCCGCCGTGCGCGGGAACGCTGCCGCCGCAGGCGAACCCGGCAACCTGCCGACCACCGACCGCGAAATCGCCGTGGCCGCGGTGTTCGCCGAGCTGCTCGGCACCGACGAGATCACCCTCGACGACACCTTCTTCGACCTCGGTGGCACCTCACTGCTCGTCTTCACCCTGCGCACGCGGCTGGCCGAACGACTCGGGATCGAGGTCGACCCGCGCACGGTATTCGAGCAGCCCACGGTGCGGGCGCTGGCCGCTGTCGAGCCGGCCGCCGAGCGCGACGACCGCTGGGTCGCCGAACTCGTCGCCGACACCCGCCTCGACCCCGCGATCGATATCGCCGGCCTGGTGCCGCCGGTGGACACCGGCGACGTCCTGCTCACCGGCGCCACCGGCTTCCTCGGCGTCCATCTGCTGCGGGAACTGCTCGACCGCACCGATTCCCGCATCTGGTGCCTGGTGCGGGGCCGCGACCACGCCGACGGCTTGCGCCGGATCACCGCCGCGCTGGCCCGCTATCGGCTGCCCCACCACGATCTGGCCGACCGAGTGGTGGCCGTGCCCGGTGATCTGGAGCAGCCGCGACTGGGACTGAGCGAAGCCGATTTCGCCGATCTGGCCGCCCGGATCAGCGTCATCCACCACAACGGCGCCCGGGTCAACCATCTGGAGTCCTACGCGGATCTGCGCGCGGCCAATGTCGGCGGCACCACCGAGGTGCTGCGGCTGGCGACGACCGTCCGGATCAAACCGGTGCACTTCGTCTCCACCCTCAACGCCGTACTCGGCACCGAAACCAGCGGAGTAGTGCTCGAGGACAGCGACATCCCCGCCGCCGAGGTCACCAGACACGGCTATGTCGCCGCCAAATGGGTGGCCGAGCAGCTGGTGCTGGAGGCGGGTGCACGCGGCGTGCCCGTCGCGGTCTACCGGCCCGGCCTCATCTGCGGCTCGGTCGAGACCGGCGTGATGAGCGCCGACGATTCGATGTGGACGATGGTGCGCGCGGCCGCCCTGCTCGGCGTCACGCCGGACCTCGGCGATACCGCCGTTTCGCTCGCCCCGGTCGATTACGTGGCCCGCGCCCTGGTCGCCATCGCCAATACCGGCCTGCCGGACTCGGACCGCTATCACCTGGTCAACACCACTCCGACCCGGGTGGCCGAGATCCTCGACGGGCTGGTGCGGATGGGCTACCGCATCGATACCGTCGACGTGGACGCGGCGAAGCAGCGACTGGCCGAACAGGCCGTCGACCACGACGACTTGATGCGCGCGACCCTGCTCATCGGCAACTACGCCGATCTCGGCGATTCGGGCGTCGCCGATGTCATCCTCGACGACAGCCGTGCGCGCGAGGCCCTCGAGCCGGCCGGGATCAGCTGCCCGCCGATCACCTCCGAGGTCATCGACCGCTACCTCGCCGCCTTCCGCGCCGACGGTGTGCTGCCCGAGCCTCAGGAGGTCGAGCGGGTCTCGACGTAATCCGCCGTGGTCTGCTGCTTGCGTGAGCGTGCGAACGCCACGGTCGCGATGCCCGCCGGGATGTTCATCAAGAATCCGTAGACCGCGGCGGGCACCGCCATCGCGTCGTTGTTCAGCACCGTCGCCGCGACCGCGATGGCAAGGGCGGCGTTGTGCACACCGATTTCCATGCTCGAGGCGATCGCGTCCTCGTGGCGCACACCGAACAGCCTCGGCACGCCGTACCCGATGCCGAGCCCGATGGTGCACAGCAGCAGCGCGATCGCGCCGAGTTCGCCGACATGGTCGGTGAAGGCGTCGAATTCGGAGAACAACGCGGCGCAGACCACCAGCACCAGCACCACTCCCGAGCCGATCTTGACCGTGCCCTGCCTGCGCAGCGCCCACGCGGTCCACCGGTTGCGCACCCACATGCCCAGCGCGACGGGCACCAGCACGATGGCGAAGACCTGCAGGAATTTGGCCGGTTGCAGCCCGAGGCCGGCGCCGTCATCGAGGAAGACCGAATACGACAGGCCGACCACGACCGGCAGCGTGAACACCGCGAGCACCGAGTTGATCGCGGTGAGCGTCACATTCAACGCCACATTCCCGCCCGCGAGATGGCTGAACAGATTGGCCGACGAACCACCGGGGGAGGCGGCGAGCAGCATCATGCCGACCGCGAGCGCGCCGTCGAGCCCGAAGATCCGCACCAGCCCGAAACAGATGATCGGCATCACTACCAGCTGGCAGGTCAACGCGACGACCGCCGCCTTCGGATAGGTCACCACCCGAGCGAAATCGGCGACGGTCAGCGTCAGCCCGAGGCCGAACATGACGATGCCGAGAGCGATCGGCAGCGCGACCGCGAAAACAGTTGAGCCCATGCGCGTCCTTCCGAAGCCGGCCCGTCGGCCGCTCGCCGATGGTGTCATATCGCGATGCTCGGTGCCGTCCCCAGGACCGGAGAACTACTGTGACGCGCCCCATTTCAAGCCACTGTGTCCGGCGTCACATTTCGTCGCTGAAGCGCAGGTCGGCACGGCGGTTCTCCTACCGGGTCTGGGTAGCGGGGTGTTTACTGCCGACCGGGAACGGGTAACGAAGTTCTTCGTGTCGAGCCCTCGGCCACCACTGCCGCCGATGGGCTGATCGGATCAGTGCCGGTCGAGCCAGCAGGGGTGGTTCGGCGGCCGGAGAGGACGTGCTCGTGACGGACCGGACACCGGAAGCCGGGCGAATCAAGAGATCGGTCGCCGCGTCGGCGATGGGCAATGCCACCGAGTGGTTCGACTACGGCGTCTACGCCGCGACGGCCACCTACCTCACCGATGCGTTCTTCCCGGGCGACCTGGGGACGCTCGGCACCATGCTCGGCTTCGCCATCTCCTTCGTGCTGCGCCCGCTGGGCGGCATGGTGTGGGGCCCGCTCGGCGATCGCATCGGCCGCAAGGCCGTCCTGGCCACCACGATCCTGCTGATGGCCGCGGCCACCGGTCTAATCGGCGTGCTGCCCACGCACGGCCAGGTGGGTGTGATCGCCCCGATCCTGCTGATCCTGCTGCGGGTGATCCAGGGCTTCTCCACCGGCGGTGAATACGGCGGCGCCGCCACCTACCTCGCCGAATGCGCCAACGATCGCAAACGCGGTTTCCTCGGCAGCTTCCTCGAATTCGGCACCCTGGGCGGATTCGTCGGCGGCTCGGCCGTTGTGCTGGCCTGCCAGCTCGCCGTCGGCTCGGAGGCCATGCACGACTGGGGCTGGCGCATCCCGTTCCTGCTGGCCATTCCGCTCGGCCTGATCGGGTGGTATCTGCGCGCCAAGCTCGACGAATCCCCGGTCTTCACCGAGGTCGCCGAGAACCCGCACCCGCCCACCGGGCTGCGCGAGCTGATCAGCCACTACCCGCGTGAACTGCTCACCCTCGCCGGATTGGTCGTCGCACTGAACGTGGTGAACTACACCCTGCTCACCTATCAGCCGACCTACCTGCAGAAGACCATCGGCCTCGACGAGTCGACCACCACCACGATGATGCTGATCGGCCAGCTGGTGATGATGGTGTGCATCCCGTTCTTCGGCGGCCTGTCCGACCGGGTCGGGCGCCGCCCGCTGTGGCTGGTCTCGCTGGTCGGGCTCGCGGTGCTGGCGGTGCCGATGTATTGGCTGATGGGGGTTGGCACCGGCTGGGCCGTGCTCGGCTTCGTGGTGCTCGGGCTGTTCTACATCCCGCAGCTGGCCACCATCAGCGCGACCTTCCCCGCCATCTTCCCGACCCACGTGCGCTACGCGGGGTTCGCGCTCGGCTACAACGTGTCGACGGCGGTGTTCGGCGGTACCGCGCCGCTGGTGAACGAGGCCGTCATCGAATCGACCGGCTGGTCGCTGTTCCCGGCGTTCTACATGATCGGCGCCACCCTGATCGGCCTGGTGGCCTGGGCGTTCCTGCGGGAGACGGCCGGCACTTCGATCCGTGGCACCGAGGTGCCCGACGCGAACACCGACGAGATCCCGCTGCCGGTGCGGGTGGCCACCGCCTGATCCGCCTGATCCGGGGGCGTCAGTGGGCCAGCTTCAGGCCCACCACACCGCCGACGATCAGCACCAGCAAGCCGATCTTCAGCAGGGAGACGCTCTCGGTGCCGGTGGCCATCGCGTACACGACGGTGAGGGCAGCGCCGATGCCAACCCACACCGCGTACGAAGTGCCCACCGGCAGGGTGCGCATCGCGTAGGCGAGGCCGATCATCGAGAAGATGAGCGCGACGGCGAATACCGCCGAGGGAACGAGCCGGGTGAAGCCTTCGGATTTGCCGAGCGCGGTGGCCCAGACGGCTTCGAGAACGCCGGAAACGATCAGTACTGCCCATGCCATGGCGGTGTCCCTTTCGGAAATACCGTCTTGTCGGTGCCCGGGTACGGTTTCGATCGTCCGGTCGGCCGCTGGGAGGTGGCGGCCTCGTTTCTCATGATAACCACCTACCGCGGGAGGCTCCGCCATGCCAGTATTGGCGCAGTGCCAATATCGGGGTACCGAGGGCACCCATCTGGTCCGGGCACCACGTCCGGGCGTTCGAGTCTGTCGAAAGGACTGTTGCGCATGAGCGAGGTCACCCCTCCCTTCGCCGAGATCGTGAACGCGGCGATGGAGCACACCATCCCGATCGCGCACACCATGGGGGTGCAGGCGGTCGAGGTGCGTCGCGGATACGCGGCCACCACGGTGCCCGTGGCGGGCAACGGCAACCACTTCGGGGTGATGTACGCCGGCGTGCTGTTCACCGTCGCCGAGATCCTCGGTGGTGCGATCGCCGTCGCCACCTTCGACAACTCGGAGTTCTATCCGCTGGTCAAGGATCTGCACATCTACTTCCGTAAGCCGGCCAAGACCGATGTGCGGGCCGAGGCGACACTGTCCGACGCCGAGATCGACCGGATCGTCGCGGAGGCCACCGCGGCGGGCAAGTCCGATTTCACCTTGACGGCGGTGGTCACCGACGCCGACGGCGTGGTGGTCGCGGAAACCGAAGGGCTCTACCAGCTCCGGGCGCACGGCAAGTAGCGTGCGGGCGGGCGGTAGGCGATGGCCCGCCGCCCGTCGTCGATCGTCAGTTCCCCTGGTTCAACCGGATGCGCAGCACATCGCCGCCCTCGGTGCCGGCGAACACCGTCGAGTCCGGGCCGGGGGACACCGCGAGCGCGGTGATCGGCTGGGTGGTGGCCACGGTGCAGGTGGCGCCGGTGGCGACGTCCACGCGGGCCAGCCTGCCGGTCGCGGTGCTCACATAGAGCATGCCGTCCGGGGCGATGGTGAGATCGTCGGGCAGCGCGGGCGGATTCGAATGCGGCGACAGATCGGCCACCACGCTCGGATGCGCCGGATCGGCGATCGGCACCCGCAGCACGCGCGCGGTCGGACTCGACAGCAGCGTCACATACAGCGCGTCGTCGTGCGCCACCAGGCCGTTGAGGCCGAAATCCTGTGGTGCGGCTGCGGTCCACTCACGATCGATGCTGCCGTCGCGGCGCACCCGGATGATGCCGCCGCCGGTGTCGGTGATGTAGAGGTAGCCGTCCTCGTCGAACGCGGCGCCATTGGCCATGCCGATGTTGTCGACGAAGACCTCCGGCACCGGGTTCGCCGCGGTCGGGTCGAACCGGACCACGCCGCCGGTCTTCATGATCGTGCTGGTGGTGATGTTGCCGAAGTTGACGTACATCAGCCCGTCCGGGCCGGGCCGTACGGCGCCGGGGAAGGTGACCGGCACGGTGGCGGTGAGGTTGCCCGCCCTGTCGTAGCGCTCGACGACATTGCGGAAGATGCGCGAAACCCAGAGGTTGCCCTCGGCATCGAAGCCGACGTTCTCCGACCAGTCCAGCAGCGGGACCCGCGCCGCCGTCGCCGTGGACACCGCGGCGGGCGGGCAGGAGGCCGGGTCGGCGAGGGCGGGAGCCGGTGCCAGGAAACCGGCAGCGACCGCGAGCAATGCGGCAGCGGGTGCGCCGAGGAGGCGGCGGCCGGTGAAGCGACGGCGCGGACTGCGGGGTCCCGGATGCGCGTTCGGCAAGACAATCCCGTCTCTGCTGGTGTTCGGTGGGCCGAGCGGGATCGTAGGATGCCGGGCGAGGCCCTCGCAACCCGTCGGGATGGGGGAGCGGGGGCGCGCGGAGTTCGCGGAAAGGTTGCCGCCGTGCGTTTTTGCGCGCCGCCCGGACCTGCTCCCCCCTCTCGGAACAGGTCCGGCCGGCATCGATGACGATGCCGCCGGACTCTCGAGACGGGCTTAAGACCGGCTTAAGGGGCCGCAGGCCCGATCACAGCACGGCTTGGGTCTGGGTCACCTTCGCGACGAGTTTGTCGGCGTCGTCGCGGATTTCGGTTTCCACCACGATGAACTTGCGGCCGGGGTGCAGCACGGTGCTGGAGGCGACCGCGTGGCCGGACCGGATCGCGCGCAGGAAGTTCGACTTGGACTCCACGGTCGTCGTACCGCTCGCGCCCTCGGGCAGGTTGAGGAACGCGCAGACCGCTGCCGTCGCATCCGCCAGCGACATGAGCACGCCGCCGTGCATCGCCCCGCCGAGGGTGCACAGCGACTCGTCCCAGGCGAGCCTGCTGCGGACCAGGCCGGGACCGTGTTCGAGTACTTCGACGCCGAGCCGTTCGGTGAACGGCATGGACTGGTGGAACAGCTGTGTACCTTCGGTATCGATCATGATCTCGAGTGTGCCGGACGCCGGTCAGCCGATCTTGGCGATCACCGCACGCGGCAGCCGGGGGAGGACGAGATCGAACAGCCGCCACGGCCATCCGGGTACACACGCACGCACCCGCTCGGCCTCGATCGCGGCGACCATCGCGGCGACGCCCTTGTCCAGCGGGGCGATCAACCGGGTGTCGCCGGCCTGGGTGACCATCTCGGTGGCGATGAAACCGGGCAGCAGGGTGGTCACCGCGATCGGCGAGGTGCGCAGTTCGGTGGCCAGCCCATCGCCGAGCGCGGCCAGCCCGGCCTTGCTCGCCGCGTACGCGGCCCGCTTGCCGGGGAATCCCCGGACGGCGCTCATCGAGGAGACCAGCACCAGGTGGCCGGAGTTCTGCTCACGGAAGATCTCCAGCGCGGCCTCCGCCTGGGCCAGTGCACTGACGAAATCGGTGGTGGCGGTCGCCAGATTGGCATCGGCGCGACCGGTGCCGACCTTGGCGCCCTTGCCGATCCCGGCGTTCACGATCACTCGATCGAGACCATCGAGCTCGTCGCGGAGTTCGCCGAACACCCCGGGGATCGCGGCGTGATCGTCGACGTCGAGCGCGCGCACCGCGACGGTGATACCGGGGTGCGCGGCCGTCAGTTCGTCGCGCAAGGCCTCGAGCGCGTCCACGCGGCGCGCGCACAGCGCGAGATCGCGGCCCTTGGCGGCGAATTGGCGCGCCATGCCCGCGCCGAGACCCGCGCTGGCGCCGGTGATCAGAATCCTGGTCCTCGTCATGGTTCGACCCTAGTGATGCTGAACAGTGCTCGATAGCGACCGGCGAGCCGGTGGCATTCGATCAGCCGCGGGTCGGGAGGGCGCCGGCGGACCCGCTGTTCGGCGGCGTGGGCAATTGTCGCCACGGACCGCAATTCACCGTTCGGAAGGCCACATCGTGCGCTTCGATCAATACCCGGACCGGCCGTTCGCGGGTGTAATTGTTGGCCCGGACATATCGCATATCGGTGTTGTCGCCCTCGACCTTCCACAGCCGCCGCCAATCGCAGCCGTGTGCCGGGTCGGGTGTGCCGGGCGCTTCCCACAATCCGGGGTTGATATCGACGCCGACGATATAGACGCCGTCGTGCGGCATCTCGGGGGCCGGTGCGGCGGCAGCGGTCCCACCGCCGAGCAATGTGGTGACCGAAGCGATGGCTCCGGCGATGACCAGCGTGCCTGCACGCATGACGATGTCTCCTCGAATCCCGCAAGGTCGCCGCCGGGAAGCGGCCGGTCTGAGATCCCCGAATCTCCCCGGCAGATCTACCAGACGGGTGCACCCCCATTGGGCGATTCGGGGAATTTCGTCGATTCGCACAATTTCCTCGATGTGAGTGATGTCACCGAGGCCGCGATGCGCGATATCTCTTACATGACAGGTCGTCGCTCGGCTCGAATGGTTTCCGGATCCGCGTGTGGGACGCGGTGCGCTCGTTTGTGCACCGACGACGGCCTGGCCTCCGTGCTGGCCGAGGACCGCGCATTACTGCACTGGCGCGCCATGCACGCGCTCGGCGATCAAGGGCTGGCCGAGCAGGCCGTCCAGGAGACGCTGCTGCGGGCCTGGCGTTCCTGTGCCCGCTTCGACGAACGTAAGGGCAGCCTGCGGACCTGGCTGCTGGCCATCGAGCGCAATGTCCTGATCGATATGGCGCGGGCGCGCGCGAGCAGGCCCGGCGACACCGGGTGGGAAGAGGTCTCCGAACTCAGCGATGTCCGCTATTCGCATCCGGACTTCGCCGACGGCCTTGTCGACGGTTTGCTGGTCGACGATCTACTCGCCCGATTGACCGATTCGCAGCGCGCCGCGGTGGTCGAAGTGATCCTGCGGGACCGCGCCTATCAGGAGGTCGCGGCCGAATTCGGCGTCCCGGTGGGCACGGTGAAGACCAGGGTGCACTACGCGCTGCGCACCCTGCGGCAGCTGCCGCAAGCCGCCTGACCTGCGCTGACACCCCTTCCTCCGGCCCCCGGCGCGAAACGGTCGTGGCTCAGATCACACTTCCGTAACGAGGGTTGCGCTGCGGTTGCCGCTGTGACCAGAGTGAACCACTGGGTTTGGTGTTGCTAGTGGGAAGCTAGTGGGAAGGGAGGGGCGCTCCGTCCCGGAGCGCCGACCGCATATGAAGCCGAACTTCGTCAAGGCTGGTCTCTGCGCCGTCGTCGGTACGGCCATGGCGCTCGCTCCGTCCGCCGTCACCGCGACCGCCGCACCGGTATCGCCCGACATGGCCACCAAACTGGCGGGCAGAACCGTCTTCCTCGATCCGGGCCACCAGGGGCCGAACCACACCGAGAACCTCGCGCGCCAGGTCAGCGACGGCCGCGGCGGCACGAAGGACTGCCAGACCACCGGCATGACCACCGTCAACGGCGTCGCCGAACACACCATCAATTGGAACGTCGCCCAGCTGGTCAAGACCTCACTGGAAAGCCTCGGCGCCCGCGTCGTGCTCAGCCGCCAGGACGACAGCGGTTGGGGCGGGTGCATCGACGAGCGCGCCGCGGCCGCCAACGCCTCCGGGGCCGCCGTGGCGGTCAGCATCCACGCCGACGGAGCGCCCGCGCAGTATCGCGGGTTCCACGTCATCGTGCCGCAGTTGCCGATCCCCGACCCCGCGGCCGACCGGGTGCAGTCGACGGCCGGGTTGGCGGCGTCGAAGGCGATGCGCGATGCCTACCTGTCGTCGGGCTTCCCGTCGGCGAACTACGCGGGCGTGGTGGACGGCTTGCAGACCCGCGCCGACGTCGCCGGGCCCGCGTTGACGACCGTGCCCGATGTGTTCATCGAGATGGGCAACGGCGCCAACCCCGAGGATGCCGCGCTGCTGGAATCCGGCGACGGGCAGTTGAAGCACGCCATCGCCATCACCACCGGACTGGTGAGCTTCCTGCTCGGCGCACCGCCGTCGGCCGATACCCCGGTCGGGGCGCCCGATACCGGCGTCGATACCCCCGCGGTGGCTCCTGCGCCGCAGGACCCGGCTCCGACGACGACCTCTGCGGCGCCGACCACGACCGCCGCTGCGGAACCGGCCCCGGCCGGGGCGCCGACTCCCGCGCAGACCACCGCGCCGGCGCCGACCACCACCACGCCACCGGCGGCTCCCGCGCAACGGCCTGGCGTGAACAACTCCCGTACGGCACCCGGCTCCGACGCGCCGCAGACCCGGTCCGCGCCGGCGACCACGCCGAAGTCGACGCCGAGCACCACCAAGGCGCCGAGCGGGTCCAGCAGCACCTCCCCGGAAGCGCGGACCGGCGATTCCGACGACGGCGTCGTCGGCACCGTGATGGAACTGCTGATGCCGCTGGCGAAGGCGCTCGGCATGGACGACACCGCGATCACCGCGGAGCTGATCAACCTGGCCTACACGCTGGCCGCCGCCCTGTTCGCGCCGACGGACTGACCCTAGGCCGCATCCGGCCGTGGGGAGAGGGTGTCGGCGGATGCCAGTAGGGTGTCCGGGTGGCCCAGTCGATTCCTGTCGTGATCGTCGCCGGGTTCCTCGGGTCCGGCAAGACGACATTGCTCAACCATCTGCTCCGCGATAATCGCGGCACCCGGATCGGGGTCGTCGTCAACGACTTCGGCGCGATCAATATCGACGCGATGCTGGTGGCGGGCCAGGTCGACGCCATGGTCTCGCTCGGCAACGGCTGCGTGTGCTGTGCGGTCGACGTCAGCGAATTGGATGAGCTCTTCGACCGGCTCGCCCAGCCGAGCGCCCGCATCGACGTCATCGTGGTCGAGGCCAGCGGCCTGGCCGAACCGCGCAACCTGATTCGCATGGTGGCGGCCAGCGAGAATCCGCGCATCCGCTACGGCGGCCTGGTGGAAGTGGTCGACGCCGAACAGTTCCCGGCGCACCGGGAGCGTCATCCGGAACTGGCCGATCATCTGCGGCTGGCCGATCTGGTGGTGGTCAACAAGGCCGATCGGGTCGAACCGGCGCAGCTCGCACCGCTGCGCGCGGAGATCGCCACGCTGATCGAGCCTGCCCCGGTGTACGCGACCAGCCACGGCCGGATCGAACCTGGCCTGCTGTTCGACGAACCGTTGCGCGAAGCTCCGCGGGTGGCCGAGCAATTGAGCTTCGACGAACTGCTCGCCGAGCATCAGCACGATCCCACCGACGGCCACCGCCATCTGCACGACGAGTACCTCACCGTGTCGTTCACCAGCTCCCGCGATCTGGATCCGAGGCAACTGATCGGCTTCTTCGAGGATCCGCCGCCGGGATTGTTCCGCGCCAAGGGATTCGCCGCATTCGCGGTCGCCGGTGAGCATCGCAAGTTCGTTCTGCACATGGTAGGAAGACATCTCGTATGCGAGCCGGCCGCATGGCGGCGCGGCGAGGATCGCCGCAGCAGGCTGGTTCTCATCGGTGCCGGTCTGGATACCGAACTGGCGCTGAAACGCCTGAACGAGACGGTGCACGCCGGCGAGCAATTGCTGGACGAGGCCTCGATGCTGCCGGTATGGCGATACGTGCCGCACTGAGTCGGCGGCCGGATAATCCGAAATTGGCGCGTTTATCACCAATGTGGCGCAATAGGCGCTGGCGCGACCGTGCCGGTCGCACAAAACTCGTCATCATGTTCGTCGTGTCGCCGCACTAGGCGTGTCGCCTCGTGGGCCCCCGGTGCACTGCGGACAGTTTCGAAGTTCGCTTGTTGACGAGGGGAGAGTGTCATGTACGCGACCAGGGAGACTGCCACTGCATATGTGATCGCCGCGCTGGAGGCCAAAGGTACGGCCACCCGCTACGATTTCGACGTACCGGCCATTGTCGCCGCGTCCCACGCGGCCGCCAGAAGCTGGGACTTCCGTTCCCTCGAGGGCGGCACCTTCTGGCGCATCGCCGCGCGATTCCTGAAATAACATCCGGACCGGTGCAACGTCGCCGGCCCCGGGTCGGGTCGGCGGCGTTCAGTCCAACTGCTCGCACCGGCGATGCGAGCCGGTGATCGACCAGCGTCGCGCCGCCCGCCGCAGCGAACCCGGATCGGTGTACCCGAGCAGCTGAGCCTGCCGGGCCCGGGTGATCGGACCGGTCGCGGTGGCCTCCGCGAGCCGCGCCGCGCGCGCCCGGTCCACCTCCTGACGCCAGGTCGTTCCGGCCTCCATGAGCCTCCGCTGCAGGGTGCGTGGGCTGGTCGCCATCCTGCGCGCTACCGCTTCCAGCGATACCTCACCGACTTCCAAGGCCTTGGCCAGAGCCGTCGCGACCTGCTCCGCCCAGGTGGTGGCCAGCGGCGGAGGCGGCGGCAGCGCGTCGGCCAACGGCTTGAGCACCGTGGCGAGAGTGGGATCGGTGGAGGTGAGCGGCAGATTCATATCGGCGGCGCGGAAGGTCACCGCGTCGATGGGTGCCCGGAATTCGATATCGGTGGTGCCGAAGAGTTCGACAAAGGCGTTCAGCGACGGCGGTGGCTCGCGCCGCAGCTGCACCCGTATCGGGATCACCGGCGCGGCGATCACCAGGCGGCTGCGCGCCACGACGGCGGCCAGCCCCCACAGATGAATCCGGTCTCGGCTGTAGCCATCGGTGTCGACCATCTCGATCGACAGCGTCACTTCGTCGTCGTCCTGGACCAGACCCCAGCGATGGTTGGTGGTCACGGCGGTGACATACGGCCCGAGAGTGCGCAACCCGGAGCCGAGATCGGGTGCGGTGGAGAACAGGTAGTCGTACAGGCCGAGCGCGCCCATGCTGTAGCGGTTCGCCACGCGCAGCGGGACGGCCGGATCGCCGAGCTCGTGTTCGGCGACCTCCCACAGGCGCGCGAAGATCTCGCTCGGCACATACGCCTCGGGGCTGGCAAGGGCCCATGACGGGAGCCCGATGTCCCGGATCAGTTTGTCTCGGTCCAATCCGGCCGCAGTGAGTTCGCCGATGACGAACCGATGCAACGTGACTTGGTCAGAACGCATGCCCTCTCCTGCGGGAGACCTACAAGCACCTGACGGTCACCGTATACGGGCATCCCATGACTCGTCACGAAACGAGACCAGAGTTTACCCGAAAGAATCCCCGCGTAAACACGGAAAATCTGTCTCGTATGCGACATCTCGCGAGCGTGTCATCCTGTCGCGGTAACGACAATCCGGCCGTGGCTCGAGTGCTCCGCCGCAGGTCGAACGCTCAGCCGCAGGCGTTGACCCATTCCGATAACCCGTCCGCGAACAGCTGTCGCTTCCAGATCGGCACCTCGTGTTTGATCCGGTCCACCAGTTCGGCACAGGCGGCGAAGGCTTCGGCCCGATGCGGCGCGGCGACGGCCACCACGATGGCGAGATCGCCGATCGTCAGGCTGCCCACCCGGTGTACCGCGGCCACCGGCAGCCCGGAGGCGTCGGCCTGCTCCGCGCAGCAACGACGCAGAAAGCGTTGCGCGTCCGGATGTGCCGAATACTCCAGCGCCGAGACCGCCTGCCCACCATCGTGGTTGCGTACCACCCCGGTGAACACGACCACCGCGCCGTGCTCGGGGCCCGCGACGGCGGCGTCGACCACCGCCGGATCCAGTGGCCGATCACTGATCTCGGCCAGCCGCACCAGATCACCCGTTGTCATGGTCACCGCCTCCCGCGACCTGAGCCAGCAGATGCCCGAGCAACGGCTCGAGCACCGCGATACCGTCTTTGACCCCGCCGGGGGAGCCGGGCAGGTTCACGATCACCGTCCGGCCGGCCAGTCCCGCCACCCCGCGGCTCAATGCGGCGAGCGGGAACTTCGCGGTGCCGCGCTGCCGGATGGCCTCGGCGACGCCGGGCAGCTCCCGATCCAGCACGGCGAGGGTGGCTTCCGGGGTGGCGTCGGTGGGGGAGGCGCCCGTGCCGCCGGTGGTGACGACCAGCTCGGGCGCGTCACCCAATGCCTCGGCCAGGCCGGCCGCGATATCGGCGTCGGCGTAGATCAGCGGGCCACGTACCGAGAACCCGAGGCCGCGCAGCCATTCGGTGAGGGCGGGACCGGTGGTATCGGTGCGCGTGCCCGCGGCCGCGCCGGTCGAGGCGACCAGCACGACGGCGGACTTGCCGGGCCGCGCGGACTCGGTGGACACCTCGGTGGCGCGCGCATCGGAGGGGGTGGCGGGAACCACCCGATCGGCGCCGCCGGACTCGGCCGCGGGCCGTTCCCAATGCCCGTGCTTGCCACCGTCTTTGGTGAGCAGTCGGACTCCGGTCAGCACGGCCGCCGGATCGACGGCCTTGACCATGTCGTGCAGTGTGAGCCCAGCGACGGCCACCGCGGTCAGCGCCTCCATCTCGACACCGGTGGGCCCCTTGGTCTTCGCGGTGGCCTCGATGGTGATCGAATCCTCGGTGAACCCGAAGGCCACCTTTACCGAGGACAACGCCAGCTGATGGCACAGCGGAATCAGCTCGGAGGTCTTCTTCGCGCCCGCGATGCCGGCGATCCGGGCGGTGGAGAGTACATCGGCCTTGGGCATATCGTCGGCGCGCACCAAGGCGACCACCTCGGCGGTGGTGCGCAGCTCACCCGCCGCGACCGCGACCCTGGTCGTCTCGGCCTTGGCGCTCACATCAACCATATGGGCGCGGCCCTCGGCGTCCACATGCGACAACTCGTTCACAGCGACCACACTCGCACAGTCGCGCCGACCGGCAGAGCATCGACCTCGGCGGGCACATCTATGAGCACATCGGCCGCCGCCATGCTCGCGACCAGGTGCGAGCCGGGCCCGGACACCACCTCCACCGCGCGCGGCCCGCCCGCGGTGCGGGCCAGCCGGCCCCGAAGGAATTGGCGGCGGCCCCGTGGTGAACGGATGGCGCTCAGCAGGGGCAGTTCGAAGACCTCCACCTCGGGCAGCCCGGCCAGGCGGCGCAGCATCGGACGGGCGAACACCTCGAACGAGACCATCGCGCTGACCGGATTACCGGGGAAGCTGAGCACCGGAACGCCATCGACCACGGTCGAACCCTGCGGGCCACCCGGCTGCACCGCCACCGAGCCGAACTGCCCGCCCATCGGTTCCAGGACGTCCTTGACCACTTCGAAATCGCCCTTGGACACCCCGCCGGTGGTGAACACCACGTCGGCCGAACGCGTTGCGGCCGACAGTATCCGGCGGAACTGCGCGGGCTGGTCGCCGCTGTGTTCGACGCCGGCGACGGCGACGCCGTTCGCGGTGAGCGCGGCGGCCAGCGCGATGCCGTTGGAGTCGTAGATCTGGCCCGGCGCCAGCGCGGTGCCCGCGGGGACCAGTTCGTCACCGCTGGTGATCACCACCGCCCGGATCGGCTCGAACACCCGCACCGACGGCAGGCCGACCGCCGCCAGCGCGGCGATATGCCGTGGCGCGAGCAGCGTCCCGGCGGGGACCAGTTCGTCACCGGCCCGGACGTCGGTGCCCGGTTCCCGCACGAACTCGCCCCGGCTGCGCCCGCGCTCGACGACGACGGCACCCGCCTCGCCGCGCGCGTCTTCCACCGGGACCACGCAGTCGGCGCCCGGCGGCACCGGCGCACCGGTCATCACCTTGCGCGCGGTGCCAGGCGCCAGCGGCTCCAGGCCGGGATCGCCTGCCGCGACCACGCCCGACAGCGGCAGTGTCACCGGTGTGACGGCCACGTCGGCGGCGCGCACCGCGTAGCCGTCCATCGCGGAGTTACGGAAGACCGGCAGGTCGACGGGGGCGCGCACGGTGTCGGCCAGCTGCCTGCCCAGGGCGGCGGACACGGCGACGGTCTCGACCGGTCGCGCCGCGAGCGGACGCAGCAGCGTCTCGATGCTGTCGCGATATTCGTCGACGGACCGGACGGCGACGGTGGCGGACCGGGTAGTCATGCGCTCAGCCTAATCGCAGGTCGCGGCCATGGTCGCGGCCATCGTCTCACCCCTGGACCGCGGCGATTGTGAGGTGTGGCGACGGTGACGGCGCCGTGGTGCCCAGCGGCCGACGGGTCATAATGGAGGGGTGACGCTGGTCGAGATGGGCATCCCCGCCGTGCGGTCCGGGCGTCCCTCGCTCGACGGCCGCCCCGAAACACCGCTGCTGGTGGACCGATTCGGCCGCGTCGCCCGCGACCTCAGGGTCTCGATCACCGAGAAATGCTCGCTGCGCTGCACCTACTGCATGCCGGAAGAGGGCCTGCCCGCCATTCCGCACGAGGAATTGCTGACCGCCGCCGAGATCGTCCGGTTGGTCGCGCTCGCCGTGCGTGAGCTGGGCATATGGGAGATCCGCTTCACCGGCGGCGAGCCGCTCATGCGCCGCGATCTGGAAGAGATCATCGCGGGCTGCCATGCGCAGGTACCGCAGACGCCGCTGGCCATGACCACCAACGGGGTCGGTCTGGAACATCGCGCCGAGGGACTGGCGCGCGCCGGGCTCGGCCGGGTCAACGTCTCGCTCGACACCGTCGACCGCTTCGGCTTCGCCACCCTCACCCGCCGCGACCGGCTCGACTCCGTGCTCGCAGGCATCCGCGCCGCCCGCGACGCCGGCCTGGCCCCGATGAAGGTCAACGCGGTGCTGATGCGCCAGACGCTCGCCGGTGCGCCCGACCTGCTGCGCTGGTGCCTGGACGAGGGCTGTGAGCTGCGGTTCATCGAGGAAATGCCGCTGGACGCCGATCACGAGTGGGCGCGCACGAACATGGTGACCGCGGCCGAACTGCTCGAGGTGCTCGGCACCCGATTCGAACTCACCGCCGCCGGGCGATCGGATCCGTCGGCGCCGGCGGAGCGCTGGCTGGTCGACGGCGGGCCCGCGACCGTCGGCATCATCGCGTCGGTGACCAGGAAGTTCTGCGATACCTGCGACCGCACCCGGCTCACCGCCGACGGCATGCTGCGCTCCTGCCTGTTCAGCGATCAGGAGTTCGACCTGCGCGCGGTGCTGCGCTCGGGCGCCGATGATGCCGAGATCGCCCAGCTGTGGCGGGGCGCGATGTGGAACAAGTGGGCGGGCCACGGCATCGACGCGGCCGGTTTCGTCCCACCCGAACGGACGATGGGAGCCATCGGTGGTTGAGGTCCGCTATTTCGCCGCCATCGCCGACGCGGTCGGCAAGGACACCGAAACGCTCGACCTACCCGCCGGGGCCACCGTCGGTGACCTGCGCACCGCCCTGGCCCGCGAGTACGGCCCCGACCTGGACAAGATGCTCGACGTCTGCGCCTATCTCGTCGGTGACGAACTCACCCGCGATGCCGCCGTCGCGTTGCCCCCGCGCGTCGACGTCCTGCCGCCGTTCGCCGGCGGCTGACCGGTTTTCGCACGGGCGTGAGCGGCCGGGCAGGCTGATCCGCATCGATGTCGGCAGCGATGTCGAGAACCGCGATCGTCATCCGTCGTGCTGATGAGAGGGGTATCGGGCTCCTCCGATTCGAGGAAGGATGACGCCATGCAGTACCTGGCATTGCTCGTCGGGCGCGATGACGATCCGGAAGCACTTCCGGGCAGCGCGGAGTTCGACGCGGAGGTCCAGCGGTACGCGGAATTCGAGGAGCGGGTCGCCGCCGCCATCGCGGGCGGTGCGGCGCTGTATCCGTCCAGTACCGCGGTGAACGTTACCCGTGACGGTGACACCACACTGCTCACCGACGGCCCGTTCGCCGAGGGTGCCGAGGTGGTCGGCGGGTTCTACGTCTTCGACGTGGCCGACCTCGACGAGGCCATCGGACTCGCCAGGCAGCTCCCCGCGGTCGAGACGGGTGCGGTCGAGTTGCGCCCGCTGGTGCAGTGGACCCCGCACGACACACCAGGGGCCGATTGGTGGATGGCGCTGCTGTGGGATCGCGCCGACGCGGTGATCGTCCCGGACACCCCGGAATGGGCGGCCGCGCTCACCGAGCACCAGCGCTTCGCCGACCGGGTCGGTGCGGCGAAACGCGGGGGCGGTGCGCTGCGGCCACCGTCATCGGCGACGACCTTGCGCATGCGGGAGGGCGAACTGTCCATCACCGACGGCCCCTTCGCCGAAACCGCGGAGGTGGTCGACGGGTTCTATCTGTTCGCGGCCCCTGATCGGCAAGCGGCCTCGGAGATCGCCGCCCAGATCCCGCTGGGCGCCAAGGGGCGCACCGAACTGCGCCAGATCGTCGACCTCGGCCAGTAGTAGCACTGTGTCCGTGACCACCGAGCCGGCCGAATTCGATCGCGTCTACCGCGCCGAGTTCGGCCGGGCTGTCGCCACGCTCGCTCGGCTGACCGGCGATGTCGGTCTGGCCGAGGACGCCGTTCAGGAAGCGTTCGCCGACGCGCTGCGCACCTGGCCCCGCCGCGGCAGTCCCGACAACCCCGGCGCCTGGATCACCACCGCCGCCCGGCACCGGGCCCTCGACCGTCTGCGGCGCGAATCCTCCCGCGAGGCCAAGGAATACGCTGCCGCCCGACTCGCACCCGAGGACGAGGAGCCGGATGTGGGCTCGATCGCCGACGATCAGCTGCGCATGATCTTCACCTGCTGTCATCCCGCGCTGGCGCCGGAATCCCGGGTCGCACTGACCTTGCGGCTGGTGTGCGGGCTGCGCACGGCCGAGATCGCGCGGGCGTTCCTGCAACCGGAATCCACGGTCGCGCAACGCCTCAGCCGGGCCAAGGCCAAGATCCGTGACGCGGGCATCCCGCTGCGGGTGCCGCCCCCGCAGCTGCTGCCCGAACGCACTCCGGCCGTGCTGGCCTGCATCTACCTGGTGTTCACCGAGGGCTATTTCGCCACGTCGGGCCCTGAGGCGGTGCGAGATGAGCTGTGCGATGAGGCGATTCGGCTCGGCACCCTGGTGTGCGAGCTGATGCCGGACGAGCCGGAGGCCAGGGCCCTGCTGGCGTTGATGCTGCTGACCGACAGCCGCCGCGCCCAACGTCGCGGTGCGGGCGGTGAGCTGATTCCGCTGGAGGAGCAGGATCGCCGCCGCTGGCACCGGACGAAAATCCGGGCGGGCCTCTCGTGTCTGGTCGCGGCCGCCGAGGAGGGCGGCGGCGGAAAGTACCTCGCGCAGGCCAGGATCGCCGCCTCACATGCCGTCGCCCCGAGCTGGGAGCAGACCGATTGGGCCGCCATCGTTTCCGCCTATGACGAGCTGAAGGCCGGTGCCTGGACACCCGCGATCGAGGTGAATCGCGCCGTCGCCATCGGCTTCCTCGACGGCCCGGAGGCCGGGCTCGCGGCCCTGGACGAGATCGCGGACCATCCGCGGCTCGCGGGCAACCATCTCGTCTCGGCCACGCGTGCGGACCTGTTGCGCCGGGCCGGTCGACATCGTGCGGCGGAGCGGCACTACCGCCAGGCCCTGGCGCGGATCGGCACCGATCCGGCGGCGCGGTTTCTGCGACGGCGCCTGGATGAGGTGATCGCCGCGCAGCAGGCGCACCCGGAGCAGCCGGAGCCGTCGAACTAGCGGCCGCTCAGCGCGTCGCGCCGGCGGAGTTCGGCGAGTCGCGCGGCTCAGCGCCACCAGTCGTCGAGCGGGGTGACCGGCACCGTGCGCTTGTGCCGGGTCTTCAGGAAGATGTCCTCCACCCGCTGCGCCACCTCCGCGCTGACCTCTTTGCCCTCGAGGTAGTCGTCGATCTCGCTGTAGCGCAGGCCGAGTGCTTCCTCGTCGGGCAGGGCGGGGCGATCGTCTTCCAGATCGGCGGTCGGCACCTTGGACCAGACCGAGGCCGGTGCGCCGAGCTCCTGGAGCAGCGCCGCGCCCTGACGCTTGGTGAGGCCGGTGAGCGGAGTCAGGTCGACGCCACCGTCACCGAACTTGGTGAAGAAGCCGGTGACCGCCTCGGCCGCGTGGTCGGTGCCCACCACCAGCAGATTCTCCTGACCGGCGATGGCGTACTGGATCACCATCCGTTCCCTGGCCTTGATATTGCCGCGCACGAAATCGCGCAGCTTCGGCACCTGCAATCCCGAGGCGACCTCGGCGGCAACGGCATTGGCGCCGGGGCGCACATTGACCACTACCGACCGCTGCGGCGCGACGAAGTTCATCGCGATCCGCGCATCGGCCTCATCGGCCTGCACGCCGTAGGGCAGCCGCACCGCGATGAAGGTGGCCTCGACACCCTCGGCCAGCAGCTCCTCGGTGGCGAGTTGGCACAGCCGCCCGGCCAGCGCACTGTCCTGGCCGCCGCTGATGCCGAGGACGTATCCCTTCGCCGGTGTGGCGCGCAGATAGTCCTTGAGGAAATCGATCCGGCGCCGGACCTCGGTTTTCGGCTCGATGGACGGCTGGACGCCGAGCTCGGCGATGATCTGTGCACGCAGGTTCCCCATAGCCGCTCACTCTACTGGCGGATGGGGCCCCGCCACACGCCGAACGAGACCTTCCCAGTGATCGCCGATCTGCTCTCTGGTGTAGCCCTGAGCGCGGATCTGGTACAGCACCAGCGCGGCGCTCAGCGCGGCGAGCAGCGCATCGGCCAGCAACGGGATGTCGCCGGGAGTCACCGCCTGCCGCAGCAGCATCGAGACGTGGGTCTTGAGCAGGTTGTAGGGCCGTCCGCCGTACCGTTCGTCGGCCGAGCCCATCTCCGCCGCCCGGTGCAGTTCGCCCTCGACCTCGATGTCGAGCAGTCGCGCCCGCCCGAAGGCCACCAGTCGCTGCACCGGCGGGGCGCCCGGGCCCAGCGGCGGCGGCCCGAACATGAACGCCTCCTGGAACTTGCGTTCGGAATGGTCGAGCAGGGCGAGCATCAGCCCGGTCCGGTTGCCGAAGCGGCGAAAGACCGTGCCTTTGCCGACGCCGGCACGCTTGGCCAGCGCGTCCATGGTGAGTCCGTCGACGCCGTGCTCGCGCACCAGCTGCTGGGCGGCATCGAGCAGGAGCGCACGGTTGCGCGCGGCGTCGGCGCGTTCGGTGGGTTCGCTGATTCCCGGCAGCGGCGCGCCGATGTGGAGCAGCGGTCCGGCATCGCCCGCCCTGGCCGAGGTGTCGGCGGTACCGGGTATGAGGGGTTCGGGCACAGGGGTGTTGTAGCTCACTGGTGGCACGCCTACTTCGGTAGGAATTATTCGGACCACGGTCCGGTTATCAACCCATAGCTTACATCGGCAGTCGCTACCAGTAGACCAGGAGAAGACATGAGCACGACCCGCATCCTCACCCTCGTCGGCAGCCTCCGCGCCGGCTCGATCAATCGCCAGCTCGCCGAGGCCGCGGTGCAGATCGCCCCGGACGACGCCGCGATCTCGATCTACCAGGGCCTGGCCGAGATCCCGTTCTACAACGAGGACCTCGACGTCGAGGGTTCGGTGCCGGCCGCCGCGCAGGCGCTGCGGGCCGCGGCCGCCGAGGCCGACGCCCTGTTGCTGGTCACCCCCGAATACAACGGCACCTTGCCCGCCGTGCTGAAGAACGCCATCGACTGGCTCTCGCGCCCGTACGGCGCCGGTGCCATCAAGGACAAGCCGGTCGCGGTGGTGAGCGCCTCCATCAGCCCCAACGCGGCGCGCTGGGCGCACGGCGACGCGGTCAAGTCCGTCGGCGTCGCGGGCGGGCGGATCGTCGAGACCGCGCATCTGCACTTCGCCACGATCGGCGAGCGGTTCGGCGCCGCGCATCCGCGCGAGGACGCCGAGGCGTTGACCGCCCTGTCGGCCACGATCGCCGAGCTGGTCGGCGCCGCGCGAGACGAGCTCGTCTCGGCCTGATCCCGCGTACCGCCGACGGTGCCGCCCGCTTCCTTCGCCGGATGCGGGCGGCACCGTCGTTTCTGGGTCGCGACGGCCTCATGCGAGGGTGGTGACGATGGGGCGGGATAGGCGCAGGAGGCGCTCGAGGCGCTTGTGACCGACGTGATGCAAGGGTTTGCTGGGGAAGCGCCGAAGTATCGAATTGTGATCTGTGACACGGTCGTGTCGGCTTGCGAATCGACTGTCCAGGGACTTACGGCGACGAAATTTCATTCTTGTGACTCGCAACATGTCGTGTTGTTCCAAAGTGTCGGCCACTAGGTGTAGTGTCTTCGGTACTGGAGCGGGGCAAGCGAGAGCACCTAGCCCGACCCAGTGAGGACCGGCCCGAGCAGGGGATTTCGGGCCAGATCCAGGAGTTTGCGCAGCAACCAGGATCTTGCTGTCACAGGCACTGCATACGGATCACCGGCTGTGGATCAGGCATAGGAGAGAGGGACATCATCAATGACCATCACCGTGTACACCAAGCCCGCTTGCGTCCAGTGCAATGCCACCTACAAGGCCCTCGACAAGGCCGGGGTGGACTACGAAGTCATCGACATCTCCGAGAACGCCGAGGCGCGTGATTACGTCATGGCGCTGGGTTACCTGCAGGCCCCCGTGGTCGTCGCGGGCGACGTGCACTGGTCCGGTTTCCGGCCCGACCGCATCAAGTCGCTGGCCGTCGCGGCCTGATCCGACGCATCCGTCCTTCCGATGTGAGAGGGAGGTGGCCATGTCCGAGTCCTCCGACGCCTCGGACAACGCGCTGGTCTACTTCTCCAGCGCGTCGGAGAACACACATCGTTTCGTCGAGAAGCTGGGTCTCCCGGCGACTCGCATACCACTGCACACCGCCGATTCGCTGCGCGTCGACGAACCCTACGTGCTGATCGTCCCCACCTACGGGGGCGGTCGGCACGTTCTCGGGGGGAGCCGGTCCGATAAGGACTTCGTACCGCGGCAGGTCGCCAAGTTCCTCAACGATCCGCACAACCGCGCCCTGCTGCGCGGAGTCATCGCGGCCGGCAACACGAACTTCGGCGAGACCTTCTGCTATGCGGGAGAGGTGATCTCGCGCAAATGCGGGGTGCCGTACCTGTATCGCTTCGAACTCATGGGAACCGCGGAGGACGTCGAGCGCGTCCGAGAGGGATTGGGATTGTTTTGGCAGCAACAACGACAGCACCGACCGGTAAGACGGCCCGCCTAGAGCAGGCCCCCATCCGGGGCGCGGAGGGCGGCGAGGTACTCGATTACCACGCCCTCAACGCGATGCTGAACCTGTACGGCCCGAACGGCGAGATCCAGTTCGACAAGGACCGTGAGGCCGCCCACCAGTACTTCTTGCAGCACGTCAATCAGAACACCGTCTTCTTCCACAACCTGGACGAGAAGCTGGACTACCTGATCGACGAGAACTACTACGAGCGCGAGGTACTGGGTCAGTACAGCCGCGAGTTCATCAAGAGCCTGTTCCAGCAGGCCTACGCCAAGAAGTTCCGGTTCCCGACCTTCCTCGGCGCGTTCAAGTACTACACCTCCTACACCCTCAAGACCTTCGACGGTAAGCGCTACCTGGAGCGGTTCGAGGACCGTGTGTGCATGGTCGCGCTGACGCTGGCCGCAGGCGATGAGCAGCTGGCCCGCGAGCTGGTCGAGGAGATCATCGACGGCCGCTTCCAGCCGGCCACCCCCACCTTCCTCAATTCGGGCAAGAAGCAGCGCGGCGAACCGGTGTCGTGCTTCCTGCTGCGCATCGAGGACAACATGGAGTCCATCGGACGCTCCATCAACTCCGCCCTGCAGCTGTCCAAGCGCGGTGGTGGTGTGGCGTTGCTGCTCAGCAACATCCGTGAGCACGGCGCGCCGATCAAGAAGATCGAGAACCAGTCCTCCGGCGTCATCCCGATCATGAAGCTGCTGGAAGACTCCTTCTCCTACGCCAACCAGCTCGGCGCGCGGCAGGGCGCGGGCGCGGTGTACCTGCACGCGCACCACCCCGACATCTACCGCTTCCTCGACACCAAGCGGGAGAACGCGGACGAGAAGATCCGCATCAAGACCCTCTCGCTCGGCGTGGTGATCCCCGACATCACCTTCGAACTGGCGAAGAAGAACGAGGACATGTACCTGTTCTCGCCGTACGACGTAGAACGCATCTACGGCAAGCCGTTCGCCGATATCGACGTCACCGAGAAGTACTACGAGATGGTCGACGACAAGCGCATCCGCAAGTCGAAGATCAAGGCGCGCGAGTTCTTCCAGACCATCGCCGAGCTGCAGTTCGAGTCGGGCTACCCGTACATCATGTTCGAGGACACGGTGAACCGGGCCAACCCGATCGCGGGCAAGATCACCCACTCCAACCTGTGCTCGGAGATCTTGCAGGTCTCCACGCCGTCGGAGTTCAACGACGATCTGTCCTATTCGAAGGTCGGCAAAGATATCTCCTGCAACCTCGGCTCGCTCAACATCGCCAAGACGATGGACTCGCCGGACTTCGCCAAGACCATCGAGACCGCGATCCGGGCGCTCACGGCGGTCTCGGACCAGACCCACATCTACTCGGTGCCCTCCATCGAGCAGGGCAACAACTCCTCGCACGCGATCGGTCTCGGGCAGATGAACCTGCACGGTTTCCTGGCGCGCGAGCGGATCCACTACGGGTCCGAAGAGGGCATCGACTTCACCAACATCTACTTCTACACCGTGGTCTACCACGCGCTGCGGGCGTCGAACCGGATCGCCATCGAGCGCGGTAGCTACTTCGGCGGTTTCCCGGAATCGAAGTACGCCAGCGGCGAGTACTTCGACAAGTACACCGATCAGGTGTGGGAGCCCAAGACCGATCGGGTGCGGCAGCTCTTCGACGAGGCGGGCGTGCGCATCCCCACCCAGGACGATTGGCGTGAGCTGAAGGCCTCGGTCATGGAACACGGCATCTACAACCAGAACCTGCAGGCCGTGCCGCCCACCGGCTCGATCTCCTACATCAACCACTCCACCAGCTCGATCCACCCGGTGGCGTCGAAGATCGAGATCCGCAAGGAAGGCAAGATCGGGCGCGTCTACTACCCGGCGCCCTACATGACCAACGACAACCTCGAGTACTACGAGGACGCCTACGAGATCGGCTACGAGAAGATCATCGACACCTACGCCGCGGCCACCCAGCACGTGGACCAGGGCCTGTCGCTGACGCTGTTCTTCAAGGACACCGCCACCACCCGCGATCTCAACCGGGCCCAGATCTACGCCTGGCGCAAGGGCATCAAGACCTTGTACTACATCCGGCTGCGTCAGATGGCGTTGCAGGGGACCGAAATTGAGAACTGCGTCAGCTGTATGCTATAAGTGCTGCTCGTCGTAGGCGAAGGGCGGGGGTTCTCATGGATAGGCCAGCTCATGGTGTTATCTATGGAGTTCGCCTCTGTGCTGAGTCGAAGCCAATCCCAACTTCGGAAAATTCGGTCACGCGCACCCGCGGTTCGGACACGCGATGCCGGCGGAATCCCGGCAGCGACTATCGGAGATGCGAACGGGCGCGGGAAATCCGAACTACGGGCGGGCAGCAGGCACTGAGACTCGGGCAAAGATGTCTGCCGTTCGAAAGGGCCGACCGATGCCGTCGAGTAAGCGTAGCGCGCACACGCGGTATCACACGAACATGGGCAGGTTCAAACAGTCTTGTATGTACTGCGTGGAGGATCTGGCGAACCAGAACGCCTCTCGACCGGACGGGTCGGTGAACTCGGCCGTCAGCCCAGGTCCTGAGACGTCGACGTAGGCCCAGCGGCACTGGCATCGGCACCGGCCCGGCTGACCACGGCAGCGGCCGCACCGGCGCGCTCGTCGGTGGCGCGGATCGGTGAACACCGGTCCCCGCCATTTCTTTTGGCGACGTTGTCGGTGGCCGGCGCTATTGTGGTCGCATAGGGAGTGTGTGTGACCAGAGGGGTGGCGGCCGTGGGTGATGTTGTATTCGTGATCGATGGCGGTGGTCGCCGTGGCCCGGACTGGCTCGATCAGGTCACCGGCGAGCTACGCGCCGACCTCGAGGAGATCCGCGGGGTGCGGGTGCGCTCGGTGCCCGTCGCCGTGCCAAAGGGCGCGAAATCCGGTGTGGTCGAACAGATCGGCCAGCTCGCCGTATCCGGCGGTGCGCTCGGCACCGCCGCCTGGGTGGTGCGCGATATCGTGGCCAAATTCATCGACCGGGCGGGGGCACGGTCGATCACCATCAAGAAGGGTGAGGACGAGCTCACCATCACCGCGGCCTCGGCCGAACAGATCGACCGGCTGCTGGATCTGCTCACCGATGAATAGCCCGGCCGGACAACGCATCGCGCTGTTCATCGCCAACGACACCTACCATTTCGACGGGCTGTCGCGGCTCTACGCGCCGGTCTCCGATGCCGAGCAACTGCGAGAGTTGTTGCGCGATCCGGAAATCGGCGGCTTCCGGCCCACCGATCTACTGATCAACGAATCCAAGGCCGAAATCGAGCGCAGCATCGAGCGCCTGTTCCGCGGGGCAGGCCCCGACGACGTGGTGCTGCTCTACTTCTCCGGCCATGGCCTGCGCACCCGGCAGAACCTGTACCTGGCCACCAGCAATACCGATCCGCAATTGTTGTCGAGCACGGGGATCTCGGCCACGTTCATCCGGGAGCTCATCAAGGATTCGGCGGCCGCGGCGAAGGTCATCCTGCTCGACTGCTGCTACAGCGGGGCCTTCCTCGGCGCCGACGTGATGAAGTCGACGCCGACCATCGACGACGTCGGCCAGGAGCTCGCCGCCGGTGAGGGCATCTGCGTGCTCACCGCGACCAGTGCGGTGGAAACCGCCGAAGACGGGCGCGGCGGTGCCGATCAGTCGGCGCCGCTATCGATCTTCACCGCTGCCATGGTGAAAGGCATCGGCACCGGCCTGGCCGACAACGGCAGCGGCCGCATCAGCGCCCACGACCTGTGGACCTACACCCTCGCCGAAGTGCGCGCCCGCACCAGCAGGCAGACGCCGAACCACTACGGCCTGCTCAAGGACGAGGTGTACATCGCCAAGGTGCGGCGCAGGCATCCCGGTGCGGTCGAGGTGGGCGACCGCGTACAGCTCGGCGGCCTGCTCGGGCGGCTGGAGCAGGACGCGACCCTCGGGCTGCGGGCCGAAGCCTGGTGGGGCACCGGACGATTGAAGGTGCCGGTCGGGCAGGAACGCCGCACCGACGGCGCCGCCGGGGAGACCGTCTGGCTGGACCTCGCGGGCCCCGACGGCAATCTGCTCGTCGTCGGGCGCGCCGGCGCGGGCAAGAGCACGCTGCTGCGCACCCTCACCGGCTCGCTCGCGCTCACCCACGCACCCGACGAAGCGCAGATCTATGTCCTGGAGTCCAGCAATCGGCTCGGGTCGATGGGCGCGCTACCACATATCGCCGGGGTGGCCGGCGACGACGAACCCGAGCAGGTGCTCTCACTGCTGCAGACCATCGTCGCCGAGATCCGTTCCCGCAAGAAGATGTACCGCGCCAACAACATCGACTCGCCGGCCAGCCTGCGCGCGGCGCGGTCGGTACTGGTCGGCGGGCCCGCCGCCGATATCTTCCTGCTGCTGGACCGGTGGGGCGATTTCTGCGAGCAGATCCCCGATTTCGCCGCCATCCTGCGCCAAGTGGCCAGCGCCGGCCCCGAATACGGCGTGCACGTGGTGGCGACGGTGCGCGATTGGAGCGAGGCGCCGGATTGGCTCGCGGATCTGCTGCCCTCCCATATCGAGCTGCGCCTGCACCGCCCGCACGAATCGCGGATCCACCCGGAGCGGGCCGCCCGCCTGCCCGACGGTCCCGGTTGGGCCCTGTACCGCGGCCGCCCGTTCCGCATCGCCATGCCCGACCTGCGGGAACTGCCGCCGGACAAGATGGTGCTGCCCGATCTGGCCGACGGCGCCGCCGAACTGGTCAGCCGGGTCGCGGCGGCCTGGCCGGCTCGCCGGGCCGACGGCGAGATCCGCCGCCCCTCCTTCGACGGCAACGTCGATTTCGCCGACCTGTTCGGTATCGGCGCAGACGACCGGCTCGACCTCGAAGTGGCCTGGCAGCACCGTTCCAAACACGAGCGGTTGCGCATCCCGATCGGCGTCACCCATCTGGGTGAGACGGTGGAGCTGGATCTGAAACAGGTCGGCGAATCGGGGATGGGTCAGTACGGGCTGGTGGTCGGCGCCGCCGGATCCGGTAAATCGATGCTGCTCAAGGACATCGTGCTCGGTTTGGCGGTCACCCATCCGCCGGACGCGGTGAACTTCCTGCTCGTCGACTTCCGGGGTAGCGAAACCTTCGACGGACTCCAGCCGCTGCCGCACGTCTCGGCCGTGGTGAACGACCTGGCCGCGGAATTGCCGCTGGTGGATCGGCTGATGGCCACCCTCGCCGGTGAGATCGAACGGCGCAGGCAGGTGCTGCGCAGGCACAATTACGCCGATATCGGCGCCTACGATTCCGCCCGCAGGCGCGGCCGCGATCTCGAGCCCCTGCCCGCCCTGGTCCTGGTGATCGACGAGTTCACCGAATTGCTCGCCCAGAAACCGGATTTCGGCGACACCCTGGTCGCCATCGCCCGCCGCGGCAGGGCGCTCGGTCTGCATCTACTGCTGTCCTCGGCGCGTCTCGAGGGCTATCGGCTCGGTCCGTTCGAGGCCTACCTGTCCTTCCGGATCGGGTTGCGGATGTTTTCGGCGGCCGAATCGCGCATGGTGCTCGGGGTACCTGACGCCTACGAGTTGCCGAGTACGCCCGGCTTCGCGTACCTGAAAGCCGATGCCGCGGCACCTATCCGATTCAAAACCGCCTATCTGGCGCGGCCGGAGCGGCGCCACGACCAGGATGCCGAGGCGCGCGGTGTGCAACGGACCCTCCTCGATTCGCTGGTATCGCAGGTGCGCGCGGCCGGTGTGCCCGCCCGCCGGATCTGGCTGCCGCCGCTGTCGGAGCCTGCCACCATCGACGAACTGATCACCGATCACCGCTGGGCGCCCGGCGGTTTCGGCATGCTGGAACTACCGGTCGGGGTGGTGGACGATCCGTTCGAACAGCTGCAACGTGCCCTGGTGCTGCCGCTGGCCGGCGAAGACGGCAACGTCGCGGTGGTGGGCGGGACGCGCTCGGGCAAATCCACCACCTTGGCCACGATCGTGCTGTCGGCGGCCGCCACCCACACACCCGAGCAGGTGCAGTTCTATGTGCTCGATATCGGTGGCGCACTCGCCGACCTCGAGCAGGTGCCGCATGTGGGTGCGGTGGTCGGGCGCGGCGAGCCGGACCGTATGCGCCGCACCGTCGCCGAAGTCGCCGCGGTGCTGAGCAACCGGCGCCAGCTGTTCCAGGAACTGGGGATCGCCTCGATGGCCGAGTACCGGCGACGGCGCGCGACCATGCCGGATCCGGCGCGGGCGGACGCGTTCGGCGATGTCTTCCTCGTCGTCGACGACTGGGGCTACGCTCGCCGGCACGACGAGGCGCTGGAACAGCATCTGATCGATCTCACCGCCGATGGCCTCGGCTACGGGGTGCACGTCATCGTGTCGGCGGTCCGGTGGGCCCATCTGCGCCCGGTGTTCCGTGAACGTTTCGGCACCAAACTCGAACTGCGCCTCGACGATCCGGGCGAATCGGAGTTCAACAAGAACGACGCTGCGCGCGTGCCAGGAACGCCGGGCCGGGGGCTGGTCCGCGCCGGAACGCGGATCAAGGCCATGATGATCGCGATGCCGCGGCTGGAATCGGGCGCCGAGCTGAGCGCCCCGGCAGGTGATCTGCTGTCCTCCGGCCGGATGCTCGCCCAGCGTTACCCGGGCAGGCGCGCACCCGAGGTGCGGGCGTTGCCGATGCGGGTGGCGCGGGAGAATCTGCTGGCCATCGCCGACGCGGAGGGGATCGAGCAGAGCGCCCGCCATGTGGTGATCGGCCTGCGGGCGACCGATCTCGCCCCCTTGGTGCTGGATTTCGCCAAACAGCCGCATTTCGTGGTCTTCGGCGACGCCGAATCCGGGAAGACGACGCTGCTGGCCAATATCGTCGACGGTCTCGGCCGCGCGGCCACCAAGGACGAGGCGGCGCTGGTCATCATCGATCCTGCGCGCCGGTTGCTGGAGATGTCCTCCGGGCTGCCGCAGGTGGCGCGCTATTCGCCCACACCGCAGACGATCACCGAGGCCGTCGACACCGTCGTGCAGTTCATCGAGAAACGCACCGCAGGCCCGGACGTTTCGCCGCAACAGTTGCGTGACCGCAGCTGGTGGCGGGGGCCGGAACTGTTCGTCATCGTCGACGATTACGAGCGGGTCTGCGCCGCCTCCACCGGCAACCCGCTGGCGCCGCTGGCGGAATTCCTCGCCCAAGGCCACGACATCGGCCTGCACGTGATCATCGCCCGCGCCAGCGCCGGCGCCGCACTCGCCCTGCACGACCCGGTCCTCGGCCGGCTGCGCGACCTCGGCGCCGACGGCCTGGTCCTGAGCGGTTCCCCCGAGGAAGGCGCGCTGCTCGCCAACGTCCGCCCCACCACCCAACCCCCCGGCCGCGGCACCTTCGTCACCCGCTCCCGCCCCCCGGAATTGGTCCAGCTCAGCTACCTGCCGCAGCTGTGAAGGGTGGTCCGCCTCATCCTGGCGGGCCGGCAATCGCGGCCATGCCGAGTAGCCGGGGCTCGACAGAGTCCGCCAGGCCCGGAGTGGCTTCTGGCTGCGTCAGCCCGGCTGCCGGTGCGACGCCCGGCGGGTGTGACGGCGGCGACGCGGGGAGCTGTTGTCCGACACGCCCGGGGTGTGAAACGCCGTGTGACGAACGTGTCGGTGCGCGGGTGGGACAGATGGGATGTATCCTGCACGGGAATGCGTTTGCATAAGAACCGGCGGGCGTCCGCTTGCCGGTAGTGGGGACCGGCCGCGATATGACGCGGCGGCGAATTCCGGAGGAGGTGGTGTTGCGATGCGCAGCGAACCTCCCAGTCGAAGGCCGCGCGGCGCCGCGCCTTCGCGTTCCCGGTAGCAGGTTCTTCCGGCGGTAGCGACTGGCGTGAGCGCCCGCGGTGTGATGTCGATTTCCGATTCACTCGCCAACTCACTGCTGTGCCGAGGACTTTGCCATGTCGCAGACCGAACTGATCCACGAGCGTCCCACGCTGTCGGAATCCCTGCAGGATGTCGTCGAACGCCACCGCGTCGACGCGGCCCTGCACTGGCTCGACACCCACCCACCCCACGTCATCGCCGACGAGATCGCCCGCATGGACGCCGTCGGCGCCGGTGTCGCGTTCCGGCTGCTGGACAAGGACCTCGCGCTGGCGGTGTTCGAAGAGCTGGAGCCGGTCGACCAGCAGCAGATCCTGCAGGGCATGCGGGATCAGAGTTTCCGCGAACTGGTCGAGGCCATGGCGCCCGACGACCGTGCCCGGATGCTGCGCGAGGCACCGGCCAAGGTCGCCAAGAAGGCGTTGGCGGGGCTGAGCCCGCGGGAACGCCGGATGACCGCCGCCCTGCTCGGCTACCCGGAGGGCTCGGTCGGCCGGTATATGACGCCGGAAGTCGTTGCGCTGCCGGGGAATCTGACCGTCGCCGAAGCCTTGCGCACCGTGCAGCTCAAGGGTGCGGGCGCCGAAACCGTCTACACCCTGCCCGTGGTCGACACCGGACGCCGGTTGCGCGGCATCGTGGAACTGCGGGAGCTGGTGCTCAGCAGCCCCGAGACGATGGTGGCCGATCTGGTCGTCACCGAGCCCGCGTTCGTCCGCGCCACCGACTCCGCGGAGAAGGCGGCCCGGTTGATGCGCGAGACCAACGACCTCAACCTGCCCGTCGTCGACAGTGAGGATCGCCTCGTCGGGCTGCTGACCTTCGATGACGCGGTGGAGGTCATCGAGGCCGCCGACACCGAGGACGTCGCCAAGCAGTCCGGTTCGGCGCCGTGGGAAGGCCACTACATGGCGGCGGGGGTCTTCCAGCTGGCCCGGTACCGGGCGCTGTGGCTGCTGCTGTTGCTGCTGGCGGCCACCTTGACCGTCAGCGTGACCGATTTCTTCGAGGGCACCCTCGAACAGGCCGCGCAACTGGCGCTGTTCATCCCGCTGCTGATCGGAGCGGGTGGCAATGCGGGTGCGCAGGCCGCCACCGCGTGCGTGCGCGCGCTGGCGGTCGGTGAGGTTCGTGGCAGCGATCTGCTGAAGGTGATCTGGCGCGAATGCCGGGTGGGGCTGGTACTCGGGGCCATGCTGGCCGGGGCAGGCGTGGTGATCGGGGCCTTCTTCGTCGGCCCGCGCATCGCGGTGGTCGTCGGCGTCACGCTCATCATCATCTGCGGGTGGGCGGCGACCATCGGCGGCACCATGCCGCTGCTGGCCAAGCGGTTGCGGATCGACCCGGCCGTGGTGTCGGCGCCGATGGTGACCACGCTGGTGGACGCGACCGGCCTGATCATCTACTTCACCACCGCGAAGCTGGTGCTCGGGATCTGAGCCGGACCGCCGCGCTCAGGGCAGCGGGTACATGGTCATCAGCTGGTCGCGGGCCCGCTCGACCTCCGGCTGATTCTTACCGAGCACGGTGATCACGGGCAGTGCGCCGCCGGGCAGCTCCGGGCCCACCGCGAAGGTGTAGCCGATGAATTGGCCGCCGCCGACGCGGCCGACGTAGACGGTGCGGTTGTCCATCGTGACGGTCTGATCGCGGCGGATCTCGTCTTCGGCCTGGTAGCCGTACTCGATGGCGGTGGGCGCGTCGGTGGTGCCGAACCGGCAGGTGTGGGCGGTCTGATAGTCGTGCACGGGCAGTGGGGTGGCGGCGAGCTTCGGCAGCGCCTCGCACGGGTCGGCGCCGGTGAGCACGGTGCGCACCGAATCCGGCGAGGTGCCGTAGCCGGGGCTGCTCGGCAGCTGCTCGATCGCGGTGTCGATCAGCGCGTTGCCGATCGCGCAGGTGTCGACCGGAGTCGGCGCCTCGACGGTCAGCACGATCTGTGCCATCGACGGGAATTCCGCGGTGGCCCAGCACTGTTTCGGCTCCGCGGTGGACCCGAGATCCTCCGGTGAGAGCACCTCGACCTTGACCTCACCGACCCGCCGGGTCTCCTGGACGGTGCTTGCGGCCGGCGCCCACGCCAGCGCCCAGGTGGTGTCGACCGCCGATCCGCCGGCGTCGAGGCGGGCCCGGCAGCCGTTGATCGTCTGCCCACCGACGTGCACCTCGCCGACGGTCCCGTGCTCTTGCAGTGCCGACCGCGGTATCAGGGCGCACGGATCGACCGTGCGGATGCGCTGGAACACCTCGGAGACCTGCGCCTCGGAGACGGCGGGGGTGAACCAGATCTCATCGACCGGACTCGACGCGCTCTGCTGCTGACAGCCGACGCCGCCGATCACTACTGCGGCAACGATGGCCAGGCGACGCAACAACGAAACTCCCTCGGGTGGGCGCCGACCCACCGAGGGGGACCGGTCTTCGGACAAAATAACTCGAGCCCGACGCCACGATCGAATCGTGGACGCCGGGCTCGAGCAGACCGCCGGTTCTAGAACTCCCAGTCTTCGTCTTCGGTGTTGACGGCCTTGCCGATGACGTAGCTGGACCCGGATCCGGAGAAGAAGTCGTGGTTCTCGTCGGCGTTGGGCGAGAGCGCCGACAGGATGGCCGGGTTGACTTCGGTTTCGTCCTTGGGGAACAGGCCCTCGTAGCCGAGGTTCATCAGCGCCTTGTTGGCGTTGTAGCGCAGGAACTTCTTGACGTCTTCGGTGAGGCCCACCTCGTCGTAGAGATCCTGGGTGTATTCGACCTCGTTGTCGTAGAGCTCGAACAGCAGCTCGAAGGTGTAGTTCTTGAGCTCGTCGCGTTCGGCCTGGGTGACCTGCTCGAGGCCCTTCTGGTACTTGTAGCCGATGTAGTAGCCGTGCACCGCCTCGTCGCGGATGATCAGCCGGATCATATCGGCGGTGTTGGTGAGCTTGGCCCGCGATGACCAGTGCATCGGCAGGTAGAAACCGGAGTAGAACAGGAAGCTCTCCAGCAGGGTTGAGGCCACCTTGCGCTTGAGCGGCTCGTCACCGCGGTAGTAGTCGAGCACGATCTCGGCCTTGCGCTGGAGGTTGCGGTTCTCCTCCGACCAGCGGAAGGCATCGTCGATCTCGCGGGTGGAGCACAGCGTGGAGAAGATCGAGCTGTAGCTCTTCGCGTGCACCGATTCCATGAACGCGATGTTGGTGAGCACCGCCTCCTCGTGCGGGGTGAGCGCGTCGGGGATCAGGCTCACCGCGCCGACGGTGCCCTGGATGGTGTCGAGCAGCGTGAGGCCGGTGAAGACCCGCATGGTCAGCTGCTTCTCGTCGGCGGTCAGGGTGTTCCACGACGGGATGTCGTTGGACACCGGCACCTTCTCCGGCAGCCAGAAGTTGCCGGTCAGCCGGTCCCAGACCTCGGCATCCTTCTCGTCGGGCACCCGATTCCAGTTGATGGCCGACACCCGATCGATCAGTTTCATCCTGCCTCCACGCCTTTCCCGCGCACATCCGAGCACGCTGCTGTCACGGAATTCCCTACACCCAGAACACTACTCCTTGTGGGTGACAACTCCGGACAACACAACACCTTGTGTCGAGCGGCCATCCTCACCGGCTAGGTGGGGAGCTGTGGCGGCCGCTGCCGTGCGCCCTATTGTCCGCCATCGCCGGGCCGGGGCGTGCATCGGTGCCGGGTGCGTCGCGCGCGATCGCGGAGGATTTGCCAGACCCGCAGGTGGGGCGCCTCGGCGACCGGGGACCGGGGCGGGATCGCTCAGTTGCCGGGCTGCGGGCGGGTGCCGCCGGGCGGTGGCCCCGGCGGGCGGCCGTTGCTCGCGCCCGGTGGCATCCCGCCGGGGGCGCCGCCGTCGGGGGAGGTGTTGGCCGATTTTTCCGCGACGCCGATGGTGAGGGTGGCGGTGAGGCCGGTGGCGGGGGAGCCGGTGACGTCGGCGAGCTCGGCGTCCCAGCCGTCGCCGAAGACCATGTCCGAATCCAGCGATACCGCCGACAGATTCGGGATGCTGGCCGAATAGCCGGAGTCGTAGGCGTAGACGGCTTCGCAGGCGTCCTCGGGCAGTGCGATCTGTGAGGTGAGGCGGGCGTTGTCGCCGGCGACCGCGGCTTCGAGGGAGTCGTAGACCTCGAAATGCAGGTGCGGCCAGCGGCCGTCGTAGCAGGCCGGGAAGATCGAGGCGAAGGTGATCTTGCCCGCACTGTCGGCGATCTGGACTCCGCGCAGATAGTTCTGTTCGGTGACGCCGTCGCTGTAGAGCGAGTAGCGGCCTTCCCGGTCGCACTGCCACAGATACAGCGCCATGCCCGCGCCGAGGGTCCCGGCGGCCAGATCGTGCAGGGTGAGGTCGATGGTGAGCGGCACACCCTCCGCCACACCGGTGTAGGCGCCGAAGCTGCCGGTGATATCGGAGCGGACGACGCCGGATTCGATCAGCACGTTCGGGCCATTGGAACCGTCGCCGGGGTAGGGGCCGGCGGTTTCGGCGGGTGCGGCGACGGGCGTCTCGGTCGACGCCGCCGTGCTCGTCGTCACGGCCTCGGCGCCGTCGTCGCTCGCGCACCCGGCTGCCACCGCGGCAGCCCCCGCGGCGCCGGCCGCACCGAACATCCACAGCGCCCGTCGACGCGACATCACCCGCAGATCGTGCGCGAGCCCCAGATCGTGCTCGTGCTCGCCGCCGCGCCTGTGCTGTCTGCCCACGAGATGTCCTTCCCTCGATCCACGTTGTCGCTTTCGACGCTATGGCTGCCGGCTCCGGCCGGGCTGGGCATTCGCTGGGAGTCGGCTGTGAGCCGGGAGGGTCAGCGCCGGCTGGCCCGCCGGTACCCGATGGTGGCCGGTACCGCGAACAGCACGATCGCGGCGGCCGACCACAGCAGGGTCAGGGTGAGCGGCCGGGCCAGTTCGCCGCCCTTGGCGAGGGCGCGCATGGTGTCCACGGCGGTCGACATGGGCTGGTTGTGCACGATCGGTTGCAGCCACTGCGGGTAGGCGGCCAGTGGGACGAAGCCGGTGCTGAAGAACATCATCAGCGAGGTGAGGATCGTAATCGCCTCCACCAGGGTGGCTTTGGCGGTGTAGACCGCGACGGCGGTGACCACGGTGGCGAACGCCAGGCCGAACAGGGTGGGCACGAGCAGAAACGCGACCGTCGCGGCCAGACCCTGCTGGAAGCGGAAGCCGAGCAGGTAGCCGACGATGACCACGGTGACGGTGCCGGCGAAGATCCGGCAGCCCTCGGCGAGAATCCGCGAGGCCAGGCCCGACGCTCGATGCACCGGCAGTACCCAGAACCGCGCCAGCAGCCCGGCATCGCGTTCCCGTCCGAGCAGCACCCCGCCGGCGACCGCGCCCGAGAGCGCACCGACGACGGCGACCATCGGGACCGAACCGTAGAGCGCGTCCTGGCCGGTGAACTTCTGGATCTGCCCGCCCACCACGATGTCGAGCATGAGCAGCAGCAGGCAGGGGATGAGCAGGGTCTCCAGCAGGGTGATCGGGTTGCGCGCCCAGCGCAGCAGCAGCCGCTGGGTCTGGATGACGGTGTGCCGGATCAGCGCGGTAGCCGAGGTTTCCGGCGCGGTGCGCAGGTCGGCGGGGTCGGCGGCGGGCAGGGTCATCATCGCCTCCTGGCACTCAGCCGCACCGCCGCGGGCGCGCAGACCGCGAGGATGCCGAAGGCCCAGGCCAGCGGCGGCCCCATGAGCGACCACGACACGTCGCCGGCATTGCCGAGGGTGTCGCCGGCCAGCGCGCGCAAGGCGATGACGAACTGGGAGACCGGCTGGTTGCGCACGAACGGTTGCACCCACTCCGGGAATTGGGCCGCGGGTGCGAGTCCGGTGGACAGCATGCCGAGGATCAACGGCGGCAGCACCAGCGCCTGCGTGGTGGCCTCCGGGCTCTTCGACAGTGTGCCGATGACGTCGGCCGCCAGCGTCAGCGCGATGCCAACGAGCAGCGCGAACAACAGGAACCCCAGTGTGTGCACGGCATCGAGGCGGAACCGGAACCCGATGACGTACCCGCAGACCAGCGCCGTGGTGAGCGCGATGACCAACCGGAAGACGTTGCCTGCCATCCGCGCGGCGACCGGAACGAACGGGTTGATCGGCATGGCGCCGAAGCGGCGGTTGAGTCCGGCGACGGCGTCGGTGGCCGCCCGGAACGCCGCCGAGATGGCCGTGAACGCGGCCGCCTGCAGGATCACGATCGGCATCATGAACTGGGCGTAGCTGCTGAATCCGGTGCCCGCGAACATCATCACGGTCTTCAGCGGCAGATAGAAGCTCGCGGTGAAGGCCGCCGGTGCGAGGATCGAGGACAGGATCTCACCGGACCGCACCGACGGCACGATGAACCGGGCGGTGAGCACCCACCACTGCGCGGGGGTCACCTGCCGGGCCCGTGTGCCCGTCAACCAGACCGCGGCGGTCATGGCAGTGCCTGTGCCGCAGCGGGTTGCGGCTCGGCCTCGGACTCGGTGGCGGCGAGGTGGCCGGTGAGCTGGAGGAAGACGTCGTCGAGCGACGGGCGGCGCAGTGCGATATCGACCAGTTCGACCCCGGCCGCGTCCAGTCGCCGCAGCGCCTCCGCCAGCGTTTTCGCGCCATCGGGGGCGGGGATCGCGATGCGGTCGGATTCGGTGGTGAACATCGCCCGATTGCCCTGCGGCAGCAGCGAACCGAGCGCGTCGGCGATGGCCGGCAGATCGCCGAGATCCAGCGGCACGACCTCGCAATAGCTGCCACCGGTGCGGGCCTTCAGTTCGTCGGCGGTGCCCGCGGCGATCACCACGCCGTGATCGATGACGATGATCCGGTCGCTGAGCGCGTCGGCCTCTTCCAGGTACTGGGTGGTGAGCAGGGTGGTGATGCCCGCCTGCTGGAAGCCGCCGACCAGATCCCAGACGCCCTGTCTGCTGCGTGGATCGAGGCCGGTGGTCGGCTCGTCCAGGAACACCACCTCCGGGCGCACGACCAGCCCGCAGGCGATATCGATGCGGCGCCGCATACCGCCGGAATAGGTGCCGACCCGCCGTCCCGCCGCGGCGACCAGGTCGAAGGCGGCGATCAGCTCGTCGGCGCGGGCGCGGGCGGCGCGTTTGCGCAAACCCATCAGCCTGCCGAACATCACCAGGTTCTCGTAGCCGCTGAGCATGTCGTCGAGGGCGGCGTACTGGCCGGTCAGCATGATGGATCGGCGCACCGCGGCCGGGTCGGCGACCACATCGTGGCCGGCCACCACCGCGCGCCCGCGATCGGGCGGGATCAGCGTGGACAGGATGTTCACCGTCGTGGTCTTGCCCGCGCCGTTGGGGCCGAGGATGCCGAGCACCTCGCCGGGGGCGGCGTGGAAGTCGACGCCGCGCAGCGCGTGGACGGCGCCGAAGGATTTCTCGATGCCTTCGACGAGGACGCCGTGATCGGGACTCATTGCGGGCCTCCCAGATGGGTATCGAGCTCCTGCGCGATGATCGAGAGCGCGTAGGGGGTGGTCATTTCGTCGTGGGTGACGTCGACGTCGTGGTCGGTGATCGTCCCGCTCACATAGGGCCGCCAGCCCTCGGGCCCGAAGATGTCGGAGCTGTCGACGGTGGCGCTGAAATACACCAGGTCGCCGTCGTAGCGCGGCCGCTGGTAGCCGGTGCGGGTGCGGGCGGAGGCGTTGTAGGAGGCCGCCATGCGTTCGATGGTGTCGGCGTCGATGATCGAGACGCCGCCGAAGCGTTCCCGGATCAGTTCGGCCGCTTCCCGCGCGGTGGCCTCGGCGGGCACGTTGTCGATGCCGAACACGGCGCCGAAACTGTTGACGAAACCGCCGGGGGTGAGCCGCTCGATGCTGTCGCCGTCGATATCGGCGGTGTCGGCGTCCAGCAGCGCCACCACGCCCACCGTCGCGCCCTGCGCGCGCAGTTTCGCCGCCATGTTGTGGGCGATGAGTCCGCCGAAGGACCAGCCGAGCAGGTGGTAGGGCCCGTCGGGCTGAAGGGCACGGATTTCGCGGATATAGCGGTCGGCGAACTCGTCGATGGAGCGGGCCGAGGGTTCGCGACCGGACAGGTCGGGCGCTTGCAGGCCGTAGATCGGGCGGCCCGGCCGCAGCCGTTCGGCCAACCCGAGGTAACTCCAGGCCATGCCCGAGGAGGGGTGGACGCAGAACAGTGCCGGTTCGCTGCCGTCGGGGCGGATCGGCAGCAGCACGTCGAGGCCGAGTCCGGTTGCCGGGGCGGGTGTCTGCGGCGCGGCTTCGGTGCGCTGGGCCTCCGGTGACGCGGCGTAGGTGGCGAGGGCGGCGAGCGCTTCGATCCACAGGTCCGCCAATTCGGTGACGTCGGCGCCGTCCAGCAGGGTGCGCGGATAGCCGAATGTCGCGTGCAGCCGGTCGCCGATGACCACCGAATCCACCGCGAGCGCGGACATCAACGGGACATCGGGATGTTCGGGGGCGGGCAGTTCGCCGAGATCGTCGGTCGGTAGCCAGCCAAGACCCTCCAGGCCCGCCGGGATGTCGGCGGTGGAGTACCGGCCGAGATAGTTGAACGCGATCTGCCCTGGCAGTGCGCGCGGAAGCCGCTGCGCGGTCTCGGGATTCAGGTAGCGCAGCAGGCCGAATCCGATGCCCTTGTCCGGCACCGCGCGCAGCGTGCGTTCGACCGCGCGCACCGCGGCGCCCATCGCGTGGCCGCCGGTGAAGGCGTCGTCGACGTCGATGTCGGTGAGCGCCAAGCGCACCGGGTAGAGGCTGGTGAACCAGCCGACCGTCCGCGACAGGTCGGCCCCTGGCACGACCTCCTCCTGCCGGCCGTGGCCTTCGAGCCGGATCAGCGCGGTGGATTCGGTGGTGCCGCGCCGGGCGCGCCAGCGCATCAGGGCCAGCGCGAGCGCGGCGAGCAGGCCGTCGTTGACGCCGCCGCCGGACAACCGTGGCAGGTTGCCGAGCAGGGCCGCGGTGACGTCGGCGGTGACCGTCACCTCGACCGTGCGCAGCGTGTCGGACAGGTCGATCGCCGGATCCAGTGCGCGAGGGCCGAGCAGCGGGTCGGGTCCGGCCACGACCGCGCGCCAGTAGTCGAGTTCGGCGATGCGGTGCTCGGTGTGGGCCTGCTCGGTCAGTGCGCGCGACCAGCGGCGCATGGAGGTGCCGGTCTCGGCGAGCACCGGCGCTGTCGCGGTGCTGACCTGCGCCCAGGCCGCGATCAGATCGGGCACCAGGATGCGCCAGGACACCGCGTCGACGGCGAGATGATGCAGCACCACGATCAACCGGCCCGATGCGGTCCTGGTGCCGGCCGCGCCGACCGGATCCAGCCACAGGAACTGCGCCAGGACCCCCTCGGCCGGGTCGAGCCGGTGCAGCGCCGAATCCAGTTCGGTGACCGCGAATTCGTGCAGCTCGACGGTATCGGCCACGACGTCGAAGGTGATCCGGTGCAGGAGAGCCCCGACGTCGACCGCGCCAGGGGCCGCGACACTCCACCGCCAGTCCGTACCGTCGTGGCGCAGCCGCGAGCGCAGCATGTCGTGCCGGTCGACCACGGCGGTGAGGGTCGCGACCAGCTGCTCGCGGTCGATGCCCAAAGGCAGCTCGAGTACCGCCGTCTGGGCGAACCGGCCGAAATCACCGCCGCGCTCGATCATGTAGCGCACGATCGGGGTGAGCGGCAGTTCGCCGACACCGCCGCCGGGCAGCTCCTCCAGCATGACGGCGGGGCCTGCCGCGTCGGCGGCCGCGGCCAGCGCCGCGACGGTGCGATGTTCGAAGACCTGTAGTGGCGTGCAGGCGATGCCGCGCAGTTTCGCCCGCGACACCAGCTGGATGGCCAGGATGCTGTCGCCGCCGAGGGCGAAGAAGGAATCGTCGGCGCCGACCCGTGGCCGGCCGAGCAGTTCGGCGAAGATCTCGGCGAGGGCCTGCTCGGTCGGGGTGCTCGGCGGCCGGTAGGCGGTCTGCTCGGTGGCGAAGACCGGGGCGGGCAGCGCCTCGCGGTCCAGTTTGCCGACGGCGGTGCGCGGTATCTCCTCCAGCACGACGAACGCCGCGGGCACCATGTACGACGGCAGGATGTCGGCGGCGAACGTCTGCACCGCGGTCAGGTCGATCTCCGCGCCAGGTGCGCGCACCAGATAGGCCGCCAGTGCCGTGGATCCGGTGGGGCCGGGGACACCGAGGGTGACGGCGAAGTCGACGCCCTCGGCGCGTCCAAGCACCGCATCGATCTCGCCGAGCTCGACGCGCTGCCCGCGCACCTTGATCTGGAAGTCGGTGCGCCCCAGATATTCCAGCTCCACCGTGCCCGTGCTCGTGCGCACCCAGCGGGCGAGGTCACCGCTGCGATACAGGCGAGTGCCTGGCGCGCCGAACGGGTCGGCGACGAAGCGCGCGGCGGTGAGGCCGGGCCGGTTGTGGTAGCCGCGCGCCAACGCGGGGCCGGTCAGATACAGCTCGCCCGCGACGCCCACCGGGACCGGGCGCAGGTGATCGTCGAGCACCAGCACCGCCGCTCCGCGAATCGGTGCGCCGATGGTGACGGGCGAGTTCGGCAGCAGCGGCCGCGATGCCGTCGCCCAAATGGTGAATTCGGCGGGACCGTACAGGTTCAGCATGCGGCGATGGGGGCCGCTGCACCAGCGCTCGACCAGCTCGGCGCCCACCGCCTCGCCCGCCACCGCCAGCATCCGCACGCTCGACACCGCGTCGGCGTCGACGGTGGCCAGCGCCGACGGCGTGATGACCAGATGGCTGATTTGCTCGGCCTCGATCAGCTCGGCCAGCGGGCTGCCACCGTAGACCTCCGGCGGTGCGACGACCGCTGCCGCACCCGATCCGAACGCCATCAGCGCCTCGAAGATCGAGGCGTCGAAGCTCGGTGACGCTACCTGAAGGACACGGGCCTGCTCGTCGAGCCCCAGCAGCTCACCTTGTGCGGCAACGAGATCGGCCAGCCCACGGTGGGTGACGGTGACCCCCTTCGGGGTGCCGGTCGAGCCGGAGGTGTAGATCAGCCAGGCGGGCTGATCCGGGTGCGGCTCGGGGACCGGACGCGGTGACGAAGCCACCGCGGGGTCGCCGTCCAGGACTACCCAGTGCGTGCTGTCGGGCAGTGCGGGCCGATGGGCGGCGACCGTGACACCGAGCCGGGCACGGGAATCGCCCAGCATGTGCTCGATCCGGTCCACCGGATGCTTCGGATCGACCGGCAGGAACGCCGCGCCGGTCTTCGCGGTGGCCCACAGCGCGATGAGCAGCTGCGCTGATCGTGGCATGCCGAGGGCGACAACGGTTTCCGGTCCGGCGCCGGCCTCGATCAGTCGCGCGGCGAGCCGGTCGGAGTCGGTATCGAGGTCGCGATAGGTCCGCGTCCGCCCGTCGGCGATGATCGCGGGACGATCCGGATACCGCTGAGCCGAGCGGGCCAGGAGCTGCGCCAGCGTCGTGGTCCCCGCGCTGCCGGGCCCGCGCACCGGAACCAGCTCGGCGCGCTCGGCGTCGTCGAGGAGATCGATCTCGGCCAGCGGCGCCCCGGGATCGGCGACGACGGCGGCGAGCAGCCGCACCCAGCGCCGGGCCAGCGTCGCGGCGGTGTCGGGTTCGAACAGGTCGGTGGCGTAGGTCAGCAGGCCCTGCACACCCTCCGGCCCGCCGGGGCCGAAGCGTTCGCGGAGGTCGAGGATGAGATCGAATTGCGCGCTGTCACGCTGGAAGTCCTGCACCTGCACCCGCAGACCGGGCAGTTCGAGCATCGGTTCGACGAAGTTCTGCAACGACAGCGAGACCTGGAAGATCGGATGATGCGCGGTCGAGCGCGGCGGGTCCAGGACCTGCACCAGCCGTTCGAACGGCACATCGGCCGCGGCGAACGCGTCCAGATCGCGTCCACGCACCGAGGCGAGGAATTCGGCGAAACTCAGCCGTTGATCTACTGGGGTGCGCAGGGCGAGCGTGTTGACGAACATGCCGACCAGCCGGTCCAGCGCTGCATCGCCGCGACCGGCCACGGGCGTGCCGATCACGATGTCGTCGGTGCTGCCGAGCCGGGCGAGCACGGCCGCCAGCGTCGCGTGCAACACCATGAACACGCTGGTCTCGGTGGTCGCGGCCAGTTCGGTGAGCCGGCGATGCAGCGCGGGATCGATGGTGAGCGGCACATCCGCACTGCGCATCGACTGCACCGCCGGACGCGGCCGGTCGGCGGGCAGATCGAGCACGTCGGGCGCGCCTGCCAGGGTTTCGGTCCAATACCGGATCTGCTGCGCGGCCAGGGATTCCGGATCGGATTCGTCGCCGAGTAGCTCACGGTGCCACAGCGCGAAGTCCGCGTACTGGACGGGCAGCGGCGCCTGCTCGGATTCGGTGACGGTCGTCGACGGCCCATCCACCGCCACGGAACGATGCCTGGCGTAGGCGGCCATCAGGTCGGTGGCCAGCGGCGCCATGGAGAACCCGTCGGCGCTGATGTGATGGACCACCAGGACCAGCACATGCTCCGGTTCGGCCGTGCCGATGAGGCGGAAGAGGCCGAGCCGCAACGGGGGCTGCTCGGTGATGTCGAAACCGGCACCGGTCAGCTCCGCGATGCGGACCCGGAGTGCGGCACCGTCATCGGTATTGGTGATCTCGAGTGCCGGCGTGGCGACCTCGGCGCCGATCACCACCTGACGCGGCCCCTCGGCATCGGCGGGGTAGATCGTGCGCAGGCTCTCGTGGCGGCCCACCACATCGCCGAGTGCCCGGCGCAGCGCGGCGAGATCGAGGTCGCCGGTCAGGCGCAGCGCGACGGCGATGTTGTAGGCCGCCGACGCCGGGTCCATCCGGTTCAGCACCCACATGCGCTGCTGGGCGGGCGAGAGCGGCACCCGGTCCGGGCGCACCCGGGGCGCGAGCACGAACCGGCCCCGCGCGCCGTCGGTGGCGGGCACGATCCGGGCCGAGAGCTGGGCGACGGTCGGTGCGTCGAACAGGTCGCGCAGCGCGATGGTCGAGCCCAATGCCGCGTTGACCCGCGCCACCACCCTGGTCGCGCTGAGGGAATTGCCGCCCAGTTCGAAGAACGACTCGTCCGCACCGACCCGTTCGCTGCCGAGCACGTCGGCGAAGACCTCGGCGACGGCCTGCTCCACCGGTCCGCGCGGCGCGAGGTAGGGCCGCCGAGCCGCGGCGAAGTCCGGCACCGGCAGCGCGGCCCGATCCAGCTTGCCGACCGGCGTCAACGGGATCTCGTCCAGCACCACCAGATAGGCGGGCACCATGTATCCGGGAAGTTCAGCGGCGACGCGGGCGCGTAGCTGTTCCGGGTCGAGCGTCGCACCGGCGACGGGCAGCACATACGACACCAGCACCGTCGCCCCCGCCGGCCCGGCCCGGCCGATGGTGACGGCGTATTCGACGTCATCGACCGCCGACAGCACCGCGTCGATCTCACCGAGTTCGATGCGCAGACCACGGATCTTCACCTGGAAATCGCTGCGCCCCAGATACTCCAGCGCCAACGCGGAGTCGCCGTCGCGCACCCACCGCACCATGTCCCCGGTGCGGTACATCCGCTCGCCCGCGTTACCCGAGGGGTAGGCGACGAATCGCCCCGCCGTCAAGGCGGGCCGGTTGAAGTAGCCGCGGGCCAGCGCCGGGCCCGCCAGATACAGCTCGCCCGCGACACCGACCGGCACCGGACGCAACCAGGTATCGAGCACCAGCGCCGACGCGCCACGAATCGGGCCGCCGATGGTGATCGGCGCACCCGCGGTGAGTTCGGCCGGACCGGTGGCCCACACACTGAACTCGGTGGGGCCGTACACGTTCACCATGCGCCTGCCCGGTGCCCAGCGCGCGATCAGCTCGGGGGTCGCGGCCTCACCGGCGACGGCGAGTACCCGCAGTTCCGACAGGTCCGTCGGTTCCATGGTGGCCAGCGCCGAGGGCGTGATCACGGCATGGGTGACCCGCCGAGTGCGCAGCAAACGCTGGAGTTCGCTGCCGCCGTACACCTCCGGCGGCGCGACCACCAGCCGCGCGCCCGCGCTGTGCGCCATCACCAACTCCGACACCGACGCGTCGAAACTCGGTGAGGCCACCTGCAATACCGCGGCGGAGGCATCGATGCCAAGGGTTTCGCGTTTGCCCGCGGCGAGATTGGCGATGCCGCGATGGCTCACCAGCACGGCCTTGGGTTTGCCGGTGGAGCCGGAGGTGTAGATCAGATACGCGGTCTGGTCCAGATCGATCGGGCCGCCGCGCTCGGCGTCGGTGATCGGGTCCGCCGAGACGGTCATGGCGCGGCGCATGGTGGGCAGGTCGTCGAGCAGCAGCCAGTCGATGGTGCCGGGCAAGCTCTCGCCGATCTCGGTGACCGTCACGCCGATGGGGGCCTTCGAATCGGTGAGCATGTGCTCGATCCGTTCCACCGGATGACTCGGATCCAGCGGCACGAACGCCGCGCCCGTCTTGGCCAGCGCCCACACCGCCACCACCGATTCCAGCGAGCGGGTCAGGGCCAGCACCACGAACACCTCGCGGCCGACGCCGCGCCGCAGCAGCACCCGGGCGAACCGGTTCGACCAGGCATCGAGATCGCCGTAGGTCATGGTGAGTTCGCCGGCGTCCACCGCGAGGGCGGCGCGGTCGAGGCGGGCGCCGTCGGCGAGGATGTCGGGCAGCGGTCGCTGCGGCGCCGACGGCGGCCCCTGCACCGGCGCGAGTGCGGCGAGTTCGACGTCGTCGCAGTACCGCAGCCGGGCCACCGGGCGCCCGGGATCGTCGGCGAGCTGCACCAGCAGCCGGACGAAACGATCCAGCAGCGGGCCCGCCTGGCTCGCGTCGAAGTGGTCGGCGAGGTATTTCAGCGTGATCCGCAGCGAATCGCGGCCGTCGAGCCCGCGCAGTGGAATCACCATGAGATTCAGCGGATACGGCGTGGCATCGGTGCCCGCCACATCGAGCACCCGCATCCCGGCGATGTCGAGAGCCTGCGACAGCGCTTCCCGATCGATCGGATACGACTCGAACACCGCGAGCGTGTCGAACAGTTCCGGCAGTCCGACGGCCTGATGGATGGCGGCGAGCCCGACATGCTGATGATCGAGCAACCGCGCCTGCTCGGCCTGCACCCGCGCGAGCAGGTCCGCCACCGATTCGCCCGGCGCGAACCGCACCCGCACCGGCAGGGTGTTGATGAACAGCCCGACCATGTCCTCGACGCCGGCCAGTTCGGGCGGCCTGCCCGACACCGTGCCGCCGAACACCACGTCGGTGCGGCCGGTGAGCATGGCGAGCAGCATGGCCCACGCCGCCTGCACCATCGTGTTGACCGTCGCCCCGCAGTCGCGGGCCGCCGATTCGAGCCGGGCGAGGGTCGTCGCGGTGAGCTCGGCGGAGACCTCGGCGGTCTGCGGGGATTCGATATCGGCCAGCGATGCGACCGCCCGGGTGGGTGTGTCGACACCCGCGAGATACCGCGACCACGCCTGGACCGAGGCGTCCTGATCCTGTTCGGCCAGCCAGGCCAGGAATTCCCGGTAGGACCGGGCGGGCGCGAACGCGGTGGTGTCACCCGAGGTGACGTAGAGGGTGAGCAGTTCGCGCACCAGCAGCGGCGTGGACCAGCCGTCCAGCACCAGATGATGGTTGGTCATGATCAGCCGGTAGGTGTCCGGTCGGAGGTGGATGAGGGTGAACCGCAGCAGCGGCGGACGGGTGAGATCGAAGCGGGTGTTCGCGTCCAGGGCGATCAGCCGGTGCAGTTCCCGATCACGTTCGGCCTCGCCGGTCGCGGTGAGATCGATCTCCTGCCAGCCGACCTCGGCTGCCCCGAGCACCAATTGACGTGGGCCGTCCTCGGTTTCGGTGAACGCCACCCGTAGGTTCTCGTGCCGGTCGACCAGCGCCTGCGCGGCGCTGCGCAGCCGGTCCGCGTCGACGGCGCCGGCGAGGGTGAGCAGCGACTGCACCGTGTAGCCGTCGGCGGTGTCGGAGTCGTAGCGGGCGTGGAAGAGCAGGCCGTACTGCAAGGGCGAGAGCGGCCACACGTCCACCAGGTCGGGGTAGCGCTGCTCCCAGTCGTCGATCTGGGCCTGGGTGAGCGGGACGAGGTCGAAGTCCGACGGCGACCGTCCACCGGCGCCCGCGTGGCCCGCATGCGTGACCAGCGCTCGCAGGGCCGCGCTCCACAGCTCGGCGAGCTCGGCCACGTCGTCGGCGTCGAGCAGGTGGCCCGCATAGTCCCAGGTCACCTCCAGCCCGCCGTCGGTAAGCACGGCATTGATATCGATCACGGCGGGCAGCGGTGCGCCATCGTCCTGGGTGGCGGCGAAGCGGCGCGGCAGCCACGCGCCGGAGGTGGCGGTGCCCGCCCGGCCGAGGTAGTTGAATCCGAGCTGCGGCTGCGGTGCCTCGGCCAGGGCCGCGGCGGTTTCGGCGTCGAGGTGACGCAGCATGCCGTAGCCGACGCCCTTGTCCGGGACCGCGCGCAACTGTTCCTTGGTCGCTTTCACCGCGGCGCCCGCGGCGGCGCCACCGGCGAACGCGTCGTCGAGGTCGATGCCGGCCAGGTCGATCGCGACCGGGTACACGCTGGTGAACCAGCCGACGGTGCGCGCCACATCGGCGCCGGGCAGGATCTCCTCGGCCCGGCCGTGCCCTTCGAGGGTGATCAGCGCGCCGGTGCGGGTTCGCCAGCGGCACAGCGCCATCGTCAGTGCGGCGAGCAACACATCGTCGGCGCCGCAGTGGAATCGATCGGGCACGGTGGTCACCGCGGTATCGGCGATCTCGGCCGGGATCACCGTCTGATGGCGGCCCATGGTGGCGACCACGTCGACCGCGGGATCGAGGGCGCGGCGGCCGAATGGGGGATCCTCGGTCGACAGGATGCGTTGCCACACCGGCAGTTCGGCCGCGCGGGTCGCGACCTGCTCGGTCTGTGCCCGCGCCCAGCGCCGGAACGACGTGCCTACCGGCGCGAGCTCGCCGCCCGCGGCCGCGACGGCCAGATCGGGCAGCAGGATGCGCCACGAGATTCCGTCGGTGACCAGATGATGCAGCACCAGCCAGCACAGCGGTTCGGCGTCGCCGTGCTCGATGATGACGAAGCGGGCCACCACTCCGGCTTCGGGATCGAGCCGGTCGGCGGCGTCCTGGAGTGCGCGCTCACAGGTGGTTTCGGGGTCGGGCCCAGCCTCGATGACGTCGATCAGCGCGTCGACCTCGACCGAACCCGGCCCGGCAACAACCCATTCCCACGCCTCGCCGACCGGTCGTAACGTCGATCGCAGCACATCGTGGTGGTCGATGACGGTCCGCAGCGCGGCACGCAACCGGTCCCGGGTGAACCCGTCCGGCAGCCCGATCAGCACGGCTTGCGCGAACCGATGCCATGGGCGCCCGTGCTCCACCATCGCCCACACGATCGGCGTGAGGTCCACCGGACCCACCCCACCGCCGGGCAACTCGCGCACCTGCTCCGCCGACACCTCGGTAGCGACAGCGGCCAACGCGGCCACCGTCTTTCGCTCGAACACATCGCGCGCGCTGAACCCCAATCCGGCCGCCTTGGCCCGCGACACCAGCTGGATCGAGACGATGCTGTCGCCGCCGAGCGCGAAGAAACTGTCGTCGACGCCCACCGCGTCCAGGCCGAGGACCTCGGCGAACAGGGCGGCGAGCGTGTGCTCGGCTGGAGTGGACGGCGCCCGCCCGGTGGTCGGCGCCGGAGCGAAATCCGGTGCGGGCAGTGCCTTACGGTCCACCTTGCCCAGCGGGGTGAGCGGCACCTGGTCGAGCATCATGATCGCCGAGGGCACCATGTAGGCGGGCAGGCTCCGGCCCAGCGCCGCACGCAGAGCCTCCGGATGGACGTCGCCGGCGGCCAGCACATACGACACCAGAGCTGTTGACCCCGCAGGGGTCTCGGTCCCGAGGGTCAACGCGAACTCCACCCCCGGTTGCCGCTGCAGCGCATCGTCGATCTCGCCGAGCTCGATCCGGAAGCCGCGGATCTTGACCTGGAAGTCGCTGCGGCCCTGGTATTCCAGCTCGTGCCGCCCGTGCGCGGCGATCCAGCGCACCAGATCGCCGGTGCGATACATCCGCGCGCCGGGGGAGTACGGGTCGGCGACGAACCTGCTCGCCGTCAGCCCGGTACGCCGGTGGTAGCCGCGCGCCACCCCTGGACCCGCGAGATACAGCTCGCCGACGGCGCCGGGCGCCACCGGGCGCAACCACGCATCCAGCACCACCGCACGGACCGCACGGGCCGGGCCACCGATGGTCACCGGGGCGCCGGGCGTCATCGGCGCGGTGAGGGTGGCGGTGACGGTGGTCTCGGTCGGTCCGTAGCCATTGATGAGCGCGCGGCCCGCCCAGGTGGTCACCAGTTCCGGCGGGCAGGCGTCACCGCCGACGACCACCGTCCGCAGCCGCGGCAGCGACGCCGGATCCAGCGATCCCACCACCGTCGGCGTCACATTGAGATGGGTGACCTCGAAGGTGCGCAGCACCTCGGCCAGCTCCTCGCCCGCGAACGCGGCGGGCGGCACCACCACCAGCGTGGCCCCCGCGGTGTAAGCGATGAGGATCTCCTCGACCGAGATGTCGAAGCTGGGCGAGACGGCATGTGCGACAACAGCGTCGGCGTCGACACCGAAGCCCGCGCCGGAGCCGGCCGCCAGATCGGCGAGACCACGATGGGTGACCAGCACGCCTTTGGGCAGACCGGTGGAACCGGAGGTGTAGATGATGTAGGCGACCTGATCCAGACGCACGGGCGCGCGTCGGTCGGCGTCGTGAACCGGCCCCGGATCCCGCGCGGCCACCGATTCGGCGGTGGCGAGATCGTCGAGCACCAGCCACTCCACGTGCTCCGGCAAGGTCTCGCGCGCGTCGGCCACCGTGACGCCCGCGACCACACCGCTGTCGTCGAGCATGTGCTCGATACGGTCCAGCGGATACGTGGGATCGATCGGCACGAACGCCGCGCCGGTCTTCGCGATCGCGAACATCGCCAGCACCGATTCCACCGAACGCGGGATGGCCGTGGCGACACCGCGTTCGGGCCCGGCCCCGGCCGTGATCAGCACCCGGGCCAGCCGGTTGGTGTACTCGTCGACCTCGCGGTAGGTCAGCCGCGCCGCGCCGCCCACCAGCGCGACGGCCTCCGGGTCGCGCACCGCGGCGAGCAGTTCGGGCAGCGTCCGCTCGGCGCCACCCGCAGGGCCGTGCGCAGGCACCAGCTCACCCCGCTCGGCGTGGGTCAGCGCCACGATGCCTGCCAGCGGGGCGTCGACCCCCGCGGCCAGGAATCGGTGCAGGAACAGCAGGAACCGTTCGTGGTGGGCTGCCAGTTCGGGATCGCTGTAGAGGTTGGCGTTGGCCTGGAAATCGATGTGGGTGCTCTCCCCGCCGACGCCCGGATACAGGTTGACGAACAGATCGTCGATCAGCCCGGAGGTGAGCACATGCAGCCGGCCGACGACCGAGCCGAGCGTGATCCTGGTGTCGGCCATCATCAGATTCACCGTCGGACCGAAGGAGGCGGCCTCGTCCATGGACCAGCCAAGATCGCGGACGATGTCCTCCTGCCGGTAGCGCTGTCGCCGCAGCGCACCGGTCAGCTCGCCCTGCGCGGCCAGGATCGTCGCACCCACCGTCATCGTCGGCGACAGCGTCAGCCGCAGCGGGACCACATTGGCGATCATCCCGCCCGAACGCCGCAGCGTCGCGGTGATCCGCGCCGACACCGGCAGGCTCAGCACCACCTCGCCGGCGCCGGTCATCGTCGACAGGTAGGCGGCGAACGCGGCCACCACCGTCGGCGCCATCCCGGAACCGGCCGCCTCGGCCACCTCGTCCAATAGGGCCGCGGTCTCGGCGGGCAGCGCGCCCGCGACGCGGGCCGGATGCGCCTCGACCTCGGCGGTGCGCCCGGCCAGATTCACCGGATCGGCCATCCCGGCCAGATGGTCACGCCAGTACTCACGATCGGCGGCGAACCGGTCGGAGCTGCGATAGGCCAGATCGGCGTCGACGATGCGGCGCAGATCCTCGGCCTTGCACGGCGGCGCCTGCCTGCCCTCGGCGGCCGCGTTGTACAGCTCGGCGGTGCGCTGCACCATGGCCAGCGCGCCCATGCCGTCGAGCACGATGTGGTGGATGCGCGAATACCAGAACCAGCGCTCATCGCTCAGCCGCAGCATCGCCATCCGCACCAGCCGATCCCGGGTCAGCTCCAGGGGCGCGGAATATTCGGCGCGCATCCAGGCGTGTGCCGCGGCCTCCGGGTCCGGCTCCGCGCGCAGGTCCAATTCGCGGATGCTGTCGTCCAGCGTGGGATCGACGACCTGGAACGGATGGCCGTCGACCTCGATCAGTCGCAGATACCCGGTGCCGAACTCGCGCCCGGCCTGCCGGGCGGCCGCCGCCAGGGCTTGCGCGTCGATCGGCCCGGCCAGCTCGATGTACTGGGCGATCGAGATCGGAGTGTCGCCCGCGACGTGCTGGGCGAACCAGATACCGCGCTGGGCGGCAGAGAGCGGGAACGCGCCCGCCGGGAGAGCGGGTGCGGAGTCGGTGGGTGCGGAGGATAGCTGTGTCATGGAAGTCCTACGTTCCGACCGCGCTGTAGCCGACCGAGGCATTCGCCCCCGAGCTACCCCGGTGGTGGTAGTACTCGCCGCGCAGCAACAACACGGCAAGTCCAGTGTGAACCGGCGCGCGCCGCGCCGTGGGCGTATCGGCCACACTGCGCGCCCGCGATTTTCCGGGCCGGGCCGCGCCGCGCGACGAGCAGAAAACGCCGATCAGGCCGAGCGTGCGGTGACCGCGAAATCCGCCTCGGTCAGCGGGCCGTCCGAGCCGGCCAGGTAGCGCCGCAACGTCGACCGGTCATCGAGCACCAGCCAGCTGATCCGATCGTCGAGCTGCGGACGTTCCTGCTTGGTGGTGACACCGATACCGGTGCCGAAGGCGGTGGATTCGCCCTCGTGCATCGTCATCGGGATCGCGCCGATCTTGACGACGGCGCGTTCGGCGACCACGGCCTCCACCGGCTCGTCGACGGCGATCGCCACGCGGATCCCCGGGCCCGCGCCGATCTCGAGCAGCAGCCTGGCCAGTCGGTTCGACCAGCTGTCCAGCTCGGCATAGGACAGCGAGACATCCGCGGCGTCCAGCACGACCGCCTGCGGGTCGACGGCGGCGGGCCGGGCCGTCGGCAGCACGGTGACGTTGCCGGTGTGCGATTCGACTGGAGTGTGCATGGTGTCCCCTCGGAGGAATGGAAGGCGCTGTTGGTTGTCTTCCACTCTCGCCGTCACGGGGCCGCGGCCCCAGCACCCCAAGGCGCGGGCTCACACCCTCTCAGGGTGGTGGTTTGCCCACCCAGGGTGGCCCCGGCCGGGGAATCAGTCGTTGACGTAGGCGTTGAGGGTGTTGCGCAGATCGGTGAGCACGGCGCGGGCCGCGGTCAGGCCCTTGGTGTGCCAGATGGTGTCGTCCACCGCGAACACCCGCCGGTCGGTGGCGGCGCCGAGCGCCTTCCACTCATCCGAACGCAGCACCGTCTCGCCGTGTTCGCGGCCTTCGGGGCCGGCGAACATGACGTAGATCAGATCGCCTTCCACCGGCGTCAGCTCGGATTCGTCGACGTCGAACGAGCCCGCGCGCTGGGCGGTCGGACGATGGGCGCCGAGGGCCGCTAGCACCTGCGCGGGCATGGTCTCGTTGCCGAGCACCCTGGTGCCGTCGCCGGTGAAGCGGACGAGGGAGGCCTGAGTGAGGTTGGCGGCCACGGCGTTTCCGGCGTCTGCCGCCTCGGTGCGGAAGTTCGCCAGCGCCGTCTCCGCCGCCGCGGACCGTCCCATTGCCGCGGCGAGGGTGGTGAACTGGTGCTGCCAGTCGCCCGTGTCACCGATCAGCACCGTCGGCGCGATCCCCGACAGCGCACCGAAATCGGCGCCGGCCGCGGGCAGGTCACCGATGATGAGATCGGGGTGCAGGGCCGCGATCAGGGCGGGGTCCGGCGCGGCGACGGTGCCGACGCCGGGGATCTCGGAGATGCCGGTGCCCAGGTAGCTCGGCTGCGGGCGCGGGCCATCGACGGTGGCGGCGCCGACCACCCGCTCCCACAGGCCCACCGCACACACCGCGTCCAGCGCCGCGGTGCTGAGCACCACGATGCGCTGCGGGTCGGCGGGCACCTCGGTGACGCCGAACGGGTGGGTGACGGTGCGGGTGGCGCCGGCGGCCGGATCGGGCGCGGTGGGCAGGCTGCACGCGTGCGCGGTATCGCGCTCGAGCCCCACCACTCCCGCACCGGCGATATTGGTGGTGGTGCGGATGATCGAGGCCGAATCATCGGCGGGCGTCGCGCAACCCGCGCCGAGCATCGCGGCGCAGCCGACGACGACGGCACCCATGATCGTGCGGATTCGGGTGCGTGCATGACCCATCGCGCTCACCGGCATGCCGGTGAGGGTACATGCGCGCACCCTCGATCCGCAGGTGAGGTCGGCCGGTGCTCAGCCCTTGTCGCCGCCGAGGCTGAATCGCGCACCGTTCGGGTCGACGAGGGTGGCCAGCCGCCCGTACGGGGTGTCCTCGGCGGGCGCGGTCACCGTCGCACCCAGGCGCACCGCCTTCGCGACGGTGGCGTCGACGTCGTCGGCGCCGAAATACACCGACCATCCGCCCGGTGACCCCTCCGGCGGGAAACTCGAACCGTCCATCACGCCACCGAGCATGGGGCTGGTGGAATGCAGCGTGCTGTAGCGGAACTCCGGGGTGTCGGAGATCGGGAACAGGTCGTCCCAGCCGAAGACGGTCCGATAGAACTCGACCGAGCCGGCGAAATCGCGGGTGGTGAGTTCGAACCAGGACGGGGCGCCGTGATGATCGCTCCACTGCCCGCCCTCGACCAGCCCGGCGGTCTCGAAACCGCCGAAGGTGCCCGCCTGCCAGATGCCGACCCCCGCGCCGCTGGAATCGCCGAGAATCGCCATCGAGCCGAGATCGCCGACCGCCATCGGCGCCACCACGATCTGCCCGCCGTGCGCGACGGCGGCCTTCGCGGTCGCCTCGGCGTCCTCGACGGCCAGGTAGACCGTCCACTGATCCGGGCTGTCGGGATCATCGGGCATCCGGCCCATCCCGCCGCCGACGGCCTTACCGTCGGTGCGGAAGGTGAGATAGCCGCCGAAATCGTCATCGCGTTCGGCGGTCCAGCCGAACAGTTCCCCGTAGAAGGCGATCGTGCGATCGGGGTCGGAGCTGTAGACATCGACCCAGCAGGGATCGCCGGGCCGGTGCGCTGCGTTCTGTGCCATCTGCGCTCTCCTCGGTGTTCGCACCGCCGCCGGGATCAGCGGCGATGTCCATCGATAGAGACGACGCGGTCGAGCCGGACTCATCGGTCCGCGCCGCGCCGACACACCGGGCCAGGGCAGCGGAAACGGGTGTCGAGGGGCCGCGAATACGACACAGAGTAGGACCCGCTCGGTCGCCTGCGGCAGCACGGTTTACGATTCGAAGAGCGCAAGCTAACCGTCGTGTGCCCGGGCGCCACCGGACACATGCTGACAGTGGAGCCTGCGGAGCGACCTAAAGGCACCTTCAGGAGGATCAGTGACTGCCGTAGAGCCCCAGCCAGTCCCTCAATTAGAAGCGACTAGGCCTTTTCCGGCGCGGACCGGTCCCAAGGGGTCGTTCATCTACAAGATGGTCACCACGACCGACCCGAAGGTCCTCGGCGTCATGTACCTGACGACCTCGATGGTCTTCTTCCTCATCGGCGGCCTGATGGCGCTGATGATGCGTGGCGAGCTGGCGCGCCCGGGTCTGCAGTTCCTCTCGCCCGAGCAGTTCAACCAGCTGTTCACCATGCACGGCACGATCATGCTGCTGTTCTATGCGACCGCGATCGTGTTCGGCTTCGCCAACATCATCCTGCCGCTGCAGATCGGCGCCCCCGACGTCGCCTTCCCGCGACTGAACGCCTTCAGCTACTGGCTGTACGCGTTCGGCGCCACCATGGCGACCGCGGGCTTCATCACCCCTGGCGGCGCGGCCGACTTCGGCTGGACGGCCTACGTCCCGCTGACCGACATCCTGCACTCCCCGGGCGTCGGCACCGACCTGTGGATCCTGGGCCTCGCGGTCTCGGGTCTCGGCACCATCCTCGGTGGTGTCAACATGCTCACCACCGTGGTCTGCCTGCGTGCACCCGGTATGACCATGTTCCGGATGCCGATCTTCACCTGGAACATCGCCGTCACCAGCGTCCTGGTCCTGCTCGCCTTCCCGCTGCTGACCGCCGCCCTGTTCGGCCTGGCCTACGACCGCCACCTGGGTGGCCACATCTACGACCCGGCCACCGGCGGCATCCTGCTCTACCAGCACCTGTTCTGGTTCTTCGGCCACCCCGAGGTGTACATCATCGCGCTGCCGTTCTTCGGCATCGTCTCCGAGATCTTCCCGGTCTTCAGCCGTAAGCCGATCTTCGGTTACACCACCCTGGTCTACGCCACCCTCGGCATCGCCGCCCTGTCCATCGCGGTGTGGGCGCACCACATGTACGCCACCGGCGCGGTGCTGCTGCCGTACTTCTCGTTCATGACCTTCCTGATCGCGGTCCCGACCGGTGTGAAGTTCTTCAACTGGATCGGCACCATGTGGAAGGGGCAGCTGACCTTCGAATCGCCGATGCTGTTCTCCATCGGCTTCATCGTCACCTTCCTCTTCGGTGGTCTGTCCGGTGTCATCCTGGCCAGCCCGCCGCTGGACTTCCACGTCACCGACTCCTACTTCGTGGTCGCGCACTTCCACTACGTGCTCTTCGGCACCATCGTGTTCGCCACCTACGCCGGCATCTACTTCTGGTTCCCCAAGATGACCGGCCGCATGATGGACGAGCGGCTGGCCAAGTGGCACTTCTGGACCACCTTCATCGGCTTCCACACCACCTTCCTGGTGCAGCACTGGCTGGGTGCGGAGGGTATGCCGCGCCGTTACGCCGACTACCTGCCCAGCGACGGCTTCACCACGCTGAACACGGTCTCCACCATCGGCGCGTTCGTGCTGGGCGCCTCGATGCTGCCGTTCCTGTGGAACGTCTTCAAGAGCTACCGTTACGGCGAGGTCGTCACCGTGGACGATCCGTGGGGCTACGGCAACTCGCTGGAGTGGGCCACCACCTGCCCGCCGCCGCGGCACAACTTCTACGAGCTGCCGCGGATCCGGTCCGAGCGTCCGGCCTTCGAGCTGCACTACCCGCACATGGTCGAGCGGATGCGGGCCGAGGCCCACGTCGGCTGGGGTTCGGGCAAGCATGCCACCGAGGTGCATGAAGGCGCCCTGACCAAGTAGCGGAAGACAGCATTCGACGATGAGTGTGCACTCGCCGGGGTGACCAGCGGGTGCATGCGCAGCAGACAATTCGTAGTTGCGGCGTCGGCGGCCCCCCGGGTATCCGTTGTACGCCGCTTCTGCGTTTCACACAGACTGGAGCGCAGGTTTTGGCAGACACCACAGTTCTCGTCACCGTCACCGGTCCCGACCGGCCGGGCGTGACGTCGGTGCTACTCACGGCGATGTCGCGCCATCAGGTCAGCCTGCTGGATGTGGAGCAGGTCGTCATCCGGGGCCGTCTGACCCTCGGGGTGCTGGTGACCTGCCCGAACGACCCCGAAGAACTGCAGGACGAGCTCGAAGAGGCGATGAACACCGTCGGCATGCACGTCGACGTCGACATCGATGCCGAGCCGGCCCGCGCGCCGGTGCCCACCCACGCTGTGGTGATCCTCGGTGCGCCCGTCACCGCCCGTGCCTTCAGCGCCGTCTCCCGTCAGCTCGCCGCGCTCGGCGCCAATATCGATGCCATCCGCGGTGTCGCCGACTACCCGGTGACCGGTATGGAGCTGATGGTCAGCGCCACCGACCCCGGCGAGGACACCGATTCCCGGCTGCGCACCGCACTGGCCGACGTCGCGGTGGCCGAGCAGGTCGACGTGGCGGTGGAGCGGGCCGGACTGGCGCGCCGGGCCAAGCGGCTCATCGTCTTCGACGTCGACTCCACGCTGATCCAGGGCGAGGTGATCGAGATGCTGGCCGCGCACGCCGGCGTCGAGGACGAGGTCCGCCGGGTCACCGAATCGGCCATGCGCGGCGAGATCGATTTCGGTGAATCGCTGCGCCAGCGGGTGGCGACCCTCGAGGGGCTGGACGAGTCGGTGATCGAGGAGGTCGCCGAACGGATCGAGCTCACCCCCGGCGCCCGCACCACCATCCGCACCCTGCGCAGGCTCGGCTTCCGCTGCGGGGTGGTCTCCGGCGGTTTCCGCCAGGTGATCGAACCGCTGGCGCACGATCTGGAATTGGATTTCGTGCAGGCCAACACGCTCGAGATCGTCGACGGCAAGCTCACCGGACGGGTGGTCGGCGATATCGTCGACCGGGCCGCCAAGGCCACCGCCCTGCGCAAATTCGCCGCCGAGGCCGGGGTGCCGATGGAGCAGACCGTCGCGGTGGGCGACGGCGCCAACGACATCGACATGCTCAACGCCGCCGGACTCGGTGTCGCCTTCAACGCCAAGCCGGCGTTGCGCGAGATCGCCGACGCCGCGCTGTCGCACCCCTACCTGGATGCGGTGCTGTTCATCCTCGGCGTCACCAGGGACGAGGTGGAGGCGGCCGACGCCATGGACGGACTGCTGCGCCGGGTACCGCTGGGCTGAGCCGATGACCGATACGCCGCAGCAGGCCGCCCCGGTCGAGGAGATCGAGGACACCGCGCCCGCCGAACCACGCCCGACCGACGGTGATTTCGCCGCAAGGCACGCCGAGCTCGCCGCGGGCTACGGCGGTGCGGGCGACCCCGACGATCCGGCGCTGGTGCAGGCCATGCAGATGGTCCTGTACCTGCCCAAAGCCGACCCGCCCGCCCGCAGCGCGCTGCTGGCGGCCGCGGCGGCGTCCGGGGTGGCGCTGTGCCTGGATCCGCGCGTCGGCCCCGGCGGGGAATGGGCCGACCGATACCTGGCGTGGAAACGGTCCCGGATCCGCAAGGTCGCCCGGCGTGCGCGCGGGGCGCAGTGGGCCGCGGCGAACGAGGTCGACGGCGTCACCGTGGAGCTCGGTGGCGCACAGGCCCGCGCGCTCGTCCCCGGCCCGGTCGGCGCGATCGACCCGCGGATCAGGAAGCTGCAGATCGGCGGCACCGACCTCGACCACGACGACCCGGGCCCGCCGGATCCCGAACTGCCCGTGCTGTGGGTGAATTCGGCCCTCGGCATGACCCTCGGCAAGGCCGCGGCACAGGTGGGGCACGCGAGCATGCTGCTCGCCGGTGCGCTGCCCGAGCGTGCCGCGCTGGCCTGGGCCGAGCGTGAGTTCGCCTGCGCGGTGCGCGAATCGGATCCCGAGCACTGGGCCGAGCTGAGCCGCGCGGTGCAAACGGGCACGGCCGTCGCGGTGCGCGATGCCGGATTCACCGAAGTGGCACCGGGTTCGATGACGGTCATCGCGACACCCGGCCTGCTCACTCGCTGAATCGCCCGGTATCTGTCACCGCCGGTACGCGGCCCGGTCGTACGCGCGCGTGGCTTTTGAGCCAAGATGGAGCGCGTGCCGCAACCGGATCCCGATCTGCTCATCGATTTCACCGACGTCACCATCCGCCGCTCGGGCCATACCCTCGTCGGCCCGGTCACCTGGCAGGTGGAGCTCGACGAACGCTGGGTCGTGCTCGGCCCCAACGGCGCGGGCAAGACCTCGCTGCTGCGGATGGCCGCCGCTGAGGTGCATCCCACCTCGGGCATCGCGCATCTGCTCGGCGAGGTGCTCGGCAAGGTCGACGTCAGCGAACTGCGCCCGCGCATCGGTCTGTCCTCGGCCGCGGTAGCGGGCCGGGTGCCGCGCGAGGAGAAGGTCAGCGATCTGGTGGTCTCGGCCGGCTACGCGGTGCTCGGCCGCTGGCGCGAACGCTACGACGACGTCGACGCCGACCGCGCCATCGACATGCTGGAAAGCCTCGGCGCCGAGCACCTGGCCGACCGCACCTACGGCACCCTCTCCGAGGGCGAACGCAAACGCGTGCTGATCGCCCGTGCGCTGATGACCGACCCGGAACTGCTGCTGCTCGACGAACCCGCCGCCGGCCTGGATCTCGGCGGCCGCGAGGAACTGGTCGAGCGCCTGGGCGACCTGGCCGCCGATCCGGACGCACCGGCCATCGTGCTGGTCACCCACCACGTGGAGGAGATCCCACCGGGGTTCACCCACGGGCTGCTGCTCAACGAGGGCTCCGTCGTCGCCCAGGGGCTGCTGACGGATGTGCTGACGGCGGAGAACCTCAGCGAGGCCTTCAGTCAGTCCATCGCGCTCGATCGGGTCGACGGACGATACTTCGCGCGCCGGGCGCGCCGCTTCGGCAAACACCGTTCTCGCTGAGTGGTCGGAACCCCACGCCGTCGGCGTGCCCGTTCCCAAGCGAGCGTTAGGGTGCAGGAATGAGTGATGTGGTGCTGCCCAAGGATGCTTCGACGGTGATGCTGGTGCGCGACGGGGCCACCGGCCCCGAGGTGTTCCTCCAGCGCCGGGTCGGAGCCATGGCCTTCGCCGCGGGCATGACCGTCTTCCCCGGCGGCGGCGTCGACGCCTCCGACGCGACCGCCGACATCGCCTGGGCCGGGCCGGAACCGGCCTGGTGGGCCGAGCGTTTCCGCACCACCGAACCGCGTGCCCAGGCCCTGGTCTGTGCCGCAGTGCGGGAAACCTTCGAAGAGTGCGGGGTGCTGCTGGCCGGCCCGGCCGCCGACCAGGTGGTCGCCGATACCACCGGCTATCGCGAGGCCAGGGGCAAGCTGGAGCGGCGTGAGCTGTCGCTGGCGCAGTTCCTGGTCGAGGAGAAGCTGGTGCTGCGCGCCGATCTGCTGCGCCCGTGGGCCAACTGGATCACCCCCGAGGTCGAGAAGCGTCGCTACGACACCCGATTCTTCGTCGCCGTGCTGCCCGAAGGCCAGCGCGCCGACGGCGCGACCTCCGAAGCCGACGAGGTCCAGTGGCGTACCCCCGCGGCAGCGCTGGACCGCTGGCGGGCCGGGGCCGACATCCTGCTGCCGCCCACCTGGGCTCAGCTGGACGCGCTGTCCGGCTACGCCTCCACCGCCGAGATCCTGGCCGCCGAGCGCGCCATCGACCCGATCGAACCGGTGTTCAGTGCCGCCGAGGGCAGGAAGGCGCTCAGCTTCCCGGACTGCGCCCGGTACTTCGACGACCTTCCCGATCAGCGCAAGCTGCAGGGCTCCACGCGCGAATGAAAGATCCGGCGCGCACCCGGTAGGTTGCCAGCCATGGCCGAATTCGTGACCGTGGACGAGCTGGACGGCGAGACCGAACGCCGGGTGGCGGTACTGCGTATCGCCCGTGCGCCGATGAACCTGCTGAACATCCAGGTGGTGCGGGAGCTGGCCGCCGCGGCGCATGCGGTCGGCGTGGATCCGCGCATCGGCGCGGTGGTGGTCTACGGCGACGAACGCGTCTTCTGCGCCGGCGACGATCTCGCCGAACTGGCCGCGCTCTCCGCTGAGCAGGCCGGCGCCGTGGCCGCCGATCTGCAGCACGCGCTCGGCTGCCTGGCCCGGCTTCCGCAGCCGACGGTGGCCGCGATCAGCGGCTACGCGCTCGGTTCCGGCCTGGAACTCGCCCTCGGCGCCGACCGCCGCGTCATCGGCGACAACGTCAAGCTCGGGCTGCCGCAGATCAAGGCGGGCCTGATCCCGCTGGCAGGCATCCGCAGGCTCACCGCACTCATCGGGCCGGGCGCCGCCAAGGATCTGGTGTACACCGGCCGCTTCGTGGAACCGGACGAGGCACGCGCTCTCGGACTGGTCGACGAGGTCGTGGCACCCGATGACGTCTACACCGCGGCAGTGGGTTGGGCGCGTGGTTTCCTCGACGGTCCGGCCCGCGCATTGGCGGCGGCGAAAGCGGTCTTCGAGGCGGGCCCGCACGGCCACGATCGGGCCCGAATCGCGTGGTCGGAGCTGTTCGGCACGGAAGATCGCCTGATAGGAACACGTTCTTATTTGGCCGACGGGCCCGGCTCGGCGGAGTTCGTCGGACGCTGATCCGCCGCCGCGCGCGCGATCCCACCCACTGGTATGAGACGACCTACAGCGAGGGTTTAGGCTAGGCCACCATGACGGTACGCCACGACGACCCCGCGCCGAACCCGCATGCCACCGAGGCCGAGGTCGAAGCCGCGCTCAAGGACACCAAACTCGCCCAGGTCCTCTACCACGACTGGGAAGCCGAGACCTACGACGACAAGTGGTCGATCTCCTATGACGAACGGTGTATCGAGTACGCGCGCGGCCGCTTCGACGCCGCCGTCGGGCCGGTGGCGCTGCCCTACGGCCGGGCGCTGGAACTCGGTTGCGGCACCGGCTTCTTCCTGCTGAACCTGATGCAGGCCGGGGTGGCCAAGAGCGGTTCGGTGACCGACCTGTCGCCGGGCATGGTGAAGGTCGCGCTGCGCAACGCGCAGAACCTCGGCCTGGACGTGGACGGCCGCGTCGCCGACGCCGAAACCATCCCCTACGAGGACAACACCTTCGACCTGGTGGTCGGCCACGCCGTGCTGCACCACATCCCGGATGTCGAACTCGCGCTGAAGGAATGCCTGCGCGTGCTCAAGCCGGGCGGGCGCCTGGTCTTCGCCGGCGAGCCCACCACCGCCGGCAATTTCTACGCGCGCTGGCTCGGGCGGATCACCTGGGGCGCCACCACCAACCTCACCAAGCTGCCCGGTCTGGCGAGCTGGCGCCGTCCGCAGGAGGAGCTGGACGAGTCCTCGCGCGCCGCCGCCCTCGAGGCCGTCGTCGACCTGCACACCTTCACCCCCGACCAGCTCGAGGCGATGGCCCGCTCGGCCGGCGCGGTCGAGGTCGCCGCGCACACCGAGGAGTTCGCCGCGGCGCTGTGGGGTTGGCCGGTGCGCACCTTCGAGGCCGCCGTGCCCGCCGAAAAGCTCACCTGGCGCTACCGGATGGCGATGTACAAGGCGTGGCTGGGCCTGAGCTGGGTCGACGAGAACGTCATGCGCCGGGTGGTGCCGCGCCAGTTCTTCTACAACGCCATGATCACCGGTGTGAAGCCGGGCGCCCCGGGCCAGTAGTGGGCTACGGCTTCAGCCACGAGGACGTCGTCTTCCTGGCCGGTGCGGCGGGCGCCGCCGCACTGGCCGACGTGGACCGGCTGGAGCTGACCCCGTCGACGCACCTGCGCGATCTGGAGCGGGTGCGCCGCGACCACGGCGACCGGGCGGCGGCACTGATCGAGACGGTGCGGCTACGCCGCCGGGCCGCCGCCAAACTCGCCGACGCGGGGGAGTGGCTGTTCACCGACGACGCGCTCCAGCAGGCCACGCCAACAGTGGTGGCGCGGCACCGGGCGGCCCGGCTCGCCGGTCGCGCCGTCCACGATGTGACCTGCTCGATCGGCGCGGAACTGGCCGAGCTGGCGCGGGTGTGCCCGGCCGTGATCGGCAGCGACCTGGACGACGTTCGCCTCGCGATGGCGCGGCACAATCTAGGCCGATCGGCGCTGTCGCTGGCGCGGCGGCCGGCCCGAACGATTGGCATTATCGGCACGACGGCTGCTGTCGACGAACCGGCCGACTATGCATCGACCGGTTCGGTGTCGTCCGACAACGCGTCCGCCGGGGTTGTCGTGCCGGAGCGAATCGCACCTGCTCGGCGGCCCGGCGACGACGCGGTAACCGCCCGAAATGTGCTGCTGGTCAAGGCGGATGCGTTGGTCCCGTGTACACGGGACATTGTGATCATCGCTGATCCAGCGCGCCGAGCCGACGGCAGGCGAACGCACGATCCGGCGAAACTCCAACCACCGCTGCCGAATCTCCTCGCCGCCTATCCCGGTCGTGATCTGGCCGTGAAATGCGCCCCCGGACTGGATTTCGATAGCCTCGACTGGACCGGAGAGATCGAGGTCGTGTCCCTCGACGGTTCGGTCCGGGAAGCCTGCCTGTGGTCGCCCGGACTGACCGACTCCGGCGTCACCCGCCGTGCGACGGTGCTGTCGTCGACTGGCCGGGCCACCATCCTCACCGACGCCGAGCCCGACGACATCCCCGAGCGCGCCCCCGGCGAATGGATCATCGACCCGGACGGCGCCATCGTCCGCGCCGGCCTGGTCCGCCAGTACGCGGCGAGACACGGTCTCTGGCAGCTGGACCCGCGTATCGCCTACCTCACCGGCGACCGGGTGCCCGAGGGCGTGCGCGGCTTCCGGGTGCTCGACCAGCTGGATTTCCGCGAGAAGTCGTTGCGCTCCGAGCTGCGCCGACGGGACTGCGGCGCGCTGGAGATCCTGGTGCGCGGCGTCGACGTCGACCCGGACCAGCTGCGCCGCCGCCTGAAACCGACCGGCTCCCAGCCCTTCACGCTCGTGATCACGCGCATCGGCCGCCACGCCACCGTGTTCCTGTGTGAGGCCGTAGCTGCCGCTCGGCCCGACTCCGGATAGCTCTGCCCGACCGCCGCCGAGGACGCCAGGCACATGATCGATCTCGGGCGCGACCCGGAAGCCTGCCGCGCTACGCCTCGCTGCGTGATCGCGCGCAGCCCGGGTGCTCAGGTGATCGCTTCCATCTTCTTCACCACCCGCTGCACCGTCAGCCAGGTGCGCGTGGTGATGTCCTTGCCGTAGGTGCGCTCCAGCCAGGCCATGAAATCGGGAGTCCTCGGCGTGCTGTTGTCGACGACGAACAGGAAGACCCGGGCGGCGGGGTCGTAGCCGACCACGCGGGTGAGTGGATCGGGATCGTCGGGCAGCTCGATCGGCTCGTTGCTGGTGCTCTTCAGGAAGGTGGCGGTCAGGTAGGTGCCGCGCCCATGGGTCAGTCCCTCGAACGGGTCGGAGTCCAGCAGCGTGCGCAGCTCGTCGTAGTCGCGGATGATGGTGCCGCCCGGGATGCCCAGTTCCCGGTTGAGTGCCCGCTGGATCCGGTCCTCCAGCTCGGCCGGATCGGCCTCGCCGGTGCGGAAGACGATATTGCCGCTCGACAGCACCGAGGCGACCGCCTCGAAGCCGAGCCCGGTGAACACGCCTCGGAGCTTGTCGTTGGTCATGTTCGGGTTCATCGGGGCGATCCCGCGCAACAGCGCCGCGTACCTCGTCATGGGGCAGACCGTAATGGATCGCGCCGACAACCGGGCGTTACCGCAGCCGTGATCGGGCCCGCGCGGGCGGCGGGCCCGCCGCTCAGGCCTGAGCCGGGGCGCCGTTCTTCTTCCGTTCGATGTCCTCGAGCGCCGCCAGATAGGCCGCGCGCTGTTCGGCACCGGACTCCCAGGCCGCCTTGCGGTTCTTGACCACCTTGGCCGGTGCGCCGACGGCAATGGAGTAGTCGGGGATCTCGCCCTTGACCACGGCGTGCGCGCCGAGCACGCAGCCTCGGCCGACGCGGGTCTCGCGCAGCACCGTCACCTTGGCCGCGATCCAGGTGTCGGGGCCGATGCGGACCGGGCTCTTCACGATGCCCTGATCCTTGATCGGCATGGTGATGTCGTCCATCTTGTGGTCGAAGTCGCAGATGTAGCACCAGTCCGCGACCAGCGTCGACTCACCGATCTCGATATCGAGGTAGGTGTTGACGACGTTGTCCTTGCCGAAGACCACCTTGTCGCCGATGCGCAGCGAACCCTCGTGGCAGCGGATGGCATTGCCGTCGCCGATGTGCACCCAGCGGCCGATCTCCATCCGGCCCAGCTCCGGGGTCGCGTGGATCTCCACCCGCCGGCCGAGGAACACCATGCCGCGCAACACGATATGCGGGTTGGTCAGCCGGAACTTGAACAGCCGGTAGTAGCGCACCAGGTACCACGGCGTGTAGGCACGGTTGGCGATCACCCAGCGCAGCGACGCCATGGTGAGAAAGCGTGCCTGCTGCGGATCGCGGCGCCGCGATCCCCGCCACCGTGAACGCAACGGTGCGCCCCACATGCTCGTCACGAACTGTTCTCCCGTCGTGTGTCCGCCTATCGCGCACACAGCCTACTGACGTGCTGCCCCGAGCGGATCGATACCCGTCGGCTAACCTCACTGGCACGCGCGGGCGCGCGGGGAGATGATCACGGCAGATCGCGTGTGAAGGAGAGCAGCAGGTGCGAATCGGCAGCGTACGAGCTGTATCCGGGCGGCAACGGCTGCGGGTGAATACGGCGGCGGCGCTACTGGCAGTGGGCGCGGTGGTGCTCACCGGCTGCGGCACCGATGTCGATGACATCACCGTCGGCCCCGGCCTCGGCTGGCCCGGCGCCCATCACGACGCCCGCAACAGCGGTACCAGCCCGGTCACCGGCGCGCACGCGGTGGAGTTGAAGTGGTCGCGCCCGGTGGGCGGGCCGATCGCGACTCCGGTCGGGGTGGCGGCCGAGGGCCAGATGTTCGTCACCACCCGCACACCGTCGGGCTGCAATATCTTCTCCTTCCAGATGCCCACCGGCCGCAAACGGTTCTGTAACCCGATGGGGCCGAACGCGATCTCCTCGCCGACGCTGATCGATGGCCTCGCCAACGTCTACGTCGGCGACGACAGCGGCGTGACGTCGATGAACTACCTCGGCCAGCCGCGCTGGCGCACCGCGGTGGCGGGCGTGCCCGTCTCGTTGCAGTTCACCGGCGACAGCAACCTGCTCACCATCACCCAGGCCGGCCAGATCGATGTGCTGTCACGGCAGACCGGTCAGCGGCTGGTGCCCACCATGCAGTTGCTCGGCCAGCCCGATCATCTCGAACTTCCCGCTCTCAGCTGGCCGCCGTCCGGTGACGGCCTCGACGACTGCCCCACCGGCGGCCCGCAGTGCGCGGTGGCCAATGTCTCGCCCATCGACACCGACTCCGGGCGCTTCTACGCCACCGTGTGGCGTCCGGGCGACGCCAGGGCCTCGCTGGTGGCGTTGCGCTACATCGACGGCGAGATCGAGCGGTTGTGGAGCGCCGAGATGCTGGAGGGCGGCAGCGCCACCAGCCCGGCCCTGTCGGCCGACGGCAGCACCGTCTACGTGGGCGACAACAGCGACCGGCTGATCGCCGTCGACGCCATGGAGGGCAGCACCAAATGGGTGCATCCGCTGGAGTGGACTCCGCGCCGCGGCATCTCCGTCTCCGCCGACGGGCTGATCATCCCGGCCGGCGACGACGGCTACCTGCTGGCCCTGCGCGACAACGGCGACAGCGTCGAACAGGTCTGGGAGCGTAAGGATCTCGGCCACCGGGGCACGCCCGCCCAGACCGCGGGGCACACCGGCTACACGGTGGCGGCCATCGGTGACGGCCTCAACCTGATCACCTTCGATACCGAGAGCGGCCAGACCCTCGACTCGGACGTGCTGCCCGGTGCGAGCGGCACCACCACCGGAACCTCGGTCAGCGCCGACGGCGAGGTGGTCGTGGCCACCCGGATCGGCGAGATCTTCGTCTTCGCCCCGCAGGAATGAGCCGGCCGGTCAGACCGGCTGGTTGGGATCGCGTTCCGGCAGTGGGCGCATGGTGATCACCGGACGCCCGAGCGGGGTCCGCACCCGCCGCTTGGCGGACTGATACACCTGCGCGGTCTCGGCGGCCACCACATCCCAGGAGAAATCGGCGGTCAGGCGTTCGCGGGCGGCGTAGGCGCGTTCCTGGGCGGCGGCCGGATCGTCGAGCACCGCGCGCACCGCCTGCACGAGTCCGTCCACGTCGGCCGGTTCGAAGGACGCACCGGTCACGCCGTCGATCACGGCCTCACCGAGCCCACCGGCCGTGGAGGTGACCAGGGGGGTTCCCGCCGCGGCCGCCTCCAGCGCGACGATCCCGAAGGGTTCGTAGCGACTCGGCAGCACGATGGCGTCGGCGCCGTGCAGCCAGCCGAGCAGTTCGGTGTGGTCGAGCTGGCCGGCGAAGGTGACCGCCCGCGCCACCCGGTGCACCCTGGCCCGCTCGCGCAGCCATTCGAACTGGGTGCCGACCCCGGCGATGGTGAGCGTGGTGCCGGGGTGGGCGCGCCGGATCCGCGGCAGCGCCGCGATCGCGTCCTGCACGCCCTTCTCGTATTCGAGCCTGCCCACATACAGCAGCCGCGGCGGTCCGGTGCGCGGCGGCCGCGGCCGGAAGGTCCAGGCGCCGACATCGATGCCGTTGCGGATGACGGTCAGCGGGATGCGGTCGGGGCTGTAGAGCCGCTCCACCTCGTCCTGCATGGAGGCCGAACAAGTGATGAGCGCGTCGGATTCATTGGCCAGCCACCACTCCACCGAATGCACTTGGCGATTGACCCGGCCGGAGACCCAGCCGCTGTGCCGGCCGGCCTCGGTGGCGTGAATGGTCGAGACCAGCGGCACGTCGTAGTACTCGGCCAGCGCGATGGCCGGATGGGCCACCAACCAGTCGTGGGCGTGCACCACATCGGGGGTCCAGCCCTCGCCGATGCCGGGCTTGTTCAGTGCGACGCCGGCGCGCACCATCGCATGGCCCATCGCCAGCGTCCACGCGAGCATGTCCTCGCCGAAATCGAAGAACGGCGGGTCCTCGGCGACCGCGACCACCAGGACGCCGTCGGCGATGTAGGAATGCGTGGGGTGGGTCGACGGGTCGGTGCCGGTGGGGCGGCGCGCCAGCACGACCACCTCGTGGCCCGCGGCGGCGAGCTCGGTGGCCAGGTGATGGACGTGTCTGCCCAGCCCGCCGACGACGACCGGCGGGTATTCCCACGACACCATCAAGATCTTCATGTATGTCCTTCTGAGGTGGCAGCGCGCAGCCGACGCGCGTCCAGGGCCGGGAAGAATCCGTCGGCCGCCCCCCATCCTGCCGCCAACTGCCGTGCTTTGGCGAGCTGACCGGCCCCGACGGCCGCGGCGATCTCACGCACCGCGTGCGCGTGCTGGTGTGCGCGTTCGCGGGCGTACCCGGCCGCGGAGTCCTTGCTGACCATGAACGCCCAGTCGCTGGACACGGTCAGGATGGCCTCGCGCAGCAGCTGATCGGCCACCCGGTCGCGGCCGGTCGCCGAGGAATCCGCACGCATCTTGTCGACGGTGTCCAGCGCGAGGGCGACGATATCGTCGTTGAGCTCCACCAGATCGCGCACCTGATCGCCGGCCCAGACCCGCCAGTCCTTACCCGAGCCCCACGACGAATCGGTCAACTGCACCGGCTCGCCGACATAGCCGTTCGCCCGCGCGTCGGCCAGGGTGCCGACGGTGACGCCCGCCTCGGGCAGCGCGCGCAGCACCTGCGCCAGCCACTGCGGACCCTCGTGCCACCAGTGCCCGAACAGCTCGGTGTCGAAGGCCGCAACCACCAGCGCGGGCCTGCCGATCCGCGCGGACTCGCCGATCAGCCGTTCGCGCACGGTGGCGACGAAATCGTCGACGTCGGCGCGCACCGCGGCGGCTGCCAGCTCGGGGTCGTAGGGCGCCTTGTCCGGCCCGGCGACCGATTTGCCGGTGACCCGGGCCGGTTTGAGACCGGTGGCGTGGTCGTAGTGATGGAAATCGCGGTAGGCACTGTGGCCCGGATAGCCGGACTTCGGCGACCAGACCCGGTAGCTGACCTGGAGATCGCGGCCGAAGGCCACCACATCGGATTCGCGAACCGGCCGTCCGAGGCTGGAATCGCCGCGCAGCGCCGGCCCGTCGACCATGAAATGCGTCACACCCGCGGCGGCGTAGCCGACCTCCATCCCGGGGGTGTAGCCGCATTCGGGCGCCCAGATCCCGGACGGGGTGTGGCCCCAGCGCAGCCGGGCGTCGGCGAGCCCTTCGGTGAGCTGGAATTCGCGCAGTCGGGGATCGAGCAGCGGCTGGAACGGATGGGCCAGCGGGCCGCCGAGCAGTTCGATCGCCTCGGCATCGATCAGCTGCCGCCACACGGGGGCGGCGCCGTGACGCCAATGCTGTTCGAACTCCGCCAATGCGGCCGCGGCCAGCCGGTGCTCATGCCTGCCGAGCGCGATGTTGCCGGCCATCGCGGCCTCGTCGGCGCGCAACTGCCAATTGCCGAGCCAGTGATGCATACCGGCCAGGCAGTGCGGATCGTCGAGCTGGGCGGCGAGCACCGGGGTGATGCCGAGCGTCAGCAGATGCGAACGGCCTTCGGCGGCAAGGGTTCTCAGAACGTCGACGACCGGAAGGTAGGACGCGGCCCAGGACTGATAGAGCCATTCCTCACCCACCGGCCAGCGGCCGTGATGGGCCAGCCACGGCAGATGCGAATGCAGGACCAGGGTGAACTGGCCGGGCACGGGTTGTGCGTTATCGGTCAAGGCTTCACCGCGATGGCCACCAGATCCAGGCTGGCATCGATGTCGTCGGTAGTCAGGGCGAAATCGTCGACGGTCACCGCGGCGACGTCGGCGGTGAGTTCGGCAGGCCAGGGTTCACCGGCCAGCGCGCGCTCGATCTGCGCGTCGATGAACGAGCCACCGTGCTTGGCGTCCAGCGCTTTCAGCGTCTCGCCGTGGTGCACGCCGGTCATCACCGACACCTCGAAACCGGCCTCCACCAGCAGTTCGGTGAGTTCGGCGGCATTGAGTTCCCTGGTGTGGAACGGGTTGAGCGGAGTGTCGCGGCCGGGGGAGAAGGTGATCCGGTTCGGCGTGCTGATGAGCAGCTCGCCGCCCGGTCGCAGCACCCGCAGGCATTCCCGCAGGAACTGCGCCTGATCCCAAAGATGTTCGATCACTTGGAAATTCACCACCACGTCGACCGAGGCGTCGTCCAGCGGCAGATCGGCGAGATTGCCCTGGATCATCTCCACGCGCGGGTAGCGCGCGCGCACGTGCTCGACCGCGCTCGCGTCATAGTCCAGTCCGATCACCCGGGTGGCGACGCCGGCGATCATGTCGGCGCCGTAGCCCTCGCCCGAACCCGCCTCGAGCACCACCTTGCCCGCGCAGCGCTCCAGCAGTCGCGCGTAGACGATCTCGTGCCTGCGGAACCAGTAGTTCTCCTCGGCGATTCCAGGCACGGTGCGCTCGCCGGTCAGCGGCAGCGGGTCGAGTGCGCCCGGCGTCGCGGCGGTCATGGGTGCCGGTTCGCCTACTGCGGCAGGAATCACAGCCTCACTCATCGTTCTGACGTTACTGGTACGGGCCGGTGAACTTGTTCCCGGTCTGGTGTTCAGGACCCTCGCGGAGTAAGTTACCCACGAGTAACTTAACGTAGGGTAGTGTCACGCCCTGAGCGACTCACATGGACGTACGGCCCGCCGGATCGTGCGACCGACCGCCCATACCCCGTGTACCCAGAACAGGAGGTCGACGAAGACCGATGCCGAACATCGTCGTACTCATCAAGCAGGTTCCCGACACCTGGTCCGAGCGCAAGCTCTCCGATGGTGATTTCACCCTCGACCGCGAGGCCGCCGACGCGGTGCTCGACGAGATCAACGAGCGCGCCGTCGAGGAAGCGCTGCTGATCAAGGAGGCGCAGGGCGGCGAGGTCACCGTGCTGTCGGCCGGACCCGACCGCGCCACCGAGGCCATCCGCAAGGCGCTGTCCATGGGCGCCGACAAGGCCATCCACATCAACGACCCGGCGATCCACGGCTCCGACGCCGTGCAGACCGCGTGGGTGCTGGCCGGCGCGCTCGGCCAGGTGGAAGGCGTGGAACTGGTCATCGCCGGTAACGAGGCCACCGACGGCCGCGCCGGCGCCGTGCCCGCGATCATCGCCGAATACCTCGGCATCCCGCAGCTCACCCACCTGCGCAAGCTGACCGTCGACGGCGACAAGATCACCGGCGAGCGCGAGACCGACGAGGGCGTGTTCAAGCTCGAGGCCAACCTCCCGGCCATCGTCTCGGTCACCGAGAAGATCAACGAGCCGCGCTTCCCCTCCTTCAAGGGCATCATGGCCGCCAAGAAGAAGGAAGTGCAGACCTTCACCCTGGCCGACCTCGGTATCGACCCCTCCACCGTGGGCGTGGCCAACGCCGGCACCGCGGTCACCGCGTCGACCCCGAAGCCCCCGCGTACCGCAGGCGAGAAGATCGCCGACGAGGGCGACGGCGGCACCAAGATCGCCCAGTACCTCATCGGTCAGAAGATCATCTGATCCCGCCCGTACCAGACTGCTTCGCGATGTGAATCCGATGCCCGCCCCGGTACCGCGCAGGGCATCGCGAACACCGCAATCAGACACAGGAGAACACAAATGGCAGAAGTACTTGTGCTCGTCGAGCACGCCGACGGTGCGGTCAAGAAGGTCAGCACCGAACTGATCACCGCCGCCCGTACCCTCGGCTCGCCGTCCGCCGTGGTGCTCGGCGCCGCGGGCACCGGTGAGAAGCTGGCCGACGCGCTCGCCGCGGCCGGCGCCGAGAAGATCTACATCGCCGAGTCCGACGATGTGGACAACTACCTGGTGACCCCGAAGGTCGACGTGCTGGCCGGTCTGGTCGAGGCCGCCTCGCCCGCCGCCGTCATCGTCGCCGCCTCCGCCGAGGGCAAGGAGGTGTCGGGCCGCCTCGCCGCGCGCATCGGCTCCGGCCTGCTCGTCGACGTCATCGGCGTCAACGCCGACGGCTCGGCCGTGCACTCCATCTTCGGTGGCGCCTTCACCGTCGACGCCAAGGCCACCGGCGACGTGCCGGTGATCTCGGTGCGCCCGGGTGCCATCGAGGCCGCCCCGCAGGCCGGTGCCGGCGAGAAGGTGACCGTCGAGGTTCCGGCGCAGGAAGAGGGCGTGGTCAAGGTGACCTCGCGCGAGCCCGTCGTCGCCGGTGACCGTCCGGAGCTCACCGAGGCTGGCATCGTCGTCTCCGGTGGCCGTGGTGTCGGCTCGGCCGACAACTTCTCGGTCGTCGAGGCGCTGGCCGACTCGCTGGGTGCCGCCGTCGGTGCCTCGCGTGCCGCCGTCGACTCCGGCTACTACCCGGGCCAGTTCCAGGTCGGCCAGACCGGTAAGACGGTCTCCCCGCAGCTCTACATCGCCCTCGGCATCTCCGGCGCCATCCAGCACCGCGCCGGTATGCAGACCTCGAAGACCATCGTCGCGGTCAACAAGGACGAAGAGGCCCCGATCTTCGAGATCGCGGACTACGGCATCGTCGGCGACCTGTTCAACGTCGCGCCGCAGCTGACCGAAGCGGTCAAGTCGCACAAGGGCTAGTCCGCCGCGCAGCGACGTGTGGCCCCGGCCGGAATTTCCGGCCGGGGCCACATGCGTTGGACGGCTGTATCGGTGCTGGTGGGTACCATGAGCGCATGACCGTGCCGAGTGCCTCGCGCACCGACCGTCCCGATCTTCCCGAGTACATGACCTGGGAAGAGCTGGAGAAGCTGCCCGAGGAGATCGCCGATCAGATCGAGCTGTGGGATCGGCGCGTGGTGTGGCTACGGCGTGGGCCGGGGGAACATCAGTTGGCCACATTGTTGCTGGCGCAGGAGATCAGGAGTTGCGCCGGCGACGACAGGGCCTCTCATCCTGAGCGGTGCTGGCGCGGGAATCTCGAAACCAATGTGTTCTTTGGAACGACCGGTAAATCCGACTTCGTCACGCCCGATTTCCTCGTCCACCGTTGCCTCCCGCCGGGCGCCGATGTCCGCGCCACCGACACGGTATTGGTCGGTGAGGTGTTGTCACCATCGAATACACCAGGCGATGTCGAGGCGAAGAAGGCCCGGTACGCCGGCGCCGGCATCCCGTCGTACTGGGAAGTCGACCTGAAACCCGACCTCACCGGTATCGGAGCGATCCGCGTCTACATCCTCGAGATCGGCCATGCCGAACTGCCTTCCGGCGTACGCCCGCTCCGCTCGTCGAACTACCTGCTGGCCGGTGAATGGACACCAGATTCGGCGGACGGGGTGTCGTTCCCGTACCCCTTCCCGATCGAGATTTCCTGGTCCGCGCTGGCTTTCTGATCCGCACACCACGGCCGTTTCCCGGCACCCCGATGCGGTAGCGTCGCGGTGTTCGACCGCGATCGGAAGGAGCAGGCGTGCTGGGGGTGGGTACGACCTTCGCCGGGTATCAGCTCGAGGGTGTGCTGGGGCAGGGCGGGATGGGGACGGTGTATCTGGCCAAGCATCCGCGGCTGCCGCGCAGTGTGGCGTTGAAGCTGTTGAACAAAGCGGTGTCCGATGATCCCGAGCTCACGCGGCGGTTCGAGCTGGAGGCCGATGTGGTTGCGCGACTGGATCATCCGGGGATCGTTGGGGTGTTCGATCGCGGAGCCGACGAGGGTCATCTGTGGATCGCGATGCAATATGTGCGCGGCACGGATGCCGGTTCCTGGAATGCAGGCACGCACCCGGCGTCGACGGCGGCGCGGCTGATCGGTGACACCGCCGGCGCGCTCGATTACGCGCACGGCCAGGGCGTACTGCACCGCGACGTGAAGCCCGCCAACATCCTCATCGCCGATGCCGACGCGGGCCGCGAATCACACGCGGTGCTCACCGATTTCGGTATCGCCAGGCTCACCGAGGCCAACACCACACTCACCGCCACCGGAACCTTCACCGCCACCATCGCTTTCGGCTCACCGGAACAGCTCTCCGGTGAGGTCGTCGACGCGCGCAGCGATCAGTATTCGCTGGCCTGCACGCTGTTCGCGATCCTCGCTGGTCGCTCGCCGTACGCCTCGACCAATCCGGGCCAGGTAGTGATGGGGCACATCTCCCAGCCGGTGCCCCGGCTCACCGATATCCGCAAGGATCTGCCCCCGAGCGTCGACGCGGTGCTCGGCCGCGCCATGGCCAAACGGCGCGATGAGCGGTTCGGCAGTTGCACCGAATTCGCCACCGCGATGCGTGATGCGCTGGAGGGCAGGCATGTGGCTGTGCCGGTGCATCCGTCGTCGCCGACCATCCGGCAGGCGGGGCCGATCGGTCCGGCCGGTGGCGCGAGTGTCTCCGCGCCGCCCGCCGCGTGGGCGCCGCACGGTGGCGTCCCGATGCCCGGTTCCGGGGCACGGTTCGCCGTGCCCGGCTACGGCCCGGCGCCATCGAATCCGGCGTACGGCCCGAAACCCTCGATGAAGACCGTGCTGACCGCCGGAATCATCACGCAGCTGTTCGGATTGCTCTTCGCCGGCATCTTCATCCTCGGCGTGACCGATACCGTCAAGGCGATCGGCGAAGGAAACGACAAGCTGGTGCAGCAGAACATTCCGCTACTCGGGGTGGTAGCGGCGGTCGCGCTGCTGTGGAATTCCGCAGGCCTTCTACTGCTGACCGGCAGACCTTCCGGACGGATACTGACGATCATCTGCTCGGTACTGGCCACTCTGCTGTGTCTCATCGCGTGCGTCGCGATCGGCGTCACCGGCGAATGGCTCGCGCTGATCGCCTATGTCCCGCTCCTGGTCATCGTGGGCACCGCGCTGGTCTGCGCCACCTCCCCGTCCACCAAACGATGGATCGCCTACCGGGTGGCGCTGCGCGGTGCGCATCGTTGGGGCTGAGCGGCACATCGTCGGCATCACAGGAGCGCCACCGGACCGGGCACCCGCCGGAAACGCAGACCCGCCGGACACGCAGCAAGAATTCGCTTGCCCGTGGCCGGCCCCGAGCCGCAGGCTGACCGGGTGACCATCGCACTGCCGCCGGACGTGGCCGCATCGATCCGCGATTTCTTCGGCGACGAGGGCGAGCACTGGGTGGCGGCTCTACCGGAACTCGTGGCAGCCCGGTGCCGCGACTGGGGGCTCGAACTGATCGGCGAACCATTCCGTGGCGGCACCCATTCGTTCGTGGCGCCTGTGCGGTGCGGCGACGGTTCGGTCGCGGTGCTGAAGGTTCCCTTCGTCGACGAGGAGAACGTCGGGGAGCCCACCGGGTTGCACTGCTACGCCGGTGACGGCGCCGTGCGGCTGTTCGACTTCGATCCCGGTAGCGGTGCGATGCTGCTGGAATGGGCGCGACCGGGTGTTCCCTTGCTGGGACAGCCGACGCCGCCGCTGGAGGGTGCGCCCGAAAACGCAGGCAAAGTGCTGATCGCGGCCGAGTTGTACCGGCGCCTGCGGCGCGAACCCGGCGAGCTACCTCCCGGATATCCGGCACCGCCGTCGGCCGTGGAAGCAGTGGCCGAATGGGCGCAGTGGTCCGACGATCCGGAGATCGTCGCGGCGCTCCCCGCGCTGCTGCTCGATCGGGCTCGCCGCTGGTGCGCCGAGCTCGCCGAACCCGACGGCCCGCTGCTGATCGTCAACCGTGACACCCACCTGGGCAATATCGTTGCCGCCGAACGCGAGCCGTGGTTGTTGATCGACCCGAAGCCGTACCTGGGTGAGGCGGCCTACGACGCCGGGTTCCTGATTCTCAAACAGGTGCAGAGCGAGCCGAACCCGGCCGACGCGCCCCGGATGGTTGCCGTGACCGCCGACGCGCTCGGAGTAGATCGGGAACGTGCCCGCGGCTGGGCGTTCATGCGTGCGGTGGAGCAGGTCGTCTGGTCGATCGAGGACGAGGGCTCGCAACTGGAGCGGGATCTCGCGGTGGCGTGGGCCCTGGCCTGATCCGACCACCGCTCATGCGCAGTGCAACGCCGCCAGCAACGTCGTCAGAATGGGCGATCGGCGCGCACCCGTGCGCAGGACCGCCGAGACCGGCACGCGCAACGGGTGACCGGCCAACTCCAGCGTCGCGATGCCTTCGGTGGGGCTGTTGGCGTACAGGATCGTCCACGCGTCCGGGTGGTTGATCAGCTCCATGGTCGCCGTGTGATCCGGCGGGATGGGTGGACCGAAGGTGGGGCCGGAGGGCTGGTCGGCGAAGGCCGCGCGCACCACATTGTGCAGCAGCACCTGCTCGGATTCCGGCGGTAGCAGCAGGGGATAGGCGCTGAGTTCGGTCAGCGTCACGTCGGTGCGTCCGGCCAGCGGATGCGCGGGCGCGGTGGCGATCATCAGGTCCTCCACCCACAGCTGCTCCACCGTCAGCCCCGGCTGGTCCACGCTGCCGCGGATCAGCGCGAGGTCACAGTCGCCGTCCGCGACGGCGGCGATACGCTGGCGGAAGGGCTTGATGACGAACTCGATCTCGGCGCCGGGGTGGGCATCACGGGCGCCCGCGATCGCCGAGAGCGAGCGCGTCGCGAACGACATGTTCGCCGCCAGCCGGATGCGCGGGCGCGAGGTGCGCACCGCGGCCCGGATGGCAGACTCCAGGCTGAGCATCTGCTTGGCCAGCGGAAGGAGCCTGGTACTCGCGTCGGTGGGAACGACCGATCGGGTGGATCGCTCGAAGAGCTGGACGCCGAGGTCGTGTTCGAGCCGGGCGATCTGATGACTGATCGCCGACTGCGAGATGAAGCAGCGGGTCGCGGCCCTGCTGAAGCTGAGCTCCTCGCACACCGCGACGAAGTAGGTGAGCTGGCGCAGCTCCACCGTTACCTCCATTAATTAGTGATTCAGATAAGAGTCATCTGAATTATGCGCCCTGACGGGTGAAATATCTCGACTCCTGATAACGGTTCTTCATGATGAACAGGCTGTCATGATCAACAGGGGTGTTGTGAGGATGCGTAATACGGAAGCCGTACGGGCTGCGGAAACGGAGTTCGTCGAAGTCGTCATCGTCGGATCGGGCTTCGGCGGCCTCGCCGCGGCCAAGCAGTTGGCCAAATCGGATGTGCCCTACGTGCTGATCTCGAGCACGCCGGAACATTTGTTCCAGCCGCTGCTGTACCAGGTCGCCACCGGCGTGCTGGCCGCCGACGAGATCGCACCGCCCATCGCCTCGATCCTGCGCAGGCACGAGAAGGCCGATGTCCGGCTGGGCAAGGTCACCGCGATCGATCCCGATGCCGCCGAACTCGTCTACGAGACCGCCGATGGGCCGCGCCGTATCCGCTACGGCTCGCTGATCGCCGCCACCGGCGCCAACCAGTCGTATTTCGGCCGCGACGATTTCGCCGAGAAGACCTTCTCGCTCAAGACCATCGACGACGCCAAGCGGCTGCGCGCCCAGATCGACCACGTCTTCACCGAGGCGAAGCGCGCCGACAAGGAGACCCGCGAGCGGCTGCTCAGCTTCGTCGTCGTCGGAGCCGGTGCCACGGGTGTCGAGGTGGCAGGCCAGCTGGCCGAACTCGCCAAGCGCTACTACCACCAGGACGTGTCGGTCACCCTGGTCGAGGGCGCCGGTGAGGTGCTGCCGCCGTTCGGTGGCGGACTGTCGGAGTACGCGAAGCAATCGCTCACCAAGGGCGGGGTCGAGGTGCTGCTCGGCACCTTCGTCACCGATATCGAACCCGGCAAGGTGACCGTCAAGGACAAGCAGGGCGTCGAGCACCGGATCGCCGCGGAGACCGTCGTCTGGTCGGCGGGTGTGCAGGCCAGCGGCTTCACCGAGATCCTGGCCGAAGCCACCGGCGCCGAGACCGACCGCGCCGGGCGGCTGCTGATCAACCCGGACCTGACCGTCGGTGGCTACGCCGACATGTACGCCATCGGCGATATGACCTCGCTGAAGGGCTACCCGGGCCAGTCGCCGGTCGCGATGCAGGAAGGCAGGCACGCCGCCGACATCATCCGGCGCAAGAAGCTGCCCGGCACCGAGTTCGAGTACTGGGACAAGGGCAGCATGGCGGTGATCCGCCGGCGCAGCGCCATCGCCAAGGTGAGCGACAAGATCAAGTTCAAGGGCCTGATCGCCTGGTACATGTGGCTGGCGGTGCACCTGTTCTATCTGGTCGGCTTCCGTAACCGGTTCATGGCGGTGATGGGCTGGCTGGTCGCCTTCACCGGCAACGGCCGCCCCGGTTTCGCCGAGATCGACAAGGACCGCCCCGCCGTCGAGCAACAACCACCTATAGCTGCCTGACCAGGCTCGATACCTGCCGCGATCGCGTTGTCCCGCACCGGGACGGCGCGATCGGTTGTGCGTGGCCGACGCCGCAGGGAACGCGCGTCGACGTCGCGGTGAACACCGGGTGTGACGGCCGTCTCGTTCACCGAACGGGCATACACGCGACACTCGGCGGACGCTCCGGCGCAGTCTGCGGCTGGCCTCATAACGGATATGACTATTACGTCCGTGTTGACAGCCCCGGCTCGACCGACGGACACCGGGGTGGAACGGTCTCGGTATTCACTGGTCGTCTCCTCCGATACCGAGCACCGCACGGCAGCACAGCGCCTGCGCTACGACGTCTTCGCCGCCGAACCCGGCTTCGAAATCCCCGATGACGGCACCGGCCTCGACGCCGACCGCTTCGATGAGCACTGCGATCACCTGCTGGTTCGCGACGAGCTGACCGAGCAGTTCGTCGGCTGCTACCGGATGCTGCCGCCGGACAAGGTCGCCGCCGCGGGCGGCTATTACACCGCCACCGAATTCGACCTCACCCGCCTCGATCCCACCGGCCACCGCATCGTCGAGATGGGCCGCGCCTGTGTGGTGCCCGATCACCGCAACGGTTCGGTGCTGACCCTCATGTGGGCGGGCATCCTGCACTACATCCAGCTCACCGGATACGAGTGGGTGATGGGATGCGTGTCGGTGCCGATGCGCGACACTCCGGAGGATCCGGCCGGCGTCAACGTGCGCGGCGTACGCGACCTGCTGCTCGGCCGCCACGCCTGCGACCCCGAACGCCGGGTTGACCCGTATCGCCCGGTCGTGGTGGACGGCAAAACGCTCGACGAGCTCACCCCGCCCGCACGCCCCAAGCTGCCGCCGCTGCTGCGCGGCTACCTGCGCCTCGGTGCGGAGATCTGCGGTGAACCGGCTCACGACCCCGACTTCGCGGTCGCCGACTTCGTCGCCCTGCTCGGCCTCGACACCATCAACACCCGGTACCTGGAGCGGTTGCAGGGCGCCGCCGCCGGATTCGACAGCGGGCGGTGAGCGTCATGGTGTTCGACGCCCCGCCCGCGACCGCGGTGCATTCGTGGATGCCGGTCAGTCCCTGCGGGCCCGGCTGCGTTCAGGCCACCGATGCCGCGGGTTCGGCTCGGGTGGCCGGCCGTGCGGTCCGCCTGGCCGGACTGCTGGCCAGCTACCCGGCGGCCCATATCCTCACTCCCGCGCGCCGGCGCGAACAGCTGCAACGCGAGTACGCCCGCGCGGTGCTGCGCAGCTGCGGTATCACGCTGCGCGTGATCGACAATCGCGGATCGGGCGGTGGGCTCGGCGGGGATGCGCAGGGCCCGAGGGCGCAGTATGCCTCGCCCGGCACCGGTGTACTGGTGGTCGCCGGACATATCAGCTGGTCGGATGTGGTCGTGCTGGCCGCGGTGCAGCCGCTGAGCTTTGTCGCGCGCGCCGATCTGATCGACTGGCCGATGCTCGGCGGGCTGGCCAAGCTGATGCGGATCATTCCCATCGAGCGCGAGCGGTTGCGGACGCTGCCCGGGGTGGTCGCGCAGATCGCCGAACGCCTGAGCGCCGGGGAGCGGGTGGCGGCGTTCCCGGAGGGCACCACCTGGTGTGGGCGGGCCTTCGGCAAGCTGCGGCCCGCGCTGTTCCAGGCCGCGATCGACACCGGCACGCCGGTCCAGCCGATCCGGTTGCGCTACCTGGACGCGCACGGAGAGCCCTGCACCGCACCGGGTTTCGTGGGTGACGACACCTTCGCCACCTCGGCCCGGCGCATTCTGCGCTCGCGCGGCATCGTCGCCGAGATCGTGCTGGAGCCGATCCAGCAGCCCGGCTCCGACCGGCGTGAGCTGGCTCGGCGGTGTGAGGAACTGATGCGCACACCGCAGCTCTCCGATGGCGCGCGTTCGGCCCTCGCGGCGGCGAACTCCCACCTGGCAGATGCGGTCGCGCGGACGGAGCGGGCGCACACTGTCGCAGGGGTCTAGCGGGCGCACGTTCGCGAAAGGGAGGTAGGCGTCCGTCGTCGCCGCCCAGCGGCCACCCGCGCGGCAGGCCCACGCTGTCGGCGGAATCGCCGAGTCGAGTGCCGCCCAGCGCAGGGCAGCCGAGTGTGTGGTCAGCAGTTGTCCACCGACGACGGCGGATTCACCGCGGCACCGGCTGGTCCGGGCCTGCGAGCACGCAGGTGGTGCGGCTGAAGATCGACGGCATGCACTTGTTGCAGTGCGTGCACAGTGATGGCGTGTTCGCGTTCTGCTGGATCCGCAGCAGCAGATCCGGTTGCCGCAGCAGTGCCCGCGCCATCGCCACGAACTCGAATCCCTCGTCCATCGCCCGCTGCATGGTCTCGGCGGTGGTGATGCCGCCGAGCAGGACCAGCGGCATCTTCAGCTCGTAGCGGAACTGGCGGGCCAGGTCGAGCATGTAGGCCTCGCGGTACGGGTATTCGCGCAGGAAGAACCGTCCGCCCAGCCGCATGCCCCAGCCCATCGCCCCGGGGAAGGCCTTGGCGAATTCCTTGCGCGGGGCATCGCCGTGGAACAGGTACATCGGGTTGAGCAGCGAACTTCCGATGGTCAGCTCCAGGGCATCGAGGGTGCCGTCGGCTTCGAGCCAGCGCCCGATCTGCAAGCTCTCCTCCAGCCGCAGCCCGCCGACCACACCGTCGTCCATGTTCAGTTTCGCCAGCACCGCGAGGCGTCCACCGACCGCCTCGCGCACCGCCTCGGCGACCTCACGCGCCAGCCGTGCGCGGTTGACGAGGCTGCCGCCGTAGGCATCGCGCCGGTGGTTGAGCAGCGGGCTGAAGAACGAGCTGATCAGGTAGTTGTGCCCGAAATGCAGTTCGACAGCGTCGAACCCGGATTCCTCGGCGGTGCGGGCGGCGTCGGCGAAGGCGCGCACCACGCGCCGCAATTCGGCCGCGTCGGGGCGCACGGTCCGAGCCATGCTCAGCGGACTGAACATCCGGCCCGGTGCGAGCGCGGGCACACGGTTGGACGCGGCATTGGCGACCGGCCCGGCGTGCCCGATCTGTGCGCTGGCGGCCGCGCCTTCGGCATGGATGGCGTCGGTGAGCCTGCGCAGGCCGGGCACCGCCTCCGGGCGCATCCAGATCTGATGCCGGTCGGTGCGGCCCTCGGGGGAGACGGCGCAGTAGGCGACCGTCGACATCGCGACTCCGCCGGCCGCGGGCGCGCGGTGGTACTCGATCAGATCGTCGGTGACGAGCGCGTCGGGTGTGCGGCCCTCGAAGGTCGCCGCCTTGATCACCCGATTACGCAAGGTGATCGGACCGAGCGGGGCAGGGGCGAAGACCGTGCTCATCATGCCTCCACCGGTGCGCACAGGCCCGCGGTCACGAACGCGCGCAGCGTCGCGACCGCCTTCGGCGACAGATCACGATCCTCGGCCAGCGGCGAACCGAACTGGCCCAGAATGAGATCGAAGGCGAGCATCCAGCGCGACCGCGCCTCATGCGCGGACAGCGCCGGATACTGCTGCCGCAGCAAGTCGGCGAACGGGTCGAGGGTGAACCAGCGCGCGGTCCAGCCGATGTCCTGACGACCGAGCACCAGCCGCGCGAGCAGCCGGATATGCAACCGGCCGATCGGATCGTCGGCCAGCCGGGCCAGCGGGTCGAGCACCGCGTCCACGCATTCGGCCACCGTGGCCGCCCGCTCGGCGAGATCGTCCAGCGACGCCTCCCACAGCGGTCCGAGCCTGCTCTGCAACAACGCGGCGACCAGCGCCTGCTTGGACCCGAAGTGGTAGTGCACCGCGGCCGGGTTGACCTCGGCCGCGGCGCACACCGCGCGAATGGATACCCGCTCATAGCCCGATTCGAGCAGTAGGCGCTCGGCGGCCGCCAGCAGCCGCTCCCGGGTATCGGTGTCGACTCGACTCATGACACCGAGTAGAACACGTTTCAATCAGTGATTCAAGCAGTGATCGGAAGGCGGTCCTGCGCCCGCCGTGTTCGGCGTTGCGCCAGGTCAGAAAGCGCTACCGGTGGATGGCAGCGGGAAATGCCCACGGCCGTGGTGGCCTCGATCCCAGTCGTGGCGACCGTGGCGGCCCCGGTTCCAGTCGTGATCGTGGTCGTGGCCGCGATTCCAGCTGCCGTGCCCGCCGTGGCCGTGGCCGTGGCCGTGGCCGCGACCATGCCCGTGGCCATGACGCCCGTGACCGGGCCGTTCGGCGGCGTCGAGACCGTCCGCAGGTTCCAGCGCGACGGGCGCCGCGAAGGCGGGGACCGCGAGTGCGGTGATCGGTGCGAGAGCGAGTGTGGAGGCCACCGCGATCCTGGCCAGAGTGCGCCGGGTGCGGTTGTGCGGGTGATTGTTTCGGCTCATCGGAATTACCTCGTTCGATACGGTCGCCGAGCCGGAACGGCCCGGCCGTGGTGATCGCGGGCCCGTTCGGCCGAGCCGCAACCATCTATCGACGAGTAATGTACCGCTGAATAACGGCACGATCAATAGGTATATGATCCGGATGTTGGCCGGTGGCCCGGCTCACCGTTGACGAGGGGCGACCGGCCGGGAATAACCGGATGCCGGTGACGGCTATCCTTTACTGGTCATGAAGTCGGGTTTCCCGGGTCCGGTCAACGCTGCGCCCAAGACGGTCTACCTCGATCATGCGGCGACCACACCCATGGTGCCCGCCGCCATCGAGGCGATGACGGCTGCGCTGGGACTGGTCGGGAACGCCTCGTCGCTGCACGGATCGGGACGGGCGGCGCGGCGGCGGGTGGAAGAGGCGCGCGAATCCATCGCCGCCGATCTGGGCGCGCGGCCGTCGGAGGTCATCTTCACCGCGGGCGGCACCGAAAGCGACAATCTCGCGGTCAAGGGCATCTACTGGGCCCGCCGCGATGACGATCCGCGCCACACCCGCATCATCGCCAGCGCGATCGAGCATCATGCCGTGGTCGATACGGTCGAATGGCTGGAACAGCACGAGGGTGCCAGCGTGACGTGGTTGCCCGTCGACGCCGACGGTGTGGTGTCGGTGACCGCCCTGCGCGCGGAGCTGATGGCGCACGCCGATGAGGTCGCGCTGGTGAGCGTCATGTGGGCGAACAACGAGATCGGCACCATCCAGCCGATCGCCGAACTCGCCGCGGTGGCAGCCGAATTCGGCGTGCCCATGCACAGCGACGCGGTGCAGGCGGCGGGGCAGGTGCCGATCGACTTCGGCGCCAGCGGACTGTCGGCGGCGAGTTTCGCCGGGCACAAGGTCGGCGGTCCGCACGGGATCGGCGTGCTGTTGCTCGGCAGGCAGGTGCCGTGCGTGCCGCTGCTGCACGGTGGCGGGCACGAGCGCGATCTGCGGTCGGGCACGGTCGATGTGGCCGCTGCGGTCGGTCTCGCGGCCGCCCTGCACGAGGCGGTGAGCGAATTGCCCGCACGCACCGTCGAATTGACGCGGCTGCGCGACGAACTGATCGCCGGCGTGCGGGAGCTGATCCCCGACGCCGTGCTCAACGGCCCGCACGACGAGCGCAGGCTCGCAGGCAACGCGCACTTCACCTTCGCAGGCTGCGAGGGCGATTCGCTGCTGATGCTGCTCGATGCCGCCGGTATCGAATGCTCCACCGGCTCGGCCTGCAATGCCGGGGTCGCCTCGCCCAGCCATGTATTGATCGCGATGGGCGTCGAGCCGTGGCAGGCGCGCGGATCATTGCGTTTTTCGCTGGGGCACACCAGTACCGGCGCGGATGTGCAGGCGCTGCTTGAGGTGCTGCCGCAAGTCGTCGAACGAGCCAGGGCCGCGGGCCTGGCCGGTGCGAAGGGAGGCCTCTGATGCGAGTACTCGCCGCGATGAGCGGTGGTGTGGATTCGGCGGTGGCCGCCGCGCGCGCCGTCGACGCGGGCCACGAGGTGGTCGGCGTCCATCTGGCGCTGTCGGCCACACCGGGCACGTTGCGCACCGGTTCCAGGGGCTGCTGCTCCAAGGAAGATGCCGGTGACGCCCGCAGGGCGGCCGATGTGCTCGGGATCCCGTTCTATGTCTGGGATTTCGCCGACCGCTTCAAGGAAGACGTGATCGACGATTTCGTGGCGGCCTACGCGGCGGGGGAGACCCCGAACCCGTGCCTGCGCTGCAACGAGAAGATCAAGTTCTCCGCCTTGGCCGATCGCGCGATCGCCCTCGGTTTCGACGCCGTCGTCACCGGCCACTACGCCCGCCTGTCCGATGGCGTGCTGCGCCGCGCGGTGGACGCCGACAAGGACCAGTCCTATGTGCTGGCCGTGCTGACCGCCGAGCAGCTCTCGCGGGCCATGTTCCCGGTCGGCGACACCCCGAAGCCGCAGATCCGCGCGGAGGCCGCCGAGCGCGGACTCGCGGTCGCGAACAAGCCGGACAGCCACGACATCTGCTTCATCCCCTCCGGTGATACCCGCGCGTTCCTCGGCGCCAAGATCGGCATCCGGCCCGGTGCCGTCGTCGATTCCGACGGCACCGAACTGGCCACCCACGACGGCGTGCACGGCTTCACCATCGGCCAGCGCAAGGGCCTCGGTCTGCCGGGCCCGGCCGCCGACGGCAAGCCGCGCTACGTCACCGAGATCGACCCCGACTCGGGCACCGTGAAGGTCGGTTCGGCCGAGGAGCTGCAGGTGTGGACGATCGAGGCCGATCGTGCGATCTGGACTTCGGGTTCGGCGCCGGATGGTCCGATCGAATGCGTGGTGCAGGTGCGCGCGCACGGCGGCACCGCCCCGGCGGTCGCCGAGGCCACCGGTTCCGGCTTGACGGTGCAGCTGCGTGAGCCGCTCACCGGTGTCGCCCGCGGCCAGGCCGTGGTGCTGTACCAGCCCGACGCCGACGGCGATCGGGTGATCGGCAGCGGCACCATCGCGGCGACCGCGCGCACGGCCGCGTCCGGCGCGCATCGGTGACCGACACCGTCGTCGCCCGGTGGCCGGGCCTGCCTGGTGCGAGCTGCGACATCGCGGGCGAAGGTGAACTGTGAGCACGGAAACACGAGCGGGCCTGCCCGCAGGCGTCGCGACCGCCATCGGCTCATGGCCCGGCACCGATCCGCGCGAGGCGGCCGCCATCTCGGTGGGTGAACTGCCGGGTCTGCCGCATCTGGTCGAGCTGCCCGACCGTGGGGTCGGCGCCGACATGATCGGCCGGGCCTCGGCGCTGCTGGTCGACCTGCGGTTCGACACCACACCGCGCGGCTACCGGCTCGCGGACCGCCCGGGCGCGACCTCGCGCCGCGCGTCGGATCTGCTGCGCACCGATCTCGACGCGCTGGACGAGGCGTGGGAGACGGCGGGCCTTCGCGGCTCCGGCCGAACGGTCAAAGTGCAGGCCGTCGGCCCGCTGACGCTGGCCGCCGAGGTCGAATTGCGCTCCGGGCACCGGGCGCTCACCGATCCGGGCGCGCTGCGCGATCTGTCCGCATCACTGGCCGAGGGCCTGGCCCAGCACGTGGCCGACGTGGGCAAACGCCTCGACGCCGAGGTCGTGCTGCAATTGGACGAACCCGGCCTGACCGCTGTACTCAATGGATCGCTGCGCGGCGCCAGCGTGCTCAACACCGTGCGCGCACTGCCGGAACCCGAGGCGCTCGCGTTGCTTGATGCCGTCATCGCCGCACAGAACGTTCCCGTCCTTGTCCACACCTGCGCCGCCCCGCCCGCCCTGCCATTGCTGCGGCGTTGCGCCGCGACGGCCGTCGGCTTCGATCTGGCCACCATCGGCACCGCCGAACTCGACGCCATCGGCGAGCTCCTCGATGGCGGCACACAGCTGGTCCTCGGCCTGGTGCCGACCACCGCACCGGCCACGCCGCTCGGCTGGCGCGAGATCGCCGAGCCCGGAGTGCGTTTGATCGACCGGCTCGGCTTCCCCCGCCGCACCCTCGCCGACCAGATCCTGGTGTCGCCGGCCTGTGGTCTGGCGACGGCGCCGCTCGACTGGGCTCGGCGTGCGCTTGCCCTCGCCAGGGACGTCGCGACCGCATACTCCGATGAACCGGAGTCGCTGTCGTTCGACGGTTAGACCGGCGGCGCGCCGAAGGGCCTCGCGCCGGCGTATCAGCCCGATACGCGGTTGCGGCAGCGCGTGGACGTGCGTGAACGTGGCGGGAATTGTCGGTGGGCTCGGCTAATGTTCGACTCGTGAGTGACACCGGAAGCCCCGCCACCTCAGCGCCCGAGGAGACCGTGCCTGCCATGGATGCCGCCGCGCCGGCTGCCGAGTCCGCGAGCTCGCAGCAGCGTCAGCAATGGCAGCAACTGGCCGACGAGGTGCGCGAGCATCAGTTCCGCTACTACGTGCGTGACGCTCCGATCATCTCCGACGGCGAGTTCGACGCGCTGTTCCAGCGGCTGCTGGCCATGGAGGAGGCGCATCCGGATCTGCGCACGCCCGATTCGCCGACCCAGCTGGTCGGCGGCGGTTTCGCCACCGATTTCACCGCCGTCGACCATCTCGAACGCATGCTGTCGCTCGACAACGCCTTCGATTTCGACGAGCTGCGCTCCTGGGCCGCGCGCGTGGAGGCCGAAACCGGGCCGGGCCTGCACTATCTGTGCGAGGTGAAGATCGACGGTGTCGCGCTGAATCTGGTGTACGAGAAGGGCAAGCTGGTGCGCGGCGCCACCCGCGGCGACGGACGCACCGGTGAGGACGTCACCCTCAATGCCCGCACCATCGACGACATTCCCGGCGAGCTCACCGCCCACCCCGATCACCCGATTCCGGATCTGCTGGAAGTCCGCGGCGAGGTGTACTTCCGGCTCGAGGACTTCGAGACGCTGAACGCCGCCATCGTCGCCGAAGGCAAGCCGCCCTACGCCAATCCGCGCAATACCGCCGCGGGTTCGCTACGCCAGAAGGACCCGTCGGTCACCGCGCGGCGGCGGTTGCGGATGATCTGCCACGGCTTCGGCCGCATCGAGGGATACACGCCGAGTTCGCAGCACGAGGCCTACAACGCGCTGGCCGCGTGGGGGCTCCCGGTGTCCACGCACACCAAGCTGGTGCAGGGCGTCGACGCGGTGCTGGAACGGGTGGCCTACTGGGGCGAGCATCGCCACGATATCGAGCACGAGATCGACGGCCTGGTCGTCAAGGTCGACGAAATGGCGCTGCAGCGCCGACTCGGCTCCACCTCGCGGGCCCCGCGCTGGGCCATCGCGTACAAATATCCGCCCGAGGAAGCCACCACCAAGCTGCTCGATATCCAGGTCAATGTCGGCCGCACCGGCCGGGTCACCCCGTTCGCGGTGATGGCGCCGGTGAGCATCGCCGGGTCCACCGTCGCGATGGCCACCCTGCACAACGCCTCGGAGGTGCAGCGCAAGGGTGTGCTCATCGGCGACACGGTCACCATCCGTAAAGCCGGCGACGTGATCCCCGAGGTGCTCGGGCCCGTGGTCGACGCCCGCACGGGCGAGGAACGCGCCTTCGTGATGCCGACCCACTGCCCCGAATGTGGCACCGAACTCGCCCCGGAGAAGGAAGGCGACGCCGATATCCGCTGCCCCAACCAGCGGTTCTGCCCCGCCCAGCTGCGTGAACGGGTCTTCCACATGGCCGGGCGCGGCGCCTTCGACATCGAGGCGCTCGGCTATGAAGCAGCCGTCGACCTGCTCAAATCCGGGGCCATCACCGACGAGGGCGATCTGTTCGACCTCACCGATGAGCGCCTGCTCACCACCTCGCTGTTCGTCAACAAGAACGGCACACTCTCCACCAACGGGCGCCGGTTGCTCGACAATCTCGCCGCGGCCAAGAACCGCCCGCTGTGGCGGGTGCTGGTAGGGCTGTCCATCCGCCACGTCGGCCCCACCGCCGCCCGCGCGCTCGCCGCCGAATTCGGCAGCCTGGAGCGCATCAGCGAGGCCTCGGTCGAGGAGCTGTCGGCCACCGACGGCGTCGGCCCCACCATCGCCGTCGCGGTCGCGCAATGGTTCACCGTCGACTGGCATCGCGCCATTGTCGACAAATGGCGGGCCGCCGGGGTGCGGATGGAGGACGAACGCGACGAGTCCATCGAACGCAACCTCGAAGGCCTGTCGATCGTCGTCACCGGTTCGCTGGAAGGCTTCTCCCGCGACGGCGCCAAGGAAGCGATCATGGTGCGCGGCGGTAAGGCCGCCGGCTCGGTATCGAAGAAGACGGCCTTCGTCGTGGTCGGCGATTCCCCCGGATCCAAGGCCGCCAAGGCCGAGGAACTCGGCGTCCCCATCCTTGACGAAGACGGTTTCCGCACCCTGCTGGAATCGGGCCCGGACGCGGTGCGGCCCGCGTCGAGTGAGATCGAGACGCCCGCCGAGTAGCGCGCGGGATGGGGGGACGACTCGACGAGCGCGGCCGCGTGACCGGCGCTGTCCTAGCACCGGCCCAGCGGCTCGCCCCGGATTTCTACCGGCTATGGGGCGCCTACACGGTGAGCCAGATCGGTACCGCGCTCGGCGCCGGCGCGCTACCGATGGTGGCGATCCTCGTGCTCGACGCCTCGAACCTGCAGGTGTCGTTACTGGCGGCCATGGCAGGCGTGGCGAGCGCGGCCATCGCCCTGCCGATGGGTTCGTTCATCGATTTCCGCCGCAAACGCCCGATCATGGTGTGGGCGGACCTGCTCGTCTTCGCGGCGTTGGCCAGTGTGCCCGCGGCCGCATGGCTCGGTGTGCTCACCTACGCGCAGCTGTGCGTGGTCGTCACGGTGCAGACGGTGTGTGCGATCGTCTTCAACGCCGCCAACAGCGCGTACCTGAAATCGCTTGTGCCGCAGGAGCAGCGAATCGGCGCCAACAGCCGGATGGAGACGACGTTCTGGACCGCCTCCACCCTTGGCGCGCCGTTCGGCGGCGCGCTCATCGCGACCTTCGGTCTCACGCTCACCGTCCTCATCGACGCCGTCAGCTATCTGCTCGCGGCGCTCGGAATCCGCAGCATCCGCACCCCCGAGCCGAACCCGCCGGACCGACGCCCGCACCGTCATCGGCTCGCCGAGCTCCGCACCGGCTGGGCCGTTATCTTCGGCCATCCGGCGCTGCATCGGCTGTTCTGGAACGCGATGGTCTTCGGCGGGTCCATCCTGATGACCACACCGCTGATGGCGCTGCTCATGCTGCGTGAACTGGGTTTCGCGCCTTGGCAATACGGGCTCTCGCTCGGCCTGCCATGCGTGGGAGGGTTGATCGGGTCGATCTGTGCACCCGGACTGGTCCGCGCCTTCGGCGAACGGACCGTGCTGCTCGGATTCGGCGCCCTGCGCACCTGCTGGCTCGCGCCGCTGCTGCTCGCCGGCCCGAACCCGCTCGGCCTGGTCATCATTATCGCCACCGAGACGCTGCTGCTGTTCTGCGCGGGTGTGTTCAACCCGGTGTTCACCACGTTCCGGATGAACAACACCGCCGACGGGCAGATGGCTCGGGTCGGCACCGCGTGGTCGATCAGCTCCAAATGCGCGCAGCCGCTGTTCATCGCCGCCGGTGGTTTGCTCGCGGCCACGGTCGGGCTGCGGTTCGCCATCGCCGTCGCCGCGATCGTCGTCATCGCGAGTTCGGTGCTGCTTCCCTGGCGCCACATGTCACCGGCACAGCAGTGACGTTCAGCGGGCCGGTTCGGACGGCAGCCAGGAACGGCCGGGCTCGGTCCAGTTGTTGGCCTTGATCATCCGGCGCGCGGCGCGCTGGTTGCGGCCGATCAGGCGATCCAGGTAGAGGTGGCCGGCCAGATGGTCGGTTTCGTGCTGGAAACAGCGGGCCAGATAGGCGGTGGTGGCTTCGACGGTGACCGGGCTTCCGGTGACGTCGACGCCGGTGATCTTCGCGTACCCGGCGCGCCCGGTGGGGAACCATTCGCCGGGCACCGACAGGCAGCCTTCGAGGTCGTCATCGGGGTCGGGCATGGTCTCGGGCAGCGCTGAGGTCTCCAGGACCGGGTTGATCACGTGTCCGCGGTGGTGGACGCCCTCGTCGACCAGGTCGTAGACGAATGCCGCGCGGGGATCGCCGACCTGGTTCGCGGCGAGTCCGGCGCCATTGGCCGCGGTGTTGGTCTCGAAGAGGTCGTCGATGAACGCGCGCAGTTCGTCGTCGAACACGGTGACCGGGGTGGCCGGTGTGGTCAGCCGGGGATCGCCCGCGATGAGGATGGGTCGCACAGTCATGCAATGCAGAGTACTCAAATCCGAGTACTCGTGGCAGACTGGCACGGTGAACGAGACTCGGCTGTTCGTCCTGGCCGCACTGGCCAAACGCGGCCCTATGCACGGCCATCAGCTGCGCCGCGATGCCCGGCTCGACCGCGCCGACCTATGGTCGCGGGTCAAACCCGGTTCGCTCTACAGCGCTCTGCACCGGATGGCCGACGAAGGCCTCATCCGCGCGCTGCGCACCGAGCAGCCCGGCGCGCTACCGGCTCGCACCGTCTACGAGGTCACCGACGAAGGCTTGCGGGAATTGCGCGCACTGCGCGATGAAGCCTTCACCGAGATCGACATCCGGCCCGACCCTGTCGATCTCGCCCTCGCCGTCAGCGCCGATCTCGACCGGGAACTGTTGCGCGGCTACCTCGACGACCGGATCGCCGCCCTGCGGGCCCGTGCCTCGCACATCGAACACCTCCTCGATCGGCGCTGGCCGGATCAGAGCGCGGCCGACGACCTCATCGCCGAGCACGCCCGCATGCGCATCCGCAGTGAAATCGACTGGCACGAAAAGGTCCTGGCAGATCTGGACAAGCTCGATCAGCCGCACTGATCCGGCGACGCGGCCCCCTCGCCGCACCGGTCTGTGGTCGAGCCGGGTGACGGCGGGTGGCGCCGCGCCCGTCTCCCACTGACTGGACACACCGCTGCCTCCGCCGATCCGCCGACCCTACTGTGACCCGCACCACGCCGATGACGTAGTTGCCGAGCACAGGAGAACCGGATGAGCGCCCGCGTCCCCGTCACCCCGATCGCCGCCGCCGATATCGCGGCCTACGACCACGAAACAGACGTCCTCGTGGTCGGTTACGGCTGCGCGGGAGCCGCCGCCGCACTCGACGCCGATGCCGCCGGGGCCGAGGTGATCCTGCTGGAACGGCAGAGCGGCGGTGGCGGTTCGTCGGCGCTGTCCGGCGGTGAGATGTATCTCGGCGGCGGCACACCCATCCAGCAGGCCTGCGGATTCGACGACACCGCAGCGGATATGGAGAAGTTCCTGCTCGCCGCGCTCGGACCCGACGCGGACCAGGAGAAGGTGGGGCTCTACAGCCGCGAGAGCGTCGCGCATTACCAGTGGCTGACCGGACACGGCGTACCGTTCAAGCCTTCGCTGTGGGATTCGCCGACCTGGGTGCCGCCCACCGACGACGGTCTGATGTGGATGGGGGAGAACGCCTATCCGTTCAACGAGATCGCCACGCCTGCCCCGCGCGGGCACCGCGTCACCTCCGACGGCTTCGGCGGCAAGGTGCTGATGGCGGTGCTGAGCGAGGCCGTGGACCGCACCGATATCACGGTGCACACCGATACCGCCGCGCTGCGGTTGATCGTCGACGGCACTCGCGTCGTCGGCGTGGCGGCGCGGCATTTCGGTGCCACGGTGACCTACCGGGCGCGCCGCGGTGTCGTCCTCACCACCGGCGGGTTCGCCGACAACGCGGAGATGCTCGCCCAGCACGCGCCGCAGCTGGTGGGGCTCGGCGTCAACAGCGACGGCGGCGACGACGGACGCGGCATCGTCATCGCGCAGGCCGTCGGCGCGGCGGTGAAGCACATGTCCGCCGGACAGGTCGGCATCTCGCTGGTGCCGGGGATGATGGTGCGCGGCATGATCGTCAACGATGTGGGCCAGCGGTTCATCAACGAGGACGTCTACCCCGGTCTGGTCGGCCAGGCCGCCCTGTTCAAGCACAACCTGCGGGTGTGGGTGATCCTCGACGAGCAGGCCTACGAAGAGGTGCCGGTCGACGAACGCTGGGGCGTGCAGCCACATTTCGTCGCCGAGACCCTTGCCGAACTCGAGCAGGAGATCGGCATGCCCGAGGGCGCGTTGCAGCGCACCGTCGGCGAATACAACAGGTACGCCGAGCGCGGTGAGGACCCGTACTTCCACAAGTCGGCGCGCTGGCTGCGGCCGCTGCGCTCACCGTTCGCCGCGATCGACGTGCGCCGTGGCATGGCCCCGCCCGAATACGGTGACGGCGGGACCGCGGGCGGTGGCGCCGAGGTGTTCACCATCGGCGGGCTGCGCACCACCGTCGACGGGCACGTCCTCGATCTCGACGGCGAGCCGATCCCCGGCCTGTTCGCCGCGGGCCGGGCCACCTCCGGCCTGCACTCGTGGGGCTATATCAGCGGAACCTCGCTCGGCGACGGTACCTTCTTCGGCCGCCGCGCGGGCCGGGCCGCCGCGGCGCAGTAGCCGCGCCTGCCGCGAGCCGATGTCGCGATAACTGCGCGGAGCGGGAAGGATGGCCCGCATGCTGCGCAGTTTTCAGGTGACCAATCACAAATCGCTGGCCGACCGGCAGGAGTTGCGGTTGAGTCGCGGATCCGGCCCGGTCGCGGTGCCGGTGACGGCGGTCCACGGCGCCGCGGGTGCGGGCAAGTCCAGCCTGATCGACGCGCTCGGCCAGATGCGTGACGCGGTGCTGCATTCGGTCACCGGCTGGGATCCGTATGCGGGGCCGGTGCGTTCGCCGCATCTCGGGTTCGCCGATCGCCCGACCGAGTTCGTGGCCTCGTTCGTGGCCGAGGGCTGCCCGTACACCTACGGCTTCGCACTCGACAATGCCGACGTCATCGCGGAATGGCTGTACGCGCACCCGCGTTCGCGTAAGCGGATCGTGTTCGAGCGCACGGGCGAGCAGATCAAGATCGGTCCGATGTTCGAGGCGGCGCGCTACGGGATCAGCGCGCTGGCGCCGCTGGTGCGGCCGAACTCGCTGCTGCTGAGCCTGGCGGGGCAGATGTATGCCGAGGCGCTGGTGCCTGCCTACCGCTGGTTCGAATCGATGCTCGAGGTGCAGCGCGGGCCGGTCGAACCGGAACGGGTCGAACACCTGGTGGGCAGCCACATCTCCCGGTCCGCGGAGAACGCCGCCCGGCTGCTGACCCTGCTGCGCACCGTCGACCTCGGCATCACCGATCTGCTGATCGCCGAGAACGATCCGCTCTACGCCGATTACCTGCGCGAACTCGACGTCGATATCGCCGGGCTCACCGAGCAGGCCGAGCGGGCGGTGTCCTCGCCCGCCTACGCCGAGTCGCTGCTCAGTGACAACGGCGTCACCCCCGTGCTGCTGGAACGCGAGCTGACCAATCTGAAGAACGCGCGCGACGCCCTCTACGAGCGGATGGTGGACCGTCGCGGTGTCGGGCTGCGGCTGGTGCACGAGGGCATCGACGTCCCGTTCCACATCGGCGACGAATCCACCGCCACGCTCACCTTGCTGCGGCTGCTGCCGACCATGCTCGACGCGCTCGACTCGGGCAAGGTGCTGGCCGTCGACGACATCGGCGGGCAGCTAGCCGCCGAGGAGACCGACCGGCTGATCCAGCTGTTCCAGAACCCCGAAACCAATGCCCGTGGCGCCCAATTGATCTTCACCACCAACAACCGCACTCTGATCGACCGGGGCAACGGCCGGTCGAGCCGGACCCGATCCTCGGTCTGGCAGTTGCGCCGCACCGAGCACGGCACCAGCGAACTCACCCAGCGCTGAGCGCCGTCGCCGGCCGGGTCGGCACTAGGCTGTGCTCATGCTGGAATTCGCGATGCTGGTGATCATGGTCGGCGCTCTGGCCGGGATGATCGCGCTGGTCCTGCGCGGCCGTCGCGGCGTCCGGCTGTCCGAGCCGGAGGTCGGCACGCTCTACGTCACCGGGGTGAGTCCGCGCCCCGACGACCTCACCGGGGAGCAGTACGTGACCATCACCGGCAACCTGACCGGTCCGATGGTCGAGGGCGCGGTCGTCTACGGCCGCTTCGCCTGGGACGTGAACAACTGGCCGTCCATCGGCGACACCTTCACCGTCGCCTACCCGCCGGGCAAACCGGACAAATGGCAGCTGTACAGCCCCGGCGCCGCGGGGTAGCCCGGCGCCCGCCCCGGAGCCGGGCGCGCTCGCGATGGCAGGATGCTGGCATGGGTGTGAATGCCGAGCCGATCGTCCGGGACGCACTGCCGGGGGAGTACGCGACAGTGTCGGAGCTGACCGTCGAGGTGTACGTCGGCGAGGGCTATGTCCCCGCAGGCAACCCTTACGTGCACGAACTCGCCGATGTCGAGCATCGGGCGGCGTCGGCGCAGGTGCTGGTGGCGGTGCACGAGGATCGAGTGGTCGGCTCGTTGACCGTGGCCCGCCCGGGGACGCCGTATGCGGAGATCGCGCGGCCCGGCGAATTGGAGTTCCGGATGCTCGCCGTCGACAAACGTGCCCGCGGTCTCGGGGTCGGGACGACGCTGGTGCGGACGGTGATCGAGATGGCTGCGGCGCAGGGGTTCGACGCGGTGGTGCTGACCACGATGGCGCCGATGGTCGACGCCAGGCGCATCTACGACCAATTCGGTTTCGTCCCGGTGCCCGAACGGAATTGGCACACCGAGGACGGCCAGCCGCTCACGGTGCTGCGCTTGCCCCTGGCCGGCTGAGCGGAGGGTTCGGCCGTCGCGTCGAGCCGCGGATCAGCCGAGGACAGTGGCCACGATGCCGGCCAGATAGCCGAGCCGCGCGACCTCCGAGGGCCGGAAGTCGGGTCCGCCGGGGCGTCCGAGCAGCAGCACCTTGCTGGAATCGCCCAGCGGGGCGGCCGCGAGTTTGGTGTCCATATCGCGCCAGATCTCAGGCACCCAGTCGGCCTCGGGATCGAGCACGGTCGGCTTGTTCAGTGGCATCCACGGCGCCGAGGAGGCTTGGGTTTCCGGGGCACTCTGGCTGCCGACGACGCGGTAGGCGCCCTGCGGGCCGAGGTCGAGAATGGTGCTCCAGCCGACGCGCAGCACCCGGGGCGCGCCGTCGACGAGCACCTGTAATCGGTCGTCGCGGGCGCTGGCGACCTGGTCGATCAACTCGAGCTCGCGGTGGGTGTCCAGCACTCCGGAGTACGGCCGGATGGAATCGACGCGCACATCGCTGATCGATTCCGCGGCGGTGATCAAGGTGTCGGGCAATGCCCCCGGCGACACTTCGACGACCAGATCGTCGACCGCGAAGCCTGCCCCGCGTTCCACGACATCCAGGGAGAGGATGTCGGCGCCCACGGAGCCGAGTGCGAGTGCGAGTGCACCGAGGCTTCCCGGACGATCCGGAAGTTGCACGCGGAGCAGGTAAGACACGTGCTGTCCTTTCCTTGGCGGCCGAGCCTGGCGAACGTATACCCGGTCTGGCAATCCTTACACCCTCGAGCGCCGGTTATCGAGTCGAAAGTTTCCGTGATCCACTCGGTTTGCCGATGCTTCCGGTGATTTCAGCATGTCGGTCGGATGTCTCGTAGATGTATCGAACATGAACCAGTCGTGAACGAAGCGGTGTCGATCCATGGCGTGCCGCCGGCGCGATGACGGCTGCGGTGGGCGATGTGCCGACCGGATACCTGTCTCGGCGCGGGACCGGCGCCGGCGTCGGCGCGACCGAGGGAGCGACGCGCTGGGCGCGGGAAGGGCGCGGCGGGCCGGTCGCTAGGCTATGCGTGGCTGTCGCGTACGCAGCGGTATCAGACGCTGTACGCAACGCACGTCCGTCCACGCGCAACTTTCGAAAGGGGTCCGCGGTGCCCGCCATCTCCCGCGACGAGGTCGCCCACCTCGCCCGGCTGTCCAGGCTCGCCCTGACCGACGACGAACTGGATCAGTTCGCCGGTCAGCTGGATTCGATCCTCAGCCACGTGCGGACCATCTCCGAGGTCGCCGCCGCCGACGTCCCCGCCACCGCCTCGCCGAACCCGGCGACCAATGTCACCCGCCCGGACGTGGTGGTGCCCGGCCTGACCCCGAACGAGGCCCTCTCGGGTGCGCCCGCGGTCGAAGAGCAGCGGTTCATGGTGCCGCAGATCCTCGGGGAGGAAGAATGAGTTCAGCATCGCAGAGCGATTCCGTGAGGGGCGGTGGCCGGGCGACGGGTGGGCGCGGCTTGACGCAGCTGTCGGCGGCGGAGCTGGCCGGCAGGATCCACTCCCGCGAGGTCACCTCGACGCAGGTCACCCAGGCGCATCTGGACCGCATCGCCGAGGTCGACGGCGAATACAACGCCTTCCTGCACGTCGCCGGTGAGCAGGCGCTCGAGGCCGCCGCGGCGGTGGACGCCGCGCTGGACGCGGGGCAGGCGCCGGCCTCCCCGCTGGCCGGAGTTCCGTTGGCGCTCAAGGACGTGTTCACCACGACCGATATGCCGACCACCTGCGCGTCGAAGATCCTGGAAGGCTGGGTGTCGCCGTACGACGCCACGCTGACCACCCGGCTGCGCGAGGCGGGAATCCCGATCCTCGGCAAGACCAATATGGACGAGTTCGCCATGGGTTCGTCCACCGAGAACTCCGCCTACGGGCCGACCAAGAACCCGTGGGACACCACCCGCATCCCGGGCGGATCCGGCGGCGGTTCGGCCGCGGCGCTGGCCTCGTATCAGGCGCCGTTGGCGATCGGCACCGATACCGGTGGCTCGATCCGGCAGCCCGCCGCGGTCACCGCGACCGTCGGCACCAAGCCCACCTACGGCACCGTCTCGCGTTTCGGCCTGGTCGCCTGCGCGTCCTCGCTGGATCAGGGCGGCCCGTGCGGGCGCACGGTGCTCGACACCGCGCTGCTGCACGAGGTGATCGCGGGCCACGATCCACGTGATTCCACCTCGCGCGATGTGCCCGTCCCCGCGGTGGTCGCCGCGGCGCGCGCCGGCGCGAGTGGTGATCTGCGCGGGGTGAAGGTCGGTGTGGTCAAGGAACTGCATTCCGACAGCTATCAGCCCGGTGTGCTCGAATCCTTCGATGCCGCCGTCGCGGTGCTGAAGGAGCTCGGGGCCGAGGTGATCGAGGTGTCGTGCCCGCACTTCGAATACGCGCTGTCCTCGTACTACCTGGTCATGCCGAGCGAGGTGTCGTCGAACCTGGCCCGCTTCGATGCCATGCGCTACGGCCTGCGCGTCGACGACGACGGCGCGCACAGTGCCGAACAGGTGATGGCCGCGACCCGCGCCGCCGGTTTCGGTCCCGAGGTCAAGCGCCGCATCATGATCGGCACCTACGCGCTGTCGGCCGGCTACTACGACGAGTACTACGGCCAGGCGCTCAAGGTCCGCACCCTGATCGCCCGCGATTTCGACGCCGCCTACGAGCAGGTCGACGTCCTGGTATCGCCGACCAGCCCGTTCACCCCCTGGAAGCTGGGTGAGAAGGTCGACGACCCGCTGGCGATGTATCTGTCGGACCTGTGCACCCTGCCCACCAACCTGGCCGGTCATCCGGCGATGTCGGTGCCGTCGGGGCTGAGCAAGGACGACGGCATGCCCGTCGGCCTGCAGATCATGGCGCCGGCGCTGGCCGACGACCGGCTGTACCGGGTGGGTGCGGCCTATGAGGCGGCCAGGGGCCCGATCGCCTGAGTTCGCGATGATCCCGCACCGCGTTCCTCCGGTGCGGGATCGTCCGGTCAGGAGGCGTGCAGGCGCTCGGCTTGTCGCGCAACGCCTTCGGTCATGCCGGTGAACCCGCGCCGCAGCGCCTTGCCGAGCGCGAGTTCCACGACCGGCTTCAACCAGCCGCCCAGTTCGAAATGCGAGTCGTAGCGGGTGCGGTCCGGGCCGAGCGCGGTGACGGTGTGGGTGCGCCTGCTGTGCAGCGCCCCGAACGGCACCGGCTTCATCGAATAGCTGAACTCCTCGCCGGGAGTGTGGCTGGTGATGAACTCACGCTGGCGTCGCGGCTTCGAGCCGGTGAGGTGGACGACCATGTCGATCGGCGCGCCGACCTCGAGGGTGGAGCGGCATTCGCTGACGAAGGGGTTCCACTCGCCATACCGCTCGAATCCGGTGATCACACCCCACACGACATCGGCGGGTGCGGCTATCTCGACTGTTCCGTCCACGACAAACACACCCAAAACTAGAACCTGTTTCACAGTGCGGTCAACCCCTGCCTCAGCAGTCGGGCAGTGCGGTGCCCTGGTCCGCGCCGTAGCGGTGACCGTGCCCGGGTGGGGCGTCCAGGGCGGCGAGCAGGTCGGCGGTGGTCTGCAGGAAGCTCACCACCGGCAGCCAGCCCGGTACCGGCGCGTCCACGCGCGCGCCGCTCAGATCCGGGGCACGCCACAGCAGCGACGGCGACCAATGCACCACCGGGTCGGAGGAGTTGGCCAGCACGGTGGCGCCGGTGCGGTGCACTGACCCGACGGGCGGCCCGGCCCACAGCACCGAGCAGGTGCGGCGGTCCTGCTCGGCGGCGTCGGCGAAGATCGCGCTCCCGCCCAGCGCGCCGAGGCTCTGGCCGTAGACGTGCAGGTGCGGCTTCACCGCGAGGCCGGCGATGCGTTGCTCTACCGCTGTGAACAGGGCCCTCGCGGATTCGGCGGCGGCGTCACGGCCGAACAGGAACGTCGCCCAGCTCGGCGCGTAGGAGTACTGCAGGCCGACCAGCGCGACGTCGCCGTGGAAGCGTTCGTCGAGGCCCTTGATCGCATTGGCATCGATCCATCCCGACCCGGTGGGGACCGCGATCACCACATGCGAGCGCGTCAGCCCGCCCGCCCGTTCCAACTCTCGAACCGCCAGCGCGACACGGGAATCCAGGTCTGGCGCCGATTGTACGCCCACGTACACCCGCACCGGCCCGAGCGGCTCCCCGGAGACGAACCGCCTGCCCTCCGCGCCCAGTGACGGCCAGCTGACCGCGGAATCGGCGCTGCCCGAACGCGTCGCCGAGACCGGGCGCGGCACCTCGGGATCGATCGCGGCATTGGCGCTTGCGTACGCGCCGCGCCGCCAGTCGACGATCGAGGGCACACCGAGCAGACCGAGCACCGCGGCCACCACCACGCCGACGGCGATCGTGCGAGTGCGGCCGAGAGTGCGTACCACCCAGGCGGTTCCGCGAGCCAGGCCGTAGAGCGCGCCGGCGATCGCCGTCGCCCCGAGCGCGCACCACAGCCAGTATTCCGGTCCGATCGCCGGGGTTCCCATCGCCGCGCGCAGCCGGTTCTGCCAATGCCCCGCGTGTGCCGTCGCGGCGGCGATCAGCATCGCCGTCGCGCCGAGCACCGGCATCCGCCACCGGGACAGGTCCCCGGCCACACCACACCTGCGCAGGATGAAACGCCCGACGCCCGCGACCCCGAGCACGAGCGCCACCAGCAGGCCCGTCAGCACCGCCTGAGCCATCGGTGTCCGCGGCAGCAGACCGGGCGCGAGGGACATCAGCGTGCTGGCGCCGACGGCCAGTGTGGTGCCGATGCGCGGTGCCCGGAGGGCCTGCCCGCGGCGCCCGCGCGGGACCGGTCTCTCGCGGCCACGGCGATGACGCGGGGGCGCGGCCGTCCGGGCGCGACGGAGCCGAGGTGCCGCGACGCTAGCCTCCGGCGAATTCTGGAGGCCGACAAGGGTCTTGGGTGCGGCGGGGGACTGTTCGCGGGTGGCCGCGGCATGCGCCCGCCTGCTCGAACCATCCGGCGGCCGGGTGGCCGGTTGTGGTCGGCGGTGGGTCGGCCGCTCGGACGCGCGAACGCGGGCGGTCAGGGTCGTGGAATCGCTCATCGGGCAACCTCTGCTGTGCTGAAAGGAATGTCGACGGTGCCGGCGGAAGGGTGGACGGGTCAGCTGATGGTGGTTTCGGTGCCGCTCAGATCGCCGGGACAGGTGCGGCGCCCCACGACGCCGGGCCGGCCGGCCGCGTGCGCGCGATCGCGCGACGTCCACGGCCGAGCACGATGACGCCGGTGAGCGCGGTGGCGGTGAGCGCGGCGCCTCCGAACAGCCAGGGCCGGGCGGACGTACTCGCGCCGGCCCCGCCGAGGAAGGATTCGGTGACCGGGACGCCATAGCCCTGCCGACGCGAATTCAGGTCGACAAAGGTGTCGGCGACCGCGGCCATGGTGTGGCAGCGGCCCCGGGCGAAGGGTGCGGTCCGGGTATCGCAGGCCAGGCTCATCCGCTCACCCAGCCTGCGGTCGATTGCCTGTCGCGCCCACGGGCCCAGCGGTGCGCCCTGCCGATCGGCATACCGCAGCAGGTCGTAACCGAGGTCGTGTGCCTTGCAGGCGGTGTCGAACTCGGCGGGCAACGGCACCGGTGACGAGCAGTCACCGTGCGGGGCGACCAGCAGCCCGTCGACCAGCGCGGGGCGGTAGCCCATCACCTCGGCGAAATCGGCGGGGACGGCGGCGGCCGAACCGGGGCCGCCGGAGGTGAGGTCGGTGACAGCGGCGGTGGCCGAGGGGTCCTGCGGGACGGGCGCGATGGTCGCGGCCTGCGCGGCGGGGGCCAGCATGACGGTGGCCGCCATGGTCGTCAGCGCGGCGGCGGTCAGGGCGGCGACCCGGCCGCGGCGCACTCGGCTGGCGCAAGGGCGGGCGGGGTCGGCCGGCGTCGACGGGCGGAAACCGCGACGGGCGCTGGTCGGTGTGCTCATGATCATCGACGCTAGGAACGCGCGGTCTACCGGGGCGTCCCGCCGCGGAGCGGTTCGCGGGCCGTGCCTGCGGGGGAGCGGTCACCCGGGGTAGGACCTGGGTAGGGGGTCGGAATTCATCCGCCGGTATGAGGCCCACCCGGGCCGGAGTTCCTAGGGTCGTAGCTATGACGGACCCGACTGTCGCGACTACCGACCTCAGCACCCCCGCCGCCCGGCGCCGCGCCCGGCTGCGGCAGCTGAACGCCAGGATGTGGTTCGACCTGTTCACCGTGCTCGCCGCGGTGGTGCTGTTCACCGTGGCCTGGCCGACGCTGCACCTCACCCACGACGTGCCCGCCGCAGTGCAACCGTTCCTCGCCGCGCTCGCGGCCTTCCCGGTCCTGCTCGTCCGGCTCAACCCGTCGCTGGGCTGGGCCATCTCGGCGGGCTCTGCGCTGGTGATCGCCCTGGCGATCCCGCACACACCGGGCAACGACATCCCGTTCCAGGTCGTGCACATCATCACCTTGCACGTGCTGCTGTTCGCGGTGGCGCTGCGGGCGCCGGTGCCGATGATCGTGGTGGTGTGGGGCGCGACCTCGCTGCTGCTCGGCACCACCATGGCCGGTGACAGCGCGTTCTCCGAGTCGGTGTGGGCGTGGCCGGTGTCCTTCGGCGCCATCGTGCTGTTCGCGCTGCTGATCCGGTGGCTGGTGCAGTCGCGCCAGCTGCTCACCCAGCAGGAGGAGGCCAACGAGCTGGAACGGGCCCGGCGCGCCATTCTGGAGGAGAAGGCGCGCATCGCCCGCGATCTGCATGATGTGGTGGCCCACCACATGTCGCTGGTGGTGGTGCAGGCCCAGACCGCGCCCTACCGGGTGGAGGGCGTCACCCCGGCCGCGCGCGCCGAATTCGAATCCATCGGGTCCACCGCCCGCGAAGCGCTCAACGAGATCCGCGGCATGCTCGGCGTGCTGCGCAGCGACGGACAGCTGCCCGAACACGCGCCGCAACCCACCGCCGCCGACGTCGAGACGCTGTTCCTCGGTGCGAGCCGCGCCGGCGTCGCGATCGACTGGAACGTGGATGGGCCGCTGTCGGCGGTGTCGGATACGACCGGCCTCGCGCTGTACCGGATCGTGCAGGAATCGCTGTCGAACGCCTCCCGGCACGCGCCGGGCGCCGCCGTCCACGTCCGGATCACCGTGTCCGCCGATGTGGAGATCGTGGTAAGCAACGATCCAGGGGCCACCGCCGCCCGCCCGGTCGGCAACGGCGGCCACGGCATCACCGGTATGCGGGCCAGGGCGCTGGCCGCGGGCGGTGAGCTGACCGCGAGTCCGCGCGCGGACGGCGGCTTCGAGGTGCACGCCCGGCTGCCGATCGGCCCCGCCCCGGCACTCGGGGTGCCGTCCTCGACGAGCGTCGAATCGGTGGGCTGAGACCGGATCATCGCCGGGTGGGCGAAGGATGCTGCCCGTGCGCGTCATCGGTCCCGGCACGGGACGTGGCGCAGGGCGCTCGCTTCCGCCGACGGCAATTAGGGTGGGCGCGTGGCTATAACGGTTCTGATCGCCGACGACCAGGCGATGGTGCGCCAAGGCTTCGGCGCCCTGCTCGCCGCGCAACCCGATATCAGTGTGATCGGTGACGCGCCCGACGGGAAGGTCGCGGTGGCGGAGGCCAAACGGCTGCGACCCGACGTGGTGCTGATGGATGTGCGCATGCCCGAGATGAACGGTCTCGACGCCGCCCGCGCCATCCTCGCGGCCGGCTTCGATCCGCCGGTGCGGGTGCTCATGCTCACCACGTTCGACATCGACGACTACGTCTACGAGGCGCTGAGCATCGGTGCCAGCGGGTTCCTGCTCAAAGACGCACCTGCCGAGGAACTGGTGCGCGCGGTGCGGGTGGTCGCCGACGGTCAGGCCCTGCTCGCGCCGACCGTCACCCGCCGCCTCATCGCCGACGTCACCAGCCGCCGCGCCGCCGCCCGCGCCAAACCGGCTCCCGCCCTTGCCGCCCTGACCCCACGTGAACGGGAAGTGCTCGAGCTGATCGCCAAGGGCATGTCCAATACCGAGATCGCCGAGGCACTGTTCGTCGCCGAGCAGACCGTGAAGACCCACGTGTCGAAAGTGTTCGCCAAGCTGGACCTGCGCGACCGTGCCCAGGCGGTGGTACTCGCCTACGAATCCGGGCTCGTCACCCCTGGTTGATGCGTTGACCGCAAACGCGTCGCGGCCCGGTAGGCTCACGGGGCCGTCTGTCACCGGAAGGGGGTCGCGTTGCTCAACAGCGGTGACGTTTTCGCCGGGTTCACCATCGAGCGACTGCTCGGCCAAGGGGGCATGGGATCGGTGTACCTGGCCCGTCATCCCCGGCTGGACAAGCAAACCGCGCTCAAGCTGCTGAACCGGGATCTGTTCGCCGACGCCTCGGTACGCGCGCGTTTCGAACGCGAGGCCGACCTGGCCGCCCAGCTCGACCATCCGAGCATCGTCGCGGTCTACGACCGTGGCACCGAAGCCGATCAGCAGTGGATCAGCATGCAGTACATCGATGGCGCCGACGCGTCGTCGGTGACCGCGCTGACCCTGCCGCCCGAACGTGCGGTGCAGATCATCGAAGGGGTCGCCGACGCCCTCGATTACGCGCACGGCATCGGCGTGCTACATCGGGATGTGAAGCCGGGCAACATCTTGCTGGCCCGTTCCAGCGCGGGCCACGGCGAACGGGTGTTCCTCACCGACTTCGGCCTGGCCCGCTTGCGGGCGCAGACCACCCAGCTCACCCAGCAGGGCATGTTCACCGCCACCCTGGCCTTCGCCTCGCCGGAGCAGATGACCGGCTCCGAACTCGACGGCCGTTCCGACCAGTACTCGCTGGCGTGCACGCTGTATTGGCTGCTCACCGGGATGGCCCCGTTCGATTCGCCGAACCCGGCCGACATCATCCACGGCAATCTGCAACTGGCCGCGCCGCCGCTGGCGGTGAAACGGCGCGGGCTGCCGCAGTCTCTGGATGCGGTGCTCGCGGTCGCGATGGCCAAGCATCCGAGCCACCGTTTCGGCACGTGTGTGGAATTCGCCGCGGCCGCCCGGCACGCCCTGAGCAACCCGGGGTATCAGCCGGTGCCCGCGCGCGGCGCACCGCCGGCGGCCTACCCGCCGCCCGTCGCGGGGTATCCGGCCGTGCCGCCGATGGCCCAGGCCCCGGCTGCCGCGCCGATGCCCCCGGCCCCGGCTGCCGCGCCGATGCCGCAGCATCCGCCGGCGGCGCCGATGACCCCGGCCGCGCCGCCGTATCCGGCCCAGCACGGTATGCCCGACCAGACCGCCAGCGCGGGCTCGGCGGCCCCGCAGGCTCCTCCGGCTCCGCCGGCCGGGCAGCCCTCCTATGCGGTACAGCAGAGTGCGCCCGCCGATCAGGCACCTCAGCCGGGTGGTCCGGCGGCCCAGGGCGTCGCTTCATCCGCCGGACAGCCGGGCGGCGGTTCCTTCGCGCCGTCGCCGGCGCGGGGGCAGCCCGGCGCCATGCCGCTACCTGTGGAAAGCGTTATCCCACAAGCGGTTCCCTCGACCGCGTCCGGTTCGGACTCGCGCGGGCAGGCCGATCCCGCAGTAGGATCCGAGGCACAGCAGTCCGGGCCGAACGGGCACGAGACACCCGCTGGGTCGAGTGCCGGGACCGATTCCGGGAACTCGGGAGCCGGCGGTGCGGTCGTGAGCGACTCGGCCAGCGGCACCGGTCATCCGGGGGAGTCCGCCGGTACCGGCGACGCCGCTGACACCGGCGGCAACGACAACAGCAACCATCCGACCACGGTGACCGCCTATCCCGGATCTCAGGCCGCGTCGTCGCTTCGGCTCAAAGGCGAACCCGCACAACCGGCTTCACCGGACGCCGGTAACGGGTCGTCCGGCGCGCCCGCAACCGCCGCCCCGCAGGGTCATCGGCAACCCGCGCACAACGGCGGCCCGGGATTCGGCGCCGCACCTCCGTACGCTCCGAATCCGCATCCGGGGCAACAAGCTCCGGTCAAACGCGGCAGCAGTCCGGCATTGATAGCGGTGTTCACCATCGTCGGCTTCCTCGTGGTACTGCTGGTGCTCGCGGTCGTGGTGCTCGTGGTCGGCGGCGACGACAGCGACGAGGCCGCTGCCTCGGCAGGGTCCACGTCGACGTTCACACCGGCGAAAGACATCACCCCGCAGGAGGATCCGGTCGAGCGCAGCCGCCGCATCTTCCCGAGCCTGCTACCGCAGGGAACAGCTGACACCGGCCAGGGGTATCAGGGTGCCGTGTGCACCGCCTACGAGCCCGATGATCCGGTACGCATCGAAGACCGCGCACTGTCGTCACGCCCGTGGACAACGGTGTGGGAGTGCCGTCGCCGCGTCGAATCCGATACGCACATGAGCTACACCATCGTGGTGTACGAGGACGCCGACGATGCGCGGGCTGTGCTCGGCGAACTTCCGCCCAATTCCCGCAGCACCGGGGCCAAGAGCGGGGCGGCGTACACCTCCTACCACTGGATCGAGCCGGAACCGGACGGGCCGCTGACCACCACCCATCTGGTGGTGGGTTTCGGCGGTGCCGATCCGATCCGCGCGAATGCCTTGATCTCGGTGCGGCACTCCGGTCCGATCGCCGACGAATTCGGCCGGCTGTCCTCGGAGAACGCCGTCATGCAGTGGTGGGCGGACGCGCCGCTGTAAACCACCGACGGCCGGCGTTGCCGATAGCGAACGGCCCGGTGCGCGGCAGATCGCGTACCGGGCCGTTCGTCGTCACCCGTCAGTCGACGGCCAGCGCCTCCACGATCGGCATCCGCGCCGCGCGCACGGCGGGCGGGATCGAGCCGAGCAGCGCCAGCAGCAGCGCGAGCGTGCCGTAGACCAGCAGCAGCGGGCTCGGTTCCCACACGACGTCGATGGTCATCGCATGGCCGATCGCGATGGTGGACAGATACTGCACCACCACGCCCACCACCAGACCGATGGCCGCGCCGGTGATGCCGATGCCGGCCGCCTCGGCCAGCACCGAGCGCAGCAGGAACTTGCGGCCGGTGCCCATGGCCCGCAGCACACCGAGTTCGCGGCGCCGATCCAGCACCGACAGCATCAAGGTGTTCAGCAGCGCCACCGTCGCCACCAGCACCACGATCCACAGGATGGCGTTGCTCATCGACGTGCCCTGCCGCAAGCTCGCCGAAATCGCGTCCACCGCTTCGCTTCCGGACTGGATACTCAACTGCGGCCCGGCCAGCTCGCGGATCGCGGCCTTCGCCGCCGCGACGTCGACGCCCGGTTTCAGGTCGATGCCGATGATGGTCTCACCGGGCCGCTGATACCACTCGTGTAGTCGCGAAATATCCATCACCACGATGCCGGAGATCACCGAGAAGTACGGGATCACCTGCACCACCCGCACCGTGTGGTCGCCGGTCGGGGTCGGCAGCGTCAACTCGTCGCCCACCTCGGCGCCGAGCGAGCGCGAGACATCGCGGGAGAGCACCACACCCGTGCCGGTGCCCATCTGCTCGGCGCTGGCCGGCGTGATCGCGCCCTGCACCTGGGTGACGACGTCGGAGGGGTACCCCTGCAACATCACCCGTCCGGTACCGAGGGTCGCGAATGCCATCTGTCCCGCGCGTGCCTGCTCCACCTCGGGGAGCGCGGCGATCTTGTCCACCAGGCCCTCCGGTAGCAGCGGCCCGGTGGGGAACTGCTCCATCGACACCGGGCTCACGTACAGATCGGTATCGCCGAGATCCTCGAACGAGGTCGTCGCCGAGTCGACCAAATTGCTCGACGCCCCACCCGTCGACACGGTCGCCGCGACGCCGATCATCACCGTCATCATCGTCGCCCATACCCGGCGCGGCGCGCGTTCGAGTGTGGTCGCGCCCAACGCTCCCGGTGCGCCGAACCAGCGCGCCACCACGGCCGAGGCGTGCACGATCGGCCCGGTCGCCGCGAAGCACAGCGCCACCGCCGCGCCGAACGACAGTGAGATCGCGGCCAGCGAGAAGCGCCCGAGGTCGGTGCGCGCGATGACGACCGCCGCAACGGCCAGCGCGATACCGAGAACGGCTGCGGCCCAGCGCAGCATCGGACTCGTGGCATCGCTGCGCCCAACCCCGATCGGCACCAGCGCCTCGATCGGCTGCACCTTGTACACCTGACGTGCGGCGATACCCGCAGCGGCGACACTGGCCAGCACACACGCCGCGATCGCCAGCGGCACCGCGTACCCGGGAACCATGTACTCGGTGCGGGCCTCGACCGATTGCACGATCGCCGCGGGCAACTGCGCGATCGAGACCCGGCCCATGAAGATGCCGACCACCGCGCCCACCGCACCGCCGAACAAGCCGAGCAGGGCGGCCTCGACCAGCAGATCGCGCACCATCGGCCCGCGCTTGCCGCCGATCGCGCGCAGCAGCGACAGGGTGGGCCTGCGCTGGGCCACCGCCATGCTCATCGCGTTGTAGATGAGGAACGCGGACACGATCAGCGCGGCCGCCGCGGCCATCAGCGTCGAGTACCGCACGATCATGATCGCGCCGCCGGCCTGCGCGGTGCGCAAACCGGGATCGGCGACCACAGCCCGTCCATCGACCGCGTCGGTCAGCGCGGCGCGTAGCGCCTCGATATCGGTGCCGGGTGCGGCGAGGATCTGCACCGAATCCAGCCGCCCGGCCCGATCGGTGATCTTCTGCGCCAGCGGCAACGGCGCGGCCACGATATGGCCGGAGTTGAGTTTGCCGGAGGTCTCGGGATCGAGCACCCCGGCGACGGTGACGGTGGCCGACCCCAGCGGGAACTGCTCACCTTCGGCACGGCCGACCGCGTCACCGACCAGCACCCCGTTGGGCACCGAGAGCAGCTTCGCGGCCATGGCGCTCATCGGCCCGGCCAGTTCGCTGCCGAGGGCGGCGACGGAGGCGTCGGCACCGATCAGGAGCGTGCGATCCGCACCGGTGCCCACCTGGGCACGCAACATCGGCACCGCACGCTCCACGCCAGGAGTGGTGGCGATCGGCGCGAGCAACGCCTGTTCGAAACCGGCATCGGTGATGCCGGTGATCTCGAGGACCGCATCGCCGCCGAGTCCGCGGGTGAGCCGGTCGACCGATCCGGTGACCGAGCCCGCGATGCTGAGGACCGAAACCAGCAGGCCGGCCGAGACACCCATGACGGTCAGCGACATCATGGTGCGCCCGCGGTGGGCGAGGAGTTCGCCGATATTGAACAGCCGTAGCCGATCCCATGCGGCGCGGATCATGCGTTGACCGTCCGCTCGGCACGCTCGTCGGAGCCGATCTTGCCGTCGCGCAGGGTGATCACCCGGTCGCAGTAGCGAACCGCACCCATATCGTGGGTCACCATCACCACCGAATTGCCCGATCCGGCCACCTCACCGAGCAGTTCGAGAATCGAGGCGCCGGTCTTGGAATCGAGGTTGCCAGTGGGCTCGTCGGCCAGGATCAGCGGCGGGTCCATGATCAGCGACCGTGCCACCGCCACCCGCTGCATCTGACCGCCGGACATTTCCGCGGGCCGGTGTTCGGCCCGCTCGGCCAAGCCGACCCGGTCCAGCAGCTCCAGCGCGCGCGGCTTGGCCTTGCGTAGTCCGGTGCCGTCGAGCAACTTCGGGATGGCGACGTTTTCCCAGGCCGACAGCGTCGGGAGCAGATTGAAGAACTGGAACACGAAACCGACCCGGTGCCTGCGGAATTCGGATTGACGCTCCTCATCGAGGCTGCCGATCTCCTCACCCTGGAATCGGATCGAACCCGAGTCGGGGCTGTCGAGCGCGCCGAGCAGATGCAGCAGCGTGCTCTTGCCCGAGCCGGACGGTCCGATGATCGAGGTGAATTCGCCCGCCGCGATGTCCAGGCTGATCCCGTCGAGGGCGCGTACCACCTGGTCGCCGACCAGATACTCCTTGTTGACGTTCGACAGTTCCAGCACGGCTGGTTGCGTCATCGCGTTCCCCGCCCTCTCTCTAGCGTGTATTTCGTTGGGTAGGCGCGTGTTCGACGACGCCTCCGGGATCGGCCGGTGCGACGCTACCGTGCCATCGCCTCGGCCGCGCTCGGGTGGCGTCGATTCGGGCCGTCCAGCAGCGCATGGAGTTCGGGCTGTTCGGCGCACAGTTCGAGGTAGGCCTCCAGCTGCGGCCTGCCCTGTTCGTGGGCTTCCTCCAGCTTGGCCTCCAAGTGGACGTTCCACCGGTTGCGCAGCGCCAGCAGCAGCCCCTGCCGCCCACCGAAGAGGCGGTCGAGATCGGGCAGGCCGTCGAAGAGATCGGGGCGGTGCGGATCGATGGCAGCGCGAGCGAGCACGGTGTGCATGATGTCGATGCGGGTGTGCTGATCTTCCCAGGTCATGGCTTCTGGCCTTTCGTGAGCTGGGTCTTCGGGTTTGCGGGAGCCACGCCACTCGAGAGCGTCGATTCACGCTACAAACGCGGCCGCGGCGTTGTCGTCGTGCCAGGGACGCGAATTCTTCTCCTACCGTGGGTGGAGAGGCAGCCCGATCACCGGACGATGTGCCGGAGCCGGCCGGGCGAATATCCTGGCAGGATGAGTGCGAGCAGCGCCACACCTGAGCCGGGGTTCGTCGGCCCGGTGGCGCCGTTCCGGGAGAGCGGGCGCCTCCGCGATCGGATCGTGGCCTTCGTACGCAGCCCCTGGGCGGTGTTCCGGCGCAATCTCGACGAATTGCCGTTCGACTATCCGCCCGGCGTGGTCATCATCGCCGACCTGGCGTTCTTGCTCACCGGTATCGCCGCCACCGTTCAGCGGCACGAGTACTTCCCGTCGGCGCTGCCGCTGCTGGCACTGGCGCTGTTGTTCGCCTCGCTGCCGCTGTTCGCCTTTCTCGGTGTGGTACCCACCCCGGCCCAGCTGATGGTCACCTCGCTGGGCGCCACCGTGATGTATCTCGCGCAGCCCGTCGCGACCGATTTCGCGCCCTTCGTGCTGGTCGTCGCGGCGGGCGAGGTCGCGGCGATCTCCTCGAAACGGGTCAGCGTGCCCTTTGTGGTGGTCTCGATCGGCCTGCTGGTGGTGTTCGACAGCTTCGGCAAACTGCCCTGGCTCGAGGATTCGGTGCCCCTCGAGGGCATGCCGATGTACGCACTGGGCATCGTGCTCGGCTGGATGGTCGGCGTCATGCTGCAATCACAGCGGCGGTTCCTCTACCAGGAACGCGAATACCAGGGCATCCGCGCGGCCCAGGCGGCCGCCGAGGAACGCAGGCGGATCGCCCGTGAGGTGCACGACGTCATCGCGCATTCGCTCAGCGTCACCCTGTTGCATCTCACGGCCGCACGGCACTCGCTACAGACCGACCGCGATGTCGACGAGGCCGTCGACGCGCTGACCGACGCCGAACGTCTCGGCCGCCAGGCCATGGCCGATATCCGCCGCACCGTGGGGCTGCTGGACGGGCCGTCCAAGAATCTGGCCGAACCGAGCGCCGAGGACATCGCCGCCCTGCTCGAGGATTTCGCGCGGGCCGGGCTGTCCATCGACGCGAAGATCACCGGCGACCTCGACTCGGTCTCCGCCGCCGTCGGTCTCGCGCTCTACCGCATCGGCCAGGAGTCGCTGGCCAATGTCGCCAAGCACGCGCCGGGCGCCGATGTGTGTTTCCGGCTGACGGTCGATCCGCTGACCGTCACCCTGGCCGTCGCGAACACCTTGCCCGCCGGCTCGCTCACGATCGGGACAGGAATGGGACTGACGGGGATGCGCCATCGGGCCGAACTGCTCGGCGGCCGGATGACCGCGGGACCGGATGGCGACGGCTGGTCGGTCGAGGCGCGATTTCCGCACGCTCCGCCACGGACGAGCGTGCTCTGCGGGTGGTTGACCGGCGGACTGCCGGTGACCCTGGGACCGAGGGGACGGCGCGACCACGATGTGGCCTTCGGGCCGAGTGGTCCGATAAGACAGGAGAACGCGTGACCACTGCGGCAACGGAGACCACGATCGCGGTACTGGTGGTCGACGACCAGGAGTTGGTCCGCGGCGGACTGCGCCGGATCCTGCGCCGCCGCGACGGTTTCGTCGTCACCGAATGTGCCGACGGTGACGAGGTCGTTTCCGCCATTTCGGCCGAACCGCCCGACGTCATCCTGATGGATCTACGGATGAAACGGGTCGGCGGCATCGAGGCGACCCGGCTGGTCCGGATGCGCCCGGATGCACCGCCGGTGCTGGTGCTGACGACCTTCGACGACGATCAACTGCTCTCCGGGGCGCTGCGCGCCGGCGCGGCCGGATTCCTGCTCAAGGATTCCCCGGCCGAGGATCTCATCCGCGCCGTGCGCACCGTGGCAGGCGGTGGCGCCTGGCTCGACCCAGCGGTGACCGGCCGGGTGCTGTCGGCGTATCGCACGGTGCGCCCGGCGACACCGACGGATGCCAGGCTGGCCGAGCTGACAGCCCGCGAGTACGAAGTCCTCGAGCTCATCGGCCGCGGCCGGGTCAACTCCGAAATCGCTCGTGAGCTCGGCATCTCAGAGGTCACCGTGAAAAGCCATGTCGGACACATATTCGGCAAGCTGGATTTGCGCGATCGGGCCGCCGCGATCGTGTTCGCGTTTGACCACGGGGTGGTCTCACCAGGACAATCCACTGTTTGACGGGCAGGTTCCGGTCCCGGACCGCACGGTCGCAGACGACCGCGACCAGCGCCCGGGAGTGGAGGATTGACACCGGTGGTGGCACCTGGGTCCGACGTGGGAAAACGGTTCGGGCCGTACGAGTTGCGGTCGTTGCTGGGCAAGGGGGGCATGGGTGAGGTCTACGAGGCCTACGACACGGTCAAGGACCGGGTAGTCGCGCTCAAACTGCTCTCCGACGAGCTGGCCCAGGATCCGGAGTATCAGGTCCGGTTCCGGCGCGAATCGCAGGCCGCGGCGCGGCTGGCCGAACCACACATCATCCCCATCCACGACTGGGGCGTGATCGACGGCAGGCTGTTCATCGACATGCGGCTGGTTCCCGGCTCGGATCTGCGCACCATCCTGCAGACCAGTGGCGCGCTGAGCCCGCATCGCGCGGTGTCGATCATCGAGCAGATAGCCGCGGCCCTCGACGCCGCCCATGCCGACGGACTCGTGCACCGCGACGTCAAACCCGCCAACATCCTGGTCACCGAGGCGGGCTTCGCCTACCTCGCCGATTTCGGTATCGCTCACACCGAAGGCGACAGCGCCATCACCATGGTCGGCGTCGCCATCGGCTCCTACACCTATATGGCGCCGGAGCGCTTCGACATCGGCCCGGTCACCAGCCGCGCCGACATCTATTCGCTGGCCTGCGTACTGCACGAATGCCTCACCGGCGCCTCGCCGTTCCCCGCGGCCAGCATGAGCGTGCTGATCCGATCGCATCTGGCCGAACCGCCGCCGCGTCCGAGCGTGCAACGCCCCGGCGTGCCCGCCGCGCTGGACGCGGTGATCGCGCGCGGCATGGCCAAGGATCCGAACGACAGGTTCCCCACCGCGGCCGAACTCGCCCGCGCCGCCCGGGCCGCGCTGCCTGCCGCCGCGGGTGCGCCCGCGGCCGGGTCGGCGCCCGCGACCGGTGGTTTCGCGCGTTTGGTGGTGCGGCCGCCGGATCCGTCGCGGACCGGCGAGCTGAGTGCGGTGGCGCCGGAGTCGACCGGCGAGGTGTCGTTGCCCGTCATCCGTCCGAGCGGACCGACCGAGGTGAGCCCGACCGAAACCCAGTTCACGCTGCCGACCCAGGAGATCGGGGTGGCGCCGGGAACCGGCCCGGTGCCGCAAGTGCGCCCGTTCCCCGACGCGCACCTGTACGAGGGTGCGCAGCTGCACCCCGCGGTCGATCCCGCCGCGCGACCCGATCTGCCCGACTATGCGGGCCCGGCCGCGCCGACCCTGCTGGGCGGGATCGCCGCAGCGGCGTCCACCGGCTCCGGTGGCGAGTCCGGCACCGCACCGCGCGGCCACGACGGAGGTGACGCACCGTACCCGCCCAGCGAGACGACCCGCGTCTACGGCGCCGCCGAATCTGCGCCCACCGCCCGCCATCCCGGCGCCGGGGGGTACCGCGACGACGAAGACCGCGGCGGCTACCCGGCCGATCAGGAAACCCGGATCTACGGCGCGCCGGTGGAATCGGCTCCCGGCCACGCACCCGCCTATGGCTCGTCACCGGGATATCCCCAGCCGGCCGGTTACGGCGCACCCCCGCCCCCGCCCTACGGCGAACCCGCCGGTTACGGCGCCCCCGACCCGCGGGCCGGCGGATACGGCGAGGAGTACGGCGCCGATCGCGGTGGCTATCCGCCCGGCGGGCACCCACCCGCCGGATACCAGCCCGATCCATATGCGCACGACCCTTATGCGCCACAGGGCCGTCGCCGTTCGGTGGTGCTGCCCATCGTGATCGGTGTGCTGGTGGTCGCCGTCATCGCCATCGGCGCCGTGGTCGGCTTGCAGATGTTCGGCTCCGATGACGCCGAGTCGACCACCGCACAGACCACCGCCGCCGCGCCCACCTCGGCCGCCGCCCGCACCGGCAGCACCACGGGTTCGGCCAGGACCTCGACCACATCGGCCCGGCCGACGCCGATCGCGTTGCCACCGGGTGCCCGCCCGTGCGGTCCACCGGCGACGGTCGCCTTCGCCAACGCCGCGGTCGGTACTCAGGTGACCAGCTGCGAGTTCGCCGAGGAGGTCCGCAAGGCCTACGCCGCGGCGGCCGGCGGTGGGCGCGGTAGCGCGCCCGCTTCGGTTGTCGCCGCCAGCCCCATCACCGGCCGGACCTACACCATGAGCTGTTCCGAGCAGGATCGGCTCGTCACTTGCACCGGCGGGGACAACGCCGTGGTGTACGTGTACTGAGGTCAGGCGAATCCGGTCGATTGTCCAGTAGGTGAGTCGTCGAGATCGGTTGTGCGTAACCGGGTTCGGTCGCGAGCGATCGGGTATTCTCGGCGCCCCGGGCCGTTGCCGCAGCACCGCAACAGGCGGTCCGGGCGCCGAACAAGTACGGTTTCCGGATGCTGCACCGACACCGAGACCGGGGGGAGATCGCAACCAGAATGTGTCGAAACATGCCAACTGAACACGCGGGACGCTTCCCTGAGATCCGACGGCGGGCGGCCGTGGTCGTCGCCGTGCTGACGGCGCTAGTGGTGGTGTCGTGCGGCAGCGAGGCCGAGCCCGCGACACCGGCGATGCCGAGTGTCACCGAGGCGGCGGCCAAGGCCGAGCACGAGGGCCTCTCGATCGTCGTCCCCGGGACGCTGGCCGCCGATATCGCCGAGCTGAGCAAGAGCCAGCAGGGGCGGCTCGGCCTGGCGATCATGCCGGTCGGCGGGGAAAAGCTGGTGACCTTCGGTGATTGGACCACCGGCCCGGCCTGGTCGACGATGAAGGTGCCCTTGGCCATTGCCGCGCTGCGCAAGAGTCAGGGCAGCCCGTCGTATTCGACGACCGCGGCCATCACCGCTTCCGACAACTCCGCCGCCGACGCGCTGTGGCAGTCGCTCGGTACCCCGCAGGAGGCGGCGCAGGCGGTGCAATCGGTGTTGCGCGAGGGCGGTGACGCGGTGACCACCGTTCCCGCCACCAAGGCCAGGTCGGAATTCTCGGCTTTCGGCCAGGCCGAATGGGCGCTGGCCGATCAGGTGCGTTTTGCTTCGCGGCTGCCGTGCCTGCCGGACTCGGCCGAGGTCGTCGCCTTGATGGGGCAGATCATTCCGAATCACCAGTGGGGGCTGGGTTCGGTGTTCGCGGCCGCCGACTTCAAGGGCGGCTGGGGACCCGATTCCGAAGGTGCCTATCTGGTGCGCCAATTCGGCCTCGTCCCGGCGGCGGGCGGGCAGATCGCGGTCGCGTTCGCCGCCCAGCCCGCGTCGGGCAACTTCTCCGACGGGATGACCATGCTCAACAAGATGGCGACGTTGATTTCGCAGCATCTGCGCGAACTCAGCGGCGGGAAGTGCCCCTCCTGAGTCCCGCGGTCACTGTTACTCATCGTTCACGGGGGCGGGGCTCCATCGGAGCCCGATGCGAGGCAAGATAGCGGCCATGCGCATCGGAGTCTTGACCGGAGGCGGAGACTGCCCAGGGCTGAATGCTGTGATCCGCGCCGTCGTACGCACCGCGAACGGGCGTTACGGTGACGCGATCGTCGGTTTCCAGGACGGCTGGCGCGGCCTACTCGAGGATCGCAAGATCCAGATCTTGAACGACGACCGAACCGACCGGCTGCTCAACAAGGGCGGCACCATGCTCGGCACCGCACGCACCAATCCCGACGTGCTGCGCGACGGGCTCGGCCGGATCCAGCAGACCCTCGACGACAACGGCATCGAGGCCCTCATCCCGATCGGCGGTGAAGGCACCCTCACCGCGGCCAGCTGGCTGTCCGATGAAGGTGTGCCGGTCGTCGGCGTGCCCAAAACCATCGACAACGACATCGACTGCACCGACGTCACATTCGGCCACGACACCGCGCTGGCCATCGCCACCGAGGCGATCGACCGGTTGCACACCACCGCTGAATCGCATCAGCGGGTCATGCTGGTCGAGGTCATGGGCAGGCACGCGGGCTGGATCGCGATCCACGCGGGCATGGCGGCGGGCGCTCACCTCACCCTGGTGCCCGAGGTTCCCTTCGATGTCCAGCAGGTGTGCGCGATGATCAAGCGCCGTTTCCAGCGTGGTGACAAGCATTTCATCTGTGTGGTGGCCGAAGGATCGCATCCCGCGCCCGATTCCGGATTCACCCTGCGCGAGGGCGGTGTCGACGAATTCGGGCACGAGCGGTTCACCGGCGTCGCCCAGCAGCTCGGCGTGGAGATCGAGCGCCGGATCGGCAAAGAGGTGCGCACCACGGTGCTCGGGCACGTGCAGCGCGGCGGCAGCCCGACCCCGTACGACAGGGTGCTGGCCACCCGTTTCGGACTGCATGCCGCCGAGGCCGTGCATGCCGGGCATTTCGGGCAGATGGTCGCGTTGCGGGGCACCGAGATCGGCCTGGTGCCATTGTCGGAGGCGACCAAACAGCTCAAACGGGTCCCGGCCGAGCGGTATCGGGAAGCCGAGGCGTTCTTCGGCTGAGCGGTCCGCCTCGGTGCGGCATCGCTGTGCGGCTTCCGCGGAAACGCGTGCCCGATCAGTACTGTGAAGATCATGCGTGCGCGACGAGTGGCGGTCCTGGTGCTGTCGATGGTGGCCGCGATGGTGCTGGCCGGGTGCTCCGACGACGGGTCCGATTCCGGATCGGCGACGGAGAACCCGGTACGCGGTGCCTGGCACGGCAAGATCGACGTCCCCGGCCAGCCCCTCGAGATCGGGGTGGACTTCCTGTCCGCCGACAGTGCCACCATCGACATTCCGTCGCAGGGCGTAGCGGATGTGTCGCTCGACGATGTCGTCGCGGAACCGGATCGGGTGGAGTTCACCATTCCCGACATACCGGGCGATCCCGCCTTCCATGGCCGCCTCGACACCGGCGCCGGGCAGATCACCGGCGATTTCACCCAGTCCGGGCAGACATTCCCGCTGGTCATGCGGCCCGGCGCGCTGACGCCCGCGGCTCGCCCGCAGGAACCGAAACCGCCGTTCCCGTACGAATCCGAGGACGTCAGCTACCCGAGCGGCGACATCACCATCGCCGGCACGCTGACCAAACCCGAAGGTGACGGCCCGTTCCCGGCCGTGCTGATGCTGACCGGCAGTGGCCCGCAGGATCGCAATGAAGAACTGTTCGGGCACAAGCCGTTTCTGCTGCTCGCCGATACGCTCACCCGCGCCGGGTACGCGGTACTGCGCACCGATGACCGCGGCGTCGGCGGCACCAGCGGCGATCTCGATCAGGCCACCTACGACGATCTGGCGGGCGATGCCGCGGCCGGGGTGGATTACCTGCGCACCCGCGACGATATCGACCCGGCGCGCATCGGCCTGTTCGGGCACAGCGAGGGCGGCTACCTGGCCCCGCTGGTCGCATCGAAACCCGACAGCGGGGTGGCGTTCGCGATCCTGATGGCCGGGCCCGCCGTCCCGGGCGGGGATGTGCTGATCGAACAGAACCGCGCGCTGTTCGCCGCCGGCGGCGCGTCCCCGGAGGAGACCGCCGCGCAGGTCGGCTACATCACCGCGCTGGCCGACGCGATGCGGGCAGGCGATCTCGACAAGGCCCGGCAGGTGGCGCGCGAGCACAACCAGACGTTGCCGGAAGGCCAGCGGATGACCGACGAACAGATCGACGCCCTGCTCACCCCGTCGATGACCTCGTTCATGAGCTACGACCCGGCCCCCGCGCTGTCGGCGCTGCGGGTGCCGGTGCTCGCCTTCTTCGGCGAGAAGGATCTGCAGGTCCTGCCGAGCCAGAACGAACAGCCGATGCGCGATCTGCTCGCAGGCGACCCGGATGCCACCGTGCACACCTTCCCCGGGCTCAACCACCTGATGCAGCCCGCCGGAACTGGATTGCCCAGCGAGTATTCGACCATCGAGACCACCATCGCGCCCGAGGTGCTCGACAACGTGAAGGACTGGCTCACCCAGCGGGTGCCGGCGAATTAGCCGCGCGCCGAGTATGCGCGGACCGTCGGCACGCCCGCCGGTAGCCCTTACATAGACTGTTCGCCATGAGCGCACCTACCGTCGAACTGATGGATTACGCCGATGTCGTGACCCGGTACGAGCCGGTGCTCGGCATGGAGGTTCACGTCGAGCTGTCCACCGCGACCAAGATGTTCTGCGGGTGCCCCACCGAGTTCGGCGCCGAACCGAATACCCAGGTGTGCCCGGTGTGCCTCGGCCTGCCCGGATCGCTGCCGGTGGTGAACGAGAAGGCCGTCGAATCGGCCATCCGCATCGGCCTGGCGCTCAACTGTTCGATCACCCCGTGGGGCCGGTTCGCGCGCAAGAACTACTTCTACCCGGATCAGCCGAAGAACTACCAGATCAGCCAGTACGACGAGCCCATCGCCACCGAAGGGCACCTGGATGTGGTGCTCGACGATGGCAGCACCTTCCGCGTCGACATCGAGCGCGCGCACATGGAAGAAGACACCGGCAAGTCGGTGCACATCGGCGGCGCCACCGGCCGCATCCACGGCGCCAGCCATTCGCTGCTCGATTACAACCGTGCCGGTGTGCCGCTGATCGAGATCGTCACCAAGCCGATCACCGGCGCGGGGGAGCGGGCGCCGGAGGTGGCGCGCGCGTACGTGACGGCGCTGCGCGATCTGCTGAAGTCGCTGCACGTGTCCGACGTCAAGATGGAGCAGGGTTCGCTGCGCTGCGACGCCAACGTCTCGCTGATGCCGGTCGGCGCCACCGAATTCGGCACCCGCACCGAGACCAAGAATGTCAACTCGCTGCGCAGCGTGGAGGTGGCCGTCCGCTACGAGATGCGCCGTCAGGCGGCGGTGCTGGCCTCCGGCGGTTCGATCGTGCAGGAGACCAGGCATTTCCACGAGGCCGACGGCTCCACCTCGCCCGGGCGCCGCAAGGAGACCGCCGAGGACTACCGCTACTTCCCCGAACCGGACCTGCGCCCGGTCGCCCCGGACGCCGAGTGGATCGAGCAGTTGCGCACCACGATTCCGGAATACCCGTGGCTGCGCCGGGCCCGCATCCAGTCCGATTGGGGACTGTCGGACGAGGTGATGCGCGATCTGGTGAACGCGGGCGCTCTCGATCTGATCATCGCCACCGTCGATGCGGGCGCACCGGCCAACGAGGCGCGCTCCTGGTGGGTGGCCTATCTGACCGAGAAGGCCAAGGAGCGCGAGGTCGCGCTGGAGGATCTGCCGATCACTCCCGCCCAGGTGGCCGAGGTGATCAAGCTGGTCGAGGCCAAGACGGTGAACAACAAGGTCGCCAAGCAGGTCGTCGACTTCGTGCTGGCCGGTGAGGGCGATCCGGCGCAGATCGTTGAGGCCAAGGGCCTCGGCATGGTCAGCGATGAGGGCGCCCTGCAAGCCGAGGTCGACAAGGCGTTGGCCGCCAACCCCGATATCGCCGACAAGATCCGCTCCGGCAAGGTGCAGGCCGCGGGCAAGATCGTCGGCGACGTCATGAAGGCCACCCGCGGTCAGGCCGACGCGGCCCGCGTCCGCGAACTGGTGCTGGCCGCCTGCGGCGCCTGAGCCGCCGGACAGCGAACTCCCGCCCGCGCTGATGCGTGGGCGGGAGTTCATGTTTCGGCTCCGGCGGCTGCGCGGCATCCGGTCACGACGCGGGCGCGCCGTGACCGGATTGTCGGCCCGGGATCAGTCCGGCCCACCTCCGCCGGCGGCGGGCGGCGGAATCCGTACCACCCGATCGTCGAACGGTCCCGGCGTGCCGCCCTCGTTCTTGTTGACCGTGGACACCCAGATGGTGCCGTCGCCGCCGGAGGCCGCACCGCTGAGCTGGCCGTACTTGTCCTGCGCCACCAGGGTGGGTGCCGCGGTCACCGCGTGGGTGTCCGGATCGGTGACGGCCAGCGCCAGCGCCTTCGCCCCGGTCAGTGCGATCGCCACGCCGTCGGCGGCCGCCGCGCAGCCCGCGACGCCGGGACGATCCGGCCAGGTCCAGGCCGTGCTGACGGCACCGTCGGGTGCCAGTCGCTGCAACCGGTCCTCGGTCGCGGTGCGGTCGGTGATCCAGACGCCCTGGGTGCTGTCGAGGCAGATATCGCCGGCGGTGCCGATCCCGGAGATCACCACCTCCGGCGACGCCGAACCGTTGGGGCTCGGTGAATTCACCCGCAGCAGCTTGCCCGCCAGCGACGACTGCGCCGCGGCCGCGCCGGGATTGCCCGCGTCGCCGGTGAGTACCAGTAGCCGATCCGGTCCGGTGAATTCGATGGCGCCGTGATTACCGGTGGCGCCCTTCGGGATTCCGGTCAGCACCGGCTTCGGCGGGCCGCCGCCCTGGGCGATCCGCACCACCCGGTTATCGCTCGGGGTGGTGATGTAGGCGTAGAGCAGGCCGTCCTCGCCGTAGGTGGGCGAGAGCGCGAGATCGGTGAGTCCGCCGTCACCGGAACCGTCGACGTCGACGCGCGCGATCTCCACCGGCGGCTGCTCGGGCACCACCTTCATGATCCGTCCGGTGCGCCGTTCGGTGACCAGCGCGGACCCGCCGAGCGAGACCAGGCCGCCGGTGGTGTCCAGGCAGGTCGCCACCACCGCCGGATCGGGGTCGATGCACGGCCCGCTCGGGCGGGTGGTCGAGGTCGGCGGCTGATCGGGCTTCTTCGGCTCGATATTCGCGCCGTGCAGCGTCGGCTCGGGCGTGAACGGACTGGACGCGGAATCATCGAACCGCGCGCAGCCGCCCAGCAGCATCGAGCCGAGCACTGCCCCCACCACCAAGCGCCTCGCGCCAACCGACTTCATACCCCAAACGTAACGGAAACCTCGGACCGCGCGCCTGTCGCGGGTGCCCACCCGGTGTGGCCGAAACAGGTCACCGGACACGCCGTCGTCCAAGAGGGTTAACCGCCGGGCCCTCGCGGCTTAGGCTGAACGGGTGAGCGACAAGTCGAAAGACGAGCCCGAATCCGCTGCGAGCACGGCGGAGCAGCGGGCGGTGTCATCGTCGGAGGGCGGCGTCGGCAGCCCCTACGATTCACCGACCGGCGAGTTCCCCGCGGTGGGCGACGAGCGTCCGAAGATGACCAAGCAGATCCCGCGCACCGAAGAGGAACTGGGGCTCGACCCGGAGGTCGACGCCGCCGGCGCGGGCGCTCCGGCCGGAAAGGACTCCGCCGCGGCCGCGAAGAGCGCCGATCCGGACGCCACCTACGCCTACGCGAGTATCCCGCCCGCCGCCGCGCCGCCCACCGGTGCCACGGCCAACCGGGTGCGCCGCCGCAACGGCGACAACCGGCGCGGCACCCTCGATCTCGGCCTGTTCCTGCTGCGGTTGGTCGTCGGTAGCACCTTCCTTTACCACGGCATGCAGAAGCTCGCGGGCTGGTTCGACGGCCCAGGCATCGACGGCACCCGCCAGATGATGGAGAAGGGCGGCTGGGACCATCCGTCGCTTTCGGCCGCGATGCTCATCGCCGGTGAGGTCGGCGGCGGCATCCTGCTCATCCTCGGCCTGGCCACTCCACTGGCCGCGGGCGCGGTGCTGGCCGTCATCCTCGACGCCTGGGCCTGGAAGCAGGGCATGCACCCCGACTTCCAGTACACGCAGGGCACCGGAGCCGTCGAGCTGGAGACGATCCTCGCCGGCACCGCCGCGGTCATCATCCTCACCGGTCCCGGCCGCTGGGCGCTGGACCGCAGCCGCGGCTGGGCCACCCGCCCGGCCTGGGGCTCGTTCGTGGTGCTGCTGCTCGCGATCGCCGCGGCCGCGGGTGCCTGGTGGTACCTGCACGGCGGCAACCCCTTGGTCGGCATCGTCTGATCTGATCCGCCTCCGATCCGCCTCTCCGCGATTCTTGCCGGTCGTGAGTGCCGTTCGGCGTGCCGTTGCGGGCCGGCGGTTGTGTGGTCGGCTGAATTCTGGGCGTACCCGGCGAGTTACCCGGACCGTGCGAAATCAGTTGTCACGTTCGAAAACCAGTAGGCGCTCCTCGCCTGGGAGGAGCGCCTACTTTCGTGTCCTACTTCACGTGCCGCACGGCACCTTTGTCGGCCGAGGTCGCCATGGCCGCGTATGCGCGCAGCGCCGTCGTCACCGGACGGTCGCGGTTCACCGGCTGCCACGGCCGTTCCCGCGCCTCCATCTTGGCGCGCCGTTCGGCCAGCACGGCGTCGTCGACCAGCACCTCGAGGGTGCGGCTGGCGACGTCGATGCGGATCTGATCGCCGTCCTCCACCAGACCGATGACGCCACCACTGGCCGCCTCGGGGGAGATGTGGCCGATCGACAGGCCCGAGGTGCCGCCGGAGAACCGGCCGTCGGTGATCAGCGCGCACTCCTTGCCGAGCCCGGAGCCCTTGAGGAAGGCGGTGGGGTGCAGCATCTCCTGCATGCCTGGACCGCCGGCCGGGCCCTCGTAGCGCACCACGATCACATCGCCGGGCTTGATCTTCTTGGCCAGGATCACCGACACGGCCTCCTCCTGGGATTCGACCACCACGGCCGGGCCCTGGAAGGTGAACAGCTCCTCGTCGATGCCGGCGGTCTTGAGGATCGCGCCGTCGGGGGCGATATTGCCGCGCAGCACGACCAGTCCGCCCTCGGCGGTGTAGGCGTGCTCGAGGTCGCGGATGCAGCCGTTGGCGGCATCGGTGTCGAGCGAGGACCAGCGGTTGTCGGTGGAGAACGGCTCGGTGGTGCGGACCCCGCCCGGTGCGGCGTGGAACAGTTCGATGGCCTCCTCGGAAGCCTTGCCGGAGCGGATGTCCCAGGTGTCGAGCCATTCGTCGAAGCTCGCGGTGTGCACCGTGGTGACATCGGTTTCCAGCAGGTTCGCCCGCCGCAGCTCGCCGAGCAGCGCCGGGATGCCGCCCGCGCGGTGCACGTCTTCCATGTGGTAATCGGAGTTCGGCGCCACCTTCGACAGGGTCGGCACCTTGCGGCTGATCTCCTCGATCGTGTTCAGGTCGAAGTCGATCTCACCCTCCTGCGCGGCGGCAAGGGTGTGCAGCACCGTGTTGGTGGAACCACCCATCGCGACGTCGAGGGCCATCGCATTGCGGAAGGCCTTGGCATTGGCCACATTGCGCGGCAGCACCGAGGCATCGTCGTCGCGGTACCAGCGGGTGGCGATGTCGATGATCACCTTGCCCGCCTTCTCGAACAGCGCGCGGCGCGCGGCATGGGTGGCCAGGGTCGACCCGTTGCCCGGCAGCGCGAGTCCGAGCGCTTCGGTGAGGCAGTTCATCGAGTTCGCGGTGAACATGCCAGAGCACGAACCACAAGTCGGGCAGGCGCTGCGCTCGACCTCGTCGAGCCCTTCGTCGCTGACCGCCGAGTTCGCGCTGGCCGAGATCGCGGTGACCAGGTCGGTCGGCGCCTGCGCGACACCGCCGACCACGACGGCCTTACCGGCCTCCATCGGGCCGCCGGAGACGAACACCGCGGGGATGTTGAGCCGCATGGCCGCGTTGAGCATGCCGGGGGTGATCTTGTCGCAGTTGGAGATGCACACCAGCGCGTCGGCGGTGTGTGCGTTCACCATGTATTCCACCGAGTCGGCGATGATCTCGCGGCTGGGCAGCGAGTACAGCATGCCGCCGTGTCCCATCGCGATGCCGTCGTCGACGGCGATGGTGTGGAACTCGCGCGGCACACCACCCGCGGCGCGCACCGCGTCGGCGACGATCTCGCCGACGTCCTTGAGGTGCACGTGCCCTGGCACGAACTGGGTGTAGGAGTTGGCGATGGCGACGATCGGCTTGCCGAAATCGGAGTCGGTCATACCGGTGGCCCGCCACAGGGCGCGGGCGCCGGCGGCATTGCGGCCGATGGTGGTGGTTCGTGAACGAAGCGGTGGCATGGATGTCCTCGGTCGGGTCGCGGGGGCTGATGTGCGACGACGCTGAGCGGCTCGGCGGTCCGGCCGGGGGTGCCCGGCGGTCCGGCCGGCGCACTGCTCGGCGTTTCCTCGACGTTACTCCCGCACCCGGCACGGGCTGTGTGCCGGTGGGGGAGCGGGGATCAGCTACCCGGGGCGGTATCGGTGTCGCGTGCGGCCGCGGTATCGGCCTCGCTGGGGGTCGGTGTGTCGCCGCCCGTGGTCGGGTCGGCGCCCGAAGGGGGCTCGGTGGTGCCGGTGGTGTCGGCGTCCGCCGATGCGATCGGTTCCGCGGGTCCGGCGAACGGGTCGGGGATTCGTCCACCCGAAGCGTCCACCAGTTCGCGCAATCGGTCGTAGCTTACCGCCGGTAGTTTTACCTCGCTGTCGTCGTCGAGGTGGACCCGGACATAGCCACGCTTGGGAATGCGGATGCCGCGCACCTGCGCCCAGTCGATGTGGCGGGATCCGAAGACCGTGCGCAGATCAAGTCCCGCCCCGGAGACGGTGGTCTGGGTGCGCAGAATCCACACCGACACCGCGATCGGCAGCGCGAACAGCCACCACAGCGCGGCGGGCCAGCCGACGAACGGGAAGAACACGCACAGCACCAGCACCAATACGCCGATGAAGTTCAGTCGTGTGATGCGGATGACACGGGCCGGTGTGCCCTCGCTCGCCTGACCACCCGTATCCGGCGCCGCGTCGGACGTGTGGGACGATTTAGCCGGTGGCACGGACTGATGCGGTGATGACACACCACCATCCTCGCATCATGGTGGACGGACTCGAGCACCCACTGTCGTCCCACATAATGGGACGGCGTAGGCAAGCAGTTTGACTCTTCACCTCACGCACAAATACCGTCATGCGCGTGAATCGAAACGAGTTGCTCGTAATCGGCCGGCGCGTCCAGCGTTGAGCCCGACTACCTGATACGTCAGCTCGCACTGCGACGCGCCACCCTCGAACAGCCATGGGCTGTCGGGGGCTTTTTTGTGTTCGGACCATGACCGCTGTCCGGACGGGCAGGCACCGCCACTCGCGGCTCGCCCGGGGTCATAACGACAAGAGGTAAGGAACCAAGACGGTGAGCGCACCAACCGCCCGGCCCGGGCCCTCGGCCCGCAGGCCAGCGCCTTCGGCGAACCAGCCGGCAGCTGCCGGTACTCCCGCGACGACCACGGCCAACCGCCGCCAGCTCCCGCCCGAGCGGGTCACCGGCGCGCAGTCGGTCGTCCGCTCGCTCGAGGAGCTCGGCGTCGACACCGTATTCGGCATTCCCGGCGGCGCCATCCTGCCCGTCTACGACCCGCTGTTCGATTCCACCCGGGTGCGGCACGTCCTGGTGCGCCACGAGCAGGGTGCCGGTCACGCCGCCACCGGGTACGCCCAGGCCACCGGCAAGGTCGGTGTCTGCATGGCGACCTCGGGTCCCGGCGCCACCAACCTGGTCACCCCGATCGCCGACGCCCAGATGGACTCGGTGCCGATCGTCGCGATCACCGGTCAGGTCGGCCGCGGACTCATCGGTACCGATGCCTTCCAGGAAGCCGACATCTCCGGCATCACCATGCCGATCACCAAGCACAACTTCCTGATCACCGACGGCGCCGACATCCCGCGCATGATCGCCGAGGCGTTCTACCTGGCCTCGAGCGGCCGTCCGGGCGCGGTGCTGGTCGACATCCCGAAGGACGTGCTGCAGGCGCAGACCACCTTCAGCTGGCCGCCGGAGATGCGGCTGCCCGGCTACCGCCCGGTCACCAAGCCGCACGGCAAGCAGGTGCGTGAGGCCGCCCGGCTGATCGCCGAGGCCAAGGCGCCGGTGCTCTACGTCGGCGGCGGCGTGATCAAGGCCGACGCCTCGGCCGAGCTGCTGGAGCTGGCCGAACTGACCGGCATTCCGGTGGTGACCACGCTGATGGCGCGCGGCGCGTTCCCCGACAGCCACCGCCTGCACTGCGGCATGCCCGGCATGCACGGTTCGGTGGCCGCGGTGGCGGCGCTGCAGAAGTCGGACCTGCTGATCACCCTCGGTGCCCGGTTCGACGACCGCGTCACCGGTCAGCTGGACTCCTTCGCGCCCGGCGCCAAGGTCATCCACGCCGATATCGACCCCGCCGAGATCGGGAAGAACCGGCACGCCGATGTCCCGATCGTCGGTGATTGCCGCGAGGTGATCATCGAGCTGATCGAGACCCTGAAGTCCGATCCGGCCCAGACCATGCCGTTCGAGCTGACCGAATGGTGGACCTACCTCGACGGCATCCGCGACGCCTACCCGCTCGGCTGGACCGCGCCGAGCGACGGCTCGTTGTCGCCGGAGTTCGTCATCGACGCGCTCGGCCGCCTGGCCGGACCGGATGCGATCTACTGCGCGGGCGTCGGCCAGCACCAGATGTGGGCCGCCCAGTTCGTCAAGTACGAGAAGCCGCGCACCTGGCTCAACTCCGGCGGTCTCGGCACCATGGGCTACGCCGTCCCGGCCGCCATGGGCGCCAAGATGGGCGCGCCGGAGAAGGAGGTCTGGGCGGTCGACGGTGACGGCTGCTTCCAGATGACCAATCAGGAGCTGGCCACCTGCGCGGTGGAGGGCGTGCCGATCAAGGTCGCGCTGATCAACAACGGCAACCTCGGCATGGTCCGCCAGTGGCAGACCCTGTTCTACGAGGAGCGCTACTCCAACACCGATCTCGGCACGCACACCCTGCGCATCCCCGATTTCGTCAAGCTGGCCGAAGCGCTCGGCTGCCACGGCATCCGGGTGGAGAAGGAAGAAGACGTCGAGGCCGCGATCCGGGAGGCGCAGTCGATCAACGACCGCCCGGTCGTCATCGACTTCATCGTCGGCAAGGACGCCCAGGTGTGGCCGATGGTCGCCGCGGGCACCAGCAACGACGAGATCATGGCCGCGCGCGGCATCCGTCCGCTGTTCGACGAGGACGAGACCGCCGCCGAGCCCGCCGTCATCCACGAGGCGCTGTCGCATGACCGGACGCAGGCCGGCCGTCCCGCCGACACCACCGCACAGACCAGCGAGGGGAACCAAGAATGAGCAGCACCCACACCCTCAGCGTCCTCGTCGAGGACAAGCCGGGCGTGCTGGCGCGAGTGGCGAGCCTGTTCTCTCGCCGCGGCTTCAATATCGAATCGCTGGCGGTCGGCGGCACCGAGGTTCCCGACATCTCCCGGATGACGATCGTCGTCACCGTCGAGGATCTGCCGCTCGAGCAGGTGACCAAGCAGCTCAACAAGCTGGTCAACGTCATCAAGATCGTCGAGCAGGACGCCGAGGCCTCGGTGGCCCGCGAGCTGATCCTGGTGAAGGTGCGCGCCGACGCCAGCGTGCGCACCCAGGTGATCGAGGCCGTTACGCTCTTCCGGGCGAAGGTCATCGACGTGTCACCGGACGCGCTCACCGTCGAGGCGACCGGAACCCGGTCCAAGCTCGACGCGCTGCTGCGGATGCTGGAACCGTACGGCATCCGTGAGATCGTGCAGTCCGGTGTGGTGGCGGTCGGCCGCGGGCCGAAGTCGATCACCGCGACCCGCTGAGCAGCCGAATCAGTCTTTTCTAACTCCTAGAAATCGAGAAGGGAACCCAATAGTGGCAGTCGAGATGTTCTACGACGACGATGCCGATCTGTCGATCATCCAGGGCCGCAAGGTCGCGGTGATCGGTTACGGCAGCCAGGGCCACGCGCACTCGCTGAGCCTGCGCGACTCGGGTGTCGAGGTCCGCGTCGGCCTCGCCGAGGGCTCGAAGTCGCGGCCGAAGGCCGAGGAGGCCGGGCTGACCGTCGGCACCCCCGCCGAGGTTTCCGCGTGGGCCGACGTGATCATGGTGCTGGCCCCCGACACCGCGCAGGCGTCGATCTTCACCAATGACATCGAGCCGAACCTGAAGGATGGCGATGCGCTGTTCTTCGGCCACGGCCTCAACATCCACTTCGGCCTGATCAAGCCGCCGGCCAACGTCACCATCGGCATGGTGGCGCCGAAGGGCCCGGGCCACCTGGTGCGTCGTCAGTTCGTCGACGGCAAGGGCGTTCCGGCGCTGATCGCGGTCGATCAGGACCCGAAGGGTGAGGGCCAGGCCCTGGCGCTGTCCTACGCCAAGGCCATCGGCGGCACCCGCGCGGGCGTCATCAAGACCACCTTCAAGGAAGAGACCGAGACCGACCTGTTCGGTGAGCAGGCCGTGCTCTGCGGTGGCACCGAGGAACTGGTCAAGACCGGTTTCGAGGTCATGGTCGAGGCCGGTTACGCGCCGGAGATGGCCTACTTCGAGGTGCTGCACGAGCTCAAGCTGATCGTCGACCTGATGTACGAGGGCGGCATCGCCCGGATGAACTACTCGGTCTCCGACACCGCCGAGTTCGGTGGCTACCTGTCGGGCCCGCGGGTCATCGACGCCGACACCAAGAAGCGGATGCAGGACATCCTCAAGGACATCCAGGACGGCACCTTCGTCAAGCGTCTGGTCGCCAATGTCGAGGGCGGCAACAAGGAGCTCGAGGCGCTGCGCAAGCAGAACGCCGAGCACCCGATCGAGGTCACCGGCGCCAAGCTGCGTGGTCTGATGAGCTGGGTCGATCGCCCGATCACCGAAACCGCGTAAGTTTCCGTACGCGAGAAAAGGGCCCGTTCGCCGGTGGCGGACGGGCCCTTTCGCGTGTACGCCTCAGGCGACGGTGCGGGCGCGGCCGCTCGGATCGGCCGGGTCGATATGCCAGCTGTGCACCCGGCGCGGGTGGATGCGGATGACGTCATGGGAGAACCACTCCGGCACCACCGGCGGTACCTCCACGGTGAGCGTTTCGGCGATACCGCGGATTTCGACGCCGCGGCCCTTGCCAGGGACGAGTTCGCCGGGCCGATCGGGAGTGAGGTCGTCGAACAGCACGCTCACCTTCGGGTTGACGAGCACATTGCGGTAGCGCCGGGTGTTCGCATGGTTCGGTCCGCCGATATCGATGGTGTCGTCGTCGTTGAGGCGGAAGCCGAGCGGAACCGTCATCGGCTGGCCGTCCGGGCTGACGGTGGACAGCCGGCACAGCCGCACGGTGTGCAGATACGCGCGTTCGACGTCGGTGAGAATTGCCATGACATCGAACGTAGGACCTCGACGAAGGTTGAGGTCAAGGAGTGATGCGGGCGGAACCCCGACCGGTCGTGCTCGCCTTTCCCGCCCGCGGTCGCTCAGAAGCTGCCGAATCCGCGCGGAATGATATGGCGCAGCAGCCACCAGAGCGGGTCGTGCCCGTGACCACGATCCCAGTTGCGGTCCCAGTCACGGTCCCACTTCTTGTCGTGATCCCATTTCTTGTTCTTGTCGTGGTCCCACCGGTCCCAATCGCCATGGCCTGGGCGATCGACCTGAGTGATACCGGGCGGTGCCGACGCCGGATCGGCAGCGGCCGGAACCGCGACGGCCGTCAGCGGAAACACTGTTATCGCACCGGCGACGGCGACGCGCGCCGCCGTCCGGCGAAACGCGGTTGATGTGGTTGTCGAGAACACCTTCTTATCCTTTCCAGCATGCTGCGGATCAGCCGATCGCAGCCCTCGCCGTGATTCGAGCGCTGGTCCGGACGTAGCGGTGGCCTCGCGGGCTGTGCGAGCGGTGCGGGAACACGCCTGCCGTGCCGGACGGGCACTCGGGCGACACCGGATCCCGGCCGGCCGACGTGGTCGGGGCGAATCGGTCGAGCAGCGGTGACACACCCCCTACTCTTCCGCAATTGGCGGCAAAGGTCACGGGTGCGGACAGGTTCGGACCGAGGATCATTCGAATGGATGAGACCCCACCCATGCGGGCACGCCGACCGGGTCGGGGGCAATAGGGGACACACCGGATTTCGCCGCGTCGTTGTACTGTTCTCGGCCGCGGGCAAGACTGTGTGGATGACGAATACGGTCGCCGACACTCCGGCGTCGGAGCGCGAGCACGCTGGTCGCGCGGTGCGCGCGCAGCTGCCACGTTCGGCGCTCGGCCAGTTGCGGCTCGCCCCGGAACGCGACCCGATCGCCATCCTGGAACGGCAGGCGGCCACCCGCGTTCCCGAGCTGGTGCCCATCCGCTACGCGCGGATGGCGGCCGGGCACTTCCCCTTCCTGCGCGGCGCTCCGGCGATCATGGCGGCCGACCTGGCGGCCACCCCGAACACCGGCCTGACGGTGCAACTGTGCGGCGACGCGCACCTGTCCAACTTCGGTGTCTTCGCCTCACCGGAACGGTCGCTGGTCTTCGACCTCAACGATTTCGACGAGACACTGCCCGGTCCCTTCGAATGGGATGTGAAACGTCTGGCGGCCAGCATCGCGGTCGCCGCACGAGCCAACGGCTGCACCGATGACGCGGCGGCCGCATCGGCGCGCACCGCGGCGGCGGCCTACCGCGACGGCATGCGACGGCTGGCCGGACGTGACTCCCTCGACGTCTGGTACGAGCAGGTCGACGCCGACACCCTGGTCGATCTGGTCCGTAAACCGAAGCGCCGCAAGAACGTCGAGAAGACCCTGGATGCCGCCCGCCGCCGCACCAGCCTGCAGGCGCTGCACAAACTCACCGAGCTCGGTCCCGACGGTCGCCTGCGCATCCGGCAGCAACCGCCACTGCTCACACCGGTCGCCGTCGCCGATGCCGACGCCGTCGAGGAGGTCTTCGCCGCCTATCGCCGCTCGCTGCCCGAGGAACGCCGGGTGCTGGTGAACCGGTACCGGATCGTGGATTTCGCGCGCAAGGTGGTGGGCGTCGGCAGCGTCGGCACCCGCTGTTTCGTGGTGCTGCTCATCGACCGCGACACCGGCGGCCCGCTGTTTCTGCAGGTGAAGGAGGCCGAGGAATCGGTGCTCGCGCCGCATCTGACGCCGAGCGTGTTCCGCAATCACGGCCACCGCGTGGTGCACGGGCAGCGATTGATGCAGTCCGCGAGCGATATCTTCCTCGGCTGGATCGCCGGACCGCAGGGCCGCCACTTCTACTGGCGGCAGTTGCGCGATATGAAGGGCTCCGCCGAGATCGACACCATGTCACCGGCCGGCCTGCGCCAGTACGCCGCGCTGTGCGGGCACACCCTCGCCAGGGCCCATGCCCGCTCGGGCGACCGCATCGCCATCGCCGGCTATCTCGGGTCCGGCGATTCGTTCGACCGGGCCATGGCCGAGTTCGCCCTCGCTTACGCCGATCAGACCGTCAGCGATCACCGAGCGCTGGTCGAGGCCATCGAATCCGGACGCGTCGAAGCTGCGGCGAACCCGTACTGAACCGTGGCGTGGCCGGACCGCGCAGGCACTGCGTGGCCGCGCGGGTAGCGGTCTGACGCGCGGTGAGTCCCGCCATCTCGAACTGATCCATGGCCGCGTCCAGATCGAACAAATCGTTGTCGCCGAACACATTCGCCACCGTGTCATGGCTCACCGCGCCGATCTCGGCGGCACAGATCAGGGTGATCGCGTGCGCGCGTTGTTCGTCGTTGGGGCGGCCGGTCGCCAGGCAGGTGATGAGCTCGGCGACCGAGTCGGTGGTCCACAGGCCGGGCAGTGCCGAGGCCGCCTGCGCCACCGAGGGGGAGTCGGCGCGATACCAGCGTCCGGCATCCCACCAGTAGCAGAACGCGGTGAGCCCGGTGTCGGCGTGCGGGTTCAGCATCGGGTCGACGGCCCAGTCCGGCGGCTCGGGATGCACCGGCGGTGGTGCGTCGTCGTCGAATCGCAGCGCGTCCGAGGTCCACACGCCGCCGGAGAGCACCGCGCGGCCGCCGGGCAGCGCGTACAGCGTCGAGCCGCTGTTGCCGGAGCTCTCGAACCATGCCAGCGACGGCAACATTCGCGGCCCCCACTGCGATCCGGCGGCGGCGAAGGCAGCCGACATCGCCGCCCATCTGGCCCAGAGCTGGGCAAACGGCGGTAGGTCGACCTCGGTACAGGTGCGGGTCCGTACGCCCATCAGATCCCCGCGGTCAGTTCGAGGTGGATACCGTCGGGATCGTTGAAGCCGAGGATCGCGATACCGAATTGATCCATCTCGACGATGTCGCCGTGTGCCACGCCCGCCTCGTCGAAGCGGGCGATGGCCTTCAGGAGATCGTCGCGGGAATCGACGGTGAAGCTGAGATGGTCGAGACCGACGCGTTCGGAATCGAAGCGATCGTCCGGGTCGGCCACCGGCCGCAGTCCGAGCAGCATCCCGCCGGGGGTCTGGAACACCACGCCGCCGTAGAGCTGGAACGGGTCGGCGCGCACGAGTGGATCGGCCGGGTTGCCGGGCGATTCGGCCGCCACTTCGAAGCCGAGCACGTCCTCGTAGAACTCACGCGAACGTTCGAGATCGGTGACCGTCAACCGGATGTGGTGGACGAGGCTGGTGGCAAGCGACATGCGGGACTCCGAGGGTGTCGATCGGCGGACGACGGCTGGGGGCTGCCGGGGTGAGGGGGCCGAAACTGTGCGGGCCGTCACTGGAACTGAACTGACACTATGCGGCCCGTCCGCCATTACCGAGTGTCGGAAACGACATGTTCAGTACTATTCCCGACATGGATGTCGGGGTGTTCGTGATGGATGGTGTGGCCGACTTCGGTTTGGCGGCACTGCAGGAGACCTTCAACACCGCCAACGCGGCCCGCGACCAGCTCGACACACCACCCGCGCCGTGGCGGGTGCGCACCATGTCCTTCGGCGAGAGCGTCACCTCCGGGCATGGGCACACCATCGCCACCACACCACTGGTCGACGGCACGCCCGAACCCGACATGATGATCGTGCCCGCGGTGCAGGTGCTCGATCCCGAGCCGTTGGTCGATCTGGTGACCTCGGCCCGCAGCAAGCCCGTGCTGGATCGGATCCGGCAGGTCCACGAGAACGGCACACATGTGGCCGGCGCCTGCTCGGGGACCTTCTTCCTGGCCGAGGCCGGTGTCCTCGACGGATCCGCGGCCACCACCAGCTGGTGGCTCGGCCCCACGTTCCGCCGCCGCTACCCGCAGATCGCGCTCGACGAGAGCCGGATCCTGTGTCGTGGCCCGCGGGTCAGCACGGCGGGCGCCGCGCTGTCGCACATGTATCTCGCGCTGTCGCTGGTGCAATCGGTGAGTCCGGCGCTGGCCGAACTCACCAGCCGATATCTGATCGCGGGCAACGGGCGCAGGCAAAGCGACTTCGTGCTTCCCGAAATCGTCGCCCGCGGCAATTCGGTGACCGCGGCCTTCGAACGCTGGGTGCGCGACCATCTGGCCGACCAGTTCCTGATCTCCACCGCCGCGCAGGCGATCGGCGTCACCGAGCGCAGCCTGCAGCGCGCCACCCAGGCCGAACTCGGCATGTCACCACGCGACTTCGTCAACGACATCCGTTTGGAGCGTGCCGCGCAGCTGCTGCGCACCACTGATCTGACGCTGGACGCCGTCGCGGCGCGGGTCGGCTATCTGAACGCGGGAACCCTGCGGGGATTGGTGAAACGCCGCCGCGGCGTGACGATCGCCGAGCTGCGGTCCTCGCCGCTCGCATGGTGAAGCGAGGCCGGCGACCGATGCGTTTTACACTGTCTACCGATGAGTAACTTCTTTGCCTCGGTGGACGAGGTGACCCGCAGGCTCACCGACGCCGGTTATCTGCCGTCCACCGATATCGCCACCGCCGTGTTCCTGGCGGGCCATCTGGGCAAACCGCTGCTCATCGAAGGCCCCGCCGGCGTCGGCAAGACCGAACTGGCGAAGGCCCTCGCCGTTACCGCCGCGGCCGAGCTGATCCGGTTGCAGTGCTACGAGGGCATCGACGAAGCGCGCGCCCTCTACGAGTGGAACCACGCCAAGCAGCTGCTGCGCATCACCGCCACCGAGGGCGAGGGCTGGGACAGTACCCGCGAGCACGTCTTCACCGAAGAGTTCCTGCTCTCGCGCCCACTGCTGGCCGCCATCCGCAACCCCGAGCCCACCGTGCTGCTCATCGACGAACTCGACAAGGCCGATGTCGAACTCGAAGGGCTGCTGCTCGAGGTGCTCGGCGACTATCAGGTCAGCATCCCCGAACTCGGCACCATCCGCGCCGTCCGGAAACCGTTCGTCATCCTGACCTCCAACGCCAACCGCGAGCTATCGGAGGCGTTGAAGCGACGCTGCCTGTACCTGCACATCGACTATCCGACCGCCGAGCTGGAACGCGCCATCGTCCGGCTGCGCGTGCCCGAACTCGATGCGGCCTTGGCCGAACCGATCGTGCGCACCGTCGGCGCGCTCCGTCAGCTCCCGCTGCGCAAGGCGCCGTCGGTCGCCGAAACCGTCGACTGGGCACGAACTCTCGTCGCGCTGGGGACTCGGCGACTCACGGGTGGAGTGGTGCGCTCCACGCTCGGTGTGCTGTTGAAACATCGGTCCGACCATCAGGTCGCGGTGGAGCGGCTCGAGCTGGATGGGGCAGACGCGGCAGCGGAGTCGGCGTGCGGCTGACTCGCAGGGCGCGAGGCGCGGCCCCGGGTCACGGCGCCGCCCGGTTCGGTGCACCGAGCGGGCGCCTATCGGACGCGCCTACGCGCCCTTCCCGGCCACGCCCTTACCGCCGAAACCGCACCGGGGGATCTCGGGTGTGGGCAGCCCCGGATGGGGGCGACAGGTGACGCCGTCCGGACCCGCTCACCTCGAGGCCGGATCGCGCCACGAATCGATGACCGACCGCCTCGTCGCGTTCGTCACGCTGCTGCGCGAACACGGCATCAACGCCGGCCCCAGCGAAACCATCGATGCCGCCGAAGCCATTGTCGCGCTCGGCACCGACAACACCGACCGCCTCCGCTCCGGACTCGCCGCCACCCTGCTGCGCCGCAACGGTCAGCGCGCGGTCTTCGATCAGCTCTTCGACCTCTACTTCCTCGGTCGCGGCGGGTACGGTCAAGTGCGCGAACCGAATCCCGACGCCATCGCGACCTTGCGCGACGAACTGGTCACCACTCTCGCCGACAACCCCGACGCCACACCCGAACTCGCTCGCCGCGCCCTCACCGAACTCGGCGGCTACGGCAGCGGGGGACAAGGCGCGGGCGCATCGGGCGTCGTCACCACCGCCTCCGGCGCGGGTTGGTCGTCGTACCTGACTCTGAAGGCACTGCAGCCCGATCTCGCCGAACGCATCGTCGCCCGGATGGGCGCCTCCACCAGCGAATTCGACACCGCCGTGCACACCATCGAAGCCGACCGCCGCCTGCGCGCCTTCCGCACCGCCCTGCAAACCGAGGCCCGCATCCGTTCCGCCGAACTGCGCGGCACCGACTACATCGCCCGCCGCGGCGTCGAATCCAGCAGCGACCGCATCGATTTCCTCGGCGCCCGCGAACAGGACCTCGCCGAGATGCGCCGCCTCGTCCACCCGCTGGCCCGCAAACTCGCCACCCGCCTGGCCGCCCGCCGCCGCAAAGCCGTCCGCGGCCAGATCGACCTGCGCCGCACCCTGCGCGCCTCCATGTCCACCGGCGGCGTCCCCGTCACCCCCGTCCTCCGCGCCCGCAAACACGGCCGCCCCGACCTCGTCGTCCTGGCCGACCTCTCCGGCTCCGTCACCGGTTTCGCCGAATTCACCCTCCTGCTGGTCGCCGCCCTGCAAGACCAATTCAGCCGCGTCCGCAGCTTCGGCTTCATCGACACCTGCGCCGAAATCACCCCCTGGTTCACCCCCGGCACCCCGCCCACCCCCGACCTCACCGCCCGCATCATCCGCGAATCCGGCGTCACCCGCTTCGGCAGCAGCAACTACGGCGAAGCCCTCTCCGGCTTCGTCACCAACCACCTCGACGCCCTCGGCCCCCGCGCCTCCCTCCTCATCCTCGGCGACGCCCGCACCAACCGCACCGACCCAGGTCTCGACGCCCTCTCCCTCATGCTCGACAAGGCCAAGCACGCCCACTGGTTGAACCCCGAACCCGCCCGCTCCTGGTCCACCGGCGATTCGGCCGCGCATGTGTATGCCGAGCACATCACGATGCACGAATGCCGGAACGTAGTGCAGTTGGCCGAGGTCGTCGGGCGGCTGCTGCCCGCGTGAGTGCTTGCTCTCGGTGAGCTGTAACACCTCACGGCCACCAGAAGATTTCACGCACGAGTTTCCTGGAAAAACAGTGGCGCGGGCGGAGTGAGGCGGGCAGGGTGGACAGTGCGCAGGAGTGGAGTTTCGACGTCCCCACAACGGGAACCAAGCATCTTCCGCCCGACCCGCGGTATATGGAGGCCCTGAGCAGCCAGGGCTACGGCTTCGAAGCCGCGATCGCCGACCTCGTCGACAACTCGATCGACGCAGGCGCCAAGGACGTTGTGATCCACTTCCTGCGCGATGGCGACAATCTGGTGAGCCTGCTGGTCATCGACGACGGACAAGGCATGTCCGAGGATGAGCTCGATATCGCCATGACGGTGGGCGGCCGTCGCGATTACCAGCCCGGTGCGCTCGGCATGTTCGGCACCGGTCTCAAGTCGGCCTCGCTGAGTCATGCCGGGGCGGTGACGGTCGTCAGCCGCACCAAAACGACGCGTCCCGTCGGACGACGCTGGGTGATGGAACACGCGTTGGCCGGTTTCCAATGCGATATCGTCGCGCCCGAGTACGCGATGTCGTTGATCGATCGCTACCACCAGTGTCCGATCCGATGGAACGGCACCGTTATCCGGTGGGATGGGGTGAAGAATTTCCCGACCCGCGGTGGGGGCGGCCAGACCGACCGCTATCTGCACCGGACCATCAACAAGCTGGGACTGCACCTCGGCCTGCAACTGCATCGATTTCTCGCGCGGCCCGATTTCAACATCACGATCGCCGTCGAGGACATCCGCACCGGCGCGATCTACATGAATTTCGGTGTGCAGCCGTTGGATCCATTCGGATATCCCGTCACCGGCCACGCCGACTATCCGCGCAAGTTCGTCGCCGAAGTCCCTTCGCTGGGCCCGGTGTTCCTGACCGCTCATATCTGGCCGCCCAAATCGAATGTCGACCAGTACCGGGCGGTTGGCAGCGTCATCGACCGTCAGGGCTTCTACTTCTACCGCCACGGCCGGGTCGTTCAAGCAGGCGGCTGGAACAATTTTCGCCAGCCCGAACAGCATCTGTCGCTCGCTCGCGTTGCCATCGACGTGCCCGATCAGCCGGGCGACGTGTTCCGGCTCAGTGTCAAAAAAGAGGGCGTGGAGTCTTCACCGGAATTCCTCACCGCGCTGGAAACCGCCGCCGACGCCAACGGCAATCTCTTCGCCGACTATCTCGCCGAGGCCCAACAGACCTACCGGGAGGCGCGGAAACGGGCGGGCGCGACGCGTAGAGCGGTCATTCCACCCGGCCGCGGGTTCGGGCCCGAAGTACGCGAGACGATCGAGGAGGAGTTGCCGCTCATCCCGGGCGAGGAGCCGATTTCGATCCTGTGGCAGAAGCTCGCGGGTGACGAATTCTTCGACATCGACCGCGAGAACCGGGTCATCGCGCTGAACCGCCGCTATCGCCCCGCGATCCTCGGCGGCAGAGCAGGCAGCTTGAACGACGCTCCGACTATGAAGGCCTTGCTGTACCTGCTGGTGCACGAGGTTTTCCAGAAGGAGTACAGCGGCCGACGGATCAAGGACAACCTGCAACTGTGGCAGACGGTGCTGGTCGCGGCCGCGCGGGCCGAGCTAGCGGATATGTCGGACGCGGGAGGACAGCAATGACCAGCGATCCCGCCCTCCGCATCGAGTTGCACACCGCCGTGCTGGCCGATATGGCCGGCAGCCGGCCGAAGCGACTGGCGCGTGCCATGGCGTACCAGGTCGAGGACCTCCCCGACGTTGCCGAGCCGTTCGCCGACGAGACCGACTTCCGTGAGACCCTGCTGAACGCGCAGTCCGGCGATCCGATCGTCGACATGTGGCGCAAACAGCTGACGCAGTGGGATTTCGCTGTGGCACCCGCGTGGTCGTCGGCCGCGGCACGAACCGATGAACGCCGCGCCGACATCTACCGACTGCTGGCCATCGACACCTCCACCGCCAAACTGCTGGAAGCGCTGATCCCTGTCTCGAAGGCCGAACTTCCAGTGGTGATCAGCAAGGAATTCGTACCCTGGTACGACTCCGTGGGCCAACGTGGTCGCCCGTGGTACTGGCCCGCCTACCGTCAGCTGCTCCGGACCAAGGGCTGGTCGGACGAAGCGATCGAAGACCTCAATGTCGCCACCGACAACGTCGTCGAACGGCTCGCTGATCCCGCGAGCGCCGTGGCGTATCAGTCCAAGGGTCTGGTCGTCGGCTACGTCCAGTCGGGTAAGACCGCCAACTTCACCGGCGTCATAGCCAAGGCCGTCGATGCGGGTTACCGCCTGATCATCGTGCTCGGCGGCACCTTGAACCTCTTACGGGCCCAGACGCAGCGCCGGCTGGACATGGAATTGGTGGGCCGGGAGAACATCCTGCGCGGAGCCAGTGAATTCGATTCCGATTACGCCGACGACCCGGATTGGGCACGCGGTCGTTTCGTGGAGTTCGGCGGCTTGCCGTCGGCACTCGGCGCCTTCGATATCGTGCGCATGACAACGCGGGACAACGACTACAACAGCCTGCTGCAAGGCATCGTGGCACTCGAGTTCGAGAAGCAAGAGCCGGCGCTTCCGCTTTACGACGAGCGCAACCTGTACCGTTCCTCGGCTCGACTTATGGTCGTCAAGAAGAACAAGACCGTGCTGTCCAAGCTCGTCAAGGACCTGAACAAGATCAAGACTCCGCTGTCGGAGATCCCGGTCCTGATCATCGACGACGAATCCGACGAGGCCTCGGTCAACACCTCCCGCCCCAAACCCGATGCCGAGCGCACCGCGATCAACCAGAAGATCTCCGAACTGCTCACCATGCTGCCCAGGGCGCAGTACGTCGGCTACACGGCAACCCCGTACGCGAACGTCTTCATCGATCCGAGCGATACCGCCGACATCTTCCCCAAGGACTTCATCATCTCGCTCCCGCGCCCCGCGGGCTATATGGGAGCCAGCGATTTCCACGACCTCGACTCTGATATCCCGGAGGACGAGCGCACTGTCGCCAACTCCAACGAACTCGCCCACGTGCGTGATGTCGTCGTCGCCGACGATGACGACATCGCCTGCCTACAACAGGCCATGGACATGTTCGTCCTGACCGCAGCGATGAAACTCTTCCGCACCGAGGTCGACGGGATGGGCGAGGAGAAATTCAAACATCACACCATGCTCATCCACGAGGCGAACTGGGTGGACAGCCACCGGGAACTGCTGGCCCGCGCCACCAAACTGTGGTGGAACGCAGGCTATCTCGGCGAAGCCGGCCACCGCCGTCTCCGCGCCCTGTTCGACACCGACCTGGCACCGGTCTCCGCCGCCCGCGCGGGCAACTACTCGGTGCCGCAGTCCTACGACGAGCTCATGCCCTATATCGGCCCCGCCGTCATGGAGATCGGCCAGGACAACAAGCCGATCATCGTCGTCAACGGCGACAAGGACATCGAAACCGGCGAAGCCGACTTCGACAAACGCCGCATCTGGAAAATCCTCATCGGCGGCCAGAAACTCTCCCGCGGCTTCACCGTCGAGGGCCTGACCATCTCCTACTTCCGCCGCCGCGCCGCCAACGTCTCCGCACTGATGCAGATGGGGCGCTGGTTCGGATTCCGCGAGGGTTACCGGGATCTGGTGCGGTTGTATATCGGGCGGGATGAGCAGGGGAGTGGGGCGAACGGCATCGATCTGTATCGAGCGTTCGAGGCGGTCTGTATGGACGAAGACGCCTTCCGTGCCGAGCTCGTGCAATACGCGAAGCCGGTCGATGGTTCGCCGCAACTCACGCCTGCCAAGGTGCCGCCGCTGGTTTCGCAGCACCTTCCGCTGCTCAGGCCGACGAGCCCTAACAAGATGTACAACGCCCAGTTGATCGAGATCCGGTCGCCGGGGCGATGGCGGGAACCGTTCGCCTATCCGACGTCATCGGCCGATCTGCGGCACAACACAGCACTCTGGGAGCCGGTGTTCGGGCGGCTTTCCGCCTCGACGACAGATTTCGCCTACCACTTCGCAGGCCGAGGCCGAGTGCATCGGCTTTCTGCCCTGACCGGCCTGCTTACCGCCGACGAGTTCTTGGCCATCGTCGAAAGCAATCGGTGGCGCGCGCCGGCACAATTCGCGCCGCATCTCGAGTACCTGCGCAGCATCTCGACCGGCCCGACGCGACAGGTCGACGAGTGGGTGGTGCTGGCACCGCAGCGTCCGCAGCGCGACAAGGAAATCCGGGTCGGTTCGCGCCTGTTCACGCGGTGGGAGCGGGTTCGTCGCCGCGACCCGCTCTTCGGCGCCATCAGTACGAACCGTCACCGGTCGATCGCGATCCGCATCGCGGGTGGCCTCCCATCGTGCGGCGATCCCGCGACCGAGGGACTGGTGCGACCACGACGGGGTGCGGTGATGGTGCACCCGGTCGTCGAACCACGGCACCGCGGCGATATCACGGCGGACCTGCAGATCGATCCCGGGAAGCTGGTGATGGCGTTCGGGTTCGTCGCACCTGCCTCGGCGACAGGTCGAGACGGGCATGTCATCCGGTTCACGGCCGTGGACTCCGGTGACGATTCGGCCATCGTGGAGGTCGGCGACGGAGCCGACGGCTAGAGCCGTGCTCGTCGGCGGGCCGCTTCGGCAGGGATGCGGCCGAGTATCAGCGGTCAGCCGCGAATTCCTTCTGCGTGATCATCGTTTTGGGCACCGTGATGTCTGCAGTGGAGCGCGGCAGGGCGATATCGATGTCCCGTCCGAGGGCGCCTCCCGCATTCTTGAACTCCTCGAAGCGCAGCTCCAACCCTTGTCTGGACGGACGGTAGTGCTCGGATATCGGGGGCTGGAGCTCGACCTGGTGAAGGTTCTGTAAGCCGTGCTCGAGAATCGGTCCTTCATTCGTGGCCGACAAGATCTCCGGACCGACATGAATTTTCATATCGGGGGACACGCCGATGAGGTTGTGATCGTAGGCAGCGTGGTGGATACGGCACAGGCTCAGACCGTTCGAGATATCTGCGGTTCCATGCTCATGCGCGTCCGGAATGATATGTGCGGCCTCCAGCAGCTGCGGTCTGCCGAGCCGGCACATCGCGCAGCGGTTCGCGTACGCGATCAACACCTGGCTACGGAACTGGGGTTGGTGCAGGCGCTTGTTGGTGACCTCTTGGGCGTACTCGCGTTCGACGGGTGTGAGATCTCGCGGGTTGCTGACCCCGCGCAGTGATTCGTCCAGGGCGATGGTGATCCGTCGGTTCACCGGGTCGTCGTGGATGGTGTAGACCGGAAACACCGGAACATATCGGATGATCTTTCCTACGTTGACCCAACGGAGCAGGATGAATGGAAGCTCGGTTTCCGCAGTCTTGCGTAGCTTGACGTTGTCGCCCTTGTCGATGTCGTCGGCCCGGTAGTCATAGCTGAACAGCGAGTTGCCGACCTCGGCATCGGCGTACGGGCTGTCAGGCTTGGACAGCACGGACAGGGTCGCCGCGAAATCCGCTGGATTGCGGATTCCCCGATTGCGATCGATCAGCGGGAGTCGGGCTCCTCTGATCGAAAACTCAGCCAAATCGGAACGCGAAACGAAGCCACCCCTTGCGTCGACCAGCTCCCTTAATGCCTCGAATATCTCCAGCCGCAGCGCGTGCTCCTGATCCAGCCTCACATGCACAGTGTGCCATGGGATTACGGCTCGAGGTCATACGCCAAACACATTCGAATGACATGAGAGTCGGCGTGATTTCGTATTGCGGGCACCGCCCGTGCCGCTAGCCTGGAACACATGGACCTCGGGGAGCGGCTCCAGCGTATCCGGAAGCGGTGTGGGCTCACCCAGCGTGAGCTGGCGGAATCCGCTGAGGTGTCGTTGTCGCTTGTCCGGAAGGTCGAGCAAGGGGAGCGCGACGATGTTCGGATCGATACGCTGCGTCGGCTGGCGGTTGCGCTCGGCTGCCCATTGACGGCGCTGCTCGGGACCGCTCCCGATAGCCCGGAGAGCGTCGGCGCCGATGCGCGGTGGGGACCGACGCGGGCAGCGCTGCGGTTACCGGCAGCGGATGTGGCCGTGTCGGTACCTGGGTTGGAGGCCGTGCTCGCGCATGCCACGCGTCTGTATCACGACAACGAGTACGAACAGCTCGCCCGCATCCTGCCGCGTTTGATACAGGATGGGGACGGTGCTCCACCGCTGCTGCGATCGCGAGTGCACCAACTCGCCGGGTCGGTTCTGGTCCAAACGCGCCAGCTGGAAACTGCGCGACTTGCCTTGGAGTCAGCGGTGACGGACGCGGAGTCCACCGGCAACGTGCTGGATGCGGCGTCGGCTGTCGTCACGCTGTGCTGGTTGCTGATCGTGGAACGGCGGTTCGATCAGGTGCGTCGACTCTCCACGGAGTGGGCGGACCGGATCGAGCCGCGGTTGTCGGCGGCCACGACGCGTGAAATATCCACTTGGGGCTGGCTGCTGTTGCGTGGTTCGGCGGCAGCTGTCCGCGACAATCGGCCGGACGAGGCCGAGGACATGATGCGGCTGGCTGCCGCGGGAGCGGTCGCGATCCGGCCCGAACGCAGCCCATACCACCAGTACTGGACTACCTTCGACCCAGCAACGGTGGCGATGAAGCGGGTCGAGAACGCCGTGATCGATGACCGGCCGGACTTCGCGCTGCGCCTCGCCCGCGATATACCCCGCGATCTGCGCCCGACCTCGGACAACCGCAACCGCCACCTGCTCGACATCGCCGCGGCACACGCGGATTTGCGCCGCTACGACCGGGCGGTCGACGTGCTGGCGAAGCTGTCGGATGAAGCACGGCCGTGGTTCGTCGAACAGCGGTTGGCGCGAGAAATCTTGAGCCGCATCATCGCCAAGCGGCGCACGCTCACCCCCCAGATGCGCGAACTCGCCGGAGTGATCAGGCTCGAATACTGACGTGGTATTTCTCGCGGTACGTGCTGAAAGTGCCATAGCCACGAGCACTTTCCCTCCACAAGGCTGTTGACCGGTCCCGCTGTCGGGACGCAGCCGGATACCCGGTCTCCTCGGCGGCAGGTGCATACCAATCGTCGACGGATGGGGTGGTGCGAAGTGATGCCGGTAGCGCTGGGGTGGATCGACTACGACCGCAGCAGGGCGCCCGGATGGGATGCCGCACAGATGCGTCGCTTGGCCAGGCGGCTGGGCTATCGGTTGGTGTGGCCGGGGCCGATGTCGGTGCTCCCGTTGGTCGATCAGGTGCGCGATGCTGGGGCAGATGCCGTACTTCTGCCCGCGCCCGATCATGTCGGCGTGCTCGAACTCGACGGTCTCATGCACGTCGTCGATGTGGAAACGGTATGCCCACGTTTGTCATTCGCACGCTGGTCGATCACCGGGACTCAGTCGTGAGCGGCTGGGTACTTCCCGCCGGGTACACCATCGTTGTGGGGCTTCCGATACTTGTGATAGTCGCTGCGATCTGGTGGCCGCACGACCGGAGTCGAGGTGACCCGGGCGCTACCGCAATCCCCGGCTCGGCAGGGGTATCCAGGCGTCCACGTTAGCGCTCACTCAACTCCGCAACGATCGGCGCGAACAGCTCGGCGAAGTCGGCGCCGATGACGAAATATGAGAACCCGATTTCGTCTCGGCGTCGCTGGATCTCATCTTTGGCCGCTACCGGATCGTTCGGTAGGACCGTCAGCGCGTCTGCTGCGCGCAGGGCTGCGGGGTCGGTGGATGGGTGGGCCATGTGGGGTGCGACGGTGTCGCCGATGACCGGGACGTGGAGGGCCAGCTCGATGTCCCGGGTGGTGCGGAAGTCCCGTGCTATGCGGGCGACTTCGCTGCGAGGCTGGTCGCCGAGTGTGAAGGTGACGATGTCGGCGACTTCGGCGGCGAGCGTCTGTGCCTTCGGGCCGTATACCGCCATCGCCACGGGGGTGTGATGGTCGCGTCCGTCGAGATCTCGCAGTGTGTCGACTGTTTTTCGGATTTCGCTCAGTCGCTCGGTGGGTGGCGTGGCGTGTACGCCTTTGTCGCGGAGTTCGTCCTCGATCCCGGGCCTGCCGGTGCCGATGCCCATCTCGAAGCGGCCGTCGGTCAGCAGGGTCAGTGAATGCGCTTCCCAGGCGGTCAGCCACGCGGGGCGCAGCGGGGACGCGTACACCCAGGTGCCGACGCGCAGGTCGGTCAGGGCGGCGGCGGTGGCGAGCATGGGGCCGGGCGCCGGTTGGGTCTGTGGGAAGTCGGGCACCAGTAGCGTCGAGTATCCGTAGTCGGCGATGCGGCGGACTCGATCTCGCCAGGTGGGCGGATCAGTTCTGAGCGGGGCGACGACTCCGAATCGAAACGGCCTTGCCATGCCTTGCTCCCATCTGTCGGCTCTTCACCGGTAGGGACGACTCACGCGCCCGAAACTCATCGGTGCAGACGACTCGCGGGAACGTTCTCAGGCCGGAGCTTCACTCTGCGCAACGGGAAACCGGTACCCACCAGCTCCTCGGAAATCTCCCAAATCCTCTGTGCCTGGTCCGCACTACGTAGCCGCGAGTACAGCTTCTGTTCCGCGGGTGCTCCGGAAAGGTGGCGGAATCCGTTGGGCCCGTAGAGGTGGGCGCCGCGAGCTTCGGGGGAGGTGGCGGCGTAGAGGGCGGGGAGTAGGGCTGTTTCGACTCGTCCGAAGACGATTCCGCGAGACGAGAGCGCGCGGATCAGGCGGACGAGGGTGGTGTCGCGGGTGCGGCCGAGTTCGGGGCGGGCGGCCAGGAGGTTGGTGGGGGTGGTGCCGAAATGGAGCTCGAACCCGTCGTGGGTGGTTTGGCGGGTGGGTGGGGTCATCACGCCGGCGTTGTTGACGAGGATGTGGATGGGGCGGGCTTCGTCGATGAGCTGGCCCGTGAGGGTGGCGACGGAGGACAGTGACGAGAGGTCCAGGCCGCGTAGTGAGAGTTCGGCGTGGGGGTGGTGCTCGCGGATCTGCGCGATCGCGGCCTCGCCTTTGGCCGGGTTGCGGACGGGCATGATCACCTCCGCGCCGGCGGCGGCGAGGCGGGTGGTGAGGCCGAGACCGACGCCGTCGCTGGCGCCGGTGACCACCGCGAGCTTGCCGGTGAGGGCGGGGACGGTGATGTCCGGTGTGGGACGGGCGCGCGGGCGGTGCCCGCGGAGCCGGAGATTCTGCGTCGTGGGATCGAGGCGTTCGCCGAGCTCGGCTACGACCGCACCTCGGCGCGGGAGCTGGCCAGGCGGCTCGGTGTCAGTCACAACTTCATCAACGACCGCTATGGCTCCAAGGCCGCGTTCTGGCGCGCGGTGGTGGACTCGGCGTTGCAGGAAGATCAGCACGAACGCCGGCAGCTGCTCGACTCCGGACTGGACGACGCCGACCTGGTCCGCGCGGTGATCACCCACTTCTATCAGGCCGCCGTGGAAACACCGCTGTTCGGACGGCTGCTCGCCGACGAATTCGCTTGTGAATCCGAGCGTTTGGACTACTTGTACGACAACTATGTGGCACCGACGCTCGGTCCGATGATCCCGGCCCTCGAAAGGCTGATGGGCGCGGATCGGATGCCGACGGTGTCGATGGACGTGTTGTTCTTCGCGGTGATCAGCCCGGTGGCCGGGCTGGTGCAACTGCCGCTGGCCTATCGGTTGGGGCGGGCTGCTCCGGTTACCCGGGAAAGTCAGGAACGCACCGCGCGCGAACTCGCGGAGCTGATCGTGGGCGGACTGCTCGGGCGCGCCGCGAGGTGAACGCGCGGCGTCTCGAACGTGACCCCGTTACCTGGGCAATCGTCCACACTCCATAGTGGAATGCGCGGAGGGATAGTTACCTCACAGTCACGTGCCCCAGAGGTGGAGGAATATCGCAAAGCATGGCATCGTTGTAGGCGAGACCGGGCTTGACATTTGCTCGGCTCATCTACAGGAAGTATGAAGTACAGAACATGGCTCAAGGCAGCGTGAAGTGGTTCAACAGCGAAAAGGGCTTCGGCTTTATCGCGCAAGACGGAGGCGGCCCTGACGTCTTCGTGCATTACTCGGCAGTTTCCGGGTCGGGTTTCCGGACCCTCGAAGAGGGTCAGCGTGTGGAGTTCGAGATCGGGCAGGGCCAGAAGGGTCCGCAGGCTCAGGACGTCCGCGCTATCTGAACAGCGTGACTTTCGCAAGCCCCGCGCCGTACGGTGCGGGGCTTGCCCCTTTTCCTGGGAGGGATGTCAGAGCAGTCGCTGCCGGTCGTGGCGGACGAACTCCTGCTCGAACGTCCTCTTATCGGAATCGGACATCAGCTGGTATGCGCCGCGGTCCCAACGGTAGACGGCATCGGTTGTCCGCCATTTCTGTTGTTGCAGTTCGCGTTTGACGACCTTCCCCGAGCCGGTCACCGGCAGCGCGGACGAGACCCGGAGCAGTCGCGGTGTCGCTTTGCGGCCGAGATCGGCTTGCCCGGCGAGGAAGGAAGCGAACTCGACCGGATCGAACACCTCGGGCTCGTGCACTTCGATCGCCGCCATCACCAGATCACCTGAACGCGGATCCGGTACCGCGTAGACACCGGTGGCCAGGACGCTGCGATGCCGGCGGACAACCTGTTCGATCAGCAGTGCCGAGGTGTTCTCGCCGTCGACCCGGATCCAATCACCGCGACGGCCGGCGAAGTAGAGGAACCCGGCTTCATCGATATAGCCTAGATCGCCGGTCCAGTACCAGCCGTTGCGGACGCGTTCGGCGTCCGCGGCCGGATTGTTGTAGTAGCCCTCGAACGCCGCCGCGCCGTCCTTGTTCACCATTTCGCCCACGGCTTCGTCGGGGTTGAGGACGCGGCCGTGCTCGTCCACCCGAGCTGGTGCGCAATCCCGCAGCGTCGAAGGATCGACGACGGCGATACCGGAGTGCGCCGGACGTCCCAGGGCGCCGACCGGGGCGGCCGGGTCCAGCCGCACCGAACCCGCGCCTTCGCTGGACCCGTAGGCCTCGAGCAGCGGTGCCCCGAACCGGCGGGCGAACTCGGCTTTGTCGGCCGGTGCGGCCTCGGTGCCGAAACCGCGTTCGAGCCTGTTGTCGCGGTCATGCGGGGTCTCGGGGGTGGCCATGAGATAGCCGAGGGCCTTGCCGACATAGGTGAAGAAGGTGGCGCCGAAGAACCGGATATCGGGCAGGAAGCCGGACGCGGAGAATTTCGGCGTAAGGCAGATCGTGGCGCCGCAGGCGAGTGCGGGTGCCCATAGGCCCATCAGCGCGTTGCCGTGGAACAGCGGCATGCAGCAGTAGTCGATGTCGTCGCGATGGTGGCCGTATTTGAAGTTCGCGTAGGCCAGCCGCGCCAACCTGCCTTGGCTGCATCGGACGGCCTTGGACCGGCCGGTGGTGCCGGAGGTGAACAGCAACAGGAACAACGAGTCCGCGCCGACACCGTCGGCAATGGTCGGGTCGATGCGGTGCGCGTTCAGCATGTCCGCGTAGCGGGGTTCGTCGATGACGAGAAACCGGTCCTCGGCCAGACCGAGATCCAGCTCCCGCAAGCGCGCCGCACCGGAGCGGTCGGTGACGATCAATTGGCAATCGACGAACCGGATCTCCTCGCGCAGTTCGGCGGCTCCGTGCGTGGGGTTGATTCCGGCGATGGTGGCGCCGGCGAGTGCCGCACCGCCGAGCCAGAACAGGAAGTCGGGCACATTGTCGAGCAGCACACCGATGTGGAACGGACCGTCGACCCGCAACGCCCGTGCGAGGGCCGCCCGCGCGGCCGATTCGCGGACCACGGCGTCCCAGGTCCAGTCGCGCTGCCTGGTGCGCAGTCCGAGATGGTCGTCGCCCACGCGCGCCATGAGCATGCGAGCGATGTCGGATTTGTGGTCGGCCGAGGTGGTCATCGCCGGCAACCTTTCATCGAAGACCTCCGCTCAGCTCGGCGAGCGCATGAGGTCGACGTACTGCTGCGGCAGTTCGTCCGGCCGCAGCAGGGTGATGTCGGCGGGTCCCGACTGATAGGAATCCTCGCCGACGATGCGTCCGTCCTCGTCGACCGGCCACAGGATCAGCTGGCGGTTGGTGACCAGATAGTGGGCGGATTCGTCATCGACCGGGAGACCGATCCTGGCCGCGTAGGAGCCGGGGTAGATCTGCTTGAGGAAGCCTTCGGTCACCACGCAATAGTCGTCCACGACGATGCGATCGATGTCGAACTCGAGGATATTGGTGCGCGTGGCCAGGAAGTCGGTGTAGTACCGGCGGACGCCGTCGATCCCCTTCGGCCCGCGGTCGATACCCGCGTTCCAGAAGTGATAGTCGGGCGTCTCCGACAGTGTCGCCATCAGGGCGTCGAGGTCGGGCTCGGCCTCGGCCTTCATATGGTCGATCACGGCGCTCAAGACGATGCGGTGCCTGCGATCGGAGGTGTCGGCGAGGCGTTGTTCGAGCGGTTCCCAGGTACGGGTGGGGTCGATGACGGGCATCGTGGAATTCCTTTCCGGAACAAGGGGGCATCACGCTTGTGGCAGGACGAGGATCTTCACGTGGCCGTCGGGGTCGCGCAGCGCCTGGAAGGCGTCGGCGACGCCGTCGAGTCCGACCCGGCCGGTGATGATGGCCTCGGCGTCGATCTCGCCGTCGGCCAGCCGTTGCAGCACGGTGTCGTAGGCGCGCTCGTAGCTGCCGTGGCCGAAGTTGATCGCGATCATCCGGAACTGACCCACCACCGGAACGATGGTCTCCTCGGCGAAACCGGCCGCCAGCACCTGGATACGCGATCCGAACGGCAGGGTGTGCAGCAGCGAGTCGAGAATGCCCGGGCGGCCGCTGCATTCGTAGGCGATGAGGATTCCCGAGCTCGGTGCGGCCTGCTCGTTCCACACGGCGACCGGATCCTGTTCGGCCGGGTCGACGACGATATCGGCCCCGAGTGCTCGGGCCAGGGCGCGGCGGGCCGGCGAAGGTTCGGACGCGATGACGGTCCGGGCGCCGTGCGCCTTCGCCGCAAGGATCGCGCCGAGTCCGATCGGGCCGCAGCCGATGACGAGTGCGGAATCCTCGGCGGTCAAACCCGATTGCTGCACATGCATCTCGCCCACATGCAGCGGTTCGGCCAGGGTGGCGTGCTCGAGCGAGAGACCGTCCGGAACATGACGTACCCAGAACGCGTCGACGACGATTAATTCGCCGAAGCCGCCGTGGTATTCGTTCGAGTAGCCGATGATCGTCGGTATGCCGGTGCCGGTCTCGGTGCTGACCCCGATCCCCGCGACGCGGTCACCGACGGCGAAATCGGTAATACCCGAGCCGGTTTCGACCACCGTGCCGGCATACTCGTGCCCAAGGACCACCGGCCGCCGTGGATCGAAGACGGCCAGCGGGTAGCCCGCTTTCTCGGCCACCTCGACGAAACGACACGGATCCTTCGACATGCTCAGATCGCTACCGCAGATCCCGCACGCGGCGACCGCGATACGCAGTTGGCCCGGACCGACGGCGGGCGGATCGGCGACCTCGGTCACGGTGAACTCGCCGTCGGCGAACTGTGCTGCACGCACGACTCACGCCCCCTTCTGCGCGACGCCGTAATAGTCGGTGTGGGCCTTGGTGATCGCGCTGACCAGACCGCCGATCAGGTACTCGCGGTTGTCCTCGGCGAATTGCAGGCTGGCTTCGCGACCGAGGTTGCGGCGCTTGAAATGCGGGATGACCTCGGCGGCGAACAGCTCGTAGCTGCGTAAGGTGTCCTCCCAGTTCGCCATGTCGACGTGCAGTACGAGCAGGGTGCCGAACCCACCGGTCTTCTCGATCAGCCGCTCGATCTGGGCGATCGCCTCATCGGGCGTGCCGATGATGGCTTGACCGAACTCGCCGAGGGTGTCGTTGCGCCACTGGTCGATGATTCCGCGCGGGGAGTCCGCCCACGCCGGACGGACACCGGTCTGCCGGTTGACGTAGGCGGCCATCGCGCCGATGCGGCGGCTCACCGCACGTTCGGCTTCGGCACGCGACTCCGCCAGGAACATCGGGTTCACCAACCGCCAGGTCGAGCGGTCGGCCACGTGCTCGTGCTCGGCGCACACCTTCTCGTAGACGCCCCAGTTGCGGTCGAGGGCCTCGAAGCCGGTGGGGGAGCCGGCCGCCAGCGACAACAGCGAAAGTCCGTGGGTGCCTGCCAGCACCGAACCATTGGGCGAGATCGTCGACGCGGCCGCCACCTCGATGCCGGCCGGATCGTAGGTGGGCAGCTGCGCGCGGGCGTCTCGCAACGTGAACCAGTCGGTGCTCATGTTCACGACCTCGCCGCGCAGCAGCGCCACTATCGCCTCCAAGGCTTCGCCCTGCCGTCGACGTTGGTCGGAGGGGTCGATGCCCATCATGTGCGCGTCCAGCGGGATCTTGCCCGGTCCGGTGCCGACGATCAGCCTGCCGCGGGTCTGCAGGTCGAGCTGGGTGATGCGGTCTGCGGTGATGAGCGGGTGGTGATACGGCAGCGACATGACGCCGGTGCCGAAGCGGATGCGCTGGGTGCGCTCGGCGGCGGCGGCGATGAACATGTCCGGGGCGGGGACGATTTCGGCTCCGGTGGAGTGATGCTCACCCATCCAGGCCTCGTCGAAGCCGAGGTGATCGAGGTGTTCCATGAGGTCGATATCGCGGCGCAGTTGCAGCGCTGGATCGGCGTCGAGCGGGTGATACGGGGCGAGGAAGGCGCCGAATCGCAGTGATCGGGAGGTCCACACGGGCGTCGTCTCCTGACGGGATCGGGACGAGATGAGTGAGTGGGGTCACATCCGCTCACGGGTTCGTGTGTACCAGAGAGTTGGATCATGTGATCCAGAAATATCCCGCTGAGTGGAACGCCACGCGGTCGGTGGGCGCCGCGCCGCTCAGGAGGGGAGGAGGCGTTCGACGCCGCCGATCACGAACGTGACGACGTCGTCGTAGAAGGTGGCCAGCTCCGCCGCCGAAAGCCGGGTGCCGTCGCGGCTCCACTCGTCGGCCTGGCTCAACGCCTGCACGAAACCCATCAGCGACACCGCCCAGCGCGCGGCCAGCCGCTGCGGATCGGCATCCGGAAAAGCCCGGCGGACCTGGGCGAAGAGCGCCTCTGGCAGCTGCTGGTCGGTCGCCGCGAGCACCGGATGGCCCTGCGGCGCGATCTGGGCGATGATCTTGATCCAGCGCATGCCGCGGGTCCGATGACGTTGCAGCAGTTCCAGATACGGTGTGGTCACGGCTCGGACCAGTGATTCGGCATCCGGCGGGCGCGGTGCGTCCGCGAGTAGGCCGACGTTGGCGCGAATGCGATCGCGCACCGGTGCGCCGAGGTCGACCAGGACGGCGGCCAGCAGCTCATCCTTGCTGCCGAAGTGGTAGTGGACCGAGGCGGCGCCGAGCCCCGCCGCGGCGTTGATCGCCCGCACCGAGACCGCGTCGACGCCGTGGGTGGCGAAGAGTCGCTCGGCCGTCTTGATCAGACGCAGCCTGGTCGCGTCGCCTTGGCGGTTGCGGGCGGGGGGAGTCATGGGCCCAGCCTTGCACAGCCTCGAGCGGGTGCACGTGCGCCGGGAATGCGAGCAATCGATCGAATCAGGTGGTTCCGGTCATCCACCGGCTGTGTCCCGGTGCTGGTCCGATATTTGCCGGGTGATGCGCATGTGGGATTTGGCGGGCGAGCCGGCGAGCACCTCGACTCGGTAGCCGGGCAGGGTTCCGAGGTCGTCGAAGAGTCGTTCGCCGGAGCCGAGCAGGACCGGGACCACCGACAGGATCAACTCATCGATCAAGCCGCTCCGCAAGAACTGGCGCAGGGTCGCCGCGCCGCCGGCGATGCGGACATCCTGTCCATCGGCGGCGGAGAAGGCCTGCCGCAGCGCCTCTTCCGGAGCAGCTGCGATGAAATGGAAGGTGGTTCCGCCCGTCATCGGCACCGAGGGGCGCAGGTGGTGGGTGAGCACGAAGACGTCGTGGTGGAACGGCGGATTCTCGCCCCACCAGCCGGTCCAGTCGTGGTCGGGCCACGCGCCGCGCACCGGCCCGAACATATTGCGGCCCATGATCGCCGCGCCGATGCCCTCATTGTGGGTGGCGACGATGTCGTTGTCGATGCCGGTCCCGCCGCCCTCTTCGCCGAGCATCGCCCGCCCCGCGCGGGTGGCGAACATCCAGTCGTGCAGCCGTTCGCCGTTCTCGCCGAGTGGATTCTCGACGCTCTGATTCGGGCCCGCGACGAAGCCGTCGAGCGAGCAGGAGATGGTGGCGCGCACCTTGGGCATGACGTCCTCCTCGGAAAGAGGTGATTGCATTTCGCAATCGCTCGAGTGGAACCGTAACCCCTAGTGGTTGTATATTGCAAGCGGTAGGTCGAATAGGAGGAGGGCGGCATGCGCGAAGACGGTCGTTCGGGTTGCCCGATCAACGCGACCATCGAGGTGATCGGCGACCGGTGGACGCTGCTGGTGTTGCGTGACGTGATGTTCGGCAACCGCAGGCACTTCCGCGAGCTCTTGGCCGGCTCCGAGGAGGGCATCGCCTCCAATATCCTGTCCGACCGGCTCAAGCGGCTGGTGGCGGCCGGGCTGCTGAGCCGCGAAGATGCCGGGCCCGGCCGCAAAGCCGAATACCGGCTGACCGAGCCCGCCATCCAGCTGGTGCCGATCATGGCGCAGCTGGGGTCCTGGGGGCTGCGTCACCGCGAGACCACCCATCGCCTGCGGGTCCGGGCACAACTGCTGGAGGAGGGCGGCCCGCAGCTGTGGGAGGAGTTCATGGACGAGCTGCGGGAGTTGCACCTCGGGACGCCTCGCCCCGATCCGTCGGCGCCCCGTGCGAGTGAACGATTGGCGCAGGCCTACGCCGCGGCTGCGGGCGTGGACGGCTGAACTCCGCTCAACCCTGCCCCGCACCGCGGGACTACAGCCGATTCCGGTCCGCGGTTGCTTCTCGGCGGAAGAACGTCGCGGTCAGGTCCCTCGTCGCGGCCATATCGCGACCCTGCGTCTTCGGGACCCGGCGTTGTGCGTAGCGGACCTGCTCGACCGGCGGTCACGTGCCGTGGCGTCCCGCCCCCCGCCGGGCGAGGTACACCACTGCACCCAGGGCGGCGACGGCCGCGCCGGCGAGAACCGATTCCGCCGGCAAGGTGAACGCGAGGACAAGGCAGCCGCTCAGACCGATTGCCGGGACGGCGCGGGGTGGGCGGCCTTCGTTTCGGGGCAACGTCCAGGCGGAGGCGTTGGCGATGGCGTAGTAGAGCAGCACACCGAAGGAGGAGAAGCCGATGGCCGCGCGGAGGTCGGCGGTGGCGGCGGCGAGGGCGACCACAGCGCCGACGGCGATTTCGGCGTGGTGCGGGACGCCGGTGCGCGGATGAACTGCCGCGAGGGCGTGGGGCAGGTGATGATCGCGGGCCATGGCGAGGGTGGTGCGCGAGACACCGAGGATCAAGGCCAGCAACGATCCGAGCGCGGCGACCGCGGCGCCGCCGCGGACGATGGGCGACAGCCAGTCGGCGCCCGCGGCATGGACTGCACTCGACAGCGGCGCGCTGGATTCGGCCAGCCGCTGCGGCCCGAGGGCTAGCAGAGCGGCGACCGCCACGGCCACGTAGACCATGAGGGCGATGCCGAGTGCGATCGGGATGGCGCGCGGGATGGTGCGGGCTGGGTCGCGCACCTCCTCGCCGAGGGTCGCGATGCGGGCGTAGCCGGCGAACGCGAAGAACAGCAGGCCCGCCGCTTGCAATACCCCGAGCGGCGCGATGTCGGATCCGAACGCCAGGTGGTGCGGATCTGCCTCGGACGAGGTGCTCGCGGCGACGACCACCGCGGCGAGCACCGCGAGAACGACGGCGACGATCACCCTGGTCAGTAGCGCCGACTTCTGGACGCCGAGATAGTTCACCGTCGTCAAGGCGATCACCGCCGCGACCGCCACCGCGTGCGCATGTCCCGGCCAGACATACACCCCGACCGTCAACGCCATGGCCGCACACGAGGCGGTTTTGCCGATCACGAAACTCCAGCCCGCCAGGTACCCCCAGAACGGGCCGAGCCGTTCCCGGCCGTAGACGTAGGTGCCGCCGGAGTCGGGGTAGCGGGCAGCCAGCCGGGCCGAGGACGTCGCATTGCAATAGGCGACCACCGCAGCGACCGCGAGCCCGAGCAGCAGCCCGCTGCCCGCGGCCTCCGCGGCCGGCGCAAGGGCGGCGAAGATTCCGGCGCCGAGCATCGCGCCGAGGCCGATCATGACCGCATCGGGGACGCCGAGGTGTCGGTGTAATCGCTGCGGGCGCGGCTGGTTCGAAGATGGGCGGGGCACGGCGGCTCCTGGCAGGCGGCGGAATTCGCCGCTCACCTTATCCACGACGGTGCGGCGGCGCCGGATGAGACGTCGGGGCTCGGGACCTGGGTGTGCGCGATCCAACGTCGATCCGGACGTGAACGGCTGCCGCACCGCCCCGCGTCGCAGCCGGGTGGCTATCGATGCCCACCGTTGGAGAGGAATTCCAAGGAATATGGCGCAGCTAATTGTTCGCCCTTCCGTGCCGTCTGCGCCGGCGCTGCGACGGCCGATGTTCGCGAATTGCCCATGAAATTGTGGGCACCACGTTAAGTAATTTCTCAGATTATTCCTCCGGCGGGCTCTCGCACGTGCCGTGATCGAACCGTAACCAGGGCATTTGTCCGTTTTCGCTGATAGGACGCCTGCATCGCGGCCGTCTGGCTCACAGGAGCCCGTAATTTGTGGCCTGCGTCACTAATGGGTAATTTCCCGTAACCGATTCTGCGCGCGGCTCGATGGACCGTGTGTCAGCCAGTTCGACTGGATTGAATTTCGACGAGAGGTATTTTCATGATCCCCGTTATCATCGACACCGGTAGCGCCGCTGTGAACGGTCTTTTCGACACCCTGGGTGCGGCCCTGCACGGCCTGGTGAACACCCTGTGGACGGGCTCGTTCGGCGGCTGATCAGACGCTGCGGTCGCGGACGCGACCTGACTCCTGCCCCGGCCTTCCTCGTAGCGGCCGGGGCAGGTCCGTGTCCGGGGGAAAACGGCTACCACGAACCCTCGGCCGCCCGACTGAGGACAGCCGCCTACCAGGCGGTAGGTGGCGCGGAAATTGCGCCAACTAAGCTTGGCCCCGGTAACTGCCGACCCCCATTTCTTCCCCAGGAGTAACCCACAGTGAGCCAAGCAGGCCGTCCTGTAGTTCTGATCGCCGACAAGCTCGCCCAGTCGACCGTCGACGCGCTCGGTGACGGTGTCGAGGTCCGCTGGGTCGACGGTCCCGACCGTCCGGCGCTGCTGGCCGCCGTTCCGGAGGCCGACGCGCTGCTGGTGCGCTCGGCCACCACGGTCGACGCCGAAGTGCTGGAAGCCGGTAAGAACCTGAAGATCGTCGCCCGCGCCGGCGTCGGCCTCGACAACGTCGACGTGCCCGCCGCCACCGAGCGCGGCGTCATGGTCGTCAACGCGCCGACCTCCAACATCCACACCGCCGCCGAGCACGCCGTCACGCTGCTGCTCGCCGCGGCCCGTCAGGTGCCCGCCGCCGACGCCACCCTGCGTGAGCGCACCTGGCAGCGCAGCAAGTTCAACGGCGTCGAGATCTTCGGCAAGACCGTCGGCGTCGTGGGCCTCGGCCGCATCGGCCAGCTGTTCGCCGCGCGCCTGGCCGCCTTCGAAACCCACGTCATCGCCTACGACCCCTACGTGTCCCCGGCCCGCGCCGCCCAGCTGGGCATCGAGCTGGTGACCCTGGAGGAGCTGCTCGGCCGCGCCGACCTCATCTCGGTGCACCTGCCCAAGACCCCGGAGACCAAGGGTCTGCTGAGCAAGGAGAAGCTGGCGCTGACCAAGCCGGGCGTCATCATCGTCAACGCCGCCCGCGGTGGCCTGATCGATGAGCAGGCCCTGGCCGACGCCATCAAGTCCGGCCACGTGCGTGCCGCGGGCCTCGACGTGTTCGAGACCGAGCCGTGCACCGACAGCCCGCTGTTCGATCTGCCGCAGGTCGTGGTGACCCCGCACCTGGGCGCCTCCACCACCGAGGCCCAGGACCGCGCAGGCACCGATGTCGCCAAGTCGGTGCTGCTGGCCCTGGCCGGTGAATTCGTCCCGGGCGCGGTGAACGTCACCGGTGGCGTCGTCGGCGACGAGGTCGCCCCGTGGCTCGACATCGTGCGCAAGCAGGGTGTGCTGCTCGGCGCGCTGGCCGACGAACTGCCGGTGAGCGTGGAGATCCAGGTGCGTGGCGAGCTGGCCGCCAGCGAGGTCGGCGTGCTGGAGCTGTCGGCGCTGCGCGGCATCTTCTCCGCGCACGTCGAGGACCAGGTCACCTTCGTCAACGCGCCGGCGCTGGCCCAGGAACGCGGGATCAGCACCGAGGTCACCACGGTCTCGGAGAGCCCGAGCCACCGCAGCGTCGTCGATCTGCGCGCGGTGTTCGGCGACGGCCGCACGCTGAACGTGGCGGGCACGCTGACTGAGCCCGCTCAGGTGGAGAAGATCGTCAACATCAACGGCCGCAACTACGACATGCGTGCCGAGGGCCTGAACCTGGCCGTGCTCAACTACGAGGACAAGCCGGGCGCGCTTGGCAAGATCGGCATGAAGCTCGGTGAGGCCGAGATCGACATCCTGGCCGCGCAGCTGACCCAGGACGTCGACAAGGAAGGCGCCACCGTGATGCTGCGGGTCGGCAAGGAGGTGCCCGCCGAGGTGCAGGCCGCGATCGGCGAGTCCGTCGGCGCCACCAAGGTCGTCCAGGTCGACCTGTTCTGATTCACCGGGCACTGCCCGAACTGTGTCGTCGAGCCCCGTTCCGTATGGAGCGGGGCTCGACTACATCGGCCGGTCGCGTAGCGTGGCCGCATCGCCCACACGAGCTCGGCACGATCACCTCAGGCGCCTGCGCACAACACCGGTTTCCCAGTGTCCGGGACGAGTTCGCCCTGGTCGCGGCCCGGTTTCGGGCACCGGCTATCGTTGCGATGTTCACGGGCGCATCATCGGAAACGGAGCACTGCTTTCATGAAACTCGCTGTCATCCCGGGCGACGGTATCGGTCCCGAGGTCATCGCCGAAGCCCTCAAGGTGCTCGACGTGGTCTCACCCGGGGTCGAGAAGACCGAATACGACCTGGGTGCCAAGCGGTACCACCGCACCGGCGAGATCCTGCCCGAATCGGTGCTGCCGGAGCTGAAGCAGCACGACGCGATCCTGCTCGGCGCGATCGGCGACCCGTCGGTCCCCAGCGGTGTGCTCGAGCGCGGGCTGCTGCTGCACACTCGGTTCGCGCTCGACCATCACGTGAACCTGCGCCCGTCGAAGCTGTTCCCCGGCGTCACCAGCCCGCTCGCGGGTAACCCCGACATCGACTTCGTGGTGGTGCGCGAAGGCACCGAGGGCCCCTACACCGGCACCGGCGGCGCGATCCGGGTGAACACGCCGCACGAGGTAGCCACCGAGGTCAGCACCAACACCCGGTTCGGCATCGAGCGGGTCGTGCGCTACGCCTTCGCGACCGCACAGCAGCGGCGCAAGCATCTGACCCTGGTGCACAAGACCAATGTGCTGAGCTTCGCCGGATCGCTGTGGCAGCGCACCGTCGACGAAGTGGGCGCCGAATTCTCCGACGTCGAGGTGGCCTACCAGCACATCGACGCCGCTACCATCCATATGGTCAACGATCCCGGTCGCTTTGATGTGATCGTCACCGACAACCTGTTCGGCGACATCATCACCGACCTGGCGGCCGCCGTCAGCGGCGGCATCGGCCTGGCCGCCAGCGGCAACATCGATGCCTCCGGCACCAACCCGAGCATGTTCGAGCCGGTGCACGGCAGCGCGCCCGATATCGCGGGTCAGTCCAAGGCCGACCCGACCGCCGCGATCCTGTCGCTGTCGCTGCTGCTGAACCACCTCGGCGACACCGAGGCGGCTGCGCGGGTGGAAGCCGCGGTCGCCAAGGATCTGGCCTCGCGCAGCGGGGTGGCCTCGACCGTGGAGATCGGCGACCGGATCGCCGCCTCGGTCTGAGTCGTCTGTCGGCAAGGCCCCGCGCTCTTTTCGAGCGTGGGGCCTTTCGACTGCGCGGTGACGCTTGCCTGCTTGTCGGCGGGTGCCTATCGAGTGGACGTCGCCCGGGGCATGGCACCTGTGGCGCTGCGACGTCTGCCGGTGGAGAGGATCCAGAGCGTCGAGCGGTCGCCCGCGAATCCCGGCGCCTGTCTGTGCGGTCGAGCTCACGGAGTGTTCAGCGCGGCGCAGCATCCTTGGGCACCAACGGAATCGCGACGACGGCGAGCGCGGCGGCGGCCAGGTACGTGGCGGGGAATCCGGCGTAGGTGATCAGCGCGCCGAAGACCGGCGGGACCACGGCCAGCACCAGATTCTGTCCGGTGTTCTGGATGCCAAGTCCGCGCCCACTCCAGTACGGCCCGGCGATCTCGGCGACCGCGGTGAAGGCCAGACCGTTGTCGGACACGGTGACCACCGACGCGATCACCAGCAGGGGAATGGCCAGCCACCACCACTGTGCCCAGGCCGCCAGCGCCAGTGCGGCCATCGTCAGTACGGCGGCGACCGCGACCGAGCGCAGCGGCCCCAACCGGCTGCCCACCCGATCCGACCAGGCGCCCGCGCCGATCCGGCCCGCCGCACCCAGCAGCTGGGTGGCGGTGACCAGAATCCCGGCGACCGGCAACGACCATCCGATATCGCGATGCAGCCACAGCAACGCGAACGTCCACACGGTGGCCTGCGGGAACACCAGCAGCACCGACACCGCGTGGATGCGCAGCAGGGTCGTCGAGCCGCGATAGGGATTGGCCCGGTCCGCGGCCGAGCCCGCCGGCCGGGGCGGATCCACGATTCCGATCAGGCAGCCCACCGCGGCGACCGCCGCCATCAGCGCGGGCACCAGGATCGCCACCGCCGCACCGTGCGCGCCGGCGACCCACGGAATGGCCACGGCGCCGACTCCGACGCCCAACGGCTGCGCGGTCTGCCGGATGCCCATGGCCAGCCCACGGCGATGGGGCGGGAACCAGCCGACGATCACCCGTCCGCTGGCCCCATTGGTGCTCGCGGCGCCGACGCCGCCGAGGAACAGCAGCACGCCGAGCGCCGGATAGCTCGACGTGGTCGCGGCCGCGGTACCCGCGACGAACATCACCAGCGGACCGCCGACGAGCACCTTGCGCTCACCGATCCGGTCGACGACGTATCCCCACGCGATCAGGGTGCACACCAGCCCGACGGTCGGCATGGCCACCAGCAGGCCTGCCGTCGCCAATGGCATCCCGCGATCGGTCAGCGCGGGGAGCAGGAACGGGACACCGTGCACGAAGACCGCGCTGGAGGCTTGGGCGAAGACACCGAGACCGAGCATCGACCACCGTCGGAACGCGTCGACCTGCGGTGTGGTCGCTGCGGAAGCGTTCACGGCCATCGGTAGCCCACCTCTCTCGCATCTCACTATATGGAACGTCAATCTCACGCAGTGAGCATCGGTGGTAACCGTACACCCGGGGACCGGCCGCCCTGAACCATCGGATGTGTCTGACTTCTCACATCGGATGAAGGCGCGCGGTGCCGGCCGCTCGGTGCATCGCCTGCGGATCGGCGGACCGTGAACGCCTCGCGGGCGAGCTGGGCGGTGGCCGCCGACTCGCTCGCGTTCGGCGTACGGCCGACGGTCACGCGGGGACGCGCGGATCCGCTTGCGGGTACCAGTGAACCGGTAGCCCGGCGCCGGGCGACCGGACCGCCCGGACCGCCGCGTTCGGGCAGGTGGAGCCGGGTCGATAGACTCCGACCCATGCGTCTAGGTCGAGTTGCCAGTCCGGATGGAGTCGCCTTCGTCAGCATCGAGGGCGAGGGTGGCGACAGCGTCGCCAAGGAGATCGCCGAACACCCCTTCGGCACCCCGACGTTCACCGGGCGCAGCTGGCCGCTTGCCGATGTGCGCCTGCTCGCGCCGATCCTGGCCAGCAAGGTGATCTGCATCGGCAAGAACTACGCCGCGCACGCCGCCGAAATGGGCGGCGAGGCACCCGCCGATCCGGTCATCTTCATGAAGCCGAGCACCTCGATCGTCGGGCCGAACGCGCCGATCATCCTGCCGCCCAGCTCCTCTCAGGTCGACTACGAAGGCGAGCTGGCCATCGTCATCGGCCGTCCGTGCAAGGATGTGCCCGCCGCCCGCGCCCTCGACGTGATCCTCGGCTACACCGTTGCCAACGACGTCACCGCCCGCGATCAGCAGCGCCACGACGGGCAATGGACCCGGGCCAAGGGCTACGACACCTTCTGCCCGCTCGGCCCATGGATCGAAACCCAGCTCGATCCCTCGGACCTGGAGATCGTCACCGAACTCGACGGTGAGGTGCGCCAGCGCAGCCGCACTTCGCTTCTGCTGCACGATATTCCGAAGCTCATCGAATGGGTGACCACCGTGATGACGCTGCTGCCCGGCGACGTCATCCTCACCGGGACCCCCGAGGGCGTCGGCCCGATGACCGCGGGGCAGAACGTCTCCGTCACCGTGTCCGGTATCGGCACGCTGACCAATCCTGTTGCCGCCAAACGCTGATCGAAAGAGAGCCATGACTGAAGTACGGGTCCGATTCTGCCCGTCGCCCACCGGGACGCCCCACGTCGGCCTGATTCGGACGGCGTTGTTCAACTGGGCGTACGCCCGCCATCACGGTGGTGCTTTCGTCTTCCGGATCGAAGACACCGATGCGGCACGCGATTCCGAAGAGTCCTACCGCGCGATCATCGACGCGTTGCGCTGGCTCGGACTCACCTGGGACGAGGGGCCCGAAGTCGGTGGACCGTACGGGCCCTACCGGCAATCCGAGCGCCGGGATCTGCATCTGGACGTGGTGCGGCGGCTGCTGGAGGCGGGGGAGGCCTACGAGTCCTTCTCCACCCCCGAGGAAGTCGAGGCACGCCACCTCGCCGCCGGACGCGACCCCAAACTCGGCTACGACAACTACGACCGCGATCTCACCCCCGAGCAGATCGAGGCCTTCCGCGCCGAGGGCCGCGCGCCGGTGGTGCGGTTGCGCATGCCCGACACCGACCTCACCTGGACCGACCTGGTGCGCGGCGAAACCACCTTCAAGGCGGGCACCGTGCCGGACTTCGCGCTGACCCGCGGCAACGGCGCCCCGCTCTACACCCTGGTCAACCCGGTCGACGACGCGATGATGCGCATCACCCATGTGCTGCGCGGTGAGGACCTGCTCTCCTCGACACCGCGCCAGCTCGCGCTCTATGCCGCGTTGCAGCGGATCGGGGTCGCGGAGTTTACCCCGGAGTTCGGCCATCTGCCATTCGTGATGGGCCCGGGAAACAAGAAACTGTCCAAGCGCGATCCCGAGTCGGACCTGTTCGCTCACCGCGACCGCGGCTTCATCCCCGAGGGTTTGCTGAATTATCTGGCGTTGCTCGGCTGGAGCATCGCCGAAGACCGCGACCTGTTCTCGATGTCGGAGATGGTCGCCGCCTTCGACATTTCGAAGGTCAATTCGAATCCGGCCCGTTTCGACCAGAAGAAGGCCGATGCGCTCAACGCCGAGCACATCCGTTTGCTGGACGTGGGCGATTTCACTCATCGTTTGCGCGAGTACCTCACCGAACACGGGCATATCGGCGCCGAAATCGACGAAAAGACGTTTGCCGTGGCCGCCGAACTGGTGCAGACCAGGATTGTCGTACTGGCCGACGCATGGGATCTGCTGCGATTCCTGTTCGCCCCCGACGAACAGTTCGCTATCGACCCAGCCGCGGCCGCGAAGAATCTCGGCGCCGACGCGGCGCCGGTATTGGACGCAGCCATTGCCGCACTGGACTCGCTGACCGCGTGGACCACCTCCGCTATCGAGGAGGTGCTCAAAACCGCGCTGATCGACGATATGGGCCTCAAACCGCGTAAAGCCTTCGCGCCGGTGCGCGTCGCGGTGACGGGCTCACACATCAGCCCGCCGCTCTACGAATCGCTGGAACTGCTCGGCCGCGACCGCACCATGGCACGGCTGCGGGCCGCCCGGACGCAGACGCCGGCCGGCTGAGCCGACGGTCCCGGCGGTGGGCGGCTGCGTGCACAGCAGCCGCCCACCGCCCGAAAATGGGGCTTTGACCAGGCGATTTGTAGTCACCCTGCACTCGTTTGGTACTCTTCTTCTCGGCCGGAACACGGCCTCGGAGTCACCCAGACACGAGGCCGAAGGTGCTGGTCATTGGGGTATGGTGTAATTGGCAACACAGCTGATTCTGGTTCAGCCATTCTAGGTTCGAGTCCTGGTACCCCAGCGGAGAAAGCTCCAGCTTCGACTCACGCCCATAAGGCCAGAGAAGAATCCTCCTCGCGACGGCGAGCAGGTTCGCCGGACGCTCATCCAGGCGATTTGGTCGCCGAGCCTCGGCCGGTTAAGCTTGCCGAGCCTGATCGAGAGATCAGAACGATCGAAAGATCACCCGGATACACCTCAGCCAGAGGTTGATCCAAGTCCTGGCCCCGTCGTCTAGCGGCCTAGGACGCCGCCCTCTCAAGGCGGTAGCGCGGGTTCGAATCCCGTCGGGGCTACGCAGAATGGAAGGCTCATGCTCACGAAGAGCGTGAGCCTTTTTCTGCTTCGCATTGTTTTCTGGGGGTGCAACCCCCAGACCCCGCCCGGAGGGCTTCGCCCCCGGACCCCCCGCTGTCGGGCACCCGTTTCGGGGCGGGTTCTCGCCGGCCCCGAACCCCGCCGGAGGGCTTCGCGTCCGGATCCCCGCTGTCGGGCACCCGTTTCGGGGCGGGTTCTCGCCGGCCCCAGACCCTGCCGGAGGGCTTTGCCCCCGGAGGGCTTCGTCCACGGACCCCTGGGGGGTGCTTCGTCTATTTGGGATGTAGTCCGCATACTCCGCCCGGGAGGCTTCGTCCGCGGACTCCCTTCGGGGCGTGCTCTCTTTGGGGTGCGAACCGTACATCCCGCCCGAAGAGGCGTCCCCGGACTTTCTCGCGGGTGCCTCGCGCTCTGGGGTGCTTCCTGCCGGGGGAGTTGGTGGGAACGGCCATGTCCTCTGTGGACGTCCTGCGTGAGATGGCCGATCGAGCGACGTTGCCGGTGAGGATGCGTTGGTGGGAGAGTCGCCTGGAAGGTGGCTGCGGTGTGGGGGTTGTTGCCGGTCGGCCGCTGGAGACACGCTGAGGGCCTGTGGGGCTGGTGGCTGAAGCAGGTTCTCGGCTGTTCGCGGCGAGCGGGATCTCGAGGCTTCGCCGGCTGGGCTGCTGTTCGTTGTCGCGGCTGATCGCCGCGTTTCGTGCCTTGCGGCCGAGGTGAATCGCCTACCGGCCTGGCCGGGCTTCCCGCGCCAGGCCGGCGGCTCGGTGGCACTTATCCGCTCTTGCGGCGGAACTCGCGTTTGTGGCTGGCGTTGCCGTGCGGGCCGGTTGCCTTGGAGTGGCCGTCCAAATGATCGGCGGAGCGGGCGTGGTGCTCGTTCTTGCGTTCCAGTGCCTCCCGGAATTTGCGCTTCACTTCGTCGGCGCTGCTATGGGAACCACTCGATTCCGACATGGTGTGCTCCTTGTGGTCGGGCCGAGACCGCGCCCGGCGAGCGGGGGCGGTGCCCGGCCGAAACGTCTCGAACACCTCGACGCTAGCCCGCCGCGGCGGTCCTGTCAGGTGGATTAACCGGGGCCCGAACGCGTCAGGCGGAATTCAGTCGTCCAGCGCGTGCGCGGTGGTGCCGCCCAAAGGCATCTCGGGCAGACCGAGCTTGCGGTGATCCCAGCTCCTGACACGGTCGGCGACCACCCGCACCGCCACCCGCTTGTTGAGCATGGTCTCCACGAACGGGCGCATCTCCTCGCTGTAAGGGCCCGTATAACGCTCCCAGACGCTCACACCGACCGCGAAAAGCTTCTCCGGATCATCGATGATCTCCGCGCGGCCCTCGATCGACACACCGCGCAATGTGTCGTAGGTCTGGCCGGCCTCCACCATGCACGTCACCCGCGGATCGCGGCGCATGTTCACCGCTTTCTGCGACTTGGCCTTGGTTTCGAACCACAACTCCGGCAGGCCGCCGTCCGCAGTATCGATCAGCGCGTACCACATCGCGGTCAGATGCGGTGCGCCGCTCGCACCAAGGGTGGCGAGCGTGGCGACGCGGCTGCGCGTCAAGAAATCGGTGATCTCGCTGTCGGACATGACGATCTGCGACCGTTGATTGACTCCCATGGGTCGACTGTAGTGAGGGCGGGTGCCCTCGGGTAGAGCAGCCGTACCGGGTGGCCGGCGGCAGCGGTAGCGCAGCGGATTCAGAGCCGCTTGTGCAGGGCATCGGCGGCGGCCACCAGATCGGCCGCCCACCGGGCGCCGGGCCTGCGTCCCATGCGATCGATCGGGCCGGACACCGACACCGCGGCCACCACCGAACCACCGGGATCGCGCACCGGCGCCGACACGCTGGCCACCCCGCTGGCCCGCTCGGCGGCGCTCTGCGCCCAGCCACGCTTACGGACCTCGGCCAGCGCGCGTTCGCTGTAGACGGCGTCGGCGAGGATGGATCGCTGCAATTCCGGATCCGCCCACGCGACCAGAACCTTCGCCGCCGAACCCGCGGTGAGCGGCAGCCGCGCCCCGATGGGCACGGTGTCGCGCAGACCCGCAGGCGGCTCCAGCGCGGCGACGCACACGCGGGCGTTACCGTCACGGCAGTACAGCTGCACGCTCTCGCCGGTGATCTCGCGCAACCGCGGCAGAATGGCCGAGGCCGCGTCGTGCAGCGGATCGCTGGCGCCCGCCGCCAGCTCGGCCAGCGCCGGACCGGCGCGCCAGGAACCGCTGTTGTCCCTGCTCAGCAGCCGGTGCACCTCGAGGCCGACGGCCAGCCGGTGGGCGGTGGCGCGGGGCAGCCCGGTGCGTTCGCACAGTTCGTTGAGGCCGCACGGTTGCTCGGCCACCGCATACAACACGGCCACCGCTTTGTCCAGGACGCCGATACCGCTATGCTGTCTCATAGAACGATATTAGCGTCTCGCATGCTGAGATTCCTAGCCTCGGGTTCCAGGTACCGGGATTCCGGGCTCTCGGATCACTGAATGCGAATTCCCCTCATGTCGCGCATCCGGCGCCGCCAGCCCAGAGCGGCACACCGGATGCCAGCCCGAAAGGTGATCGATACATGGCACGCACGCTGGCCGAGAAGGTATGGGAACAGCACGTCGTCGCCCGTGGTGAAGGCGAAGGCGCCGCGCGTGAACCCGACCTGATCTACATCGACCTGCACCTGGTGCACGAAGTGACCAGCCCGCAGGCCTTCGACGGCCTGCGCGCCGCAGGCCGCCAGGTGCGCAGGCCCGATCTCACCATCGCGACCGAGGACCACAACGTCCCCACCATCGATATCGATAAACCGATCGCCGATCCGGTCTCGCGCACCCAGGTGGAAACGCTGCGGCGTAATTGCGCGGAATTCGGGGTACGCCTGCATCCGATGGGCGATCTCGATCAGGGCATCGTGCACGTGGTCGGTCCGCAGCTGGGATTGACCCAGCCGGGAATGACGGTGGTGTGCGGCGACAGCCATACCTCCACGCACGGCGCTTTCGGCGCGCTGGCCATGGGAATCGGCACCAGCGAGGTCGAACACGTGCTGGCCACCCAGACATTGTCGCTGCGCCCCTTCAAGACCATGGCGATCACCGTCGACGGCACGCTGGCGCCCGGCGTCACGAGCAAGGACCTGATCCTGGCCGTCATCGCGCAGATCGGCACCGGCGGTGGACAGGGCTATGTGCTGGAATATCGCGGCGAGGCCATCAGGAACATGTCGATGGAAGCGCGGATGACCATCTGCAACATGTCCATCGAGGCGGGCGCCCGGGCCGGCATGATCGCTCCGGACGAGACGACCTACGAATTCCTCAAAGGCCGCCCGCACGCGCCGCAGGGGGCCGACTGGGACGCCGCGGTGGCCGCCTGGGAGGCGCTGAAGACCGACGAGGACGCGGTTTTCGACGCCGAGGTGCACATCGATGCCGATCAGCTGACCCCGTTCGTCACCTGGGGCACCAATCCGGGGCAGGGCGCCCCGCTGGGCGACCGGGTCCCCGACCCCGCCCAGATCGCCGATGAATCGGCTCGTGAGTCCGCGGAGAAGGCACTGCGATACATGGATTTGGTGCCGGGTACCCCGCTGCGCGAGGTCGCGGTGGACACCGTATTCGTCGGATCGTGCACCAATGGCCGGATCGAGGATTTGCGGGCCGTCGCCGAGGTTTTGAAGGGCCGCAAGGTGGCCGACAGAGTCCGAATGATGGTCGTACCGGGTTCTATGCGGGTGCGAGCACAGGCGGAAAAAGAAGGACTCGGCGAGATTTTCACCGCCGCCGGCGCGGAATGGCGCCAGGCCGGTTGTTCGATGTGCCTGGGAATGAATCCCGATCAGCTCGCCCCCGGCCAGCGCTGCGCGTCCACCTCGAACCGGAACTTCGAGGGCAGGCAGGGTAAGGGCGGCCGGACCCACCTGGTGTCGCCGCTGGTCGCCGCCGCCACCGCGGTGCGCGGAACGCTGTCCTCGCCTGCGGATCTGGACTGACCCGCCAGTAAGTCGCCCCGTCGAAGCCGAATCAGACTCAGGAGAATCAGATGCAAGCCTTCACCGTGCACAAGGGGATCGGGGTTCCGCTGCGCCGATCCAATGTCGATACCGATCAGATCATCCCCGCGGTCTATCTGAAGCGGGTCAGCCGAACCGGATTCGAAGACGGTCTCTTCGCGGCCTGGCGAACGGATCCGGACTTCATTCTGAACACCGAACCCTTCAATCGGGGCAGTGTGCTGGTGGCCGGCCCGGATTTCGGTACCGGATCCTCCCGTGAGCACGCGGTATGGGCACTGTCGGACTACGGCTTTCGGGTGGTCATCTCGTCCCGTTTCGCCGACATCTTCCGGGGCAATGCGGGTAAGGGTGGTCTACTGGCCGCGCAGATGTCACAGAACGATGTCGAAATGCTCTGGAAGTTGCTCGAGGAACAGCCCGGACTGGAATTGGTTGTGGACCTCGAGGCGCGCACGGTGACGGCAGGAACCATCGTGTTGCCGTTCGATATTGATGACTACACCAGGTGGCGTCTGCTGGAAGGTTTGGACGACATCGGGCTGACCCTGCGGCGTAGCGAGCAGATCGCCGAGTTCGAAAAGGCAAGGCCAAGTTGGAAACCCACAACCCTTCCGGCGCATATTTCGCAGACGTAATCACCTGCGGCGGTTAGCTGGGCGCCGACCGGGGCGGTAGCTGTACGTGTGCTAAACCACATGAATTTTGGCGTGGCACATAGACTCTTGCCCAAAGTGGGTTTACCGTGGTACCTAGTCGGTCCGACGACGGGCCATTAGTCTGCGGAGGATTCAATGAACAAGGCGGAACTGATCGACGTTCTGACCGAAAAGTTGGGTACTGACAGGCGCACGGCCACCGCGGCAGTCGAGCATGTGGTCGACACCATCGTGCGCGCGGTGCACAAAGGTCAAAGCGTCACCATCACCGGATTCGGAGTATTCGAACAGCGCAAGCGCGCGGCCCGTGTCGCGCGGAACCCGCGCACCGGCGAAACCGTCAAGGTGAAGCCCACTTCGGTGCCCGCGTTCCGTCCCGGTGCCCAGTTCAAGGCCGTCATTGCCGGAAAGCAAAAGCTGGCGGCCACCGGGCCCGCGGTGAAACGCGGTGTGAATGCGCCGGTCGCGGCCAAGAAAACGGCCGCGAAGAAGACCGCTGCCAAGAAGACCGCGGCGAAGAAGGCGGCCACCAAGGCCCCCGCCAAGACCACGGCTCGCAAGGCAGCCACCAAGGCGCCGGCCAAGACCACCGCGCGCAAGACGACGGCCACCAAGACGGCCGCGAAGAAGGCGCCCGCCGCCAAGAAGACCACCACGGCGGCCAAGAAGGCGCCCGCCAAGAAGACGACGGTCGCGAAGAAGACCGCCGCCAAGAAGGCTCCCGCCGCCAAGAAGACGACGACGGCGGCCAAGAAGACCACCGCCAAGAAGACCGCGGCGAAGAAGGCTCCGGCCCGCCGCGCACGCTGATCCGACGTCAGGCGCGTAACTCAGCCCGTCGCGCGCGGACGCCAGTCCACCGGGTGGATACCTCCACCCGCGGTACCGAACGCGAAACGGCCCCGGGAGATCCCCGGGGCCGTTCGTCGTATTCGAGGCAGCCGCGCGGCTCACTCGGGGGCGTCGGGCCCCACGTCGATCGACAGCGACCGGTCCAGATGATCGGCGGCCACCAGCCGGCGGTCGACGAACGACAGGACCCACACGCTGCCCTTGCGGTTGCGGGCAGGCGGCAGCGTCACACCGTCGCGTTCGGCCCACCAGCTCATCAGATCCGGGATCACCGCGCCCTGGCTGCACAGCACGCGCACAGCGGTATCGGAGACCAGTTCGCGGGCCCGTTCGCGCGCCCGGTCCGGCGCGGCCGCATAACCGGATTCCGACAGCAGCGGTTCGATTCCGATCGCCACGTCCAATTCCCCGGCCAGTGGCTGCACCGTCTGCACACAGCGCAACGGATCGGCGGAATAGATCTCGCTCGCGCCGAAAGCGAGCAAATTCGGCACAAGGGCCAGCGATTGTTTGCGTCCGGCCCGTTCCAGCGGTCGTTGATCATCGGGGCCGTTGAACCGGTCGCGGCGCCCGGCTTTCGCGTGCCGGACCAGCAGCAGCGTGCTCGTCGCCGCGGGTAGCCGGGTGAATGCGCGCACGACCTGCCGATCCATCGGATACGACAGCTCATCCATCACCTGATCCAGCCGCAGCCAGACCAACTCGTCGACCTCGGCATTGGCTTCGAAGGCGCCATCGATCACCTGGGCGGCCCAGTAATAGACGCGTTTGAGCTTGCGATGGCCCGGCACCGGATAGGTGACGTGGCCGAGATAGCGGCCGAGGCGGCAGCGCAGCCCCGTCTCCTCGGCGACCTCGCGCGCCGCGGCGAGCACCGGAGTCTCGCCGGGATCGAGTTTGCCTTTCGGTAGCGACCAATCCTGATATTTCGGGCGGTGGATCACCGCGATCTCGACCGCACCTGACCCGTCGGGTGCGTGCCGCCAGACGACGGCACCGGCGGCGTGGATATTGGCCTGCATCCGGGAATCCCGGAACAACCCACCATTGGTGGCGAAACCGGTCGTCGCGCTCACTGCTGATCCGGCCGCCGCAATCGCATCAGATACGCCTGATGATCCCGGACCTGCGCGCCGTCGTCGGCACCGCTGCGTTCGGGCCAGGCCTGCCAGCTGCCATCGGGTTGCAGCACCCAGCACCTGGTCATCGGATCGAGCGCCGAATCGAATACCGAACCGAGCCGGTCGCGCAGTTTCGGATCCTTCACCTGGGCCATGACTTCCACCCGCCGGTCCAGATTGCGGTGCATCATGTCCGCGCTGCCGATCCAGTACTCGTCCTGGGCCTGGAAATGCATGATCCTGGAATGCTCGAGGAACCGGCCGAGAATCGAACGCACCTCGATGTTGTCGCTCATTCCCGGTACACCGGGGCGCAGCCCGCAGATTCCGCGCACCACGACCTGTACCGGTACCCCGGCCTGCGAGGCGCGATACAGCGCGTCGATGACCTGTTCGTCGACGATCGCATTGGCCTTCAGCCGGATTCGGCCCGGCTGCCCGTTCTGAGCCAGTTCGATCTCGCGCTGGATTCGCTCGATGATTCCGGCGCGCACACCGGTCGGGGCGACGAGAATATTGCGGTAATCGGACTTGCGCGAATAGCCGGTCAGCGAGTTGAACAGATCGGTCAGGTCGGCGCCGATTTCCGGTGCGGCGGTGAGTAATCCGACGTCCTCGTAGAGCCGCGCGGTCTTCGGGTTGTAGTTGCCGGTGCCGATATGGCAGTAGCGGCGGATGGTGGCGCCCTCGCGGCGCACCACCAGGCAGGTCTTGCAGTGGGTCTTGAGGCCGATGAGCCCGTAGACCACGTGCACGCCGGCCTGCTCCAGCGTCCGTGCCCATTTGATGTTGGCCTGCTCGTCGAAGCGCGCCTTGATCTCCACCAGTGCGACGACCTGCTTGCCCGCCTCGGCGGCGTCGATGAGCGCGTTGACGATCGGCGAATCGCCGGAGGTGCGGTAAAGGGTCTGCTTGATCGCCAGCACCTGCGGGTCGGCGGCGGCCTGTTCGATGAACCGCTGCACGCTGGTGGAGAACGAATCGTAGGGGTGGTGCACCAGCACGTCCCCTTCGCGCAGCGCGGCGAAGACATTGCGCGGGGTCTCCCGCTCACCGAACGCGGGCGGGGTCGCGGGCACATAGGGCGCGTCCTTGAGGCCGGGACGGTCCACCCCGTACACCTGCCACAGGCACGACAGATCCAGCAGACCAGGCACCTGGATGACGTCGCCGGGATCGACTTCCAACTCGCGCAGCAGCAGTTCGAGCATGTGCTCGGTCATATCGTCGGAGACCTCGAGCCGCACCGGCGAACCGAACCGGCGCCGGGCCAGTTCCCGCTCCAGGGCTTGCAGCAGATCTTCGTCGCGGTCCTCGTCGACCTCGAAGTCGGCGTTGCGGGTGATGCGGAACGAATGATGTTCCACCACCCGCATGCCGGGGAACAGCTGATCCAGGTGCGCGGCGATGAGTGCCTCCATCGGCAGGAACGCTGCCACCGCACCGGAACCGGAATCGGTGCGGCGCACCCGCACGAACCGGTCCACATTGTCGGGCACCTTGACGCGGGCGAAATGCTCACCGCCGGTAGTAGCGTCCTGCACCGTCACCGCGAGATTGAGGCTCAGGCCGCTGATATAGGGGAACGGGTGCGCCGGATCCACCGCGAGCGGGGTGAGGACGGGGAACACCTGATCCTGGAAATGCGCCGAGAGTCTGCGCCGCTCGGCCTCGTCGAGATCGGCCCAGTCGATGATCGCGATGCCCTCGGCGGTGAGCGCGGGCAGCACGTCATCGAGGAAGACGCGGGCGTGGCGGTCGGCGATCTCCTGTGCCCTTGCCGCGATCAACTCCAGCTGTTCACTGGGGGAGCGGCCGTCGGCCGAACGCACCGAAAGCCCCGTCTCGGCACGGCGTTTGAGGCCGGCGACCCGGACCATATAGAACTCGTCCAGATTGGAGGCGAAGATGGCCAGGAATTTGGCGCGCTCCAGCAACGGCAGCGACGCGTCCTCGGCGAGGGCCAGCACCCTGGCGTTGAAGTCCAGCCAGCTCAATTCCCGATTGAGGTAGCGATCGGCCGGCAACCGCTGGGCCGGGGAACCGGGCTGCAAGGGTGCCGCCGCCGGCGGTGGAGTGGGAAGCACCTGCTGCTGCTTGACGGTTTCGGTATCGCTCACGCCAACGATCATCCCTTACAAACCGGCCGGTGTGCAGCCTGACACCGTGATTGCCACGCGAATCACCCCCGCCGTGGCGACCGGCTAGCACACGTGCGGGACGGGGGCGTGAACACGGCCGCACCAGCCGATGTCGCGCAGCACCGAGCGGGTCTCGGCGCCGGTGCCGAGGGTGATCGCGCGGTCGAGATCGGCCGCGGTATCGACGTCGAGGCGCAGGCCCGGCCAGTCGCCGTCGAGCCGCACCGCACCCGCGGCGATGTGCCGTTGCGCCGACTCCGGACCGAAAGCCGGATCGAGTGCCACGGCGGCGCGGGCCAGCAGGGCCGCGGTACCGCTGCCCGCGTGATCGACCACGACCGAGCGGGCGGCGCGGGGCGCGCGGGCGAGCATGTCGGCTAGTTCGCCGGCGCGCAGCGCGGGCAGATCCGCCTGCAGGGCCAGCAGATCGACGGGGCCGTGCCTGCGGCGCAGCTCGTCGGCCGCCGCGCGCAGCGCCGAGTTGAGTCCGTCGGGATCGTCGGGACCGCCGGAGCCGGTCATGGGTTCGGGATGCACGCGCGCGCCGAGCCTGCCCGCGCGTTCGGCGACGGCCGGATCCGGGGTGACGACGGTGACCGAGGCGAGCTGCCCGACGGCCGTCGCGGCGCGCACGGTATCGGTGAACATCGCCAGCACCAGGTCCGCGCGCTCGCGCGGCGGCAGTCGATCGGCCAGGCGGGACTTGGCACGATCGAGACTCTTCACCGCGATCACGGCGTGCACGGTGTGCGAACGCATGGCCCCGATCTTTCCATGGCATATTGGGCTGATGACGAGGGCGGCAGTGCTTGGTGCGGGATCGTGGGGTACCGCATTCGCGAAGGTGTTGGCGGAAGCAGGATCGGACGTCACCATCTGGGCGCGCCGAGCGGAGGTGGCGGCGACGCTGAACGCCGAACATCGCAACCCGGACTACCTGCCCGGAATCCAGCTGCCGCCGGTGCGGGCCACCGACGATTACCATCTCGCCCTCGACGGCGCCGAACTGATCGTGCTCGCCGTGCCCTCGCAATCGCTGCGCGCCAATCTCGAGGTGTTCAAGCCCGCTATCGGCCCCGACACCACCCTGCTGAGCCTGGCCAAAGGCATCGAGACCGGAACGCTGCTGCGGATGAGCCAGGTGATCTCCGAAGTCACCGGCGCCGAGCCGAGCCGGGTCGCGGTGCTCTCCGGCCCGAATCTGGCCAGGGAGATCGCGGCCGGGCAGCCCGCGGCCACCGTGGTGGCGTGCAGCGACGCCGACCGTGCGGTCGCCGTCCAGCAGGCTTGCGCCACCGGATACTTCCGGCCCTACACCAACACCGACGTCATCGGCTGCGAAATCGGCGGGGCCTGCAAGAACGTCATCGCTCTCGCCTGCGGCATCGCCGCGGGCATGGGCCTCGGCGACAACTCCATCGCCAGCCTCATCACCAGGGGCCTCGCCGAAATCATCCGATTGGGCGTCGCGCTGGGAGCCGAACCGGTCACACTGGCCGGACTCGCCGGCGTCGGCGATCTGGTGGCAACCTGCACCTCGCCGCTGTCGCGCAATCGCTCCTTCGGTCATGTCCTCGGTGCGGGCGGATCCATGCAGGCCGCCCAGGAAGCCACTCATGGCCAGGTCGCGGAGGGTGTGAAGTCGTGCACATCGGTGCGGGCGCTGGCCGCCGCGCACGATGTGGAGATGCCGCTGACCAACGCCGTGCACCAGGTCTGTCATGAGGGAATGCCGGTGCCGGAGGCGGTCGGCAAATTGCTGGGTCGTCGGATCAAACCCGAGTAGTCCGGCGCGTGTACCCGGCCCCGCAACGGGTACGGTTCCGAGCATGACGAACCGGATCAGGGTGGCTGTGGTGTTCGGCGGGCGCAGTAACGAGCACGCCGTGTCCTGTGTGTCGGCCGGCGCCGTGCTGCGCAACCTGGACCCGGAGCGCTATGAGGCCGTCCCGATCGGTATCACCACCCAGGGCACCTGGATGCTCGGTGGCACAGATGTCGCCGCGCTCGGCTTCGGTGCGCAGAGTCTGCCCGCGGTCGACGACTCCGGCACCGAACTTTTGCTCGCCACCGATCCGAGCCGATCCGGCGATCTGATCCCGGTCGGCGATCCCGGTGCGGCTCTCGGCTCGGTGGATGTGGTCTTCCCCGTGCTGCACGGTCCGTTCGGTGAGGACGGCACGGTCCAGGGCATGCTCGAACTGGCGGGCCTTCCGTATGTCGGTCCCGGTGTGCTGGCCAGTGCGGCCGGTATGGATAAGGAATTCACCAAGAAACTGCTGGCGGCCGAAGGTCTGCCGATCGGCACGCAGGTGGTGCTGCGCTCCCGCGATGTGACGGTGAGCGAGGCCGACCGGGAACGGCTCGGATTGCCGGTGTTCGTCAAGCCCGCGCGCGGTGGATCATCCATCGGTATCACCAAGGTCACCGACTGGGCGGAGCTGGACGCGGCCATCGCGGCCGCGCGCGCCCACGACCCGAAGGTGATCGTGGAGGCGGGCATCGTCGGCCGCGAAGTCGAATGCGGTGTGCTGGAATTCCCGGACGGACGCATCCAGGCCAGCGTGATCGCCGAGATCCGGATGCCCGAGGTGGATGCCGCGGCACCGGAGTTCTACGACTTCGAGACCAAATACCTCGACGACATCTGCGAATTCGACGTCCCGGCCAAGCTCGACGACGACATCAGCGACGAGATCCGGGCGCTGGCCGTGCGGGCTTTTCGCGCCCTGGACTGCCAGGGACTGGCGCGGGTCGACTTCTTCGTCACCGCCGACGGCCCGGTGATCAACGAGATCAACACCATGCCCGGCTTCACCGCGATCTCGATGTACCCGCGGATGTGGGAAGCCACCGGAATCGACTACCGCACCCTGGTATCCACGCTCATCGAGACGGCACTGGCGCGCGGTACCGGACTGCGCTGAGCGCGCGTACCCTCGATCCCATGCTGATGGCCATGACCATCCCTGGGCTCGCCCTGCTCATCATCGTGGTCGCCTTCGGGGACGTGATGTATCGCCGGATCACCGGTCGAACGGCGTTGCCCTGGATGCGCGGTGACGAGGACGGCCGCAGCGCGGGCGCGATCGGACTGGAACAGTTCGACGCGGTATTCGCCGCAGGCAGGCAACACCAATTCGAACAGCAGCAGATGGTGCTGATGTACCGGGAAGACGCGGGTGAGGGCGCACCCGGCGACGTCGGCGTCGATCTGCGTTCCGGAAAGGCGACGCTGCGCAAGGATTGAGCGGGCGGCTCAGTTCGGCAGCGGGCCCGGGTCCAGGGGCTGGGCGGGCAGATTCGCGGTGATCGTGTCGGACACTTCCTGCAACGGCGTCGGCCCGGAACCGCCGGGGATGGTCAGCGCGATATAGGTGGCGCGGTCCACGGCGAACCAGGTGCTGGCATCGGCATCCGGATCGGGGATCTCGAACCACTGCACCTCGTTCACCATCTGGATGGGGGAGGCGCGGTTGAACTCCATCGGCCGATCCAATCCGCACCGCAGCACGATCGGCTCGCCGCCGTCGGGGCGCTGCCAGGCGCGGGTCGCCGGAGGCGCGGGCTCGACCAGCGTCGACTTGGTGAACTCGCCCAAGTCGGCGGGCAACGCGGGCAGCAGCGTCGCACACGCCTCGCTGTCCGCGGCGGGCGCCGGCACCGGACCGAGCACCAGCGGTTCACGTTCGACGGGCATATTGCGGGCCATGATCGCCGCGACGAGCACCGCGATCACCAGGGCGACCGGGAGGGCGACGGCGGTCGCGATCAAGGCCGGCGGATAGCCGGAGCCGCGGGATTCGGTCGCCGGTTCGTCGGTGCCGGGCTCGGTGCCGTCCGAACCGGATTCGGCCGGGGCGGGCTCGTCGGTCGGGGCAGGCCCGTCGGCCGAGGTGGACTCGTCGGTCGGGGCAGGCCCGTCGGCCGGGGCGGGCTCGTCGGCCGAGGTGGACTCGTCGGCCGGGGCGGGCTCGTCGGCCGAGTCGGACTCCTCGGCCGTCACGGACTCGGTGGCGGGCGTGCTCGCGTCCCCCGCGGTCGCCTTATCGCCCGTGGCTTCGGCAGGCGTGGTCGATTCGCCGGCCTCTTCGGGTGATTCGGCCGAATCGTGGTCCGGCGTACTCGCCATGCGCGCACCGATCCTTCCTGGTCTCACTGTCGATTGCGGACTGTGCGGTGGTCGTCCGGTCGTCGCGGCGCCGCCCCGGCGATACGGGCAGGCCGCGATACCGGGCGGTAACCCGATAGCCCGTGCACAGGGTACCGTCGGGGCGAATCCACCTCGGCGGCGCGCCCGCGTCGACCAGCGCGGATCCGCACACGGAAAGGGCCGACCATCAGCAGCAGCACGCAGCCGAGGACAGTGGCCGAACTCGGCGAGTTCGCATTGATCGAGCGCATCAACACCGGACGCACCCAGGCGCCCGCGGTGCTGCTCGGCCCTGGCGACGATGCCGCGCTGCTGGCCGCACCGGGTGGCCGATTCGTGGTCACCACCGACATGCTTGTGCAAGATCGCCATTTCCGGCTGGACTGGTCGAGCCCCTACGACATCGGCCGCAAGGCCATCGCCCAGAACGCCGCCGATGTGGTCGCGATGGGCGCGGTGCCGGCCGCGTTCGTCGTCGCGCTCGGCTGTCCGGGCGAGACACCGGTCGCGCTGATCGACGGCCTGGCCGATGGCCTGTGGGCCGAAGCCGCGGTCAGCGGCGGATCGATCGCGGGCGGAGACCTGGTGCGCGACTCGCATCTGGTGATATCGGTGACGGCGTTCGGTGATCCGATCGAGCCGCAACCGGTACTGCGCAGTGGCGCACAGGTCGGCGATGTCATCGCGGTGGCCGGGCGGCTCGGCTGGTCCGCGGCGGGACTCGCGGCTCTGAGTGCGGGCGTGGGGGAGCGCGCGGAGTTCGCCGAAGCCGTTGCGGCACATCGAGTTCCGCGCCCGCCGTATCGGGCTGTGCTGGACGCGATGACGAGCGGGCTGATCCCGCACGCGCTCACCGACGTCTCCGATGGCCTGCTCGCCGACCTCGGCCATATGGCCACCGCGTCGCGGGTCGCGATCGACCTCGACGGCAGTGCGCTCACCGACGTCCACCTCGAAGAATTGGCCGCCGCGCTGGATGCCGATGCGGCCCAATGGATTCTGGCCGGCGGAGAGGATCACGCCTTCGCCGCGGCCTGGCCCGCCGCGACCGAACTGCCCGCGGGCTGGACCAGAATCGGCGTGGTCGGCGCTGGTCAGGGCGTCACCGTCGACGGGGTGCGCCCAGCCGGGCGGGGCGGCTGGGAATCGTTCGCCGGGGCGGACTCGGCACAGCGGCCCGGATCACGATAGGTTGTCCGGTCATGGGCGCGAAACCACTGTCGGAAGTCGTGGATCCGGGTTGGGCGAAGGCACTGGAACCGGTGTCGGATCAGATCTCCGCCATGGGCGATTTCCTGCGCGCGGAGAACGCCGCCGGACGCGGCTATCTGCCCGCGGGTGAGAACGTCCTGCGCGCTTTCCAGCGTCCGTTCGAGGCGGTGCGCGTGCTGATCGTCGGCCAGGACCCCTATCCCACCCCGGGGCATCCGATGGGACTGAGTTTCTCCGTCGCGCCGGACGTCTCGCCGATCCCGCGCAGCCTGGCCAACATCTTCGCCGAGTACAGCAAGGATCTGGGCCATCCGACACCCTCGTGCGGCGACCTGAGCCCGTGGTCGGATCAGGGGGTCCTGCTGCTGAACCGGGTGCTGACGGTGTCGCCGGGCCAGCCCGCCTCGCACCGGGGCAAGGGGTGGGAGATCGTCACCGAGCAGGCCATCCGTGCGCTCGTCGCGCGGGACGAGCCGCTGGTGGCGATCCTGTGGGGCCGCGATGCCCAGACCTTGAAGCCCGCACTGGCCGAGGCCGAGGTGCCCTATATCGAATCCGCGCACCCCTCGCCGTTGTCGGCGTCGCGCGGCTTCTTCGGTTCCCGCCCGTTCTCGCGGGTGAACGAGCTGCTCGACGAGTTGGGAGCCGAACCGGTGGATTGGCGTCTGCCCTGAACCGGGCGTCGATAGAAAACAAGTGAGGAGCTAGAGACATGCAGACCAGAACCGTCCGGAGCGTCGTACGCGGCACCACCGCCACCCTGGCCGTCGGTGCCGCGCTCGCCGCCGGTGCGGCCAGCGCGGGTGCGGCGCCGCTGGCGCTGGAACCGGCCACCGAGACCAGCACCGCGCCGGTCTCCGAGCAGTACACCTCGTCCGGATCGTCCACCATTTCGGCGACGGTGCACGCCAAGTTCGCGTGCGTGATCTTCACCGGAACGTTGGGCTGCTGAAACCCGTTCCAATATTCCCGGGGGTTCGTTCCGGCGCCAGGTGGCGGCTGTGCGATCCTCAGATCGTGAGTAGTGCGAACAATCTCGTCGATCCCGTCCGGCTGCGCTTGCGCGGTTCGGGCGGGATCGAACTCGCTGCCGACCAGTACGGGCCCGCCGACGGCCCGCTCGTGGTGTTCCTGCACGGCGGCGGGCAGACCCGGCACTCGTGGAAGCAGACCGGCGCCAAGCTGGCCGCCACCGGGATGCGGGTGGTCACTCTCGACGCGCGCGGACACGGCGACAGTCAATGGTCGGCCGAGCGTGATTACCGGCGCGAGACGATGGTCGAGGATCTGATCGAGGTACTCGGCCAACTCGGCGGCCCGGCGGTGGTGGTCGGCGCGAGCATGGGCGGCATCACCGGCCTGCTGGCCACCGCGGTGCCCGGCGGAGACCAGATCAGCGCCCTCGTGCTGGTCGATATCGTCACCCGTCCCGAGCCGGAAGGTGTGCAGCGGGTGCTGGATTTCCTCGGCAAGCACCGCGACGGCTTCGACAGTCTCGACGAGGTGGCCGACGCCGTCGCCGAGTACATGCCGCACCGTCCACGTCCGGACAACACCGACGGCCTGCGCCGCAATCTGCGTGAGCGCGACGGACGCTGGTACTGGCATTGGGATCCGGACATGCTCGCCGATCGCGCCGAGGACCCGTCCGAGATCACCGGCCGGATGGAGGAAGTCGCGCACACGCTGACCATTCCGGTGCTGCTGGTGCGCGGATTGCAGTCGGATGTGGTCAGCGCCGAAGGTGCCGCGGCCTTCCAGGAACTGGTGCCGCATGCGCGCATGGTCGAAATCGGCGGGGCTGCCCACACCGCCGCCGGCGACGACAATGACGCCTTCACCGACGCCGTCGCCGAGTTCATTCTGAGGCTGAACGACTGAATCTCAGCGCTGCGTCTCCCGTTCGGCCAATAGCCGGGTCTGTTCCCGATGGACGTCGAGCGCGGTGCGCAGGAAGTCGAGAATGACCGCGAGCGTTTCTTCGTCGTAGCGGCTCAGTGCGCGGGCGCCTGCCATGCCTACGGGCCGGAAGATCTCCGCGTCGACCGCATGGGCGGCGTCGGTCGCGGTGACCAGCACCCGCCTGCGGTTGTCCGGATCCTGTGCGCGGGTGGCGAATCCGGCGCGAACCAGCCGATCGATGACCGTCGTCGTTGCGGCCGGACTCAGTCGAAGCGCAACGCTCAGCTCTCCTGCCGCGATGGGCCCGCGTTCGAGCACCAGGTCCAGGCAACGCATATCGGTGCGATTGAGTCCGAGACGTGCGGCAGCTGCCTCGTCGAAGGTGTCGAAGCTCTGCTGGAGCAACCGCAAATGATGTCCGATCGCGCCGATCTGTTCATCTTTCGACATTCGAAGCTTTCTGTTATCGTATGTTTCGAACATCGAAACGATAGCAGGGATGCACCGCCATGACCGACAGCCTCACCCGCACTGCCGACGACACCGCGATCCTGGCGTTGTTCGGCGACTTCAAGCAGGCCTGGACCGACAACGACGCCGCCGCGTTCGGCGCGCTGTTCACCGAGGACTCCGACTACGTCTCCTACGACGGCACCCGGGCCAGTGGCCGCGCCGAGCATCAGCGCAATCACGACAAGCTCTTCCGGGGTGTGCTGGCCGGATCGGCCCTGGTGGGCGAGGTGGAATCGATCCGCTACGTCACCGAGGACGTAGCGATCCTGCATGGCACCGGCTCGGTGCTGATGCCGTGGCGTTCCCGGTTGCCCAGGCGCAGGCTCTCCCGGCAGACGGTGGTGCTGGTGCGCACGCCTGTGGGCTGGCGGATCACCGCCATCCACAACGGGCGGGTGCGTCCGGTGACCGTGCCGGAACCGGACGCGTTCCCGTCGAGGATGGCCCAGCTGATGGGGCGCTGGGCCCGGCGGCTCGGAATCGGTCGACCTCAGGCGAGTCCGCGGTAGTCGGGTGCGCGTTTGCCGACGAAGGCGTCGACGCCCTCGCGTCCGGCCGGAGTGCCGGCGGCGGCGGCGATGGCGTCGCGCTCGTCGTCGAGCTGCTGGCTCAAGGTGGCCGTGGTGGAGCGGTTCAGCAGGGTCTTGATGCTCGCGTAGGTGCTGCGCGGGCCGTTGGCCAGCGAGACGGCAAGGGCCAGCGCTTCGTCGCGGACGGATTCGTCGGCGACCAAGCGGCTGAGGATGCCCAGCCGCACGGCTTGTTCGGCGTCCAGGATCGCGTCGGTGAGCAGGATCTCGCGAGCCCGGCCGTTGCCGACGATGCGGGGCAGTGTCCAGGACATGCCGCCGTCGGGGCTCAGGCCGACGCCCGGGTAGGCGGGCCGCAGTTTGGTCGACGGTCCGCCGAGGGCGATATCGGTGGCGCACACCAGGCTCATGCCTGCCCCGGCCGCCCAGCCCTGCACGCCCGCCACCACCGGGACGGTGGTCGCGTCCAGCGCGCGCACGAACTCGTGCAGCCGGTCGGCGAGATCGTAGAGGTGGGCCGAACGGTCCTCCGCGGCGGCGAAACCGCGGACGTTGCCGCCCGCGCAGAAGTTGGCGCCGGTGCCCGTCAGCAGGACGGCCCCCACCTCGGGATCGAGCTCGCGCAGGGCCGCGGTGCCCGCGGCGATACCGGTGAAATCCAATGAGGTGCCGTTGGCGGCGGTGGCGATGGTGATCTGCAGGACGCCGTCGACGGTGCTCACGTACTCGGCTTGTTCGGTGGTGGCCATGGCCACGACCCTATCGCGCCCTCCGGACGCACCATCCGCTGCTCGGTGACGGCGGCGAAATACTCGGTGCGGGTGGCGCCGTCTGGGGTGAATCCGTATTTGCGGTAGAAGGCGATTGCGCGCGGATTCTGTTCGAACACCCACAGCGAGCAGGGGATGTCCGGGTTCAGCGTGGACTGCACCAGGTCATCGGCGACGCCGGAGCCATACCACCGTGAGCGCACGTAGAGCGCGTTCAGTTCGAGTGGCGTCACCACCGGGCGGTACACGGACGGGCCGAGGGTGATGAAGCCGATCACGGTGTCGTCGGTGATGGCGATGGTGGTGCGGCCCGGATGCTCGTTCAGTCGGCGGATCCAGGCGTCGGTGCGCTGGCCGATGTCGAAGGCGTCCAGTACATGGTCGGGGACCAGGCCGCGGTAGGCCTCGCGCCAGCACACGATGTGGCATTCCGCCAGACCTCGGGCATGCTCGGCGGCCGCTGGCACGATGCGGTAGGGGCGCGGGGCGGGCATGGCCCTATTCTGTCCCGGATCCGGCCGAGTCCGGACATGACCGCGCCCCGGATCACCGAAAGGTGCCGGGGCGCGGGGCTGTACTTATAGGTGGTGCGTCGGGCGGATCAGCCGCGAACGACCTTGCCTGCCTTCAGGCAGGAGGTGCAGACGTTCATCCGGCGGGTGTTGCCCGGCGCGACCTGCGCACGCACGGTCTGGATGTTCGGGTTCCAGCGACGGTTGGTGCGCCGGTGCGAGTGCGAGACCGACTTCCCGAAGCCGGGGCCCTTGGCGCAGACGTCGCAGACGGCAGCCATAGTCGCGAACTCCTTCATGTCATAGGGGGACCGCTGCATCACAACACAGCATGTCCGGAAACAATGTCGTAGTGCCCTGCCGGAGGAACCGGCGAGCGCAAGCCGAAGCGGCCGCGCGAGGCAACCCTGCAAGATTAACCGCCCGCCCCGCGATCCACCAAACCGGCCGCCGTCACCGCGCCGATCGGGTGCTGTGCGCCACACCGGGGCGTGCTCGCCGGCAGCCGCGGCGATGTCGGCCGATCCGGCTAATCTGGCCAGCAGTGGTGTCGGGTCGAGGTGGCGAGAGGAGCAGCGCGGTGCCGGAATCGTGGGAGGCGAGCGGCGGGTACGCGGCCCTGCGGCCGCAGGCGCTCAACGGCACGGCCCTGATGCGCTGGGGCCGGCTGTGCCTGGACGAGCTGACCAACCGGCGCGAGGAGATCAACGCCCTCAATGTCTTCCCGGTCGCCGATTCCGACACCGGAACCAACCTGCTGGCCACTATGCGCGCGGCCGTCTCGTGCGCCGAAGTGGCGGTGTTGTCCGCGCACGGCGGCGCCTTTCCCGGGGGGCGCGGGCACCTCCACGCGTGGAGCCGCGATCAGGAACCGGCGTCCGCCGCGCCCGCTGCCCAGCGTCGGTGGCGCGAGGTGGTCGACGCACAGCCACCCGCGCCGGTCGCGGAGAGTGCGCTCGAATCCGACGGCGGCGTGCCGGCCGCTCTGGTCGCGGCCGCGATGGCGCGCGGTGCGACGGCGGGCGCGCGAGGCAACTCCGGGATCATCCTGTCGCAGGTGCTGCGCGGGATAGCGGAGGCGACGCGCGGTGCACCGCTGGACGGCGACACCGCGCGCACCGCGCTGCACCGGGCCGCCGTGCTGGTGCGGGAGGCGCTGAGCGTCCCGGTGGAAGGCACCATTCTGACCGTGCTCGAGCGCGCGGCGGGAGCGGCCGCCGAATGTCGCGGTGACGAGCTGGCCGAGGTGGTGCGCGCGGCCGCCGATGGCGCCGCCGAGGCGCTCGGCGAGACCACCGCGCAGCTGACCGTGCTGCAATCGGCCGGCGTGGTCGACGCGGGTGCGCGTGGGCTGGTGGTGCTACTCGACAGTCTGGTCGAGGTGGTCACGGGCGCGCGCCCCGAGCGGCCGGTGTATCGGCCCGCCGCGAGTTCACCCGAGCGGCGGGCGGAAGCGGTGCCGCCGCCGGCTCGCTACGAGGTGATGTACCGGCTGGACGACTCGGACCCGGACCGGATCTCCGCGCTGCGCTACCGGCTGACCGAGCTGGGAGATTCGGTGGTGGTGGTCGGCGACGGTGCGGACAGTTGGTCGGCCCATGTGCATTGCGTCGACGCCGGTGCCGCCATCGAGGCGGGGATCATGGCTGGAACGCTCAGCGGCGTGCGGGTCGAGTCGTTTGCGACCGCCGGCGAGTGTGGTGACCGGTGTGCACCTGGATGCGCGGACCACGGGGAGCCCGCGATCGGTGCTGTCGACGGCCGGGTGGGCGGCGCGGAGATCGACGTCCGGCGCCCCGAATCAGATGACGAGGCTTCGAATACTGCTGCCGCACGGGATGATTCGCCGCGCCCGGGCGGCGCGCCCGGGTCCACCGGAGGTGCCGACCGCGCGATCGTGGCGGTGGCGGCGGGCCACGGCGCGATGACGCTGTTCCGTGACGCGGGCGCCGAAGTGGTCCCCGGTGAGCCGGCCGTCACTACCGCCGCGCTGCTCGCCGCGATCCGGCGGCTGTCGCACCGCGAGGTACTGGTGCTCCCCAACGGCGCGCTACCCGCCCAGGAATTGGTCGCGGTCGGTGTGGCCGCCCGCGACGACCACCGTGACGTGCTGCTGTTGCCGAGCGGCTCCATGGTGCAGGGACTGGCGGCTCTGGCTGTGCACGACGCCGGCCGAATCGCGGTCGACGACGCGTTCGCGATGTCCGAGGCCGCGGCCGCGACCCGGTGGGGTTCGTTACGGGCGGCCACGGAGCGCGCGCTCACCATGGTCGGCACCTGCGAACCCGGCGACGGACTCGGCCTGGTCGGCCACGACGTCATCGTGATCGACCGTGACGTGCGCGCCGCGGGGCAGACGCTGCTGGACCGGATGCTCGGGCTGGGCGGGGAACTGGTCACCCTGCTGGTCGGTGCGGCGGCGCCGGAAGGGCTGGCGCAAGAGCTCTCCGATCACATCGCCGAGGGCTTCCCGGGAGTGGAGATCATGGTGTATTCCGGGGGTCAGCATGCCGATCTGATCCAGATCGGAGTCGAATGACGATGCGCGGTGAGAAGCAGGCGACGGCGGCGGGAACGGGGTCATGGCAACACTGAGCGATCGGCTCGACCATCTACTCGGCGTGAAGGCGGCGGCATCGCTGGCCGACGCGTTCGATATGCACACCGTCGAGGATCTGCTGCGGCACTATCCGCTGCGCTACGCCACGCAGGGCCAGCCGCTCACCGAGGAAGAGCCCGAGGACGGCTCGCATATCACCGTCATCGGCCGGGTCACCAAGGCCGAGCTCAAGCCGATGCGTCAGCGCCGCGGGTCCTTGCTCAAGGTGGTGCTCGATACCGGCACCGGCAAGGGCGTCGATGTCACCTTCTTCAATGGTGACAAGGTGAAATACGTGGTCCGCGAAGGAGTGCGGGCGATGATGTCGGGCACGGTGAACTATTGGCGGCCCGGACAGTGGAATCTGAGCCATCCCGGTTATCTGATCCTGCCCGAGAGCGCCGACGACGAGACGCCCACCCTCACCACCGTGCGCGGCGGCGGCGATCTGCGCGGCATCGCCCAGAGCGCCAAAGACGCGGGCGGGGTGGACATGTCGTTCTTCGAGCGCGAATTCATCCCCGTCTACCCGGCCACCGCCAAGGTGCAGAGCTGGGAAATCCTGGCCTGTGTGCGGCAGGTGCTCGATCAGCTCGACCCGATCGACGACCCACTGCCGCAACGCATTCGCGACGAGCACCAGCTGATGGCCGTCTCGGACGCGTTGCGCCTGATCCACCTGCCCGAGCACAAACTCGATATCGAACAGGCGAAGCAGCGGCTGCGTTTCGACGAGGCGCTGGCCTTGCAGTTGGTGCTCGCCGAACGCAGGCACGAGGTGTCCGCGCGGACCGCCACACCGTGCCCGCCGCGCACAGACGGCATCGCGGCCGCGTTCGACGAGCGACTGCCGTTCGAGCTCACCGCGGGGCAGCGCCAGGTGATCGAGGAGATCGCCGCCGACCTCTCCCGCGAACAGCCGATGCATCGGCTGCTACAGGGTGAGGTCGGCTCGGGTAAGACCATCGTCGCCCTGCACGCGATGCTGCAGGTGATCGACGCAGGCCAGCAATGCGCGCTGCTCGCGCCCACCGAGGTGCTGGCCGCGCAACACTATCGATCGCTGCGCGGCATGCTCGGCGACCTCGGACAGGCCGGGGAACTCGGCGCCGCCGAGAATGCCACTCAGGTCACGTTGGTGACCGGGTCCATGTCCGCGAGTGCCAAACGCGCGGCACTGCTCGCGGCCGTCACCGGTGAGGCGGGCATCGTGATCGGCACGCACGCCCTGATCCAGGACGCCGTGGAGTTCTTCGATCTCGGCATGGTCGTGGTGGACGAACAGCACCGCTTCGGTGTGGAGCAGCGAGACGCGTTGCGCGCGAAGGCCAAGGCCGGATCCACACCACACCTGCTGGTGATGACCGCGACGCCGATTCCACGCACCATCGCCATGACCACCCTCGGCGATCTGGAAACCTCCACCCTGACCGAACTGCCGCGCGGCCGCTCACCGATCACGTCGAAAGTGGTGCCGCGCCGGGTGCATCCGAACTGGGTCGACCGGGCCTGGGAGCGGATCACCGAGGAGGTGCGCGAGGGCAGGCAGGCGTATGTGGTGTGCTCGCGCATCGGCGACGACGAGGACGGCGGCGGCACATCGCGTAACGGCAAATCCAAGGCCGAGGGCAAAGAGGGGCCGACCACGCAGGCCGTGCTCGACGTTTTCGATCAGCTGCGCACCGGTCCGTTGTCCGAACTACGGGTCGGACTGCTGCACGGCCGCCTGCCCTCGGACGACAAAGACCAGGTGATGCGGGAGTTCAACGAAGGCAGCATCGACGTGCTGGTCTGCACCACCGTCGTCGAGGTCGGCGTGGACGTGCCCAACGCCACCGTGATGGTGATCGTCGATGCCGACCGGTTCGGCGTCAGCCAGCTACACCAATTGCGCGGGCGGATCGGCCGCGGTAAGCATCCGGGGCTGTGCCTGCTGATCACCGACGCCGCCCCGGGCGGTCCGGCGATGACCCGGCTGGAAGCGGTCGCGGCCACCACCGACGGCTTCGAGCTTGCGGTCCTGGATCTGCGCCAGCGCCGCGAAGGCGATGTGCTCGGCTCGGCGCAGTCGGGCACGGCACGGTCACTGCGGTTGCTGTCGCTGCTCGACGACCTCGAAGTGATCACGGCGGCACAGCAACTCGCGCGCGAGCTGGTCGAGCAGGATCCCGGGCTGACCCAGCACCCGGGTCTGGCGGCGATGATGCATGCCGCCGTCGATTCCGAACGTCTGGAGTACCTGGCCAAGTCCTGATCGGTTCAGATCCGCACCCGCGGGTACGGCAGATCCGCCGACACCTCCTCGGTGACCGCCAGCGGGCTGCCGATCTGCGGGAACGCCCGCTGCGGGCAGGCGGGCCGGTCGCAGACCTTGCACCCGGCGCCGATCGGCACCGCGTTGGCCGGATCGTCGAGCTGGATGCCCTTGGAATACACCAGCCGGTCGGCGTATTCGATATCGCAGCCGAGGCCGATGGCGAAATTCTTGGCCATCGTGCCGAACCCCTGCGGCGCCATCATCGCGGTGCGCGCGATCCAGAAGTAACGGCGGCCGTCGGGCATCTCCGAGACCTGCGTGAGGATGCGGCCGGGATGGGCGAAGGCCTCGTGCACCACCCACAGTGGGCAGCTACCGCCGACCCGCGAGAAGTGGAAGGCGGTGGCGGACTGGCGTTTCGAGATATTGCCGGCTCGATCGGTGCGCACGAAGAAGAACGGCACTCCACGCTGTCCCTGACGTTGCAGGGTGCTCAGCCGATGGCAGATGGTCTCGAAACCCACCTCGAACCGCAGTCCGAGCAGGTCGATGTCGTAGCGCAGTTCCTCCGCCGACCGCAGGAATCGCCCGTACGGCAGGACCAGCGCGCCGGCGAAGTAGTTGGCCAACCCGATCCTTGCCAGCGTGCGGGATTCACCCACCAGTGCGGGCGCCTCGCTCAGCACCGCGTCGAGTTCGTTGCCGTAGAGCAGGAAGGCCAAAGTGGTGGCGATCTGGAAGGCGCGCTGCCCCGGGCGCAACCGCCGGGCCAGGGTGAGGGTGCGACTGTCGGGATCGTAGCGGCGTTTCGGGACCGAGGAGTCGGCGCCGTCACCGCGCACCAGCACGGTCACTCCTGCCCGCTCTTCGGCCACCCTGGCCAACTGCCGATCCAGCGAGCCGATCGACAGCCCGCATTCGTCGAACAGCCGTTCCGCGGCCAGATCCAGGCGGCCGATGTGGTTGTGATGGTCGTAGAAGAAGTCGCGCACGTCCTCGTAGGGCGCGGGCACACCGGCCGCGCCCGCGGGCGCCGCGACCCGTGCCGAGAACAGATCGAGTTGATCGGTGGCCGTGCGTAACCGGCGGTGCATGGCCACCACCAGGCGCGCGATCTCGGGCTGGCGGGTGGCGAGTTCCTCGATCTCGGTCAGCGGCGCGCTCTCCCCGCCCGCCGCGTCGACCAGGACCTCGTGCAGATCCGATACCAGCCTGGCATCGGAATCGGCGGCGAAGAACTGCACATCCAGGTCGAAGGTGGAGTTCAGCTTGAGCAGGACCGGGATGGTGAGCGGGCGTTGGTCGCGCTCGAGCTGGTTGAGGTAGCTGGGCGAGAGGTCCAGCGCCTTCGCGAGCGCGGCCTGGGTCATCCGCCGCTCCTCGCGCAGCCGTCGCAACCGGGCACCCGCGTACATCTTCCGCACGGCGAGCGATCGTACCCCGCGTTCTTCGCAAACATCGCAAAAATGCCGGTTGTTACCCACAAAAATCCACGCGTGCAAGGTGTTTTGCCACGGGTTCGTGCTGCGTAGCGTGCGAAGTAACGGTAGAGAGAACGCCAACAGTGCGGAGGACGCATGAAGACCCACATCGTACGTGCTCGCGGATCCGCGGAAGATTTCCCGCGGGCCGAGCATCTGGCCACCAGGATCGCCGAAGTCGCCACCGATCCGGTCGAGGTGACCGAGGCGGTGCGGGAGATGATCGTCAACCGGATCATCGACAATGCCGCGGTGGCGGCAGCCGCGCTGGTCCGCAGGCCGGTGGCGGCGGCCCGGGCGCAGGCAGTGGCCGCGGGCTATTCGCCGCGGGCCGGTCGCGCGGGAGCCACGGTGTTCGGGCTGCCGGCCGATCGAGTGGTATCCCCGGAGTGGGCGGCCTGGGCCAACGGGGTCGCGGTGCGCGAACTCGATTTCCATGACACCTTTCTGGCCGCCGAGTACTCCCATCCCGGCGACAACATCCCGCCGATCCTGGCCGTGGCCCAGCACACCGGGCGCAGCGGCGCCGACCTGATCCGCGGGCTGGCCACCGGATACGAGATCCAGATGGATCTGGTGCGCGGTATCTGCCTGCACGAGCACAAGATCGACCACGTGGCTCACCTCGGGCCCTCGGTCGCGGCCGGACTCGGCACCCTGCTCGGCCTGGATGCGGAGACGATCTACCAGGCCATCGGCCAGGCACTGCACACCACCACCGCCACCCGGCAGTCCCGCAAGGGCGAGATCTCCAGCTGGAAGGCGTATGCGCCGGCCTTCGCCGGGAAGATGGGCGTCGAGGCGGTCGATCGGGCGATGCGCGGGGAGGGTGCGCCGTCGCCGATCTGGGAGGGCGCCGACGGCGTGATCGCCTGGCTGCTCGGCGGACCGGACGCCGAGTATCGGGTTCCGCTGCCCGGCCCTGGCGAGCCGAAACTCGCCATCCTGGACAGCTACACCAAGGAGCATTCGGCCGAGTACCAGAGTCAGGCACCGATCGACCTCGCCCGCCGGATGCGTTCGCGGATCGGCGATCTCGATCAGATCGCCTCGATCGTGCTGCACACCAGCCACCACACCCACGTCGTGATCGGCACCGGTTCGGAAGATCCGCAGAAGTTCGATCCGTACGCCAGCCGGGAAACCCTCGACCACTCGGTGCCCTATATCTTCGCGGTCGCCCTGCAGGACGGCAGCTGGCATCACGAGCGCTCCTATGCGCCGGAACGCGCGCGGCGGCCCGACACCATCGAGCTGTGGCGCAAGATCTCGACGGTCGAAGATGCCGAATGGACCAGGCGCTATCACTCGACTGATCCCGGTGAGAAGGCCTTCGGTGCGCGGGCGGTGGTCACCCTGAAGAGTGGCGAGACCATCACCGACGAGCTGGCCGTTGCCGACGCGCACCCGCTGGGAGCGCGGCCGTTCGCGCGCGAACAGTACATCGAGAAGTTCACCGCGCTGACCGAAGGCGTGCTCGACGCCGCCGAACAGCGCCGTTTCCTCGACGCCGCGCAGCGGACGCCCGAACTGGCCGCGGGTGAACTCGATCGGCTCACCTTCACCGTCTCCGAACAGGTGCTCGCCGGCGCACCGGCCATCCCCGAGGGCGTGTTCTGATGACCGGGCTCATCGCGGCGGCCAATAGCGCCGCCGACAAGCGGATCGCCCTGCGGGCCGGGCTGGCCGCCGATCGGATCCTGCGGCTGCCGGGCGCGTTCAACCCGCTGGTGGCCAAGCTGATCCAGGAATTGGGATTCGAAGGTGTCTACGTGTCGGGGGCGGTGGTGTCGGCCGAGTTGGGCCTGCCAGATATCGGGCTCACCACGCTGACGGAGGTCGCCGAGCGTGGACAGCAGATCGCGCGGGTCACGGAACTGCCGGTACTGATCGACGCCGACACCGGGTTCGGTGAGCCGATGAACGCCGCGCGCACCGTCACCCTGCTCGAAGACGCCGGCCTGGCCGCCTGCCATATCGAAGATCAGGTCAATCCGAAACGCTGCGGGCATCTCGACGGCAAGGCCGTGGTCGATCGCGACGAGATGGTGCGCAGGCTGCGGGCCGCGGTCACGGCCCGGCGGGACCCGAACTTCGTCATCTGCGCTCGCACCGACGCCAGGGCGATCGAGGGGCTCGACGCGGCCATCGACCGGGCCAAGGCATACGCCGACGCGGGCGCGGACCTGATTTTCACCGAGGCGCTGGCCGACGAGAGCGAGTTCGCGAAGTTCCGTGCGGCGGTGGATGTGCCGCTGCTGGCCAATATGACCGAGTTCGGTAAATCCGAGTTGATCTCGGCGGGCACGCTCGAGGCGATCGGCTTCGACGCCGTGATCTATCCGGTGTCCACGCTGCGGCTGGCCATGTTCGCCGTCGAATACGGGCTGCGTGAGATCGCTTCCACCGGAACGCAAGCCGGGTTGTTGGACGCCATGCAGCACCGGTCGCGGCTCTACGAACTGCTGGAGTATCAGCGCTACAACGACTTCGATTCCGGAATCTTCAATTTCACCGTGAGTGAGTGATCGATATGACCGAGATCAAGAAGGGCCTCGCCGGCGTGGTGGTGGATACCACCAGTATTTCGAAGGTGGTGCCCGAAACGAATTCGCTGACCTACCGCGGGTATGCCGTGCAGGATCTGGCGCGGCAATGTTGCTTCGAAGAGGTCGCGTATCTGCTGTGGTACGGCGAGCTGCCGAATGCCGGGCAGCTGGAACTGTTGTGCCAGCGTGAACGGGCGCAGCGGCGCGCCGACCGGTCGATTCTGTCGCTGGTGCAGAAGATGCCCGACAGCTGCCACCCGATGGATGTGGTGCGCACCGTCGTCAGCTATCTCGGGTCCGAGGACCCGGCCGAGGATCTGTCCGGATCGCCAGGCGACAAGGCGCTACTGGGGAAGGCACTGCGGCTGATGGCAGTGCTGCCCACCGTCATCGCCGCCGATATGCGCCGCAGGCGCGGCCTGGAACCGATTGCGCCGCATTCACATCTGGGATTCGCGGAGAACTTCCTGAACATGTGCTTCGGGAAGGTGCCCGATCGGCGGATCGTGCAAGCCTTCGAAACCTCGCTGATCCTCTACGCCGAGCACGGATTCAACGCCTCCACCTTCGCCGCGCGTGTGGTGACCTCCACCCGCTCCGATATCTACAGCGCGGTGACCGCCGCGATCGGCGCCCTGAAAGGCCCGCTGCACGGCGGCGCCAATGAAGCCGTCATGCGCGACATGCTCGCCATCGGTGAACCCGAACGCGCCCCGCAATGGTTGCGCACCAAACTGGCGAACAAAGAGAAGGTGATGGGCTTCGGCCACCGTGTCTACAAGAACGGCGATTCCCGCGTCCCCACCATGAAAGCGGCCCTCGACGACGTCACCGAAGTGACCGGCGGCCAGAAGTGGGTGCGCATGTACTCCGCACTGGAACACACCATGGCCGAGGCCACTGGCATCGAACCCAACCTCGATTTCCCCGCAGGCCCCGCCTATTACCTGATGGGCTTCGACATCGAGATGTTCACTCCCATCTTCGTCATGAGCCGCATCACCGGCTGGACCGCCCACATCATCGAACAGACCCAGTCGAACGCCTTGATCCGCCCGCTGTCGGCGTACGTCGGCGTCGAACAGCGGGAACTGGTCGTCGCCTGAGACGCGCTGCCGCCGGCGAACCGCGAACAGCTCATCGGAGTTGTTCGCGGTTTTCGCGCGTTGCGACCGACCTCGACGTGGTCCGATTTCTGCCGTCGACGCCACGATTTCGGCGTGTCGTACGGTGCGTCGAAAATTGTTGACGCCGACGGGAACCGAATCCCCATCCGGTCCGTCCAACCTGGCGAAACGATCGAATCGACAGGTGAGGAGGGGCAGGCACATGGAGCGGAATCAGGGGTGCAGGGCGCTGTGGCGTGGGGTGGTGGCGCCGGATGCTCGGGACCGGCCGGTGTTGCGGGTCGGGCGTCGGTGTCAGGGATGTGTGATCAAGCGTGCTCGGCGTAAGGAAACGGGGGCTGCGGGGGAGACGGAGGGCTGAAGGGCGTGCGGCAGCAGGTGGCCGATGTGAGGCTGGGCCACGCCTTTCGGGGCGTGGCCCAGCTCGTTCACCCGGTCCGGCGGATCAGCGCACGGCGCGGGCGGCGGCGACCATATTGCGCAGCGAAGCCTCGACCTCGGCGGTGCCGCGGGTTTTCAGGCCGCAGTCGGGATTGACCCAGAGGCGTTCGGCGGGCACGGCTTTCAGCGCGGCTCGCAGCGACGCGGTGATCTCCTCGACACTGGGTACGCGCGGGGAGTGGATGTCGTAGACGCCGGGGCCCACGCCGAGATCGAAACCGGCGGCATTCAGATCGTCGAGCACCTCCATGCGTGAACGCGCCGCCTCGATGGAGGTCACGTCGGCGTCCAGGCCCGCGATCGCATCGATCACCTCGCCGAATTCCGAATAGCACAGATGTGTGTGGATCTGCGTGGAGTCGGCGACGCCGGAAGTCGCCAACCGGAACGCCCGCACCGACCAGTCCAGATAGGCGGGCTGTTCGGCGGCCCGCAGCGGCAGCAACTCCCGCAGCGCCGGCTCGTCCACCTGAATGATCCGGATGCCGGCGTGTTGCAGATCCACGGTCTCGTCCCGGATGGCCAACGCGACCTGCCTGGCCGAATCCGCCAGCGGCTGATCATCACGGACGAACGACCAGGCCAAGATGGTCACCGGCCCGGTCAGCATGCCCTTGACCGGCTTCTCGGTCAGCGATTGCGCGAAGGTGATCCAATCGACCGTCATCGGCGCGGGACGCACCACATCACCGAACAGGATCGGCGGACGGACGCAGCGGGTGCCGTAGGACTGCACCCAACCCAGCTCTGTCGCCGCGAATCCGTCGAGCTGCTCGGCGAAATACTGCACCATGTCATTGCGTTCCGGCTCGCCGTGCACCAGCACATCGAGCTCCAGCTTCTCCTGCAGGGCGATGACGTCGGCGATCTCGTCGCGCATCCGCTGCTCGTAGGCGGCGCGGTCGATCTCGCCCGAACGCACCGCGGCGCGGGCCGACCGAATCGCCGAAGTCTGCGGATACGAGCCGATGGTGGTGGTGGGCAGCAGCGGCAGCTCGAGCCGTTCGCGTTGCAGCTGCCTGCGCTGTTCGGCCGGCGCCCGCCGCACCGCGTCGGGACCGAGGGCCGCCAGCCTGGCCCGCACCTGGCCGTTGCTGATCCGTGGATCGGCCGCACGGCTCGCCGAAGCCGCACGCGCAGCGGACAATTCATCGGCGATCGTCGCGGTGCCCGCGCTCAGGCCGGTGGCCATCACCCGCACCTCGCCGACCTTTTCCGCACCGAAGGCCAGCCACGAACGCAACGCGTCGTCGAGCCCGGTCTCGACCGCCAGCGAGTACGGCACATGCAGCAGCGAGCACGAGGTCGATACCGCCACCGACTTCGCGCAGCCGAGCAGTGTGCCGAGGGTGCTCAGTGCGGCATCGAGGTCGGTGCGCCACACATTGCGTCCGTCGACCACACCGGCCACCAGCAGCGTGTTCGCCAGTGCGGGCACCGCCGCCAGCTCGCCCACTTCGGTGCCGGAGACCAGATCGACCGCGAGGCCTTCGACGTCGGTGCCCGCCAGTGCCGCGAGCGCGGGGCCCGGGGTGCCGAAGTAGGTGGCCACCAGCATCGCCGGGCGATCACCGGACGCGGTGAGCTCGGTGTAGACCCGCCGAACCACGGCCAGCTCGTCCTCGGTCAGATCGGTGACCAGCACCGGTTCATCGATCTGCACCCAGTGCGCGCCCGCCCCGGCCAGCAGGCTCAGCAGTTCGCGATACAGCGGCACCAGCTCGTCGATGCGCTCCAGCGCGGCCGCCCCGGCCGTCTTGGCCAGCTTCAGGAAGGTGACCGGCCCGATGATCACCGGCCGCGCGGGCACGCCGAGCTCGATCGCCTCGCCCAGCTGGTCGAGCACGGTCTCCGGATGCAGGGTGAACGTGGTCTGCGGTCCGAGCTCCGGAACCAGGTAGTGATAGTTCGTGTCGAACCACTTCGTCATCTCCAGTGGTTCGACCGCGTCGGTACCGCGCGCGGCGGCGAAATAGCGGTCCAGCGGGGCCTCGATACCGGCCACGCGCGGCGGTAGCGCGCCGAGCAGCACGGCGGTGTCGAGCATCTGGTCGTAATAGGAGAAGGTGCCGACCGGGATCGAATCCATTCCGGCATCGAGTAATTCGGTGTACTGGGCACGACGCAGCTCGCGAGCCACCTCGTGCAGTCGAGCAGCGTCGATGCGCCCGGCCCAATAGGACTCGGTGGCGCGCTTGAGTTCCCGGCGTGGCCCCACCCGGGGAAGCCCGAGAACCGTTGCGGTGAACGGGTTGTGCGTAAGAACAGTCACGGTGTTTCTCCAGTGCTGAGTTGCGGCGGGCGATCGCCGATTCGGGTACGCACGGCACCGATGAGCCCCGGACGACCCGGCAGACGGGTCGGGTATTGGCAACACAGGTGGCGAGCGCCCGGTCCACGAGGCGATGGCCGCCGGATACGGCGTATCCGGCACAACGGGCAGGTCTTCGGACTCGCGGGCACCGGCCGATTCGGCCGACCTACTGGCCGTCGCTTCCCAGGCGGTGTGCCCAGTGCTGATGACGGCGGTCGTTCCCACTCACCGCTGCGGGACAGTCCCGGATTTCCACCGGGTTCCCTCTCACCCGCCAGGGGCGGGCTTCGACGCCGGGGCGGACGTTCGGGGCTCCTTGTCGTCCGGCCGGCGAACCAGCTGCGGTGCCCACGATAGTCGGGGCAGCGCTCCGGTGGTGAGCCGCCCATCCCTGACTTAACCTAAACACCTGTCTTTCACAACGGCGAGGAGGAGGAGCCGTGCAGGCACCGAAACCACCGATGACCTCGGTCGTCATTCCCGCGCACATCGCCGGCGATACCGATCGCGGGCATCTCGACGAGCAGCTCACGGCACTCGCCGAACAGGACTACGACGGCGAGTTCGAGGTCGTCGTCGCGGACAATCGCAGCGCACTCGGCCTCGAAGCTCATCTGGCCGGGCACCCGCTGCGGGAACGGCTGCACCTGCGCTGGGTCGCCGCGTCGGAGAGGGCCGGCGCGGCGTACGCCCGCAATGTCGGCGCCGAGTACGCCACCGGTGATGTGCTGCTGTTCTGCGATCACGACGACCGCGTGCAGCCGGACTGGATGCGTCGCATGCTCGCGTTCCTCGACGAAGGCTACGACCTGATCAGCTGTGCGGTCGAAGGCCGCTCGCTCAATGCCGGCAACCGGCGGGGCATCGCCGAGGTGCCCGAACCGGATCGATTCCAGCCGCCCGGAGTGTTCGCCCCGGTGATCGTCGGCTGCGCGATGGCGTGCCGAGCGAACGTGTATCGCAAACTCGGCGGGATCGACGTCACCTATGCGGCCAATGAGGATCTCGCCTTCGGCTGGCATGCGCACCGGGAAGGTTTCCGTACCGGGTTCCTGCCCCAGGCCTTGGTCGCCTATCGCTATCGCCGTGGGTTCCGGCCGGGCTATCGCCAGGGACGTGCGCGCGGTATCGGCCTGGCCCGGCTGAATGCCGAATTCCCCGGTAACGGTCTGCCGGAGATCCATCTGCCGGAGGTGCTGATCCGCCTGCTCCGGCTCGCGTTCTCGCGTGGGCTGACCGGCGAAGAGCGTGGTCTGCTGATCGGCGTCGGGGTGGGCCAGCTGCGTGGTGGCCTGCGGTACCGCACTCTGCACTGGTGGTGACCGGCCAGTAGGTAACTCACCAGTAGCTATGACCCGGCGTTCATCGCACGTTCCGCCGGGCGGTGCGGTGAGATATGACGGCCGGGTGAACGCAACTTCGCAACCATGCAAGGACCGGTTGTGAAGATTGCTGCGAAGGGGACTTCCCTGTCGGCCCACGGTGCGAGGGCGGGTACCTTAGGTCAATGTTCTCGAAAGTCTTGGTTGCCAACCGCGGCGAAATCGCCATCCGCGCCTTCCGTGCGGCCTATGAACTCGGCATCGGGACCGTGGCCGTCTTCCCGCATGAGGACCGCAACTCGGTGCACCGCCTGAAGGCGGACGAGGCCTATCAGATCGGCGAGGAAGGCCACCCGGTCCGGGCATACCTGTCCATCGACGCCATCATCGAGGCGGCCAAGACAGCCGGGGCCGACGCCATCTACCCCGGGTACGGCTTCCTGTCCGAGAACCCCGACCTCGCGGCCGCCTGCGCGCGGGAGGGCATCACCTTCATCGGCCCCTCCAGCGAGGTGCTCGAGCTCGCCGGTAACAAAGCGCGCGCGATCGCCGCGGCCAAGGCGGCCGGGCTTCCGGTACTGAAATCGAGCGAACCGTCGGCAAATGTCGAAGAGCTGCTCGCCGCGGCGGAATCGATGGAATTCCCGATCTTCGTCAAGGCCGTCGCCGGTGGTGGTGGTCGCGGTATGCGCCGGGTCGCCGCGCCCGCGCAATTGCGCGAATCCATCGAAGCCGCCTCCCGCGAAGCCGAATCGGCCTTCGGTGACCCGACCGTCTTCCTCGAACAGGCGGTGGTGAATCCGCGCCATATCGAGGTGCAGATCCTGGCCGACACGCAGGGCAATGTCATGCACCTGTTCGAACGCGACTGTTCGGTACAGCGGAGGCACCAGAAGGTGATCGAGCTCGCCCCCGCGCCGAACCTCGATCCCGAACTGCGCGAACGCATCTGCGCCGATGCGGTGGCCTTCGCCCGCGAGATCGGCTACAGCTGCGCTGGCACCGTGGAGTTCCTGCTCGACGAGCGTGGCAACCACGTCTTCATCGAGATGAACCCGCGCATCCAGGTCGAGCACACGGTGACCGAGGAGATCACCGATGTGGATCTGGTGCAGTCGCAGCTGCGCATCGCCGCCGGTGAATCGCTCGCCGATCTGGGTCTGAGCCAGGACACCGTCGCCATTCGCGGCGCGGCCATGCAGTGCCGGATCACCACCGAGGATCCGGCCAACGGCTTCCGCCCCGACACCGGCCGCATCACCGCCTACCGCACCCCGGGCGGCGCGGGCATCCGGCTGGACGGCGGCGCCAACCTAGGCGCCGAGATCGGCGCCTACTTCGACTCCATGTTGGTCAAGCTGACCTGTCGGGGCCGCGATTTCTCCACCGCGGTCGCGCGGTCCCGGCGTGCGCTGGCCGAGTTCCGCATCCGCGGCGTCACGACCAACATTCCGTTCCTGCTGGCCGTGCTCGACGACCCGGATTTCCGGGCGGGCAAGGTCACCACGTCGTTCATCGACGAACGGCCGCAGCTGCTCGACCTGCGCCGGTCCGCCGACCGCGGCACCAAGATCCTCGAATACCTGGCCGACGTCACCGTCAACAAGCCGCACGGTGAACGCCCGACCGCGGTGTACCCGCACGACAAGCTGCCCGCCATCGACCTGTCGGTGCCGCCGCCGGACGGTTCGCGCCAACGACTGCTGACGCTGGGCCCCGAAGGTTTCGCGCGGGCACTGCGCGAACAGGACGCGGTCGCGGTCACCGACACCACCTTCCGCGATGCGCACCAGTCCCTGCTCGCCACCCGGGTACGCACCGGCGGACTGCTCGCTGTCGCCGGCCACGTCGCCCGGCTGACCCCGGAGCTGCTGTCCATCGAAGCCTGGGGCGGCGCCACCTACGACGTCGCGCTGCGGTTCCTCTACGAGGACCCGTGGGAGCGACTGGCCGCCCTGCGCGAGGCGATTCCCAACATCTGCTTGCAGATGCTGCTGCGCGGCCGCAACACCGTCGGCTACACGCCGTACCCGGAGAAGGTGACCAGGGCCTTCGTCTCCGAGGCGACCGCCACCGGTATCGACATCTTCCGCATCTTCGACGCCCTGAACAACGTCGACCAGATGCGTCCGGCCATCGACGCGGTGCGCGAAACCGGTACGGCGATCGCCGAAGTCGCGATGAGCTACACCGGCGATCTGTCCAACCCGGACGAGAACATCTACACCCTCGACTACTACCTCAAGCTGGCCGAACAGATCGTCGACGCGGGCGCCCACGTCCTCGCGATCAAGGACATGGCAGGCCTGCTGCGTGCCCCCGCGGCCGCGACCCTGGTCTCGGCGCTGCGCAGCAATTTCGATCTGCCGGTGCACGTGCACACCCACGACACTCCCGGCGGTCAGCTGGCCACCTATCTGGCGGCCTGGCAGGCCGGGGCCGACGCCGTCGACGGCGCCAGTGCCGCGATGGCGGGCACCACCAGCCAGCCCGCGCTGTCCGCGATCGTGGCGGCGGCGGCCAACAGCCCGCACGACACCGGCCTGAGCCTGCAGAACGTCTGTGATCTGGAGCCGTACTGGGAGGCGCTGCGCAAGGTGTACGCGCCGTTCGAATCCGGTCTGCCCGCGCCGACCGGCCGCGTCTACACCCACGAGATCCCGGGTGGCCAGCTGTCGAATCTGCGTCAGCAGGCGATCGCGCTCGGCCTCGGTGATCGTTTCGAAGAGGTCGAGGCGAAATACGCTGCCGCCGACCGGCTGCTCGGCCGGCTGGTGAAGGTGACGCCGTCGTCGAAGGTCGTCGGTGATCTGGCGCTGGCGCTGGTCGGTACCGGCGTCGACATCGAGGACTTCGCCGCCGACCCCGGCCGCTACGACATCCCGGATTCGGTAATCGGGTTCCTGCGCGGCGAGCTCGGCACGCCCGCCGGTGGCTGGCCCGAACCGTTCCGCACCAAGGCGCTGGCCGGGCGCGGCACCGCCAAGCCGGAAACACCGCTCACCCCCGAGGACGAGGCCGGGCTGGCGGGTACCTCCGAGCAGCGGCGCGCCACGCTCAACCGGCTGCTGTTCCCAGGGCCCACCGCTGAATTCCTCGCCCACCGCGACAAATACGGCGACACCACCGGCCTGTCCGCCAACCAGTTCTTCTACGGCCTGCGGCGCGGCGAAGAACACCGCGTGCAGCTGGAGAAGGGCGTCACCCTGCTCATCGGCCTGGAGGCGATCTCCGAGCCCGACGAACGCGGCATGCGCACGGTGATGTGCATCCTCAACGGCCAGCTGCGGCCGGTGTCGGTGCGCGACCGCTCGGTGGCCAGCGAGATCCCGGCCGCGGAGAAGGCCGACAAGAACAACGCGGGCCACATCGCCGCGCCGTTCGCCGGTGTGGTGACCCTCGCCGTCTCCGAGGGCGACACGGTGGCGGCCGGCGACACCATCGGCACCATCGAAGCCATGAAGATGGAAGCCGCCATCACCGCGCCGCGCGCGGGCCTGGTCGGCCGCGTCGCCATCGGCAAGGTGCAGCAGGTCGAGGGTGGTGACCTGCTGGTCGAGCTGGCCGTGCGCGAATCCGAATGACCCGCATCGTCGCCGGGACCGCGGGCGGGCGCCGTCTGCGCGTCCCGCCCGCGGGCACCCGGCCCACCTCGGATCGGGTGCGCGAGGCGTTGTTCAGCGCGATCGATGCCCGGCTGGATCTGGAGGGTGCCCGGGTGCTGGACCTGTACGCCGGGTCCGGTGCGCTCGGGCTGGAAGCGCTCTCGCGCGGCGCGGCGCGGGCGATGCTGATCGAATCCGATCGCAAGGCCGCCGCGGTGGTGCGCGGCAATATCGCCGATCTCGGACTGCCCGGCGCCGAGCTGCGTGTCGGGTCCGTGGCGAGCGTGCTGGCGCAGCCGGCGCCGGTCGAGTTCGACCTGGTGTTCTCCGATCCGCCCTACGATCTCGACACCGCCACCGTGATCGCCGATCTCACCGCGCTCGCCGGCAACGGCTGGCTCGCACCCGATGCGCTGGTGGTGGTCGAACGGTCCAGCCGTTCACCCGAGATCGACTGGCCCGCCGGATATTCGGCGCGGAAGCCGCGCCGCTACGGCGAGACCAGGATCGAGCTCGCCGAGTTCGATGGCGCCCCCGCCGAACCCGGCCCCCGGCCTGCTAGCGTCTGACTCATGGCAGGAGCGCTGTGCCCGGGCTCGTTCGACCCGGTGACCAATGGACATATCGACGTGTTCAATCGGGTGGCGGCCCAGTTCGACGAGGTCGTCGTCACCGTGATGATCAACAAGAACAAGAAGGGCATGTTCAGCGTCGACGAGCGCATCGACATGCTGCGGGAGGCGACCGCGCATCTGCCCAACGTGCGGGTGGAATCCTGGGCCGGTCTGCTGGTGGATTTCGCCCGTGAACAGGGCATCACCGCGATCGTCAAGGGGCTGCGCGACGCAGGCGACTTCGGCTACGAACTGCAGATGGCGCAGATGAACAAGAAGCTGTCCGGTGTAGACACCTTCTTCATCGCCACCAACCCGGCGCTCAGCTACCTGTCCAGCTCGCTGGTCAAGGAAGTGGCGACCTACGGCGGCGACGTCAGCGACATGCTGCCGCCCGCGGTGCACAAGCGGCTGCTGGATCGAATCGCCGAGCGCGCGAACTGACCGTACTCACGACGTCGCCCCGGACACCACCTCGGTGGGCCGGGGCGACGTCGTCTGGCAGGTGAACTCAGAAGACCAATCCGCGCAGCGCCAGGAAACGCAACCCGCCGACGGCGGCGGTGATGCCGAGGACGGCGGCGGCCTGGAAGGTGCTGTCGAGGCCGGGCGCCCAGAAATCGAGTGCGGCCAGACCTGCGGTGGAGATGCCGAGGCCGGCCAGCGCGAGCCCGCCGCCTTCCCACTGGGCGGTGAACCAGCCGACACGACCGGCGGCGTGGAAGGTGAGCTGGCGATGCAGCTCGTTGGCGATGATCGTGCTGACGACGGAACCGACCACATTGGCCACCAGCGGCCCGATGCCGAGCATGCCGAAGAACAGCAGCACATAGGCGATATTGCTACAGCCGCCCACCAGGGCGAACCGGATCAGCTGAGGGAATGCCCGATCGCCGCGCAGATACCCGAGCACGCGACCGAGCCGCCGGCTCGACGCTTCCCGCATATCCGGGTACGGCCCGGCCAGCGGCGTGAGAACGCGCGCGGTGGGCAGTGCCGGTCGCGGTAGTTCCAGGACGGTCATGGTCATTCCGATCGAACGTGAGCCAACAGGTAAGACAACTGCGAGGGTCTTCGCATTCCTTCCCGTCGGCGTGAACGCCAGGCTTCGTGTGTCGTGTGTTCAGTGTGTACTGAACACACGAAACCTGTCAACGTCGATGTCGAGGTGTCCTGCTCGTCGGCCTGCTTCACTGCACGGTCGCAGGGTGTGCCTGTGGTCCGCTTATGAAGATCTTGTGGCTTCCGAACGAATTTAGCACGAAGCGGAGGCCCTTACTCCACTTGATTTCTGTGGTCTGCGAGACACTGGCACGACACACCGGAAAGGGACTCGGCACAGGCCGTGGCGAAGGGCACACTGGGCGGCGACGGAAGTTCGCCGTCGATCCGGAGAGCGGGGTAAGTGAGCATGTATCGCGTATTCGAAGCACTCGACGAGTTGGTCGCCATCGTCGAAGAGGCGCGCGGGATCCCTCCGACGCGCAATTGCATCGTGCCGCGCGGTGATGTGCTGGAGCTGCTCGACGACGTCAGAGACGCCCTGCCGGGCGAACTCGACGACGCCCAGGACGTCCTCGACCACCGCGACAAGATCGTCACCGATGCCCGCAACGCCGCCGAAACGGCGGTGACCGGCGCCAACGAACAGGCCGCCGAAACCATCGAGAACGCACGAGCCGAGGCCGACCGCATCCTCGCCGACGCCAAGGCGCACGCCGACCGCATGGTCGCCGAGGCCACCGCGCACGCCGACCATCTGGTGGACACCGCCGAAGCCGAGGCTGCTCGCGTGGTCGCCGACGGCAATGCCGAATACGAGGCCCTCACCGGACGGGCGCGCGCGGAGTCCGAGCGGATGATCGAGGCGGGCAAGGCCGCCTACGAGCGCTCGGTCGCCGACGGTCAGGCCGAGCGGGACCGGCTGGTCGCGCAGACCGAGGTGGTGCGTGCCGCGCACGCAGAATCGGCGCGGCTCATCGACGCCGCGCAGGCCGATTCGGACCGGATGCGCGAGGAGTGCGATCACTACGTCGACTCCAAGCTCGCCGAATTCGAGGAGACGCTCAACGGCACGCTGCGCATCGTCGGCCGCGGCCGTCAGCAGCTGCGTACCGGGATGGGCATGCCCGACTACGCCTCCGACTACCGCCGCTAGGGGCGGAAACCGTCGATCGGGGCGCGGGCCCGGCCGACCGGCTCGACTTGGGTTCGGCGCGCGCTGTCGCGTATTGTGGAGTGGTTGCCCATTCCCCCGTGATGATGAAGGTGAGTTCGTGATGCCCGCCGGTTCCGGTTCCGCCTCGCGTTCGCGTATCGGTTCGCACCCGGTGCCCGACGCGGGTTTCGTGCTGGACGTCCGTAACCTCGGCCGGGGCGCCGGGTCGATGCGTGAGCTGCATCGCACGGTCACCACCACCGATCGCCTCGGACTCGACCTGATCGCCGTCCCCGCCGGCAGCGACGTGGAGCTCGACCTGCGTTTGCAGTCGGTCTCCGAGGGTGTGCTGATCACGGGCACGGTGTCGGCGCCGCTCACCGGCGAATGCTCGCGGTGCCTCGAATCGTTCGACGACGAGATCGAGCTCTCGCTGACCGAGCTGTTCGCCTATCCCGACAGCGCCACCGAGCAGACCACCTCAGAGGACGAGGTGTACCGGATGGCCGACGATCTCATCGACCTCGAACCCGTCATCGTCGACGCCCTGGGCGTCGAGCTCCCGCTGCAACCGTTGTGCACGCCCGACTGCGCGGGACTGTGCCCGGAATGCGGCGTGCGGATGGCGATTGCGGGTTCTGATCATGGGCATGAGATACTTGACCCTCGCTGGGCCGGGCTGGCGAAGTTCGCCGCCGATTCACCCAGCACCGGCAGCCCCGATGAGGGTGCCGCCACCCCAGACCGTTCCGCCGAACAGGCAAACACTGCCGACCGGGCAGAGACACAGACAGAGGAGAAGTAGTCGTGGCCGTTCCCAAGCGCCGGATGTCCCGTTCCAACACCAGGTCGCGGCGCAGCCAGTGGAAGGCTGTCGCGCCCACCCTCGTCACCTGCCCGAACCGGGCCTGCGGTGAGAAGACCCTGCCGCACATCGCCTGCCCGTCCTGCGGCACCTACAAGGGCCGCCAGGTCACCTCTGCGGTCTGAGCACCAGATCAGCCGTGACCGCCGGTAAGGACGAACTCGGCCCCTCCGGTGACCACGCGAGCCTGCTCGCCGCACTCGGTGTCGAGATACGGCCGGAGCTGCTGACGCTCGCGCTCACCCACCGCTCGTACGCGTACGAGAACGGTGGACTCCCGACCAACGAGCGCCTGGAATTCCTGGGCGACTCGGTGCTCGGGCTGAGCATCACCGAACGGCTCTACCACGAGCACCCGGACAAATCCGAGGGCGAGCTCGCCAAGCTGCGCGCCAGCGTGGTGAATATGCACGCGCTCGCCGAGGTCGCCCGCGGTCTCGGCGAGGGCGGGCTCGGCGCGCACCTGCTGCTCGGCAAGGGTGAGGAACTCACCGGTGGCCGGGACAAGCCGAGCATCCTCGCCGACGGCATGGAGTCGCTGCTGGGTGCCGTGCATCTCGAGCACGGCATCGAGGTCGCCCGCGGTGTGGTGCTGCGGCTGTTCGCCGATCTGCTCGAGCGTGGCCCCCGCATGGGTGCCGGACTCGACTGGAAGACCAGCCTGCAGGAGCTCACCGCCGAACGCGGACTCGGCGTGCCCAGCTACGAGATCACCTCGACCGGGCCCGACCACGACAAGGAATTCACCGCGACCACGGTGATCGGCGGCCAGGCCTACGGTCAGGGCGTCGGCCGATCCAAGAAGGAAGCCGAGCAGAAGGCCGCGGGGGCCGCCTACCAGGCGCTCACCGCAGAATCCTGACGTGCCCGAACTTCCCGAAGTCGAGGTCGTGCGGCGTGGGCTGGCCGGTCATGTGGTCGGCCACGTCATCGACGCGGTGGCCGTCAGCCATCCGCGCTCGGTCCGTCGTCACCTCGAAGGCGCCGCCGATCTCGCCGCCCGGCTGTCCGGGCTGCGCGTCACCGCCGCCGAACGCCGCGGCAAGTACCTGTGGCTCACTTTCGACGACCCCGATCTCGCCTTGGTGGTCCATCTGGGGATGAGTGGTCAGATGCTCATCCGCCCGGCCGGCGCGCCGGTGGAAAAGCACGCCCACATTCGCGCCCCCCTCGACAACGGCTCGGAACTGCGCTTCGTCGACCAGCGCACCTTCGGCGGCTGGGCTTTGGCCGATCTGGTCGAGGTGGACGGCACCCGCGTCCCCGAACCAGTCGCCCATATCGCCCGTGACCCGCTGGACCCGCGATTCGACGCCGAGGCGGTGGTGTCCGCGATCCGGACCAAGCGCACCGAGATCAAGCGGGTCCTGCTCGATCAGACGGTGATCTCCGGCGTCGGCAACATCTACGCCGACGAGGCGCTGTGGCGAGCCAAAATCCACGGTTGCCGCCTTGCCTCCGGGCTCACCAGACCGGTGCTGCGCACCCTGCTCACCGAGGCCGCGGCCGTCATGCGGGATGCTCTCGCGGCCGGCGGTACCTCGTTCGACGCGCTGTATGTCGACGTCAACGGCGATTCCGGCTATTTCGAGCGCTCCCTGGCCGTCTACGGCCGCGCCGACCTGCCGTGCCCGCGCTGCGGGGCGCCGATCGGGCGGGAGAAGTTCATGAACCGCTCCTCGTATTCGTGTCCGCGATGCCAGCGGAAGCCTCGCCCCGGCACCCGTTAGCGAGCTACCGTTTCTGCATACGGCTCTACTGTGACACCGGCCGTGCAGGAAGGACACATGCGCAAGCTCACCTACTACGTCGCATCCACCATCGACGGGTTCATCGCCACCGAGGAAGGGTCGGTCGACTTCTTCCCGGTGGGCGGCGACCACGGCCCGGCGATCACGGCGCAGTACCCGGAAACGCTGCCGACCAAAGTGCGCGAGGCGCTCGGGATCGATAAGCGCAACGCCAACTTCGATACGGTGCTGATGGGCCGTAAGACCCACGATTTCGGGGTCCGTACCGGTACTTCCAGCCCGTACGCGCATCTGCGTCAGTTCGTGGTTTCCACGACCATGACCGAAAGCCCTGACCCGGCGGTCGAGCTGATCTCCGCCGACCCGCTGGCCACGGTGCGCGAGCTCAAACGCGACAAGGGGCTCGGCATCTGGCTGTGCGGCGGCGGCGAACTGGCCCAGGTGCTGCTGCCGGAGATCGACCAGATCTTCCTCAAGCTGTATCCGATCGTGCTCGGCCGGGGCCGTTCGCTGTTCGGCGACGGACCCAAGCTGCCCGAGCCGACCCGGTTCCGGGTCATCACCAGCCAGGTCTTCGAGGACGGCGTGGCCTTCGTGAAATACGCCAGGATCCGATAGGCCGAGGTGGGCGGCGATCCGACCGGAACACCGGACCCGGCCGAGGTGCCGGGGCCGGTGGCCGCGTTGCGCGAGATCGGCTTCTGGCTCGAGCGCGAGCGCGCGAAAACGCATCGGGTGCAGGCCTATCGGCGGGCCGCCGATATCGTCGCCGGGCTCAGCGAGGACGAACGCGCCGCCAGGCAGGCCGCGGGCAGCTGGCAGGAGCTGGCGGGCATCGGACCGAAGACGGCGGCCGTCATCGAGCAGGCGTACTCCGGTGTGGTGCCGCGGTACCTGACCGAGCTGCGGGCCGCCGCCGAACCGATCGGCATCGAGGGCAGGCCGCTGCGCCGGCTGCTGCGCGGTGACCTGCACACCCACTCCGACTGGTCCGACGGCGGCAGCCCGATCGCGGAGATGATGCGCACCGCCGCCGCGCTCGGCCACGAATACTGTGCGCTGACCGATCATTCGCCGCGACTGACCGTGGCCAACGGACTCTCGGCGCAACGACTGCGGCGTCAGCTCGACGTGATCGCCGAACTCAATGCCGAACTCGCGCCGTTTCGCATCCTCACCGGCATCGAGGTCGACATCCTCGACGACGGCAGCCTCGATCAGGACCCCGCCCTGCTCGATGAGCTGGATATTGTTGTGGCCAGCGTGCATTCGCGGCTGCGCGACGACCGCGAGACCATGACCAAACGCATGGTCTACGCCGTCGCCAATCCACTGGTCGATGTGCTCGGCCACTGCACCGGCCGGCTGGTGCTCGGCGGGCGCGGCACCCGGCCGGAATCGGATTTCGACGCCGAACTGGTCTTCGAGGCGTGCCGGCGATTCGGCACCGCGGTCGAGATCAACAGCAGGCCGGAACGGCAGGATCCGCCGAGCCGGTTGATGCGGCTCGCGGTCGAGATCGGTTGTGAATTCGCCATCGACACCGATGCGCACGCGCCCGGCCAATTGGATTGGCAAGGCTACGGTTGTGCCCGTGCCGTCGCCAACGAGGTGCCACCCGAACGTGTCATCAATACCCGGCCGGTGGACGAATTGCTGGCCTGGACGCGGCAAACCGGGGCCTGATCGCGCGCGGAGTTTGATTAACTGTTGGCGAACATTTCGGCCGACGCTGGTGAATTGCGCCGGGCGCGGCCGAAAATGATTGCCACGCATTCTCGTTGGGGAGGGACAGTTCAGTGGGCGGTTTTCCGCTAGAGATCGTGCTCGCGCTCATCGGTATCGCGGTGCCGGTCGGGGCCTTCCTCTGGGAGTTCGTCTTCGTCGGGCGCAAACAGCTCGGCTATCGAGTGCAGATGGATACGCCGGTCACCGGTGAGATCGAATCGGTGTTTCCCGGTGTACTGCCCCAGTTGCGCCCGCAGGCCGACGGGGCGAGTCCCGATCTGAAAGACCTGTCGGTGGTCCTGATGCGGATCGAGAACAGCGGTGCCACCTCGCTCGACAGTGCCGACTACGGCGTTCCCGACAACGGTCGCGCCGGGCTGCACCTGCGGTTCCCGCAGCGGCGGGTGATCGGTATGGCCGTCACCGAACTCAGCGATCCCGCGCTCGGCGATCTGCTCGAACCGGATTCGGGTATCGCGGTGCGGGAGACTTCCGACAATGTCGGGATCATCGACCTGCCCCGGGTGCCGCTGAACCGGGCCGATCACTACAAGATCCTGGCCATCCTGCAGCGGTCGGCGGGCACGGGGGAGTATCCGCCGCCGCGGTTGCAGGGCATGATCAAGGGCGGCCGGGTCACCGAAACCCGCAGCCAGACCGGCATTCCGTTGTTCATGATCGCGCTCATCGCGTTTCTGGTGGTGGTGATCGTCGCGCAATTCATCGTCGCGGCGGTCGAACGGGGGAAGGCGCCGCTCGGATGCGCCGACGGAAAGCTGACGGTGGTCGGGTCGACCGCGTTCGAACAGGTGATTCGCCAGGCGGCCGACGTCTATAAACACAGCTGCCGTGGCGCCACCTTCGAATTCGCCTTCGAGGGCAGCGAACCGGGCATGAACCGGCTGGAATCGGAGGGCAACGACAATCCGGGGCTGCTCGCGATCGCGGACGGCCCGATGGGGCTGGATTATCCGGAGCTGGTGGAGCGGCCGCTGGCCCTCTCGCTGTTCAGCGTGATCGTGCACCCCGGAACGAAGGTCCGGCATCTGACCGTCGAGCAGATCCGCGATCTGTACGCCGGGCGGGTGCGGAACTGGAGCGAGCTGGGTGGGGCGGATCTGCCGGTGCGGCTGATCAACCGGCATCCGGGCTCGGGGACGCGGCGAACCTTCGAGACCCGGCTGCTCGACGGCGAGCAGCCGCCCGCTCGCGATGCCACCTGCCGGGAGATCCGCCGCGAGCCCGGCCCCGGCCGCTGCGATGTGGCCGTCACCAAGGACATGCTCGCCGCGGTGGCGGAGACGCCCGGCGCCGTCGGCTACGCCGAGCACGCCGACGCCGCCGAATCCACGCAGGTCGCGACGGTGACCATCAACAGCCAGCAGGCCACCCGGGAGGCGGCCGCCAACCGCGTCTACCCGTTCTGGGGTATCGAGTACGCCTACAGCTACGGCGATTTCGCGCCCGGCTCGCTGGGTGCGAGCTTCCTGCGGTTCCTCACCGAAGCCGGCGGGGAAGACGTGATCCGGGCCGCCGGGAACATGCCGTGCCGGGATCTGGCCTACCCGTCGATGTGCCGCCCGTTCCCGTGAGTTCGATGGCCGGACCTGTCGGTGGGGACGGCCATAATCGTCGACCATGCGGGAGTTGTCGTTACGTGAGTTGAACCGGACGTTGCTGGTGCGGCAGCGGCTGGCCGAACGCGTCGACGACGCGCCGCTCGAGGTGATCCGGCATCTGGTGGCGGTGCAGGGGCAGGAACCGAACTGGCCCTATGTGGGGCTGTGGGCGCGGGTCGACGGATTCCGGCACGCCGATCTCGAAGGGCTGCTGCGGGACCAGGAAGTGGTGCGTTCCACCATGATCCGGCGCACCATGCACCTGGCCACCGCCGAGGACTACCGCTGGCTGCGCCCCACGATGCAGCCGTGGGTCGAGTCGTTGCTGAAAGCGGCCTACTACCGCGACGAGATCGAGGGGATCGACCTCACCGCCCTGGCCGCGCACGGCAGACGCCTGCTCACCGGGCGCATGCTCGCGCGCGGTGAACTCGGCGCGCTGCTCGCCGAACACTTCCCCGACCGGCACACCCGCCGCCTCGCCGACACCGTCGAGGTGCTGGTTCCGCTGGCACACAGCGCGGAGACGGGGGCGTGGGGCCGCTGGCGCAATCGCTACGTCACCGTCGGTCTTGCCGACGAATGGATCGGCGCACCGCTCGCCGAGGCCGACCTCGACACCCTCGTGCTGCGCTACCTTGCCGCCTTCGGTCCTGCGACGGTCGCCGATATCCAGGCGTGGTCCGGCACCACCCGGCTCGCCGCGGTGATCGCCCGCCTGCGTCCGCGGTTGCGGGTCTTGCGGGACGAGGAGGGCCGCGAGCTCTTCGACGTCCCGGATGCCCCCATTGCCGCCGGCGACCTCCCCGCCCCGGTCCGCTTCCTGCCCGCGTTCGACAACGCGCTGCTCGGACACAAGGACCGGCGGCGCGTGATCGCCGAAGCGGACCGCCGCCGCACCGCCAAGGAAGCATCCGCCGGGATCCCGGCCTACCTGGTCGACGGTTTCGTGCACGGACGATGGCTGCTGGACGGTGCCACGATCCGGATCGTGCCGTGGCATCCGTTCACCGCCGCCACCGAGCAGTCAGTGCTCGACGAAGCCGCCGCGCTGATCGCGTTCATCCTGCCGGGAGGAACCGGCGAGATCGTCATCGACCGGTCGGAGCTGAACGGCTCGTGAGTGCGGCGAGCGAGCACCGCCCGCCCGGACGACCCGGACGGGCGGGCGGCGGAACCGCTCGGGGGTGGACGGCCCCCGAGCGTCTGCCGGTCAGCTCGGGAACGGGTAGGTGCGGTCCAGGTCGAGATTGAGTTCCACGACGTCGACCCGTGGTTCGCCGAGGTAGCCGAGGGTTCGGCCGTCGGTGTTGGCGTCGACCAGGGCGCGTACCTGGGCCTCGGTGATATGCCGGGCGCCGGCGATCCGGGCGATCTGGATCTCGGCGTAGGCGGGGGAGATGTGCGGGTCGAGGCCGCTGCCGCTCGCGGTGACCGCGTCGGCGGGGACGGCGGGGGTATCGGGTGCGTCACCGCGGATGGGGACGATGCGGCCGATGGCGTAGTCGGCACCTGGTTCGGCACATTCGACCGGGACACCCAGGTAACTGCTGACGAACGGCTCGGCAGGGCACAGTGCGTTGACGCTGACCACCCGGACCGGCGCGCTCACCTCGCCGGTGCCATCCCGCGGCCCGATCACCGACAGCACCGCGCCCACCCCGTCTTTCGTGCAGAACGGGCGGGAACCGTCGACCCCCTCACGGTCGGCGATCTCCTTGCTGCGGGCGCACACGGTGGTGAGCAGGCTGGTGCGGTCGGCGGTGTCCACGACGTCCTCGGGGCCGAGGTTGCTCGCGGAGCTGGACATGGGGTCGTAGCCGTCGCCCGCGGCGGACGGGCGGGACTGGAAGTACTGCGGCAGCGCGTTGCCGTCGGCGTCGGTGAACGATTGGCCGATCAGGCTGGAGCCGACCAGTTTTCCGTCCGCGTACAGCAGCGAACCGTCGGCCTTGCCGTTCAATCCGGGCAGCTGGCCCGCCGCGAACACGGCGAGCGGATAGGCGATCCCGGTGATGGCGGTCAGTACGAGCAGCGCCCGCACCGCGGCCAGATGCTGGCGGATCCAGGTGGCTTTCCGCATCGAGAACACAGACATATCAGGACATCCCGGGGAAGAGGTGGACCACGAGGTCGATGAGTTTGATGCCGGCGAACGGCGCGATGATGCCGCCGAGGCCATAGACCAGCAGGTTGCGGCTCAACAGCGCGGAAGCATTGCTCGGCCGGTACTTCACCCCGCGCAACGCCAGTGGAATCAACGCGACGATCACCAGGGCGTTGAAGATGACCGCCGACAGGATCGCCGACTGCGGACTCGCCAGCCGCATGATGTTGAGCGCGTCCAAGCCGGGGAACAGCGAGACGAACAGCGCCGGAATGATCGCGAAGTACTTGGCGATGTCGTTGGAGATGGAGAAGGTCGTCAGCGCACCGCGGGTGATGAGCAGCTGCTTGCCGATCTCCACGATCTCGATCAGTTTGGTCGGATCCGAATCCAGATCGACCATATTGCCGGCTTCCTTGGCGGCCGAGGTGCCGGTATTCATGGCGACTCCCACGTCGGCCTGCGCCAGCGCCGGTGCGTCGTTGGTGCCGTCGCCGGTCATAGCGACGAGCCTGCCGCCGTCCTGCTCCTTCTTGATCAGCGCCAGCTTGTCCTCCGGGGTGGCCTCGGCGAGGAAATCGTCCACGCCTGCCTCGTCGGCGATGGCCTTGGCGGTGAGTGGATTGTCGCCGGTGATCATCACCGTGCGGATGCCCATCCGGCGCATCTCGTCGAAACGTTCCCGCATGCCGTGCTTGACCACGTCCTTGAGATGGATCACGCCGAGCAGGCGGGCCTGGCCGCCGGCGAGCTCGCCCACCACCAGCGGTGTGCCACCGGAGGCGGAAATACCGTCGACGATCGCGCCGACCTCGTCGGGAACCGAACCACCATGGCCCCGAACCCATTCGGTCACCGCCGACGCCGCACCCTTGCGCAGGCTGCGCCCGTCGGCGAGATCCACGCCCGACATGCGGGTCTGCGCGGTGAACTCCACCCAGCTCGCCCCGGTCAGCTCACCGGGCGTGCGTTCGCGTTTACCGTAGGCCTGCTTGGCGAACACGACGATCGAGCGGCCCTCCGGCGTCTCGTCGGCGAGGCTGGACAGCTGCGCGGCATCGGCGAGCGCGTCGGCGGAGACGCCTGGCATCGCGACGAAATCCGCGGCCTGCCGATTACCGAGGGTGATGGTGCCGGTCTTGTCCAGCAGCAGTGTGTTCACATCGCCTGCCGCCTCCACCGCGCGTCCGGACATGGCCAGCACATTGCGCTGTACCAGCCGGTCCATGCCCGCGATCCCGATGGCCGACAGCAGTGCACCGATGGTGGTGGGAATCAGGCAGACCAGCAGCGACACCAGCACGATCCCGGTGATCCCGTGCGCGTCCAGCGCCGCGCTGTCGGGAACGCCCGGATTGTTCGACTTGGCGAAGATCGCCATCGGCTGCCAGGTCGCCACCGCGAACACGAAGATGATCGTCAACGCGGCGAGCAGGATGTTCAGCGCGATCTCGTTCGGCGTCTTCTGCCTGCTCGCGCCCTCGACCAGCGCGATCATCTTGTCGATGAAGCTCGCGCCCGGTTCCTGGGTGATCTCGACGACAATGCGATCCGACAGCACCGTGGTGCCGCCGGTGACCGCCGAACGGTCGCCGCCGGATTCCCGGATGACGGGCGCGGATTCGCCGGTGATGGCCGATTCGTCCACCGAGGCGATGCCTTCGACCACGTCGCCGTCGCCGGGAATCACCTCACCCGCCTCGACCACCACGTAATCGCCGCGGCGCAGCTGCGGTGCGGCGACCCGCTCCTCGGTCACCCGGCCACCGGGCGTCCAGCCCGGCAACCGGCGGGCGACGGTATCGGTTTTGGCCTTGCGCAGCGTATCGGCCTGCGCCTTGCCGCGCCCTTCGGCGACGGCTTCGGCGAGATTGGCGAACAGCACGGTCAGCCACAACCACGCCACGATGGCCCAGCCGAAGAAACTCGGGTCCGCGAGCGCGAGCACGGTCGACCAGACCGCGCCCACCTCGACGATCAGCATGACCGGATTGCGCCACAGCGTCCGTGGATCGAGTTTGCGCAGTGCTTCGGGCAGCGAGGACAGCAGCAGCCCCGGGTCGAGCACACCGCGCGGCACCGCGCGTTTCGCGGTCGGGGCCGGAGCGGGGCCGGGGGTTTCGGTGACAGAGGTGGTCATCAGTGGATTCCTTCGGCGAGCGGCCCGAGCGCGAGGGCGGGCAGGAAGGTGAGCGCGACCAGGATCAGCGTCACCCCGGCGACCATTCCGACGAATTGCGGACGGTGGGTCGGCAGCGTGCCGATCGAGGCGGGCGTGCTGCCCTGGCGGGCCAGTGCACCGGCGAGCGCGAGCACGAGAATGATCGGCAGGAACCGGCCGAACAGCATGGCGAGACCGAGTGCGGTGTTGTACCACTCGGTGTTGCCGGTGAGGCCGGCGAAGGCCGAGCCGTTGTTGTTGGCGGCGGAGGTGAACGCGTAGAGCACTTCCGAGAATCCGTGCGGCCCCGCGTTGAGCATGCTCGCGCGTTGTCCCGGCATCGCCATCGCGAGCGCCGTGCCCACCAGCACGATCAGCGGACTCACCAGGAAATACGCTGCGGCCAGCTTGATTTCGCGCGGCGTGATCTTCTTGCCGAGGTATTCCGGTGTGCGCCCGACCATCAGCCCGGCCACGAACACCGTGATCACCGCAAGGATGAGCATGCCGTACAGGCCTGCGCCCACTCCGCCCGGCGCGACCTCGCCGAGCTGCATGTTGAACATGGTCATCAGGCCGCCGAGGCTGGTGTAGGAATCGTGGAAGGAGTTCACCGCACCGGTCGAGGTCAATGTGGTCGACGCCGCGAAGGTGGCCGAATTCGCTACGCCGAAGCGCTGTTCCACACCCTCCATCGACGCCCCGATCGCCGTCGGAACGGTGCCGTGGTGCTGGAGCTGGAACAGATTGGTCAGCGTCACGCTCGCGAGCGCGATCGTGCCCATCACCGCCACGATCGCATAACCCTGCTTGCGGCTGCCGACCATGCGCCCGAAGGTGCGCGGCAGCGAGAAGCTGATCACCAGGATGAGGAAGATCTCCAGCCAGTTGGTCCAGGTGGCCGGATTCTCGAACGGATGCGAGGAATTGGCGTTGTAGAATCCGCCGCCGTTGGTGCCGAGTTCCTTGATGACCTCCTGGCCGGCCACCGGACCGCCGGGAATGGTCTGCTCGCCGCCCGCGATCGTCTGCGCGAGCTGATCGTGCACGTGGAAATTCTGGATCGCGCCGCCGGCGATCAGCACGATCGCCGAGACGAACGCGATCGGCAGCAGGATGCGCAGCGTGCCGCGCACCAGATCGACCCAGAAATTGCCCAGATCACCGGTGTGCCTGCGGGCGAATCCGCGCACCAGCGCCACCGCTACCGCCATACCGACGGCCGCGGAGACGAAGTTCTGCACCGCAAGACCCGCCATCTGCACCAGATGGCCCTGCGTCGATTCACCGGAGTAGTTCTGCCAGTTGGTATTGGTGACGAAGCTGACCGCGGTGTTCCAGGCCAGCGCCGGGGTCATCTCGGTGCCCGGATCGTTCAGATGCCATGGCAGCACGCCCTGGACCAGCTGGAATCCGAACAGCAGCAGCACACCGACCGCGGAGAACGCGAGCACGCTGCGCGCGTACACCGGCCAGGTCTGCTCGACCTCCGGCTGCACCCCGATCAGGCGATACACCCCGCGCTCGAAGCGCGAATGCCTGGTGCCGTTGTAGACGCGATACATGTAATCGCCGAGCGGCACGTGCACCAGCGCCAGCGCGACGATCAGGGACACGACGAACACGATCCCCGCGGTAGTGGTATTCACTAGAACCTCTCCGGGAACAGCAGCGCGGCCACCATGAACCCGGCCACCGCGACAGCGAGCACCAGGCCGACGAGATTGGCGATCACAGCCGCTCCACCCCTCGCTGGATCAGGCCGAGAATCGCGAAGAGCGCGATCGTCAGCACGGCGTACACCACCACAGACATCAGTTGCAGACCTCCTTTGCGCTTCGTTGGTGAAGCGCGCCGGAGATCGAGTCAAGCGCCCACCAGGGTCCTCGAGGCCTTTCCTTACGACTTCTTGGCGCCGATAGGCTGGGCTTTTGCGCTCTGTTGACACCACCTCATCCGGTCACCCGGAAGGAAGCTGTCAAAGACGACGGCCAGGCCGTAAGGAGACCGTAAAGACGCGGCTCGCGCCCGAAACGCGCGGTAGAAGTGGGACACCGGCCAGTCGGAATCCCGCACGCGACCGGTGCACAGGTTGTGGAAGGAGTCCTCGTGTCGGCTGTGACCGTTGCGGTCGTTTTCGGCTTCCTCTGTTGTGCGCTGATCCTTCGCATGATCAGCCTGCGACAGGAAGGCCGCCACCTGCGGGTGCTGCGTGTGCGCCCCGCCCGAGCAGCGCGGGCGCCACGCGCGATGATGGACGAGTGAAGCGCGGGCATCTGCGGATCTACCTGGGCGCCGCGCCGGGAGTCGGCAAGACCTACGCCATGCTCGGCGAAGCGCACCGGCGGCTGGAACGCGGCCGCGATGTGGTGGCCGCCGTCGTCGAAACCCATGGCCGCGCCAAGACCGCCGCGTTGCTGGACGGCATCGAGCGGATTCCGCCGAAGATCATCGAATACCGTGGCACCGCATTCCAGGAACTCGACGTCGCTGCGGTGCTGCGCCGCGCGCCCGCGGTGGTGCTGGTCGACGAGCTCGCCCACACCAACGCACCGGGCAGCACGAACGAGAAACGCTGGCAGGACATCGAGGAACTGCTCGATGCCGGCATCGACGTGATCTCCACGGTCAATGTGCAGCATCTGGAAAGCCTCAATGACGTCGTCGAGCAGATCACCGGCATCCAGCAGCGCGAAACCGTGCCGGACGCGGTGGTGCGCGGCGCCGAACAGGTCGAACTGGTCGATATCACCCCGGAGGCGCTGCGCCGCAGGATGTCGCACGGCAACGTCTACGCCGCCGAGAAGGTCGACGCCGCGCTGCGCAACTACTTCCGGCCGGGCAACCTCACCGCGCTGCGGGAACTGGCACTGCTGTGGCTGGCCGATCAGGTCGACGCCGCGCTGGCCAAATACCGGGCCGATCACCGGATCACCGAACTGTGGGAGGCCCGCGAGCGGGTGGTGGTCGCGGTGACCGGCGGTCCGGAATCGGAGACCATCGTGCGGCGGGCCGGCCGGATCGCGACCAAGTCCAGCGCCGATCTGGTCGTGGTGCATGTGGTGCGCGGTGACGGCCTGGCCGGGGTATCGACCGCGCGGCTGGCCAGGTTGCGCGAACTCGCGGCCAGCCTCGACGCGTCGCTGCACACCGTGACCGGCGAGGACGTGCCCGCGGCGCTGCTGGAATTCGCCCGCGAGGTCAATGCCACCCAGCTCGTGCTCGGCACCTCACGTCGTTCCCGCTGGGCGCGCATCTTCGACGAGGGCATCGGCTCCGCGGTGGTGCAGCAGTCCGGCAAGATCGATGTCCACATGGTGACCCATGAGGAAGCCAACCGGGGCTTGCGCAGGTCCAGGGCCATGCTGCGGCGCCCGGTCTGGGCCTGGCTGGCAGCGCTGGTCGTGCCGGTGCTGGTGTGTGCGATCGGTGCCTGGTTCCTCGACGGCGCGCTCGAATTGGGTGGGCTCAGCGCGATGTTCTTCGTCGCGGTGGTGCTGGTGTCGCTGCTGGGCGGTGTGTTGCCCGCCGCGATGTCGGCGTTGCTGTCGGGTGTGCTGCTGAACTGGTTTTTCGCTGAACCGCGCTACAGCCTCACCGTCAACGAGCCCGACAGTATTTTCACCATCGCGGTACTGCTCATCGTCGCGGTGGCGATGGCCGCGCTGGTGGACCGGGCGGCCGCACGAAGCAGGCAGGCACGCAAGGCTTCCCGGCAGGCCGAGCTGCTGACCGTCTTCGCCGGTGCGGTGCTGCACGGCGCGGATCTGCCGAAGCTGCTGGAACAGGTCAGGGAGACCTACGGCATGCGGGCGGTGGCGCTGGTGGCGGGGGAGCAGGTGCTGGCCGCCGTAGGCGCCGAGCCACCCGCCCACCCGGATCAGGCCGACACCACCATCGAAGCCGGCGATACGGTGCACCGGTTGTTGCTGGCCGGGCACCCACTGGCCGCCGGGGACCGCCCGGTGCTGACCGCGGTGGCCAATCAGGCCGTCGGACTGGTGCGGCAGGCGCGGCTGGCCGAGGAAGCGGGCGCGGCGGCCGCACTGCTGGAAGCCGACCGGCTGCGGCGAGCGCTGTTGTCGGCGGTCAGCCACGACCTGCGCACCCCGCTGGCGGGAGCGAAGGCGGCGGTGTCGAGCCTGCGCTCCGATGACGTCGAGTTCTCGCCCGAGGACACCGCGGAACTGCTGGAGACCGTGGAGGAATCGGTGGACCAGCTCACCGCGCTGGTCGGCAACCTGCTGGATTCCTCGCGGCTGGCGGTCGGGGTGGTCTCGCCGCAGCTGCGGCAGGTGTATCTGGACGAGGTGGTGCATCGCGCGCTCGTCGGCGTCGGCATGGGTGCGCGCGGGCTGCGACGGGCGGCGATGGACCGGGTCGAGGTCGAGGTGGACGCCCTGTCGGTGCGCGCCGACGGCGGCCTGCTCGAACGGGTCCTGGCCAACCTCATCGACAACGCACTGCGCCACTCCACCCCTGGTACACCGATCCGGATCACCGCCGAACGCGACGGCGGCAAGGTCGCCATCGCCGTGGTCGATATCGGGCCTGGCATACCGGCCGGCGCCGAAGAGCAGCTGTTCGAACCGTTCCAGCGGCTCGGCGACCGGGACAACACCACCGGCGTCGGGCTCGGGCTGTCGGTGGTGCGTGGATTCGTCGAAGCGATGGGTGGCACGGTGCATGCCGAACCGACGCCCGGTGGTGGGCTGACCATGCTCGTCGAACTGCCGGCCGGCGAGGACGCGGCCCCGGCGCAGCACGCGGTGCGCGACAGCGACGCTCCCGGTGCGCGCCCGGCGACAATGGACGCGGCGGGCCGATCGCGCGGCGACGATCCGGCCCAGGGCAGCGACCGCGCCGAGGTGACGTGAGCAGCACCGCCGCCGTCCGCACGCACCGGGGCTCCCGGTGCCTCCGACTCGACCAGGAAGCGCGATGACCGACAAGTTGCCCGACGCGATCGCCACCAAGGTGCTGGTGGTCGACGACGAACCGCAGATCGTGCGTGCCCTGCGCATCAACCTGTCCGTGCGCGGATACGAGGTCTTCACCGCGGGCACCGGGACGGCCGCGCTGCGGGTGGCCGCGGACCGGCATCCGGATGTGGTGATCCTCGACCTCGGGCTGCCGGATATGGACGGCATCGATGTGCTGGCCGGCCTGCGCGGCTGGACCTCGGCGCCGGTGATCGTGCTGTCGGCGCGCACCGACTCCTCCGACAAGGTCGAGGCGCTCGACGCCGGCGCCGACGACTACGTCACCAAGCCGTTCGGCATGGACGAACTGCTGGCACGGCTGCGCGCGGCCGTGCGGCGCGGCGCCACCGACGGCGACTCCGGCGATCCGGTGGTGGTGACCGCCTCCTTCACCGTCGACCTCGCGGCGAAGAAGGTCACCAAGAACGGCGCCGACGTGCATCTGACGCCCACCGAATGGGGCATGCTCGAGATGCTGGTGCGCCATCGCGGCAAGCTGGTGGGGCGGCGTGAACTGCTGCGCGAGGTGTGGGGTCCGTCCTATGCCACCGAGACCCACTATCTACGCGTCTACCTCGCTCAGCTGCGGCGCAAGCTCGAAGACGATCCCTCGCGGCCCAAGCATCTGCTCACCGAAGCGGGCATGGGCTACCGCTTCCAGGAATGAGCGCGCGGGCCCCGATGTTGGCAGGCGTGCATCGCCCCCGAACCGAGATGGCAGGATCGTGCCCATGGCTGAACACACCGCCGCACCCGTGACCGACACCGCCGCACCCGCGGGCACCACCGCGTCCACGAACAACGCCGCACCCGGATCGACCACCCTGTGGGTCGAGCGCACCGGCACCCGGCGCTACACCGGCCGCAGCTCGCGCGGGGCCGAGGTGCTGATCGGATCGGAGAACGTGCCGGGCGTGTTCACCCCGGGTGAGCTGCTGAAGATCGCGCTCGCCGCCTGCTCCGGGCTCAGCTCGGACTTCCCGCTCTCGCGCCGGCTCGGCGACAACTACGACGCCACCATCCGCGTCTCGGGTGCCGCCGATCGCGAGAACGAGGTCTACCCGCAGCTCGACGAGGTCTTCGAACTCGACCTCAGCGAACTCGACCCCGAAGCTCGTGAGCGGCTGCTGGTCACCGTGCAGCGCGCCATCGACAAGGTGTGCACCGTCGGGCGCACCCTGAAGGCGGGCACCAACGTCACCCTGTCGTTCGATATCGACACCGCCGACTGATGCCGGACGATCCGCAGGTTCGCCTCAGCGCGTGGGTGCACGGCCTGGTGCAGGGCGTGGGCTTACGCTGGTGGACCCGTTCGCGCGCATTGGAACTCGGCCTCACCGGGCACGCAACCAATGCCCGCGACGGGCGGGTGCACGTCGTCGCGGAGGGTCCGAAAGCCGCCTGCGAACGACTGCTGGCGCTGCTTCGCGGCGGCGATACACCCGGCCGTGTCACCCTGGTGGTGGAGAACTGGGAGCCCGCGCGCGGCGATCTGAACGGATTCGAGGAGCGCTAGATCGACCGGGCGGGGAGGAGAGCATAGATGAGCGACACTCCGAATACTGCGGGCGGACCCGAGGACGGGCGTGCGGGCGGTGACGCCGAGCAGGGCCCGTCCGGGAGGCCGGAACCGTCGCAGCCGCCTGCTCAGCCGGAACCCGGCCGCCCGGGGCCGGAGCAGTACTCCGACCACCCGGAGTCCGGGCGGCCTTCGCTGTCGAAGCCGTCGGGACCGCAGCCGTCGGGACCGCAGCCGTCGCCCGGCCCGGCTCCCCGTCCCGGCAGCATCAGCCGCCAGGAACCCGGCGTGACCCAGCCGCGCCCTCCCACTGTGGCCGAGGCCCGGGCCAGGGACAAAGCCCGCAGGAAGGCCGAGGCCGAGGCGCAGGCCGCGGCCGCCCGCGAGGAAGCGGCTCGGCGCACCCGCAAGCGCGTGATGATCGGCGGCGCCGCTGTGGTCGGCGTGGCGGCCCTGGTCGGCGGCGGTTATCTGGCCTACCGGGCGGTGGCCGCGCCGGACCGGGTCACCGCCTACTGCACCGTCATCGACGACAACGGCAAGGAGACCGTGGTCGAGGACGATCGCTGCGGCCGGGCGAGCTCGGCAGGCCATGCCGGCGTCGGCGGGATCTTCATCTACAACGGCATGCAGTACCGCTATTACTACGGCGGCAACAACACCGTCGGGCAAGCGCCCACCGGCGGAACCACGGTCAAACCCAAGGGCGCGGAGATCACCACCAAGAGCGGCACCGTCATCCAGCGCGGTGGCCTCGGCAGCAAATCGGGCGGAGGTTCCTGATGCGGCGGGTCCGCGATACCCCGCGTCCCGGCTGGCAGCAGATCACCGAGGACCAGGGCCTCGTCTATGGTGCGCCGGGCCGCGACGCCAGCGGTAACCCGCGGCCGTACTGGGACGAATCGGTGCACTACGAGTTCGAGATGGACGAGATCCTCGCGCTGGAAGCCGATGTCGAACTGCTGCATTCGATGTGCCTGCACGCCGTGGAACACGTCGTGCTCACCGAGCGCTTCGGCGATTTCGGCCTGCCCGAATGGAGTTGGGGGCCGATCGCCGAATCCTGGCGTCGTGGCGACCCGTATGTCTACGGCCGCTTCGACCTGCGCTACGACGCGCGGCGCCCGGCCAAGCTGCTCGAGTACAACGCCGACACCCCGACCTCACTGCTGGAAGCGGCGATCGTGCAGTGGCATTGGCTCACCGATCGCTATCCCGGTGGGGATCAATGGAATTCGCTGCACGAAAAGCTGGTGCAACGCTGGACGGACCTGCGCGATGCGCTGCCCGGTGCGCATCTGCACTTCACCTGGTCCGGTGCCGACGCCACCGGCGAGGACAACGTCACCACCGCCTACATGCAGGAAACCGCCGCCGAGGCCGGCTTCGACACCATCGCACTGCCCATCGAGGAAGTCGGTTACGACACAGAACTCGACCGGTTCGTGGATCTGGCCGAGGCGCCGATCGAGGCGATCTTCAAGCTGTATCCGTGGGAATGGGTGCTCGACGACGAATTCGGTAAGCGAGTGGTCGACTCGCTGCCCGAGACCGCATGGATCGAACCGCTGTGGAAGACCCTGCTCAGCAACAAGGCGATTTTGGCCGTGCTGTGGGAGATGTATCCCGGCCACCCGAACCTGTTGCCCGCCTATCTCGATCAGCCGAATGAGCTCACCGAATACATCCGCAAACCCAAGCTCGGCCGCGAGGGCGCGAATATGACGATCGTCGGTGCCGCTCTGGAAACCGCCACCGGCGGGGTGTACGGCGAGGAAGGTTACGTCTACCAACTGCTCGATCCGCTGCCCGTCTTCGATGACATGCGTCCGGTGCTGGGTACCTGGGTGGTCGGCGACGAAGCGGCGGGACTGGGTATCCGGGAGACCGCGGGCCTGATCACCGACGACGGCGCTGCCTTCGTACCGCATCGGATCAGCACCGAATAGATTGCGTGGGCGCACCGCGCTCGCATTCGACGTCCCTCGGAAGGATCACGATGACCGTTCTGGCCCTCGATTCGAGCTACTGGAGTTCGCTGGCGGACGGCGTGGGGGCCATCCTGCTCTACGCCGTCGTCGGCTTGGTGCTGATGGTGATCGGCTTCTACGGCATCGATCTCACCACTCCTGGCCGGCTGCGGGCGCTGGTGGCGGAGGGCAGGCCCAATGCCATCGTGGTGACCGCCGCGGGCATGATCAGCATGGCGTTCATCGTGGTCCTCGCGATCTTCTCGGCGGGTGGCAGGCTGCTGGAGGGTTTGATCGCGGCGGCGGTCTTCGGGCTGGTCGGCATCATCGCGCAGATCGTCTCGGTGCGGGTGGTGGAGAAGGCGATCGGCATCGATATCGGTGCGGTCATGCACGCGGACCGGTTCGCCATCGAAGCGCTGATCGTGGCGGCCGCGCATTTCGCGCTGGGTCTGGTCGTCGCCTTCGCCATTCTCTGATCGCAGCTGACGGCTCGGGTCGTCGCGGCGACCCTTGACATTCCACTGTGGAAGGCGCATCCTAGGTGCGTATTCCACAGTGGAATGTGGCTCGATCGTTCGCATGCGGGCCCTGTCATGAGGAGCAGCTATGGACATCTCGCCGGGTACCCGCGCTTCCGACGCCGAACGCGCCCAGACCGCGGAGTTGCTGAGCAGGCATCTCGCCGACGGCAGGCTCGACCTCGCCGAGTACGACCAGCGCGTGGTGACGGTGTGGGCCACCACCACCCGCGATGATCTCGCCCTGGTGCTCTCGGACCTGCCGAAGCTGCCGAAGGTGCGCGCCGAGCAGCCGCAGCGGCCACGCATTCCGATCTGGCAGCGCATCGAAGCCGCCTCCTGGGTGTCGGTCAGCGTACTGGTGCTGGTCATCTGGGGCACCATCTCGCTGGCAGCCGGCGAATTCACCTACCCGTGGCCGATCTGGGTGATCGGACCATGGGGTGCGGTGCTCGCCTTCCGCGCGCTCACCGGATTCGAATCCGGGCGGTCCTGCCGCTCGGCCTGACCGGGCAGCGGATGCTGCCGGTGTGCTGTACTGCCGCTTCGGCGGCCCGGCGCCGCCGGTGAAATGCCGGGGATTCGGCGGCCGGTGATTAGCCTGGGGTGGACCGCGCTCCGTCGCGGGCGGCTACCATGACTGGTCGCCGGATACGACGGGGCGGTGCCGGGCCAGTGCTCTCCACGGCAGTACACGGAAAGGTCGCCGGATTTGCATCTGAAGAGCTTGACGTTGAAAGGGTTCAAGTCCTTCGCGTCCGCGACGACGCTGCGGTTCGAGCCGGGGATCACCTGTGTGGTCGGTCCGAACGGGTCCGGGAAATCCAATGTCGTCGACGCGCTCACCTGGGTGATGGGCGAGCAGGGTGCCAAAGCGCTGCGCGGCGGCAAGATGCAGGACGTCATCTTCGCGGGTACCGCGGGCCGGGCCGCGCTCGGCCGCGCCGAGGTCACGCTGACCATCGACAATTCCGACGGCGCGCTGCCCATTGATTACGCCGAGGTCTCCATCACCCGGCGGATGTTCCGCGACGGCGCCGGTGAGTACGAGATCAATGGCAGCTCCTGCCGATTGATGGACGTGCAGGAGCTGCTCAGCGACTCCGGCATCGGCCGGGAAATGCACGTCATCGTGGGCCAGGGCCAGCTCTCGGCGATCCTGGAATCGCGCCCGGAGGACCGGCGCGCGTTCATCGAAGAGGCCGCCGGCGTGCTCAAGCACCGCAAACGCAAAGAAAAAGCGGTACGCAAGCTCGACGCCATGCAGGCCAATCTGGCCCGGCTCACCGACCTCACCACCGAACTGCGCCGTCAGCTCAAACCGCTCGGCAGGCAGGCCGAGGTCGCCCGGCGCGCCCAGACCGTGCAGGCCGACCTGCGTGATGCTCGGCTGCGCCTGGCCGCCGACGACCTGGTGACCAGGCGCCGCGAGCTGGAAAGCCAGCAGAGCAAAGAGGCATACGCGCGCGAACAGCAGATCACCGTGCAGTCCGAACTGGACGCCGCCAACGCCGCACTCGCCCAGCAGGAATTCCAGCTCGGCAAGCTCACCCCGAGCGCCGAGGCCGCCGCTCAGCTGTGGTTCCAGCTCTCGGCGCTGGCCGAACGGGTCAACGCGACCATCCGCATCGCCGGCGACCGGGCCCGTCATCTGGACACCAGCGCCCCCGTGGGCACCGGCCGCGACCCCGATCAGCTCGACGCCGAAGCCGATCGTGTGGAAGCCGAGGAGGCCGAACTGCGCGAAGCGGTGGAGATGGCCGCCGAAACGCTCGAGGCGGCCCGCGACGCACTCGCCGAACGCGAACACGCCGCCAAGGCCGCCGAGCAGGCCCATCTGGCCGCCGTCCGGGCCATCGCCGACCGGCGCGAGGGGCTGGCGCGGCTGTCCGGGCAGGTCGACACCCTGCGCACCCGGGCGCAATCGGTGGACGCCGAGATCTCCCGGTTGTCGGTGGCCATCGCCGAGGCCAGGCAGCGCGGTGAGGCCGCCCAGGAGGAATTCGATGCGGTGCAAGCCGAACTCGACGATCTCGACGCCGGTGAGGCGGGCCTGGACGCTCAACACGAACATGCCGTGCAGGCATTGAAACTGGCCGATCAGCGCGTCGACGAACTGCGCGAACAGGATCGCGACGCCGGCAAGCGGGTCGCCTCGCTCACGGCGAGGATCGAAGCGCTCGGCATGAACCTGGCGCGTCGTGACGGTGCGGGCTGGCTCACCGAACATCACGGCGCGGATCTGCTGGGCCCGCTGTCGACGTTGATCCGGGTACATCCCGGATTCGAGGCAGCCGTTGCCGCCGTGCTCGGACCGCTCGCCGATGCCGTCGCCGCTGCTTCCGGCAGTACCGCCTATGCCGCGGTGCAGGCACTCAAGGCCGCCGACGGGGGCCGGGCCGCGCTGGTCTTCGGCACGGGTGCGGCGCGGGCCGGATCCGCCGATGCGAGCGGCGAGGCCGCCGGATCGACCGGAGAGGGCGCCGACTCGACCGGTGAGCGCAGGCCCGCTCGCACCGCCGCCGAGGCCGGCGGAGGGACGCTCCCCGCGGGCGCGCGGTGGCTCGGTGCTGTGGTCGACTGCGCCGATGCCGTGCACGCCGCCGTCGCCGCACTCACCGCCGACGTCGTCGTGGTCGAGGATCTCGCCGCCGCCGCCGAACTGCTCGCGGCGCGCCCGCAGCTGCGGGCGGTGACCACCGACGGCGATCTCGCGGGCACCGGATGGGTGCTCGGCGGATCCGACCGCGCACCGAGCCAGCTCGAGATCCAGGCCGATATCGACGCCGCCGAAGCCGAATTGATCGCGGCCAAGCGCCGGGCCGAGGAGCTAGAGGCCGCCCTGGCCGGCGCGCTCGCCGAACAAGCCGATCGCAAGGACGCCGTCGATCACGCGCTGATGGCCCTGCACGAATCCGATCAAGCCCTGGTCGCGATCTACGAGCGGCTCGGCAGGCTCGGCCACACCGCCCGCGGCGCGCATGCCGATATCGATCGGCTCACCGCCCAGCGCGCCGAAGCCGAAGACGGCAGGGAGAAGGCGCTCGCCTCGCTCGCCGAACTCGAGGACCGGCTGCGCCACGCCGAACTCGAACAATCCGGCATCGACGACGACGGCCTCGGTGCCGCGAGCACCGAGGCCGCCGGCCGGGCCCGCGAGGAGGCCGCCGCGGCGCTCGCCGAGGCCCGTTCGATGGAGGTGGAGGCCCGCCTGGCCGTGCGCACCGCCGAGGAGCGCGCCGAATCGGTGCGCGGTAAAGCCGACGGCCTGCGCCGGGCGGCCCGCGCCGAACGGGAGACCCGCGCCCGCGCCGAACGAGCCCAGGCCGCCCGCAAACAGGCCGCCGCGGTGGCCGCCGCGGTCGCCGAATCGGGCGCTAAGGTCGCCGCGGAGCTGGAGGGTGTGGTCGCCCAGGCCGCGGCCCGCCGCGACGAGCTGGTGCGTCGGCGCACCGAATGCGCCGCCCAGGTGGATCAGATCAAAGAGCGAGTGCGTGCCCTGACCGCACAGCTGGCCCAGCTCACCGACGCCGTGCACCGCGACGAAGTGGCCAAGGCACAGGCCGCGCTGCGGATCGAACAGCTCGAGGCCACCATCGCCGAACAGTTCGGCATCGCCCTCGGCGATCTCATCGCCGAGTACGGCCCCGACATCCCGCTGCCGCCGTCGGCGCTGGAATGGCAGGAGTACGAACAGGCCAAGGAACGCGGCGAGGACGTGACACCGCCCGCGCCGATGCCATTCGATCGCGCGAGCCAGGAGCGCAGGGCCAAACGCGCGGAAAAGGATCTGGCCACCCTCGGCAAGGTGAATCCGCTTGCGCTGGAAGAGTTCGCGGCGCTCGAGGAGCGCTACAACTTCTTGGCGACCCAGCTCGAGGACGTCAAGAGCGCGCGCAAGGACCTGCTGGATGTGGTCGCGGAGGTCGATGCCCGCATCCTGCAGGTCTTCACCGACGCCTACGCCGATGTGGAGCGTGAGTTCGTGCAGGTGTTCGCCAAGCTCTTCCCCGGCGGCGAGGGCAGGCTGCTGCTCACCGACCCCTCGGACATGCTGACCACCGGCATCGAGGTGGAGGCCCGTCCGCCGGGCAAGAAGGTCAAACGGCTGTCGCTGCTCTCCGGTGGCGAGAAGTCACTGACGGCGGTCGCGTTGCTGGTGTCGATCTTCCGGGCGCGTCCCTCGCCGTTCTATGTGATGGACGAGGTGGAGGCCGCCCTCGACGACACCAACCTGCGCCGGCTGATCGGGCTGTTCGAACAACTACGGGAGAAGAGCCAGCTGATCGTCATCACCCACCAGAAGCCCACCATGGAGATCGCCGATGCGCTCTACGGCGTCAGCATGCGCGGTGACGGCATCACCCAGGTGATCTCGCAGCGGATGCGCGGGCAGAACCTGGCCCCGGTGGGTGCGTCGGCGAGCTGAGACGCGGTGCTTCGAGTGCCGGTCGGGAGGCGTGAACACGACCGGCGCGAGTGAGTCCGCGCCACTATCGTCGTCGGCATGGTCACCATCGAAGTGCGCGACATTCCCGACGACGATGCCGAGGTACTCCGACAGCGGGCGGCGGCCGCCGGGCTGTCACTGGAAGAACACATCCGCGAGCAGCTGATCGCCTCGGCGCGCAGGCAGTACCGCGTCGAAGCGCTGGAAGACATCCGCAAGGCGCTGGCCGCCAACCCGCTGCCCGGTGAGGACCCGGACCGGGTCGTGGAGGATCTGCGGCGCGAATTCGAGGACTGCTAGCACTTCGGTACGAACCATCGACCACACCGGCGGCCCGCGTGCGGCGGGTCGCCGGATCGGTGTTCACTCGCTCACAGCAGGTCGCTGACGTCGTCGGGGACATCGACGGCGTATTTGCGCAAGATGTCCATCGAGATCACTTCCAGGGCGTTCTCATGGGTGGCCGCGAGCACCACCGGTGCGGCGACACCGTCCTCGTGCGCGTGCAGCCACCGCACCGCCACCACACACCACCGGTCCCCTGGCTGCAGGCCGGGAAAATTGTTCTCCGGGCGCGGGGTGCTCAGGTCGTTGCCGATCGAAGCCTGGTGTTCCAGAAACTCGGTCGTGACGACCGTGCACACGGTATGACTGCCCAGATCCTCCGGGCCGGTGCTGCAGCAGCCGTCACGGTAGAAGCCGGTCAGAGGATCGGTGCCGCACTCTTCGAGCGGACCCCCAAGCACGTTTCGATCGGTCACGTCGCCGATCCTATTGGCACGCCGCGAGAAGTTCCGCAGGACAAGAAATCTCACGGGCTGTGTCTGGACGACTGACCTGCTCCGGGCGGGTCGATGACCGGCGAGAACTCGTTCTGCAAGGATGGTCGGCGTGAGTTCCGAAGCCTGGATTCTGATCGCGGCTATCGCCGCCGTCGTACTCGTCGCGCTCGTTGTCGGATTCGTCCGGTATCGCAGCGGGCGGGTATCGCTGACGGCGCCGACCGAAGACAAGGAGCTGACCGACAAGTCCGGCGGCTATAAGGCCTCAGGGGGCTTCAGTTTCAGCCAGGGCGGCACCGCCACCGCCACCCGGCCCGAGCCGCTGCCCGCCGAACGCACCGACACCGAGGGCCAGCCACACATCGGCGACGACGCGGCGATTCCGCGCGACGCGCCGCGGCGCGGGATCACCAATGTGCCGCTGCCCGAACCGACCGACCTGGCCGAAGCGCCCGCGGGCGACGCGACCACCGCCGAGGCGCCCGAGACGGTGGCGCCGGAAGCGGAATCGGCCGAGACGGCCGACACCACCGACGTGACGGCTGCGCCCGCCGAACAGGCCGCGCCGGAGACCGTCGTCCCGGAGGCGGCCCCCGACACCGCACCGACCGACGCCTCGCCGACCGACACCGCCGCCGCCGACACCGCCCCTCCCGCCGACGCGGCACCGGAGGCCCCGGCCGTCCCCGACACCGTCGCCGAGGCCGAACCAGCGCCCGCCCTCGAGGAGATCGAACCCACCGCGGGCCGCCTGGTCCGGCTGCGTGGCCGCCTGTCGCGGTCGCAGAACGCGGTGGGCAAGAGCCTGCTCGGCCTGCTCGGCGGCGGCGACCTGGACGAGGATTCCTGGGAGGAGGTCGAAGACACCCTGGTGCTGGCCGACCTCGGCACCGCGAGCACGGCCGCCGTGGTGCAGCGGCTGCGCGAGGAGATGGCCGCGCGCAGCGTGCGCACCACCGATCAGGCGCGCGCGGTGCTGCGTGACGTGCTGGTGGAGGCGCTGCGTCCGGAGCTCGACCGTTCGGTGCGGGCGCTGCCGCATCCGGATCATCCGTCGATCCTGCTGGTCGTCGGTGTGAACGGCACCGGAAAGACCACCACCACCGGCAAACTGGCCCGCGTGCTGGTGGCCGACGGGCGCCGGGTGCTGCTCGGCGCCGCCGACACCTTCCGCGCGGCCGCCGCCGACCAGCTGCAGACCTGGGGCGAACGGGTCGGCGCCGACACCGTGCGCGGTAAAGAAGGAGCCGACCCGGCCGCGGTCGCCTTCGACGCCGTCGCCGCAGGCATCGAACGCGGCGTGGACGCGGTGCTCATCGACACCGCCGGGCGCCTGCACACCAAGACCGGCCTGATGGACGAGCTCGGCAAGGTCAAGCGAGTCGTGGAGAAGAAGGCCGCGGTCGACGAGGTGCTGCTGGTCCTCGACGCCACCGTCGGCCAGAACGGACTCATGCAGGCCAGGGTGTTCGCCGAGGTCGTCGACATCACCGGCGTGGTGCTCACCAAGCTCGACGGCACCGCCAAGGGCGGCATCGTCTTCCAGGTGCAGCACGAGCTCGGCGTGCCGGTCAAGCTCGTCGGTCTCGGTGAAGGGGCCGATGATCTGGCGCCGTTCGAGCCCGGAGCATTCGTCGACGCGCTGCTCGGCTGACTCCGCTACCCCGCGGTCCGGATCGAGCGCCGCCCGATCCGGACCGGGGCGGCGCGCCGACCGCCGCGCCGATCCTGCCTTCTCGCTCCGATACCCCCTGTTAGCTGCGGGTTCGCTGCTTCGACACGCCGCTCACAGCCTCGGGGAAACCTCCTGTGCACAGTTGGAAACGTGGTAGCAACACGGGGGCGCCATCCGTTCACGTAGGTGAAACACGGGGGCGGCACGGATGAAACACCGAATGAGCAACCTTCTGTGCAGGTCCATTTCGCCGGAATCGGCGGGGCCCGAGATGAGGAGGACATTAAGGTGGCATTTCCCGTAATCGGCGCGCCGGACGCCGGTGACACCGCATGGATGCTGGCCAGTTCAGCACTCGTGCTGCTGATGACACCCGGACTCGCGTTCTTCTACGGCGGCATGGTCCGCTCCAAGAACGTGCTGAACATGATCATGATGAGCATCAGCGCCATGGGCCTGGTCGCCGTCCTATGGGCGCTCTACGGCTTCTCGGTCACCTTCGGTGACGACAAGGCCAACCTCATCGGTGATCCCGATCAGTACTTCGGGCTGAAGCAGATCTTCGGTGGTGCGTACCTGGCCGACGCCGAGTCCGGCGCCGAGGCCGCGATCCCGCTGGCGGGCACCATCCCGCTGACGGTGTTCGTCGCCTTCCAGGCCATGTTCGCGATCATCACCGTCGCCCTCATCTCGGGTGCGGTCGCCGACCGCATGAAGTTCAGTGCCTGGCTGATCTTCGCCGGCATCTGGGCCACCGTCGTCTACTTCCCGGTCGCGCACTGGGTCTTCGCCTTCGACGGCGTCACCGCCGAGGCCGGTGGCTGGATCGCCAACAACCTGAAGGCGATCGACTTCGCCGGCGGTACCGCCGTGCACATCAACGCCGGCGCGGCGGGCCTGGTGCTCGCGATCGTGCTCGGCAAGCGCAAGGGCTGGCCCAAGACCCCGTTCCGTCCGCACAACCTGCCCTTCGTCATGCTCGGCGCCGGTCTGCTGTGGTTCGGCTGGTTCGGCTTCAACGCCGGTTCCGCGGTGGGCTCCAACGGCATCGCCGGCGCCGCCTTCCTGACCACCGTCGTCGCCACCGGTGCGGCGCTGCTGGCCTGGCTGGTGGTGGAGAAGATCCGTGACGGCAAGCCCACCTCGCTGGGTGCGGCCTCGGGCATCGTGGCCGGTCTGGTCGCCATCACCCCCGCCTGCCATTCCGTCAACGTCGTCGGTGCCCTCGCCATCGGCATCGTCGCCGGCGCGTTGTGCGCCCTGGCCGTCGGGCTGAAGTTCCGCTTCGGCTTCGACGATTCGCTCGACGTGGTGGGCGTGCACCTGGTCGGTGGTCTGCTCGGCACCCTGATGGTCGGCCTGGTCGCGGCGCCGGAAGCGCCCGCGGCGGTGAAGGGTCTGTTCTACGGTGGTGGCATCGAGCAGTTGAAGCTGCAGGCCGTCGGTGCGTTCACGGTGCTGGCCTACTCGCTGGTCGCCACGGCCGTCATCGCCTACCTGATCAAGTTCACGATCGGCCTGCGTGCCGACGACGAGGGCGAGTTCGTCGGCATGGACGAGTCCGAGCACGCGGAAACCGCATACGATTTCGCTGCTGTGGGTGGCACGGCACGTTCGGCCGTCAAGGAGGCATGACGACATGAAACTGATCACCGCAATCGTGAAACCGTTCACGCTGGAGGACGTGAAGACCGGTCTCGAGCAGGCGGGCGTGCTGGGCATGACCGTGAGCGAGGTGCAGGGTTACGGCCGGCAGAAGGGGCACACCGAGGTCTACCGCGGTGCGGAGTACTCGGTGGATTTCGTGCCGAAGGTTCGGGTCGAGGTCGTCGTGGATGACGCCTCGGTGGACAAGGTCGTCGAGGTGATCGTCGAGGCGTCGCGCACCGGCAAGATCGGCGACGGCAAGGTCTGGGTGACCCCGGTCGAGACGATCATCTGGTTCCGTACCGGCGAGCGCGGCACCGACGCGCTGTAGCGGGAAGTCGAATCGAGCGGCGGCCCCGCTCCCGCCGGATCTCCGGCCGGGGCGGGGCCGCCCGCGTGAATGGGTGGTGTGGGCAGTGGGTAGCAGTCGGCGAGAACACAGCGATGGCGCCGAGTCGGCGGCGGTCGAGAACACGGTGGTGTCCAACGGCGCGGCCGATCTGGTCAAGGCCAGGCGCCGGTTGCTCGAGGGCGGGCAGCCGCGCAGTCCGCGCCTGGATGCCGAATCGCTGCGCTCGGCGCTGGTCGACCTGTACGAACTGTGGCTGACCAGCAAGGGTGCCGAACTCGGGATCACCGCCGACAGCGGGCTCGCGGTCGTCGCGGTGGGTGGGCTCGGCCGCAAGGAGATGCTGCCCTACTCCGATCTGGACCTGGTGCTGCTGCACGACGACGTCGACCCCGCGCGGGTGGCCGAGGTCGCCGACCAGCTCTGGTATCCGCTCTGGGACGCCCACATCAAGCTCGACCACAGCGTGCGCACGGTGCCACAAGCCCTGCGAGTGGCCAACGACGACATGATCGCGGCGCTCGGGATGCTCGAGGCCAGGCATATCGTCGGCGACGCCGAACTGAGCAACCTGCTCATCGGCGGGGTGCGCCGGGAATGGCGGACCGGGATCCGAGCCCGCTTCGACGATCTGATCGCCCAGGCCAAGGCCCGGTGGGAGCGCAGCGGCGAGATCGCCCACCGCGCCGAACCGGATCTGAAGAACGGGCGCGGCGGACTGCGCGACATCCAGCTGCTGGACGCACTCGCCATCGCCCAGCTGACCGATGCCATGCCGGGGCTCGGTCCGGATGTGCCCGGCGGCGGTGTCCGCCACGCGCATCGTCGGCTGCTGGATGTGCGCACCGAACTGCACCGGGTGGCCGGACGCTCGCGCGATCAGCTGATGGCACAGGACGCCGACGAGATCGGTGCGGCGCTGCGCATCGGCGACCGTTTCGACCTGGCCCGTACGCTCAGCGACGCCGCGCGAACGGTCAGTTACTCGGTGGACGTCGGGTTGCGCACCGCCGCCAACGCGCTGCCGCGGCGCGGCCTGGCCCGGCTGCGCCGGATGCCGGTGCGCCGACCACTCGATGAGGGGGTGGTCGAGCACGCCGGCGAGGTGGTGCTGGCACGGGACGCGCGGCCGCAACGCGATCCCGGCCTGATCCTGCGGGTGGCCGCGGCCTCGGCGCAGACCGGGCTGCCGATGTCGGCGAATACGCTCAACCGGCTCTCGGAGGACGCGCCGGAACTGCGCGAACCCTGGCCCAAGGACGCGCTGAACGATCTGCTGGTGCTGCTCGGCGCGGGCCGGGGCACCATCGACGCGATCGAGGCGCTGGACCGCACCGGACTGTGGGGCCGGTTGCTGCCGGAGTGGGGCGCGGTGCGCGATCTGCCGCCGCGCGACGTCCTGCACACCTGGACCGTCGACCGGCACCTGATGGAAACGGTGGCCTACGCAAGCGCGCTGAGCACCCGGGTGGCCCGGCCGGACCTGCTCGCGCTGGGTGCCCTGCTGCACGACATCGGCAAGGGCCGCGCCGGCGATCACAGCGTGGTCGGCGCGGAACTGGCCACCCATATCGGGCGCAGGCTCGGGCTGTGGCCCTCGGATGTGCGCACGCTCAGCGCGATCGTGCGCCACCATCTGCTGCTGCCCGACACCGCCACCCGGCGCGATCTCGACGATCCGGCCACCGTGCAACTGGTGGTCGACGCGCTCGACGGCGACGCCCAGCTGCTGGAACTACTGCACACCCTCGCCGAAGCCGATTCGCTGGCCACCGGGCCCGGAGTGTGGGGCGAGTGGAAGGCGTCGCTGATCGGTGAGCTGGTGCGGCGCTGCCGGATGGTCATGGCCGGTGACGAGCTGCCCCGGCCCGAGCCCATCGCGCCGGAACTGCTGGAGAAGGCGGCCGCCGGGGGAGTGCATGTGACGCTCGCGCCCGGCGAAGGCAAACACACTCACATCGTCACCGTCATCGCTCCCGACACGCCCGGACTGCTGTCCGAGGCCGCGGGAGTGCTGGCGCTGCATTCGCTGCGCGTGCTGTCGGCGGCGCTGGGCAGCGCGGGCGAGTCGGCGATCAACACCTTCGTCGTATCGCCGAAATTCGGTGATCCGCCCGACCCGGGCCTGCTGCGGCAAGAGTTGATCCGCGCCATCGCCGGCGAGCTGGACCTGCGCGGTCAACTCGCCACACGCGAACGCGAGGCCGTCGGCGCACAGCTGAGCCCCTACGCCAAGGCACAGCCGCGGCTGCTGTGGACCGACACCGATACCCCCGGTCAGGTGATCGTGCAGTTGCGCGCCGAAGACCGGATCGGGTTGCTGAGCAGGCTCGCCGGTGCGCTGGCCGGTTGTGGGGTGGACGTGCGCTGGGCCAAGGTCGTGACGATGGGCACCGCCGTGGTCGACGCCTTCTGCCTGGATCTCGGCGCCGATTCGGGACCGGCCCGCCGCGCCAGGATCGACGAGGCGATCCTGGCGGTCGTGCCGCGGCCCGCACCGAAGAAGCCCGCCGACGACAACGGTGCGCACGAAGGTTCCTGAGCCACCGAGGTTTTCGTGCCCAGCGCGGCGAACTGCCCTGTGACCTCGCCGTTATCCGAAAACCAGTCCTTTGCACATGATTTGCTGGAAATCCCTACGGCATGGTCGGTGGCCCTTAGGATCGGTGAGTCGGGCTCGCATACGAGGGGAGCAGGTCGGTGGCAATCGAAGTCGTCGCCTCGTCGATCATGACCAGTGATGTGACCCCGCACGTGGCCCGCTGCGTCGGCGGGGATCTGTGGGTGGTGTCCTGGTTGCCTGGCCGCACCCTGACCGGTCGCCAAGCCGTCACCGCGATGACCATCGCGGCCACGGTCGCCACCTCCGGTCTGCCGGTGGAGGGCGATTGGACCGCATTGGACGGTCTCGCGCTCGAACTCGGGTTGACCGGCCGTGAGGCCGCGTTCATGGTGGCCAGGGAAAACCACGACTATCGGCGCATCCGCACCCCGCGCCGGCGCACTCCGGAGTAACCTCGCCCACCCGGCACCCACCGGCTGCGTGCGCAGTCCGGTGATCCCATTACGCTGGGATGCAGTGACGTCACTCGAGATCAGGAGCGCGATCGGTGTTCGAATCCCTGTCCGACCGGCTTACCGGTGCCCTCAAGGACCTACGCGGTAAGGGACGTCTGTCGCCGGCTGACATCGACGCCACCTGCCGTGAGATCCGCCTCGCGCTGCTGGAAGCCGATGTCGCGCTGCCGGTGGTGCGCGGTTTCATCGCCAAGATCAAGGAGCGGGCCAAGGGCGCGGAGGTCTCCGCGGCGCTGAACCCGGCCCAGCAGGTCGTCAAGATCGTCAACGAGGAACTCGTCGGCATCCTCGGCGGCGAGACCCGCAGGATCACCCTGGCCAAGACCCCGCCCACGGTGATCATGCTCGCCGGTCTGCAGGGTGCGGGTAAGACCACCCTCGCGGGCAAGCTCGCCAAATGGCTCAAGGGGCAAGGACATCAGCCGTTGCTGGTGGCCTGTGACCTGCAACGCCCCGGCGCCGTCACCCAGCTCCAGGTGGTCGGCGAGCGCGCGGGCGTGCCGGTGTTCGCGCCGCATCCCGGCACGTCCATCGGCGGCGGTGACAACGCGCTCGGTGTCACGGCGGCCGATCCGGTCGCCGTGGCCGAGGCCGGTGTGGCCGAGGCGAAGCAGAAGCAGTACGACGTGGTGATCGTCGACACCGCCGGTCGCCTCGGTATCGACGCGGAGCTGATGGCCCAGGCCGCCGGTATCCGCGACGCGGTGCAGCCGGACGAGACGCTGTTCGTGCTCGACGCCATGATCGGTCAGGACGCCGTCACCACCGCCGAGGCGTTCCGCGACGGCGTCGGCTTCACCGGCGTGGTGCTCACCAAGCTCGACGGTGACGCCCGCGGTGGTGCCGCGCTCAGCGTCCGCAACGTGACCGGCGCGCCGATCATGTTCGCCTCCACCGGTGAGAAGCTCGAGGATTTCGACGTCTTCCACCCCGACCGCATGGCCAGCCGCATCCTCGGCATGGGCGATGTGCTCACCCTGATCGAGCAGGCCGAACAGGTCTACGACCAGCAGCAGGCCGAGGAAGCCGCGCGCAAGATCGGCAGCGGCGAACTCACCCTCGAGGATTTCCTCGACCAGATGCTCGCCATTCGCAAGATGGGCCCGATCGGCAACCTGCTCGGCATGCTGCCCGGCGCCGGTCAGATGAAGGACGTGCTGGCCCAGGTCGATGACAAGCAGCTCGACCGCGTGCAGGCCATCATTCGCGGTATGACCCCGGCCGAACGGGAGAACCCCAAGATCATCAATGCCTCTCGCAGACTGCGCATCGCCAACGGCTCGGGTGTGCAGGTCTCCGAGGTCAACCAGCTGGTCGACCGCTTCTTCGAGGCCAAGAAGATGATGGCCGCGATGGGCCGCCAGATGGGCATGCCAGGGGCGAACCGGCGCAGCAACAAGAAGGGCAAGAAGGGCAAGAAGGGTGGCCGCGGCCCCACCCCGCCGAAGGTGCGCGGCGGATTCCCCGGCGGCATGCCCGGTATGCCCGCCGGCATGCCCGACCTGTCCGGTATGCCCGCCGGCCTCGACCAGCTCCCGCCGGGCCTGGAGGGCTTCGATCTGTCGAAGCTGAAGTTCCCGAACAAGTAGCCCCCGACGCCCGACCGGCTCGGCTCCACCGCTGCGTGGGGCCGAGCCGGTCGTCGTTGCGCACCCGCTACGCGGAGGCCTGCATCTGCGTGACGATGGTCGCCACCCGATCACTGGCCTGCGTCGCCCAGTGTGGATGGGTGGTGACGTAGAGGCGATCGGCTTCGACGGCCGCCAGGATGATCTCGGCGGCCTCGGCAGCCGGCATCATCTCGTCGGCCAGTTGGGTCAGTGCGCCGAGGCCGGGCGCGAGTCGCTCCCACTGCTCGGCGGTCAGCGTGCTCAGCCAGCCCTCGGTGGGCTGGGTGGGGGCGCCGTCGCCCAGCAGCGCGCCGATGCCGTCGGTGACCCCACGCAGCATCTGGGTGTCCACCGGTCCCGGCAGACCACGGTGGCGCCGACGCCGGGGGCGAGGATGGTCAGTTCGCCATGCAGCGATTCGGTCAGCGAGACGACCGCATGCTTGCTCGCGGTGTAGGGCGCGTTGAACAGCCCGGTGGTCACACCCGCCAGGGACGCGGTGTTGATCACGTGGCCGCGACCGGCGGCGATCAGATGCGGTACGAACGCATGCATCCCGTTGACGACACCCTGCACGTTGACGGCCCAGACCCGTTGCCAGTCAGTGGGTTCCACCTCCCAGATCGGCCCGCCGGCACCCATCGCCGCGTTGTTGAACACCAGGTCGACGCGGCCGTACAGCCGCAGGGTGGTCTCGGCCAACCGGTGCAGTTGGTCGGGATCGGCCACATCGGTGGGCACCGCGGGGGTGTCGCGGCCGATCGCCTCGGCGGTCGCCGCGAGCGCGTCGGCGTCGATATCGGCCAGCACCACGCGCAACCCACGTTCGTGCAGGGCCTCGGCTACCGCTCGTTCAGGCCGACGCCGGCCTGCCGCTGATATACAGTGGAATCGGTTTCTCACTGCCATCGCTGGGTGAGAACCGCTGGTGGGTTCGGTAGTCGAGATCATGCGTTTTCACAGGCACACGACCGGAGATCGGACGGAATCGAGTATGAGCAGTGCCGAGGTTTCGATGATTCATCCCCTGGGCCCGACGAGCGTTGAAGACTGGCTGGCCGAAGACCAGCCGGCCGATGGATCTCGACTCGAACTGATACTGGGGTACCTACACGTGACACCTGCGCCCGGTGGTACGCATCAGCACCTTTCGTACCGACTGGCTCGTCTTCTGGATGACGCGATCGTCGCTGCGCAGCGCGATGACCTACACATGTTGCAAGCGGTCGGGGTGCGCATCAGCACCCCCTTCCGCACCGGCGTCATCCCGGACATCGTCGTCGTCGACACCGACATCAACCAGACCAGCTTCGCGCCCGAGAACGTGGTGCTGGCGGTCGAGATCTGGTCTCCGGGCAATACGCGGGAGGAACGCGACACCAAGATTGCCGGTTATGCCTCGGCGCGTGTTCCGTACCTGTGGGTGGTCGAAATGCCAGTAGGGAAGCCGGTCACCTTCTGCGGATACTCGATGGGTGAGCAGGGTTATCGGCAAGAAGTGCGTGCCGCGGCCGGCGAGACGATCAAAGCTCCGGCTCCGGTTCCGGTCGTGGTCGACACGACCCTGCTGCGCTGAGGTCGTGTCGGCCCATCCCGGCGGCGAGCGGTGCCGATTTCTGGCGCGGGTGGGCTGTCTGGCAGAATGGTCGATCGTCCGTATGGACAGTGTCAGCCCGTCTCCGGTTACGCACCGCGCGGCGGTCACACACTTCAACCGCAAAACCGGGCTCGCAGACCATGTGAGTCGCCGAATTGCGCCGTGACCAACCCCGAAAGGTAGATCAGCACATGGCTGTTCGCATCAAGCTCACCCGCATGGGCAAGATCCGCAACCCGCAGTACCGCGTCGTCGTCGCGGACGCCCGCACCCGTCGTGACGGCCGGGCCATCGAGTCCATCGGCAAGTACCACCCCAAGGAAGAGCCCTCGCTTATCGAGATCGACTCCGAGCGCGTGCAGTACTGGCTGGGCGTCGGCGCGCAGCCGACCGAGCCGGTGCAGCGACTGCTGGAGATCACCGGTGACTGGCAGAAGTTCAAGGGTCTGCCGGGCGCCGAGGGCACCCTGAAGGTCAAGGAAGCCAAGCCGTCCAAGCTGGACCTGTTCAACGCCGCGCTCGCCGCCGCCGACAACGAGCCCGTCGCCGAGGCCGTCACCCCCAAGAAGAAGGCCGCCAAGAAGGACGAGGCCGCTGAGGGCGCCGAGTCGGCCGAGGCTGCCGAGTAATCGTGAGCGAGCGCAGCGAGCGAACCGAAGTCACAGCGCGCCCTGCGCTCACGACGGAGCCGAGCGCTAGCGAGGTGGAGTCGTGAGTGCTGTCGTCGCCGATGCCGTCGAACATCTTGTTCGCGGCATCGTCGCCAACCCCGATGACGTGCGTGTCGAGCTGATCACCGGCCGCCGCGGACGCACGGTCGAGGTGCACGTCCACCCCGATGACCTGGGCAAGGTGATCGGCCGCGGTGGACGTACCGCGACCGCCCTGCGCACCCTCGTCGCCGGCATCGGCGGCCGGGGCATCCGGGTCGACGTGGTGGACACCGACGCCTGATGGAACTCGTCGTAGGTCGTGTCGCCAAGTCGCACGGCGTGCGCGGTGAGTTGGTCGTGGAGGTCCGCACCGACGAACCCGAGGCGCGATTCGCGCCCGGTTCGACGCTGCGCGGCCGGTTGGCGCGATCGAAAGAAGTTCGTGAATTCACGGTGGAGTCGGCCCGGGAACACTCGGGCCGACTCCTCGTGCAGCTGAGCGGCGTCGACGACCGCACCGCCGCCGACGCCCTGCGCGGCACGCTGTTCTTCGTCGACAGCGCAGATCTCGGGCCCTCCGAGGACCCCGATGAGTACTACGACCACGAGCTCGAAGGGCTGCGCGTCGAGCTCGCCGACGGCACCGCGGTCGGCACCGTCACCGAGGTATTGCATTCGGCGGCAGGGGAATTGCTGTCGGTGCGGGCCGCCGATGACGGTCGCGAGATCCTGATCCCGTTCGTGATGGCCATCGTGCCCACCGTCTCGGTGGCCGACGGACTGGTCGTGATCGATCCGCCCGAGGGCCTGCTGGATCCCGAATGAGGCGGCCGAGGCCATGAAGATCGACGTGGTCACCATCTTTCCGGAGTATCTGGAGCCGCTGCGCACAGCGCTGCTCGGCAAGGCCATCGATAAGGGCCTGATCTCCGTCGACGTGCACGACCTGCGTCGCTGGACCCATGACGTGCACAAATCCGTCGATGATTCGCCCTACGGCGGCGGCCCCGGCATGGTCATGAAGCCCACCGTGTGGGGCGATGCCCTCGACGAGGTCTGCCCCGACGACGCCCTGCTCGTCGTCCCCACCCCGGCGGGCGTCCCCTTCACCCAGGCCACCGCCCACCGCTGGGCGGACGAGAAGCACCTGGTCTTCGCCTGCGGCCGCTACGAAGGCATCGACCAGCGCGTCTTCGACGACGCCGCGCGCCGGGTCCGCGTCGAGGAAGTCAGCATCGGCGATTACGTGCTGATCGGCGGCGAGGCCGCGGTCCTGGTGATGACCGAGGCCGTGGTGCGGCTGATTCCGGGTGTGCTCGGCAATCAGCAATCCCACCAAGAGGATTCGTTTTCGGTCACGCCGGAATCCGAGGGTCTCGGGCTGCTGGAAGGGCCGAGCTACACCCGTCCGGTGAGTTGGCGCGGCCTGGATGTGCCGCCGGTGCTGCTGTCGGGTGACCACGCGAAGGTGGCCGCGTGGCGGCGTGAGCAGTCAGTGATCCGGACCCGCGAGCGTCGCCCGGATCTGCTGCCCGACACCGACGAGCCGGGTTCGGAGTAGCCCCGCCGATCCTGGCTCATTCGGCTCGGCGCGGTCGAGCTGCTCATTATGCCCCGACCGCACGTGACGCGAGGTACGTGCACGCCCGCACGGTGCGGTGAAGTGTGTCGACGAGCCGTGCGCGTCTCGGTCGGTGGTTCCTTGCGACCGCTGCTGCAATGATGTGACGTATGAGCGGTCCGGACACGCAGCAGGAGCTGCGTCTGACGAATTCAGTACGCCGCAGCCGGGATTCCCCGTTACCTGATCGTCCGGCTCGACCAGAAGGAAGAGCGGATCGAGGCGGTCGAGGAATACCGGCTCGACTGGTCGGGCCGCCGTTACCGCGCCCATACGGTCCACCGGCGGGTACTGCTCCTCGATGAACCGGTCGAGGTGACGATCCCGTTCGCGACACTGGAGAAGCCCTGACGGCGGCAGATCTCAGCCGGGGAGGCCGAGCAGCGACCGCGCCATTTCCCGCATTTCGGCTTTACGCACCTTTCCGGTGACGGTCATCGGGAACTCGTCCACGACGTGCACATAACGCGGCACCTTGAAATGGGCGAGTTTGCCCGCGCAGAACACCCTGAGCGCGTCGGCGTCGAGCGGGGCCGCGCCCTCGCGCAGCCGGACCCACGCCATCAGTTCCTCACCGTATTTCGGGTCGGGGACACCGATCACCTGGGCGTCGAGGATATCGGGGTGGGTGTAGAGGAACTCCTCGATTTCGCGGGGGTAGATGTTCTCCCCACCGCGGATGACCATGTCCTTGATCCGGCCGGTGACGGCGACATACCCGTCCTCGTCCATCACCCCGATATCGCCGGTGTGCATCCAACGGGCGGCGTCGATGGCTTCGGCGGTGCGCTCGGGATCGTTCCAGTACCCGAGCATGACCGAATAGCCGCGGGTGCACAGCTCGCCGGGTGCACCGCGCGGGACGGTGTGGCCGGTCGCCGGATCGACGATCTTGATCTCGAGGTGCGGGCCGACCCTGCCGACGGTCGCGGTGCGGCGGTCGAGGCTGTCGTCACGGCGGGTCTGGGTGGACACCGGTGAGGTCTCGGTCATCCCGTAGCAGATGCACACCTCGCGCATGCCCATCCGATCGATGACGCGTTTCATCACCTCGACCGGGCAGGGGGAGCCCGCCATGATGCCGGTGCGCAACGTGGACAGGTCGGTGTCCTGCTCGTCGAGCTGCGCCAGCATGTCGATGAACATGGTCGGCACACCGTAGAGCGAGGTGCAGCGTTCGGCGGCGACCGCCGCGAGGGTGGCACCGGGTGCGAACGAGGGTGCCGGAATCACGATCGCCGCACCGTGACTGGTGGCCGCCAGATTGCCCATCACCATGCCGAAGCAGTGATAGAACGGCACCGGAACGCAGATCCGGTCCTGCTCGGTGTAGCCGCACAACTCCCCGACGAAATAGCCGTTGTTGAGGATGTTGTGGTGGCTGAGGGTCGCGCCCTTGGGGAAACCGGTTGTGCCGGAGGTGTACTGGATATTGATCGGGTCGTCCATGGACAGCTGCGCCGCCCGCGCCGCCAGCAGGTCCTGGTCCGCGGTGGTGCGCATGAGCGTGTCCCATTCGGGCGTGCCCAGTATCAGCACCTGTTCCAGGCCAGGGCATTTCGGGCGAACCTGCTCGATCATCGCCATGTAGTTCGAGGTCTTGAACTCCGGCGCCGACACCAGCATCCGTACGCCGGCCTGCTCGAGCACGTACTGCAACTCGCTGGTGCGGTAGGCGGGATTGATGTTCACCAGAATGGCGCCGATCTTCGCGGTCGCGTACTGGATGAGAAACCACTCCGGGCAGTTCGGCGCCCAGATGCCCACCCGGTCGCCGGCGGCGATGCCACGCGCGGCCAGCCCGGTGGCCAGCGAGTCGACCGCCGAACGCAACTCACGGTAGGTCCAGCGGCGCCCGGAGGGGCAGTCGACCAAGGCTTCCCGGTCGCCGAACGCGGCCGCGGTGCGGTCGAGGTTCGCGCCGATGGTGTCGCCGAGCAGTGGTGTCTCGGAGATCCCCGAGGTGTAGCTGGGCAGCGGAGTCGTCATCACCGCACCTCCTGCTGACGCAGCAGGAACCGCTGCACCTTCCCGCTGGGCGTCTTGGGCAGGCTCGGGACGAAATGCACCCGGCGTGGGTAGGCATGCGCGGCGAACTTCTTCTTGACCAGCGTCTGGAGTTCGGCCTCCAGTTCAGCGCTGCCCTCGACGCCCTCGCGCACCACGACGAACGCCTCGAGCACCTCACCGCGCAGTTCGTCGGGCATGCCGACGACGGCTGCTTCGGCGACGTCCTCGTGCAGCACCAGCACGCTTTCCACCTCGAAAGGGCCGATCCGGTAGCCGGCCATGATGATGACGTCGTCGTCGCGGGCGGAGAAATGGAAGAACCCGTCGGCGTCCTGGGAACCGGCGTCACCGGTGAGATACCAGCGGCCGTCCGGGGTGTAGCGCTGCGCGGTGCGTTCGGGTGCGTCGAGGTAGCCGAGGAACCACAGCAGCGGGCTGCGTTCGGTATCGATGGCGATGCGGCCGAGCTGCCCGGTCGGCGCCTCGGTATCGGCATCGTCGGCGAGCACCGCGCAGGCCCAGCCCGGCAACGAACGGCCCATCGAGCCCGCGGGGGCCTCGGTGTTCAGCTCGTCGTGCCAGGCATTGCAGATCACCATGCCGTGCTCGGTCTGACCATAGTGATCGCGCACGGCCACGCCGAGGGTGTCGGCGGACCAGGCCACCACCTCGGGGGTGAGCGGCTCACCAGCCGAGGAGGCCCGGCGCAACCGCACCTTCGGCGCCGCGGCGCTGTCGGCGCGCAGGGCCCGGTAGACCGTCGGCGCGGCCGCGAAGTTGGTGACCCCGAATTTCTCCATCACCTGCCAGGTCAGCGCGGGGGAGAAGCCCGCGTGCAGCAGCAGGCTGCGGGTGCCACTGGCCAGCGGGCCGAGGATCGCGTAGTAGAGGCCGTAGGCCCAGCCCGGGTCCGCGGCATTCCAGAACACGTCGTCCGGGCGGACGTCGAGCGCGAACTCCTGATAGGCGTGGAAGGACGCGAGCGCGCGCACCGGAATCGGCACACCCTTCGGCGTGCCCGTGGTACCGCTGGTGAACAGCTGGACCAGCAGGCCGTCGCCGCCGACCGCGACCGCGGGCTCGACGTCCGCGTCGTCGGCCATCAGATCGCGCATGCGCAGCCCGGCAGCGGCCGGCTCATCGCCGGTGACGATGGTGCGCCACGGCGGATCGACCGGGATGTCGTCGCCGGGTGCGAGTTTGCCCGCCTGATCCGGATCGACGATCACGATCGAGGCGCCACTGGCCGACAACCGGAACGCGATCGCCGGCGGCGCGAACGCGGTGAACAACGGCACATGCACCGCTCCGCGCCGCCAGATCCCCAGCAGCGCCACCACCAGGTCTTCGGACTTGGCCATCAACGTGGCGACCCGATCACCCGGCTCGACCCCGAGCCGCGCCAGCGCCGCCGCGAACCGCTCGGACTTCGCGCGCAGCTGGCCGTAGGTCAGGTCCGTCGACGACAGGTCGCTGTCGATGATCGTGAAGGCGACGGCGTCGGCCGGGTGCCGGTCGCACAGCAGCCAGGCCGCGCTCGCATCGGCGCGGTCGTAACACTCCAGCAGCTCGCGCACCCGCGCGTTCGGGTCGATACCCATCTCGCATCTCCTCGGTCGTGATCCAGCTCACCGGGCTGTTGCCATAGGATGTAGGTCACACCTGATCCCGCACTACCCCCGAAAAGGGGTGACCACCATGACCGACCCGTCACCGCTGCTGCGCCCGCGCGACGGCGACGCACTGCGCGCCGAGATCCGGCGGGTCGCGAGCGTGACCGGGGTTCCGGTGCTGTTCGGCGGCGAGGTGCACGCCGACACGCTGCTGCTGAGCGAATTCTTCGGTGTTCGCACCAACGGCCTGCGCGGGCTGTCGGTGCTGCGGACCTCCGGGCTCGGCGGGCAGGTGATGGACTCGGGGCGGCCGGGACTGGTCGCCGACTACCGCAACGCGCCGACCATCACCCATCACTACGACGGGCCGGTGATGAGCGAAGGCATCCGTTCGGTCGTCGCCGTCCCCGTGGTGGTCGACGACAACCCGCGCGCGGTGCTGTACGCGGCCACCCGCGGCAACGGAGCTCTCGGCGACCGCACCGCGGACGCGCTGTTGCAGGCCGGACGCAGGCTCGCCACCGAGATCACCATCCGCGATGAGGTGGACCGGCGGCTGCGACTGCTGGCGGCCGCCTCGGCCCCGGCGCAGGCCGGCACCGGCGTCGTCGTCGAAGAGTTGCGCGATATCCACGCCGAACTGCGTGATATCGCGCATTCGGCGGCCGACCAGAAACTGCGCGACCGGCTGCATGCCGTGGGCGCCCGGTTGACAAGGGCGCTGTCCGGCGGGCCCGCTCCGGACGCGCCGAAACTGTCGCGCCGCGAACTCGACGTGCTGATCCAGGTCGCGCTCGGCTGCTCCAACCAGGAGGTGGCCCAGCGCATTTCCGTCGGTCCGGAGACGGTCAAGAGCTATCTGCGCAGCGCCATGAACAAGCTCGATGCCCACTCCAGGCACGAGGCCGTCGTGACCGCCCGCCGCCTCGGTCTGATCCCCTGAGCCGCCGCGGAATTCGCGTTCTCCGCACCGCCCGGCCCACATGCGGGACACTGCCCGCCTCGCCTCTATACTCACCGCCGTGCCGCCGTTGCGAGTAGTCGGACTGTCCCTCGACAGTGCCGACCCCGAAACCCTTGCCCAGTTCTACCTGGATCTGCTCGGCGGAAAGACGCTGTGGCGCAAGGAAAGCAGTGTGGGGGTGCGGATCTCGTCAGGGCTCGCGCTCATCGCGCACCGCGTCCCCGACCATCAGCGCCCGGCCTGGCCCGGCTCCTCGATCGTGCACCTGGACCTGGCCGCCGACGATGAGCGCGATCTCGACGAATGTGTCGATCGCGCTGTGGAATTGGGTGCCAGCGTGGCGCCCATGCAGCCGGGCGACCGGTGGCGGGTGCTGCTCGATCCCTCGGGCCACCCGTTCTGCATCACCACGGTGACGCCGCCCGAATAGGCCGAGTGCGGTACGACGGCCCCGGCGCCGGTCACCTGTCGCCCGGCGACGGTAGTGTGCGGGTCGTGACGACAGCGCCTGAGACCTCGAGTCCCGAGACGACGACCCGCACCGACCAGACCACAGCCACTGGGGCAGGCCCGGTGGTGTCCGCTACCGTCAGCCGTCGGATCGCCGACGAGCTGGCGGTGCGCGAGAATCAGGTCCGTGCCGCCGTCGAACTGCTCGACGCCGGCTCGACCGTCCCGTTCATCGCCCGCTACCGCAAGGAAGTCACCGGCGGGCTGGACGACGCCCAGCTGCGCACGCTCGAGGAGCGGCTGCACTACCTGCGCGAACTCGACGAGCGCCGGGCCGCGATCGTGGAATCGATTCGCGCGCAGGGCAAACTCGACGACGAACTGCACCGCCAGATCATGCTGGCCGAAACCAAGGCCCGCCTCGAGGACATCTACCTGCCCTACAAGCCCAAGCGGCGCACCAAGGCCCAGATCGCCCGCGAAGCCGGTCACGAACCCGTCGCCGACGCGCTGATCGGCGACCCGACCACCGACCCGGCCCAGTACACCGCCGAACAGCTCGACGGTGCGCGCGCCATCCTGGTCGAACGCTTCGCCGAAGATGCCGATCTGGTCGGTGAGCTGCGCGAACTCATGTGGCAGCGCGGCCAGATCCGCTCCACCGTACGGGCCGGCAAGGAGGAGGCTGGCGCCAAATTCGCCGACTACTTCGAGTTCAGCGAGCCGTTCGGCAAGCTGCCCTCGCACCGCATCCTCGCGCTGCTGCGCGGTGAGAAGGAAGAGGTGCTCACCCTGCACCTCGAACCCGACACCGAGGAGCCGCAGCCGGGCGAGCGCACCATCTACGAGGGCCGCATCGCGGTGCGCTTCGGCATCGCCGATGAGGGCCGCCCCGCCGACAGCTGGCTGCTGGACACCGTGCGCTGGGCCTGGCGCACCAAGCTCCAGGTCAGCCTCGGCATCGACACCAGGATGCGGCTGCGGCAGTCGGCCGAGAAGGACGCCGTCGAGGTCTTCGCCGCCAACCTGCGCGATCTGCTGCTCGCCGCGCCCGCGGGCACCCGCACCACGATGGGCCTCGACCCCGGCTACCGCACCGGTGTGAAGGTGGCCGTGGTCGACGGCACCGGCAAGGTGGTCGCCACCGAGGTCATCTACCCGCACAAACCGCAAGGCCAGACCGAGAAGTCGCTGGCGGTGCTCGCCGCGCTGGTCGCGCGGTTCGGAGTGGAACTGATCGCCATCGGCAACGGCACCGCCTCCAGGGAAACCGACGCCCTCGCCGCCGAACTCATCTCCCGTATCCCGGAGAACAAGCCGACCAAGATCGTGGTCTCGGAGGCGGGCGCCTCGGTGTACTCGGCCTCGGCCTACGCCTCCCAGGAGCTGCCCGACCTGGATGTGTCGCTGCGCGGTGCGGTGTCGATCGCGCGCAGGCTGCAGGATCCGCTGGCCGAACTGGTGAAGATCGACCCGAAGTCGATCGGTGTCGGCCAGTACCAGCACGACGTCTCCGAGACGTTGCTGGCCCGCTCGCTCGGCGCCGTCGTCGAAGACGCCGTGAACGCCGTGGGCGTCGACGTGAACACCGCCTCGGTGCCGCTGCTGTCACGGGTCTCCGGCATCGCCGGATCACTGGCCGAGAGCATTGTGGCGCACCGCGATCAGCACGGCCCCTTCCGCAGCCGCAGCGCGCTGCTGGACGTGGCGCGCCTGGGGCCGAAGGCGTTCGAGCAGTGCGCGGGCTTCCTGCGCATCCGTGACGGCGACGACCCGCTCGACAACTCCGCCGTACACCCGGAGGCCTATCCGGTGGTGCGGCGGATCCTCACCAGCACCGGCCGCCCCATCACCGAGATCATCGGCAACACCAGCACGCTGCGCGCGCTGCGCCCGGCCGAGTTCACCGATGAGCGCTTCGGTGTTCCCACCGTCACCGACATCATCAGCGAGCTGGAGAAGCCCGGCCGCGACCCGCGCCCGGAGTTCAAGACCGCCGAATTCGCCGCGGGCGTGGAGAAGGTCGCCGATCTGGAGCCGGGCATGGTGCTCGAGGGCGTGGTCACCAATGTCGCGGCCTTCGGCGCGTTCGTCGACGTCGGCGTGCATCAAGATGGTCTGGTGCATGTTTCGGCCATGTCGCACAATTTCGTGAAAGATCCGCGCGAGGTCGTGAAATCGGGGGACGTGGTCAAGGTGAAGGTGCTCGAGGTCGATGTCGCCCGTCAGCGCATCGGGCTCTCGCTGCGGCTGGATGACGAGCCCGGTGCGGGTAAGCCCGAACGCGGTCGCGGTCCGGGCGAACGTGGTCGCGGTGGCGCCGATGGGCAGTCCGCGCAGGGGCGTGGCCAGGGCGGTAACCGCGGCCAAGGCCAGAACCGTCAGGGGCAGAACCGAGGTCAAGGCAAGGGGCGTCAAGGGCAGGGGCAGGGCCAGGGGCGTCAGGGGCAGCGCCGCGAGGCCGCACCGGCCAACGGCGCCATGGCCGACGCGCTGCGCCGGGCCGGTTTCGGAAAGTAGCGGCCGAAGACGGGAGCGGGGGCAGGCATGCGGCGATGGCTCGACGACGATGTGATCGCACAGGGCAGGCTCCCGCTGCTGTGCTTCCTGCTCGGTTTCATCCTCGGCTTCCTGGTGATCCGGGTCAGCGTGCGGCTGATCCGGGCCCAGGTGCGCTGGTGGCCGGGCAATCTGCGTGCGGGCGACACCCACATCCATCACATGGTGTTCGGCGTCATCCTGGTGCTGACCTCGGGTATCGGGATGATCAGCACCTTCGACGACGGCAGCAGCGCGACCGGCGCGTTGCTGGCGGCCCTCTTCGGGGTGGGCGCGGCGCTGGTGCTCGACGAATTCGCGTTGATCTACTACTTGCGCGATGTGTACTGGGAAGAGCAGGGCCGCACCTCGGTCGACGCGGTGTTCGTCGCGCTGGCCGTGACCGGACTGCTGCTGCTCGGTTTCCACCCGCTGTGGCTGCTCGACATCAACGATTTCCGCCACGACCCCAGCGTCGCGGCGCGGGCGCTGGTGGTGGTGTTCGCGGTGGTCAACCTGATCCTGGCCGCCATCGTGATCGCCAAGGGCAAGATCTGGACCGGGCTGTTCGGCATGTTCTTCCTGCCGCTGCTGGTCGTGGGTGCGCTGCGGTTGAGCCGGCCGGGCGCGCCCTGGGCACGGTGGCGCTACGGCGACCGGCGCAGGCTCATGTACCGGGCCATCGTGCGGGAACGGCGTTACCGGCGTCCGGTGATCCGGGCCAAGATCTTCGTTCAGGATCTGGTGGCGGGCAAACCCGACGTCGAACATGTGCGCTCGGCCGCCGAGGCGGAACTGCAGCGCACCGTCGTTCCCGCACCACCGGCGCCGCATCGTCATCACGCGCTGTGGTCGCACGAGCACGACACGCCGCGCTGAACGGGGCGGGTAGGGTGTGGTGCAGCCGGGGAGCACCGGCCGATTTCCGGCCCGCCGCGCTCATCTGGCACAATGCACAGGTTGCCCTGGGCGATATCTGCCCCGGCGCACCCCTTATTCGGAGCATGAACCGGTAGAGCACGTGCCGCCAGGTTCCTCTGTTCGCGCGAACTCCAGAAGGATGAACATGAACACCCTTGACTTCGTCGACGAGAAGTCGCTGCGCACCGATGTCCCCGAGTTCCGGCCCGGTGACACCCTCAATGTGCACGTGAAGGTCATCGAAGGCTCGAAGGAGCGCATCCAGGTCTTCAAGGGCGTCGTCATCCGGCGCCAGGGTGGCGGTATCCGCGAGACCTTCACCGTCCGCAAGGTGTCGTTCGGTGTCGGCGTGGAGCGCACCTTCCCGGTGCACAGCCCCAACATCGACCACATCGACGTGGTGACCCGTGGTGATGTCCGCCGCGCCAAGCTGTACTACCTGCGCGACCTGCGTGGCAAGGCCGCCAAGATCAAGGAAAAGCGCTGAGCTGCTGCTCCGCGCCGCTATCCCGGTCCCGCCCGGAGCGGTGGTAGCGCACAGAAATACCCGGATAGCCCGGCACCGCACGCATTCTCGCGGTGCCGGGCTAATCTGTTCGGCGTGGCAGACGAGAGTGGGCCGGTGACCGTGCCCGGTGCAGACGACGGGCAACCGCAGGGGCGTCGCGCACGGCGTGACCGACGCGGACGCAAGGACAAGAAACAGCGGCCCTTCTGGCAGGAACTGCCGATCCTGCTGGTCATCGCCGCTGTAATCGCCGCACTGATGGTGACGTTCGTCGGACGCCCGTACGTCATCCCGTCGCAGTCGATGGAACCCACCCTGCACGGCTGCACCGGCTGCACCGGTGACCGCATCTACGTGCAGAAACTCAGCTACTACTGGGGCGAGCCCGAGCCCGGTGACGTCGTCGTGTTCGTCGGCCCCGACTCCTGGAACACCCACTACCGCTCCATCCGCTCGGACAATCCGGTAATGCGCGGCGTGCAGAACTTCTTCTCCTTCTTCGGCCTCGTCCCGCCCGACGAGAACGACCTGGTCAAGCGGGTGATCGCGGTCGGCGGCCAGACGGTCGAATGCTGCGATCCGCAAGGCCGGGTGATGGTCGACGGTAAACCGCTCGACGAGCCCTACGTCGAGGACGATTTCCCGTGGGTCCAGGGCGAGAAGAACGCCTCCTACCCGGTGGGGCGGGTGTTCGGCCCGGTCACCGTGCCCGAGGGGCACCTGTGGGTGATGGGCGACAACCGCAACGAATCCGCCGATTCCCGCGCTCACGTCGGCGACGAACTCCAGGGCACCGTGCCGGTGGACAACGTCCGCGGCAAGGCAGTGTTCAAGATCTGGCCGCCCGGGCGTATCGGCCCGGTCCGAGCGCAGGATCCGCAAACCAACTGATGGCTGTTCGCGCGATAATCGGTCTGTGGGCTGTGTGGACCGGTTCGACCTGCACGACTGGGCGGCGGTGACGCCGATGGCCCGATCCGAGCGTCGCCTGCCGAGTGTGGAGCGTGTCAGCTGGCCGCCGCGGGTGGTCATGCGTAAGGCCGGTGGGCTGCGCACCCTCGAGGCGGCCCTGAACCGCAGCGGTCTCGGGCCGGTCGCCGGCGTCGACGAGGCCGGACGCGGTCCGAGCGCCGGGCCGCTGGTGGTCGGGGCGTGCATGTTGTCCCCCAAGGCTCATGACGCGCTGGCCGGTCTCGATGATTCGAAGAAACTCACCGAGGCGGCCCGCGAGGAGCTGTACCCGGTGATCACCCGGCTGGCGCTGGCCTGGCATGTGGTGGTCATCCCGGCCTGGGAGATCGACGCGATCGGCATCCACGTCGCCAACCTCGAGGGCATGCGCCGCGCGGTCGCCGGACTCGGCCGCACCCCCGGCTATGTGCTCACCGACGGATTCCGGGTGCCCGGCATCCCGGTGCCGTCGCTGCCGGTGGTGGGTGGTGACGCCACCGCGGCCTGCATCGCAGCTGCCAGCGTGCTCGCCAAGGTCACGCGCGACCGGATGATGGTCGAGCTGGATCAGCGGCTGCCCGGCTACGGTTTCGCCGCCCACAAGGGCTACAACACGCCCGAGCACAATGCCGCGTTGCGGCAGCTCGGGCCGTGTGCCGAACACCGGCGATCATGGCGCAATGTGCGCGAGCACGAGCCCGCGGGGGCGGGCGGGAGGCCGGTGCGGCACGAGGTGGTGGTGTCCTCCGGTTCGGTCATCGTGGATCAGGTCACGTCCGACCGACTGGCTACCGAAGCGTTACATACGCGATGATGTCAGGACACGCAGTGCCGCGAGAAGGAGGACGTCCCACCCGATGAGCGCCGAGGACCTCGAGAAGTACGAAACCGAGATGGAGCTGTCCCTGTACCGCGAGTACAAGGACATCGTCGGGCAGTTCTCGTACGTGGTGGAGACGGAGCGTCGCTTCTACCTGGCCAATTCCGTGGAATTGCGACCGCAGAACGCCGACGGCGAGGTGTATTTCGAGGTCAGGATGAGCGATGCCTGGGTCTGGGACATGTACCGGCCCGCCCGCTTCGTCAAGCACGTCCGCGTGATCACCTTCAAGGACGTCAATATCGAGGAGCTGGAGAAGCCGGATCTGCGGTTGCCGGAGTAGCGCTGCCGTAGTTATCCACAGGCCCGGGTTATCCCCAGGGTTTCTGTTTCCCCAGGTGAGCGGTCCGGCGCGGGACGGCCGGCACCGCATGCTGACCGGGTGGCACACAACTTGGCGCTCGGCGCACACGGGGAAGACCTGGCGGCACGATTCCTGGAAGCCGCGGGCATGGACATCATCTGCCGGAACTGGCGTTGCCGCTACGGCGAACTGGACGTGATCGCCCGCGAAGGCGACGTCACGGCGTTCATCGAGGTGAAAACCAGAGCCGGGCTCGGCTTCGGCACACCCGCCGAGGCGGTGACCTTCACCAAACGGCAACGCATCCGCAGGCTGGCGCTGCTGTGGCTGTCCGAACAGGACGGTCCCTGGCAACGCATCCGCTTCGACGTGGTTTCGGTCCTGGTCTCCCATGAGCGCGCACCGGTGATCGACCACCTGAAAGCGGTGTTCTGATGGCGCTCGGGCGGGCCTGCTCGGTCGCGGTGAGCGGCGTGGACGGCCAGCTGGTGGAGATCGAGGCCGACATCGGTCAGGGGCTGCCGTCGGTACACCTGGTCGGATTGCCCGACACCTCGCTGCAGGAATCGCGCGACAGGGTGCGAGCGGCGGTCGCCAACTCCGGTGAGAAATGGCCCGACGGGCGGGTGATCCTCGCGCTGTCGCCCGCGACGCTGCCGAAGGTCGGCTCGGTGTACGACCTGGCCTTGGCCGCGGCCGTCATGGACGCCTCCGATGCCATCCCGTCCAAGAAGCTCGACCACACCGTGCTGCTGGGCGAACTGGCCCTGGACGGGCGCATCCGGCGGGTGCGCGGCATCCTGCCCGCGGTGCTCGCCGCCAGGAAAGCGGGATGGGCGACGGTGGTGGTGCCGGAGGCCGCCCTGCCGGAAGCCGGTCTGGTCGACGGCATCGAGGTGCTCGGAGCTGCGACGCTGCGATGCGCACTGGCCTGGCTGCGTGGCGAAGCCGTCCTGACCGAGCCCGACCGCGATCTGCCCGAGCAGCCGCGGGCCAACGGCGATCTCAGCGAGGTCGTCGGCCAGCACGAGGCACGCTGGGCGTTGGAGGTGGCCGCTGCGGGCGGGCATCACATCCTGTTGACCGGGCCGCCGGGCATCGGCAAAACGATGCTCGCGCAGCGGCTGCCGGGATTGCTGCCGCCGCTGTCGGAGGCCGAAGCCCTCGAGGTGACCGCGATCCACTCCGTCGCTGGCACACTGTCCGGCGACCATCCGCTGATCACCATGCCGCCGTTCGTCGCTCCGCACCACTCCACCTCCGCGACGGCGATGGTCGGTGGCGGGTCGGGTTCGGCCAGGCCCGGTGCGGTGAGCCGAGCCCATCGCGGGGTGCTGTTCCTCGACGAATGCGCCGAGATCGGCACGAAGGTGCTCGAAGCGATGCGGACTCCGCTGGAGGAGGGCGAGGTGCGCATCGCCCGCCGCGACGGTGTCGCACGGTATCCGGCCCGGTTTCAGCTGATGCTGGCGGCGAACCCGTGTCCGTGTGCGCCGGCGCGTGACGTCGACTGCATCTGCGCGCCCCTGGCCCGGCGTCGCTACCTGGGCAAGCTGTCCGGGCCGTTGATGGATCGGATCGATATCTGGGTGCAGATGTACGGGATGGCCGGTGGCACCTTCGGCGCGGAGGAATCCGAGAGCAGCGCGACGGTCCGCGAACGGGTGACGGTCGCGCGCCGGGCCGCCGCGCACCGCTGGCGGGAATTCGGGTGGCTCACCAACGCCGAGGTGCCCGGACATGTACTGCGGCAACGGTTTCGGTTACCGTCCGATGTCACGGCACCGGTGGAGGCGGGGTTGCGGATGGGGCGGCTGTCCGCGCGTGGCGCGGACCGGGCCATCCGGGTGGCGTGGACAATCTGCGATCTACGTGGTGGCGACGTACCGAATGCGCAAGACGTCATGCAGGCGTTGAACTTCCGGCAGCGTGGTGCGCAGTGACCGCGGCACGCTCCGGCCGGCCCGGCGACGAGATCGCGGTGGCAGCCCGGGCTGCCGTGCTCGGGCAGGACGGCCGCGATGAGTCCGAGCAACGGCTGCTGGCATGGATCTACCTGTCGCGGGTGGTCCAGGGACCGTGCGCGCCGTTGACGGCGCTGATCGATTCGGTGGGTGTGGTGGAAGCGGCGCGGGCGGTGCGGGAATGCCGGTTACCGCAGGTGCTGCGTGCGGCGACAGCGGCTCGACGTGGGGTCGATCGGGCCGCCGAAGATCTCGAACGCATCCGGGCGCTCGGCGGTCGCGTGGTCACTCCAGAGGATCCGGAATGGCCCGCGTGGCGGCTGCTGGGGCTACAACAGCTCGAACCGGGAAGGGACGTCGATGGTGCGGTGCCGCTGGCGCTGTGGGTGCGCGGCCCGCTTTCGCTTCTCGGCGCCAGCGAACAGGCGCTCGCGGTGGTCGGAGCCCGATGCAGTACCGGCTACGGTGATCGCGCCACCGCGGAGATCGCAGGCGAGCTCGCCTGCCGAGGGTGGACGATCGTGTCCGGTGCGGCGTTCGGCATCGACGCGATGGCCCATCGGGCCGCGCTGGCGGCCGGCGGGTCCACCATCGCGGTATTGGCCTGCGGGATCGACCGCGCGTACCCGGTTCAGCATTCACGCCTCATCACTCAGATCGCCGAAACCGGGTTGGTGATCAGCGAATATCCGCCCGGCACCGTCGCACGCAAGCACCAGTTCCTGGCGCGCAACCGGCTGGTGGCGTCGCTGGCCGACGGTGTGCTGGTGGTCGAAGCCGGGCTGCGCAGCGGCGCCCGCAATACCGTCAAATGGGCTCGGCGCCTGGGGCGTCCAGCGCTGGCGGTTCCCGGGCCGATCACCTCGGCGTCCTCGGTGGGCTGTCACCGGATGATCCGCGAGGGCGAGGCCGTGCTGGTCACGGGGCCCGAAGACGTCATCGATGAGGCAGGGCCCCTGCGCCTGTCGTTACCGATCACGGCCGCCGTCGACGCCGGTGACCAACTCGCCGGCGACCAGCAACTGGTATACGCCGCGCTACCGGCCGCCGGTTCACGCGTACCGCACGAGCTGGCCACCAGCACCGCGCTGCCGGTGGCCACGGTACGGGCGGTGCTGGCCGAGCTGGAGCTGTCCGGGTTGGTCGGAGTCGGGGGAGAGGGGTGGTACCGGGTCGGGTCCGAGCAGCCGCCGGGAATCAGGTGAACTCAGGTGCTCGGCCGGATACACCCGGCGCACCGGATGTGGCGGTGTTCCGGGCCCGGGATGACCGGGAACACCGCCACCATGTGCTCGCCGGTACGACACCGGCGAGCCGGCCTCATTCCATCCGGACCGAGGAGCCGTAGACGTCGGCGTCCGTGGCGGGATCCACCTCAGCGGTGATCTCGCCGTTGCAGCCGGCATCGACATAGACGACCGCCAGGGAGTCGGTGTCGTTGATCATGTGGAACCGGGCGGGCTGCTCGTGTACCTCGACGCAGCCGGTGGGATTTTCATGCTCGGTGCCGTTGATGACGAGGACTCCCTCGGCACCGGAGGCGGTTCCGGCGGCGGTGAGGATCAGTGTTCCTGCGACAGCACACACAGTTGCGATATGACGCACGGGGTGTCCCTTCTGTGAGCATCGGTGAATCGACTGATCGAACCGGGCAATCTTCGCAGTCCGGACACCCGAAGCGTGGTAGGCCGATACCTCGAACAGGCAAAACGGGTTGTGAGCGGGGCGGCGGCGCGCCGACTTGCCAACACCGGTGTCGCGGGTGACGGTGGAGCGATGGATGCGCTGCCCGAGGACCTGGAGGAATTGCTGGCCGAATATGGGCGCAATCTCCGGCTGGGAAGCAATCGTTCGCCACACACCGTGCGCGCCTATGTCGCCGACGCGCGGTCCTTGCTGACGCATCTGGTGGCGCGCTCGTCGGATTCGTCGGTGCGGGAACTGGATCTGGCGTTGTTGCGCTCGTGGCTGGCAGCACAGTCCGCCGCGGGTGCCGCCAGGACCACGATGGCTCGCCGCTCGTCATCGGCTCGCACCTTCACGGCCTGGCTCACCAGGACCGGACGGTTGGGTGTCGACCCCGGATTGCGGCTCGGTTCCCCAAAGGCACATCGCGTCCTTCCGGCCGTACTGGGCAAACAGCAGGCCGCCGCAGTGATGGACGCAGCGGAATCGGGTGCGGTACAGCGTGATCCGATGGCCCTGCGGGACCGGCTCATCGTCGAGTTGCTGTATTCCACCGGAATACGGGTCAGTGAGCTCTGCGGGCTCGATATCGATGATGTGGATCGGGAACGCCGGCTCGTGCGAGTCCTGGGCAAGGGCAACAAAGAACGCTCGGCCCCCTTCGGCGCCCCGGCCGACGATGCGATCGGCAACTGGCTGCGTTTCGGCCGCCCCGATCTCGCGACCGCCGAATCCGGCCGCGCCCTCTTACTGGGCCGGCGCGGCCGCCGCCTCGACCCCCGCCAGGCCAGAACCGCAGTACACGAGGTGATTTCGGCCATTCCCGGCGCACCGGACATGGCGCCGCACGGCCTGCGGCACACCGCCGCCACCCACCTGCTCGAAGGCGGCGCGGATCTGCGCGTGGTCCAGGAACTACTCGGCCACGCCAGCATGGCCACCACCCAGCTCTACACCCATGTCTCCGTCGAACGGTTGAAAAAGGTGCACGACCAGGCACATCCCCGCGCGTGAGAGGGCCGCCATGACCCTGCCGAACCCGGATGCCGAATCCGACGATGACGAGGAGGAGATCGACTACCGATTCACCCTCGCCAACGAACGAACCTTCCTGGCCTGGATGCGCACCTCGCTCGGCCTGCTCGCGGGCGGCGTCGCCGTGCACACCCTGGTGCAGCCGTTCCATGTGGCGGGATTCCGGCGTGCGATTGTGCTGTGCTGCCTTGCTCTGGCACTCGTGCTCGCGGTCGGCGCCTACGGCCATTGGCGGCGCGTCGGTGAGGCGATGCGCAGGGGTGGCCCACTGCCCGGCACGGTTATGGTGCCGATTTTGTCCGCCGGCATCACCGCCATCGCGCTGCTCGCCAGTGTCGCGGTGCTACTGCGATGACACCACCCGGCCTGGCCGCGGAGCGAACCGCATTGGCGTGGCGCCGCAGCGCACTGGGCGCCACGGCGGTGACGATGCTGTTGCTGAACGCCGCCATCGCCGACGGCTGGCGCGCCACCTCGATCGCCCCGCTCGCCGGCGCACTCACCATGGCCGTGCTGGCCGTGGTGGGTGCCCTGCGCAGCCACGATCTGCGCCACGGCCGCAACCGGCACGGCACCCTCGCGGTCCGGCTGGCGATGCTCTCGACCGCTGTCACAGCGCTGGTCACGGTGCTGATCGGCGTGACGCACCCGATCCGCTGACGAGTGCCGAGGGCTCGCGCCCGCTGCTGTGGCCCAGCTACCCGGAGCTCGGCAGTGCGTCGATGTATTTACCGGCGATGACGCGTTGGACGCCGCGGGCCACGGGGCCACCGAGGCGGGTGTACCAGGTGGCGCCGCGAGAGAAGGCCGTGACGACGCCGTAGACGCTGTCGTCAGAGGGGTCGTATTCGACGGCGAACAGTTCTTCCCCGCACTCGGGGTGGCCGTGGAGGGTGCCGTAGGCGAAGCCGCGGCGGTCGGGCTCGTCCAGCACATAGACCACGCGGCAGGGGGCGGTGATGGCCAGTGGGCCGATCCCCAGGCGCACCGTGAGCAGGGTCCCCGGTTCGGCGGTCGGGGTGCTCGCGGCGTGGAAGATGCCGGTTCCGCGCTGCATGCGATAGGCGTTGATCGCCTCGCCTGCGCGTTCGAACAGCTCCCTGCCGTGGCCGATGGGCCTGCGGAGCGAGAACTGGTGATAGCCGGCTGGAAGCGGGCCGTGCGTGGCACCGACCTCGGCGTAGGTGAACGGCGGATCGTCCGGGTTCTGCATGCCTCGATCATGGTCGGTCGATGGTCGGGGAGGAAGCGTCACGCACCGGCTTCAACCGAAGTGGACCCAGGTGCAACAGTCCGAGCGGATCCAGGTATTCGCGCCCTCCCCGGCCGGTCGACTCGCGACGCAACCCCCAGTGCAGACAAGCCGCGGCCGAGCAGCCTTCATGCCCGGCCTGCAGCACCCCGATCCGACTGCCCAGCCCCACCCGGCGGCCGACCGGCACCTCGGCCGTCACCGGTTCGTAGGTGGTGCGCAGCCCGCCCGCATGATCGATCGACACCACCGGTTTCCCCGCCACCGATCCCGCGAAAACGACGATCCCGTCTCCCGCCGCGAGCACCGCCTGCCCAGGCGAACCCACCAGATCTACTCCGCGATGCCCGGGCAACCAGTTCTGCGGCGGCTTCTCGAATCGCCGTTCCACCGCCGGCCGCGGCCGCAACGGCCAATCGAATCGGGTGGCCGGCGCCGCCCCGGCAACGTGCCCACCCGCACCGAGCAATATCCCGACCAGCACCAAGGCAGCCAGCCTCCCGACGACCGTCGGGGTCCGTCCTCGCTCGACCGACTGCGTGCCCCGGTGCGCGGCCGGAACCAAGGTGCTCGGCCACGGGGCCGGCACCTGGGTGGGGCGCCCGGCTGGATCGGGAGTGCTCGGCTGCCCGGCTGGATCGGAGGTGCTCGGCCACGTGGTCGGATCCGCGCCGCTGGGTCGCGCAGCTGGATCGAGGGTGCTGCGTCGCCGCGCGGCTGGAACCTGGATGCTCGGCCGGGCGATCGGCTGCGCGCCATGGTGCGTGGTCGTAATCGGGGCTCTCAGCCGCGCGGCCGGAACCGGGGGGTTCGGCCGTGTGCCAGGAACCGGGGTCCGCACGGCTGGTACCCGCGAAGGCGGCGGCCGATTCATCACCGACGCGCGTGGTTTCCGGTCCACCTGCCTGTGCGTCATCTGCGCTCATCGCGACCCGGACGGCGTGCGCGGCAGCGGTGCGTTGCGGGCCAAACCGCGCAGCAACGGCCCGAGCGCACAGGCCGATCCGCTGCTGAGCACCGCACACGCTTCGGGTTGGCGCTGCCGTGGCGCGGCGGCCACCTCGCCGTCGGGAGCTGTCGCGACGAACAGCCCGACCAACAGCCCCAACGGCAGCAGGCCCGACAGCAGCCGGCGCACCGTTCGGATGCCACTGGCGCCGCGCGAGCCGGCCGCGGTCACACTGCTGCCGGGCCCTGCGCGGCCCGGGACCACGGCAGCGTTGTCGGCGGCCTGGGCGGAGTCGCCGGCTGGCAGCGTGCCGTTGCGGGGCGGCAGGGCAGCGCGGTCGGCGGGCAGGATGGTACCGCCGGTCGGCAGAGTGGCGTCGCGGGGCGGTCGGGCGTTGCCGCTGGTTGGCAGGGCGGCCGCGGCACGCGGCCGGGAGTCGCGCATCGATCGGAGGGGCGAGCAATCACGGGGCGGCAGGGTGGCGCGGCCGATTGGCAGGGTGGCGCCGCCGGTTGGCAGGGTGGCGTCGTGGGGTGGCGCGGGAGCGTGGCCGGTGGGCAGGGCGGTGCCGCTAATAGGCGGTGTGGCGTCGCGGGGCGGTAGTGCAGCGCTGTTGGTTGGCAGGGCGGCCGCTGCGCGGGGCTGGGAGGCCCGCACGGATCGGAGGGGCGGAAATTCACGGGGCGGCAGGGTGGAGCCGCCGGTTGGCTGGGTGGCCTCGTGGGGTGGCGCGGGAGCGTGGCCGGTGGGCAGGGTGGTGCCGCTGATAGGCGGAGTGGCGTCGCGGGGCGGTCGGGCAGTGCCGCCGGCTGGCAGGGCCGCCGCGGCGCGCGGCTCGGAGGCCCGCAGCGATCGGGTGGGCGAGGGATCACAGGGCGGTGTCATGGCTCAACAGTGGCGTGCGCAGGACGCGCCGGACAGCCCAGAGCCGCCCCTTGTGGACAACCCCGGTTGATGTGGATAAACCCTCTTCCACCAGGGCGATTTCAATGGTGGTGATCCACGCCGTAGACTGATCGCGCGGTCTGTGTTTCCCATGGACCGACTTCGCGCGCCACCGTGCTCGTTCGTATGGCGCTGATCGATCCGGTGCGCACTTCATCAGAAGTGTGCCCGGTCGCGCCAGCGCAGCAATGGACGGGGAATCGTCGGCTGGTCCCGATCACGAGATCGGGTCCGGCGGTTCGGGGCGCCAGGGCAGCAGGCCGCCGGCGTGCTGCGTCAACCGGCAACGAAAGAGAGATACGGGAGCTATGGCTGTCGTAACCATGAAGCAGCTGCTCGACAGCGGCGCACACTTCGGGCACCAGACCCGCCGCTGGAACCCGAAGATGAAGCGGTTCATCTTCACCGACCGCAACGGCATCTACATCATCGACCTGCAGCAGACGCTGACCTACATCGACAAGGCCTACGAGTTCGTCAAGGAGACCGTCGCCCACGGCGGCACCGTGCTCTTCGTCGGCACCAAGAAGCAGGCCCAGGAGTCGATCGCGGCCGAGGCCACTCGCGTCGGGATGCCCTACGTCAACCAGCGCTGGCTGGGCGGCATGCTGACCAACTTCTCCACCGTGCACAAGCGCCTGCAGCGCCTCAAGGAGCTCGAGGCCATGGAGCAGACCGGTGGCTTCGAGGGTCGCACCAAGAAGGAAATCCTCATGCTCACGCGTGAGATGAACAAGCTGGACCGCACCCTCGGCGGTATCCGCGACATGCAGAAGGTGCCCTCGGCCATCTGGGTCGTCGACACCAACAAGGAGCACATCGCCGTCGGCGAGGCCCGCAAGCTGAACATCCCGGTCATCGCGATCCTGGACACCAACTGCGATCCCGACCTGGTCGACTACCCGATCCCGGGTAACGACGACGCGATCCGGTCGGCCGCGCTGCTGACCAAGGTGGTCGCCTCCGCCGTCGCCGAGGGCGTGCAGGCCCGTGCCGGCCGCGCCGCCGGTGACGACAAGCCCGAAGCGGGCGCGGGCGAGCCGCTGGCCGAGTGGGAGCAGGAGCTGCTGGCGCAGGCCGCCCCCGCCGCCGAGGCTCCCGCTGCCGAGGCCGCTCAGACCGAGACCCCGGCCGAGGCCTGAGTTTCGGCGTCATCCGCTGTTCCAGTGGTGGCCACCTGGCACTGCCATCGTGGCCACCACTGCCCGGTACCTAACCTTTTCGAAGGAGGCTCGCCCCCGATGGCGAACTACACCGCCGCTGACGTGAAGCGGCTCCGGGAGCTGACCGGCTCCGGGATGATGGACTGCAAGAACGCCCTGGCCGAGACCGACGGCGATTTCGACAAGGCCGTCGAGCTGCTGCGCATCAAGGGCGCCAAGGACGTCGGCAAGCGCGCCGAGCGCACCACCGCCGAGGGCCTGGTCGTCGCCAAGGACGGCGTCATGGTCGAGATCAACTCCGAGACCGACTTCGTCGCCAAGAACGCCGAGTTCCAGGGCCTGGCCGACCAGATCGTCACCGCCGCCGCGGCCGCCAAGCCGGCCGACCTGGAGGCGCTGAAGGCGCTGGACCTCGGCGGCAAGACCGTCGATGCCGCGGTGCAGGAACTGGCCGCCAAGATCGGCGAGAAGCTGGAGCTGCGCCGCGTGGTCTCCCTCGACGGCCCGGTCGCCACCTACCTGCACAAGCGTGCCTCTGACCTGCCGCCTGCCGTCGGCGTGCTGGTCGAGTACACCGGTTCCGGTGACGCCGCCGCCGAGGCCGCGCGCGCCGCCGCCATGCAGGTCGCCGCCCTCAAGGCCAAGTACGTGACCCGCGACGAGGTTCCGGCCGACATCGTGGAGAACGAGCGCCGCATCGCCGAGCAGACCGCTCGCGAGGAAGGCAAGCCCGAGGCCGCGCTGCCGAAGATCACCGAGGGCCGCGTCAACGGCTTCTTCAAGGATGTCGTCCTGCTCGAGCAGGCGTCGGTCACCGATTCGAAGAAGACCGTCAAGGCCCTGCTGGACGAGGCCGGTGTCACCGTGACCCGCTTCGCCCGGTTCGAGGTCGGCGCGAGCTGAGAGCCCTCGCGCCACACGAGCGAGAAGGCCCCTCGTCGCACCGATCATCCGGTCGACGGGGGGCCTTCTGCTGCCGCTCCAACCGAATAAGGCAGGATAGGGACGCTCTGCGTTGCCGACTGTCTGATGCCGCCGTGCCCGGATCTCGGGCCGGCGCCAGCCGAGAACATGCCGATCGCCGAAGGAGACCCAGACCGATGACCGACCCGGGGACCGACCGCCCAGGATATCGCCGGGTACTGCTGAAACTCGGCGGTGAGATGTTCGGCGGCGGCAAGGTGGGGCTCGATCCTGACGTCGTCCAGACAGTGGCCGAGCAGATCGCCGAGATCGTCGCGACCGGCGTGCAGGTGGCCGTGGTGATCGGTGGTGGCAACTTCTTCCGCGGTGCCGAACTGGAAGAGCGCGGCATGGAGCGGGCGCGCTCGGATTACATGGGCATGCTCGGCACCGTCATGAACAGCCTTGCGCTGCAGGACTTCCTGCAGAAGCAGGGCATCGACACCCGAGTGCAGACCGCGATCACCATGGGCCAGGTCGCCGAGCCCTATCTGCCGTTGCGCGCCAAACGGCACCTGGAGAAGGGCCGCGTGGTGATCTTCGGCGCCGGTATGGGCATGCCGTACTTCTCCACCGACACCACCGCGGCACAGCGCGCACTCGAGATCGGCGCCGACGTGGTGCTCATGGCCAAGGCCGTCGACGGTGTGTTCACCGCCGACCCCCGGGTCGATCCGGCGGCCACGATGTACACCGAGATCACCCATAAAGAGGCGATCGAACGCGACCTGAAGGTCGCCGACGCCACGGCGTTCAGCCTGTGCATGGACAACCAGATGCCGATCCTGGTGTTCAATTTGCTGACCAAGGGCAATATCGCCCGGGCTGTCGCCGGTGAGAAGATCGGCACATTGGTTCGTTCCTGACTCCGCGAGCCCGCGGATCATGACGATGACGACGCTGTGGAGGAAACGGTCGTGATTGAAGAAGCGCTCTTCGACGCCGAGGAGAAGATGGAGAAGGCCGTCTCGGTGGCGAAGGACGATCTCGGCACCATCCGCACCGGTCGGGCGAATCCGGGCATGTTCTCCCGGGTGCTGGTCGACTACTACGGATCGCCTACCCCGGTCACCCAGATGTCGAGTATCACCGTGCCGGAACCCCGGATGGTGGTGATCAAGCCCTACGAGCAGGCGCAGCTGGGTGCGATCGAGACCGCGATCCGCAACTCCGATCTCGGCGTGAACCCGACCAACAACGGTGACATCCTGCGGATCTCGATTCCGCAGCTCACCGAGGAGCGCCGGCGCGAGATGGTCAAGCAGGCCAAGTCCAAGGGGGAGGACGCCAAGGTCGCGATCCGCAACGTGCGTCGCAAGGCGATGGAAGAACTCGGGCGCATCCAGAAGGATGGCGAGGCGGGCGAGGACGAGGTCGGGCGGGCCGAGAAGGAACTCGACAAGACCACCGCCAAATATGTCGGCCAGGTCGATGAGCTGGTCAAGCACAAGGAAGCCGAACTGCTCGAGGTCTGACCCAGATCTGGCGGGCCCGCCCGGGCGGGGGACGAAACGGAAACGACGAGTTGAGCGACGGGACAATCGTGGCCGAGAACACCGCTGCGGCCGGTGCGGCGGGACAACAGGCACCGGACGACGGCCCCTTTGACGCCGCTACCGCCGGTGCGGCGGACGCGACGCCGAGCGTGCGCGAATCGCCGGCGCCGGAACCGGCCGCGCCCAAGTCGCGGGCCGGTCGCAATCTACCGGCGGCCTTGATCGTCGGCTTCGGCCTCGGGCTCTCGCTGATCGCGATCCTGCTGTTCGTGCCGAAGGTGTTCATCGGGGTGGCGGGCGCCGCGATCGCGGTGGCCACCTGGGAGGTCGCCAAACGGCTGCGTGAGGCCGACGTGCTCGTTCCCCGGATCCCGTTGATCGCCGGTGGTCAAGCGGTGTTCTGGCTGGGCTGGCCGTTCGGCCCGGAAGGGGTCGCCGGAGCGTTCGCGGCCACGGCGCTGGTGTGCATGGTGTGGCGTTTGTTCGACCACGGCCTGACCACCGCCCCGCGTAACTTCCTGCGCGACACCTCGATCGCGATCTTCACCCTCGCCTGGATTCCGTTGCTCGCCGCGTTCGCGGTTCTGCTGCTGCTCGAGCCGGACGGCAACCTGCGGGTGCTGACGTTCATGATCCTGGTGGTCTGCTCCGACGTCGGCGGCTACGTCGCCGGGGTGCTGTTCGGCAGGCATCCGATGGTGCCCTCGATCAGTCCGAAGAAATCCTGGGAGGGCTTCTGCGGCTCGCTGGTGTTCAGCGTGATCGGCGGTCTCCTGACGGTGACGCTGCTGCTGGACGCCAACTCGATGATCGGTGTGGTGCTCGGCATCGGCCTCGTGCTGGTGGCGACCATCGGTGATCTCATCGAATCGCAGATCAAACGCGAGCTCGGCATCAAGGACATGGGCACGTTGCTGCCGGGCCACGGCGGCATCATGGACCGGCTCGACTCGATGCTGCCGTCGGCGTTCGTGTCGTGGCTGGTGCTCAGCACCCTGCTCTGAGGTCTGCGCGGCGCCGCGGCTGAGCCGCGGTCAGGGGCGTTTGGCGGCGCGGCGCAACTGCATGATGCGTACGCCGCCGACCAGCGCCATCACCAGCGCACCGGCGATCACCGACAGCAGCACCGATACTCCGAGCGGCAGGCCGAAGGTCCAGAACAGGAGGTCGACCTCCACCCGCTCCAGGTTCTGCAGGATGAAGATCAGCAGCACGACACCCAGCAGCGCGGCCACGACGAGGCCGACCCAGGTGTATCCCGCCTTCGACTTCTCCAGCGTGCGGCGGGTGCGCGGAGTGACGGCCGGTTCGGTCTGCGGGATCGGCTCCGGTTCGGGCACCTGGTCAGCGGCATGGGTAGACATATATCGATCATTCCCGACAGCTATCGCTCCCGCACGGATTTCCGTGCCACGGCGCGCTCCCGCGGCCGCAGCGGAGCCGTCGAGGGGATGTGATGTGGTCGACGCCCCGGGGGATGGGACACTGGAGAAACTATGACCGTCTCCCTGCCCCTGGTTTTCGATGCCCCGCGCCGTGGGATGCCGCCGCGCCACCTGGCCGATCTGGACGCCGACGGCCGCCGCGCCGCGATGGCCGAACTCGGGCTGCCGGCCTTCCGGGCCGACCAGATCGCCCGCCAGTACTACGGGCGGCTGCAGGCCGACCCGGAGCAGATGACCGACCTGCCGGCCCCGGTGCGCGCGAAGGTCGGCGAGGCGCTGTTCCCGCCGTTGCTGACCCCGGTCAAGCATGTCGCGTGCGACGGCGGCGATACCCGCAAGACGCTGTGGCGGGCCGGTGACGGCACCCTGCTGGAGAGCGTGCTCATGCGCTACCCGGACCGGGCGACGCTGTGTATCTCCAGCCAGGCCGGCTGCGGTATGGCCTGCCCGTTCTGCGCGACCGGTCAGGGCGGGCTGAACCGGAACCTGTCGACCGCCGAGATCGTCGACCAGGTGCGGGCCGCGGCCGCCGCACTGCGTGACGGCGAGGTACACGGCGGTCCCGGCCGGCTGTCGAACATCGTCTTCATGGGCATGGGTGAGCCGCTCGCCAATTACAAGCGGGTGCTGAACGCGGTGCGGCGCATCACCGCACCGGCGCCGGACGGTCTCGGCATCTCCCAGCGCAACGTCGTGGTCTCCACCGTCGGCCTCGCCCCCGCGATCCGCAAGCTGGCCGACGAGGGCTTGTCGGTGACGCTGGCGGTCTCGCTACACACCCCCGACGACGAGCTGCGTGACACCCTCGTACCGGTGAACAACCGCTGGCCGGTGGCCGAGGTGCTCGACGCCGCACGCTACTACGCCGACAAGACCGGTCGCCGAGTATCGGTGGAGTACGCGCTGATTCGCGATATCAACGATCAGCCGTGGCGGGCGGACATGCTGGGGGAGAAGCTGCACAAGGCACTCGGCTCGCGCGTGCACGTCAACGTGATCCCGCTGAATCCGACGCCGGGCAGCAAGTGGGATGCCAGCCCGAAGCCGGTGGAACAGGAATTCGTGCGGCGGGTCAACGCCAAGGGCGTGCCCTGCACGGTGCGCGATACCCGTGGTCAGGAGATCGCGGCGGCCTGCGGGCAGCTGGCCGCCGAAGGCTGAGCCGCACCTGCGGGCGAGCAGAACGCCGCCCCGGCCGCTGATCCGCGGATCGAGCCGCCGGGGCGCTGGTGATCGAGTGCGAGCGCGCCGGGACTAGCGCGGTTTGCGGCGCAGGATGCTGTCGCGGATGAGGATGACGGCAAGGCCGATCGCGGAGGCGACGAGGAAGATGTAGCCGACGTTGCCGGTGCCGGAAGAGGCGCCCTGCGGGCCCTCGAACAGCATCGCCAGCAGCGCGAGCACGACGATCCAGCCCGCGATCCGGAAGGCGCGCCTGGACTCGCCGCTCCAGCCCCATGCGGCCGACGGAACCTCAGCAGGATCCACAGTGGTGACGGCGCGGTCACTGGTGGTGGTTTCGAGTTCCGTGGCGGCCACGATCGCTCCTCAGCTCGAGAATCGGATACTGCCCGATATCGTGGCATACGACCGGTCGTCGTAGCCAGCAGGGTGCGGTGTCGGTCAGAATGTGCGGGTGTCCGACGTCGTAAGAGTTCTCCTGCTCGGCAGCACCGGTTCCATCGGAACCCAGGCGCTGGAGGTGATCGCCGCCAACCCCGGCAAGTTCGAGGTGGTCGGCCTGGCCGCGCGCGGCGGTAATGCCGATCTGCTCGCCGCGCAGATGGCGGCCACCGGTACCGCCAATGTGGCGGTGGCCGATCCGGCCGCGGCCCAGCGGCTCGGCGTCGAGCTCGGCGGGGCCGGCGCGGTGACCGAGCTGGTGCGCCGCACCGAAGCCGATGTGGTGTTGAACGCGCTGGTCGGTTCGCTCGGACTGGAACCGACGCTGGCCACCCTGCACTCTGGCGCGCGACTTGCGTTGGCGAACAAGGAATCTCTCGTCGCGGGCGGCTCGCTGGTGACTCGCGCCGCCGCGCCCGGACAGATCGTGCCGGTGGATTCGGAGCATTCCGCGCTGGCGCAATGCCTGCGCGGCGGGCGCGCCGAGGAAGTGGACCGGCTCATTCTCACCGCGTCCGGGGGACCGTTCCGCGGCTGGACCACCGAGATGCTGGAAGCGGTCAACCCCGCCGAGGCGAAAACCCATCCCACCTGGTCGATGGGCCCGATGAACACGCTCAACTCGGCCTCGCTGGTCAATAAGGGCCTCGAGCTGATCGAAACGCATCTGCTGTTCGGCATTCCGTACGACCGCATCGACGTCACCGTGCATCCGCAGTCGATCGTGCACTCGATGGTCACCTTCACCGATGGCTCGACGCTGGCTCAGGCCAGCCCGCCCGATATGAAGCTGCCGATCGCGCTGGCACTCGGCTGGCCCGACCGGGTGCCTGGTGCTGCGGCGCCCTGCGATTTCTCCACCGCGACGACCTGGGAGTTCGAACCGGTGGACAACGAGGTCTTTCCCGCGGTGGAGCTGGCCAGGCAGGCCGGTACCGCGGGCGGCTGCGTGACCGCGGTGTACAACGCGGCCAACGAGGTCGCGGTGCAGGCCTTCCTGGACGGCGCGATCCGGTTCCCCGAGATCGTGCGCACCGTCGGTCTCGCGGTCGCCGCTGCCGACGATTGGCGCGCCGAACCGACCAGCCTGGAGGAAGTGCTCGCGGCCGATGCCTGGGCGCGGGAGTACGCACGGAAACTGGTGCTCACCTAGTCGGCACGCGCGGTCCGGCGGCGACCATCGCGGCCCACTGCCCGGCTCACAGCGCCGGACCGCGCGCTGCCGGGTAGACGCATCCGGTCACCGCCGAACGCTGCCGGTACTGTGGACGCGTGCTCGCGGCCGACCCAGGACGCGTGCGTGCCGGGAACTGACGAGCTGCGCAACGCAGGAGGGCTGTAGAGCAAATGGTGTTCGCGTTCGGTTTCGCGCTGTTCGCCCTCGGCATCACGATCTCGATCGCACTACACGAGTGCGGGCATATGTGGGCCGCACAGGCGACCGGGATGAAGGTGCGCCGCTACTTCATCGGCTTCGGGCCGCGCATCTTCTCGTTCCGGCGTGGTGAGACCGAGTACGGCCTGAAGGCGCTGCCGCTGGGCGGGTTCTGCGATATCGCGGGCATGACCGCGCTCGACGAGCTCGAGCCCGAGGAACTGGACCGGGCGATGTATCGCCAGGCCACCTGGAAGCGTCTGGTCGTCATGTTCGGCGGCATCGCGATGAACTTCCTGCTCGGCTTCCTGCTGGTGGTGGTGCTCGCCGTCGGCTGGGGGCTGCCGAACTTCAACCAGCCGCCGGCCACCGCTCTCGGTGAGATGAGCTGCGTCGCCACCCAGAACCCGGATGGCACGCTGGCCGAGTGCACCGGCACCGGCCCCGCTCAGCGGGCCGGGCTGCAGCGCGGTGACGTGGTGAAAGCCGTCAACGGGGTCGAGGTCGAGACCTGGCGGGAGTTCCAGACCGAGACCCAGAACCAGACCGGGCCCTTCACCTACACCATCGAGCGTGACGGTGAGATCCTGACGATTCCGGTCACCCCCGAGCGCGTGATCCGCTATCCGTCCGACGGTGGACCCGGTCGCGAGGTGAGCGCGGTCGGCGTCGGTTCCGACTACTACGGGCCGGTCAAGTACAACGTGCTGGCCGCCATCCCCGCGGCCGGGGCGTTCACCGGCGACATGTTCGTGCGCACCTTCGAATCGCTGGCCCAGATGCCGGCCAAGGTGGCCGACCTGTGGACCGCGGTGACCGGCGGCGAACGCGATCCGGAAACCCCGGTGAGCGTGTACGGCGCCTCGAAGATCGGGGGCGAGACCGCCGAGCGCGGGCTCTGGGGCCTGTTCATCCTGGTCCTGGCCAGCCTGAACTTCTTCCTCGGCGCGTTCAACCTGCTGCCGCTGCTGCCGCTGGACGGCGGGCATATCGCGGTGGTGCTCTACGAGAAACTGCGCAACACCGTCCGCGGCTGGAAGGGGCTGGCGCCGGGCGCGCCGGTCGACTACCTGAAGTTGCTGCCGGTGACCTATGTGGCGGTGGTGATCGGTGGTGCGTACATGGTGCTGACGTTGGTCGCCGACATCGTCAACCCGATCGAACTGTTCCCCTGACCAGCGCACCCGATGTTCGAGTGACGGCCCTCGCGCTGTCACGGTGGTCACACGAGAACGTCACGCGCGCGCGACTAGACTCGCAGGCGAGTAGGCCCGAACCAGACGAAAGCAGGCAGCCGAAGGTGACCAGCACAATCGGATTGGGGATGCCGACCGCGCCCGCGGCCGTGCTGGCTCCCCGCCGCAAGACCCGTCAGCTGATGGTGGGCAACGTCGGTGTGGGTAGCGATCACCCGATCTCGGTGCAGTCGATGACGACCACCAAGACCCATGACGTCAACGCGACGTTGCAGCAGATCGCGGAGCTCACCGCGTCCGGCTGCGACATCGTGCGGGTGGCCTGTCCGCGCCAGGAGGACGCCGACGCGCTCGCCACCATCGCCAAGAAGTCGCAGATCCCGGTGATCGCCGACATCCATTTCCAGCCGCGCTACATCTTCGCCGCGATCGACGCCGGATGCGCCGCGGTGCGAGTGAACCCGGGCAACATCAAGGAGTTCGACGGCCGGGTCAAGGAGGTCGCCAAGGCCGCAGGCGACGCCGGAATCCCGATCCGCATCGGCGTGAACGCCGGTTCGCTGGACAAGCGGATGCTGGAGAAGTACGGCAAGGCCACTCCCGAGGCGCTGGTGGAATCGGCGCTGTGGGAGGCGAGCCTGTTCGAGGAGCACGGCTTCGGCGATATCAAGATCTCGGTCAAGCACAACGACCCGGTGATCATGGTCGAGGCCTACCGCCAGCTGGCCGCGCAGTGCGATTACCCGCTGCACCTCGGCGTCACCGAGGCCGGTCCGGCATTCCAGGGCACGATCAAATCCGCGGTGGCCTTCGGCGCACTGCTCAGCGAGGGCATCGGCGACACCATCCGGGTGTCGCTGTCGGCGCCGCCGGCGGAGGAGATCAAGGTCGGCGGGCAGATCCTGCAATCGCTGAACCTGCGTCCGCGCAAGCTCGAGATCGTCTCGTGCCCGTCCTGTGGGCGCGCCCAGGTCGACGTGTACACCCTGGCCAACGAGGTGACCGCCGGACTGGAGGGCATGGAGGTTCCGCTGCGGGTGGCGGTGATGGGCTGCGTCGTCAACGGACCGGGTGAGGCCCGCGAAGCCGATCTCGGCGTCGCCTCCGGCAACGGCAAGGGGCAGATCTTCGTCAAGGGCGAGGTCATCAAGACCGTGCCGGAAGCGCAGATCGTGGAGACCCTGATCGAAGAGGCCATGCGCATCGCCGAAGAGATGGGCGAGGATGTCGGCGCCGGGGAACCGGTCGTCACCGTCGGCTGAACGCCGCACCGGACCAGGGGTTTCGAGATACCCGGGGCACGCGGCCCCGGTTCATGGCAGGCTGTGAGACGTGCGGAGTCTGCTGGAGCCGACGCGACGCGCGAAGAACCCTCCCGCGCGTCAGCTCGCCAAGCGGGACCTGGCGCAGGTCCTGCGAGTGCTGGATGCCGATCCCGTGGCCTGCTGCATGGTCGCGGCCCGGTTGCAAGAATTCGGTATCGATGGCAGCGGCGGCCAGGGCGAACTGTGGAGCCGCGGCGGTCCGGCCGAGTCGCTGTGCTTCTCCGGGGTCAACCTGGTTCCGTTGCTCGGCGATCAGGACGCGTTGCGCGCCTTCGCCGAACGGGCGGTCCGCTGGCCCCGCATCTGCTCCTCGGTGGTCGGCAGACAAGAGCTGGCGCTGCCGCTGTGGGAGATGCTGGCCGAGCATTGGGGCCCCGCCCGGGAACTGCGGGCCGACCAGCCGCTGCTCGCGTTGGACGAACCGACGGGGGCCACACCGGATCCGCTGGTGCGCCGGGTGCGGCCGGAGGAACTCGACCGCTATCTGCAGGCCGCCATCGCCATGTTCATCGAGGAGGTGGGCGTCGACCCGCGCGCCGGTGACGGCGGCCGCGGCTACCGTCGCCGAGTCGCCGGTTTGATCGAATCCGGCCGCGCCTGGGCCAGGTTCGAGGACGGGCGCGTGGTGTACAAAGCCGAGGTGGGTTCGCTGTCGCGGCGCACCGGCCAGATCCAGGGCGTGTGGGTGCATCCCGATCGGCGTGGCAACGGCCTCGGCACCGCGGGGACCGCCGCCGTCGCCAATGCGGTGATCGCCTCCGGGCGCACGGCCAGCCTGTATGTCAACGATTACAACGAGATCGCGCGCAAGGCCTACCGCCGGGTGGGTTTCCGGCAGATCGCCACCTTCACCACCGTGCTGCTCGACTGAGGTTGCCCGGCCCGAACTGCGGTGCGCCACAGGTGTTTGCCCGGCGGTGGCCGCTACCATCGGTGCCGATGTCGATTCGCGTGTTCCTCGTGCTTGCCGTCGCCGCGCTCGCGGTCGCCGCAGCCGGCTGCGCGGCGGGCCCGCAGGGTCCTGCCGCGGCTGCCGAGGCCTTCGTCAGCGCCTTTGCCGCCCATGATGTCGATGCGGCCGCCGGGCACACCAGCCGGCCGGAATCGGCACGGCAGGCATTGGTTTCGGCGTGGGAGGGTTTGCAGGCCGAGCAGTTGAGCGCGCGCACCGGTGCTGCCCGCGTCACCGGTGACACCGCGACCGTCGACTACACCTACGAATGGGTACTGCCGAAGAACCGGGTGTGGACCTACTCCGGGACATTGCAGATGGCCCGCACCGACGGACGCTGGACGGTGCGCTGGACCTCGTCGAATATCCACCCCGAACTCGGTGACACCCAGAAGATGGAACTGCGCGCCGAGCCGGCGCCGCGGGCCAGGGTCAACGAACAATCCGGCAGCGATGTGCTGGTCCCCGGCAAGGTGTCGCGGGTGGTGTTCCGCACGGCCGATGCCAGTGATCCGGGCTCGGTGGCGGGCGCGCTCTCGGCCGCCCTGATCCGCTTCGACAAGGACCTCACCGCGTCGGCGATCCTCGATGCGGCCCGGCGGGCCCAGGGCGCCTACACCGTCGCCAAGCTGAGCGAATTCGAATTCGACCAGGTCAGCATCGAACTCATCGGCCTGCCGGGGGTGACGCTGACCCAGGAGTGGGATCTGGTGCCCACCCGGCGCGAGTTCGCCCCCGATCTGATGACGCAGGTCCGCCAGACCGTGATCGACGAGGTCGACGGCAAGGCGGGCTGGAGCGTCGTGCTCGAGAACGCCAATGGCGCGCAGATCGGGGTGTTGACCGAAGTCGCCGCCCAACCGGCGCCGTCGTTCTCGCTCAGCGTCGACCGCAATGTGCAGAATGCCGCCCAGCACGCGGTATCGCTGCGCACCGAGCAGACCATGATGGTGGTGATCCAGCCGTCGACCGGTGCGATCCTGGCCGTCGCGCAGAACGAGGCCGCCGACCGGGACGGGCCGATCGCGACCATCGGCCAGTATCCGCCGGGATCGGTGTTCAAGACCGTCACCGCGGCGGCCGCCATCGACGAAGGCCTGGCCACCCCCGACACCGTGCTGCCGTGCCCGAGCCAGACCGTGATCGGTGAACGCACCATCCCCAATTACAACCTCTTCACGGTGGGCAGTGTGCCGATGGCGACCGCCTACGAGCGGTCCTGCAATACCACGTTCGCGAAACTGGCCAGCGGGTTGTCCGCCGAGGCATTGCACGATATGGCGGCGGCGTTCGGGATCGGGCCGACGTACACGGTGGCCGGTTTGCCGACAGCTTCTGGATCGGTGCCACCGGCCGAGGACGAGGTCCAGCGGGCCGAGGACGGCATCGGGCAGGGCCGGGTGGTGGTGAGCCCGTTCGCGATGGCGCTGGTCGCGGCGACCGTGGCCAACGGTTCGGTGCCGGTGCCGTATCTGATCGCCGGACGCGAGACCGTCGTGGACGGCGATCGCCCCTCGATCGACCCGGAGGTGATCGACGGTCTGCGGATGATGATGCGCAAGGTGGTCACCGGCGGCACCGCCGGCCGCATCGCCGATCAGGGCGAGGTGTACGGCAAGACCGGTGAGGCCGAGGTCGACGGCGGCTCACATTCGTGGTTCGTCGGCTACCGCGGTGACCTCGCATTCGCGACGCTGCTGGTCAAAGGCGGGAGTTCCGATAACGCGGTCGCCGTTACCCGGGATATGTTCGCGGCGCTTCCGCCGGGATACTGAGCAGGCCGTCGGCGGGCGACACGTCCGCGGTGCGGCCGGATGGCTGCTGGGCGGCGAGCTGGTGCACCGCGAAGAACAGTTGGGTCGCGGTGACGGGGTCGACGGTCGCGTTCGGATAACTTCGCGGAGATTCGCGGGGGGGTTGAATGTCACGGACGACGGCCGGGTGCACGGCGCCCCCGGAAGCGGCGGTGTCCGTGCCGAGGATTTCGACGACACCGGCGCCGCCCAAAATCATTCCGGCGGTGATGAGGACAAGGGTAGAACGCTTCATGGCCGGCTCCCTCGAATCAGGGTGTGCGGGAAGAGCTCGTGCTGCAGCCTCGTTGCGGCAAGTGAATTCGCCAGATGATGACTGAATGTTTGCTGTTGAGGCCAACCTAAGCGCTCAGCACTGTTCCGGACAAGAAAAATGTGAGCAGGCGGATATCGGAGCGAAAATCGTGACCTGAGGCATGGCCGATTCGTGACCGCCTCGTTATCCGGCGATCGAGGTAGCGAAAAGCTTCACGCGCGACGCAACGTGGCTGCCAGATGATGTTGTAACGATTCACCGACCGCCGCCATGCGCAGCGTGTAGTCGATGACGTCGCCGGATTGCCGAATTGAGCGGCCGAGCGCGGTCACCGATTTCGCGGTGCCGCTGAGCCCGATATTCGTCGACTCGAATTCGACGCGAATCTCGTCGGAGGTGACGGTCAGGGCGCCTTCGCAGATTTCGGTGATACCCGTCGGATGCGCCAGGATCAGCTCGACGCGATCCGGTCGCGGACAGCGCAGGTACCCGGTTTCGGCGTGTAGCGGGCGATTGTCGTCGGCGGCGCGGGTGCGTTGCCGATAGGTGAGGAAAGGCCGGCCGATATGACCGAAGTGGATTTCCTCGAGGTAGTCGAACGGCTCGATCGTCGGGTACTCGCCGTGTCCGGTGCCGCGCCAGGTGCCCAGCAGTGGGGCCAGCGGTGCGATATCGGGATGGGGCGCGATGGGCGGCTGGGGTTCGACCACGGCGGTCAGCTTAAACCCATGGCCGAGATGATGTTTCCCGGCTCCCCGGTTTCTTACACGCTAAGGTGAGCGACGCCTGATGGGTGAGGGGCTGTGTTGTCGGAAGGGACAAGAATGCTGTACGGACACCGGGCCGATTCCGGTAACTGGCGCTCGCGCACGACCCTGTTGCGGATGTCGGCGCTCGCCACCGCTGTCGCGCTCGCCGCGGCCTGCTCGGACTCCGCGACCGGGACGGGCGAGGTCGGGTTGGACGGCAACCGTTATGTCGTGACCGCGCTGGCGTCCGGCGACGAGGGCGCGCACGCCGCGGTCACCGTGTCCGATCTGGTCAACGCGTGGGGGTTCAGCGATCGGCCCGGCGGCCATTTCCTCGTCGGCGCGGGCGGCAAGGCCTTCGGTTTCCTCGGCGATGTGCGCTCGGCGGCGAAACCGGAGCTGCACACGTTGTCCCAGGACGGATTCACGGCTATGACCGTGCCCGGTGTCGATGCCGACACCTCCGCCAACAGCGCGGGCACCGTGACCGGTGTGGTGGCGAATCCGGCGCCGCCGAACTCGGATGCGTTCGTGGTGCGCGATCAGCCGGTGCCGTTCGAGGGGGTGCCGCCGCTGCTGCTGACCGGCTCGGCGCGCAACATCATCGCGACCGATGCGGGCACGCTGGCCGCCTGGACCGATATCGCGCCCGACGGTGCCGTCATCCGGCACGACGGTCCGGCCAACCTGGTTTTCGACGGATCGGCGCAGAAGATGGCGTTCTACGGCATCGCCCTCGCACCCTCGGGGGACAAGCTGCTCGCCGCCGATTTCGGCGCCGAACCGCAGGTGCGCACGTTCGACAAGAACTGGCAGCTGGTGCCGACATCCGGGTTCGCCAATCCGTTCGCCACCGGCGAGGCTGTCGACGCCGAGAAACCGGAGCTCGGCCGCAAGGCGGTTCCGGGTGATCCGGCGCCGTTCAATGTCACCACCATCGGTGACCGTGTGTTCGTCTCGTACGCGGTGACCAGGCCCGATTCCGATGACGCCGAGAAGTTCGCGGTGGGCGAGCGCGCGGTGGCCGACGCCGACGGTGAAAGCGCTGCCGCGGGCAAGCCGGGTAAGGGCAAGGTCGCCGAGTTCGCCGCCGACGGTTCGCTGGTGCGCATCCTCGATGACGGCGGCAGGCTCAACGCGCCGTGGGCGGTCACCGTCACCCCGTCCACCTTCGGCCCGCTCAGCGGAAAATTGCTGATCGGCAATACCGCGGGCGTGGGCCACATCCTGGCCTACGACGACACCACCGGTGAGTTCGTCGACTACGTCCGGGATACCGGCGGCGCACCGCTGTCGGTGCCCGGCTTGCGCGGGCTCGAGTTCGGTGACGGCGCGTCGCTCGGAGATTCCGACGCGCTGTACCTGACCGCCGCCCCGACGCCGAAGACCGCGCACTTCTCCAGCATCCGCCTCAAGTGAGCCGTGGACTCGCCGAGTGGAACTCAGGAACCACTCGGCGAGTCGGGCACCGCGGGCTGCCTGCGTTCGGCCCAGCGCCACAGCGGCTCCAACGCCTCACCGAGTTCGGCCCCAGCCTCGGTGAGCTCATAGGACTTGTCCGCGTTTTTGGTCACCAGCCCCGCGGTCTGCAAACTCTGCAGCCGCGTCGACAGCATGCTCGACGAGCAATTGCCCATCCGCCTGCGCAATTCGAGAAACCCGAGCCTGCCCGGTTCCAGCTCCCAGATCACTCGCAGCACCCAGCGCTGACCGAGCAGGTCCATGGCGGCCAGCATCGGCGCGACGGTGGGATCATGTCGGCCGCGGGACGGCGTCGGCTCACTTGCGCTTCTCATTCAGAACCAGCATAGTGATTCTAAATCAGAAGCACGGGGTCGGGTTGTCGCGTGGACGGAAGGTAGGCGAGTGGGCGAAACCGAGGCGAAGGCCGGACGGCGCACGGTCGTGATCACAGGCGCGTCCCGTGGCATCGGCGCCGAGACGGCCCGGGTGCTGGCGGCCGGCGGCGACCACGTCGTCATCAACTACCGCGAGAAGCGCAAGCGGGCCGACGCGCTGGCGGCCGAGATCATCGCCGCCAGCGGGGCCGCGTCCACCGTCGGCGCCGATATCTGCGACGAATCCTCCGCGCAGGCGATGGTCGATGCGGTCGCCCAGCGGCACGGGCAGGTGGATGTGCTGGTGCTCAACGCCTCCGGCGGGCTGGAACGCGGTGCCGCACCCGAGTATCCGATGGCCATCAATAGAGACGCGCAGGTGCGTCTGGTGCGCTTGGCGTTGCCGCATATGCCTGCCGGTTCCCGGATCGTCTTCGTCACCAGCCATCAGGCGCATTTCCATGGCCGAAAGCCCGTGCCGGCCGACTACGAGCCCATCGCGGCGAGCAAGCGGGCCGGTGAGGACGCGTTGCGGGCGATGATCCCGGAACTGGCCGAGCGGGGGATTCGGCTGCTCGTCGTGTCCGGGGACATGATCGACGGCACCATCATCGTGCGGTTGTTGCAGCGGCGGGACCCGGCGGCCGTTTCGGCGCGCCGTGAGCAGGCCGAGCTGCCGACGATCGCCGAATTCGCCGAGGCGGTCGCGGCGGCGGCCTCCAGTACCGCGGAGTCCGGGACCACCACCTACGTCGGCGGGCCGGACTATCTGACGGGGCGATCCGCGTCCGTGCCGGCCTGAATCACCGCCGAAATCCGGCGAATCGGATGGACCACCGGTTCTGTGACACCGAGAGTTGCGGAAAACGATGACGGCCGCCGGGAAGTAGTGGACGCTATCGGGGTGAACGGTGCAGTGAGTCCGGGGCCGCGGCGACAGCCGGAGCCTGGCTCGCTACTGCGCCGCGAGCGCGTGCGGGTGCGGGTGCGGTGGTGCCGATGATCCCGAGCAAGGAACTCGTGCTCGCGGCCTGCCGAGGCCTCCCGCACGCCGATCATCCGATGCTCGACGCCGCCGGCGAGCTCACCCAGCTGCACGAGCAGCGCGAGCGCACCCCGGTGAGCGCGCTGGCGAAGCTGGATCGCCGACGCGGACAGCTGGTGCGGGCGATCGATCGCTGGGTGACGCTGGCGACGCCGATCCCGCACGGTTCGGCCCGGCTGCATTCGGAAACCGTCGGCAGCATCGTCGACCGGATGGCACAGCTGACCGTGCATGCGTTCGTGGCCTCGGCGCACGCTCCCGACACCGTGTACTACGACGCGTGGGTGCGGCTGCACGAGGTGGCCGACAGCTATCAGGACCTCATCGTCGAAGTGCTCGACGGCAATCGCCGACTGCCCGACGCCGCGGGGGAGTGGTGAGCGGGGACAGCCGCTATCGACCGCGGCCGAACAAGCGGAACGTCCGTTCCTTGCGCCGCGGCAGCGTCGCGTACACCATGGTCATCTCCGCGAACACCCCCGCATCGCGTTCGCGTTCGGGGCCGAAATCGTCGCGACCGAGCACATGCGCGACGGCACCCGGCGCCATCGACGACACCACCGAGGCCAGCGTCGGAGACAGCTCCGCGGCCGGCGCGTCGAGATCGCCGTGCCCGAGCAGCATATGGCCGACGGCGTGCAGCACGATGTGCTCGGCATTGCGGCCCGCTGCCGCAGCGTCGTAGACGATGATGTCGTCGTATTTGCGTGCGATCCACAACCCATTGCCGCCGCAACCGATATCGGCCAGTGCCGACCGATGGGCGGGCTGCAGCGACAGCGGCCTGCTCCGGTGCGCGGCCACCTGAGCGAGGTAGGCGTTCAGGTCCCACGGGTGCGGTAGCGGTACCGTCCGCGCCGCCTCACCCAACCGGGCTTCCATGCTGTTCATCGTCGAACACGTTACCGATCAGGCCTTGTCTCGTCACCTTCGTGGCAGGCAGTGCAGCGTCGGTCCCTGAGCGTATCTTCGGCCTCGAAATCGCTGGGTAGAAAGTGTTTTCGGGTCACAGGCCTGCTGCGCCGAGGCAGCGTGCCGACGGTGGCGGGCGCGCGGGCAGTGGGAATTCACACCCCGAACGGATCCGTCCACCACGCCGTGACCGCGAAGTGATGGCCGCGAGCGCCCGAACGGAGGACGATGAGCGGGTGTCGAGCTCAGGACCGTGGCGGTGAGCGCACCGGCCGGTATCCGGACGGCGGCGCGCGCCGGCGCCGTCCGGCAGTGGTGGGTGCTCACCCGGCGGCTGATCCGTCCGTCGTGGCGCAACGGCGAACTGCTGACCGCGGTGCTCGCGCCGACGGTGTTCACCCTCGGCTTCTATGTGCCGCTGAACCTGGTGATGAGCTTCTACGGTCACGGCCTCAGCAGCTACGCGCAGTTCCTGATGCCGATGATCGTGATGCAGTCGGTGGCCTTCTGCGCCGGCTCGGCCGCGTTACGCGCGGCGACGGACGCCCGAGACGGTTTGGACGCCAGGTTCGGTTCCATGCCCATCGCCGCGACGGTGCCGCTGGCCGCGCGGATGGCGGCCGCGCTGTACCGCACCGCGGTGTCGCTGGCCGCGGCGGTGGTGTGCGGCACGGTGATCGGGTTCCGGTTCTACGGCAGCTGGTGGCACACGGCCGGTTTCGTCGTGCTCGCCTTGCTGATCGCGGCGGCGTTCGCGCTCGGCGCGGACTGGCTGGGGCGGCTCACCCGCAATCCGGAGGCGACCACCCAGTTCCTGGTGTTGCCGCAGCTGATCCTCGGCATGGTGTCGACCGGGTTCGCTCCGGCCGAGCAATTCCCGTCCTGGATCCAGGGTTTCGCCACCTACCAGCCGATATCCCGGTTCATCGATGCCCTGCGCGCGCTGGCCGGCGACTCGACGGGCAACGCGGGCGCGGTGGACTGGCCGATCATGGGACCCGCCCTGGCCTGGGTGTGCGGGCTGATGCTGGTATTCGGCGGCCTGGCCGTCGCGGAATCGGTGCGCAGGCGATGACCACCCAGACGCCGGACCCCATCGGTGTGCGCGGGCTGCCCGTGGTCACCGGCACCACCGAAACCCTTCGCCTGCTGGTGCCGCACACCCTGATCCAGACCCAGCGGCTGCTGCTGCGCTGGTGGCGCGATCCGCTGACGCTCATGCAGTCGCTGCTGTTCCCGGCCTTGCTGCTGGTGATGTTGCAGACCGTGCTCGGTCGCCAGATCTCGGCGTTCTCCGGCGCCAGCGCGCTCTACGGCTCGGTGCCGATGGTGGCGCTGGTCGGGGTGATGTCGGGGTCGCTGGCCGGTGCGATCACCCTCGGCCGCGAACGCGACGCCGGGCTGCTGGCCCGATTCTGGGTGCTCCCGGTGCACCGGGCCTCCGGGCTCGCGGCCCGGATCGTCGCCGAGGGCGTGCGCATCCTGACCTGCACGGTGGTGCTGTTCGCGGTCGGGGTGGTACTGGGATTCCGGTTCGAGCAGGGTTTCGCGGCAGCGGTGGCGCTGCTGGGGGTGCCACTGCTGTTCGGGCTCGCCTTCGCCACGGTGGTCACCACCGTCGCGGTGTTCGGGGCGAGAACGGCGGTAGTGGAGGCGATCTCGCTGGGCTCGTCGATGATGATGTTCTTCAGCACCGGATTCGTGCCGCTGGCCGCCTACCCCGGATGGGCGCGCCCGATCGTGGAGTACCAGCCGATGAGCCACGCCATCAACGCCATGCGCGGACTGTCGCTGGGCGGGCCGGTGCGCGAGCCGTTGCTGGCGACGCTGGCCTGGTCGGTGGGTGCGATCCTGGTGTTCGCGATCCCCGCGGCCATCGGCTACCGCCGGGCCAGCCGGCGTTAGCTCAGGGCGCTCGCGGCCTCGGAGATCAGGGCCGCCGAATCGCGGGGACTCAATGCCATGGCGCGCAGCTGATCGAAGATGACGCCGAAGCGGCGGATCTCGTTGTGCCCCTCGATCAGCGCGTCGCCGGCGATGCCCTCGACATACACCAGTTCCGGATCGGCGGGATCATGGAAATCCAGCAGGGTGAACGCGCCTGCCATGCCCGGATGGGCGCCCGCGTCGAACGGCAGGATCTGCAGGATCACGTTCTTCTTCAACACCTCTTCCAGCAGCCGGTGCAGCTGCCCGCGCATGATCTCCGGCCCGCCGACCACCCGCCGGATGGCGGCCTCGTCCAGCACCACCCACAACTCCAGCGGATCGTCCTTGGTGAGCACCGCGGCACGGTCCATCCGAGCGCGGGCCCGGCGTTCCATCACCGCGGCGTCGACCTTGGGCATCGTCGTGTCGATCACCGCCAACGCGTACTGCTCGGTCTGCAGCAGGCCTGGCACGTAGGAGGTCTGGTAGTGCCGCGCCGACAGCGCCACGGACTCGAAATTGATATATGCCGCATAGACTTCGGTGAGGCTGGCCTCGTACGGGCGCGACATTCCGGGCTTCTGCGCATCGCTGAGCAATTCCAGCGCGTCCTTGCGGCGGGCCTCGTCGACGCCGTACAGGTCCAGCATCGTCAACAGGGTGCGCCGTTGCGGCCGCGCCTGCGCGCGCTCGATCCGGTACAGCGTGGTCACATTGATCCCGGTCTTGGCGCTGACTTCTTCCTTGGTGAGATTCGCCTGCTCACGCATCTCGGTCAGCAGCACCGACAGCCGCCGCAGGCCCGCGGTGAGGATCGTGCGCTTGCCCGCCATGACAACCCCTTCGCTGCGCACCCGCATCGGGTCGCGTCATCGTTCCCGGCTCGTAGCGCGTCCGGCACCCACCGGGCCGAGCCGCTCCGCCGCCGGCCCCAGACGCGTGTTGTCTCGAATCTACGACGTCGGAAGCGGTTCTACGAGCGTATGGGCAGATACGGCGGACGGATCCGCGAGTCGGCCCGATGCCGCGGCACCGGCGGGCTCAGCTGTGCGGTACGTGGCCGGGCCGGTCGTGCCGGGTCTTCGGCGACCCGACCTGACCGGTATGGCCGGCCAGCAGCTCGGCGAACGGCGTCGGTGTGGCGAGGGTATTTCCCGAATGGCGTTGCCTGCGCGGTTGCTCTTGCACGAATCCGCCGACGGCGTTCTGTTCGGCGACGACGAGCGTCGCGAATTCCGCCGCCGCGCGGCGCACCCGCTCAGTGAGCCCGGTCGATCCGAAATCCTCGGTGGCCGCGAAGATCCCGGTAGGCGTGACGACGGCGCGCAGGTAGGTGAACAGCGGACGCATGGCATGGTCGAGCACCAGCGAATGCCGCGGTGTGCCCGCGGTGGCCGCGATCAGCACCGGCATGCCGTTGAGCGCCTCGGGATCGAGGACGTCGATGAACATCTTGAACAGGCCGCTGTAGCTTGCGGCGAATACCGGCGTGACGGCGATGACGCCGTCGGCGGCCGACACCTTCGCCCTGACCTCGGCGATCGCTGCCGTCGGCAGACCACCGGTGATGGTGGTGGTCGCCAATTCGGTGGCCAGCTCGCGCAGTTCGACCACCTCGAACTCGACGGCCTCACCGCGTGCGGTCACCGCCGCCGAGACGGCATCGGCCAGCTGATCGGCCAGCAACCTGCTCGACGACGGCTGCGACAGCCCGGCGGTGAGGACCACTACTCGTCGTGTCATCGCTTCACTCCTCGCTCGCTGCGGCGAGCACGCGTTCGCGCGCGGGCTCGACCAGGTGATGCGGTGCCTGCGGACCGGCCGCCACCAGGCTCGCGTGGGTGGGCGGATCGCTGGGCACATGCGCGGGACGACGCGTCTCGAACTCCCGGCGCAGCGTGGGCACCACCTCGCGGCCAAGGATCTCGATCTGCTCGAGCACCACCTCGAGCGGCAGTCCGGCATGGTCGAGCAGGAACAGCTGACGTTGATAGTCGCCGACATTGTCGGCGAAGCCGAGGGTCCGCTCGATCACCTGCTCGGGTGTGCCCACCGTCAACGGCGTGAGCTCGGTGAACTCCTCCAGCGACGGGCCGTGCCCATAGACCGGCGCGTTGTCGAAGTAGGGGCGGAAGAACTTCTTGGCCGCGGCCTCGGTGTCGGCCATGAACACCTGACCGCCCAGACCGACGATGGCCTGATCGGCGCTGCCATGGCCGTAATGCTCGAAGCGCTGCCGGTACAGCGCCACCATCTGCGCGGTGTGCTCCTTGTTCCAGAAGATGTTGTTGTGGAAGAAGCCGTCACCGTAGTAGGCGGCCTGTTCGGCGATCTCCGGGGAGCGGATCGAGCCGTGCCAGACGAACGGGGGAGTCTGATCCAGCGGCGCCGGCGTCGAGGTGAAGCCCTGCAACGGTGTGCGGAACTTGCCCTGCCAGTCGACCTTCGGTTCCCGCCACAGCGTGCGCAGCAGGTGGTAGTTCTCCACCGCCAGCGGGATGCCGTCGCGGATGTCCTTGCCGAACCACGGATAAACCGGTCCGGTGTTGCCGCGGCCGAGCATCAGATCCACCCGGCCGTCGGCCAGGTGTTGCAGCATGGCGTAATCCTCGGCGATCTTCACCGGATCATTGGTGGTGATCAGAGTGGTCGCGGTGGACAGCCGCAGGTTCTCGGTGCGGGCGGCGATATAGCCGAGCATCGTCGTCGGCGAGGACGGGACGAACGGCGGGTTGTGGTGTTCACCGGTGGCGAAGACGTCGAGCCCGACCTCCTCGGCCTTCAGGGCGATCGCCACCATGGCCTTGATCCGTTCGGCCTCGCTCGGGGCGCGGCCGGTCGTGGGGTCGACGGTGACGTCCCCGACGGTGAAGATTCCGAACTGCACGATGCCCTCCTCCTCTCGTCCACCGAGTTGGTGGACATGGCAACCAAGGGAACGCGGCCGGTCGCCGGGCTATTCCCGGGCGCTGCCCGCCCCGCGATTCCCGGCCGCGACCGATCCGCCGACCGCCCCGATGACGGCCCCGACCGGCCGAACGCCCGGTGTTAGGGTCGACACATGAGCATGGCTCGCCGCGAACGACAGGCCCTGGCCGAGGCGATGATCGCCGCCGGGCCCGAGGCGCCCACCCTGTGCGGGGAATGGACCGTGCGCGATCTGGCCGCCCATCTGGTCGTTCGCGAACGCCGCCCGGACGCGGCGCCCGGCATCCTGATCGACCGGCTGGCCGGCTACACCGACCGCGTCCAGGCGAAAGCCGCCCAGCGCTCGTTCCCGGACCTCATCGAGCAGGTGCGCACCGGCCCGCCGTGGTGGTCGCCGCTGCGCCCCGTCGACGCCCTGGTGAACCTCTCCGAGATGTTCATCCACCACGAGGACGTCCGCCGGGCCGCGGACGAATGGGACCCCCGCGAGCTGCCCGCCGCCGATCAGGACCAGCTCTGGAAGCTGCTCACCCGCACCGCGCGCATGTCCTACCGCAACTGCCCGGTCGCGGTCGTGCTCGAAACCCCCGACGGCCGCCGGATCACCGCCCGCCCCGGTGCCGACGAGGTCGTGCTGTGCGGCGAACCCGCCGAACTGCTGCTGCACGCCTTCGGGCGGGACCGGGTGCGGATCGAGGCCGCCGGCGAAACCGTGGCGGTCGAGGCCGCGCTGACCTGTGACCGGAGTGTGTGAGGCGCCAACGGCGCACTGAGCCGCCGCATCTCGCTCTCCTGAACGAGTGTGGCCCCCAAGCGCAGGGTTGAGAGCCACACCAGCTCGAGGAGAATTGCGTGACGCGGGCGCCTGGGAGACTCAGCCGGCGCTGAAGTATCCAGGATCAGCGCCCGCCACAGCGTCCACGAGTGCCTGCTTGTAGTCGCGTCCAGGTGCGAACAGCGGGGCGCCCGGGATGGCCGGAATCTGGAATGCGCTCAAGAGGGTGGGGAACTCGCCCTGGAGTTCTGCCCAACATTCAGCCAACCTGATCTCTATTTCCCGGGCACGCTCCTGCGTGAGGATGCCTCGGGCGGTGTACCACAGGCCGTTGTGCCGTATCCGGTCGAGTGCATAGGCCTCGGCGAGAAGCAGTATGAGCTCTTTTGCGCTGCGATCGTCGGTTTCGTCGGCCGAGGCGACAAGGGCTGTCACCGCGAGGCGCTCGGCCGTGGCGGTCGTCAGTTGGATCGCTGCGGAATTTCGGCCCATGACCGCGCCCGCAGCCGTGGCGTCGCCGGTAGCCAGTCCATCGGCGATTGCTCGTGCTCGCCGGCCGAGCACATCGACATACCAGGGCATTTCACGCGGCGTCCCCGGTAGCTCCAACCCGGCCAGGTCGCTGCCGGCGCTAGCCGCGACCACCTGCAGGATTTGGTTCTCGCCTTCCGCGGTGATGATGGCCTCGAGGTTGCCGATCCAATCGACCATGCGGTTGCTGCGCAAGATGCCCTGGCTGGCCGTGCGCCATCGGCAGACCTTCAAGACGTCGTGGGCGGTATAGGACAGCAATGGTTTGGCAAGCATGGCGAAAACGACGTTCTGCGCCCCGGCGGGGTCGGCGGACACCATATCGCGGATACGTCGACCCAAAGCGCTGGTGGCATACGTTGCCGCCAGCGCTGGCATCAGATCCGCACCGACGTTGTCGCGTGCCATCATGACCGTCCCGGTCCCCGACATACGCTGGGATGCGTAGTGATACGCGCCCACGAGGCCGGCGCGGGCGCTTGTGATCGCGGCGGTGGCGAGGTCGAGTCGGCCTTGGCTGAGGATCGCGATGACCTTGGAGAAGCGTTCGCGCTTCGACACGCGGCACTCGAATCGACCATCGGGCGTCATCTGCGCCATGGATCCCCCCAGCAGCGCATCACGGGGAACCCAGAAGCGGGCAAAGCGGATCAGGGCATGATCCATCGGGCCTGACGACTTGTCGGGCAAGCGGAATATCCGGACGCCATCTGCTGGGCCGTCAGCGGTCCGTAGTCGTGTCAAGAAGGGCAGCACACCCTCGTCGTGTCCGTCGACAAAGAGGCGAGCAGTGATGACAAAGGTTTTCGGGGTCGAAGGGTCTCCGACGTTGGGCATGTATTTGCACGCCCCCGGCGTCGGCGAGTTCAGCCAAAACCCGTCCGTGGCGGGATCCCACGTCGCAGTCGTTTGGTGGTCTGCGCCGTTCGTTCCATCGAGTTCGGTAAGGCCGAGGCCCCCGACCGTGGCTCCGGTGTTCAACTCGGCCAGGCATTGCCGCTGATACGCGGAACCGTTGCCGAGCGTGCGGATGGCATTGGTGGACAAGTCGATGTGTCCGGTCAGGATGAGAAACATTCGCGGTGCGAGCACCTGGGCCCAGTCGCAGAATGCACCGCGAGTCTGGGCGTCGGAGGCGAGATCGACGGCCGTTGCGCCGATTGCCGGGAGAGCTTTGCGAAGCAGGCCTGGAGCGAGTTCGGCTTCTTGGGAGTGCCTGAGGTCGGGCCTCGGCCGGTCGTCCAGTTCGATGAGGGCGTCGCGAATACGAAGGTGAAGATCCCGGTGTTCGCCGAATATCACTCGTTGCAGTGCCTCATCTACTGTCGTGTTTTCCTCGGCCGACGGATCGATCGCGAAAACATGAGCATCTGAAATTGTCATACAACTCACCCACTACCTCTGCCCGGCCCACTGTCTGCGCCGAACCTCGTTTCTACTACTTACCCACCGATCTGCTACCCGACATACGGAACGGGTTGCGTCGGTGAGAATTTGGCCGGTAGCCCCTCGAGGGCGCGGTGGAACGGACCGGGCCGCCAGAGCATCTGACCGGACGGGAAATCGGGAGAAAGGTCGGGTATGTGGTCGAACAATTGATCGATCGCCTCATGCGCGGTATATCGGGCCACGCGCTGTGCGGCTTCTGGGCATGTGTGCGGGCCCAAACCGAACGCGAGATTGTGACGTGCCTCGGTGAAGTCGCCCGTGTTCACTTCTGGGCTCGAGGTGCACGCCGCCATGCTGGTGATGACCGGTTGGTTTGCAGGCAGCCAGACGCTTGTCGTTTCCCCGTCTTTGGGGAAGTCGATGAGCTGCGGACCGCGGGGGTACACGACGCAGTAGTTGGCGAGCGGCGGTTCGTTGTGCAGCGTCTCTTCGAGCGCGGTCAGCGTACTCAGCTGAGGGCTGTCGATCGTCGTGAGATACCGGGAATCGGTCATCATCAGATACAACGTATTTGCGATCCAGTTCTTCGGAATCTCCGACCCAGCCGAGAAGAACGTCAGCATATGGCTGACGAACTCGATGTCATCGAGTTCGGCCGGGTGCTGGAGAAGCCGCGATGCGATATCGTCGGCGCTTTGAGTGCTTTTCAAGCGAGCAAGCTCGGTAAACGTATCCGCAAAGCTCTGGTTCACTGTTTGGGCAGTGTCGGGATCGACGCCCTCGAAAAGTATCGCCGAGGCGGCGGCCACTCTTTCGCCCAGATGCGCCGGGCAGCCGACGATCGAGGTCAGCACCTCGAATGCGAGTGGTTCCGCGTACTCCTTGAGTAGATCGACTCGCCCCCGGCCGATGAACTGGTTGATCAACCGATTGGAGATGACCTTGACCGTCTGGCGCACCTCCTCGAGGTCGACTCCGGCCAAGGCGTAGTTGGCTGCGCCGCGGTGGCGGCTGTGGTCCATGCCGTCGTTGAAAAGGGCGTTCGGTCGCCATTCCAGCATCCCCATGATCGGTGCGTGGCGCTGCACCTCTGTCAAGGTTGCTTGCCATCGGCGCGGATCGGAGGAGAAGTGTGCTGTGTCGCCCAGGATGCTTCTGGCCGTGTGGTAGCCGATCACCAGGGTCGCTGGGATGTCTGGCCAGATCTCCACCGGGACAACGCTGCCGTAACGCTCACGCATCTGTCGGTAGTGACCATGTGGGTCGGCCGCGAAGGCTTGGGTGTAGATGGGGATTCGCGGGCCGAGATCGTCGATGTTCGTCACGGCTGCGGACGTTGGGTACTGCACCCCGAGATCTCCTTGGCTGAGCGGGTGATGGATTGAGCTGCGGCGCGCACGTTTCCTGGTGCCGGCCGGGTTCCGATGATCGGGTCTGAATCGGTGGTCACCGGTTGTGCGCACGGGTAGGTTTCAGCGCGCAGGTGTCGTAGTGCTGACGTGTGGTACCGGGGTCGCGGGCTCACAGCAGTTCCTCCGGTCAAACGTCAACACAACACCAGCATGAAACGTGCAACCACATGCCGTGGTTGGGTTGCCGCGAGGTCACCGACTCGGCGGGAGTCAGTAAATGTGCATCGCGGGAACCGAATTGGGCACCCCGGGGATACTACTCGTTACCTACTCGAGGCCGCAGGCCTAAGCGTTTACCTACCCGCGGGTAGCGAGGTGGCTGCCAGGGGGCTTGCGTAGGGCGTTGGAGCGATGACGGTCGAGTTGCCATAGCCGTTCCGACCCGGCTGTGGACGGATAGCGCGGACTTAGCTGCTGCTCAGCGGGGGTTCCGGGCATGATGCCGAGCAGTTGGAGGAGGACTGGTAGTCCTGTCGTCGCCAGGCCTGGTCGTCGTGTACGAGGCGTCAGACCAACCGCCCGGTACGCACAAAGTAGTTCGCAATATTGCGTTCTGGGGTCTTGTGTTCTTGCATCGGTAAGTGCAAAATCTGCCTATCCTTGTTGTGAACAAGCGATCCGATCCGGATAACCGAACAGAGAGCCAATCATGTTGGTACAAAGTGTGATGGTGTCGGGTGAGTTCGGGGTGTGGGGATGAGCGCGCCGACGGTGGGGGTTCTGCCGACGGCGCCGCAATTGCTGTGTGCCTTCCAGGGGCGGCGGTTCCAGGACCGCGAGATGTTGCGCTCGGCGCATGCGCTGGTCGAACTGCACGAGCGGCGCGCCCAACTGCGTGATACCGCGTTGGTGGCCGAAATCGACTGTCGCAGGGTTGAACTCGTCGACGACATCAACGAGTGGATCACCCAGGAGGTGCCGCAGCATCGCAACGGCGCCACCCTGCACACCGAGAGCCTCGGGGCGGTGATCGACCGGATGGCGCGCAGCTGGGTCAACGCCAATCAGGCCATCGATACCAATGGTGCGCGCAGCGACAACACGCACAAGCACTGGTACCACCTGGCCGAACTGGTCGACGGCTACACCGATTTGATCGCCGAGGTGACCGGCGGCCGTCGGCGGTTGCCGGAGCAGTAACGCCGCGGCCGCGTCCATCCCACTGGACAGCCGCTCGATCGGCCGGTGGAGGTCCGCCCGGACCACCACCGGCCGATCTCGTTGTTCAGCGCAGTGCGGCGCGGCCCTTGATCCGGCCGAGCAGGATGAGCGCCAGCAGCGTGACCAGCACGAGCACCGTGGTGCCCGCGGCGGCGTCGAACACCTCGCCGCGATCGGTGAGCGCGAAAATGCTGACCGGCAGCGTTTTCCAGGTGGCCGGATACACCATGATGGTGGCGCCGAGCTCGCCCATGGACAGGGCGACGGCCAGGCCCGCGGCGGCGCCGAGAGCGGGCAGCAGCAGCGGCAGCGTCACCTGGCACAGCACCCGGACCGGGTCGGCGCCGAGTGATTCGGCCGCCTGCCGGTACGCCGGGTCGAGCCGGTCGAGGGCCGCCGACACCGCGCTGAACGTATACGCCAGCACCAGCACCGAATGCGCCACGATGACAATCCATTTGGTGCCGCCGAGCACGAGTGGCCGCTCGTTGAACGCGATCAGCACGCCGAGCCCGATCGCCACCGACGGCACCGCCACCGGCAGGTGGAACACCGCATCGGTCAGCCGCCGCCACCACTGCGGTGCCTCGCGCCCCGCCAGTGCGGACCACGTGCCGAGCACCAGGGACACCGCGCCGGCCAGCAGCGCCGTCTGCACGCTGACCGAGAGGCTGGCCAATTGCTCACCCGAGAGCGCTCGTTCGAGGTTGGCGGTGCCGAGATCCGACGGCAGCGGCCCGGTCCAGCTGCCGGCCAGCGCGGCCGCGAACACCGTCGCGATCGGGGCCGCGAAGACCACCAGCACCACCACCGCGAACACCGCGAGCACCAGCGCACGTCCGCGCCCGGTCCACACCAGCATTGTTCAGCGCTCCTTCCGGGTCGGACCGGTGACCCTGGCGAAGATCAGCCGGTACCCGAGATACAGGGTCAGTGACAGCGCGACCTGGACGGTGGCCAGTACCGCCGCACCGGGCAGATCGAAGGTGACGATGCCGCGGGTGTAGATCAGCGCGGGCAGGGTGATCACCCCTTTCGCGCCGGTGAACAGCACGATGCCGAATTCGTTGAGCGTCAACAGCAGTACCAGGCTGCCGCCTGCGGCGAGGGCGGGCCACGCCTCGGGCAGTACCACCTGACGCAGCACCCGCCACGGGCTCGCCCCCAGGCTCGCGGCGACGTCGAGTTGCTCACGCGGCAGTTGAGCGAACGCGGCCAGCAGCGGACGCACCACGAACGGGGTGAAGAAGGTGATCTCGGCCAGGATCACCCCGGTCGGGGTGGTGAGAAAGTCGAGGGCCGGTCCTTCTCGTCCGGTGAGGCGGGAGATGAGCGCGTTCACCGCGCCGGCCGTGCCGTAGAGGAAGGTGAAGGCGAGCGTGATCAGGAACGACGGCAGCGTCAGCACCGTGTCGATGAGGCGGCCGACCACGGTGGCGCCGGGAAACGGGACGAACGCCAGCACCACCGCCAGGAACGCGCCGAGCACCAGACAGCCCGCCGTCGAGCAGGCCGCGATGGTGATCGTGCGCCACAGCGCGTCCCGGAAGGCCGCCGATCCGAGGACCTGCGACCAGGTTTCGGTGCCGCGACCGTCCGGGGTGATCGTCGATTCGGTGAGCACCCGCAGGATCGGGTAGACCGCGATGACCAGCACCACGAGCATCGGCGGCAGCGCCCACGCGATCGGCCGGAGGTTTCGCCGCGATGCCGGGGACGCGCTACCGGCCGCCATCGGGATATGACTCGGAAGCTCGGGTGCTGGTGGTTGTTCGGTCGATGTCGTCATGACGGGCTCCCACTGCTGCCATCCAACGGCGGTGGAATGAGTACTCCGGCCGGATCGGGGAGTATGACGCCGACCACTGCGCCGGTTTCGGTCTCCACGTGTCCGGCGACGTCGGCGGTGAGCTCACCGGACAGCCCGTCGACGCTCATCCGCACGCGGGTGGAGGCGCCGCGCCAGACCGCGCTCAGCACCGTCGCGCGCAGGGCTCCTCGGTCGCCGGTGGCGCCGATTCGCACGGTATGCGGCCGGATACACAGCAGTGCCTCGGAATCCGGCGCCCAGGCCGGACGGCCGACGCCCGGTTGGGGTGCCTGTGCCCGCAGGGTCGAGGTGCCTGCGGTGACCAGCGCAGTGCCGCCGGAGACCCGGTTGACGGTGCACGGCAGCAGATTCGCGCCGCCGAGGAAGGCGGCGGTGAAATCCGACGGCGGACGCTGCCACAGGTTGGCCGCGGTGTCGATATCGACCAGGCGCGCATCGCGCATGACCGCGATGCGATCGGCCAGGGCCAGCGCCTCGGTCTGATCATGGGTGACATACAACATCGCGGTGTCCGGCAGCGCCTGCCGAAGTTGTTGCAGCTCACCGAGCATGGACTGGCGCAGCTGTGCGTCGAGTGCGGCGAGCGGTTCGTCGAGCAGCAGCACCGGCGGCCGGATGGCAAGCGCCCGGGCGATGGCCACCCGCTGCTGCTGGCCACCGGAGAGTTCGCGCGGCAGTCGCTTCGCGTAGCCGGCCATGCCGACCATCTCGAGGGCTTCGACGACCCTGGCGTCGATCTCCCCGCGCGGAACCCGATGGGCCTTCACTCCGAAGGCCACGTTGCCGTGCACCGTCATATGCGGGAACAGGGCGTAGGACTGGACGACGACACCGATACCGCGTTTGGCCGGCGAGAGGCCGGTGACCTCGCGCCCGGCCAGCCGCACCGCGCCCGAGGTCGGCCGGACGAAGCCGGCCAGCGCCTTGAGCGCGGTGGACTTGCCGGAGCCGCTCGGCCCGAGCAGCGCGACGGTCTCACCCGCCGCCACCCGCAGCGAGAAGTCGGTCAGGGCGACGGTCGCGGTGCGGCCGCGGCCGTAACTGACACCCACCCGATCGAAGACGATCGCGGCTTCGGCCGCGTGTGCGGCGGCCTTCGTGGTGTTTGTGGTCGTGAGCGCGTCACCGGCGGGCATTGTCGGCTCCTGTCGTCGTCGGCGGATGTCAGCTGCCGGTGGCCCGCTGGTAGGCGGCGATATCGCCGTCCAGCTCGGTCAGCACGGTGTTCCAATCGACCGGGACCACCTCGACACCGGCGAGCAGGCTGCTCGGCGAGGGTTCGGTAGCTGTCGGTGCGTTGCGCAATTCGGCACGCGCGGGTACGGCGAACGCCTCCGGCGCCAGGGTCTGCTGGGCGGGAGTCGACAGCAGGAACTCCATCAGCTGCTTGGCCTCGGCCTGGTGCGGTGCGGTCTTGCTCAGCCCCATGACATACGGAACCGCGACCGTGGAGCGCTTGCCGTCGGCGCCGGCGGGGAAGAAGATCGAGAACTTCGATCCCTTGTCCGCGATGGTGGCCAGGTTCATCTGGATATCGCCGTTGGCGATCAGCAGCTCGGCCTTGTCGACCTTGGCCTGCAGTTTGCCGGTCGACGACGACGGACCCACATTGTTGGCCTGCAACTTCGCCAGATAGTCCAGCGCGCCCTGCTTGCCGAGCAACTGCTGCAACAGGATCAGCACGGCGGTGCCGTCACCGGCCTGGCCGGGGGTCGAATATTGCAGTTTGCCCTTGTATTCCGGCTTCAGGAGGTCGTCCCAGGTCAGTCGCGCGGTGTCGACCGCGGGGTTGGCGATGAAGCACAGGTAGTTCTCGGCGAGGGTGACGTACTGGCCGTCCGGATCCTTGTCGGCGGCCGGCACGGCAGCGGTGTCGATGCCGCTGTCGGCGAGCAGGCCCGAACTCTTCGCCTTCTGGATGAACGGCGGCAACGTGACCAGTACGTCGGCCTGCGGGTTGTTCTGCTCCATGGTCACCCGGTTGACGACCTCGCCGGAGCCGGCTTCGACCAGATTCACCGCGATACCGGTCTGTTCGGTGAACTCGGCGAAACGCTTGTCGTACCAACCGGCCAGGCCGTCGGCGGAGTAGACGGTGACGGATTTACCGCCGGTGGCCTCGGCCCCGGTCCCTCCGCAGGCCGCCGTGAACGCCACCGCGGTGGCGGTGGCGACCAGCAGTGCGGTCCGGGAAAGGGTGCGTGCCAGGCGTCGGCCCGGTGTATTCGAAGTACGCACGATGACTGCAACTTTCGTTCTCGAAGCGAGTGAGGAGTCGAAGGGACGGGTCGGATTCAGTGCAGGATCAGGTCGGCGAACTCGCTGACCGACGCCACCACGTGGGTGGCACCGGCCTCGCGCAGCGCGTCCGCGTCATGGGCGCCGGTGAGGGTGCCGGCGACGATCCGGGCGCCCGCGGCCAGGCCGGTGGCGATATCGCTGGTGGTGTCGCCGAGCACCGCCACCCGGTCGACGGCGTCGGCGCCCAGACGCAGCAGCGCGGTGAGCACCAGGTCGGGGTAGGGGCGGCCGCGGCCGGCGTCCGAGGGCGCAAGGGTCAGGTCGGCGATGTCGTGCCAGCCGAGCGCGTCGAGCAGCCGGTCTTGGGTGGCACGGCTGAACCCGGTGGTCAGCGCCACCTTCACCCCGGCCGAGCGCAGTGCCCGGATGGCCTCGGCGGCGCCGGGGATCGGTGCGACATCGGAGTCTTCGATCAGCGCGTCGTAGGCGGCTTCGAAGGCGCGGTTGGCCTGGTGCGCCCGGTCGTCGTCGCCGAGCAGGGCGCGAAAGACCGCGATCTTCGATTGCCCCATGGTGTCGAGCACGTAGCCGCGGGCGCGGTCGCGTTCGGGGCCGGCGGCGGGGATCCCGGCGGCGGTGGCGGCCTCCTCGAAGGCGCGCAGCACCAGGCCGCCATCGGCGACGGTGGTGCCCGCCATATCCAGGACCGCGAGCTGAATGGTGGTGTCCGGCATGGTGATCCTCACAGGTTGAGCAGGTCGGCGGTCTCTTCGCCGAGTGCGGGTCCGAGGGTCATGCCGCGCCCGCCGGGCCCGGTCACCACCCAGATGTGCTCGTCGGCCCGGGCGCGGGTGACGATGGCGTCCGGATCGACGCTCTGGCTGTACACCCCGGCCCAGCGGCGCATGATCGGCGGCAGCTTGCGGCCGAGCAGTTCCTCGGTGACGGAGGTGAGGTGCTCATAGGGCGCCTCGTCGACGTCGAACGGGAACGGTTCGGCGTACTCATGGGTGTCGCCGATGGTCAGCCCGCCGTGCAGGCGCTGCACGCACAGCAGCTGCATCTTGTGCTCGGCCGCGGTGGCGGTCTGGGACTGCTCGCGTTCGAGCGCCTCGACCTGCGGACCGGCGAACCCGGGGTAGTAGCGGAAACTGTCGCCGTCGGCGATCGCGGTGGTGAGCGCCTCGCCCAGCGGCGCCGTCTGCATCATCTGCAACCGCACCCGGCGCACGGGCAGCTCACCGGCGAGATCACGGGTCAGGCCGGTGTGCGCGGCGCCCGCGCAGACGAGCACCAGATCGGCCTCGAACGTGCGGCCCCGGTCGTCGCGCACGGTCGCGCCGCCTGCGGTGTCCTGGACGGTCCTGGCCTCGGTGCCCGCGTGGAAGGTGTAGCGGCCCGAGGCCTCCATGTACGCGCGCAGCGCGGGCAGCGCCTGCCGGGATTCCACCGCCGCGTCGGCCGAGCAATGCAGTCCGGCAAGGAACTTGCCGCGCAGCGCCGGATTGAGTGCGCGCACCTGCTCGGGCTCGAGCAGTTCGAAACCGCGCTGCTCGGCGGTCGGACCCGCGGCCGCGGCCTCGGCCACCGCCAGTTCGGCGGGCGTGCGCACCAGCGTCAGCGAGCCCGCCGGCCGGAACCCGACGCCCGGGACCCGGCCACCGATCTCCTCCCAGAGCTGCCGCGACCGCAACGTCAGCTCGAGTTCCGTTGCCGAGCGCCCGGAGACCCAGACCAGGCCGAAGTTGCGTACTGTGGCGCCGCGGGCTTCGGGCTCGCGCTCCAGCTGGAGGACCTCGTGGCCGCGCCCGATCGCGGCCAGGGCGTGCGCGGTGCCGAGGATGCCGCCGCCGATGATGACCAATCGCATGCGCCCATCGTGCACATTGGTCTAGACCGATGGGTGTGGGCCGCGCGAACGCTGGGTTAACAATTGGTATAGACCAATTGCGGGTACGCTGAGGGCATGGACACGACGGATGTGGCGGGGGCGGATACCCGGTGGCCCAAGGCTTTTCCGACGACGACGCCCAAGGTCGTCGGCAAGGCCTACCAGGTGCGCACCGAGATCGAGCGGATCCTCGACGAGCTGAACGAAGGCGATCCGGTGCCCTCGGAGCGCGAACTCGCCACCCGGTTCGAGGTCGCGCGCGAAACGGTGCGCCAGGCCCTGCGCGACCTGCTGGTCGAGGGCCGGATTCGCCGGCGGGGCCGGGGCACGGTGGTATCGCGACCGAAGATGGTGCAGCCGTTGGCCTTGCAGTCCTACACCGAGGCAGCGCTCAGCCTGGGGCGGGTACCGGGGCGTTCGGTGGTCGGCTGGCAGGACGTGCCCGCCGACGCCGATACCGCGCGTGACCTCGGCGTCGAGCCCGGCACCGAGGTGATGCATCTGGAAAGGGTGCTGCTGGCCGATGGTGAACGCATCGGCCTGGAGAGCACCTACCTGCCATTGAGCCGTTTCGCCGGGCTGCGCGGCAGTTACGATCCGGCCACCTCGCTGTACGCCGCCATCCGGGCCGCCGGAGTGGAATTCGCTGCGGCGACAGAGCGAATCGAGACCGTGCTCGCCGCACCACGCGAGGCGGCCCTGCTGGAGTGCAGCACCGCGCTGCCGCTGATCCTGCTGACCCGCCGTAGCGTCGATCCGGCGGGTCTGCCCATCGAGCGGGTGCGCTCGCTGTATCGCGGTGATCGCATCGCCTTCGAAGCGCGACTGGGGCGCTGACTTCCGGCCGCCGTGCTGCCCGGGAATCGCGATGTCCGGGGCGCTGATCGAGCGCAGGGTTCGCCCGACGACTCGGTACGGTGCAGTTATGTCAGGAACGACCTCGCCGCGAGTAGGCCGCCCCCGCGACCGCGACTTGGATGCGGCCTTGCTCGAAGCCGCGGCGCGGCTGGTCGTGGAGCGTGGCTACGCCGCGCTGACGCTGCAGGCGGTGGCCGACGAGGCCGAGACGAGCCGACCGGCCCTGTACCGCAGGTATGCCGATCGTGCCGAGCTCGTCATGGCTGTGCTGATCGATCGTTTCGGCTTGCGGCCGGGCGGGCAGGATCTCGGCGGCCTCGAAGCGGAAATGCTGGCGATCCAGCAGCATCAGCGGGACCTGTTCAACGAGCCGGTGATGGGCAAGGCGCTGCCGGGGTTGCTGGCCGATCTGGCGAGCAACCCGGAGGCTGCGCGTCGTTTCCAGGAGGAGTTCCTCACGCCTCGCCGCGTCTCCACCGCCTCGATCCTGGAACGCGCGGCCGCTCGGGGGGAGATCGAGCCGGGTGTGGATCCGGAATGGATCTGCGATTTGATCACCGGTCCGATGCTGATGCGGGCGCTGGTGCCCTCGCTCGGTCCGATCGACGACGAACTGGTGCGGTTGACCGTCCGGTCCGCGTTGGATGCGCTCGGCTACCGGGGGCCACGCAGCTGATCCATGAATGTGGTTGACGCCACATTTCCGTGCCTCTACTCTCAGTTACGTTACGGCACGTAATTTATTGGAGGCACCATGCGGGTCGATACCGAATTCCTCAGCAATGGCGTCACCCTGCGCGGGTGGCTGTATCGGCCGGAGGCCGGCCCGCCGACCGGCGCACCGCTGGTGGTCATGACCCACGGGTTCGCCGGCGTCAAGGAATGGGTGGCGCCGTTCGCCGAGGTACTGGCCGCCGCGGGCCTGGCGTGCCTGGTGTACGACCATCCCGGCTTCGGGACTTCGGACGGCGCACCCAGGTACGAAGTGGACCCGCAGGCCCAGATCGACGGCTACCGCGATGCGATCACCTATGCGCAGACCCTCGACGGCATCGACCCGGATCGGATCGCGGTGTGGGGCACCAGCTACGCCGGGGCCCATGTGCTGGTCGTCGCCGCCACCGACCGGCGGGTGCGTGCCGTGGTCTCCCAGGTGCCGCTGACCGACGGTTGGGCCACCTTCAGCCGCCTCGTGCCACCGACCATGATCCCGATGCTGCACGAGGCCATCGCCGCGGACCGCCTCGCCGTCGCGGCGGGTAAACCGCATCAGACGATCAAGGCGGCCTCCGACGACCCCACCGAGATGGTCGCGATGCCGGGCCTCGAGGTGTACCAATGGCTGATGGACAACGGCCCGCGAGTCGCCACCTGGCGCAATGAAGTGACGCTGTCCAGCGTCGACAAGTTCCAGTCCTACGCTCCGGAAGCATTCGTCCGACGAGTCTCGCCCACTCCGCTGCTCATGATCGTCGCCGATCAGGACACCCTCACGCCGACCGATATCGCGCTGGCCCGCTATCAGGAGGCGCTCGAACCCAAACAGCTGGAACTCGTTCCGGGCGGTCACTTCTCGGTCTACGGGGAACAGTTCGACCGGGCCGTCGGCGCGGCACGCGCCTTTCTGACCGCTCACCTGCTCGGATGATCACTCCGGCAGCGCCGAAGGCCCGCCGCCGCAGCACCGCGCGCCGCACTGCCGTGCAGGTCGAGCCATGACGGTGCTGGCGCTGGCGATCGGCGCGGACGTTCTCGCGGCGGGCCGGGTGCGTGCCGGCGGCGTCCACGCCATCCGGCGCAAGCCCATGCCCGCGACGCCGGCGTGGTGGTCCTGCCGCGAACTGCTGCTCGATGTCGCCGGCGACGACGAGGTCACCGCGGTCGGGATCGCGTGCGCGGGGCGGATCGGCGGACCCGCCGGCACGGTCGGGTGGGCCGGAATCTCCGGCCGTTGCGGCGGATTCGGGATGGTCGCGGCGGTGCGCAAGATGTTTCCCGCGGCCGTGGTGCGCATGGGCACCGAAGGGCTGTGCGCGGCGCTCGCCGCGCAGCAGTCGCAGGCCTCGTACGGGGTGGAGACGGTGCTCGCCGGGGCCGAGCTACTTGCAACGATCGCCGAGGAACGATCGTTGCTCAGCTGGCCACCGGAGCAGGACGACGTCCGCCGCGCGCTGCCGCTCGGTCCGTGCGAGCAGTACCGGTAGCGGTGGCATGACCCATCATGCGAGGAGGTCGAGAGCGGTGGGCGACGGTCTACCCGCAGTGCGGGCCGCTAGGGTGGAGCAATGTCCGTGCGCACCCGTCAGCCGCTAGTTCCCGGTACGCAATCGCCGATCCGGGAGGTTCCGCGCGCCATCGAGCGCCCGGAATACGCCTGGAAGAAGACCGTCAACGAAGGCCACGAGCCGTGGGTGCAGACGCCGGAGACGATCGAGAAGATGCGGGTGGCCGGCCGGATCGCGGCACGGGCGCTGGCGGAAGCCGGTAAGGCCGTCGCGCCCGGCGTGACCACCGACGAGCTGGACCGGATCGTGCACGAATACCTGTGCGATCACGGCGCCTACCCGTCGACGCTCGGCTACAAGGGTTTCCCGAAATCCTGCTGCACCTCGCTGAACGAGGTCATCTGCCACGGCATTCCGGATTCCACCGTCATCGAGGACGGCGACATCGTCAATATCGACGTCACCGCCTACATCGACGGCGTCCACGGCGACACCAACAAGACCTACCTGGCCGGCGATGTCGACGAGGAGGTGCGCCTGCTGGTCGAGCGCACCGAAGAGGCCACCATGCGCGCGATCAAGGCGGTGCGCCCCGGGCGCGCGCTCAACGTCATCGGGCGTGTCATCGAGTCCTACGCCAACCGGTTCGGCTACGGCGTGGTCCGCGACTTCACCGGCCACGGCGTCGGCCCCACCTTCCACAGCGGCCTGGTGATCCTGCACTACGATCAGCCCGCGGTGGATTCGGTGATCGAGCCGGGCATGACCTTCACCATCGAGCCGATGATCAACCTCGGCGGCATCGACTACGAGATCTGGGACGACGGCTGGACCGTGGTCACCAAGGACCGCAAGTGGACAGCGCAGTTCGAGCACACCCTCGTCGTCACCGATACCGGCGCGGAAATCCTGACCCTGCCGTGAACACGGTGGTCGGTGGCCACCTGGCGGCGAGCGGATTCGGCTCGGACGTCGGTGCGGTGCCGCCCGTTCACCGGTGGCCGCGAGCCTGCGCGGGCCGGGGATGAAGGGCGCGCTGCTGGTCGCAGGCACCACCTCGGACGCCGGTAAGAGCGTGCTGGTCGCCGGCATCTGCCGGATGCTGGCCCGGCGCGGGGTGCGGGTGGCGCCGTTCAAGGCGCAGAACATGTCGAACAACTCGGTGGTCACCCTGGACGGCGGGGAGATCGGCCGGGCGCAGGCGCTGCAGGCCCGAGCGTGTGGGCTCGAGCCCAGCGTGCGTTTCAATCCGGTGCTGCTCAAACCGGGCAGCGATCGACGCTCGCAGTTGGTGGTCCGGGGGAAGGCCGTCGATACCGTCGGCGCCGGCGACTACTTCCGGCATCGGCAGTGGCTTCGGGGGGTCGTCGCGGACGAGTTGGCGGCATTGCGCGCCGAGTTCGATGTGGTGATCTGCGAGGGCGCGGGCTCGCCCGCCGAAATCAACCTGCGCGCCACCGATCTGGCGAATATGGGGCTGGCCCGAGCGGCCGATCTCCCGGTGCTGATCGTCGGCGATATCGACCGCGGCGGGGTGCTCGCGCATCTGTTCGGCACCCTGGCGATCCTGGAACCCGAAGATCAGCAACTGATTTCCGGGTTCGTGATCAACAAGTTCCGCGGCGACGTCGAGCTGCTGCGACCCGGCCTCGACCAGCTCACCGCGCTCACCGGCCGCCCGACGCTCGGCGTCATCCCCTACAGCGACGAACTGTGGATCGACGCCGAGGATTCGCTCGGCACCGTAGCCGACGCCCCGGTCGGGCGCCCGCGCCCGCCGATCGGCAGCGAATGGCTGACCGTCGCGGCGGTCCGGCTGCCCCGCATCTCGAACTCCACCGATGTGGAGGCCTTGGCGTGCGAGCCAGGGGTCTCGGTGCGGTGGGTGACCGAACCGTCGCGATTGTCCGGCGCCGACCTGGTGGTGCTGCCGGGGAGCAAGGCCACCGTCGACGATCTGCGCTGGTTGCGCCGCACCGGATTGGCCGATGCGCTGCTCGCCCGAGCTGCTGCGGGCGGGCCGATCTTCGGCATCTGCGGGGGCTATCAGATGCTGGGCTCCCGCATCATCGACGAGGTGGAGTCGGGGGCGGGGACGGTCGACGGTCTCGGGCTGCTCGATCTCGAGGTCGAATTCGGCGCGCCCAAGGTCGTGCGGCGGGTGGTCGGCGTGGGTGCGGCTGCGCCGGGGATCGCCCTGCGCGGATATGAAATTCATCACGGCCGGGTCCGGCGCACCGGTGAGCGCCACTGGCTTCGTCTCACGCCGGACGAGCGTCGGGAGCCCGCCGGGACGTCGCCCGAATTCGACGGTCATCCGCTGCCCGGGCACCGGAACGATCCCGCGCCGAGGGAATCGGCAGCACTGGGCGCCGGGACCACCGCCGCAGGTTCGGGCCCCGACGGCGAGCCCGGCCGCAACGATGTGCTCACGCCGGGCATACCCGAGGGCAGCGTCCGCGGGACTGTCTGGGGCACCCATGTCCATGGGTTGATGGAATCGGATGCGTTCCGCCGTGCCTGGCTCGCCGAGATCGCCGCGCAGGCCGGACGCACGGGATTCCGCGTCGCGTCCGGCACCTCCGTCGCGGCCGTGCGCCTCGCCCAGCTCGATCTGCTCGCCGACCTCGTGGAGCAGCATCTCGACCTGGACGCGCTCGACCGCCTGCTCGTCGGCGGCGCGCCGCGAGATCTGCCTGCCGTCACCGCTACCAGAGACGACGCAGCCCGCCTCACGCCCTGATCGTGCGGGCGGGCGCGGCCCGACACACCGCTTCCCGGACAGACATGCCCCGTCGATCCGGTCAGTGCCCGATCGCGGCCCGCCGCGGTGGACTGCCGCCGGTTGCCCTCGCCACCCCGAAATCCGCACAGACCAGCGGTTTCGGCTGACAACTCCCTACGGTTCACGCCTGCGGTGTAGCGTCCTTCGGCATGAAGTCTCGGCGGATTGCGGTCGGCGACCGGGAATGGACGGTACGGGTCGACGGCCCGGAAACTCAGCACAGCGTATTGCTGTTGCCCGACGCGGGGGACCCGCCCGATGTCTTCGACCGGGTCTGCGCGCGGCTGCACAATTCCGATCTGCGCACCATCGCGGTGGAGACGGTCGATCGGCTCGACACCACCGGCGTCTACGCCATCCTCGACGAACTCGGGGTGCCCTGGGTGAACGTCGCGGGGCGGGGCGAGGGCGCCAGCGTCGCCTGGCAGGTGTGCGCCACCGGTTTCGGCCGGTTCATCAGCCTGGTCGTCGCCGACCGCGGACATCCCGCCGTACCGGACGCCGACGGTGCGGTCCGCGACCCGGACTGCCGGGCGGTGGAACTGCCCACCACCGTGCTGGTCACCAAATCGCTGCCGCGTTCGGTGGCCGACACCTCGGGCCGCTACGTCTACGGGGAGTACCGGGTGGTCGCCCTCGACGTCGACAATGTCGCCCTCGAAGCCGACCACGAACTGGCCACCGAGATCGTGCTACGCACCAGCCTCTGGTGAGGCGGCCAGGCTGCGGCGATAGCTCGTCAGCCAGTCCAGCCAGGCATCCAGTTCCTCGAACGCCTTGGCCAGCGGCTGCGCCGAGGACAAGAACACATCGTGGCGGGCGCCGTCGATCGGCACGATCGAGGTGCGATCACCCAGGCAACCGGCCCAGCGCTGGATCTGCCTGACATCGAGCACCGCGTCGGCCACGTCGACGGCCGGGCCGTACTTGCGGGCGAATTTCGTCAACCGGGACCGCAGCAGCAGCGAGGGCACCCCGATATCGAGACCGGCGTGCAGTTGCGCGTGCCCGCGCCGGATGGCGCGCAACCAGCCGAAGCGCACCGGGAAACCGTGCAGCGGCTTCCAATCGAGGTTGTAATCCCACTCGCCGGAGGCGGTGTGGTGCAGGCTGGCGCCATAGGCATCGGTCTTCGCGAGCGGCAGTTCGTCGCGGGACCGGAAGCGGCCGAGCGCGTGGATGATCGGGGTGCCCACCGTGCGGTAGTAGGACGGGCCCTGCAAATCGAACCAGGGGCTGTTCAGCACCAGCCCGGTGATCCCGGCGGCCGCGGTGCCCTCGGCCCGGTTCAACCGGTCCAGCCACAGCGGCACGACCAGCCCGCCGGTCGAGTGGGCGACCAGCAGCACATCCTTGCCGGTTTCAGCGCGGATGATGCGCAGCGCCTCGTCGAGTTCGGCGTCGTAGAGAGACAGATCGCTGACGTAGTGCGGCGTCTGCCCCTCGCGCAGTGACCGGCCGCACTTGCGCAGGTCGAGTGCGTAGAACTGGTGCCCGCGGTCGGCGAAATGCTCGGCCAGATGCCGCTGGAAGAAATAGTCGGTGAATCCGTGGACGTAGAGCACCGCGCTCTCGGTACTCGCCGCGGCCTCGCCACCGGCGGGGACGTGGCGTACCAGGGTGGCAACCGCCTGCCCCTCACCGTCGGGATCGGCGCCGAAATCCAGGGTGCGCTGCTCGTAATCGGCGCCGAGGATATCGGGCTGCCAGTCGGCGGTGCGGGTGCCGGCGCGGGAATCGACCGAGGTCTCGTTCGTCACCACCTCAATCTAAGCGACACCCCTGTCGCAGGCGAGCGGCCGCCCCGCCGAGCGGGCGCAACGACGCGCCGGAGGAATCTTTGTCACATTCGCCGGGTTCGTTGCTGGTCTGCGCGGTCGTGAGGTGCACAATTGGCGGTAGGTGAACGGCGGGTAACCTACATCCCGCCGACGCCCGTGTCGGTGACGACACGGGATGTCGTTACAACCGCATAGTGCCCGTGCCCAGGCGGAGCCACCTCAGCCGGTGGGTCCGCGCACAAGGACAAGGAAGTCGATCTACCCGTGCCGAACGCTGACCTGACTGAAAAGACCGATGTCGTACTCATCGGTGCCGGCATCATGAGCGCCACCCTGGGTGCGCTGCTTCGTCAGCTGCAGCCGGACTGGTCGATCTCGGTGTTCGAGCGCCTCGACGCCGCCGCGGCCGAGAGCAGCGACCCGTGGAACAACGCGGGCACCGGACACTCGGCGCTGTGCGAGCTGAACTACAGCCCGCAGAAGCCGGACGGCTCGGTCGATGTGAGCAAGGCCGTCGACATCAACGAGCGGTTCCAGGTCTCGCGCCAGTTCTGGGCCTACGCCGTGGAAAACGGTGTGCTCGGCGATCCGTCGCAGTTCATCAACCCGATCCCGCACGTCAGCTTCACTCACGGTGCCGACGATGTGCAGTACCTGCGCAAGCGGTACGAGGCGCTGGCCCCGCACCCGCTGTTCGCGGGCATGGAGTTCATCGACAGCCCCGACGAGTTCTCCCGCCGCCTGCCGCTGATGGCGCGCGGCCGCGATTTCTCCGAGCCCATCGCGCTGAACTGGACCGACGCCGGCACCGATATCGACTTCGGCTCGTTGACCAAGCAGCTGCTCGCCTACATCGGTTCCACCGGCGCCGATATCGCCTTCGGTCACGAGGTGCGTGATCTGAGCAAGCAGTCCGACGGCACCTGGCGGGTCAAGGTGCGCAACCTGCGCACCGGCAAGTCCCGCACCGTGGTGTCGAAGTTCGTCTTCGTCGGCGCAGGCGGCGGCGCGCTGCCGCTGCTGCAGAAGTCGGGCATCAAGGAGATCAAGGGCTTCGCCGGGTTCCCGGTCAGCGGTCAGTTCCTGCGCTGCACCAACCCCGAGCTGATCGCCCGCCACGACGCGAAGGTCTACGGCAAGGCCGCGGTCGGCGCCCCGCCGATGTCGGTGCCGCATCTGGACACTCGCGTCATCAACGGCAAGCCCGGCCTGCTGTTCGGCCCGTATGCCGGCTGGACCCCGATGTTCCTCAAGGACGGTAAGTACACCGACCTGTTCAAGTCGATCCGTCCGGGCAATATCGCGCCCATGCTCGGCGTCGGCGTCACCGAACTGGGCCTGGTCAAGTACCTCGTGTCCGAACTGCTCAAGTCGCAGGCAGGCAAGGTCTACACCATGGAGGAGTTCATCCCCCGCGCCGAGGCCAAGGACTGGGAGATCATCACCGCCGGCCAGCGTGTGCAGATCATCCGCCGCAAGGGCGTGGGCGGCGTGCTCGAACTGGGCACCGCCGTCATCGCGGCCCAGGACGGCACCATCGCCGGCCTGCTCGGGGCCTCGCCGGGCGCCTCCACCTGTGTCACCGCGATGCTCGATGTGTTGCAGCGCTGCTTCCCGCGCGAGTACGCCGACTGGACGCCGAAGCTGAAGGAAATGGTGCCCTCCCTCGGGGTGAAGCTGTCGGAGAACCAGGCGCTGTTCCAGGAGGTGTGGGACTGGACGTCCAAGGCCCTCCAGCTCGATTCCGCCGCCACGCCGAGGACCGTGGGGGTCGCGCCGACGGCGTAGGTGTGATAGCAAGACGCGATGATGTCAACGGTTGCTCTCAAACGGTCATGGGCACAGGATCTCGATACCGCCACCCTGTACCAGCTGTTGAAACTCCGCGTCGAAGTCTTTGTCGTAGAACAGAAATGCGCGTACCCGGAGCTGGACGGACTCGACCTGCTACCGGAAACGCGCCATTTCTGGCTCGACGACGAAGGTGAGGTCATCGCGACGCTTCGGCTGCTCGAAGAGCACCACGACGGCGTGAAGTCCTTCCGGATCGGGCGGCTGTGCACAGCGGTCCCGGCCCGCGGGCACGGTTACACCACCCGCCTGTTGCAGGCCGCGCTGGCCGAAGTGGGTTCGGATACCGTGCGCATCAACGCCCAGACCTATCTGATCGACCTGTACAGCAAGCACGGGTTCGAGGTGGACGGCGAAGAGTTCGTCGACGACGGTGTCCCGCACGTTCCCATGCGCAAGGGTTAGGTGACGTTCGCCGGGCAGGTGCTCGCCTCTGACACGGCCGCATTGTCCGCGTGGTGGACGGCCGCGACCCCACCGGTGCACCGGATGCGAACGCGGGCCGGCCGCCGTGTGTCCCGGTGCCGCCACCGATGGGCCGCGTCGCGATCTCGTCAGTCCGGCTTCGGTGGGCGGCGGGGGCCGGCTGGCAGCGCCCCCGGATCGGCCTACCGCGCCCGTTCGGTTGCCGTAGGTCGACGTCGGACGGGTTGGCCGCGCCGCATAGAGTCGGGGTGTGTCCGTGTCGCATGCCGAAACCGCAATGTCGTCCGCCGCTCACGGCGCGGGGCGCCCGCCGACCGGTGCCCGTGACGAAGCCGGGTTCCCGTTCTCGGCGGTCGTCGGACAGGAACGGCTGCAACTGGCGCTGATCCTGTGCGCGGTGCACCCCGGCATCGGTGGCGTGCTGGTGCGCGGCGAGAAGGGCACCGCCAAATCGACGGTGGTGCGCGCGCTGGCCCAGCTGCTGCCGCCGGTGGTGGACGAGACCGGCGCGCGTCCGGCCCGGCTGGTGGAGCTGCCGGTCGGCGCCACCGAGGACCGCGTGGTCGGCTCACTCGATCTGGAACGGGTACTGCGCGACGGCGAGCAGGCCTTCCGGCCGGGGCTGCTGGCGGCCGCCCATCACGGCGTGCTCTACGTCGACGAGGTGAACCTGCTGCACGACCACTTGGTGGACGTGCTGCTGGACGCCGCCGCGATGGGCCGGGTGCACATCGAACGTGACGGTGTCTCGCATTCGCATCCCGCGCGCTTCGTGCTGGTCGGCACCATGAATCCGGAAGAGGGCGAACTGCGCCCGCAGCTGCTGGACCGCTTCGGGCTGACCGTCGACGTGGCCGCTTCCCGCGACGTCGACGTGCGGATGGCGGTGGTGCGCCGTCGTCTGGACTACGAGGCCGATCCGGACGGATTCGCCGCCCGCTACGCCGCCGCCGACCGCGAGGTCGCCGAGCGCATTCTCACCGCCCGCGACCGACTGTCCGAGGTCGCCCTCGACGATGTGGAGCTGCGCCGGATCGCGGCCCTGTGCGCCGCCTTCGATGTCGACGGGATGCGGGCGGATCTGGTGGTCGCGCGCACCGCGACCGCGCATGCCGCCTGGCGGGGCAGCGATACCGTCACCGAGGACGATGTGCGGGTGGCCGCCGAACTCGCGCTGCCGCATCGGCGTCGGCGCGACCCGTTCGACGAGCCGGGCATCAGCGAGGATCAGCTCGACGAGGCGATGCGCGAGGCGGGCGAGGAAGCCGAGCGGGCGCCCGAACCGGAGCCAGGAGCCAAGTCCGACGCTGAGCCCGAGAGCGGGCAAGCAGAGCCGGCCGAGGACGACCGTGCCGCAGATACCGGGCACGATCCCGAAGAACCAGACGACGATCCCGATGGCCCGCCGGATCCCCCTGGCGGCGGCCAGGATTCGCCGAAGCGCCGCGAGGGCGGACAGTCGAGGGAAGGTCGCACCGCCACCCCCACCACGGCTCCCGCGAAGCCGCCGCGCTGGGAGGTGCCCGGCGTCGGCGAAGGGGCTCCCGGCCGCCGCTCGCGCGCCCAGACCAGGCAGGGCCGCATGGTCCGACCGGACACCGACACCACCGGCGGGTTGCACCTGCTCGGTACCGTTTTCGCCGCCGCACCGCATCAGCACGCGCGCGGCCGGACCGCGGGGCCGCTGAAATTGGCCACCGACGATCTGCGCGGCGCGTATCGCGAAGGGCGCGAAGGCAATCTGGTGGTCTTCGTGGTGGACGCCTCGGGGTCCATGGCGGCGCGCGATCGGCTCTCGGCCGTGACCGGGGCGGTGGTCGCGCTACTGCGCGATGCTTATCAGCGGCGGGACAAGGTCGCCGTGATCACCGTGCGCGGCGCCGAGGCGGAACTGGTGCTGCCGCCGACGTCATCGGTCGATATCGCGGTGCGGCGGCTGTCCGGCATGCGTACCGGGGGCAAGACTCCGCTCGCCGCGGGCCTGCTGAAGGCGCGCGAGGTCGTGGCGCGCGAACGAGTCCGTGACCCGCGCCGCCGCCCGATGCTGGTACTGCTCACCGACGGTCGCGCCACCGGCGGCACCGACCCCGTCATCCGCGCCCGCGCCGCGGCTCGGCTGCTCGCCATGGATGCGGTCACAGCCATGGTGGTCGATTGCGAACGAGGGATGATCCGGCTCGGCCTCGCCGCCGAACTGGCTCGCGAATTGCGTGGTGAATGTGTGCGATTGGGTGAGCTCACCGGTGATGCGGTGGCGGGCGCGGTACGGGACTCGGCGCGGGTGATGAGTACAGGGGCCGGCCGGGCAGCGTGAAAGTGTGGTGCTGCACCCGGTTCGGCCACCGGTCGGGCGGGAAAGGCGACCGGCCCCTGTGGAGCCCAGGCGCAACGGAGACGTCCCGCGACGGCAGCGGTGGCAGTACCGTTCGGCCCGTTGTCGGCCGAGTCGGCTCATACGCCGTGGGGTCTGCGATCCGACCCGACGAGTCGGAGTGCGGGAAGGTCGGGCCGGCTCCGGCCGGATGCCGTGCGGTCGACCGCGTCCGATAACGAAACACAGTGATCAGCGAGGAGATTCGATGCCCAAGGGTGTGCCGGAAACCGTTCCGGACGACGGCCTGACGACGCGGCAGCGCCGCAACCAGCCGGTGCTCGCCGTGCACACAGGACCCGGTAAGGGCAAGTCCACCGCAGCATTCGGGATGGCCCTGCGGGCCTGGAACCAAGGTTTCGACGTCGCCGTGTTCCAATTCGTGAAGAGCGCCAAATGGAAGGTCGGCGAAGAAGCCGCCTTCCGCACCCTCGGCCGTCTGCACGAGGAAACCGGCGCCGGCGGGGCCGTGGAATGGCACAAGATGGGCGAAGGCTGGTCCTGGACCCGTAAGCACGGCACCGAGGAAGATCATGCCGCCGCCGCGCGGGCCGGATGGCAGGAGATCGCCCGCCGCCTCGCCGCCGAACAGCACCGCTTCTACGTGCTCGACGAATTCACCTATCCGCTGAAGTGGGGCTGGGTCGATGTCGACGAGGTGGTGCGCACGCTGGTCGAGCGTCCCGGAAACCAGCATGTCGTCATCACCGGCCGCGACGCCCCCACCGCCCTCATCGACGTCGCCGATCTGGTCACCGAGATGACCAAGATCAAGCACCCGATGGACGCCGGGCGCAAGGGCCAACGCGGGATCGAATGGTGAGCGCCGGGCGGAGACCTGCCGCGTCGAGGGCCGCCGGCGCCGAGCCGATGCGGACCGAGCGCCGGTATGGCGCCGCAGCCGCAGCCGGCCGGAGCCCACGATGAGCACACCTGCCGTCGTGATCGCCGCGCCCGCCTCGGGCAGCGGGAAGACGACCGTGGCGACCGGCCTGGTCGGTGCGTTGCGGCGGGCCGGGCATCGGGTGGCGCCGTTCAAGGTGGGTCCCGATTACATCGACCCGGGGTATCACGGGCTGGCGGCCGGGCGTCCCGGACGCAATCTGGATCCGGTGCTGTGCGGCGCCGAACGGGTGGTGCCGCTGTACCGGCACGGGTCGGCCGGCTGTGATCTCGCGGTGGTCGAGGGCGTGATGGGCCTGTTCGACGGCCGCATCGACGCCGGCGACGCCAGGCCGGTCGCCGAGGGTTCGACGGCCCAGGTCGCGGCGATGCTCGGTGCCCCAGTGGTGCTGGTCGTGGACGCCCGTGGCCACAGCCAGAGCCTGGCTGCGCTGCTGCACGGGTTCGCCACCTACGACAGTTCGATCCGGCTCGGCGGCGTGATCCTCAACCGGGTCGGTAGCGAACGGCACGAACAGGTGCTGCGCTCGGCCTGCGACCGCGTCGGCCTGCCCGTGCTCGGTTCGCTGCCACGCATGGCCGAACTCGAAGTGCCCTCCCGTCACCTCGGGTTGATCCCCGCCGTCGAACACGGGGCGGCCGCCACCGCCGCGGTGGCCGCGATGACCGATCTCGTCGCGGCTCACGTCGATCTGGGTGCCATCGCAGCTTTGGCCGCTTCCTCGACGCCCGGCCCGGCCTGGAGCCCGGAAAGCGCGCTCTACGGTCGGGCGACCGAGGTCGGCGCTTGGTCCGTCCAGGGCGCAGCCGATGGGCGGGCCAGGGCTGAGTCCGAGGCCGATGTCGCAGGTCCTGACTCGGATCCCCGGTTCGGGCATGGAGGCAGCCGCGATACCGCGATGCACGCCGGCCCGCTGCACGATGGCGACGTGACGGACACGATCCATCGACGCGAGGTATCGGCCGAGTCGCCATCAGGGATGTCCGCCGTGCACCCGGGGCAGGTCGGCGGTGCGGACACGACGCCGGGCGATGCCCCGGTGATCGCGATGGCCGGGGGAGCGGCGTTCACCTTCGGATACGCCGAGCATCGCGAGCTGCTCGTCGCGGCAGGAGCGCAGGTCGTGGTGTTCGACCCCCTGCACGACGAACTTCCCTCTGGCACAGCGGGGCTGGTGTTGCCCGGCGGATTTCCGGAGGAGCACGCCGCCGAGCTCGCGGCCAACACGCGGCTGCTCGCCGCGGTGGGAGCGGGAGCCCGGCGCGGGATGCCGATCCACGCCGAGTGCGCGGGCCTGCTCTACCTCACCCGATCACTGGACGGCCATGCGATGGCCGGAGTCCTCGACGCCACAGCGGAATTCGGCCCCCGCCTGACCCTCGGTTACCGCGATGCCGTCGCCCTGATCGATTCACCGCTGTGGCGCGCAGGCGAACGCGTACGCGGCCACGAATTCCACCGCACCCGCCTGACCGGCACCGGCACCAACAGTCCGGCCTGGGGCTGGCGCACCGCCGATGCCCGGCACCGCGAAGGCGCCGTCGTCCACCGGGTCCACGCCTCCTACCTGCACACCCACCCGGCCGGCAACCCCGAATCGGTGCGCCGATACGTCGCTGCGGCCGCAGATTTCGCCTGCACCGATGCCGCCGAGTGACTCGTTCGCCGCCCGCGGCGAAACCCTCCCCGCGCTGGCCGTCGGTGTCGGCATCCGTCCCGGCACCTCGGCCGAGCAGATACTCGCCGTGGTACGCGCCACCCTCGGCCCCCACCCCATCGCCTGCCTCGCCACCATCGACCGGCGCGCCGAAGAACCCGGACTCCGCTCCGCCGCCGCCGAACTAGGCGTGCCGGTGCGTTCCTTCACCACCAGTGAACTCGCCGCCGTCCAGGTGCCGAATCCGTCGACCCACACGACGACCGCCCTCGGAATCCCGGGCGTAGCCGAAGCCGCGGCACTACTGGCCGGAACACACCCGCTCCTGTTCCCCAAACAGATCACCGGCCCCGTCGTGATCGCCGCCGCCCCTGCCGCCCCATAGGCTGCGACAACCTCGCACAGGTAGTGAGCGAAAAGGCTGCCGACAGCCTATGCGAGGTGTTCAGAACCTGTGCGGGAAGCAGCTTTCCGGCGATCCGGTGACGGCTGGGTGCCGGGGAGGCGGGGCGTGGATTCGCTGGGTTATTCCTCGATGTCGATGCTGGTGAAGACCAGGTTGTTCAGTTGCTCGCTTCGGCCGTCGTAGTCCGGAGGAATGAGGCTGTCGATCACCTCGAGGCCCTCGTAGGAGATGGTGCCGAAAACCGTGTACTCCGGCACCAGGTGTGTGTCGGCGAAGAGCATGTCGAAGGTGGCGCCGAAGATCGGAAGCGCCTCCATCATCAGATAGCCGCGTCGGTACTTCAGCTCGGTGAAACTCTCCGATTCGAGACCATAACCGGGGCTGTCCGAGCGACCGCAAGTGATCCAATCGGATCCGTCTCCGGCGCATCGGACCTGCTCGAACGCGCCCTGGTCGACCAGGCTGAGGAAACTGTGCACCGTGCACGGTGCCAGTGATCGGTCGAGCAGTAGCGGGATCGCGCCGGCGCCGGTGTTGATCGTCGCCCGGACGATTCCCGTGGAGGAGACCGGGCCATCATCCGGACGTTTCACCGTTGGTTCTTTGCCGTCCGGTTTGTACCGGCAATAGACCGGATCCGGCAACGGAGTCGGACGCACAGGCGGGGCCACGAACCCAGCTGGGATCTGTATGGGCGGGAGAGTTGTCGGTTGCGTCGATTCTGGCTGTGCGGCGGAATCTCTGGCGGTATCGACAAGGCCGGGCAGGACCAGGACTGCGCTGACCACCATCGTCAGTACGACTGCGAGGGCGAGGGAGGCTGTTGCGGCGACGACCACTCTTCGCCGACTGAATTCCGGAGGTCTGGCCGGTCGTCTTATCGACGGCCCCCGCCGTGGCGAGGCGTCTGCCGAAGCGACGCGAAGTGCGGTGTGTTGCGGTCGAACGGGGGAGTGCTGCGCTGATGCCGGGCCGGGCACCGCTCGTCGACGCGCTAGCGCGAGTTGCCCGATGCTTCGGGTATTCCGCTGCTCCGGACGAGGAAAGCCCTTGGCCGGCAATACTTGCTCCAGCTGTTGGTGCAGCGCGGTGAGGGTGAGGAGCTCGGTGCCGGGATCGGTGGGGCCGCGCTGGAGCAGGGCGAGCAATTCGCCGGTGTACGCGGTGTGTCTGGCATTCACCGGGGCGATTGACGGGCGATTCGCCGGTGAGGAGGTCAGGGTGCACGTTCCCGCCACGGTTATCTGGCCCGATACCGCCGCGGTGACCTCGGTCATCAAGTCGACTGCAAGTCCGGAGAAGCAACAATCGAGGATCAATACCCGATTATCGGCTGAGGCCGTGGCAAGTGTGCGACGGACCAGCTCGAAAGGCAAAGCGGTCCACGAGACCATATTCCGGTCGCTGCGTGTATTGGGCAACGACAGATAGAGGCTTCCGTCCGGGCCGATCAATCCGTGCCCGGCGTAATAGACCAATAGAAGATCTTGTGCCTGTGCGGCGACAGTATTGAGAGCGCTGCCGATAACCGCGCGATCGGACTCGTCGGCCAGCGTCACACAGTGCTCGCCGGGCAACGCTGTTGCCCAGGGGCTGGTCAATACTTCGGCCAGATCGGCGAGATTGTTGCGCACCGCGGGTATGTCCGGTAGCGCAGTGTCGTCGAAAGTGCTGGTGCCCAACAGCACCGCCCAGGACCGAGCGGGGTCCGGCAGCCGCATATCAGTCGTCCAGCGCCTGTCGTAACATCTCGGCTAGATCGCCGTCTTTCACGTCGCGGACCACGACTTTCACGCTGCGGCCTGCCGAATTGGTCACTTCGATATCAGCGGACGGCCGGCGGTGTCTGATCCACATCGTCAGTGAGGTCACCAGCGCGGCACCCAAGCCAGGGGCGCCCATCGCTACATTCACAACATCCGCGAGCGCCCCCATCTCGCCTTCCGCGACGACAGGCGTGTCGGCCGAGACCCGGCCGCGCAGCTCGTCCTCACGCGAGAGCCACTCCGCGAGATCCACCAACTCGGCCCGCGCCTGCTCTCCCACCAGCCGAATCCGCACCACGGACCCCCCATCTCTCATGCATTACACACAATAATTGAATACGAAACCATACGTGACCTTCATACCGCATCAATGCGATCTGCGTCGCGGTTGCCAGCGCGGTGTCAGTTGTACAAGGTTGGAGCGCAGCATCATTCGCGTTCGGAGATAGTGATGGGCCGCTCCGTCATCCCGGGCGGAGCCGAAGCCGCAACGTTACTGGCCGGGACAGGGTCCCTGCTGATCCCAGTCAGGTCGTCGGCACCGTGGTGACCGCCGCATGTCCGGCCCGTCGTCCCGTAGGTTGTGACAGCCTCGCACAGGTTATGGGCGAAACGGCTCGCGATAGCCAATGCGAGGTGTTCAGGCCTGTGCGGGGGTGGTCGCCCTGTGGTCAGCGCAAAGCTCTCCACCGGTCCAGTGACAGCTGGGTACCGAGTTCGCTGCGGAAAGCGGGGTTGTCGGCGTAGAAGGAAAGGAATCGAAGTACGCGGTGTTCGTCGACGGCCAGTCGCGGGCATTCCACGCAGATGCTGCCACTCCGCGCGGGGCGGTCCAGCATCCAGATCGGGCGGCGGGCGCGGCCGAGCGGTACATGCGGTGTCGTGACCTCATGGTTCCACTGCTCGCCATTCGACCCGGTGATGACAATCAGCGGCTGTTGCTCGAATGCGGCCATCACACCCGCAACATCGGCCCATGGCAGGCGGGTTCGGGAACTCCAGCCCTCACGGACGATGTCGTCGGCGGTCAATTCGACTGCGCGCAGCCGTCGTATCAGCCCGACATCCCCGTATGCGCCGAGAGCCACGATCACGATCAGGATGGCGCCGAACAGGGCCACATACTTGGAGACGACGTGCGCGACATGGTCGTCGCTGCGCGCCATCTGAACCGCGATAGCCACGCACAGCGCCGCGAGGCCGGCGAGGAACACCATCGACACAACACGTTTTCGCCGGAACGCCTTCGCTCCGAGGTGAGGGTCCGGCCGGTCGCGGAGAACAGGAAATCGCAATTCCACCCCATCGAGTGAGTTGTGGGCCTCGGAGCGCCTGAGCCCGTGCCGCGAGGTCTGTCTACCACCGCCCTACTCGAGGTGCGGCGACTGCTGGGTCCAATGGAATCCACGCTCGATCAGTGCGAACCGATCGAGCGGGATGGATTCCAGCACCATGTGTACCGGCCGGGTGCCGAGGGTGCCGTCGAGGATCAGGCGGTCGGGGGTGGGCTGGGTGTAGGTGAAGCTGCCCAGCTTCCATTGGGCGGCGGGATCGCGGAACAGGGTGAGGGTGTGGAGGTCGGGGTTTACGGTGGCGGGCATCCAGGTCAGCCGGTCGTCCATGCCTTGCACGTGGATCCCGTCGACGGTGTCGAAGACGAGGCGGCGGGGGCGGGCCGAGGTCGGGTCGGTGAACGGGTTCGGCTCGGTGAGTAGCGGGGGGACCTGGTGGCCGGCGACGGAGTATTCGGCGACATTCCAGATGCCGTACAGCGGGGAACGCGGGCGGGCGGCGCCGTAGGCGTGCCAGGCGTCCCAGCCCTCCAGCGCCGTGGTCGCCAGCAGCCACAGGCCGAGCAGGACCTGGCCGAGCAACGCGAACCGATTCGACCGTGCGGTGGTGAAGAGTTCGGATCCCTCGGCCGCCGGCACCGCCTCACCGGAGAACAGGACCGTTGCCAGGCGGCGGCTGTGCGGGGCGAGCAGCGCGAGGGACAGGGCGAGCATATGGAAGCTGAACAGCTTCACCGGCACGTCGAAGGTCATATTGAGCAGGAAGACCTGCGCCATCGCCACGGTCGACAGCGCTGCTCCCGCGGTGACGGTGGCGGGCAGGATCAGCAGCAATCCGGCGCCGATCTCCGCGCAACCCAGGGCGATCTCATAGGGCTTCGACGCCGCCGTCTGCGACCACAGCACCCCCATCGGCGTCATATCGCCGAACGGTTCGATCAGCCGGTGCAGGGCGAACGTCATCTGCGACGGCATCACCTTGACCATGCCGTAGAGCATCAGCGCACCGGCCAGCGCGAAGCGCAGCAATGCTCGGAACCAGCGGTCCAGGCCGCGGTAGTCGGTGCGGCGCCGGTCCAGAGCGGTCCAGATCGCGGTGGCCACGGCCGCGACCACCAGCCAGCTGAACGCCGCCACCCAGAGGGTGACGGTGTCTCCGCTGCCGGTGGGTGCGTACCCGAGCGGTTCCTCGATGCCGAACAGCTGGGCGGCGAACCAGTCGGTCAGCGGCGGCAGTGCCCACCACCGGCCGAGGGTGAGCACCGCCGGCTCCGGGACGCCGACCGACCGCAGCAGTTGCAGGAGCAGCCATTGCGCCGCGGTACCGATACCGAGGTAGACGAATACGAACCGGAACAGCACACGCGTGGCCGGATGCCACGACGGTGACAGCACGACAGGCACGGGCTCACCCTGCTCCCGATCCGGCGCCTCCGACTCCACCAGGGTTGCCACTGTTCACCTTTCCCGATCCGCCGCACACCTGACCTTGCTCTGGCACGGTATGTCAGATCAGGGGTGCGCCGCGGCTGGGAAAACCTGTGCCCCCAGTGCTGTCTGCACCGGTTTCGGGGGCGTCAGCGGAAGTCCGGGTAATCCTGGACCCAGCGGAAGCCGCCGCTGCGCAAGGGGAATGAGTCGAGGTCCATCTGGTCGAGCACGATGGTTGTGGGTGTTCCGTTCAACTCGCCGGTGAGGCGCAATCGCTCGGGCTCGGGCCGTTCGAAGGTGAAGGAGGCGATCGGAACCGGCGTGGCATCGGGTGATTGCGGTGGGGCGGTCAGGGTGAGGGTGCGGGCATCGGTGTCGATGGCGACCGCGGACGGCGTCAGCGCACCGTCCATCCCCTGGATGAACATCGCGCCCGGATCATCGAAAACAGCGCGCTGCCAGCGGTTCTCATCGGTCAGCACGGGAGGAACCGGCTGCCCTGAGGCGGTGAACTCGCTGACTGTCCAGATGCCGTACAGCGGCGATTTCTCGCGGCCGCCACCGAACTCGTCCCACGCGCGCCAGCCGGTGTCCACCACGCCGATCAGCATCCACACCCCGATCAGCACCTGGACCAGGGCGGCGATCCGATTGGCCTTGGCGCTGTCGAACAATCGCGGCTGCGTCGCCGGGTCCGACGGGCGTTCCAGTACCAGCACATTCGCCAGCCGTTGCGCCTGCGGCGCCAGCAGCAGTAGCGACAGCAGCAGCAGATGGAACGACAGGATCTTGACCGGCACGTCGAAGGTCATGTTCAGCACGAACACCTGCGCCATGCTCACCACGCTCAGCATCGCGCCGACGGTCGCGGTGCGAGGCCAGAACAGCAGCAGGCCCGCGAGCATCTCGGCGATGCCGAGCAGCACCTGGTAGGCGGGCGAGGAACCCACCTGCAACCAGAGCACCGAGGTGATGCTGAACTCGCCGTACGGCTGCAGCAGTGCGTTCAGTGGTGGTGACGGCATCTGCGTCGGGATGGCCTTGGCGATGCCGTAGAACAGCATCTGACCGGCCAGGCACAGCCGGATGACGGTGAAGAACCAGGCGCTCAGCCGCGGGTAGGCGGTGCGGCGCCGGTCGAGCACCGACCAGATCAGCGTTGCCGCCAGGGCGACGACAAGGACACAGAAGATCATCACCCAGATGACGGTCTGATCGCCGCTGCCCGAATCCTCGTGCAACACGGCATCGACCCCGAAAACCGTCCGCCCGACCCACTCGTAGGCCGGCGAGAGCAGCTCCATCTGCCACATGACCGCCCGCTCGGGCAGCCATTGCCCGGCGATGCCGGTGAACGCGAAGGTGATCTGGGCGAACAGCAGACAGAACAGGCCGAAATAGACGAAACAGAACCGGAACGCGATGCGCGTGAGCGGATGCCACCGGCGTGGCTCGGCCACCTCGACGGGAGCGTCATCGTCTTGCTGTTGGAGAACCTCGACCCCGACCACTATCAGCCCCTCACTGCGCCGATCCGATTGCCTGGGCCGAACGTATCCACCGGCGGCGCCGCCCACCACCGGATAAACCCGGAGTGGAACCCCTATTTTCGCATCATTCGTAGGACGTATCCGGCATCATCCTTGCGGCCGATGCGGCGCTCCCGGAGAGGTGTCACGGACCGATTTCCGGCTTTCCCGAACAGCCAAACTGAAACGCGTTACAGTCACCACGACCCGGCAGTCACCGCGGTCCGCGCCGGGCTCGGCAGCAACGCCCTCGCCCGAGCCGCACCGCTGTACGGCATCAGGAGGACGATGATGGCCGACGATCCCGCACCCACCGAACGACGTCGGCTGACCACCAGTGATCGCGATCTGGATTCGTTCACCGCCGACCTGTCCCGCTGGCTGGGCGAACGCGTCGGCGCCGACGAACCGCCCTCGATCACCGGCCTGTCCCGGCCGGAGGCGGGCGGTATGTCGAGTTCGACGGTGTTGTTCGACGCCGAATGGCTCGCGGGCGGGCAGCGCGGCGGCGGGTCGTTCGTGGCGCGGATGGCGCCGGAGGACGATGCCTTCCCGGTGTTCGAAACCTATGATCTGGCAACGCAATACCAGGTGATGGCCGGTGTCGCCGAGGCGACCGATATCCCGGTGCCGAGGACGCGCTGGCTGGAAAACGATCCCGGTGTGCTCGGTACGCCGTTCTTCGTGATGGACCGGGTGGAGGGCCGGGTGCCCACCGACAACCCGCCCTATGTCTTCGTGGGCTGGCTCTTCGACGCCACCGACGAGGAGCGGGAGCGGTTGACCGACGCCACGGTCGAGATCATCGCGAAGGTGCACGCCATCCCCGACCCGGTGCGGCGGTTCCCGATGCTGGCCGGGCCCGGCGATGCGCTGCGCCGCCACGTCGACGCCCAGCGCGCCTGGTATCGCTGGGCCCTCGCCGACGACGGCTACCGGATCCCGATCATCGAGCGCGGCTTCGATTGGCTGGCGGCCCACTGGCCCGCCGACCCCGGCCCCGACGTGCTGACCTGGGGTGATGCCCGTCCCGGCAATATCATCTACCGCGGTTTCGAACCGGCGGCGGTGCTCGATTGGGAGATGGCGGCCATCGGCCCGCGGGAACTCGACGTGGCCTGGATCATCTTCCTGCACCGGTTCTTCCAGGACCTCGCCGTTCGGTTCGACCAGCCCGGCCTGCCGAACTTCCTGCGCCGCAGCGAGGTGGTGGCGAAATACGAAGCGGCCAGCGGCCATACCGTGCGTGATCTCGACTTCTATCTGGTCTACACGGCACTACGGCACGCCATCGTGATGGCAAGGATCAAGCGCCGGATGATCCACTTCGGCGAGGACACCGACACCGATGACCGCGACGACTATGTGATGCACCGGGCGAGCTTGCAGGCCCTGCTCGACGGAACCTACGAATGGGATTGAGCCACACTATGTCTGATTCCTCCCGTCTTCCCGGATCCGCACCGGCACCGCTGGACGAATTCCCGATCCACCAGACGCCGCTGTCGCTGGCACGGGTGGCCAGCAGCGACCGCAACTTCTACGACCGCAGCTATTTCAACGCGCACAATCGTGCGGGCGGCACCATGCTGGTGACCGGGTTCGGCGTCTATCCGAACCTGGGGGTCACCGACGCCTATCTGGCTCTGCGCGAGGGCGATACCGTGCGCACGGTGCGGTTTTCCGACGCGCTCGGCGACCGGAGCCTGGATATGCGGGTCGGTGACTACCGGATCGAGGTGCTCGAACCACTGCAGCGGCTGCGGCTGGTGTGCGAACACGATGAGCTCGCCGCCGACCTGACCTGGACCGGCGCGTTCCCCACGGTGCAGGAGCAGCCGCATCTGATCCTCAACGGCAACCGCCCGATCATCGAGGCCTCGCGGTTCGCCCAGGTCGGAAGCTGGTCGGGCACCCTGCAAGTCGACGGCCGGGAGATCACCGTCGATCCCGAGGTCTGGACCGGCACCAGGGACCGGTCCTGGGGCATCCGGCCGGTCGGCGAAACCGAGCCGCCCGGGCGCGCGGCCGCGGAACCCTCGGGCGGGTTCTGGTGGCTGTACATGCCGTTGCGGTTCGACGAGTTCGCGATCGTCGTCATCGTGCAGGAGGAACCCGACGGCAGGCGCACCCTCAACGACGCCACCCGGGTCTGGCCGGACGGGCGGACCGAGCAACTCGGCTGGCCGCGCATCTCGATCGACTACCGCTCCGGCACCAGGTTGCCCACCGGCGCGCGCATCGAACTGACCACACCGGACGGCAAACCGCTCGACGTGGAAATCCGGACGGTGACCGATATCCCGCTGCACGTGGGCTGCGGCTACGGCGGCGATCCCGATTGGCAGCACGGCCAGTGGAAGGGCCGCGACTGGACCTCGAGCGACCGCTACGACCTCACCGATCCGGCCGTCGCCGGGCGCATCCCGTACGGCGTCATCGACCATGTCGCGCATGCCCGTTGCGGTGAGGCCGAAGGCTGGGGGTTGTTCGAGCACGCGAGCATCGGACGGCACGACCCCACCGGGTTCGCCGACTTCCTGTCGGTGGCGCCCTAGCGGCGCTGGGGCGGGACCAGGTCGATCACGACCGGGATCTGAGCCTGTCCCGGGTGCCTGCGGCCGGTGCCGGACACGCCCCGTAATCTCGACACTTGTGCCGAACACGTCAGCCGATACCGAGGACCAGCCAGCGGGCGACCCGAACTACCTGGTCGGGCTCGATCTGAACGGGCGAAGGGTGGTCGTCGTCGGCGGCGGTTCCGTCGCCCAGCGCAGGCTCGGGCTGCTCATCGCCTCGGGCGCGGACGTGCACGTCATCAGCCGTGAGGCCACCCCGGCGGTCGAAGGCATGGCCACCTCCGGTCAGCTGACGCTCACGCTGCGCGCCTACACCGATGGCGATCTCGACGGCGCCTGGTACGCGATCGCCTGCACCGACGAACCCGAAACCAATGCCGCCGTGGTCGCGGAGGCCGAACGCCGCCGCATCTTCTGTGTGCGCGCCGACAACGCCCGGCTCGGCACCGCCGTCACCCCGGCCACCGCCCGCTTCGACGGCCTCACCCTCGGCGTGCTGGCCGGGGGCAGGCACAAGCGTTCGGCGGCGGTGCGCAACGCGCTGCTGGAAGCGCTGCAATCGGGTGTGGTGACCGATGATTCGACCCCGGTCGCGCCGGGCGTCGCGCTGGTCGGCGGTGGACCCGGCGACCCGGACCTGATCACCGTGCGTGGCCGCAGGCTGCTCGCGCGCGCCGATCTCGTCGTCGCCGACCGGCTCGCACCGCCGGAACTGCTGGCCGAACTCGGCCCGGAGGTCGAGGTCGTCGATGCCGCGAAGATCCCGTACGGACGCGCCATGGCGCAGGAGGCGATCAACACCACGCTGGTGGAAGGCGCCAAGGCGGGCAAGTTCGTGGTGCGGCTCAAGGGCGGCGACCCGTATGTGTTCGGCCGCGGTTTCGAGGAGGTCGAGGCGTGTGTGGCCGCCGGTGTGCCGGTCACCGTGGTCCCCGGCATCACCAGCCCGATCGCGGTGCCCTCGGCCGCGGGCATTCCGGTCACCCATCGCGGGGTGACCCATGAGTTCGTGGTGGTCAGCGGGCATGTGGCGCCGGATCACCCGGACTCGCTGGTGGACTGGCCCGCGCTGGCGCGGCTGCGTGGCACCCTGGTGCTGATGATGGCCGTCGAGCGGATCGAGCAGTTCGCCGATGTGCTGCTCGCCGGCGGGCGGCCCGCCGATACCCCGGCCACCGTCATCCAAGAGGGCACGCTGCGGACCCAGCGGGTGCTGCGCGCCGAGCTGGCGACGATCGCCGAGCGAGTGCGCGCCGAAGGCATCCGCCCGCCCGCCATCGTCGTGATCGGCCCCACGGCGGGCTTCTCGGCAGACGTCGCGCCGGGCGGCTGAGACGTAGCGGGCGAGCGACAAGTGACAGCCCGCACGCGACAGCAACGTACCGCCGCCCTTCGGTAGCGCGGTGGGGCGCGGCCCGGTCGCCCCTCCGGTCGCGCTGCTCGAACGACCCCGGCCCGACGTACCGAACGGTGTGCTTGTGACCGTCGATTACAGTGACTCCCTGTGCTCGACAAAGCCGCTGCTACGACGCAGTACCCCGTGACGCGGCGGGCCTTCGGGCTCGCGATCCTCGTCCTGAGCGGACTCCAGCTCATGGTGGTGCTCGACGGCACCGTGGTGATCCTGGCGCTGCCGCGATTGCAGGAAGAAATGGGGCTGTCCAGCTCCGGCAGCGCCTGGATGGTGACCGCCTACGGCCTGCCCTTCGCCGGCCTGATGCTGCTCGGCGGCCGGATCGGCGATTCCTTCGGGCGGCGGCGGATGTTCCTGCTCGGTGTCTCACTGTTCACGCTGGCATCACTGCTGTGTGGACTGGCCCAGAACGAAGGCATGCTGATCGCGGCCCGCGCTTTCCAGGGCACCGGCGCCGCACTCGCGGCCCCCACCGCGTTCGCCTTGGTGGCCAGCACATTCGCACCGGGACCGGTGCGCAATCAGGCCTTCGCGATCTTCGGGTCGATGGCGGCGCTCGGCTCGGTCGGCGGACTGGTGATCGGTGGCGCGCTCACCGAGGTGAGCTGGCGCTGGATTTTCCTGATCAATGTGCCCATCGGCGCGCTCATCATCCTCGGCGCCGTGATCGCCCTGCGCGACACCACGCATCACCGGCTCACCCTCGACGTGCGCGGCGCGATCCTCGGCACCCTGGCCTGCGCGCTGATCGTGTTCGGCGCGACCGAAGGGCCGGAGTTCGGCTGGGACAGCCCCTACGTCATCGGTTCGCTGATCGGCGGTGTGGTGCTGCTGGTGGTGTTCGTGCTCGCCGAACGCGCGGTGGCCAACCCGCTGCTGCCGTGGTCGCTGTTCGATCACCGCGACCGCAACGCCACCTTCGTCATCATCCTGCTCGCCAGCGGCGTGCTCGGCGCCACCACCTACTTCGCCGGGCTGTTCGTGCAGAACGTGGTCGGCTACAGCCCGCTGGTGGCCGGGTTGTCGTTCATCCCGTTCACCGTCGGCATCGGTATCGGCGGCGCGCTGTCGTCGAAGCTGGCGATGCTGGTCGCGCCGCGGTGGCTGCTCAGCGGTGCGGCCCTGGTCCTGGTGGCCGGGCTGGGTTTCGGATCGACGCTCGACGGTGACGTCAGCTATGTGCCGACCCTGCTAGGGCTGTTCCTGGTGATCGGTTTCGGTATGGGCCTGGCCATCGTCCTCATCCCGCTGTGCGTGCTCGTCGGTGTGCCGCAGGACGAGATCGGCCCGCTGTCGGCGATCGGCCAGATGTTCCTGAGCCTCGGCACCCCGATCGCGATCGGCCTGCTGACACCGCTGGCGGCCTCACGCACGCTGTCCGAAGGCGGCCGTACCGGCAAGCCCGCGGATATGACGGCGGCCGAACTCGTCGCGCTCGGCAGCGGCTACACGTTGGTGCTGTTCGTCGCGGCCATCGGTGCGCTGCTGGTCGGGCTGCTCGCGCTGACCCTGCGCTACACCCCGCAGGAAGTGGCGCAGGCCCAGCACGCTCAGGAAGAGGCCCAGCAGGCCTGAACCCGGCGGACTCGGCAGCGGGTTCAGAGTCGGCCGACGACCTTGTCCGGTGTGACCCGCACGATGATCCGCTCGGCGTCGTGCACCGAGGCCGGATTGAACTCCCGGTAGGTCTTGCCGGTGTACTTCAGCGCCAGCTTGTCCGGCAGCGCTCGCTCCGGGTCGGGCGTCACGGTGGCCGAGCCCTTGATCTCGGCGTAGACGAAGGGCCGGTCGGGCGGGTTGATCATCACCGTGACCCGCGGATCGCGCATGACATTGCGGCCCTGCACCCGGCCGACGGTGGTGGAGAAGATCAGATCCTCGCCGTCGCGCTCGAGCCAGACGACGGTCAGATGCGGATGCCCGTCCTTGCCGACGGTGGCGACTGTGGCGTAGACGCGCTCTTCGTCCAGATACTTCTTCAGGTCATCGGACAGTACGGCTGTAGTAGTGCTCACAACACTCGCCAACACCCGGGTCTCCCGGCGCATTCCAGCCGCGGATCTCAGGTGATGATGAGAAGTTCGGTGGGGGAGGCGATCTCGGTTCGCAGCCCGGCCTTGGTGGCGATCCGGGCGACGGCGCGGATATCGGCCGGCTCGGCGCGGGTGAGCACCAGCGCGCGGGCGAGCAGGCCCTTGTGATGCTTGTTGAAATGCGAGACGACGGTGCGGGAACCATCGGGATGCTCGGTGAGCACGTTCGCGGTGATGGCGCCGGGGACGCGGCCGAGCTGCTGATAGGTGCCCGAACGCAGGTCGATCACCAGTTCGTCGCCGGCCTCGGCGCGCAGGGCATCGGGCAGCTGTTCGCGCCACACCGCCGACAAGGTGGGCAGGCCGGGCAGTTTCGACCCGCCGGAGAGCCGATACGCCGGGATCGGATCGCCGGCCCGCACCGCGCCGAACAGTGCCGAACCGATCCCGAGACGGGCGTAGGCCTTGGCCCGCTGCACCTTGGTGAACGAACGGGCATCGAGCGCGTCGTAGAGCACACCGGTGTAGCGCTCGAGCGCGGGCCGGGTGGGGGAGGTGCGCAACGCCGCGTTGCGGGCGATCTCCGTCTCCGCGCCCTTGCCGAGGCCGAGCGCGGCGCGCGAGGCCTCCGGATCGCCGGCCAGCCGTACCAGCTCCGCCAGCAATTTCTCCCGCACCGCGGTCAGCTGCGGCATCGCCAGCTCGCCGAGCTCCAGCGGCGCGCCGGTTCCGCCGTCGGACTTGGTTTCGGAAGGAGGTAGCAGCACCAGCACGAGCGACAACGGTAATCGGCGCCGGCCGGCCGGCCGGCAGCACCCCGGGACGCGGTCCCGGGTACTTCGGCGCCGAGAGACCGTTGGCCGCAGCCCAGCGGTGCCGCGGGGATGGTGTGAGCCGGCGGCGTGATGGGCGGCCGTCGTCAGCGCACCGCGCGTAGGAAGGCCCGGGTCCGCTCGTTGTGCGGGTCCTCGAACAGCTGCCGCGGCGGGCCCTGCTCCACCACGCGGCCGCCGTCGAACATCATCACCCGATCGGATACATCGCGGGCGAAGCGCATCTCATGGGTGACGATGAGCATGGTGATATCGGTGCTCTCGGCGATATCGCGCAGCAGGTCGAGCACATCGCCCACCAGTTCCGGATCCAGCGCCGAGGTCACCTCGTCGAGCAGCATCACCTTCGGGTCCATCGCCAGGCAGCGCGCGATCGCGACGCGCTGCTGCTGACCGCCGGACAGCTGCGCGGGATGGGCGTGCGCCTTCTCGGCGAGCCCGATCATCTCCAGCAGCTCCGTCGCCCGCGCGCGGGCCTGGCCCTTGGACCGCCCGAGCACATGCACCGGCGCCTCGGTGATGTTCTCCAGCACCGTCATATTCGGGAACAGGTTGAACTGCTGGAACACCATGCCGATCTTCTTGCGCACCGTACGCAGGTGTTTCTCCTTGGCGGGCACCAGCTTCGCACCGCGCTGCTCGTGCGTGAGTGGTTGTCCGTCCACCCAGATGACGCCGTCGCTGACCTGCTCCAGCGTCATCAGCAGCCGCAGGATCGTGGTCTTACCCGATCCGGAGGGGCCGATCAGGGTGACCTTCTCGCCGCGGCCGACGGTGAAATCGAGGTCGTCGAGCACCACCAGCTTGCCGAACCGCTTGCCCACCTTGTCGAAGCGGATCATCGCGTCCTGGTCGCGGCCGACCGTGTCGTCAGTAGTAGGCAAGACGCTTCTCCAGTCTTCTGATCAGTACAGACGTCGGGTAGCTCGCGATGAGGAAGAACACGCCGGCCAGGGTCAGCGGCTCCAGATATTGGAAGTTGCGGGCCCCGAACTGCTGGGCGGCGGTGACGAGTTCGACCACCGAGATGGCGAACAGGAACGGCGTGTCCTTGAACATCGACACCGCGTTGGTGCCGAGGGCGGGAACGCTGGCGCGGATGGCCTGCGGCAAGACCACCGCCCGCCAGGTGCGGTACGGCGGCAGCGACAACGCACGCGCGGCCTCCCACTGCCCGGTCGGCACCGACTCGATCCCGGCCCGGTACACCTCGGCCAGATAGCTCGAATAGTGGATGCCGAGCACGGTGATGCCGATCTGCAATGCGGAGAACTGCGGCAGCAGGTTGTAGGCGAACAGCAACTGCACCACCAGCGGCGTGAGCCGGACGAACTCGGCCACCGCATGCACCGGGGCCGCGATCCAGCGCGGGAACGACCGGCGCACGATCGCGATGGCCAGCCCGATCACCGCCGCGATCGCGAAACCGACGACGGTGGCCAGCAAGGTGATCTGGAAACCGTCCCACAGCACCGGCAGCGATTCCCTGGCGCGCTCCCAACTCCATTCGACGGTCATCGCGCCACCGCCTCGACCGGCTCGTCCGGGGCGAGCCGAAGCATCTCCCTGAGCGTCGGCCCACGGCCGAGCTTCGCCTTGGCGCGGGTTTCCACCAGGTTCATCAGCACCGTCAGCACATAGGCCAGCGCGAAATAGATCAGCAGACCGACACCGAAGGCGAACAGGGTGTCACCGGTGGATTGGCGCAGCTTCCCGATCTCGAAGGTCAAGTCCTGCAACGTGATGTAGGAGGCCACCGCGGTGCCTTTGAGCAGGTGGATCAGCAGGTTCGTCAGCGGCGGCACCATCAGCGCCCAGGCCTGCGGGAACAACACCTTGCGCAACCGCTGCCACGGGCTGAAATTCAGCGCGACCGCCGCCTCCCACTGCGTGCGCGGTACCGCGTTCAACGCACCGCGCACCACCTCGGCCCCGTAGGCGCCGTAATTGAGGCCGAGCGCCAGGATTCCGCAGAACACCGGCTCGAGCTGATAGCCGAACAGCGGCAGCACGTAGAACAGCCAGAAGATCTGCACCAGCAGTGAGGTGCCGCGGAAGAACTCGATCAACACCCGCGAGGTTCCGCGCAGCGCGAGATTGCGCACCCGCACCACGGTCCCGAGCAGCAAGGCGATCACGAAGGCCAGCGCGGCCCCGCCGAGCGTGAGTTGCAACGTGACGAGAATGCCGTCCCAGATCCCGGGAAGCGCCTCGCGCAACGCGTCCATATCGCTCATGGCGCGAACCGCTCGATCAGACTTCGCCCTTGCACAGCTGTTCAGTGGTCAGACCCGGATCCGGCAGCTCCCGCTCGGTGAACCCGAACGGACCGACGATGGCCAGGTAGCGCTCTTTGTCGGAGGTGATCTTCTTCAACTCGGCGTTATAGGCGTCCAGCAGGTCCTTGTCGCCGGTGCGGAAGACGGTGCCGCCCGCCCCGATCTGCGGTTTGCCGTCGATGACCGCCACGAACGACGGCGTCACCTCGACCTCGGCGCCGGGGGAATGGCTCTTCAACCAGTTCAGCGAGATCGCGGTCAACGCGAACACATCCGCGCGGCCGGAGGTGACCGCGTCCAGGCCGTCTTGCGGGCTGCCGACCAGCATGGCGTCGATGCCGAGGGCCGCGGCGTAGTCGGATTCGATGGCGCCGGTCATGGCCGCCATGCGCGCGCCGCTGTCCTTGACCGACTGCATATCCGTCAGGTTCAGCGGATTGCCGGACTTCACCATCAGCGCGGTCGTGTACATGAATTCCGGTTCGCTGAACGCGGCCTGCTCACAGCGTTTGGGCAGGATCGACATGCCTGCGCTCACCGCGTCGAAGCGCTGGGCCTGTAAACCGGGGATGAGCGCACCGAACTCGGTCTGCACGCCGTCGACGGTGTCGATGCCCAGATTCTTGAAGATCTCCCGGTGCAGGGCGACGGTCGCGCCGGTCAACTGCCCGTCCTGCTCGAAGGAGTACGGGGCCTCGCCGGCGAACCCGACGGTGATGGTGCCGCTGTCCTGCAACGTTCGCAGCAGTTCGCCCTCGGCGGCGGTATCGGTCTTGGTGCAGCCGGCCAGCATGGCCGCCGATAGCGATGCCGCGGCCAACCCCGCGGCCCAACGAACCATTCTCCGGTGTGTGTCGACCACTGCCTCACCTTTCGACAGGGGTGGCTGGCCATCATTTCGCGGAGATGATCGGGCGACCAGAATTATCGACACCCCCGCAGGTCAGCGGCCCTTTATGTGGTTGTGTGCGCCGGTATTTCGGCACTCCAACAGTATTTGGTTCGCATTCTTTACATGGCGAAAGTGATATTTTTGTGATCCAAAGTTTGGCGGCCTCCATTAATGGGTAATTTACTTTCCTGTTCGTGCGTCATGATCGTTTTCGGACCCTCTGCGCGCGCCCCGCGGTCGCGAACCGCTAATCCGGTGTCATCGGCCGTGGACCGGCGACTACCCTGTGCATCCGTGATCACCCGCCTCTCCCGCCTGTTCCTGCGCACCCTGCGAGACGATCCCGCCGACGCCGAGGTGCCGAGCCACAAGCTATTGGTGCGCGCCGGATACGTGCGCCGCGTCGCCCCCGGCATCTATTCGTGGCTGCCGCTGGGCCTGCGGGTGCTGCGCAAGGTGGAGCAGGTGGTGCGCGAAGAGATGGACGCCATCGGCGCCCAGGAGATCTCGCTGCCCGCCTTGCTGCCGCGCGATGCCTACGAGACCACGAACCGGTGGACCGAATACGGCGACGCGCTGTTCCGGCTGAAAGACCGCAAGGGCGCGGACTATCTGCTCGGGCCCACCCACGAGGAGCTGTTCGCGCTCACCGTCAAGGGGGAATACAACTCCTACAAGGATCTGCCGGTCACGCTCTACCAGATCCAGGACAAGTACCGCGATGAGGAACGTCCGCGCGCGGGCATCCTGCGTGGGCGCGAGTTCGTCATGAAGGACTCCTACTCCTTCGACCTCGACGAAGACGGCCTGAAGGCGAGCTACAACGCCCACCGTGAGGCCTACCAGCGCATCTTCGGCCGGCTCGGCGTCAAGTACGTCATCGTCGCCGCGACCTCCGGCGCCATGGGCGGCAGCGCGTCCGAGGAGTTTCTCGCCGACAGCCCCGTCGGTGAGGACACCTACGTGCGCTGTCCCGAGTCCGGATACGCCGCCAATGTGGAGGCCGTGGTCACCCCCGCTCCCGAACCGCTGCCGATCGAGGGACAGCCCGCGGCCGTCGTCCACGACACCCCGGGCACCCCCACCATCGCGACCCTGGTGGACTGGGCCAACGGCGCCGGTCTCGCCGAACGCTATGGACGGGCGGTCACCGCGGCCGACACCCTGAAGAACGTCATGGTCAAGCTGCGGCACCCGGACGGCAAGACCGAGATCGTCGGCGTCGGCATCCCCGGCGATCGTGAGGTCGACGACAAGCGCCTCGGCGCTTCGGTGGAACCGGCCGAGGTCGAGCTGCTCACCGACGCCGACTTCGCCGCCAACCCCTTCCTGGTCAAGGGCTACATCGGCCCGAAGGCGCTGCAGGCCAACGGTATCCGCTATCTCGTCGATCCGCGCGTGGTGACGGGGTCCTCGTGGATCACCGGGGCCGACGAACCGGGCAAGCATGTCGTCGGCCTGGTCGCCGGTCGCGATTTCACCCCCGACGGCACCATCGAAGCCGCCGAGGTGCGCGACGGTGACCCCTCGCCCGACGGACGCGGCACCCTGGTCTCGGCGCGCGGCATCGAGATCGGCCACATCTTCCAGCTCGGCTACAAGTACACCGACGCCTTCGAGGTCGATGTGCTCGGCGAGAACGGCAAGCCGGTCCGCCTGGTCATGGGCTCCTACGGCATCGGCGTCTCCCGCATGGTCGCGGTGATCGCCGAACAGCAGCACGACGACAAGGGCCTGCGCTGGCCGGCGTCGGCCGCTCCGTTCGACATCCACGTCGTGATCGCCAACAAGGACGCCGCCGCCCGCGAAGGCGCCGAAGCCGTGGTCGCCGGACTCGACGCTCAGGGCCTTGATGTCCTCTTCGACGATCGCACCGCCTCGCCCGGCGTCAAGTTCAAGGACGCCGAACTGCTCGGCATGCCGTGGGTGCTCGTCATCGGCCGTGGTTGGGCCGACGGCAAGGTCGAACTGCGCAACCGGTTCACCGGCGAATCCGAAGACATCGCCGCCGATTCCGCCGTCGACGCGGTGCTCGCCAAGATCCGCGGCTGACTGTGACGCACGCTCTACGCCCCCGGCTCCGAATCGGACCGGGGGCGTAGGCGTTTCCTGGCGTCGGTCGGCGGGTGGTCCGGCCGCCCGCCGCGCCGTGGTGCGGTACCCGAAGACTCGGCTCCCGCTGAGAGGGATGCGCCGGGCGCGGACAACCGCGATGCCGAGCACCATGGCCCGTGGACTCCGGGATGAGACCACCGGCTGTGGAAAGGATTTCGCTATGGGTGCCGTGCGGTTCGACGAGGAATTCGACGTGGTGGTCCTCGGGGTCGGGGCGGCCGGCGCCGCCGCGGCGCTGAGCGCGCACGCGGCCGGCGCGCGGGTCGTGGTGCTGGAGAAGGCGGATCCGGCGACGGCGGGCGGTAACACCAGGGTCTCCGGGGCCGGCTGGTTCATCAATCGCGACCCGCGACGCGCGGAGGTCTTCCTCCGTTCGCTGTGCGGGCCCTACCCGGTCGCCGAGGACGTCATCGCCACCTGGGCGCGGGAAACCGCGCTCAATTCCGAGTGGTTGCGCGCGCTCGGCGCCCAAAGCAGCGCAAGAGGGCAGGGACACACCAAGGAAAAACACCCCACC